>NZ_WOTB01000138.1 GCF_011516835.1 Acetobacter musti | reverse complement strand
TTCAGGAACAACAGGGAGTGGCGTTCGGAATGACTTTTCTGGATGGTACGAACATCAGGGCTCACCACAAGGCGGCGGGAGCCCAAAAAAAGGGGCCTCTTTCGAAGAGCGAGACCATCGTGAAGCACTTGGCCGCTCTCGCGGCGGCTATGGCACGAAAGTCTGCGTGATCGCTGATGGACATGGAAAAGCCTTCGGTTTTGTGCTGGCCCCCGGACAGGCTCATGAACTGCCCCTGGCACCAGCCCTGCTCGACAACCTCCCCTCCATTCCCCTGTGGGTAGTGGCGGACAAGGGCTACGCGTCGAACGCCTTTCGTGAACGGATATGGGACATGGGAGCCCGGCCTGCCATTCCTGCGAAACGACGCGATGGGCCGGTCGCCTGCCCAAAATGGGCCTATCGGTGTCGACATCTTGTCGAGAACCTCTGGGCTCGCCTCAAGGAGTGGCGCGCTGTCGCAACCAGATACGAAAAAACAGCAACGTCGTTCCTCGCGGTCA
>NZ_WOTB01000137.1 GCF_011516835.1 Acetobacter musti | reverse complement strand
TCAAGGAGTGGCGCGCTGTCGCAACCAGATACGAAAAAACAGCAACGTCGTTCCTCGCGGTCATCCACATCGCTGCCGCAGCAGACTGGATCAAGCCCTAACAGGCCCTAGCCAAAGAAGGCTTCCTGCGCCGACTATTCGGTACCGTCGGATCGGAACACTTGTCGACCGACGAAGCGAAGGCAGTTTTGGCTACCTCGTCCGAGATTACGGTTACCAACAGTCGTCTGTTCAGCATCACATCAAGTTGTATTGATGTAAGTGACGACTATTACTGGCTGGATAGGGAAGTGAGGGCAAAGCCGGCCGTTCGCGAAGCAATGGCCGCTCTCGACCTCGTTCGTGAAAAGCTACGCCTTAGCAGCCTGTCGGGTTGGGTTACCCAGTGAAGGGGTAAGGTTGTAAGGTGGTGAGATGAGCAGCTTCATCCCGTTTGACCGGTCTCAGCCGTATCTTCTGCCGCCTGATCTGAAGTCGTGGCTTCCGGCTGACGATATGGCGCA
>NZ_WOTB01000136.1 GCF_011516835.1 Acetobacter musti | reverse complement strand
CGGGGATAATTACGGATTTCAAGCAGGGTGCCGGACGGCACGTCCATCTCATAGGCGCCGCGCTGAAGAACACAGCACGGCCCGCCGCGCAGGAACTTCACGCCCTTGCCTGTCCGGAGAACGTGACGCGGGCCGAAGACACCGGCTACGTGCCGGCCGGCGACATAAATGTCGGCGTTGAACTGTCGCCACAACGGTGTGCGGATGTTCTGCTCGTTGACTTCGATCTGCACGTTGCAGCGATCGGCCCACGCTTCCGGCGTGCCATCCACGCCGTAGAGTGTGCGGCAGACATTCCGCACCGCCTCCTCGTGCTCGTGCCTGAAGGACCAGCCGGTCTCTTTTCCCATAAAGCGTCCCCGATAACGCCGCGCCTGTGTGGCCAGCTCCGGATGAAAATCGGCTTTCAGGGTGATGTGGCCGTCCAGGACAGTAATCACAGCCATGTTGAACTCCCGTTCTCTCGTCAGGAGAGTCTAGTACGCGGAATCGGGCGGTACAAGCGAAAACAG
>NZ_WOTB01000135.1 GCF_011516835.1 Acetobacter musti | reverse complement strand
GCCGTACAGTTCGATGATGTCGCAGAATTCGCAGCTGAACGGGCATCCGCGCGAGAACTGGATTCCGACATGCAGATACTGGTTCAGTTTCAGCAGATCAAAGCGCGGGAGAGGGCTCAGGGTGACATCCGTTTTGCCCATGGGGGCTGTGAAAACGCCCTGCCTGGCGCCGCTTCGCCATGCGGCGATGAAGTCGCCCATGATTTCCTCGGCTTCTCCGAGGACCTGAAAGTTCGCGGCGCTGTAGATGTCCGGGCTGGAGGTGACGTCAGGGCCGCCGGTCACCACCGGCTTTCCGGCTGCGCGGCACATGTCGATGATCTGCAGGGCGTCGTTTCGCTGGGGCAGCATTCCGCCGGTCATCACCATGTCGGCCCATGCGACATCGTCTTCCGTCAGGCGTTCAGTGTTGCGGTTGACGAGCCTGACCTCCCAGTGCTTCGGGAGCAGGGCGGCGACGGTGATCAGGCCGAGGGGCGCTGCCGGGTAGCGTGCGCCGGTCAGATCGCAGGTTTCTTTGTAGTTCCAGAAC
>NZ_WOTB01000134.1 GCF_011516835.1 Acetobacter musti | reverse complement strand
ACTTGAACTCTGCCGCATACCGTTTCCGCGTAACCTTGCCCATAAAACCCGTCCTCGTTCAGGCCAGATGATAGCTTATCGCCCTGTCCGAAAAATGGGGACCACCTCTGCTCGTCGCCGCCGACTGCGAAGGCTCAGGCTTTCGACGAAGCTTTACGTTCGGAAGGAACCAAGCGGTCCGTCTAATCTGTCTCCCCCATGAGCTGGCTCGGTTTCACGTCAAGAGCTTTGCATATTGCAATTATCTCCTCAGGCGTAAGCCGCAGTGCGCCGGTCTCTGCCGACATGAGCCTGTCTTCTGCAACCCCGCTGGCAAGAGCGAGACCAGATATACTTTCGGCCCGCGCCACGCGAAGCCGGGCGAGGCTCCGTCCTATTTTTTCTTCGGGTTTCGTTTTTCTGTTTCGTGCCACTAATCACGTCCTCAAAGCATTTATCAGACAGTTCGCTCAAATTGAGACAATTGTAAACAAAATATGAAATAGTTATGGAACATTTCTGCAACAGCGCGTAAAAATTTGATGATAATTGATATAGG
>NZ_WOTB01000133.1 GCF_011516835.1 Acetobacter musti | reverse complement strand
CAGTGTCCGGCTGTCGATAATCGCCGTTGTCGGCTCAGCCTGTTTTCCTGCAGCCAGCCGCAGCACAGCCCGGAGATCGTGGACAACAGCCTCGAAACATCCCGCTTCCATTCAGCGCCGGGATTGCTGGTAAACCGCAGTCCACGGCGGAAGATCGTTCGGTATCGCCCGCCATGCAATACTGTCGCAGATCACATACCGCAGACCGTTGAACAGCTCCCGCAGATCATGATGGCGTGGTTCCGCGTCTTCCTTCATCAGAAGAAGATACGGAATAACCAGCGACCACTCTTCGTCACTGATATCAGACGGATACGGTTTGCGTGCAGTATTCATCCATCTTTACAGCACCACTCAGACACGAAAGTACATAACACCCTCTAGCAGCCTGTCGGGTTGGGGTACCCTGTGAAGGGGTAAGGTTGTAAGGTGTTGAGATGAGCAGCTTCATCCCGTTTGACCGGTCTCAGCCGTATCTTCTGCCGCCTGATCTGAAGTCGTGGCTTCCGGCTGACGATATGGCGCATTTCGTTGTTGCCGCCGT
>NZ_WOTB01000132.1 GCF_011516835.1 Acetobacter musti | reverse complement strand
AGGCTCAGGACTCCTGGCCAGAACATGACGGTTTCAGCGAGACAGATGGCTGAGAAGAAGACGGTCGGGCATCTGTCGTAGCGGGTTGCGACCCGCCGCCGGTCCCTGAGCCTTCCAAACATGATCTCGATACGGTTGCGCCGTTTGTATTTCCGCCTGTCGTATCTGGCAGGTTTCCCGCGGGATCTCCATCCTGGAATGCAGGGTCTGATCCCTTTTTCCTCCAGGGCATCCCTGAACCAGTCAGCGTCATAACCCGGTCTCCCGGCAGCCATTGTGCAGCAGGAAGACCGTCCGGCAGGGCAGCGGCACCGGTATAATCACTGATCGGTCCTGCTGTCATGAAGAAGCTCAGCGGTCGTCCGTTCTGATCGGTGACGGCATGCAGCTTCGTGTTCATCCCGCCTTTGGTGCGGCCGGTCAGGCGGCCTGGATCCCCTTTTTTAGCCGCAGGCTCGAAGCCGTGCGGTGCGCCTTCAGACAGGTCGCATCAATCATGATGGTCCGGGGCTCTGCCTTCCCGGCAGCCAGCCCGTCCATCATCCGG
>NZ_WOTB01000131.1 GCF_011516835.1 Acetobacter musti | reverse complement strand
AATGTATGGGCGCAGCGATCGTATCGGGTCGCAACACGTCGCCGGTCTTTCAGCTTTGCGAACATGTTTTCGATGAGGCGGCGCTTTTTACAGAGATGCCAGTCGTAAGGCAGCTTTGATTTCCGGTTCTTTTTCGGTGGAATGCAGACGGTGATATTCCGGTCTGCAGGCGCGTGCCTGATCCGGTTGCTGTCGTATCCCCGGGCACCGATGACTTCCTCTGTCTCATCCGGCAGGTCCGCCAGCAGAACGTCCGCGCCTCTGAAGTCGCTCACCTGACCCGCTGTCAGAGGCAGCCGGACAGGGCGTTCCTGTCCATCACACATGGCATGAAGCTTTGAGTTCAGGCCACCTTTCGTGCGTCCGATATGGCGGGGAAAAGCCCCTTTCTGAGCAGGGACGCCGACGTCCGGTGCGCTTTCAGATGTGTTGCATCAATCATCAGACGCTTCGACCGGCCAGCCTGTTCTGTCACGGCGACGAAGATCCGGTCGAAGACACCCGGGCGGTTCCACCGGATGAAGCGATTATATAAAGTCCTGTGCGGACCATACGCTTTCGGGGCA
>NZ_WOTB01000130.1 GCF_011516835.1 Acetobacter musti | reverse complement strand
TGACGGGGGTCGCATGAGTTCGGATGGGGGCGTCATTCTGGTGAAGCAGGCTGATGACATTCTGGGGCTCAGCCGCCGCTTTGCTGCCTGTTTTCGCGATAAGCGGCATCCCGGCTTTGTGGAATACCGGGTTGAAGACCTTGTCCGTCAGCGGATCATGGGCCTGGCACTGGGCTATGAAGACCTTAATGACCATGACGCTTTACGTCATGATCCTGTCATGGGTCTGGCCTCGGGCCGTCTGTCAGGAGGCCGGGCAAACTGCGCAGCATTGGCTGGCAAATCCACGCTGAACCGGCTAGAGCGCAGTGGGCAGCAGGCAGATCGTTACTGCCGCATCATTGCTGATCATGAGGCCCTGGCTACCCTGTTCGTGACGCTTTTCATGGACCAGCATGAGCGCGCACCCGCCCGGATCGTTCTGGATGTGGATGCCACCGATGACCGTATCCATGGCCATCAGGAAGGCCGGGCCTTTCATGGATATTACGGCCATAACTGCTATCTGCCGTTATACATCTTCTGCGGGGACCATCTCCTCAGCGCTACCCTGCGCACGGCAGACAGGGACCCGGGGAAGGAA
>NZ_WOTB01000129.1 GCF_011516835.1 Acetobacter musti | reverse complement strand
TGACGGGGGTCGCATGAGTTCGGATGGGGGCGTCATTCTGGTGAAGCAGGCTGATGACATTCTGGGGCTCAGCCGCCGCTTTGCTGCCTGTTTTCGCGATAAGCGGCATCCTGCCTTTGTGGAATACCGGGTTGAAGACCTTGTCCGTCAGCGGATCATGGGCCTGGCACTGGGCTATGAAGATCTCAATGATCACGATGCCCTGCGGCATGACCTGATCTTTGGTCTGGCCTCGGGCCGTCTGTCAGGAGGCCGGGCAAACTGCGCAGCATTGGCTGGCAAATCTACACTGAACCGGTTGGAGCGCAGTGGGTACAAGGCAGATCGTTACTGTCGGATCATTGCTGATCATGAGGCCCTGGCTACCCTGTTCGTCACGCTCTTCCTTGACCAGCATGAGCACGCACCCGCCCGGATCGTTCTGGATGTGGATGCCACCGATGACCGTATCCATGGCCATCAGGAAGGCCGCGCAGAGGTGGTCCCCATTTTTCGGACAGGGCGATAAGCTATCATCTGGCCTGAACGAGGACGGGTTTTATGGGCAAGGTTACGCGGAAACGGTATGCGGCAGAGTTCAAGT
>NZ_WOTB01000128.1 GCF_011516835.1 Acetobacter musti | reverse complement strand
CTCAATCAGCGGTTCCCAGATCGCCCATGTCTCATCAGTGAAAGTGCCTGTTCCGTCTCCTTCTTCAATCCATACAATATAGGAAGTATTTTAAGATCTAACAGGCCCTAAGCGCGACGTAAATTCTATGGCCGACAACAGGGTTCAGTTGATGAGGGACGAGAATTTTCGATACAGACATAAAGCGTGATACGCTATCGGACTGATGTAATGGTTCCGCAAAACCCTTCGACTGTGCAAAGCTGGCTACGGTGGCGAGCGCGCTCATGCCGAGCAACAGATGTCGCCTATTTATTTTTAACTCCGCATGAAATAATGCCACCTATTCTCTCCTCACCCATTGAGTTATTTATGTATCTATCCCGATACTTGGTTGATAATGATATAAATAGTGCATTGACGCCGTTAGTGACGGTATAGAAAATATCCGAAGGAAACATTTAACTATTTATACAAGGCCGAAATTCTCTGCCTTTTAGAGCCTGTTTGGAAATTCGGTGAGGGTGTGATTCAAGCCCTGGATGTGGACGCCAGAGCAGAGAGGCCGGATGGCCAGTATCACCCGCAAGACGAAGCGCTATCCGTC
>NZ_WOTB01000127.1 GCF_011516835.1 Acetobacter musti | reverse complement strand
CCAGCCTGTTCTGTCACGGCGACGAAGATCCGGTCGAAGACACCCGGGCGGTTCCACCGGATGAAGCGATTATATAAAGTCCTGTGCGGACCATACGCTTTCGGGGCATCTTTCCACTGAAGGCCGTTGCGGATCACATAAACGATCCCGCTCAGAACACGACGGTCATCCACCCGTGCCACGCCATGCGCCAGCGGAAAAAACGGCCTGATCAGATCCATCTGGCGTTCAGACAGCAAAAACACGTCACTCACAGCTTCACCTCCAGCGGTAAGCCTGTGAATCACAACAGCACGCTCAGTTCAATGAATTAACAGGCCCTGAGCCTGGAACCCTCCAAATCGTGCCACGTCTGGAACTTAATCGCTCCCGAATGAACCAGCCAGACGGACATCCGATTCTGGACATAAGCAGACCAAGCATTCCTTATATTCAGTATCAGGAAAGCCCGGTGCAGTCAGGGGATGAATTTCTCCTCATGACGGACGGCTTTCAGAGGTGGTCCCCATTTTTCGGACAGGGCGATAAGCTATCATCTGGCCTGAACGAGGACGGGTTTTATGGGCAAGGTTACGCGGAAACGGTATGCGGCAGAGTTCAAGT
>NZ_WOTB01000126.1 GCF_011516835.1 Acetobacter musti | reverse complement strand
CTTCGCCGTCTTCGTCGGAATCGAAAGCCCCGACACAGACACGCTGGTCATGACGCAGAAAAAGCAGAACACCCGCCGCAGTCTGCAGCAGAGCATCGCCACAATCCACGGGGCCGGAATTTTCGTGAACGCCGGCTTCATCGTCGGCTTCGACAGCGAAAAAGGCAGCGTCGCCGCCGGCATGATCGACTGCATCGAAGACACGGCAATCCCGGTCTGCATGGTCGGCCTGCTTTACGCCCTGCCAACAACCCAGCTCACACGTCGCCTGCTGGCCGAAGGACGCCTCTTCTCCGATGACGGACAGACCCAGTCCGGAGACCAGTGCACCGCCGGCCTGAACTTCGAGACAAAACGCCCCCGCCGTGACGTACTGAACGATTACAGAACAGTCCTCCAGGCAATCTACGAACCGACCGCCTATTTCGACCGCGTCCGCCGGCTGGGCCGCATGCTCCGGCGCAGGCGCGCTCACCGGATGATACGCGGCGATCTCCGCAGCTTCGTCCGGCTGCTCTTCCGCATCCACCGCGCCGGCCCCGGAACAACCCGGCAGTTCTGGCGCATGCTGCTGGACTGCGCCCTGCATAACCCGAAAGCACTG
>NZ_WOTB01000125.1 GCF_011516835.1 Acetobacter musti | reverse complement strand
TCTCACACTTGAGGCAATTTCGGGTCATTTTGTAGAATTCAGTCATCCCACAGGAGCCCGATCTGGAATATTGACGATATTCTGCTTCTGGCGGCGGGTTCTGAACGCAGTGAGGGTGTCACGGCCTGAGAAGGCAGTGTTGGTGGAAGCTATGTGGTCTGTGCACTGTCTGTTTCTTCAGATGGCCTGCCGGAGCCTTCGCAATCGTGCATGAGCGAGGGCGAATTCATGCTGACAGGGGAACATGTCCGGCATGGACAGGACAATCCGACGGACGCTGAGCGTTACACGTGTCGCGATTTTGAGCAGTCGTGCGCGTATGGTGCCACAGGTCGCCGTCTCCAGGCTGGTCTGGCCAAGGGCCAGTCTTTGCAGAGCGGTCAGCAGGACATAGGCTGCGGCCGAGAACCACAGCCGGAGCTGGTTGGCCCGGATGGTGTGGGACGAGGTCCTGTCTGAGAACAGATCCATCTGGCATTCCTTGATGCGGTTTTCCATATCCCCGCGTGCGCAGTAAATCTGTTCGTAGAGATGGCGGGGGTCGGACATTCCCTGCGGTAGCGTGGTGACAATAAAGCGATGATAGCGGTTGCCGTGGCGCCATTCGGCCTTGGC
>NZ_WOTB01000124.1 GCF_011516835.1 Acetobacter musti | reverse complement strand
TGCGCGCTGGACACTGAAGTTCACGAAGGCGAAGCGGCAGGATGATGGAACCATGCCATCCAGCGATCTCGCCATCCCGTTCTTTGGCTATAAATCGCATGTTTCCATCGATCGGAAATACCGGTTCATCCGCAAATGGAAAACAACGCATGCCGCTGCCAGTGATGGCGCGCGATTGAGAGAGGGGCTTCTGGATAAAACCAATACGGCCTCAAGTGTCTGGGCCGACACGGCCTATCGCTCAAAAGCCAACGAAGACTTCATGGAAAAGCAGGGCTTTGTCTCCAAGGTTCATCGCAAAAAGCCGCATCTCAAGCCTATGCCCCGGCATATCCAGAAATCAAATGCTGGAAAGTCGGTCATCCGCTCGCGTGTCGAGCATGTCTTTGCCGATCAGAAGTCACAGACGGGGCTGTTTGTCCGGACTGTCGGTATCAGTCGAGCCACCATGAGGATCGGGCTCGCCAATATCGTCTACAATATGCGCCGCCTCCTCTTCCTCGAAAGATTGAACGCGAGCGCATAAGCTGTCAGGTTGTGAGACGTCATTGGCGTAATCAAGGATTTCGTCGACCTGTTTCATGATGTCACGACCAGCCGGTTTGATATAGTCTTGATTACGTGACGCGGGATGTTTTT
>NZ_WOTB01000123.1 GCF_011516835.1 Acetobacter musti | reverse complement strand
TGAGATGAGCAGCTTCATCCCGTTTGACCGGTCTCAGCCGTATCTTCTGCCGCCTGATCTGAAGTCGTGGCTTCCGGCTGACGATATGGCGCATTTCGTTGTTGCCGCCGTTGAGCGGGTTCCGATGAGTGCGTTTTCCGTGCCGGTGCGCACGGGCGGGAAGGCGCAGTATCATCCGCGGCTGATGCTGGCGCTTCTGATCTTCAGCTATGCGAACGGGTTGTTTTCCTCACGCCGGATCGAGCGGGCGACATATCGCGATATCGGGGTGCGCTTCGTGGCGGCGAACCTGCATCCGGATCATGATACGATTGCGACCTTCCGCCGGACGAACCGGACAGCCATTGAAGCTGCATTTGCGCAGGTCCTGCTTCTGGCGCGCGAGACGGGTCTGCTGCGTCTGGGTGTAGTATCGATTGACGGCACGAAAATCGATGCCGACGCTTCGAAATACCGTTCCCTGCGCTACGACCGGATCAGGGCACTGCGCGAACAGCTGGCGGTGGAGATCGCGAAACTGATGGACCAGGCGGAGCACGCAGATGCCACAGACAGCGATCCGCAGGCATTGCCGGAAGCGCTTGCCCGACGGGAAACACTGAAAGCGAAGCTGGACGAAGCCTGCGCCCGGCTGGAAGC
>NZ_WOTB01000122.1 GCF_011516835.1 Acetobacter musti | reverse complement strand
CCGCCGGCCTGCATATAAGTCCGTATGCTGCCGCCCACAGGCTCAGTTACGCGGGCCCGGCTGCTCGGTGACGATGCCCGGATACTGACTGCTGCGCGAGTGCAGATGCTGGATACGCTCAGCCTGAAGCTGGAATGCCAGGACGACTCTCTGCGTCCGTGACACCGGCCTGCCAGAAGTCCGGCGGGCCATTTTCTACATCACAGCTTCGCCGCGGGGAAAGGCCATTTCCATTCAGTTCGGCGCTGATGCGCTGCAATGCCCCAGATCGAGAACAACGCCGTGGGATTTTTTTTCGAAGGTGCGGGAACTTTCGCTCGCGGTTACTGTTTCATGTTCACGGAGTAGTCTATCCGCGCGCTGTTCGGTATCGACAAGCGCGTAAAATGCATCGATAGCCTCAATCGCCCCGGCGCGATTGCATCGCGAAACAGTTTGTCTGCGAGAGCAAGTAGTCTTTGCTTCATAATGATCTGTTCCCACGATAGGACACGTTCAGTTAAGCGGCTGGCCGTGGCTCATGCGAGCAGAAAACAAAAACCTATATCAATTATCATCAAATTTTTACGCGCTGTTGCAGAAATGTTCCATAACTATTTCATATTTTGTTTACAATTGTCTCAATTTGAGCGAACTGTCTGATAAATGCTT
>NZ_WOTB01000121.1 GCF_011516835.1 Acetobacter musti | reverse complement strand
TTAGAGCCTGTTTGGAAATTCGGTGAGGGTGTGATTCAAGCCCTGGATGTGGACGCCAGAGCAGAGAGGCCGGATGGCCAGTATCACCCGCAAGACGAAGCGCTATCCGTCTGACATGACGGATGAGGAATGGGCGCGGATCGCGCCACTGATGCCTGAGCCTGGGCGCATGGGACGTCCGCGGGAAATTGAATTCCGCGAAGTGATCAACGCGGTGCGCTATCTGGTCCGCTCGGGCTGTGGCTGGCGAATGTTGCCGATCCATTTCGGGCATTGGCGAACGGTCTATGGCTGGTTCCGGGAACTGGCGCGGCGTTTCCTGTTTCAGACGATCCACGATGTTGAATTGATGCTCGATCGGGAGCGGATGGGTCGTGAAGCCAGTCCGTCGGCCGGGGTGATCGACAGCCAAAGCGTCAAGGCGCCTCATGCAAAGACAAGGGGTTATGACGCCGGTAAGAAAGTGGTCGGGCGCAAGCGGCATATCGCCGTCGATACGGACGGGCGCCTGCTGATGCTCAACCTGACACCGGCCGACATCTCCGACAGCGCAGGCGCACAGATGATCCTGGATGCGATCCGTAAACGCTGGCCCTGGGTGAAGCACCTGTTTGCCGATGGCGCCTATGACCGCCTCCAACTGATGGACAAGGCGGCTTATCTGGAGTTCGTCGTCGAGA
>NZ_WOTB01000120.1 GCF_011516835.1 Acetobacter musti | reverse complement strand
ACTCCACCTCTCCTCACCTTGTTGTCCCGCGGGAGTCTGCCCTTCTGCCCCGATTAAGGCAAGCCTGTTCTGAGGCGTGGTAAAGGGGCATTACCACGCCTCAGAAACCCGGCTCCTGATTAAAGGAAACGGCGGAAAACCGCCCGGCCCCGCCTCAGAGCGGCCCTCTGAGCCCCTCCAGCAGCGGATCCAGATCAGTCAGCGACCGCACGCCATACAGAGCCAGAAACCGCTCCGTGGTCACCCACAGCAGCGGCTGCCCGGGCACCGGCTTGCGACCAGGGCTGCGAATCAGGCCCTGCTCCTGCAGCGTCGCCAGCGTCTGCTGCGGCAGCGGCGCATCCCGGAAGCTTTCAATCTCCGGCCGGGTCACCGGCTGGCGGGCGGCAATCAGCAGCAGCGCCTCCAGCACTGCCCGCGGCAGCCGTTGCGGCCGCTCCCGGGTCGCGGCCCGCAGCGCCTCGCCGAGATCGGCGGCGGTGCGGAACATCCAGCCGTCTGCGGCCGGCACCAGCTCAAAGCCCAGCCCTGCTGTCCGCGCCGCCACCCGGGCCATGATGACCCCCACATCCACGTCCTGGCCCAGCGCCCGGGCCAGAGCGGTCTGCGACACCGGATTGCTGCTGCGGAACAGCAGGGCCTCCGCCAGGCGGACCAGCGGAAGAGACGGATCATCCATCCGCTGCACTCTCTGCGCGGGCCTGTGCGGCCCC
>NZ_WOTB01000119.1 GCF_011516835.1 Acetobacter musti | reverse complement strand
TGGAGGGTTCTAAAAACCCCCTGGTTTTGAGGTCTTCTGTATGATTCTATTTCTTCTGCGTTGATTGAGGGAATGGCGATATGAAGCAGTCTGGTTTCTTTGATGTTGAAGAGCGTCTTGCCCGGCTGAGTGGGCTTGGCGATCAGCTCGAAGCGTTTTCCCGGACTGTGGATTTTGAAGCGTTCCGTCCTGATCTGGACAAGGCCCTGGCGTATTCCGATGGAAGCAAGGGCGGACGACCGCCATTTGATCCTGTGCTGATGTTCAAGATCCTGGTGATCCAGACGCTCAACAATTTGTCTGATGAGCGGACGGAATATCTGATCAACGATCGCCTCTCCTTTATGCGTTTCCTTGGGCTGGGACTTTCAGATCGGGTGCCGGATGCCAAAACGGTCTGGCTGTTTCGCGAGCGTCTGACCCAGGCGGGTGCGATCGATGGGCTGTTCAACCGCTTTGATGCGACCCTGCGTAACGCCGGGTATTTGCCGATGTCAGGCCAGATCCTGGATGCCACGCTGGTAGCGGCTCCGAAGCAGCGGAACACCAATGCAGAGAAAGCGGATCTGCGAGCAGGCCGTATTCCTGAAGACTGGCAGGACAAACCCGCAAAGCTGTCGCACAAGGATCGTCATGCGCGCTGGACACTGAAGTTCACGAAGGCGAAGCGGCAGGATGATGGAACCATGCCATCCAGCGATCTCGCCATCCCGTTCTTTGGCTATAAATCGCATGTTTCCATCGA
>NZ_WOTB01000118.1 GCF_011516835.1 Acetobacter musti | reverse complement strand
AATATGCGGACGCTCGTCCAGAAGAGTGACCTTGTGCCCGCGTTCGGCAAGATGCCGGGCTATGACAGCGCCACTAAAACCAGCCCCCACAACACAGAAAGACAATGCAGTCCCCCTTCTATACCAGCACGAAATCTATTTTTAGATAAATAATTAATATCTAATTGTAAATATATTTATGTGTGATATAATTATCGAATTCAGCTAATCAGAACGAAATGATGTTAGAACTTCATGCGCCGTTGGTCTGTGATTTCTGCTCCTGCTGTTGAGGGAATCCTTGCAATGAAACAATCTATTCTTAACGGCAGTCAGTGGCATCGGGCAAAAGATCATCTACGGGTCGTGGCAGGCGATCTGGATGATGCGGCAACGCGTAGCCGACCCTCTTTACAAGCGATAATGTATCGCCATCGTGCCGGCACCATCTGACAGGGTTTTCCGATCTGTTGGAAAACATCCACGGACGGCTACACTTCCTGTGTTTGTGGCTTATATCTTATAAAATCGGAATGGCTGTATATAATAAAGGTAGCAGCCACGTAGGAGCCACTTCCCGGCTGACCAGGCAAGAGCAGGTCGGATCAGGACACCTTATGGCGGGCAGCGAATGAATATGATGGGACGGCTTTTCTTCGGGTTTCGTTTTTCTGTTTCGTGCCACTAATCACATCCTCAAGCATTTATCAGACAGTTCGCTCAAATTGAGACAATTGTAAACAAAATATGAAATAGTTATGGAACATTTCTGCAACAGCGCGTAAAAATTTGATGATAATTGATATAGG
>NZ_WOTB01000117.1 GCF_011516835.1 Acetobacter musti | reverse complement strand
AGATGCCCCGAAAGCGTATGGTCCGCACAGGACTTTATATAATCGCTTCATCCGGTGGAACCGCCCGGGTGTCTTCGACCGGATCTTCGTCGCCGTGACAGAACAGGCTGGCCGTTCAAAGCGCCTGATGATTGATGCAACACATCTGAAAGCGCACCGGACGTCGGCGTCCCTGCTCAGAAAGGGGCTTTTCCCCGCCATATCGGACGGACAAAAGGCGGACTGAACTCAAAGCTTCATGCCGTGTGTGACGGCAAAGGTCGCCCTGTCTGGCTTTATCTGACCGTAGGTCAGGTCAGCGACTTCAGAGGCGCAGACGTGCTTCTGGCAGATCTCCCCGATGAGACAGAAGAAGTCATCGGGGACAGAGCCTGTGACAGCAACCGGATCAGGCGAATTCTCGTCGAACAAAATATCACCGTCTGCATTCCACCGAAAAAGAACCGGAAATCAAAGCCGCCTTACGACTGGCATCTCTGTAAAAAGCGCCGCCTCATCGAAAACATGTTCGCAAAGCTGAAAGACCGGCGACGTGTTGCGACCCGATACGATCGCTGCGCCCATACATTCTTGTCCGCAATCCATATCGCAGCAACCTTCATCTTCTGGCTCAGAGAATAAGTCCTGAGCCCAGGCTGAGGGCTCATAGATTTGAGTACGGAAAACTGATTCAGGCTCTGTGAGGAGACCGGAAATGAGCGACCTGTACTGGCTGACGGACGAACAGATGGATCGTCTGCGGTCCTTTTTCCCAAAGAGCCACGGCAGACCCCGCGTTGATGACTGCCGTGTGCTGAGCGG
>NZ_WOTB01000116.1 GCF_011516835.1 Acetobacter musti | reverse complement strand
TACGGCGTGTGGGGATTCACATGAGGCTTGGGTTATGATTCAAGCTTCTGATGGAACGCTTTGTGCTGACGGACGCCCAATGGGCGCTGATTGAACCCCAATGCCTTGGCAAATCGACGGATCCGGGTCGAAGCGGTCGCGACAACCGTCTTTTCATGGAAGCGGTGCTGTGGATTGTGCGCACTGGCAGTCCATGGCGTGATCTGCCTGCCCTGTTCGGCAACTGGAGCACGGCGTTCCGTCGCTTCAGCGACTGGCGCAATGCCGATGTTTTCAAACGGATTTTCGAGGCCCTGTCCGGTGATCCGGACATGGAATATGCCATGGCCGATGCAACGATCGTGAAGGTTCATCGTCATGGGCAGGGCGCAAAAGGGGGACTCAGAGCCAGGCCATTGGCCGCTCGAAGGGCGGCATGACGACGAAGATTCTCGCGCTGACGGATGCCCTGGGTAATCTCGTGCGTTTCCGTCTGATGCCCGGACAGCGCTTCGACAGTGTGGAAGTGCCACCGTTGATTGACGGTCTCACATTCGATGCCTTCATCGCCGACAAAGCGTTCGACAGCAACACCATCATCGCTGAACTCGATGAAAGGGGCGCTACGGCCGTCATTTCCCAGCACCCAAGGCGCTCAAAGCCGCTACCCCTTGACCGGGAAATGTATAAATGGCGGCACCTGATCGAGAACTTTTTCTGCAAGCTCAAGGAATTCAAACGCATCGCTATGCGTGCCGGCAAAACGGACAAAAGCTTCAGCGCCATGATCTGTCTCGCTGCAGCCATCATCCACTCACGGTGAATCCCCACAGACCTTA
>NZ_WOTB01000115.1 GCF_011516835.1 Acetobacter musti | reverse complement strand
TAGGGCCTGTTAGCACTTGATCCAGTCTGCGGCGGCAGCGATGTGGATGACCGCGAGGAACGAGGTTGCTGTTTTTTCGTATCTGGTTGCGACAGCGCGCCATTCCTTGAGACGAGCCCAGAGGTTCTCCACAAGATGTCGGCATCGATAGGCCCATTTGGGACAGGCGACCGGCGCATCGCGTCGTTTCGCGGGAATGGCCGGTCGGGCTCCCATGTCCCATATCCGTTCACGAAAGGCGTCTGACGCGTAGCCTTTGTCCGCCACGACCCACAGGGGAACAGAGGGGAGATCGTCGAGCATGGCTGGCGCCAGTGGCAGTTCATGGGCCTGTCCGGGTGCCAGAGCGAAACCAATGGCTTTTCCGTGTCCGTCCGCGATCACGCACACTTTTGTGCCATAGCCGCCGCGAGAGCGGCCAAGTGCTTCACGATGGTCTCGCTCTTCGAAAGAGGCCCCTTTTTTTGGGCTCCCGCCGCCTTGTGGTGAGCCCTGATGTTCGTGCCATCCAGAAAAGTCATGCCCAGCGCCACTCCGTGGTGGTCCTGAACCAGTTCGAGCAGGCGTTCCCACACCCCCAGTTTCGCCCAGCGGATGAAAAGCTGCGCCGCCCGCCACCACGGACCCAGCTCAGCGGGGATACTTCGCCATTTCGCACCATTCTCATGACGCCAGAAGATCGCTGCTATCGTACGCCGCAGATCATGGGGCGGTGTCTTGCCCCTTGGCCGAACCGCCTCAATCAGCGGTTCCCAGATCGCCCATGTCTCATCAGTGAAAGTGCCTGTTCCGTCTCCTTCTTCAATCCATACAATATAGGAAGTATTTTAAGATCTAACAGGCCCTA
>NZ_WOTB01000114.1 GCF_011516835.1 Acetobacter musti | reverse complement strand
CTAGGGCGTATCGTCAGTTAAGTCCGAGAATTGCGGCGACGAGTTGCACGACTGCGAGGAAGGTTGATTTCATCCTGTCACAGCGCGTTGCGATACCTCTGAACTGCCTCAGTCTGGCGAAGAAGCGTTCAATGATGTTTCGTTTTTTATAAATTGAAAAACGGATTTTTCGTGGACAGATACGGTTTTTCTTTGAGGGGATAACCGGTGTGATCTGTCGTTCTTCAAGCTTTTCGATAAGCGGGTCAGCATCATAAGCCTTGTCGGCGATAAAGGCTGCAGGGTCGGCTTCATCCAGGAGAGGTTCTGCTTCAGTAATGTCGGCCCTCTGCCCTGGCGTCAGGAAAAGAGCCACAGCCTTTCCCGCAGCATCGACAATGGCGTGGATTTTGGTAGTCAGTCCGCCACGGGATCGGCCGATGGCCTGATCCGCGCCCCCTTTTTACGGGCGCCCGCACTATGCTGGTGAGCCCGCACAATCGTGCTGTCGATCATCATGTATTCGTTGTCGTGATCGGCGGCCGGATGCCGGAAAATCCGCTCGGTCACACCGCTTTCGCACCAGCGACGCAGCCGCCGGTGCACGTTCTTCCAGTACCCGAAGCGCACAGGCAGATCACGCCAGGGAATGCCCGCGCGGTAACGATACAGCACTGCTTCCACAAACAGGCAATTATCCGCAGCCGTGCCTCCGACATGACCTTCACGACCCGGGAGGAAATCCTTTATCCGCTCCCACTGACCGTCGCTCAGACCATACCGACGCATTCACTCTCTCCCCGTTCCAGAAACAGGAAGAAAAAATCACAGATCAGACGAGAGTACAAGCGGCATAATCCTCCCGCTTAACTGACGACACGCCCTA
>NZ_WOTB01000113.1 GCF_011516835.1 Acetobacter musti | reverse complement strand
TAGAGGGTGTTATGCACCTTGAGCGAGTATAGCGGCGTTTCTGAGCATGAAACATGCGAAAGCGACGACATGGAGACTTGCGAGGGTTGAAGCGTAACGCTCGTAGTCCTTGACGAGCCTGCGGCATCGTGTGGCCCATGCGAAAGACCGCTCGACAACCCATCGGCGCGGCAGCAGGACAAAGCCGCGCTTGGCTTCGGGCAACCTGACGACTTCGAGTGCGATACCGTGCGTGCGAGCCGCCCCGGCAGGTTTCTCGCCGGTATATCCCTGATCGACATAGGCCAGTTCGACGCTTTCGTCAGTGGCCTCCTGAATGGCAGCGGCGAGGCGTCCGACCTCGGCGCGATCATCCCGACTGGCTGGCGTGACGTGCAGGGCCAGCAGGTGGCCCAGCGTATCCACAGCCATATGCAGCTTCGAGCCCCGTTTGCGTTTGGCCCCGTCGTAACCGGCACGAGGCCCGCTCTCGGGTGTCGAACGCAATGTCCGGCTGTCGAGGATGGCTGCGGTGGGTTCCGGCTGGCGACCGGAAGCCATGCGCAAGACGGCACGTAGATCGCAGGCCAGCGTCTCGAAGCAGCCGGCATCCATCCAACGACGAGATTGCTGATAAACCGCCGACCACGGCGGCAGATCGTTTGGCATCGCGCGCCAGGCAATCCCGTAGCGGATCACGTAGCGCAACCCGTTGAACAGTTCGCGCAAGTCATGCCGCCGCTGTTCCGCGTCTTCACGCATCAGGACCAGATACGGAACAACCAACGACCATTCTTCGTCTGATACGTCAGAGGGATACGGCTTGCGGGCTTGCGTCATTCAGCATTACTGAACCAATCGCACACGAAAGTACATAACACCCTCTAG
>NZ_WOTB01000112.1 GCF_011516835.1 Acetobacter musti | reverse complement strand
TAAGAGCGCCTTTCAAAACCCCTTGTACTGTGGTCCTGAATGAGGGATGAGGCTCCATGGCTTCACCTCTCGTTTCCGATAAATTATGGGCAGTTATTGAACCGCTCCTGCCTGTTATTCCCGCGCGTCCAAAAGGCGGACGACCACGCATTTCCGACCGTTCCGCATTGACGGGGATCGTGTTCGTTCTCCTGACCGGCATTCCATGGGAGATGCTCCCCCGTGAGATGGGATGCGGCTCTGGGATTATCTGCTGGCGTCGCCTGCGAGACAGGCATCAAGGCGGGCGTATGGGACAGTTTGCATCGTACGATGCTGACCCGCCTCCATCAGGCCGACCGACTGGACTGGAGCCGGGCCTGCATGGACAGCGCATCCATCGCGGCAAAAAGGGGGGGGAACGACTGGTCCAAACCCGACGGATCGCGGGAGACCGGGCACGAAGCGGCACATCGTCACGGATCGACAGGGTATTCCGCTGACTGTTCTTCTATCCGGCGCCAATGTCCATGACAGCCGGATGCCTGAGCCTCTCCTGGATGCGCTGCCTTCCATCCGGGGAAGAAAGGACGACCGCGCCGCCGTCCCGGAAAGCTTCACGCCGACAAGGGCTATGACTATCGACGCTGCCGGCAGGCATGCTCCAGTCGCGGGATCAGGCACAGGATCACCAGAAAAGGCATCGAAAGCAGCACTTATCTCGGAAAGCATCGCTGGGTCGTGGAGCGCACCTTCGCATGGATATCCCGTTTCCGACGCCTCACTGTCCGCTACGAAAGAAGGGCCGATATCCACCTCGCCTTCACACTGATCGCATGCTCGCTCATCTGCTTCAGAGCCCTCACAACATGGTTTTGAAAGGCGCTCT
>NZ_WOTB01000111.1 GCF_011516835.1 Acetobacter musti | reverse complement strand
GGATCCTGTAGCCCGGTGCATGGAGACCTGATGATCTCCCGCAGAGAAGGAAGGACAACCCCATTCAGGACTGCCGTTGCATCGTATAGCTGATCGACCGGGTCATAGACCGGTTCGACGGATTTCTGGGAATTCATGATAAACGATCTCGAAAAGAGTGAGACCACAGAGAGAGGAAACCTCTTTTGTTCGAAGCACGAACCCACGGCCAACGGCCGCTCTGGGGTGAGGACGACAATGTCCTCAACCCGCGAAGCCAAAGATGAAACAGAACCCCAAAAGAGTCCGTGCGTCTGATTTCTGGTGAACAACCGGGGCGTGTGAAGAGAATACATTGCCGGGGGATAACCGAAAGCTGACAATCCTTTTGGCGTCTGATCGCCACTGGTCCCCGATCTCTCGCTGCAAGATCATCTCGTTCGGTATTTCGAGGTTTCCCGTCCGAAACTTCTGCACCTCCGAAGACATGGATCAGGGTGATCATGACTTAGAAAGCGATTGGCTCAGGCAATCTGCACCGCCGTCCCCATGGCAGGGGACGGCGCGACACCGTGAGGTGGCGCGTGCATGAAGAGTGACGCGCCCGAAGGGCGCCGACGCCCCCGGCAGGGCACGTAGGAAAACATAAGCGTAAGTGTTTGTTTTCCGGGGTTTTTCGGAGCTTTGCTCCAAAAACCCAGTATCGTGCCTTTTTGATAGTTTCCCAGTCCTAAGGTGAAGCTTTTGAACGTGTCTTAGCGGTCTGACTTCTGATCCTCGTTCATCCAGACCTCCCGTATGACTGGGAATGTCGGTTTTCTGCGGTTTTTAAGGCCCGTGTGAGGCATCTCCGGGCCCTCTTGCGGTCTCCTGTCAGGTGGTTGGGCCAGACGGCTTCTTGGCCTGAA
>NZ_WOTB01000110.1 GCF_011516835.1 Acetobacter musti | reverse complement strand
AGAGCCTGAATCAGAAAGCGGTTTGATTGATTTTTCGCAGAACTCTGCGGATATGGGCAATCATCAACCATGCGCAGGATGACGAGATTGTTGTCTCGACATCCTTCGTGAGGCGACGGCAACGTCCGAGCCATGCAAAGCTACGCTCCACGATCCAGCGTTTGGGCAAGACGACGAAGCCTTCGGCCCGATCGCTACGTTTGACGATCTCGATCGTCCATCGGCCGAGTTCAGCCAGCGTACCACGCAACTTCTCGCCAGCATATCCCCCGTCACCGATCAGATGGCGAAGCCAGGGAAACAATGAGCGTATTCTGGTCGCTACCAGCGGCGCACCATCACGATCCTGAATGTCGGCGGGATGTACAACAGCCGCCACGACATGACCCAGCGTGTCGGTCGCGATATGTCGCTTGCGTCCCTTGATCTTCTTGCCCGCGTCATAACCGCGGGGGCCGCCATTTTCAGCGGTTTTAACCGACTGGCTGTCAATAATGCCCACTGAAGGCGTGGCGTCTCGCCCGTCCTGCTCACGCGACAGGATCACGAGAATATGGTTCATGGCTTCCCATCGTCCCTCGCGGATCCAACGGTAGAAATAGCCCTGTACGGTCGTGAAGGCCGGAAAGTGCCGAGGTAACTGCCGCCATTGACAGCCGGTCGTGACGATATAGAGGATCGCCTCCATGACCCGGCGCAAATCCGTACGTCGTGGTCTGCCCAGCCGTTTCTTCTCGGGCATCAGCGGCGCAATCAGCGCCCACTCCGCATCGCGCAGGTCGCTTGCATATTCCAGGTCGTCCCTTTGATACTGCGCTCGGGTGATTTCAGTCCAGGCCATCTTGATCTCATCAGGTTATCGCAAACCCATGAATCATAACCCGCTGAAATCACTCAACTCATTTTCGGTCAGACACT
>NZ_WOTB01000109.1 GCF_011516835.1 Acetobacter musti | reverse complement strand
ACTGCATTGTCTTTCTGTGTTGTGGGGGCTGGTTTTAGTGGCGCTGTCATAGCCCGGCATCTTGCCGAACGCGGGCACAAGGTCACTCTTCTGGACGAGCGTCCGCATATTGGCGGTAATTGTTACACCGAGCGTGATGCGGAAACCGGTGTCATGGTGCATCGCTACGGTCCGCACATTTTTCACACTGCCGATCAGCGCGTCTGGGATTATGTCAGACGTTTCGGAACGTTTCATCCCTATATCAACCGTGTGAAAGCCGTTTCAGGGGGGCATGTCTACTCCCTGCCTGTCAATCTTCTGACAATCAACCAGTTCTTTGGCACCGTCATGGGGCCGAAGGAGGCCCGGGAATTCATTGAGGCAAAGGCTGACAGGTCCATCACCGAACCCCGGTCCTTTGAAGAGCAGGCGTTAAGCATGATCGGCCCCGAGCTCTATCGGGCTTTTTTCTATGGCTACACACGCAAACAATGGGGGCTTGAGCCAACCGAACTGCCCGCCTCCATTCTCAGACGTCTGCCTCTGCGCTTCAACTACGACGACAATTACTTCAGTCACCCGTATCAGGGAATGCCCGAGGAAGGTTATACCGCCATCATCCGGAATATTCTTGATGTAGATGGGATCAGTATCCGGACGTCCTGCTCTTTCGAGAATATCGAAGAAGATTTCACGCATATCTTCTATACCGGACCGATCGACCGTTATTTTAAATTCAGACTTGGGCGGCTCGGATACAGAACGCTTGACTTTGAGCGGTTTACCGATGACGGAGATCATCAGGGTACCGCTGTCATCAATTACTGCGATGAACAGGTCCCTTTCACGCGGATCTCCGAACATAAGCATTTCGCTCCATGGGAGCAGCATAAGTTCTCAAAGACTGTTTGCTTTCGCGAATACAGCCGCCTTGCTGAGCAGGAGGACGTGCCTTATTATCCGATCCGGCAGGTTAACGAAAAACGTATGCTTGACAGCTACATAGAACTCGCCCGGCAGCAAAAAGGGGT
>NZ_WOTB01000108.1 GCF_011516835.1 Acetobacter musti | reverse complement strand
GCGGTGAAGAAATTTATGCACTCTGCGGGCGAGAACTGGTCGATCAGGGTGCCGATCCTGTCCCACAAGGCGTCACGGGTGCGTTCGGCAACGCGACGCAGATGGGCTTTGAGCCTGGAGAAGGCCATCTCGATTGGATTGAAGTCCGGACTATATGGAGGAAAATACCTCAGGGTGGCGCCTGCTGCTTCGATCGCGGCCTGGACGCCCGGGCCCTTGTGCGAACCGAGATTGTCGATGATGACGATGTCGCCGGGTCGTAGGTCGGGCACAAGGATACGATCAACCCAGGTCTGGAAGCTGCGGCCGTTGATCGGACCATCCAGCACCATGGGCGCCACGATGCCGGTCAGTCGCAACCCGGCGATGAACGTCGTGGTTTTCCAATGACCATGCGGCACAGCGGAGCGCAGTCTTTGGCCACGCAAACACCGCCCGTAGCGCCGTGCCATATTCGTGGAGGCCCAGGTTTCGTCGATGAAAATCAGCCGCGCCGGATCGAGATCGGGCTGGGCATCGAACCAGTCCTGTCATCGTGTCAGGATGTCCGGCCGGTCCTGCTCCGCCGCGTGAGCGGTCTTTTTTTCCATGTGATCCGGTGACGTGCGAAGAAACGCCACAGCGTGCCGATCGCGAAGTGATGCCCGTCATCAGCCAGTCGGGCGCGGATTTCGGCCAATGTCAGATCGTCCTTCTCGGCGATCAGAGTATGGATACGCCCTGCCTGCGCCTCGATCCTGTGTGACAGGCGGTCCCCGCCACGCGGCTTGGCGGCAGGACTGCCGGTCGCGGCGGACAACGAACACCAGCGGATCGCACTCGCCGGACTGACACCGACCCGTTCAGCCACCTGGCGGCGAGACATACCATTCGAAACCGCCGCGACAACACGATCGCGGAGATCCAGAGACAGCGTGCGTGATGACATCCAAAGCCGGCCCCCCACCCGGCTGTCATCTTGAATCAGATCACGCGGCCCATGGGAATGCTCTACGATTCAAACCGCACAGAAAACGCTCTAG
>NZ_WOTB01000107.1 GCF_011516835.1 Acetobacter musti | reverse complement strand
CAATCAGAGGTTCCCAGATCGCCCATGTCTCGTCCGTAAAGGTGCCTGTTCTGTCTCCTTCTTCCATCCCTACAATATGGGAAGAAATTCAAGATCTAACAGGCCCTAGCTCAGGATGAACGTACTCGTCGAAAGGGCGAGCAAGCAGGTTGGTCTCCAGCGCGCGACGTTTCGGTTCCGGCAACTGATCATATTGAGTTGCCAGGAGGTCGATGGCGTCCTTGCGTGTGTCGGGGGCCAGTAGAAACTCAGGGCTGGCCGCATAGGGGAGAAGACGCTGCGCCAAGACACCGCCACGCTCGGCAGCGGCCATGAAAAACCTGGACCACAGAACCCCCAGCCTACAGAGCAGCACGGCATGGTTTACCGCCGCGAGAACCGCTGATTCTTCGCCGGTTTTGAGCCAGATCAGGAACTGGGAAAGGAGTTCGTCAGCGTCTTCCGCGTATTTCGGGTGTGGGTCGTGGGCCCAGATATGGCTATGGTCCGGCTGCAGATGGA
Source organism: Acetobacter musti (assembly GCF_011516835.1). Taxonomy (GTDB): domain Bacteria; phylum Pseudomonadota; class Alphaproteobacteria; order Acetobacterales; family Acetobacteraceae; genus Acetobacter; species Acetobacter musti. The sequence continues at coordinate 579 of NZ_WOTB01000107.1, read as the reverse complement.
CAATGGTGCTGTCCACTGAGAAGCTTAGTTCTTCCAGATGTTCCGAACGTGGATGCGCTCTGGCGACGTAGCCTTCGATCGCCTTTATAAGCGCTTCCGTTGCCTCGACTGGCGACGTGGCTAGGAAATCCGGGAAATACTCCTTCAGCGACCAGCGTGCGCCCTCAAAGTCCTGTCTGGCATTGGACGTCAGATTAAAGATTCGACTGCTGCCAATCGAAGTCTGTCGGTCTTCAGTAACTTCGCCTGTGAAGACGCTCTGGTAGACCTCAACTGCGAACTCGGGTGAGGCAGCGGCAATCTGTTTGATCTTCCGGGCAAGAGCGGGCAGTTCCTGAGGGGCAAACCGTTCGAAGCGATCCTTTGAGAGCACCTGGCGCAACAAGGCGACCGACGCACCAACATTAGTCGTGATGGTGTCGGCCACGAAGCCGATCGCCGGTGTGGCGAGCGCCTGAGAATCTTCTAAGAGCCTGAATCAGAAAGCGGTTTGATTGATTTTTCGCAGAACTCTGCGGATATGGGCAATCATCAACCATGCGCAGGATGACGAGATTGTTGTCTCGACATCCTTCGTGA
>NZ_WOTB01000106.1 GCF_011516835.1 Acetobacter musti | reverse complement strand
TGTCAGGTTGTGAGACGTCATTGGCGTAATCAAGGATTTCGTCGACCTGTTTCATGATGTCACGACCAGCCGGTTTGATATAGTCTTGATTACGTGACGCGGGATGTTTTTCAAGCCATGAGATGATGCATTGGACGGGAGCGATGCCGCCCAGAACACGCTGCGGGCGATGATTGTAGGCGAAACAGAAGCCTCTGAGCAGAATTTCCAGATCTTCATGGTTTGAGACACAGACCTGCAGTACTTCTGTAGCGACACGGCCATTGAAGCGTTCCACCATTCCATTGGTCTGAGGGGAGTAAGCCTTGGTCCGGCGTCGGTCGATTCCCATGTCATGACAGGCTTTTTCGAAGGCGTCCGCTGTAAAGCAGGAGCCACGATCGGTCAGGATATGGGTGATCCGGAAAGGAAAGGCCGATTTGACGGCATTGAGGAAGTCAACGGAATTATCCGCATTTTCCGCGTCATAAACAGCCAGGTGCACTGAACGGGAACAGCGATCGATGGCGACATACAGAAAACGTTTCCGCCGGTCCCCATCTGCTGTCTGTAATTTTGGCAGATGTTTCACATCGATATGGACATAACCGGGATCGTAATCGCGGAACTTTCCCTGTCCCCGAACTGGTCCGGCCTTTGGAACAGGAGGCAGCCTGTTCAATCCGGCGTCTTTCAGTATCCGCCAGATATTGTCCCGGTTCAGATGCGGCAGGAAATGCCGTAAGACAAAGGTCAGATCATCCAGACCAAAACCGGTAGAACGCCGAAGCTGACAGACAATGGCGCGCTCCTCCTCCGAGGCTTTCCAGGCCAGCCTCCAGGGACGGCTGCTGCGGTCCTGACAGGCGTCCGAACCACGCCTGCGCCACTTGCGGACTGTTTCATCGCTGATCCCGTAGCGTCTGGCGAGCACGGATGTCGGTTCTGACGAACGAGCTATCTCAGCCCGGACAGCCGGTGTCGTGCGTGCCTGTGGGTGGATCTGAAGCATCATTCGGTCTCCCTGCAAACGGAAGAAAACAACGAAGCATAACGCGGTATCGCCCACGCTACATCATCCCAATGACGTCTCACAACCTGACA
>NZ_WOTB01000105.1 GCF_011516835.1 Acetobacter musti | reverse complement strand
ATACAGCCGCCTTGCTGAGCAGGAGGACGTGCCTTATTATCCGATCCGGCAGGTTAACGAAAAACGTATGCTTGACAGCTACATAGAACTCGCCCGGCAGCAAAAAGGGGTATCTTTTCTCGGACGCCTCGGAACGTACCGTTATCTTGATATGGATGTGACTATAAGCGAAGCATTGATGGCCTGCGACAAAATCGACAGCGCTCTGCAGATATCGCCGTCAGAACTGCCGGCTTTCTTTATCGATCCACAATGAATGAGTAGGATGGTTCTTCCGTAATCAGTCTTTGAATAACGATGTGATAGTTCTTCTGCTCGCAGTCGCACGAGGTGCGACATGACAGGGTTGCCGCGACGGTCACCAATCGATCCAGCAATCTGTTCGGAAAATTATGGATGAGGATTTCGGCCCCATGGCATTGCTGCCCGTGGCAGTGGTATTCACGCCCTGTGACATGTCAACGCACCACTCTAAATCTTGGAGCGGGTGCCGCGATTTGGTAATCTAACCGAAGATTCGCCCCATAATCGTCCGCCTGTCCACCCATAGTCGAAATTTCTGGATCGCGTTGAGGATGATCCGAATCTCGGCGCTGTCGTAGCGTCGGCTGTTAGTTAATCCCAATGACAACTGCGACGAACTGAGCGGCAGTGGGGAAACTCGATTTCAGTTTATCACAGCGTGTTACAGGGCCTCTGAACTGCGTCAGTCCGGCGAGGCCGGAGCGCGTACAACGGACTTTTTATGGAGGCCGTGCTGTGGATTGCGCGCATCGGCGGCCAGTGGTCCGATTTGCCTGCCGTATTCGGCAACTGGAACGCCGACGTATTCAAGGGAACTTTCGATGACCTGCCTGACTACCCGGGCAGGGAATATACCATGGTCGACGCGACGATTGTGAAAGTTCACGGCGGCGGCAAAGGGACCAGGGGAGACTCAGAGCCAAGCCACAGGGCACCCGAAAGGCGGAATGACTGAGGTGGTCCCGTCCGTTCGGACAGTTTTGCGGGCTTGATAAGCTATACCCGGTTGTTGTTATGCCGCCCTTCTGACGGCGTTGCTGTTGGCCATCTGGTCCGGGG
>NZ_WOTB01000104.1 GCF_011516835.1 Acetobacter musti | reverse complement strand
CTTCTGCGGGCCGCAAGACGCTCAATCTGTCGAAACAGGCTCGTGCCGCCTGATCGTTCCTTTATTGTTCATGCCAAACGTTGTTTAGCGTACCATCCACACGATGGCCTCTAACATGCAGCCCCGGCTGCACCGTAGAAGCCACGCTGGAGTTGTTTGGGGGCAAATGGAAGGCGCTTATTCTGTATCATCTGTTTGAAGATGGCGTGCTGCGCTTTAGCGAATTCCGTAGGCGTATGCCAAATGTAACGCAGCGTATGCTGACAAACCAGTTGCGAGAACTGGAAGCCGATGGCCTGATTTCCCGCACGGTTTTTCCAGAAGTGCCACCACGCGTGGAATATGAACTGACCGACTTGGGTAAAACACTCAAGCCGGTCATCCATGCACTAAAGGAATGGGGTGATAAATATGCCCACAGCGTGACGCAGAAAAAAGAATCAAGTGGTGGGTAAAAGCCCCTCACCTACGTTCATAAATGCACATGAGGGGGAGTTTCTTTACTTCAATCCAGTTTTTCACGCTGCCAGAAGCGGAGATTGCCGCAGGTTTTTACAAATGTGTTGGCATCGTTTTGACTGCCCAGTTTAATGCAGCCTTTATCAACATCATCTGCCAAACCTGCCTTTTTGAATAATGTGCAGGCTTCTGAAGAATACCCAATATATTTGCAGTGTGTGAAAGCGTCCGTCAGGAAATCTTTGGCAGCAGGAGTGCTGGCCAGCACTTTTGTGCCTTCCTTGGAAGCCAGAATGGCTACAGCATCGTATAATACCGATGGCCCGCCGTCTATTTTCTGCTGCGCAGCTACCTTGGTACCATCTGAAAGTGTAATGCCGCCAATTTTGGGGGCGATGACTTCGTAATTGGCTTTTTCTGCCTGAAGAGCGGAAATGAGCGCAGCAAAAAGGTCTGCATCCACGCCATCTGTCGCCAGAATACCCATTTTACGGCCAGCAAATGCTTTTGGCCCATTTTTAACGATACTGAGGGCATCAGATGGAGGGTTCGACGCGGATTTCTCACACTTGAGGCAATTTCGGGTCATTTTGTAGAATTCAGTCATCCCACAGGAGCCCGATCTGGAATATTGACGATATTCTGCTTCTGGCGGCGGGT
>NZ_WOTB01000103.1 GCF_011516835.1 Acetobacter musti | reverse complement strand
AGGGCGAATTAAACCTTTTTATATCAATGGCCTTTTCAAACAAATGTCATGTTATCAGTGTGTTATTGTGTCTCTCGGTGTCGTGCTGTGTCATGCGGTGAAATGCTGATTGGTCCAAAATTGGTCCAACCAATCAGCCGTCGGCGCCTACGGAAACGTCCACCAGATCAACCCGCACGTCGTCAACAACGGATACGTCGCAACCCCCTCCGGCGGACCCATGATGCCAATGTGGTAACACCACAACACAACCTCCCCTCTCCCTCATCATCCTCAGAAAAATCCCGACGCCACCAGGCATCGGGATTTTTTTGGAATCGCGTCCCTCACCCAAGACGCAACGGCTCGCCACCAGGCTCGCCGGACAAAGATCAAAAACAACCAGAAACCACTCACCATTCAGACACACGCAAAAAACCTCCCACGCTCTGAAACTACGTCCCAACCGCGAATCATCATCTGAAATCTCAAAACCGCTCAGGCACGTTCGACACCACGTTCGATTTCTGCCGACGTTCGCCATCATCGTAAAAACCACACGACGCTAAGAACCTACGGCTCAATCGCGAATCATCATGTGAAATCCCGAAACCTCTCAGGGACGTACAACATCACGTCAGAAACCTGCTGTGTTCCTGAACGCGAGCCCTGAAAATTCGGACGCGTCGAATCTACGGCTCAATCGCGAATCGTCATGTGAAATCCAGAAAACGCTCAGGGACGTACAACATCACGCCGAAAACCTGACGTGCTCCTGAACGCTACCCCCCAAAACTTCGCACGCGTCGAATCTACGGCCCGATCGCGAATCATCATGTAAAATCCAAAAAACGCTCAGTCACGTTCAACATCACGCTGGAAACCTGCTGTGTTCCAGAACGTAGGGCCAAAAACTTCAGACGCGTTGAATCTACGGTCGAATCCCGAATCATCATGTGAAATCCCGAAAACGCTCAGTCACGTTCAACACTACGCTGGAAATCCGAAGCCCATCAGAAACAGACAGAAAACCACCCTACATTCTGAAAAGCACCAGAAACCGCTATATTCCTGAACGTGTGACAGGTTTCTACGGAAAACCCATCAGACCCAGTTCCGGGAAAACCACCCCGCAGAAAACCGCCATATTTCAGGCCAAGAAGCCGTCTGGCCCAACCACCTGACAGGAGACCGCAAGAGGGCCCGGAGATGCCTCACACGGGCCTTAAAAACCGCAGAAAACCGACATTCCCAGTCATA
>NZ_WOTB01000102.1 GCF_011516835.1 Acetobacter musti | reverse complement strand
TGAATTGCCCCGGGTTTTGTGGAGACGTTTTTTATCTGATTTAAGCGGCTAATGCATGTGATTTCTGTTGTGCATAAAAGCGTGCCTCAGCTTCTGCTGGCGGGATGTTTCCAATGGAGGACAGGAGCCGCCGATTATTGAACCAGTCGACCCATTTAAGTGTTGCCAGTTCAACAGTTTCCCTGTTTTTCCATGGCCCCTGCCGATAGATGAGTTCGGTTTTGTAGAGCCCGTTAATGGTCTCTGCCAAGGCGTTATCATAGGAATCCCCAACACTGCCGACAGAAGCAACGAGCCCCGCTTCAGCCAGTCTTTGCGTGTAGCGAATGGACACATATTGACAGCCGCGGTCGGAATGGTGGGTCACTTTTCCCTCAGGTCGCCTCTGGCACAGAGCCTGCTCGAGAGCATCCAGCACGAAGTCGGTATGGGCCGTTGAGGAGACGCGCCAGCCCACAATAACCCGTGCGAATACATCAATGATGAAGGCCACATAAACAAAGCCCTGCCATGTGGAAACGTAAGTAAAATCCGAAACCCACAGTCTGTTGGGGGCAGGAGCATGAAACTGGCGCTGCACCAGATCCTGCGGACACGGACGTTGCGGATCAGGCCGTGTGGTTCTGACCCCCTTGCCACGAATGACGCCTTTCAGTCCCATCCGGCGCATCAGCCGCTCTACCGTGCAGCGGGCGACATCCAGGCCTTCACGTTTGAGCTGATGCCAGACCTTGCGCGCTCCATAGACGCAGAAATTATCATTCCACACTCTACGGATGTCATCGCACAGTTCTTTGTCTTTCTGGCTGCGCACACACGGATTTTTCTGTCTGGCAACAGTTGCATAATAGGCAGATGGTGCAATCGACAGAACCCTGCAGATTGACCCGACACCATATGTCTGCCGGTGCTCCTCAATGAAGCGTGTCATGGCTTGAAGATGCGGTCGAGCTCCGCCTGGGCAAAATATGCCGACGCCTTACGCAGGATTTCATTGGCCTGCCGCAATTCGCGGTTCTCTCGCTCCAGTTGCCTGATCTTCTCTCGATCAGGCAGGTCACTCACCGCAGGCGCATTGGCACGTTCATGCAGACGGGTCCATTTTGACAGCGTGTCAGGATGAATATCCAGCTTTGGCGCGATCATCATCACCGCAGACCAGCGTGATGGATGGTTCTTCTCTTCCTCCAGAACCATGCGGGCTGCACGGTCACGAAACTCAGGTGGAAAACGCTTCGATTTGTTGCTCATGAATCCTTCTTACCTCTCGGGTCGTTCCGTCTCCACAAAACCCGGGGCAATTCA
>NZ_WOTB01000101.1 GCF_011516835.1 Acetobacter musti | reverse complement strand
CTTCTGTGGTTGCCGTCCGTTATGCAAGAGTTTTCTGACCCATATTGACGTGTGATCGTGTGCGGTCTTCTGTAAGGCCTGTTGATGTGGCCTTTCAGAAGCCACTGGCCAGTATGGTGATCAGCGGATCAGATCCAAATCTCACAGGCGTGCTTTAAAGCACAGAGAAATCCACTGGTTTTTCCGATCCGGATCAGACGATCATGCGCCCATTCAGGTCATCGCCCTCTCACACCCCTACCGGTTCCATCCGCGGGAGCCGAGCCATCGCTCAGGCTGCCACGGACAGGGCCGGATCCCGATAATCCTCCTGTTTTGTTGCCATGGCCCAGATGGCTCGTGCCATCCTGTTGGCCAGCGCAATGGCTACCAGCATACGGGGCTTGCGGGCCAGCATCCGTGCCAGCCAGCTTCCCGGTGCAGGGGCCTTACGGCTGGCCCAGTTCACCTGGGTCATGGCGCCCATGATGAGAAGCCTGCGGATATCAGCCTGCCCGGCTTTTGATATCTTCCCCAGCCTTTCCTTTCCGCCAGATGAGAACTGACGGGGCACCAGCCCCAGCCACGCAGCAAAGTCGCGCCCGCGCCGGAAGCTCTGCAGGTCAGGCGCAAAAGCTTCAATCGCAAGAGCGGTCAGAGGACCCACTCCAGGCATGCTCTGCAATCTGCAGGTGTTTTCACTTTCCTGGGCAAGCATCCTGATCTTCTTTGTTCTGACATCAATCCGCACACTCTGCTCCGAAATCTGTCGCAGCAGATCAAGGCATTCCTGCTTCACAGCCTCTGGCAGAACCGCCTCATCCAGCATGGCTTCAATGTGTCTGATATGCGCAATCCCCTGTGGCACGACGAGACCGAATTCATACAGAACGGCACGCAGGGCATTCACCAGTTCCGTGCGCTGGTGCACCAGACGCTGCCGGGCCCGGAAAAGAACGCCACGCGCCTGCTGCGCTTCAGTGCGTGGTTCGACAAAGCGCATTTCCGGCTGACGGGCCGCAATGACGATCGCTTCCGCATCAGCAGCATCGTTCTTCTGGCGCTTCACGAAAGGCTTCACATACTGCGGAGCGATCAGTCTGACCTCGTGACCAGCTCCTGCCAGTTCGCGAGCCCAGTAATGCGCGCTCCCGCACGCTTCAAGAACGACCAGAGCAGGCGGCTGCGTGGCCATGAACTGCATAAACTGCTGACGACGCAGCTTTTTGCGAAACATCACCTCGCCCGCACGCGAAGCTCCATGAACCTGGAAAATGTTCTTTGCCAGATCAACGCCTATCACTGTATCCTTCATCTGCCGTCCTTTCGCGCAGTCGTTTCTTCCAACGACCATTCTGGCACATTGCGATGCCGTGCGGGGAGGACGGCAACCACCCCATCTC
>NZ_WOTB01000100.1 GCF_011516835.1 Acetobacter musti | reverse complement strand
TGGATGCGGATGTTCACCATCCCTAACCAGTCCAGCGTGCCGATGGCCTACACCCAGTTCGGTGACGACGACCGAATGAAACCGTCTCCCCTCTATGACCGCATGGTGGATGTCATGGAGGAACTGATGAAGTTCACCTGGCTGCTGCGGGACCGGGCCGACTACCTTGTCGATCGCTACAGCGAGCGCAGATCAGAACACCGCCTGCCTGAAAAGCTGTGAGCCGGGAAATGGCGGAACAGTTCGATGTCGTGATCGTGGGCGGCGGTCAGGCAGCACTCGCCGCCTCTTATTTCCTGCGCCGGACCGGGCTGACCTATGTCATTCTGGACAACGGCGCACAGGCGGGAGGGGCGTGGGTGCATGGCTGGGACTCCCTGCATCTGTTCTCGCCGGCGTCCTGCAGTTCGCTGCCCGGCTGGCCGATGCCAGACACACCGGAGGGCAGCTATCCGACCCGTGACGAGGTGCTGGACTATCTGCACCGGTACGAGGCGCGCTACACCCCGCCGATCCGCCGTCCTGTAACGGTCGGGCGCGTGGAACGGGCCGGTGGGAAATTCCTGAATATCCGCACAAACGCGGGCGATTTTCTGAGCCGCGCCGTCATCGGTGCGACCGGCACATGGTCGGCCCCGTTCATTCCTGATGTCGCGGGGCATGAATTCTTTGGCGGGACGCAGATCCATTCCGCGCACTATCAGATCCCCGCACCTTTTGCCGGTCGGCGCGTGCTCGTGGTCGGTGGCGGTAACTCCGGGGCGCAGATTCTGGCGGAAGTGTCACTGCTCGCGAACGCAACGTGGGTGACGTTGCAGGATCCGGTATTCCTGCCCGACGATGTGGATGGACGGGTTCTGTTCGAACGGGCGACCGCACGTCCTGGGCAACGCCGGCGCCATGCCGACAGGAGGCTTTGGCGATATCGTCATGGTGCCGCCCGTACGGGCCGCCCGGGAGCGCGGTGTCTTCCACGCGGTGCGCCCGTTCGTGCGCATGACGGCTACGGGCGTCGTCTGGCCCGGCGGACAGGAAGAAGCCATTGACGCGATCATCTGGTGTACAGGCTTCCGTCCCGCGCTCTCTGCATTTGCACCACTCGACGTGATCGAGCCGGACGGGCTGATCCACGTGAACGGGCAGCAGGCCATCAGGGAGCCACGCCTGTGGCTGCTGGGATATGGCTCCTGGTGCGGTCCCGCATCCGCAACCCTCCTGGGGGCGGGCCGTGTCGCGCGATCCATGATCCGGCAACTCACGGACTGGCTTGCATCACCGACACAGGATGTCCGCTTACCAAAACCTTGAGCGACTCTCTTTACGACCGACATGACGGCGACTGCCGCCTGTCTGCTCCTACATCACTGAGCAGACAGGCGGACTAGG
>NZ_WOTB01000099.1 GCF_011516835.1 Acetobacter musti | reverse complement strand
TCAAGGAGTGGCGCGCTGTCGCAACCAGATACGAAAAAACAGCAACGTCGTTCCTCGCGGTCATCCACATCGCTGCCGCAGCAGACTGGATCAAGCCCTAACAGGCCCTAATGCCCCACCGGCGGCAAGTCCCGAAACGGCGCGCGTGATAACCATGATGGGCACCGACCGATCCTGCACCGTGTCAACGGGGCAGCCGCCGAATGATGAAGTTGGTCTCATATTGGTGGCCTGGATACCGTTCATCGATCCTCTGGGCCAACTGATCGTGTGTTATCTCGCCGCGATAGGCTGCATGCAACCAGTTGGAGAAATCACGTATCTGAGCATCGCTGTCAAGCGGGAGGCGATGATAGTTCGGATCGGCACTTACATCTCCGATCAATGCTTTATACCATCTCGTAAACTGTGGATCTTCCGACACATAATTCAGGGAATGTGAGCATCCTGTCAGTAAAAAAGACAATAGAGTTATCATGGGAAACAAGAGCGAAACTCTGCGTGAAGTCGATTTCATATATGATGATATGCAGTTTGGTCTACGTTTCAAATTTTTCTCCATCTATTTTGATCAGTTTTTAATGACATAAAAATTCCATTTCTCATCACAAGGTAATGGGACATCACAGCGAAATGCAGTTTTTATTTCTGACAACAGAGGTCGAGATTTACGAACAGTGATGGTGCGATCACGACGCAGCGCGACCAGCATGATCCCCGCATTGTTGACGAGAACATTCAGACGGCCGAATTCCCTGACAGCCACGTCAACAAACGCGTGAGGGTGTCTTCCCTGCTGAACGTCCAGTTCGAGCGCAATGGCCCTGCCGCCCTCCCGCTGGATTTCTGTATAATGCCGGAAAGACGGTCCATCCGCCGCGCCCCAAGGACGACGAAAGCGCCGGCCCGCATAATCAGCCTGGAGGTTGTTATGGACTTTGCATGAGCAGGCTGGCTGCGTTTTTCAGCATGAAACCTGCGAAGGCGATGGTGTGCATTGCGGCGAGGGTTGAAGCACAGCGCTCGTAGTCTTTTACGAGCCTTCTGCACCGTGTCGCCCGCGCGAACGATCTCTCCACGATCCATCGCTGGGGCAGCAACACAAAACCCCGCTTTGCCTGAGGCAACCTGACGATTTCGAGAGTGATATCGTGCTCTTCAGCGGCTTTCGCCGCTTTTGATCCGGTATAGCCCTGATCGGCCCATGCCAGTTCCACGCTTCCGCCTGTTGCCTGCTGGATAGCTTCCGCCAGCGGACCGGCTTCTGCCCGGTCATCCCTGTTTGCCGGGGTGACGTGCAGGACCAGAAGATGACCCAGGGTGTCGACCGCCATGTGCAGCTTCGATCCCTTCTTTCTTTTCGCGCCATCATACCCGGACCGTGGCCCGCTTTCCGGGGTCGAACGCAGTGTCCGGCTGTCGATAATCGCCGTTGTCGGCTCAGCCTGTTTTCCTGCAGCCAGCCGCAGCACAGCCCGGAGATCGTGGACAACAGCCTCGAAA
>NZ_WOTB01000098.1 GCF_011516835.1 Acetobacter musti | reverse complement strand
CAATCTGCTCAAAACGCAGACTGGACGCCATCGCAAAAACCGTCAATCAAATCGCCAAAACCCAGAAATTACCGGCCAAGCACATCAATCAAGGGTTCTTCGATCCCTCCAACTGACAGTCAGCTATCCCCCCCTAATTACCCTTCCCCGCTGAATACTTCACGAGGAAGGGCGATATTTTCCTCAATCGTTTTTAACCCAGAACCTCATTTTTGCATTTCTACGCGAGGTCCATCCGGCTTGCTGCATGGCTTGAGCAAATGCCCGTTGATGGATCCTAGACAATGGCCATTGATACTGAAGTAAACCTTCGACCACCAACCGTGAGGTGATATGGCCTGTCTGAGAGGCAGCCCAGATTTCGAGCACTTCGGGCATCCTGGCGTCCAGCCGCTCCTCGGATGTCGGAAGCGGCTGAGGAGGCGGCGGCGCCCGCTCCTGCTCTTCCCGTGCAGAATAAAAATCCTCTGCGATGACCGAAATACGCTCATCGGGAGTTTCCGGGCTTTTGCACCGCGTTCCGAAAAGATGCTCGGCCAGAAATTCAGCATGCTCTTGCAGGGTCAATTCTGCTTCGGGGTCAGCAACCGCGCCGGCCTCAATTTCTTCCCACGCTTTGCGCAGCCCAATGGGTTCCCAATATGAGCGGGAGTAATGCTCCGCCAGGTTCTCCTGAGTGACCACCACCCACCGGCCCTGTATCACGTTGAAAATTTCAATGCGTTCGGGAAGGCATTTTCGTCTCCTGCTTTCCCTCAGCCATTCCCTGCGTTTTTCTTGATTATGTACGGGAGCATCACCGCGTTGCTGTGGATCATAAAGCTGACTGTTGGACTTAGCTCGAACATCCTTCCAGATGTCGCCTGGATCACCGAACCCCCGAACAGACAGCGGGCAGAGCTCCAGAATATTTTCTGGCCCAGCCATACACCATTTCCACGTTATGACGTTCCATACCAGAAGACGCTCAGTCTTTGGGTTATATCTGGTGTTTCGCATCAGCCAGGCTCTCTGGTTTGGTCCCGACAGCATTCTCACTGCGTCATCACGCATGATGATATTCCTCATTGGTTTCCAAGCTTCGTTCTGAACGGATCGGAGAAACCAGTTGAGGCGGCCCTGTGGGCCATGGCGATGCGTAGACGCGCGTGATCGCCCGGCCCTCTTTCGAAGGTCGAGACGTGCGTAAGTGTCTGATAAGCCAGTCTTTCATGGCGATCAGACGTCGATTTGTAGGGATTTATGATAGAAGTGGTTGCGGGGGCAGGATTGCTTCTCAAATTGCGACAATCGCAAGTTGAGAATAAAGCGGATTTAAATAGCTCTTTCTCAAGCCTTTTTTCTGTCCGTGCTTAATCATTCAATATGATTAGTGACTCTTTCCCTCGCGATTGCAGGCTTGTTGTTCTGAACCCAGGCCATGTTAGCTTATCCGGCTAAACCGTCGGCCTACTATATCTATAGTAGGCCGGCAGGATACGTCCTTATCCTTGACATCCGGTCCTCTAGGGCCTGTTAGATCTTAAAATACTTCCTATATTGTATGGATTGAAGAAGGAGACGGAACAGGCACTTTCACTGATGAGACATGGGCGATCTGGGAACCGCTGATTGAG
>NZ_WOTB01000097.1 GCF_011516835.1 Acetobacter musti | reverse complement strand
GCTTGCCGCGAAATTCGACCCGAAAGAGTTCACTTCATGAGGATAAGTCTGTCACCCGGACAGAAGCTCCGGCAACCACGCAGACAGATCCAGACAGACTGCTTTCGCCTCTTTTCTGCCGTTTCCGCAACCGATCAGGTTTCTCGAATGCAGACATCAGCATCGACCATCTTTCGCTTCATTTGTACTAACAACCGTGATACATATGTGCATACACGCAAGGAGGCTTTGTATGTCTGCTGTTACATTCCGGGTAGATGAAACGCTGAAGGCAGCCGCAGTTGAGAAGTTGTCGGCTCAAGGCATTTCACTTTCTGACGCACTGCGCGATACGCTCGCGTATATTGCTGAAACGGGTCGCTCTCCCGTCAAGCGGAGGCTTGTCACAGACGAGGATGCGGAGCTTATCGAGATTGTGCGCGAACGCCTAAAAAACCCTGCCCAAAAGCATCGTATGACTTTTGCAGAGCTTAAGAGCCGTCATCGCGAATGAAAGAGTATTGTCTTGAATTCGACGACAGAGCGCTCAGAGAGTGGGATGCTCTTGACGGCAGCGTGCGTAAGAAATTTGAAAAGAAGCTAGAAAAGCTGATCTGGAACCCTCACTCTCCAGGAAACGAACTGCATCGCGACCTATCAGGGTTTTATAAGATCAAGCTTCTGAAAGATGGTTACCGCCTTGTTTATCAGGTCATCGACGAACGGATCGTCATCTATGTAATTGCCGTTGGCCGGAGAGCCGATAATGAGATTTATGAACTGGCTTCGAAGCGAACAGAGTGAATTTACTTTCTTGGTAGAAAGTCAGCTCCCGCCTCATTCCAGAGGTGGTCCCCATTTTTCAGACAGGGCGATAAGCTATAATCCGACCTGAGAGAGGGCAGGTTTTATGGGTAAGGTTACGCGCAAGAGGTATGAGGCGGAGTTCAAAACACGGGTTGCCCTGGAAGCGATCCGTGGGGAACTGACGCTGGCGAAACTGGCGTCGAAACATGGTGTGCATCAGACGATGATCGCCCAGTGGAAACGGCAGGCGATCGAGGGGATGGCGGCGACCTTTTCCGGGAAGACGGTGGCTGAGCCCCCGGTCAGCCCAGCTGACGTGGAGAAACTGCACGCGAAGATAGGCGAACTTCTCGTGGAACGGGATTTTTTACGCGATGCCTCTGCTCGGTTGGGCGTGATCAGAGGCGGCAGATGATTGACCCACAGCGACCGCGCCTTTCCATTGTCCGGCAATGCCTGCTGCTGCATCTGAACCGGTCTGGCGTCTACTATCGGCCAGTGCCACAGAGCGAGGCCAATCTGGCGTTGATGCGGCTGATCGACGCCCAGTTCCTGGAAACGCCATATTATGGCTCACGGCAGATGACATGGTATCTGCGCCGCCTGGGATATGAAGTCGGCCGCAAGCGGGTCCGGCGGCTCATGGCGATCATGGGCCTGCGGGCGGTCTACCAGAAGCCGCGCACGAGTGTGCCTCATCCGGAGCATCGGAAATATCCATATCTTCTGCGGAATCTGGTCATCAATCGGCCTGACCAGGTCTGGTGTTCCGATATCACATATATTCCCATGAAACGGGGATTTCTTCTGTGGTTGCCGTCCGTTATGCAAGAGTTTTCTGACCCATATTGACGTGTGATCGTGTGCGGTCTTCTGTAAGGCCTGTTGATGTGGCCTTTCAGAAGCCA
>NZ_WOTB01000096.1 GCF_011516835.1 Acetobacter musti | reverse complement strand
GACTTGAACTCTGCCGCATACCGTTTCCGCGTAACCTTGCCCATAAAACCCGTCCTCGTTCAGGCCAGATGATAGCTTATCGCCCTGTCCGAAAAATGGGGACCACCTCTGGCCTTGCGGTCCGGCCGATACCGGTAAGGCACGAAAGGCAATAGAGCGTCGAGCTTGTCCCGGTGCGCCATCCAGCACTTCTGCTCCCCGTTGAACGTGGCACCGCCCCGGGCTGCTTCCTTACGGCGCTCAAACGGGACGCAAAGAGGAATGAGTGTCGTCAAGGCAATCACCACAAAAGGGACGGCCGAGCGTGGCCGCCGTGGAAAGAGGGAATGTCGAGGCGCTCGGGATATATCCCGTCAATGCTGATGGGACGACCCCGGATCACCCTCCCGCTTCGGGGCCACGCTCGCGTTTCCCTCAGTCGCGTCAGCAGAACTGTCCTTCGGCCGCGGGCTTTCCGAAGAGGCCGTGCGGCTGCGCGCCTCCGCCACGAGGCGTTTGACGCGCTCGACTGCCATTGCACCACCATGCTCCATCGTGTTCATCGGCTTTCTCCGTTCAGAATGTCAGCTCCAGGTCGGGCACCTGCCCTGTGAAGGACACTAGCTGGCCCGTTTGTGAGTGCAGACCGGAAGAGCCCGATTTCCATGGCGCTGTCTGCTCCATTGTAGTAATGTCGCTACATAAGAAGCAGGAGGCTCCCGAGATGACTGTCACCACATTTTCCAGTCGTGAGTTCAACCAGGACACGTCCCGGGCGAAGAAGGCTGCCGTTGAGGGGCCTGTCTTCATCACTGACCGCGGCAGGCCGGCGCATGTTCTGCTGAGCATCGACGACTATCGCCGGCTGACCCACAGACCGCGAAAGATCGCGGATGCACTCGCCCTGCCTGGTGCTGAAGACATCGAGTTCGATCCGACGCCCATGACCCTCGGCCTGCGTCCCGCGGACCTCGGTTGATGTTCCTGCTGGACACGAACGTTGTTTCCGAACTGCGAAAGGTGCGGGCGGGCAGGGCCGACCCCAATGTTGCAAGATGGGCAGAGCAGGTGGAGGCCGAGAGCCTTTTCCTGTCTGCCGTCACCGTCATGGAGCTGGATGTCGGTGTCATGCGGATCGAGCGCAGGGATCCCGCCCAGGGAAGCGTTCTGCGGAACTGGCTGGAGAACTACGTTCTACCCGAGTTTTCGAAGCGGGTACTTCCCATCGATCTGGCGGTCGCCCGCCGCTGCGCTCACCTGCATGTTCCGGATCCGGGCCCGGAGCGCGACACCCTCATCGCCGCGACCGGCCTGGTACATGGCATGACGGTTGTGACACGGAATACGAATGATTTCCGGTATTCGGGGGTGCCACTCCTCAATCCATGGAAAGCACAGCATGACTGATCACCGGCAAGACTGCGGCATGGCCGATTGTGAAGCCCTGTTCGTCGAGGGACTGAGGCAGTTCGTGGATGCCTGCGCGTATATCAACGCCGCCTTCCCGAACGAAGCGGAAGACGCCCCCTGGACAGTAACGGTGCATCGTCTTGCAGCGAGCGCTGCTGAGGCAGCGGAGAACCTTGAAAATCCCTCCGCAAGTGAGATTGCCCTATGGGCGGACGAGGCAATGAAAGTCCGCTAAGGGGGGGAAGCTGAATGTCGGCTGTCAGGCATGAAAATCTGACCTGACCGAGAGGCAGATTCGCATCATAAACGCGTTACGTCCTGCGTCTGATCCTGACCTGTCAGACAG
>NZ_WOTB01000095.1 GCF_011516835.1 Acetobacter musti | reverse complement strand
GGTTCTTCCGCACTTTTCGTGATGATGTTTTTTGATTATGCGGGCTGAAGGACACGCGCCCTGAGGAGTTCGAAGCCTGCTCTTCCGAACATGGTTCGCTTGATCATTTTCAGTCGGCTGATCTGTCCTTCAACCGGGCTGGTTGTCCAAGGTGTGACAAGAGACGCTTCAATGGCAGCCGCATCCCGTTCAAGCGCGGGAATCAGACGTGACAGCAGCGTCGTCTTTCCTTCTTCCAGCAGAGCCTTCAGATCGCCTCCCGTGCAGGTGTCACCCCTTTTACAGAGCAGGGTCTGCATTTTCCTGAGCCAGCAGAGTGTGACGGCAAGGTGCGGTTCAGCTTCCAGAAGGGCAGGAACCAGCAGTCCCTCCTGTCCGGCAGATAACGGATCCTCTGCGAGGAGAAGCCGCGCAAGTCTGCGTCCCCGAGGTGCAACGACATGCGCGGAAGGAACGGGTTTCGCGGAACATCCCTGTCGCGTCGCCACCCATTTCCAGACGGTGCCATATTGTCCTGCAAAGCCCTGCTCCAGGAGTTCCCGCCATAGCTGACGACTATTGCGACATCCTTCGGACCATCTCTTTTCCAGGTGGGCTGTGTAAGGCACGAGTATGCTGCGTGACGGAACCGTTCTTTTCCATGGTGGTGCATGGCCCCGCTGAAACCAGCGCCGCACGGTTTTTCTCTCTACCCCGATCGTTGTGGCGATAGCCTGAATGCTGTGTCCCGCTGCTTTCAGGGCAAGAGCTTCCTTGAAAAGAATGTCACGCCGTTCCCCAGAGGCTGACCTGACGACCGCCTGCGCCTCTTCTGGATGCGCTCTGATTGTTTCAGATATTTTGCTTACGACCGTTGATACGTTCATCTGTCGTGTCAGGGTCCTGACAGTCGTCGTAAAACGGTCCAGAATGCTGACAAAAGCGTCTGACAGGTTCTTCAGCAGATGCCAGCGGTCTGTCACCTGAAGAGCGGATGGTGCGCCTCTGCGGCATCCGTCTGCATAAGTACCGGCACGGTCTCTGGCAATGATTTCAATACCGGGGTGGACCTGCAGCCATCGGGCAAGGGTATCAGCGTCCCGATCTGGCAGGAGGTCAATGACATCATTTTTCTCAAGATCGACCACAATCGTTCCATAGTGATGTCCCCGCCGCCATGCCCAGTCATCCACCCCCACCACACGTGTAAGGGCCGTGCCTTTTGTGGTGTTCTGCACACGTGAGAGAAGACGGCGGACAAGAGTATCCGCGCTGATGGGGCAACACAGGCGCACGGTCATTCGTGCTCCAGCGGAACCGCCCAGGGTGTGGGCGATATAATAATGAAGATCGGCAAGACGTGTGGTCTGTCTGCCATGACGCACGGTTATCCCCTCAAGGGGTATGACAAACGTCCGACGTGGACAAAGCATCGTCTGGCAGAAAAAGCGCGGCACAGAAACGATCAGCGTGGCTGGACGGCCCTGCCATGGAAGATCCGCGAGTTTTCTCTGATAGAAACTGTGAATGCGTTGTGTCGGGCACTGACAGTCCGGACACACTGCACTCCGTTTTCGCAGACCGACTTCGATCTCCACTCTGTTATCCAGTGCAACAACACGACGAACGACGAGGGAACGGGGAAGATCAAGAGACCGAAGGCGTGACACTGGGGAATATCCATGAAAGTGAACGACTTTCTGGATTTCCCAGTTCCGGAACCTCAGTACAAGATACCCATCACGAAAAGTGCGGAAGAACC
>NZ_WOTB01000094.1 GCF_011516835.1 Acetobacter musti | reverse complement strand
GTTGTCATAAAAGTGCCATGACAGTGTCATGGAGGTTTCACCCTGACCGGTGCGGTTACGGATTAACAGGCTGTCATCCTTAGCGCCCGGACAGAGGTCGATGACAATCTCCAGCCGTTTTGTACTGCTTTCCCTGACTGTGCTGAGCGGCGCATCAGCATTCGGGGTTTCTTCTTCCCACGCCGCCACCTCTGACAGCGAGGTTCTGGAACTTCGTCGCGAAATGGCCGAAATGCGCCGTGAAATGGCGATCATGCGCACGGAGCTGCATAAACCGGCCCCGGCCCCGCGCGGACATGCGGTCCGCACCCAGCGTCCCGGCGTTGCGGAGACGCCGGTCGGGGTTCCGAACTACAGCGGCTCGCCTGAAAGCGGCATCGCGTTCAATCAGGCCCAGCCGTCCTCCTATCATGTGACCGGAGCCGGACGCCCGGTCTCCGATCGCGGCATCGTATCGTCCTGGGAGGATTTCCAGAAAGCTTCCTCCGACACCGAAGTCGTCCGCGTCGGCGGCATGAAGATCGGCTTCCCGAACGGCCGCCCGACCATCCAGTCATCCGACGGGAAATATGCGTTCTCCATCGGCCTCGCCTTTCACGAGGATTTCGGCGGTTTCCTGACCGATGCGCCGCGTGGCAGCGAGCAGAAGGGGAAATTCAACTCCTTCACCTCCAACGCCCGCCGCCTGCGTGTGCCTCTCACCTTCCGCTACAAGGACTGGGTGGCGAACGTCACGCCTGACTTCGGCGCGAGCAACAATGACGGCGTTGACGGTCTCTACGAAGCCAACCTCAACTATGCCGGCCTGAAGAACACGATCCTGACGGTCGGTTACTTCCAGCCGCGCGTGACCGAGGAAGATTCCGAGAGCTCCAACGACTTCGAAATGATGGAGCGTCCGGGTATCACGGACATCGTCCGCAGCATCTCCGCCGGCGACGCCCGCTTCTCGGTCGGCGCTCTCCATTACGAGAAGCGCTGGTGGATCGCGGCCTACTTCACCGGCCAGCAGTTCGGCGCGCGTAACTCCACCGGATATTACGGCGGCGACGGCAATGTCGGCGACAGCCAGACCGGCGGCACCTTCCGTGCGGCCGGCCGGCCGGTCGCGACGAAGGACTGGGATCTGCATCTCGGCGTGTCGGCCGTTGCGGCGTTCAAACCCAGCGACGGCACGAATGGCCGCACCTTCAAGCTGAGCCAGCGTCCGGAGGTCAATCTGGGTGAGGACACCCTGCTTTCCACCGGCACGATGACCAATGTCGCCAATATCTGGGCGGCCGGTCCGGAGCTTGGTCTGCGCTGGAAGAACCTCGTCCTGAAGAGCGAATACTACCATATCGGCGTCAGCCGCTCGAAGCAGCTGGGCGGTGCGCCGATGTCGTCTCTCAACTTCCAGGGCTGGTATGCCGCGGCCAACTATACGCTGTTCGGCACGCCGCGCGCCTACAACTACAAGGAAGGCGCGTTTGCGGCCCCTGGCGTGAAAGAGGGCGAGGAGTTCAATCCGGCCACCGGTCACTGGGGTTCGCTCGAGCTCAGCGGGCGCTACAGCGTCGCCGATCTCAACAGCCGGCCCGACAGTGTCAGCGGCGTGCGGGGCGGGCAGCAGACGGTCTGGTCGGGTGGCCTGAACTGGTATCCCAACCGCCACTTCCGGGTGATGCTCGACTTCAACCACTTCATCGTCAGCCGAAACAGCAACGACGGAACCGTCAATATCTACGGACGCAACGGGAACTCCCTCGCCGCACGCGTCCAGGCAGCCTTCTGAGCA
>NZ_WOTB01000093.1 GCF_011516835.1 Acetobacter musti | reverse complement strand
CCTTCCCGGGGCCGTTTTCCGTTACTGGACCGGGTAGAGTATCCGTCTGATTTACGGAATTTGTCGACGGAGCAGCTGAAGCAGGTTGCGGACGAGCTTCGTGCTGAGACGGTGGACACGGTCTCGACGACGGGCGGGCACCTGGGCGCCTCGCTGGGCGTGGTGGAGCTGACGGTCGCGCTGCACGCCGTGTTCGACACACCCGATGACCGGGTGATCTGGGATGTCGGGCATCAGGCCTACCCCCATAAGATTCTGACCGGCCGGCGCGACCGTATCCGCACCCTGCGCCAGCCGGGTGGGCTGAGCGGCTTCACCCGCCGGTCGGAGAGCGAATACGACCCGTTCGGCGCCGCGCATTCCTCGACCTCCATCTCGGCCGGCCTTGGTATGGCGGTGGCGCATCACCTGCGCGCGGAGGAGGACCCGTCCTACCGCGAGCGCAATGTGATCGCGGTCATCGGCGACGGCTCGATCTCCGCCGGCATGGCCTATGAGGCGATGAACAACGCCGCTGTCGCCGGCCCCGGCGCGGAGCGGCTGATCGTCATCCTCAACGACAATGAAATGTCGATCGCGCCGCCGGTCGGCTCGATGTCGAATTATCTCTCCCGCCTGATGTCCTCGCGCCAGTTCATGGGCCTGCGCGACCTGGCCGGGAAATTCGTCAAGAAACTGCCTGACCGTCTGGAGCGCACCGCCAAGCGGGCCGAGGAATATGCCCGCGGCATGATCACCGGCGGCACGCTGTTCGAGGAGCTGGGCTTTTATTACGTCGGTCCGGTCGACGGCCACGACATGAGCCAGCTCGTGCCGATCCTGCGCAATCTGCGCGACACGGATAAAGGCCCGATTCTGCTGCATGTGATCACCGAGAAGGGCCACGGCTACAAGCCGGCGGAAGCCGCCGGTGACAAGTATCATGCCGTGGCGAAATTCAATGTCGTGACCGGCGAGCAGAAGAAAGCGCCGCCGGGGCCGCCGTCCTGGACAAATGTGTTTTCCCGCGAGCTGATGAGCCGCGCGGCGACGGACGACAGAATCGTCGCCGTGACTGCGGCGATGCCGTCAGGCACCGGGCTGGACAAGTTCGCGAAGCAGTTTCCGGACCGGTTCTTCGATGTCGGAATCGCCGAGCAGCACGCCGTAACCTTCGCCGCCGGCATGGCCACCGAAGGGCTGCGTCCGTTCTGTGCGATCTATTCCACCTTTCTGCAGCGCGCTTACGACCAGGTCGTGCATGACGTGGTGCTGCAGGGTCTGCCGGTCCGCTTTGCCATCGACCGCGCCGGTCTGGTCGGCGCTGACGGGGCGACCCATGCCGGCTCGTTCGACCTCGCCTATCTCGGCTGTCTGCCGGGCATGACGATCATGGCGCCCAGCGATGAGCTGGAGCTGCTGCATATGACGGCGACCGCCGCCGAATTCGATGAGGGTCCGATCGCCCTGCGTTATCCGCGTGGCAACGGGCTGGGGCTGGAGCTGCCGGCTTCCGGGTCGGTCATTGAAATCGGCAAAGGACGAATCGTCCGGGAAATGGGCGCGCAGTCAGGGCGTGAGAAAGGCGGTATCGCGATTCTCTCGCTCGGTCCGCGTCTGACCGAGGTGCTGAAGGCCGCCGATCAGCTGGCTGCCCGGGGGCTGCCGCCGACCGTGGCCGATGCGCGCTTCGCCAAACCGCTGGATACGGCGCTGATCGATCAGCTGGCCCGCAACCATGCGGTGCTGATCACCGTTGAGGAAGGCTCCGAGGGCGGGTTCGGCGCTCTGGTGGCGCATTACCTTGCCCGCACCGGGCTGCTCGACCATGTCCGGCTGCGCACCATGACCCTGCCCGACCGGTTCATCGACCACAACACCCAGTTCGAGCAGTATAACACCGCCGAACTCAACGCGCCCCATATCGTCCATACCGCCCTCGCCGCTCTCGGCGTCAGTG
>NZ_WOTB01000092.1 GCF_011516835.1 Acetobacter musti | reverse complement strand
TGGCTTCTGAAAGGCCACATCAACAGGCCTTACAGAAGACCGCACACGATCACACGTCAATATGGGTCAGAAAACTCTTGCATAACGGACGGCAACCACAGAAGAAATCCCGTGGACGACTTCGGCTGGCCACCCCCGGAGAAGGTTTCTGTTGGATTATTTTTCGGAGGGATCGAATTTAAAAATAATGCGTTTTTTCTTCGGAAAGATCCAGTTGATAAATTTGGTGCACTGTTAGCTGAAGCGGCAGTTTTCGACCTGCTTTTTGGAGGTAAAGGGCGTAAAGATGACGCATTTTTTAATGAAGACCAACAGCAGACAACCCTTGATGTCGCTCTTGACCAATTCGATCCAGGTATTTTTGAAATATGGGCATCAGCAAGTCAGGAATTGCTGACTTCAAAGCGAATAGTTGAAGCGTTTTTTGAACGACCATGGCCGATTGGAACTGCGCAAACGCGTCGATTATGTATGGAATTAGAAAAGGCTGGCTGGAAAACATGTCGGAATGCACAGGAGCGCTGGTGGACGAAGCAATAAAGAAGTGTGTTGAGAGGCCGGCATGAGTGGGAAAGTTATTTTTCTGAATTTCTGGTCAATCCAATGGATTTTTTCATAAAATGTATTGGATTGTCTATCATTGCGTATGAACATTCCTGCTCAGGCCGCCGCCTTTATTTCAGAGGTAGAGGGTGTTATGTACTTTCTGGCGTGAGTGTTGCAGAACAGCTGGATGAATACTGCACGCAAACCATATCCGTCTGATATCAGTGACGAAGAGTGGTCTCTGATTGTTCCGTATCTTCTTCTGATGAAGGAAGACGCGGAACAACGGCATCATGATCTGCGTGATCTGTTCAACGGTCTTCGTTAGGTGATCCGTTACGGCATTGCGTGGCGGGCGATGCCGAACGATCTTCCGCCGTGGACTGCGATTTATCAGCAATCCCGGCGCTGGATGGAAGCGGGATGTTTCGAGGCTGTTGTCCACGATCTCCGGGCTGTGCTGCGGCTGGCTGCAGGAAAACAGGCTGAGCCGACAACGGCGATTATCGACAGCCGGACACTGCGTTCGACCCCGGAGAGTGGATCGCGCGCCGGGTATGACGGCGCGAAAAGAAAGAACGGATCGAAGCTGCACATGGCGGTCGATACCCTGGGGCATCTTCTGGCCCTGCACGTCACCCCGGCAAACAGGGACGACCGGGGAGAAGTCGGTCAGCTGACGGAAGCCATTCAGCAGGCAACAGACGGGAGCGTTGAACTGGTATGGGCCGATCAGGGCTATACCGGATCAAAAGCGGCGAAAGCTGCTGAAGAGCAGGATATCACCCTCGAAATCGTCCGGCTGCCTCAGGCAAAACGGGGTTTTGTGTTGCTGCCCCGCCGATGGATCGTGGAACGGTCTTTCGCGTGGGCAACACGATGCAGAAGGCTGGTGAAAGACTACGAGCGCTGCGCTTCAACCCTCGCCGCAATGCACACCATCGCCTTCGCAGGTTTCATGCTGAAAAACGCAGCCCAACTGCTCTCCCTAAGTGCATAACACCCTCTAGTAGCAGGCTGATACGCGATAAGTATTTGTCTGCTTAGGCTCATTACTGTTCAGCACAAAATTACGGTGGGACGGATGCTCCGGTCGGTAAATCGACCGGAGCATCCATATGATGGCGACAATTGGCGCTGTCCACGTCGAACACCCACACGAGGCCAAAACACCATCTACCTCCTACCGTTGCCAAATCGTCGATTTCTCTCTGGGGTGTTATAAGGGTATACTCGACTGGGTCAGGTTCGCGTACGAACGCAAGCACGCAAGGGGCGGGCGGCGTATGCTGTATGTCCATCTTGCTGTCCGGTTGAACGCCCTGAAAGGCGACCGCCTGCATTTCACCATTTTTATCGAGATGAGAGGTGGTCCCCATTTTTCGGACAGGGCGATAAGCTATCATCTGGCCTGAACGAGGACGGGTTTTATGGGCAAGGTTACGCGGAAACGGTATGCGGCAGAGTTCAAGTCA
>NZ_WOTB01000091.1 GCF_011516835.1 Acetobacter musti | reverse complement strand
GCCCTGCGTCGGGCGGATCGAGCCTTCCGTCAGGGGCAACCAGTCGATCTGGTTCTTGAACACGGCAGTGATGTTGCCGTGCCGTTCGGGGCTGCACCAGACCTGGCCTTCCGACCAGATCGACAGTTCACGCAGTTCCTGAACCTTTGGATGCGTGACGGGTACGGAATCCGCGACCGGCAGGCCAGTCGGGTCGAATACCCGTGTCTCGGCCCCCAGCACGTTCAGGATGCGTTCGGCCTCCAGCACCAGCAGGCGGCTGAAGGACCGAGGACGCAGCGAGCCATACAGCAGCAGGATGCGTGGTGGGTGGTCAACCCGTGGTTGCGGTTCCAATCGTGCGAGATCGACCTGTTCGAGATACTCCGGGTGCAGGGCGGGCATTTCCGGCTTGGACATCGTTCCGTCAGATCCTTCGGTCTTGTCAGGGATGGCTGATCAGGGGCAGCCACAAGGCCAGTGCGGCAAGTGTGACCAGCAGGACGGGTGGCGTGATCACCAGACCCACCGTCATGTATTGCCCCCAAGTGACCCGATGGTTTTTGGATGCCAGCACATGCAGCCACAGCAGGGTGGCGAGACTGCCGATTGGGGTAAATTTCGGCCCGAGGTCACAGCCAATGACGTTGGCATAAACCATCAGGTCGCGGGTCAGAGGCGTAATGTCGTGCGCCTGCTGGATCGCCAGCGCGCCGACCAGAACGCTGGGCATGTTGTTCATAACCGACGACAGGACCGCCGCCAGAAAGCCGGTGCCAATCGTGGCGATGAACGGACCCTGATGGCCAAGCCAGACCAGTGCCGCCGCAAGGTGATCGGTCAGTCCGGCATTACGCAGCCCGTAGACCACCAGATACATGCCCAGCGAGAAGAACACGATCTGCCACGGGGCGCCCCGCAGCACCCGGCGGACGGGAATGACCTTTCCATATCCGGCGACGACCAGCAGGGTAACGGCAGCCAGGCAGGCCACGATACAGACCGGAATATGAAATGGCGCGGTCAGGAAATAAGCCGCCAGCACCAGGGCCAGCAGCGGAAAAGCCGCGCGGAACACATGCCGGTCACGAATGGCGGTGGCGGGTGCTGGCAGTTCGGCGACGGGATAGGTCTGGGGCACCTGCCGCCGATACCAGAGCCACAGCACGGCAAGTGTCGCGCCAAGGGCGGCCAGATCAACGGGGACCATGATCGCGGCGTAGCGGTCAAAGGGAATGTCGAAGAAATTGGCGCTGACGATGTTCACCAGATTGGAAATCACCAGCGGCAGGCTGGTTGTATCCGCGACAAAGCCGGTCGCGATAATAAAGGCGAGCGAAGCGGCGAGGCTCAGGCGAAGCTGGGTGAGGATGGCGATGACGATCGGTGTCAGCAGCAGGGCCGCACCATCATTGGCGAACACGGCCGCGATGGCCGCCCCCAGCAGCACAATCAACGGAAACAGCGTCCGGCCTCGCCCTTTGCCCCAGCGCACCACATGGAGGGCCGCCCAATGGAAGAACCCGGCCCCATCCAGAAGCAGCGAGATGATGATCAGCGCTACAAAGGTGAAGGTGGCGTCCCAGACGATGTGCCAGACGACCGGAATATCGTGCCAGTGGATCACACCCGTCGCCAGTGCCACGGCGGCACCGGTCATAGCGCTCCAGCCGATACCGAGACCCCGAGGCTGCCAGATGACAAAAACGAGGGTGGCCACGAAAATAACCAGAGCCAGCATCAGACGATCAGCTTTCCGGATTCATCGACGATCTTCTCGCCGTCCTCTTTGACGAAAGCGCCCCGCTGCGGGTTGGGCAGGATTTCCAGAGCCGCCTCGGACGGACGGCAGAGCGCAACACCGAGGGGGGTGACGACGATCGGCCGGTTCATCAGGATCGGGTGTGCGATCATGGCGTCGATCAGCGTATCGTCCGTCAGGGCCGGGTTATCGAGGCCGAGTTCGTGAAAGGGCGTGCCCTTTTCCCGCAGGATCGCGCGCACCGGAACCCCCATACGGGCGATCAGATCGACCAGTTCCGCGCGGCTGGGTGGCGTTTTC
>NZ_WOTB01000090.1 GCF_011516835.1 Acetobacter musti | reverse complement strand
GCCCAATCATGAAAATCAGATAGGTTCCCGATCGCAATCACTGACTGAGTGAGGAACCCCGCGGCAGCATGCGTCCAAGCACTTTGTCTTTCAGGACAAACTGATGAAAAAGCGCCGCCGCGCCATGGCCTGTCGCAAGACCCATAATCAACCAGGCGTTCCAGTAATGTAGCGTCTGAAACCACGTCACGGTTTCCGCCGGGAACCGCGCGAACGGGGATGGAATCAGGAGGCCGAAAAAACTCATCGTCTGCCCGGCACCCCATCGCCAGAGATAGCCCAGCAAGATTTCCGCCAGAAGCAGCACATAGAGCGTGTACTCTGCTCCAAGGGCGAATACCCGGTCCACAGGCACGAGAAGGTCCGACAGATGCCGGCCTTTCGTCAGACGCCAGACAATGCGGAACACCATAATTGCGGTCAGCAGGATGCCGGCTGTCAGATGCGCGACCACCATCAGATGATGGACGGGTTTTGTTGGCCAGTTCCAGGTTTCGCCAAGAGCAAACTGAAGCAGCACCAGAAAGGCCGTCATCCAGTGAAGGATGATCGTCGGCCTGTCGTAACGCAGCAGGCTATCCGTGATGTCCGGCGTTGAATAAGGCATATACGTCTCGGCAAAAAAGAACCCTGAATCCACTTCCGTATCATGCTTACCTGACAGGATTCTGAACAGAACAGATTTTCCTAAACCATAAATAATATTGAAAATAACTCGCAATATCAGAATGAAATATCTGTTGTCGCGGCAAATGATGCATCTTAACCTTTATTTGTATTCACCAGAAGCAGCAGGTCATCTTATGTCGCGTCTCCATCCTTTGGCCGAACGTCATGCCGTCGAGAAACTGGGATGGCTGCGTGCGGCTGTTCTCGGCGCCAATGACGGAACGCTGTCGACCGGCAGCCTCATCGTCGGCGTTGCCAGTTCTCATGCGACACGCGGCAGCATTCTCGTCGCGGGACTGTCCGCGCTTGTCGCGGGCGCCCTGTCCATGGCGGCGGGCGAGTATGTCTCGGTCAGTTCCCAGGCCGATTCCGAACACGCCGACATCGCCCGCGAGAAACAGGAACTGGTCACGGACTGGGAGGGCGAAGTCACCGAACTGGCCGGGATCTATCAGAAGAGAGGGCTGGATGAAGACCTCTCGCGCAAGGTCGCCGTCGCCCTCATGAAGCATGATGCGCTCGGTGCCCATGCAAGGGATGAACTGGGTTTGTCCGAGGCCACGGCGGCAAGACCCATACAGGCGGCATTCGCCTCAGCAACCGCCTTTTCATCCGGAGCATTACTGCCCGTGCTGGCAGCTGTTCTGGCCCCCGTGGCCTGGGTGTCCTGGGGCGTGTCCCTGACGTCCGTCGTGCTTCTCGCTGTTCTGGGGGTCGTTGGCGCGATTGCCGGCGGCGCAGCGCCTCTGCGCCCAGCACTGCGTGTGACGTTCTGGGGTATTGTGGCAATGATCGTCACGGGCGGGATCGGCCGCCTGTTCGGCGTGTGACGCCGCGTTCCAAGCTCTGAACGAGGCATGTCCTGGGTGGTCTTGACTTCATCCCATATATCCGTGATCGTCGATTTATGGATACAGAATCCGCGCTCTCGGCCCTCAACGCCCTGTCCCAGTCCACGCGGCTGGAGATCTTCCGCCTGCTGGTGCGCCACGAACCGGACGGGCTGCCCGCCGGGGACGTCGCGCGGCACCTCGATGTCCCGCAGAACACCATATCGGCCCATCTCGCTACCCTGACGCGGGCTGGCCTGCTGACCTCGCAGCGCCACAGCCGGCTGATCGTCTATCGTGCTTGTCTTCCGCGCCTGCGCGACCTGATGCTTTTCCTCGTCAGGGACTGCTGTGCGGGCAGCCCCGAACTCTGCGCGCCCCTGATCGCGAACCTGTCCTCCTGCTGCCCGAGCCCGGAATCCTGTCCATGACCATCACGATCTACCACCACCCGGCCTGCGGCACGTCGCGCAACGTGCTGGCACTGATCCGCAACAGCGGCGAGGAGCCCAGGATCATCGAATATCTGAAAACGCCACCCAGCCGCGCGGAACTGGTCGATCTGATCGCCCGTATGGGGGTTCCGGTGCGCGCGATCCTGCGGGAAAAGGGCACGCCCTTTCACGAACTCGGCCTCGA
>NZ_WOTB01000089.1 GCF_011516835.1 Acetobacter musti | reverse complement strand
GGAAAAGGGCACGCCCTTTCACGAACTCGGCCTCGACAACCCGGCCCTGAGCGATGATACGCTGATCGACGCCATGATCGCACACCCGATCCTGATCAACCGGCCCATCGTTGTCACACCGCTTGGCGTGAAACTCTGCCGTCCCTCCGAGGTGGTTCTGGACATTCTACCCACGCCACAGAAGGGTGCTTTCGCCAAGGAGGACGGCGAGAAGATCGTGGATGAGGCCGGGAAACGGATCGTCTGATGCTGGCCCTTGCCATTTTCATTGCAACGCTGGTCTTCGTCATCTGGCAGCCACGGGGTCTCGGCATCGGCTGGAGTGCGATGGCCGGTGCCGCCGTGGCACTGGCGACCGATGTCATCCACTGGCACGATATTCCTGTCGTCTGGCACATCGTCTGGGACGCCACCTTCACCTTTGTCGCGCTGATCATCATCTCGCTGCTTCTGGATGGGGCCGGGTTCTTCCATTGGGCGGCCCTGCATGTGGTGCGCTGGGGCAAAGGGCGAGGCCGGACGTTGTTTCCCCTGATCGTGCTGCTGGGAGCGGCCATAGCCGCGGTTTTCGCCAATGACGGCGCGGCCCTGCTGCTCACGCCCATCGTCATCGCCATCCTCACTCAACTCCGCCTGAGCCATACCGCAGCCCTGGCCTTCATCATTGCGACCGGCTTCGTCGCCGATACGACCAGCCTGCCGCTGGTGATTTCCAATCTGGTGAACATCGTCAGCGCCAATTTCTTCGGCATACCCTTTGACCGCTACGCCGCGATCATGGTCCCGGTCGATCTGGCCGCCCTTGGCGCGACACTTGCCGTGCTGTGGCTCTGGTATCGGCGGCAGGTGCCCCAGACCTATCCCGTCTCTGAACTGCCAGCACCTGTCACGGCTATTCGTGACCACCTTGTGTTCCGCGCGGCTTTTCCGCTGCTGGCCCTGGTTCTGGCGGCTTATTTCCTGACCGCCCCGTTCCATATCCCGGTTTGTATCGTGGCCTGCCTGGCTGCCAGTACCCTGCTGGCCGTTGCTGGATATGGAAGGGTCATTCCCGTCCGCCGGGTGCTCCGGGGCGCGCCGTGGCAGATCGTGTTCTTCTCGCTGGGCATGTATCTGGTGGTCTACGGGCTGCGTAATGCCGGACTGACCGATCACCTTGCGGCGGCACTGGTCTGGCTTGGCCATCAGGGTCCGTTCATCGCCACGATTGGCACCGGCTTTCTGGCGGCGGTCCTGTCGTCGGTTATGAACAACATGCCCAGCGTTCTGGTCGGCGCGCTGGCGATCCAGCAGGCGCACGACATTACGCCTCTGACCCGCGACCTGATGGTTTATGCCAACGTCATTGGCTGTGACCTCGGGCCGAAATTTACCCCAATCGGCAGTCTCGCCACCCTGCTGTGGCTGCATGTGCTGGCCTCCAAGAACCATCGGGTCACATGGGGGCAATATATGACGGTGGGTCTGATGATCACGCCACCCGTCCTGCTGGTCACACTTGCCGCACTGGCCTTGTGGCTGCCGCAGATCAGCCATCCCTGACACGACCGAAGGATCTGATGGAACCATGTCCAAGCCGGAAATGCCCGCCCTGCACCCGGAGTATCTCGAACAGGTCAATCTCGCACGATTGGAACCGCAACTACGGGTTGACCACCCGCCACGTATTCTACTGCTGTATGGTTCGCTGCGCCCTCGGTCCTTCAGTCGCCTGCTGGTGTTTGAGGCGGAGCGTGTTCTGAAAGTCCTTGGTGCAGAAACACGGGTGTTCGACCCAACTGATCTGCCGGTCGCGGATTCCGTTCCCGCCACGCATCCAAAGGTTCAGGAACTGCGGGAACTCTCGATCTGGTCGGAAGGCCAGGTCTGGTGCAGCCCCGAACGCCACGGCACCATCACCGCCGTGTTCAAGAACCAGATCGACTGGCTTCCCCTCACGGAAGGTTCGATCCGACCCACACAGGGCCGCACGCTGGCTGTCATGCAGGTCTCCGGCGGGTCACAGAGCTTCAATTCCGTCAACGCCCTGCGGGTGCTGGGCCGATGGATGCGGATGTTCACCATCCCTAACCAGTCCAGCGTGCCGATGGCCTACACCCAGTTCGGTGACGACGACCGAATGAAACCGTCTCCCCTCTATGACCGCATGGTGGAT
>NZ_WOTB01000088.1 GCF_011516835.1 Acetobacter musti | reverse complement strand
CGCCTCATTTTTGTCATTCAATGCCCGGTTAAGCTTCTCGAATAGCGGACTATTTTCGGTTTTTCTTGACGTAGAGGACAAGAGCGGCCAGCGGTGAAGGTATGGATACCATCAGCCTCATCGCTCTGCTTCTGACCCTCTCGGCAGGCTTCAGCATTCTCAACCACCATACGTTGCGTGTTCCTGTCACGATCGGCGTTCTGGTCTTCTCATTGCTGACCTCGCTTCTGGTCATGATCCTGAACCCTCTGATCCCGGCCTATGACCTTCAGGCTCTCCCACGGTCTGTACTCGGCGCGATCAATCTGCCTGCGGCACTTCTGAACGGTGCCCTGTCGCTGCTGCTTTTTGCGGGAGCCATGCAGGTGGATGTCGGGCATCTGCGAGCAAAGCTGATGTCTGTGACCGCTCTCTCCATTCTGGGAACCGTTCTGGCCGTGGCGTTTCTGGCGGTCGCGGCGTGGTGTGTTTTCCCGCTGCTGGGCCATGCCGTTCCCTTTACATGGTGCATCGTGCTCGGCGCTATCCTCGCTCCGACAGACCCGGTTTCGGTCGTGGGAATGCTGAAACGTCTGGGACTGCCAGGACCGCTACAGGCCGTCTTTGCGGGCGAGAGCCTGTTCAATGACGGCGTGGGCGTCGTCATTTTCGGTGTGACGATCGGGCTGGCGACTGGAGACAGTCAAGGGGTGGGCGCTTCTGAGATTGCCATGAGCTTCTGCCGCGAAGCGCTCGGTGGTGGTCTTCTTGGAGCGATAACCGGGTGGATTGCTCTTCGTGTGCTCAAGGGACAGCGTGACCCGCATATTGATCTGCTGACCTCGCTGGCTCTGGCGACCGGAACCTTCAGCATCGCCAATCAGTTGGGGATGTCCGGTGCGATTGCCGTCGTCGTGGCCGGTCTCTGCTTCGGAACCAGCTACAGCCATTCCATTTTCGATGAAGTATCGCGCAAGGAACTCGACATTGCATGGACGCTGATTGACGAAGTGCTGAACGTCCTGCTGTTCATGCTCATCGGCTTTGAAATACTGGAGATCACGCCGCATCTGTTCACGGTTCTGGCGACGCTTGCCGTGATCCCGCTGTCCATTGCCGTGCGGGCATTGAGTGTGCTGTTCTCCACCCTGCCGGTTCATCTCCGGCAGTGGGAGCGGGGCCGTGTCCTCGGCATCCTGACATGGGGCGGCCTGCGTGGCGGCATCTCGGTTTCTCTGGCGCTTGGCCTGCCGCACGGAGACCTGCGTGATCTGCTGCTGCCTGTCTGTTACGGTGTCGTGGTGTTCACCATCATCGTGCAGGGTCTGACCATGGAGCGGGTCGCCCGCAGGCTCTATCCGTCAATCGCTTCCCGGTCGCAATAATGCCCTCCTCCCTTCTCCCGGTCTCGATTTCCGCCCGGCGGGTTCTCATTCTCGGGCTTGTCGCAGGCTATGTGGATGCCCTGAGTTTCGTCGATCTGGGCGGTGTCTTTGCAGGCGCGATGACGGGCAATACCACGCATATGGGCGCCTCGTTTATCAGCGGCAACTGGCACCATGGCCTGCTTCTGGCGGGTGTGCTGGGTGTCTTTTTCCTTGCCGCCATCCTGTCCGGCCTGATGCGGCTGTTATGGTCGCCAGCTTATGGTGTCATGGTGATGACAATCTTCATGGTTCTGGCACAGATCGTGCATGGATCCTCCCTACGCTACTGGGGCGAATTTCTCGTGCTTCCGGCACTTCTGGCCGTGCAGGGCGAAACGATCGCGAAATTCTCCGGCACGCCCATGCCCACGATCGTCGTGACGACAAACCTGTTAAAAGCCGCATCGGGAATTGCGGAATGGATGGCGTCATGGATTGCGCCGGACAGGAACATTCGCCCTATCGCAGGAAGCATTTTTCTGCCGCTACTTTCGTGGGGGGCTTTTCTGGCAGGCGTGATGGCCGCCGCTACGGGGCTGGCCCTGCACGGTAGTTTTCCGTTCCTCTGGCCCGTCCCTTTCCTTGTCTTTCTATACCGGGATATCTGGAAAACGGAGCGTTCCGGGCAGGACGATAATTGAACACCCTGTCTGACAGGTCAGGATCAGACGCAGGACGTAACGCGTTTATGATGCGAATCTGCCTCTCGGTCAGGTCAGATTTTCATGCCTGACAGCCGACATTCAGCTTCCCCCCC
>NZ_WOTB01000087.1 GCF_011516835.1 Acetobacter musti | reverse complement strand
AACAACCAACGACCATTCTTCGTCTGATACGTCAGAGGGATACGGCTTGCGGGCTTGCGTCATTCAGCATTACTGAACCAATCGCACACGAAAGTACATAACACCCTCTAGATCAGAGCTTATCTGCTCAGGTCTACCTGACCTGCGATACATGCCATCTCAAATCATGGGAAACGGGCGAAGAAAAATTGTTTTAGTCGCATACCTATCTGAACAACTGAAAGCTCTTTTTTTTGGGAGCTGTCCAGTTTGCGACATTGGATGC
The DNA here is from genome assembly GCF_011516835.1 of Acetobacter musti. Classification (GTDB taxonomy): domain Bacteria; phylum Pseudomonadota; class Alphaproteobacteria; order Acetobacterales; family Acetobacteraceae; genus Acetobacter; species Acetobacter musti. The sequence continues at coordinate 2,016 of NZ_WOTB01000087.1, read as the reverse complement.
AATGATTTTTCCAAGTCTGTTGAAGGGTAACTCGATCAGTGGATAGAAGCATGCTGCGAGGACGACAGTTACAGCATTGACACTGATACTCATGATTATCCAACGCCACGCCGGATCGACTGATAAGAGAAATGTGTTCATCAGTCGTGCCAGGATCACTAAAACCAGGAAATGGGTTATGTAGAGTCCGTAAGAAATATTACCCAGATAGACAAGGCTGGGACGTTCCAGAAACCTGTGCATGCCACGTCCGGATGCAAGTTCAAAAATCATCATCGCTGCAGCGAGTGCCTCGATCAGAGAAACGGTAGCACTGTGAAAGGAAGGCATTGTTCCGCTTATGATATGGACCAACGGATTCCCGAGTAAAAGAGCAGCGAGTCCGATAAGGAAGACTGGGGAGGAAGAGCTGTGCGATACGCCACCCCGTTCCTGCCACAGGCGATAGCAGCCGATCCCGATGACAAAATCGACCGTATAAATCGCCGGGAGCCATACTCCCCCGGACTGGTAAGTCGCCACAAAACTGAGAGTAAGCGTCAGTAGCAGAAGACAGAAAAACCAGTTCCAGTCTTTGCGTGAGATGAAAAAGAAGAATGGAAAGACCAGCGCAACCAGGAGTTCTGTGGTCAGCGTCCAGTTCTGCGGCACGTAATGACTTGCAAGACCAAGAAAACATTTAATGACCGCGACCTGAGAAATGAGCGGCCCATGTTCCATCAGACCAGAAAGAAATGAATTGCCAGCGGATACGGAGCGAGTGGAAATCGGTGCAAGCGTATAGAGAATGGACAATGCCGTTATAACGATCAGAAGCGGTAATATTCTGAAAATGCGTTTGATGTAAAATGATATTACGTCACTGACTGTTGCTGTGCATTTCTCCAGCGAGAAACTAAGTACGAAACCGCTCAGAACAAAAAAAACGACCACAGCGGCATGGCTGTTTGCGATAGCCGGGAATAACGAATCAGTAACCGTGTTCCCCGTTGGGTAACAGGCCAGAATATGATTTATGATAACAGCAAAGGCAGCAATTCCCCGAAAAGACTGAAGTGCGTTGAGACGCGAAGTCCGTTTCTGGAGTGGAATTGTATTTCCGGGTATGCTCAATGTCCTGCCCTTTTCAGATAATACGTTAAAGAAGAGAACTTTTTACTTCATTGTGTGATAAAGGCAGACAAAATCTGATCTCGCCATAGTTTATATTAACATCAAATTTAGCTGATTTTTAAATGACATTTCATGATTTGAGAAAGCATAAAGTTCAAAAATATTGTAACGCAAATATTATAAATTAATAAAATATTAATAAAGCGTTTAATCATGCTATGTCAAGTATAAAATGGTTTGTGGAGGCGGCCTGGTTATATAAGATTATCATTAGGGCTGGCACAGGCAAGCCGACAGAAGGCTGATATATGACATAAACCCATTGTGGTCTGTCTATTAGTACCCCTGAATGCTTCTGGAAGCATTTTGTCGCGGGTAAGCCTGCCCGCGTGCAACAGAACTTGTGGGCATCAGCCGCACTATTCTGGTGCACATTGCGTGAGATGATTGCAAAGCAGATTGCTTATAAAACACCCGCTGAAAATAAGGTCGAAGGCGACGAGAGCTATTTTGGCGAATATCACAAAGGCAGGCGCGGGCGAGGTCCCATCCGCAGTTATGATGATCCCCATTGCCAGCCATAAAACACTCATATCGGATCATCCCGATGCCCCGGAGTCCACCATTATCGCATCCATCACGGCGAGAGCTTTGCTGATAGCGGGGATCGTATCAACGGCATTGAGAATTTTGGAGCCGGACCAGGCGCCTCCTGCGTCAATATAACGAAGGATTTTCATCTGGCGCTTCAATTATCGCTCGTCCGCAAGCTCGTGAAAATTCTCCCCCAATGGATTAAGGTCTGTGGGGATTCACCGTGAGTGGATGATGGCTGCAGCGAGACAGATCATGGCGCTGAAGCTTTTGTCCGTTTTGCCGGCACGCATAGCGATGCGTTTGAAT
>NZ_WOTB01000086.1 GCF_011516835.1 Acetobacter musti | reverse complement strand
GAGGCGAAAGCAGTCTGTCTGGATCTGTCTGCGTGGTTGCCGGAGCTTCTGTCCGGGTGACAGACTTATCCTCATGAAGTGAACTCTTTCGGGTCGAATTTCGCGGCAAGCGGCGGATTGTCATTATCTTCTGGTTTTCGACAGACGCCCTGTTTTCGGGATGCGTAACGAAACGGCCGTTCCCGTGCCTGATGCACATGCGCGCAGAGGCAGGCGCAACCCACCTGCCTCCGTATGACCATCAGGGGGCCATCGGCGACAGGAGAATGGGCGGCCCCATCGCGCGTCTAATCTGCCGTGAAAACAAACCCCGACGTCATACACCGCCAGCCGGGCATTCCCGCGAGCGGCTCCTCATCGGGCGGGGGCGGAACACGGCCTCCCGAAAGGGCTACCAGCTGGTTGGCCGGCGCTTTCTTAAGGAGAAGGTCTAGCAGCGTTTCCACGCACGCCTGTCGTGCCGAGGGACCTGCGCGGGTCATCAGATGGATATTTTCCGGAACAAGTTCGAGAGCAGCCAGCTGCAACCCAAAATCGGAGATCCACGGGCAGAAATGCCGGATTCCTGTGTACAGGCATAAATCGTAGGGCGGATGGTCATGCGGCCCTCCAAGGAGCCTTCGTAAAAAACACATGTGGTATCCAGCGAAAATCAGCGGTGCCGCACGTCGTGACGGCATCAGTCCACGGAACAGGCTGTCGTTGACCGTCAGGTGCGGTTGTCCCGAATCGTCCAGTGTTTCTTCAAGACACCCGCACCGCTGGCTCCAGTCCGAGATCCACGTCATTGACGATCCCGCCTCGAAAAAACCCTCCCGATGAGAGAGGATGATTGGAGCGCCGTGAAACGGCGCCCCCAGGTTTTGAGGAGTCAGATCGATCAGGCAAAGACGACCTGCGGGCCAGCGCGGCAGGTGAACCGGACGCGCCGTCACGACACCCGCTTCCGCAGGCCGGCGACGATTTGCAGAAAACGCTGTCTCAGCCGGTCAGGTTCAAGCATCTGGTCCAGATACCAGACTTCGGGCTGAATCCCGGCCGCTTCGTAGACCAGAAGACGGCGATCGAACTGAGCCAGCAATTTCTGTTCCCACTCATTCCTTGTGACACGGTCAGAGCCACACGCCCCGACGATTTCGATATGCTGGACCTGCGACCGAAGCCGCACCGCGATGTCGGAATGAAACCGCCTCTGGCTGTCGGAACTGATGGCAGCCTCAAGATCAATCGCGACGTCATCGGGAACGACTGGCACAATCGCTTCATACACGATCCTTTCGACCGTGGAGTTCAGAGCTGTGCCGTCGGAGGCGACGTTACCGTATGGCGGAAGATCAGGCCATCTCGCCTGCGCGACCTTCAGGAGGTTGGCCCAGACCCATGACGGACGATCACCGAGATGCATGAGATGCTGGCCCTGGGGTAACAGATATCGGAACAGACTCGATGGCGGCTGCACACGCAACTTCATTGCCAGTGTGCGGTACAGGTGAAGATCGGCTTCGGTCGGTTCAAGGAACGAAGAGCGCGCGACGAAGGGCCGGCCCGTCATCACGGACGGGCATGTGGTAAGAAGCATGACTTTGTCTTTCGGAAAGAATGGAATTGCTGAGACCTGATTCAGGCCGTAGTCAGCCGGATAAATCAGGGAACGAACCTGATCAGTTCATTGAGCGTGTGCTCAGACAGCAGTGTTTCGATGATGCGTGCGAGCAGATGGATCCGTGCAATGGCTGAGCCGGGGTGGGCTCCGCCCGTTCCGGTGACGCCATAGTGGCGTCCGAGTGCATCGATGGCGTCCGGTGCCCTGCTCAGTTCGGGAAACAGTCCGCGGACTACTGAAACAAAATGGATGTAGCGCACCGGGTCCGTTGCGTTCGGGGTTATCCAGTGCGCCTCTCGCTCCCCCGCAAGGACAACAACATCGGGCGAACTGACTGGAATAATGAGTTGCCCATTATCTTCGTCGACAGCTGATGGGCCGGGTCGTTCGAGAATTTCCGCCCGGAGCGCGTCGCTGATCGGCAGAAGCATTCCCGGACCGACTGCATCCTGCATTTTTACAGAAACCGGCTGGTCCGCAGGAAACCACAGTGCGAAATGCTCAGACTGAAGCGACTGCCCTGGGTCTGCGGCAAAAACGAGATCGTAGAGGCACACGGCCCATAGCGTTTCGCGGGGCCTCGCGCCAGACGTCGGTTCAGGCCGCAGAGACTCAACTCCGGGCACGAGGCTGACAATTCTGATCGTCAGACCAGAACTGTTTTGAAGTTCCTGTCTCATGCGATGCACTCCTCTGCAGCGGAGTGATGAACAGCGGAATGTGACATCCCGGACTCAGCAAGGCTCTGCGCGAATGCGCGGTCCAGGTTCGCGGCGACCTGCTCGACGATGAGCACGATGCCTTCAAGGCGAGGATCCTGTAGCCCGGTGCATGGAGACCTGATGATCTCCCGCAGAGAAGGAAGGACAACCCCATTCAGGACTGCCGTTGCATCGTATAGCTGATCGACCGGGTCATAGACC
>NZ_WOTB01000085.1 GCF_011516835.1 Acetobacter musti | reverse complement strand
CCGACACAGGATGTCCGCTTACCAAAACCTTGAGCGACTCTCTTTACGACCGACATGACGGCGACTGCCGCCTGTCTGCTCCTACATCACTGAGCAGACAGGCGGACTAGGCGGGAAAGCGGTCCGTCGGGTATCCGACATGAACAATCAGAAGCGGACGTTTCCGCCAATTCCGGCCCGGTTCAGCCTTCGCTGTTTCAATAACGCCGATCTCACGAGACATTTGACAGCGATGTCGAAATCCAACTACCCGAAGCCGAAGGCTCCACGTACTTTTGCGACGGGGGGCGGCAATGCGACTGCTTCTGGGGTCAACTTCCAGCAAAGCCTCGGCGCAGTCTTTGGCCTTTGGCTTATCACCGAAACCTCTGTTGATCCCCGTCTTCAGCTCGGGAGCGCGAGGATCACCACCTTTCGTATGGAAACCGAAGCGCCGCTGGATGATGCGTTCGCAACGACCTCGGTCGGCGGGATAATTTGCGGTCAGGCCAAGAATACGTTGTCCCTATCCGACAGCCTGAGCAGCGAGTTCGGCAAGACGGTTGATCAGATCGTTCGCCAATGGCGTCTCTGCCGGGATGGCACGGGTGATCTCGAGTGGAATCGCCCACTCGACCCGGCGAAGGACCGGCTTTTGATCGCCATCGGCCCCGCGTCTCCAGCAACTACACGCTACAACTTAGCTAAGGGACTTGAAGCACGGAGGCAACCAGGTCATCCAGTGCTTACCGCTCCCGAAACCAAAGCGCTTAGCCAATTCGACGCTTGTGTCCGACTAGCGTGGACGGCGACCGGAACAGCCGAACCCCTCACCGACGAAATCCTAAAAGCTATCTCCCACCTGACTTATGTTTACACCATTGATCCAGAGGGCTCGGACCGGGGGGCTTGGTCCGCCACCTTAAACCCGGTGCTGAAGACACAAGCCGATGCCCAATCTGTCTTTAATCTATTAGAGCGGATTGCTGGTGATCTGATGAGCGCACGCGGCGGAAGGACATTATCGACCCTTCGTGCTGATCTGATGACGCGCGGTGCATGCCTCGCTGCCAGGCAAGACTTTCGCAAAGATATTGACACCCTAAGCACCTACTCCCTTCGAACGGAACAAACGCTGGCTGAACTGGAGGTTGTTGAAGCGGGGAACGGTGATCTGGTCAGTATCACGCGTCATTGTCAGTCGGCCGTCAATGCGGCGGCGCTCGGAGGACATCTGCTCCTGATCGGCGAGCCGGGCGCCGGGAAGAGCGCGGTGATCAATGCCCTTGGCCGAGCGCTTAGGTCGCAGGGAAATGATGTGGTGCAATTGGCTGTAGACCGCTTTTCGGTCGAGTCACTTGAGGGAATATCCCGGGCGCTCGGACTGGACCATGATCTCCCTACGGTATTGAGAGCTTGGGACGGCCCGAGCCCGGCTTTCCTCCTAATTGATGCGCTCGACGCCAGCCGTGGCCAATCCGGCGAAGCAGCATTCAAGCGCCTGATCGAGGCAGTCATCGAACTTAAAGGTCGCTGGACGGTAATAGCGTCCAGCCGCATTTTTGATTTGCGGCTCGGCCAGAACTTCCAATCTCTGTTCAAAGGTACACCGCCGGAGAAGGGGCTGCAGGGTGAAGGTTTTGCCAACGTGCGGCACATCCAGATTCCACCTTGGTCCGATGACGAATTCGCTGAGCTCCTTGGCCTCGCCCCACGTCTTGCAGCAATTCTTACGCAATGCAGCACAAAGCTGCGCGAACTGGCCATGGTGCCGTTTAACATGCGGCTCTTGGCCAGTCTGGTCGCGACCGGTGCTGTTAGCGGGGATTTCGAGGGAGTCGACTCCCAAATTGCTCTACTGAATCTCTATTGGGACAAGCGTGTCCGACCCCACGGAGTAGTAGCCGAAGTGTGCCTACGCAACGTCGTGCAGGACATGATAGCTGTTGGTACACTTCGCGCTCGACGGCTTAAAGTCGCCGACGCCAATGCTACGATGCTCGACACACTCATGGGCGAAGGCATCCTCATTTCTAGCAACGCGGAGCGGTCGGTACATTTCCGACACCATCTCCTCTTCGACTACGTTGCCAGCCGAGTGTTTCTTGATCCTGACGACATTATCAACGGAAGTTTGACTTTCCCCAAGGCTCAAGGTCTAGGACTGTTAATAGCCCCGGCGATGGGTTTCCTACTGCAATCTCTGTGGGTGGAGGACGCCAATCATCACGGGTTCTGGAGTGCGGTAATCAACCTGCTTAGCGTGCCAAAATGCGATCCTATCATCCGTAGCGTTGCCGCTCGCATGGCCGCGGAACTGCCCATTACGTCCACTGACGTGGATGCTTTCGCGTCAAAAATCAACAGCGGTTCCCCTGATGCAGTCGCCGCTTTCCCTCACGTCGCTGGTGCCATGGGTCTACTTGGTACTTGTGCTATCGACACGACCGGAGCCGTTCATCGGTGTTCTTCGAATGATGTGCTTCATGCTCGTCGAACGTGTACAGGATGCTAAACTGCGCGCCGACCTTGGCTCCGCAGTTCGCGCGCTGTTGACCTACGGCTTTACCTTAGTGTCTGACCGAAAATGAGTTGAGTGATTTCAGCGGGTTATGATTCATGGGTTTGCGATAACCTGATGAGATCAAGATGGCCTGGACTGAAATCACCCGAGCGCAGTATC
>NZ_WOTB01000084.1 GCF_011516835.1 Acetobacter musti | reverse complement strand
CGGGTTTCTGAGGCGTGGTAATGCCCCTTTACCACGCCTCAGAACAGGCTTGCCTTAATCGGGGCAGAAGGGCAGACTCCCGCGGGACAACAAGGTGAGGAGAGGTGGAGTGCACCCGGGACAGCTGCCTGAACGTCGTGCGGTTCTGTGAGCGAGAGCGGAGACGATCTTCCCGGACCGGCGCCCGCTGACAGGGCGTCTGACACCGGGGTGGCGTGTGGCCCGTCCCCGGGTTCATTGCAGCAGGCGATCGAGGCGGCGAAGGAAACCGCCCGGACGGCGGCGCATGCGCCGGAGACGCTGCGCGCCTACGCCCATGACTGGCAGGATTTCTGTCGCTGGTGTCACGGGCATGGCGCTGTTTCGCTTCCGGCCGCCCCGCCGGTCGTGGCGGCCTGGCTGCACGAACTGGCGCCGCGCTACAGCCGTGCATCGCTGAACCGCCGTCTGGCGGCCATCGGCTATGCGCACCGGATGAACAATCTCGAATGGAGCGCCGGGCATGCGGCGATCCGCGCCACGCTGCGGGCGATCGGGCGGCTGTATGGCCGGCCGCAGAAACAGGCGGCGGCGCTGACCTCGAAGGAAATCCGGAAACTGGTCGCGCCGGAGAAAACCCTGACCGACCTGCGCGACCGGGCGCTGCTGCTGATCGGTTTCGCTGCGGCGTTGCGGCGCTCGGAGCTGGTGGCCCTGACCGGCGGGACGGTACGGGTCACCGCGACCGGGCTGATCCTGACCATTGCCCGCAGCAAGACCGATCAGGAGCAGCAGGGCGAGGAGGTGGCGATCCCGCGCGGCAGACACGCCGCGACCTGTCCGGTGCTGGCCCTGGCAGCCTGGCGCGAGGCGGCGGCGCTGGACGAAAACGGGCCGCTGTTCCGGCCGGTCAGTCGCTGGGGACAGGTCGGGCGCGACGCGCTGCATCCCGATGCGGTCAGGCGGATCCTGCTGCGCCGGGCAAAGCAGGCGGGGGTGACGGCGCCGGCGGGGGAACGCCTCAGCCCGCACGGTCTGCGGGCCGGTTTTGTGACCGAGGCTTTTCAGGCCAGTGCCCGGGACGAGCAGATCATGGCGCACACCCGGCACCGGGACCTGCGCACCATGCGCCGCTACGTGCGGCGCTCGCGGCGCGAGATCGACTCTCCCGCGCATCTTCTGGATCTCTGAGCGGTGGTGAAAAACGTCGCCGGGCTCGTGGCGGATCTCGATACGGTCACCGACGCGCTCGAGGCGTACCGGATTCAGCTGCGGGCACAGCCGCTGGCCCATACCTGTACCGGCGACAGCGCGCCGCCACAGGGCGACGGGGCGTCGCTGCGGCTTCCGGTCCGCCCGCCCATTCCCTCACATGCGCCGCGTCCGTCCGGGGCGGGACACGGCATGGTCGTCGAAACGCAGCCGGAAAGCGGCCGGGCCGGGGAGGGCGGCGTTCCGGCCTGCCCGCAGCCCGACTGGCTGTATCACCTGCTGACGGTGGAAGGCCCGCCGGAGAGACTGGCGCAGTTCCGCACCCGGGCGGCCGGACCGGGCCGGATCCCGTGGGCGGCGGAGGCGCTGTCGGCGGACGATCTGCTCCGGCCGCTGCTGCCGGCCGGCGCCGGGAGCGAGGCCGGCCGCCTGACCGGGCTGGCGGAGGCGGTCGCCCGGGCCGCCGGACACCTGCGGGTCCGGGATGACGGCGTGGACTCCGTTCCGTTCGATCTGAATGCGCTGTGTCCGGTGCCGGTGGAGCTGCTCGCACTCGGGCCACAGTCGCCGGACGTCCTGGCCTGGCTGTGCCGGCACTGGGGCACGTCGCGTCCGCTGCAGACGGTGGAGGCCCTGGAGACCGGACCGGTGGCGCCGGAGACGGTCTGGACACTCGGGTTCTGGTCGGCGGACTGGACGCCCTGGGCGGCGCTGCGGACGATCGCCCGCGGCTGGCCGGATCTGTGTCTGCGGATCCGCCCGCTCTATGATGTCTGACGGATCCCCGCATCTGCAGGCACAGGACTGGGCCGGTCCGCTGGCTCTGCTGGTTGAGCAGGCCCGCAGCGGGGCGCTGGATCTGCGGCGGATGTCGCTGCTGCAGCTGATCGACCAGCTGGGGCGCATTGTGGAAGAGGGTGTCCGTGCGCGTCCGCTTGCCCGCAGCGCCGACTGGCTGGTGCTTGCGGCGACGCTGCTGCAGCTGCGCTCGGCCCTGATGCTGCGGGACGGGACACCGGAACGGCAGGCGGCGACCGGACAGACGGAGGCCCTCCGCCAGCGGGCGCTGCGGCGCGCGGCGCTGGAGCAGGCCATGGCCGCGGTCTCGCAGATCCCGCGACTGGGGGACCAGGTGTTCGGCCGGGGCGGAGAGGGGGAGCCTCACCGGACTGATGCCGCGCTGCTGCAGACCGATCTGCTCGATGCCTGCCTCGCGCTGCTGCGGCGACGTCTGAGGCTGCAGCCGGTGCGTCCGGCCCTGCCGCAGCGTTTCTCGTGCTTCACCGTCAGCCAGGCCCTGGCGTGGTGGCGTCAGCATCTCGGGGAAGAGGGCAGGGGGCTGTACCGGCTGGATGACGGGCTGGTGAAAAGTGAAGGCAGCCGGACAGGGGATCGCGAGGCGCCGCTGCAGCGCAACGCGGCAAAAGCGGCGCATTTCCTCGCCGCGCTGGAACTCGGAAAGCAGGGCGCCGTCACCCTCTCTCAGGACAGGCAGTTCGGAACCGTAGAACTCGCACGCA
>NZ_WOTB01000083.1 GCF_011516835.1 Acetobacter musti | reverse complement strand
CAAAGCCCATCTGCGTCGCGTTGCCGAACGCACCCGTGACGCCTTGTGGGACAGGATCGGCACCCTGATCGACCAGTTCTCGCCCGCAGAGTGCATAAATTTCTTCACCGCTGCTGGATATGAGCCAGATTGAAAAGAAAATGCTCTAACAAGCGGAAACAGATTGTGTTGACGCTCAAGCAGTTGACGCAGCGGTCATTACACATAGCAGGCGGCGATCAGTCCGCACAAATCAAGTATTATTTTCCTGAAGCGCACGGCACTCATGTGCCGTTAACTCCGCCTTCATTACTTTATGTGAAAAGCACGTTAACCCAGCACCATCGATACGCTTTTACTGGAAGAGATGGGAAACTGACCTTGTTATATGACACTGTATTAATGCATTTTAGTCGTGATTACGTTTTCGCGCCAACAAAAATTCACTTTCAATGAATATCTTATACTTGATCCTCTGCCAGAGATGTACTAAATATAGAATTTTTAATTGTATATATATATTACACATCAACCTAAAACGTCTTTTTTGTAAAATTTATACATTATATAGAAAACATTATAAATTATTATTTATAACGATAAATTATAAAAATAACACTCTTGTAAATGAATTGTTAATTCGACAACAAAATAAACGTGTAGTGAACCAATGATAGTCTATTCCGGAGAAGATCTTGTCGTTCACCACGTAGAGGGGGAGACAAGGGACGTCATTATAACATTTGGTCCTGCTGCAGTGACCCATCTGGCTGAAACCGAAATATTCTGTGAACGGCCCATTCGAAAATCAAAAGTATCGGCCATCGGAATTACAACCAGGCACGACCATTGGTATTTTTCGGAAACAGACGAAGGGAACGTCATCCATGAGGTAAAAAAGCTGATCGCTAAATACAGAAGAGTTATAATCCTCGGATATTCGATGGGTGCCCATGCAGCGATTAGGTTCTCAAGGCTGTTTAACGCCTATTCCGTCTTGTCGCTTTCACCTAAGTGGTCACTAGACAGACAAGAATGTGAGTGCATCGAAGATCGTTACGTTGAAAAAAATTTCATATCTATCATGAAAGGTATGGGTCTACGCAGACCTCAGACTCATGGCAGTATTTTTGTTGCTTATGACCCGAATGATTACATCGACAATTATCATGGGGAAATGGTTGCAAGGCACATTGATTGTACGATTTTAAAGATGTTCTATTGCGGGCACGGCACTATCGGTCACTTAAGTGGTACACGTAATTTCAAGAGTATTTTCGACGCCCTAAGCTGCGACAATCCCAGCGAGATAGTCGCTGTTGCGTCGGTTATAAGGCGACGACATAAATTCACCTTTCAGAACGTAATTGGGAAAGCTCGAAGACAACATCCCACTCTATGTTTAGATCTTATCAAAAAACTGTTTTCTATAAACAAAACTTACTATAAAGATATAACCAATAACTACACAACCTACTTGACAATATTTTACAGTTCAAAAAACAAAATATTCAAAAATAAGTATGATTGTATAAATTATTATAAGAGTATAAATCTTCCTGAATCTGTTATTTGCACTGAACAAAATATAAATGATAATTTATTTTATTTAGTAAGCTACCATGGTACTATATTATTCTTTGATATCATGAAATTTTCTTTCTGCACTGGCGGAATTAAAGATAACAAAAGAAGTATGATTCCAGTTGAAATAAACTTCAATGAAGACGATATTTATCTTTTCATAACATTAAATAATACTGTAATGTATATATATATCAAGGATAACTCCATATCCTATGCAGAAGAGCCCGATACAAGTCTACGTTTCAAACTAGTAAATGGAAATCAACACCAACTTCCAAATACGTTCTTTTTTGAAAAAGAAAACAGATTTTATGCTGTAGTAAGCAATAATGGATATATTATTGTTGATTTAGATTTTAATGTTGGAACCAAATCACGGAATATTCTTGAATTTGAGTCATTTGTTCCTCTTGCAAAAATGCCGATATATTAACCTATCCTTTCTTATTACCTCCACGCTCGTGCATTATTTTATCTGGTTAATAAGAGTTTCAGTGCCTTTTTGGAAATTCGATATGACGGGGTTCCAAGAAGTGCGCTGCGTGATTCAAGCTACGAATACGGATGCCAGAGTGGCGAGGCCGGATGGCCGGTATCACGTGCAAAACGAGACGCTATCCGTCTGACCTGACCGATGAGGTATGGGAGTGCATAACACCTCTGATGCCGCCTGCGCACCGCCGTGGCCGGAAGCGGACAACGGATTTCCATATCCACACTTCTTGCGAATTGTCAGATTTTTAAGCTGCGAATATATCGCAGCAAGCCTGTTCCGAAAATGACGTGACCGATCATGACGCGACGCCATGCTACGGTGACAGCTCCAACTTTCTTTCAGAGTGCAGGACGTCTTTGGTGCCTCATGTAGGTATGAGCGGAACGCTTATTACGAACTGTTGCCGTATTTTAGCTGATGCGTCTGATCGGTGACGACGCACCCTGACAAGACGTGCTCCATTAGGCTCAGGACCTGTTAATTTATTGAACTGAGCGTGCTGTTGTGATTCAGAGGATTCCCGGTGGAGGGGGGGTGTGAGTGACGTGTTTTTGCTGTCTGAGAGCCAGATGGAGGCCATCGTGTGGAAAGTACGCTAAACAACGTTTAGCATGAACAGTAGAAGAACGTCTGGGTAGCGTGATCTTGCCTGAGGGCAAGCCGCTGTTTCTTTGTTGAACAAC
>NZ_WOTB01000082.1 GCF_011516835.1 Acetobacter musti | reverse complement strand
ATGCGGGCTGCACGGTCACGAAACTCAGGTGGAAAACGCTTCGATTTGTTGCTCATGAATCCTTCTTACCTCTCGGGTCGTTCCGTCTCCACAAAACCCGGGGCAATTCAGCCACATCAACAGGCCTTACAGAAGACCGCACACGATCACACGTCAATATGGGTCAGAAAACTCTTGCATAACGGACGGCAACCACAGAAGAAATCCGCGTCGAGAACGTAGCCGTCCTGATCGACGGCGCGCCACAGCCAGTGAACCTGGCCGCGGATCACGATCCTGACCTCGTCCAGACGCTACACGTCGCCTGAAGCCGCGCGCCTGCGGCGCAGCCTGCGCGCAAATGCAGCTCCGAACTTCAGGCTCCAGCGGCGGACTGTCTCATATGACACGACAATCCCGCGTTCGAGGAGCATCTCTTCGATCAACCTGAAGCTCAGTAGAAACCGGAAACACAGCCACACGGCATGTGCATTCAGCTCACATGCAAAGCGGTGACGTTTGTAGCTGACACGAAGAGCGCTCATGCAGGCCAGTCTACAGCCCAGAGATTAATGTGACAGCACCGTTCAACTTCCACACGTCACTTAACGTGCCAGCACCCTAACAATCAACACGGTACACTCTCTGGACGCAGATCAGAGCGAAAGCAAAAAAAAGTGATCCATCTAATTCGCGTTGGAAAAATCCGAAACTTCGGCAACTAACAGCCAATCTAATATTATACTACTTTATAATATAATAATCTCTCATTTATACGCGCGATATTTCTCGGTTAGCGTGAACTAACGCATCTGGCGATCGTAAGGGTCGCCCTGCCGAAAGAAGGAGTCTCCTTATGGTAGACAACGCAGCTGTCCAGGACATGACGGATGTCATGACAAAATTCACTGCCTATATCGGGAAGCGTCTGCCAACCGACGTAAAGTCGAAGCTTGCTGAGCTTCGTGGGAACGAAAAGAACGAGATGGCAAACGTCATCTATGACTCAATGGCTGAGAATCAAGACGCGGCAGATAAGCTAAATAGGCCTTCGTGCCAGGATACTGGCGTCATACAGTACTTTGTTTCGGTTGGGTCTAAGTTTCCTCTGCTTGGTGAATTGGAAGCAATACTCCGCGATGCTACGCTTGGTGCTACTAAGTTAGGGCCGTTACGGCACAACGCCGTTGAGGCCTTCGATGAAAAAAATACCGGATCGAATACAGGATCACGGATACCGTGGCTTGATTGGGAAATAATGCCCGGTGAGGACAGCGCCACAATTGAAGTCTATATGGCCGGCGGCGGTTGCACACTACCTGGCGCCTCGACGGTATTGATGCCAGGTCAGGGCTATGAAGGCGTTGTTGATTTTGTTTTCGACGTCATCACATCGAGAGGAGTCAATGCGTGTCCCCCTTTACTCGTTGGGGTAGGTGTTTCCACTGCGGCTGAAACCGCTGCTAGACTGTCTAAGAAGGCGATTTTGCGCTCGGTTGGAAGTCACCACCCGAACCCAAAGGCTGCCAAGATGGAAACACTTCTAGAAGAGGGGCTGAATGAACTTGGCATCGGTCCCCAAGGTCTCACGGGATCAAGTAGTGTAATGGGTGTGAATATTGAGTCCTCTGCGCGGCACCCATCAACAATCGGGGTTGCGGTTTCAACTGGTTGTTGGGCTCATAGGCGCGGTAGAATCAAGTTCAACTCAGATCTTACATATGAAATTCTTTCCCATGAGGGTGTTGTTCTATGAAAAAAATACTCACCACTCCGATCAAAGATGAAGATCTCCTAGACTTAAATATTGGAGATATAGTTTACCTGACCGGACGCCTGGTTACATGCCGCGATGTCGCACACCGGCGCCTTATCGAGCAAGGCCGCTCACTACCCGTTGAACTGAAAGGAGGAGCTATTTTTCATGCGGGCCCAATTGTTCGGCAAGACGAAAATGGCGAATTTGAAATGGTCTCGATTGGTCCAACTACTAGCATGAGAATGGAAAAATTTGAAAAAGCTTTCATTAAGGAAACGGGCGTAAAATTAGTGATCGGTAAAGGAGGTATGGGTCCGGAGACGGCGGAAGGGTGCGCAGAGTACAAAGCCGTACACGCAGTTTTCCCGGGCGGATGTGCTGTTCTCGCTGCGACCAAAGTTGAGGAAATTGAGGGCGCGGAATGGCAGGATCTTGGGATGCCCGAAACCATGTGGATCAACAGAGTCAAAGAGTTCGGTCCGCTCATTATTTCAATTGATACAAAAGGGAATAACCTCTTCGAGGAAAACAAGAAGCGATTTAACGCGAGGCGTGGGCCTATCACTGAGAAAATTAAAGCTCAGGTTGGCTTCATCAGCTAGGGCTAATCGACATTCATGCGATCCAGATCATGGCTGCTGCGAGATAGATGAAGCCTGTAAAATGGATGGTTCTGCGGTCGTAGCGCGTTGCGAAACGACGAAAATGTTTGAGGCGATTGAAGCACCGCTCGATACGGTTTCGGTCTTTGTAAAGAGCCTGGTCGTGCGGGATGAACACCTTGCGGTTCCGTTTTGACGGAATGACAGCCTCTGCGTTCATGACAGCAATCTGTTCGCGGAGCCCATTGCTGTCATAAGCCTTATCGGCGATGACCGCGCCCGCAGTCTGGCCTTCGACGCGGATTTCTTCTGTGGTTGCCGTCCGTTATGCAAGAGTTTTCTGACCCATATTGACGTGTGATCGTGTGCGGTCTTCTGTAAGGCCTGTTGATGTGGCCTTTCAGAAGCCA
>NZ_WOTB01000081.1 GCF_011516835.1 Acetobacter musti | reverse complement strand
GGCGGAGCACGCAGATGCCACAGACAGCGATCCGCAGGCATTGCCGGAAGCGCTTGCCCGACGGGAAACACTGAAAGCGAAGCTGGACGAAGCCTGCGCCCGGCTGGAAGCTGATGCCAAGGAGCAGGCTGAAACGGCACGTCCGGCCTACGAGAAGAAGAAAGCCGCTTATGATGCGAAAACAGGGCGTCGTGGCCGGGCGCCGAAACCGCCGGATGAGGAACCACCACCCGGGAGACAGATCAGCCTGACTGATCCCGACAGCCGCCTCATGCGGCGTTCGGACGCCCATGAATTCCGGCAGGCTTACAATGCCCAGGCCGTGGTCTGCGCCGAAGGCAGCCAGCTGATCGTGACAACCGGCGTTGTCGCCACGTCAGCGGATGCGCCATCCTTTGCCGACACGGTGCTGGCGATGGAAGACACAATCGGTCTCCCGGAGACGGTACTCGCCGACACCGGTTACGCCAACGGGCAGGCGGTCCGGAAACTGCGGGAAAAGGGCATTGATCCGCTGGTCGCCATTGGACGGCCCTGTGCCCGCAGGCCTTACGACTTCCGCCCCCATCCCGCAGCAAAGGAGCCACGCCGGATAACCGAACCCTGGCGGCTTGCCATGAAGAAAAAACTGGAAACCACAGAAGCCGGAGATGTTTACAGACTACGCAAACAGACCGTTGAACCCGTCTTTGGAATTATCAGAAGCATCATGGGGTTCAGAAGATTCAGCCTGCGCAGCCTTGCAAAAGTCACAACCGAATGGACACTCGTTGCACTCGCATACAACTGCAAAAGAGTGGCACGCCTTCAGGCAGCATAAGCCGGGTCAGCCTCGGTGTTATGACCCTAAAAATGCCCAACCCGACAGGCTGCCAGGAAGTACAAACCTCGTCTGCGGTCAGTCAGAAGCGGCATTATCCGGCAGCTCATGACGGTCTCGGCATCGCCGAAGGTCTGAGAGTCCGGCGGAGGTCGTTCCAGGGCAGCGTGACTGAATGCGTGGGAAGCTGTCAGGGGATTTCTCAGGGATGTCATGAAGCAGCTGCCCTGTTGTCAGAAGCTCGATTACCCAGCGCGGCCGCCAGTTTGCATCCCAGAGATCGACCGGCGTGCGGGTGTTCTGCTGTGTCCGGAGGGCAGTCCATTGCCCGACTTCCCTGACGGCGTCACCGACGGTCGCGGGAAGAATCCGGCGGCTGATTTTTCGCACGGCCGAGACAAGACTGGCGTTGTAGAATCTCCAGAGTTTCCAGTTCCGGGACAGTCTGTTTCTCCAGGCAATATAGTTGTCGTCCATGCCAACCTTTTCAGACACCACGGGATCGGAAGCGCGTATGCCCGGTGTCTGAGCGGAACGACTTTCCCGGTTAGAGAAGCACAACTGGTTCACCGGGAAGGGTACGATATACTGTTATTTCATCAGAACGAAGATCCGAAAAGCCATCTGATTTCATCTTCTTTCAAAATCATTTTCAAAGATTACGATAGTCGGCTTTCCGGAAAATGCGCTTAATTTTGACCACAGTGTTCGGCTGTTGAGAACAATGAAAGCGTTATTAAATGCCTGAAGGGCGTTATGTACTTTCGAGCCTGACTGGTTCAGTCATGAGGGATGACGCCTGCCCGCAATCAGTATCCCTCTGACGTATCAGAAGAAGACTGGTCTCTGGTTGTCTCATATCTGATCTCGCTATCGGCTTTACCCTGCGGGCACATCCTCTGGCGTTCCTGCGCGACGGGCTTGCGGAAAGAGGCATTATTCCCTGTGAGGATCTCGGGACATTACCGGATGGGACCCGCGTGGTGATTGCGGGACTGGTGCTGATGCGTCAGCGCCCCGGCACAAGGCGTGATGTTCGTCACGATCGAGGATGAAACCGGGGTGGCCAGCCTGATCCTGTGGAAAGACCGGATCGAAGCGCAACAGGCCATCGTCATGGGGACGTCGCTGATGATCGTCCACGGCACCCTGCAGCGCGAAGATGGTGTCATGCACGTGGTCGTGCGGAATCCTGAAAGCGCGGAACTTTCAGTGATACTACCGTCTGGTGTTCCACCATCGCCAGACAAGAATTATCGTGATCGCGACAAAAACCACGACACAAACTTCAATTATGCCAGTGAACGCGAAGTGGACTGCCGCGCCGGACTCACGGCCGGATTTCAGCCCGGGCAGTACTGCGGAAGGATCGACTTCCAGAGACTGGTTAGCGGCCATGCTCAAATCTGTCTGTACATCAGGCGTGAAGTAAACGTGCTTTTTTGCCACGTTTTTTCAACAGGGAAACTGCCTTCTTATCGAACGAGACGAATGTTTCTCCACCCAGCCAGGCGCCTTCATAGGCGATAATACCATCGGCAAAGTCACCGCCAGCTTCCAGGAGTGCGAGCCCGACTTCGACTGCGGGGCGGTTCATGACGACATTGCAGGTATCAAGCAGGGCATGTATTGCTGAGGCAACGTCTTCCCTGGACAGTCTGGCTCCTTGTCGGAGTATCCATACCAGCTCGCACAATGACGGCAGTGATACGGCGATCAATGAAGCGTCAGTGAGGATTTTCCTGGCTGCCTGGCACTGTGCGGCATCGTCCTGAAGGACTGCTCGTGCAAGTACATTGGTATCGGCAATAATTTTCATTGATCGTGCAGTTTTCCAGCCCACCCGGCTGCCGCGATGTCATTCATCTCATCGATTGTCAGGGGTGCCTTCAGCTTAACCTTACCGTCCAGAGAATGCAGAAACTGTTCGATGTTACCGGCGACCCGGGCAGCCCGTACTCTGATCTCACCGCCAGGTGCCTTCTCGAAGTCAACACGGTCTCCCGGGCGAATGCCCAGATGATCAAGCAATTCCCGCCTGAGCGTTACTTGTCCCTTTGCGGTTACGGTTAGTGATACTGATGTCATGGAACGCTCCTGCCCGATGACCTTAAATGTAAGGGATATTCACCTTACAATCAAGGCTATTTGGTCCTGATTCCGGTCGTCTGCCTGTCAGCAGACATGGGACAGTTCATTTTCCTGACCCAAATTCCCCCTGAATCGTCGAACGCTATCGTGCCGGATATGACCCTGAAGAATGTTTCGATTAGGACACACGTCCCATAAAAGATGCCCGTCAGGCGTCACACACCGTCCGGAGCGGCTCGTTCTTCCCTGCGTGCGAGTTCTACGGTTCCGAACTGCCTGTCCTGAGAGAGGGTGACGGCGCCCTGCTTTCCGAGTTCCAGCGCGGCGAGGAAATGCGCCGCTTTTGCCGCGTTGCGCT
>NZ_WOTB01000080.1 GCF_011516835.1 Acetobacter musti | reverse complement strand
CAGCATCTGCACTCGCGCAGCAGTCAGTATCCGGGCATCGTCACCGAGCAGCCGGGCCCGCGTAACTGAGCCTGTGGGCGGCAGCATACGGACTTATATGCAGGCCGGCGGAGGTTTTTTCCTGTCACAGCCATTTTGCTGCTCCGACATGATGAGAACATGTCCTCCGACGGTGAAGGCTGAAGCTATATGAGCCTTCGCAATCCGTCTGCCTCATCCCGGCTGGCATCTGGCGGCCTTTCGGATGGGCGGTAGAATGAACTTCCTCGCCGTCTTTATTATTGTAATGACGATGCTCAAAGAGCCGGGAGACACCAGGTCGCCGGAACTGCTGAGCCGCCTTCGGAACCGGGGATGCGTGGCGCGTATCTCTCGCTCCGGCAGTATCTTCCCCGATCAGCGACCCGATGCACAGTAAGACCCCTGCGGTCAGCCGCCCCATCTCGTCAGGCACACGCCACTCAGTCCCATCAGATCACTCTCTCATGCGCAGATTAAAGCATGGCCTTCCCCTCCGGCCATTCAACTTTCAGCCGGACCGCCCGAACAAAGTCGTCCGTCCGATAACGCCTTTCAGGGTGTAACCAATGTCACCGGTATATCCGCGCCGCAGGAAAGTCCGGACAGGGTCCGTCATTATAAACTGCAGCAGTACATATGGCGCGCGCGGAATATCTTCGCATAGCGGATTTTCCGCACTGTTGCCGTGCTCTGCACGGCTTTTGCATTATGGGACGCTCAGGCCGCGCAGCGTGTTCCATGATGGAAAAACCTGATCGAACGAGTGCCAATACGGTAAAGGCATCGTGAGAAATGGTAATCACAGCCTGTACGTCGCTGCTGCTAATCGAGGGCGGCAGACGCGTATCGGTAATGGTAGCAAGCCAGAATTGGGCTAGCCTCAGTTCTAGCCTTATTCTTTGACGCAGGAGGTGAATGTTGTGGCGATATAGATTGCGGACATCAGTGTATGGGTGCAGCGGTCATATCGTGTTGCGATGCGCCGCAAGTGTTTTAGTTTTGCGACTATGTTTCCGATGAGGCAGCGCTTTTTATACAAATGTCTGTTGTAAGGTGGCTTTAATTTTCTGTTCTTCTCTGGCGGGATGCAGGCGGTGACGTTCCGTCCTTTGAAAGATTGTCTGGTGCGGTTGCTGTCGTATCCCCGGTCACCGATGACTTCCTCTGTCTCATTCGGCAGGTCCGGCAGAACCACGTCTGCGCCTCTGAGGTCACTGGGCTCCCCGCCGTCAGATAAAAACAGACTGGCCAGCCTGCGTCGTCGTATAAAGCATGAAGCTTTAAATTCAGACCGTTTTTTGTCCACCCGATATGGCGGGATAAAGCCCCTTCTTGAACAGAGGGGCGCTGTCCGGCGTGCCGTGAGGTGTGTTGCGTCGATCATAAGACGCTCTGGACGGCCAGCCTGCGGGGAGGCCGCCGGCCGTTCACGCGCGGAACCCTTGCGCCAGAAGAAAAAAACGGCATGATCCTCTCCATCTGGCGTTCAGACAGCAAAAACACGTCACTCAGCTGCACGTCCAGCGGTATACCTGTGAAGCACAGAGTGCTGCCCCGTTCAATAAATTAACATATCCTGAGCCTAAGACCGTGCGGATGTCGAAGATCTCGCTTCAGCGTGTTGGCGCGAGGTCACCGAGAGCGCTGCCAGGGCTTTTGCCTTCAGGCGGAACGTGGCGTGTTATCGAAGGCGTGGTTGCCTGCCTTGGGTAAACCTCAATCGCTGGTCGCGCTGGCCGAATGGAATTGGGGTACACAGCTTTTTCCGGCCTGCGCGGATCTGTTCAGGCGTAAGAAAGACGACGGGCGACCGAAGCTGCGCTGATCAGACAGTACGCTGTAACCACACGTTCAGCACCGCTGGCCACTCCTCATTAACTGATGGCCTCGGCCGCCCCAGCCCGACTGGCGGCAGATGGTTCATGCTGGTGACGAATGGGGGGATACGGCCTTGGCATCCTTTTACGTCCGACACTCACCGCCCGGTAAATTTGCAACCAGTAATCAATACTGTCAGGCATTCCGAAGCGGTGTGCCGCTTCAAGCCGGCGGGCGGCATAATTTCTCGCCGAAAGGCCGTGAATTTCAATCAGATCGTCAACGTCTTGTTCGGTACCGGGGATAACTGTTCTACGGATAACTGTTCTACCTTCTCTCAATTTCATGCCCTCCATAATGGACAGTTCGATAGTGAATCGCGGAGCTTAATAGACGGTTAACAGGCGACGATTGTGGAGGACGAGTAACCCGCCAGTCGACCGCTGCGGCTCAGAACGGTGCCCCTACCATCAGTCCGCGAGAGGGGCGACATTGCGACCACAAAGTGTACGACATTGACTTTATCATATGAAAACACGAATTCTGGTGGACAGAAAGTCCTTCAGAAGCTTCGTGATGAAAGCCGGAGAGTTGACTACCGTATGTCGCATGGAACTGGCGCCGGCATTATCATTGCCGACCGATGTTGCGTCGCTACCCGATGGCAGCTACAGACTGATAGTTTAGCTCTTGACGCTGTAACGGCACCGAACAGGCTTTCGTCGCAATTGCGATCGTGGCAAAATGCTGTCCCCTTAGACCGGCGTTGATGGACCGCCTCCAGTCATTGGCATAGAGACCGCTCAGCCGGGCAATGCCGTCGGTCATAGATGATGTTCATCGCAGACGTGGCGGCTCGCACAAAGCGATTATTGTGTTCCGGCCGCATGCGCAACGAAGACTACCAGTACCGCAACTGTCGTGTCCGTAGCACCGGCGAAAGCCCACGCATAACGAAGTATTGGCGTGTCCGGCAGATACGTCAGAATACTTGAGCGCAGATACCGCAGTAATCTTCCGTTAATCTGTCGCAAGCAAACTTAGTTTAAAACGAATATCACCCTACATTACGGGGTCACCATGGAAAATGAAAAGGAAGACGGCATCGATCCTGATCTGGTTTTTGGTCGGGTGATGCGGGAGCATGAAGGCGAAGCCCGAAGCTATGCTGCCCGCCAGATCGAACGTGCGCATCTGTATAAGCGACCTAAAGAGGCTTGGATGTGGTTTAAGGTTTACGAACTGATTCGTGCCTCTGAGGAGGTACGTTTCAGGCGTTACCGGCGCCGGTCAAAAGTGAAAAGAACCGGTACCTATGCGGGCGTAGAACGCATGACCCGGAACTAGAGCGTTTTCTGTGCGGTTTGAATCGTAGAGCATTCCCATGGGCCGCGTGATCTGATTCAAGATGACAGCCGGGTGGGGGGCCGGCTTTGGATGTCATCACGCACGCT
>NZ_WOTB01000079.1 GCF_011516835.1 Acetobacter musti | reverse complement strand
GGATCCTGTAGCCCGGTGCATGGAGACCTGATGATCTCCCGCAGAGAAGGAAGGACAACCCCATTCAGGACTGCCGTTGCATCGTATAGCTGATCGACCGGGTCATAGACCCGTTCGACGAATTTGTGGGAATTCATGATAAACGATCTCGAAAAAAGTGAGACCACAGAGAGAGGAAACCTCTTTTGTTCGAAGCACGAACGCTCGGCCGCAGGCCGACTCTGGGGTGAGGACGACAATGTCCTCAACCCGCGAAGCCGAAGGAAAACCAGATCAGATAAAGACCAGTGTGGATGGAACAGTTATAACAAAAAAGACTTTATGAAAAAAAGCATCCATCAGGATGCACACACATAATATTACATACCTAACCCTCTATCCTTCCGCTTTTTACGCAAAATCGCATTGCGTCTGGTCTTTTTCTTCTTTTCAATCTGCTCCTGTTTTTCTCTCTCTGCCTGGGACTGAAAAACATCTGAAATATTCGTTTCGTTTTCCTTTTTTTCGATAACCGAAGTCTGATCCGAGAGTGGCGGCGTCTTCTGCTCCTGTGAAATGCATTCGCCCGAATCAATACTTCTTATATCAATGTCGTCTTGCACTTTTTCATCAGGTAAAAAATTGTTCTGTTGCCTGTTTTCCTGCCTTGCAGCCTGGGTCGCACGATAGGCGCGACGCTCCTCGTCGTCCCGCTTCCTCAATTTTTCCCGGGCAACTAACGTCATTTCAAGCAGAAGGCGATTTTTCTGCGCTTTTGCGCGAAGTCTTTCCTGCAGAAGCCGATGTGCAAGTCCCGTTTCGTCTCCAATCCCGGACAGGTATTCATCTGTCATCCTGTCCATGCTCTTCTGCATACCGGGCGTGACGGGGGTGACGTGATCGTAAAGGTTCCCGTTACGGAACGGGTCGAGGTCTGTCGGTCGTTCCCGTCTTCGTTTTCTGTTTTCTTCGATGCTGTTTTCCGGAAAGACGGTGATATCGGGCTTCGGCTTCGACTTTTCGCCATCTTCCTGAAAAGGGATGCTCTCAGCTGCATCTCTCCATCGTGCCGAAAAGAACCTATCCTGTCGTTTCTCTTTACGATCTCCCTCCTTCATTCTGACGACATGAAGTTCCAGTTCGTGCTGTGCGGCGGCATGCAGCAGATTCAGATCGTCGATGCTGATATCGGGGTCCAGACTCATCATGGGCTTTCTTGAACCTGATGGGCGGCAGGTATCGGTTGCCTTGATAATCAGAGTCAGGGTTCGCAACGTGGCCTCGTTCCGCACGCGGCGGCTGAGCCTGTCTCTCTCAATCCTGCGTCGCTCGGCCAGCACGAGGCGGCTTTTCTCACTCGACAGCACATCATGTTCCGAAAGACATACCGACACCGGCAGCCGTTTGTTACCTCT
Organism: Acetobacter musti; assembly: GCF_011516835.1. Taxonomy (GTDB): domain Bacteria; phylum Pseudomonadota; class Alphaproteobacteria; order Acetobacterales; family Acetobacteraceae; genus Acetobacter; species Acetobacter musti. The sequence goes on along the minus strand of NZ_WOTB01000079.1, from coordinate 2,006 downwards.
GCGGGTTCGGGAATATCCTTTCGCAGCCAATTCAATTTCGTGTTCAGAATCCTGGATTCTGGCCCACGCCATGTCCCGACGCTCTGCAACGGCCATAATCTCCTGGGCGATCATTCGTCGCGTCCATTCGGCATCCATCACGACAAACTTCGCACCTCTGGCCTTATCGGCGACGACCCTGCGAACATTTCGCATGGGAGCAACATCGAGCCCCATGGCCTCGTAGGATCGCGGATCGTAACGGACGGAGGATTGCTCCTCCTTCATCACCCGATTGACGATTTCTGCGAATCTTATGCGACGTTTTTTGACATTGTTGATGTCATAGACCCAGTCTGGCTTTGTTTGCTTATAAGGTCTGCAGACCCTGCGGTGACCGCATTTTGAAATATAGTTGTCAACGATAGAGAAATCCCATTCCAGATTGCCGCTGGCGGGATTGATGATCTTTCTGGCCGGTCGTGGACCGTAGACGACATGCGCGTGGTAGTTCCGTGTGTCATTGCCGCTGGTCGGTTTATGAATTGCGACCCAGTAAGGAACGCCCGCTTCTTCAAATTCGTACGCAAATTCACGCATGATCAGGAAACGACTTTCGTCACTGGCCTCATGAGGAAGCTCAAGGGTCATCCGGTTCTGAAGCCGACCATTTTTCGGGGCGGCTTCTTCCGTAAGACGCCAGAACTCTGCCCTCTCCTCGGGCGTGGCTCCGATCGTACCGAATGAATTTGTCATGCCGGTTGTGGCGTTGGCTGTAATGGTAGCTGTTTTCGCTGCGTCTTCGATATAGGCCTGCATTAACGTCGGCGAAGCACTTTCGCCGCGGGAATGGTCGGACTTCTTCATGGTCTCTGCCACGCCCCGGCCATTCCCCACTTTTTGTCCCAGGCCGGTCACGGACGCCGAAATGGCATTGGAATCTTCATTCCGGAGGTCAATGCGACGCCCTTCCTGCAAAGCGCCGCCCCGTTCGATATAACGCTGATGCCTGTCGAGGATGTTTTCTTTATCCGTGGTTCTGTCGGCTCCCTTCCCGGACTGTTTTGTTTTTACCGATTTTCTATCGGCGCCCCTCTCCCGATCTCCAGAAGATCGTCCATTTTTTCTCCTGGTTGCCTTTTTCGCTCGGGAAGATGCCGCGTGGGATTTGCTCACGAAGCTGCAGGCGAAATGAAATGGCGTACCACGCGTGTCAGGAGCTCTCACACGGATGGATGGAAGATTTTTGATCTGTCTGCCCTGGGTCTCCATAGCCTTTCTTAACACCATCGCGAGCAGCCCGGATCGACTGCTGTGCCGGGCATTTCCTGAGAGAAGGTTGCTGGTGACATTCGGAGTGTCACGTTGTTCCTGCTCCTGCGCGCGCGCTATGATCCTCTGAATCGCTACTTCCCGGGACAGTGTGAAGACTTCCACAGATGATTCAAACTGAGTTCCTGTTTTTCTGGTGATACGATTTCGCTGTTCCATGGCGCCCGGTCCTGATGATCAGCTTTTCTGTCAGATTAGGTCCGTGATCGTATGAAGCAAATATAATCGACTGCCAGCGTCGCGCCGTGAGCGGATTTTCCAACGTCCCGTTTTCCGGCCCAATTATCTCGCAATGTCGAAAGTCGTTACCCTCTGGACGATCTGCACTGCCGCCGCCTGAGAGGCGGCGGCGCGGCACCCCGGGTGACGCGTGCATCAGAAGTGACGCATCCGAGAGGATGCTGACGCCACCGGCAGGGCACGGTAGGAGAACATATTGTATGATGTTGTTTTCATGCGGTTTTTGCTGCCTCGCGGCAAAAACCTGTTATCGTGCCTTTTTGATAGTTTCCCAGTCCTAAGGTGAAGCTTTTGAACGTGTCTTAGCGGTCTGACTTCTGATCCTCGTTCATCCAGACCTCCCTTATGACTGGGAATGTCGGTTTTCTGCGGTTTTTAAGGCCCGTGTGAGGCATCTCCGGGCCCTCTTGCGGTCTCCTGTCAGGTGGTTGGGCCAGACGGCTTCTTGGCCTGAA
>NZ_WOTB01000078.1 GCF_011516835.1 Acetobacter musti | reverse complement strand
CCATACCGACGCATTCACTCTCTCCCCGTTCCAGAAACAGGAAGAAAAAATCACAGATCAGACGAGAGTACAAGCGGCATAATCCTCCCGCTTAACTGACGACACGCCCTAAGAGGAAGACAGTCGGGCATCTGACGTAACATGTGGCAACACTTCGCCAGTCCTTCAGACGGCCGAACATGATCTCAATACGATTGCAGCGCTTATAGCGTCGTCGGTCATATCTGATGGATTTTCCCCGGGATTTCCGGTCTGGAACGCAGGGTTTAATTCCTTTCTCTTCCAGCGCTTTTCTGAACCAGTCGGCATCATAACTCCGGTCCGCCAGCATCCATTGTGCTTTGGGAAAGCTGTCCAGCAAGGTAGTCACTCCCGTATAATCGCTGATCTGACCTGCTGTCATGAAGAAGCTGAGCAGATGTGCGTTCCAGTTTGTGATGGCATGCAGCTTCGTATTCATACCGCCTTTTGTCCATCCGATGATCGTCGCCCTGTCTCCTTTTTTACCCCCCAGGCCTGAAGCTGTCCGGTGTACATTGAGGTAAGTCGCATCAATCATGATGGTCTGAGCTTCCACCCTCCCGACGGAAAGGTATTTCATCATCCGGGCAAAGATCCCCATGGTGCCCCAACGTTTCCAGCGATTTTACAGCGTCTTATGTGGGCCGTTGAACGCGACGCGTCACGCCAGTGCAGGCCATGCGATTTACGAAGGTGATGCCGCTCAGCACACGGTGATCGTCTGCTCGGGGGTGACCATGGTTCTTTGCGAAGAACGGCTGCAAACGGGCCATCCGTCAGCCATTACAGATTATTCATCTTCAGTCTCCTCTCAGAGCTTGAATCAACATCCTTTCCAAAAATTAATGGGGTTTGAGCCTAACTGACGACACGGCGTAAGCAATATGCACTACGTATGACGTGCATACTACACACAAATTAAAAATAGACTCTCTAAGATATTTTGCGCAATAAATAGAAATTACCGATCGCAGTTTCCACCACGATTATGGAGCAAAATCTATGAACTGTGTCATCTTGTTTCGAACGCATGTTTGGGATGATTTTGTTTTTCGCCAATACAAAATGGTCAAACAAAACAGTCCTTTTGAAGTCATCATTCTTGCAAACAACACGAACGGAATCTGCCCACCAATAAATAATTTACCCTTTGTGACATTTTGTATAGCAGATTTTGAAAAAATGGGATTATACATTGGTGACAAAAGCGATTGCACTTGGTATAATGCTGATTATCCGCTATACTATTACTTTAAATTATTCAATAAATATGACTATTATATTATATGGGAATATGATGTCGTTGTCCGGGCAAACATATCTGTTTTAATGGAGCGTGTTATTAAAGATTTTCAGGATGTCGTGGCATTTACTGTAGACGATCCATTTTATGATTGTGACTATATTTATAGTATTTCAGGTGTGTATCCAAAAGATACTGTTGAAAAAACATATTTTCCGTTTGCTGTTTTTTCCCGAAGAGCTGTAGCAGAACTTTTATCACGTCGCTTGTATCTTTCCGATCAGATAAATTCCGGGAAGATAAAGGTTTGGCCCCACGCCGAGTTGTTCATGGGAACGGAGCTAAAAACCAGTAGACTAACCGTTTCACAACTTACAGACTACGGTGCTGCAAATTTTTTTTCGCATTATCCACCATTGTTTGAAGGCGACATTCAAACCATGGTGGAAGAGCAATTTCTTCATCCTGTGTTAGATGCCAAGCGTTACGTAAATAGCATTATCCGGTACGAAGGACGACCTGGTCGATATTTTAATCCTACAAGTTTATTTCATAAAACCCTTCGTCGCTTTCCTTTTTCTTTGTATAAACGCGACCTTTATGCGGCATTAATAAAGCGCGCAACCAGAGTTAGAAAAATCGCTAACGAAAAAATGAATTACATACTATATAATAGTTTTGGATCATAGTCGTTTGTTATGATATAAAATTGAGTATTAAATAATGGACCTTTTTATGATCAAACCAGAGTTTTATTCCATCCTAAGAAACGCCACTACGCCGGGTACCATTTTTACACATGTTGAGGCATTATTCCCTATATTTCGAAGTATAACTGGAAAAGGTATAAGATGTACTTTAAAATATATTGATGATCGAGTCCAGAATTTTCAGATGATAAATGTTCCATCAGGAACACCCGTCTTGGATTGGCAGATTCCAGATGAGTGGAATGTTAATTCGGCTACAATCAGGACGCATTCTGGTGAAATTATTATTGATATTAAGGAAAATAATTTGCATCTTTTGCAATATAGTATTCCGTTTCGCGGTCGAATATCGAGAGATGTACTGCTTAATCATTTATTTTCTATTTCAGAGCAGCCTAATCTGATTCCATATCGAACGAGTTATTATAACCGTGATTGGGGCTTCTGTGTTTCCAATCAACAAAAAGATGCCATGACGGACGCTGAATATGACGTTGATATTAATGTTTCTCTTGAACCCGGTCATCTGACATATGGCGAGGTTTTTATCCCAGGACGTTCTGAAGAAGAAATATTTTTTTCCATTCACTGCTGCCATCCGTCTCTCGCCAATGACAATCTTTCTTCAATTGCTGTAGCAATTGAACTTATTCGCGCATTGCAGGCAACGAATGACCTACGTTTTTCATATCGTTTCGTCTTTGTTCCAGGCACAATAGGCGCAATCACTTGGCTGGCAAATAATATTGAAAATACGAAAAGAATTCGAGCCGGACTGGTCTTAAGTTGCTTGGGAGATGGTAGCGGACTAACATATAAGAAATCACGCAACAATGCAGCTTCTATCAATCGATATCTTGAATGGCTCATTAGTAACGAAGACAATGCTAACATTCGGGAATTTGAACCTTACGGCTATGATGAAAGACAGTATTGTTCTCCTGGTTTCAATTTGCCGGTAGGATGTTTGATGCGTTCTCCGAATGGTTCATTTCCAGAATATCACACATCTGCGGATAATCTTGATTTTGTGCAGCCAGAGGCGCTTTTTTCTTCTTATCAATTCATTCTGAAATTTATTTTTCTTCTTGAGAACGATGCTTATCCTGTTAATCGCTTCCCATTTGGCGAGCCACAGTTGGGCAGACGTGGACTTTACCCGTTACCTGCTTCACTTTCTGGAGACGATGACAACAAACCAGATCAGATGAGCCTTTTATGGATTCTTAACTTTGCAGATGGCCATCACTCATTTTTTGATATAGCAGTATTGGCAGAAATATCATTCCAAACTATTATAAATGCCTCTATAATACTTCAGAATTCGGGACTTCTTGATATTTATAATAACGCCAAGATTCATGCTACACCCGGGTAGAGCATTTTCTTTTCAATCTGGCTCATATCCAGCGGCGGTGAAGAAATTTATGCACTCTGCGGGCGAGAACTGGTCGATCAGGGTGCCGATCCTGTCCCACAAGGCGTCACGGGTGCGTTCGGCAACGCGACGCAGATGGGCTTTG
>NZ_WOTB01000077.1 GCF_011516835.1 Acetobacter musti | reverse complement strand
GGGGTCGGTACATAAAACGGGCACAGATATACGCTAAGGATTATCGGTGATTGTGATGGCTTGCCGGAGCGGGCGGAGTTTCCCTTCCGGGATGCCGGCGTCGGTCCAGAGGTAATCCCCGGTCAGGTTGATATGCTGCCACCCCAGCGGAGAGAGATGCTGGAGCAGATCAGGCGCAACGGATCGTCCTTGACGTTCGAGATGCCGCATTGCGGCTCCGAGATAGGTGGTGTTCCACAATACGATGGCGCTGGCGACGAGATTGAGCGCGCTCGCCCGATGTCCCTGGGCTTGCAGTCCGTGATCGCGGATCCGGCCGGTGCGATGGAAAAAGATGGCGCGCTTGAGGGCGTTCTGGGCCTCTCCCTTGTTCAACTCGCGGGTGGCGCGGCGGCGTTCTTCGGGGAGCTCGATCCAGTCGAGCGTGAACAGCGTACGCTCGACGCGGCCCATCTCTCGCAGGGCAAGGGCGAGACCGTTCGCGCGAGGATAAGAACCGAGCCGTTCCAGCATCAGCGACGCGCTGGTGACGCCGGTACGGATTGAGGTGGCGAGCCGGATCACGTCGTCCCAGTGCTCGGAGATCAGGCGTTCGTCGATCGGCTGGGCCATCAATGGGGCGACAGTCGACCCAGGCTTCATGTCGCCGAACAGATGCAGGCGTCTGTTACCGATGTTGGGGATGCGCGGGGCGAAACGGAAACCGAGGAGATGGCATAGGGCGAACACATGATCCGAAACGCCCCCGCCATCGGTATGGTGACGCTCGATCGCAAGGTCGGCGCCATGATGGAGCAGGCCGTCGAGTACATGCGCGGCCTCGCTGGCACCGGCGGAGATGACTGTGGAATGGAACGGCGCGTAGCGATCGGAGACATGGGTGTAGAAGGAGATGGCGGGTTCGCTGCCCTTGTGCGGATTGACGGCGCCGGTTGCCTGTGCACGCCGATCGAGCGGGAAGTGCTGCCCGTCCGAGCTGGACGCGGTGCCGTCGCCGAACAACGCGGCAAGGGGCAGCCGATGCTGCGCCTCGACCAGCCTCGCCAGCGCCGCTCCGTAGCTATCCTCGCGCAGGTGCCAGGCCGAGAGCCAGCCGAGCTGACGCCGAGTTACCAACCCACAGGCCTCGGCCATGCGGGCGTGGCCGAGATTGGTCGCATCGGCAAGAACGGCGGTAAGGATCGCGCGGGGATCGTCGTGTGCCCGGCCGGTAGTCAAATGCGTGAAGCAGCCGGCAAGTCCCGTCCAGCGATCCACGTCGGCCAGCAGATCGGTGATCCGGATGGCCGGCAGGCGTGCGTAGAGGGGCGCCAGGGCGTCCTCTGCCTCGTCTGGAGTGATCGCGCGCAAAGGCGAGATGCGCAGCCGCCCCTCGGCGATCCGCACGTCTTCGAGCGTATCGGTGGACGCTTTCGCCTCTATCTCGGCGATCCGACGCGTGAGCAGCGCCTTGCGTTCCGCCAGCCAGGCCGCTGCGGTATCAGCGACGGCGATCGGCAGGGGGCCGGCCTCGCGCATCGCGGAAAAAATCGGCTTTGGAATAAGCTGGTGCTCGACGGCGCGATAGCGTCGGCTTCCCTCGACCCACATATCCCCCGCGCGCAGCCGGTCGCGCAGTTCCGCCAGGACGCAGAACGCGAAGATGCGGCGGTCGAGATCAGCACGGTCGATCCGCTTCCGCCAGCTCGTCCGGACAAAGCCGAGCGGCACGTCGGCCGGAAGCCTGTGCCGGCCGTCGGCGAGTCCGCGCAGGGTCTCGACAGCTTGGGCAAGAGGTGCGCAGGCGGGAACAGCCCCGAAAGTGAAGGCGGCGACGAACGCAGGACCGATCTGGCGCAGGATCGGTCCTGCGTTCTCCCGGGAGAGCGCCACGGGATCGAGCGGATCAGGACGAACGAGACGACGGGCTTCCGCGACTTCCCGTGTCAGCGCGTCCCAGCCGATGACGCCCTCGATCGCCGCGTATGGATCGGCGTCGTCAGCGCGGGCGCTCAACACCGCATCGCCGATCTCGGCCAGAAGGCGGATTTTGGCGTTGATGGTCCGACGGTCGCGTTTCAATGCGGCTTCCTCGCGCCGTTCCGCCCGGCGGAACAACTGACCGAACAGACGCTCGAACATGAGCACCGCGTCGTCTGTCAGCGTCATCTGCGCCTCGATGGCTGTGGCGACCAGCACCGCGCGCCGCCGTGCCGGGTTCAACGAGGTAAGATGTTGCGCCGTGAGGCGCGCGCCTTCCTGGCACAATCGGCGAAGCCGCTCCGGGTGAATGGTGTCCACGAGGCCGGAATCCAGGTCGATCGCACGCAGGAGCGACAACCGGTCGAGGATCGCGGCGAAGGCACGCCTCCCGGGCTGGCCAGGAGGCTGACGCACCCAGGTGAGGCTGCTGATATGGCTGCCGCTATGCGGCTGGAGGAGGGCGTCGAGCCGATCGCGCTGGTCGGCGGTAAGATGCCGCGTCAGCAGCTCGCAGACATACCGCTCGGCATCGAGCAGCGCCTTGCCCACCATGCGTTCGATCTGGGTGATACCAGGCACGACGATGCATCGCCGGCGAAATTCGCCCAGCAGCATCCGTGCGAGAACGATTCCGCTGCTGGACGTCAGGGCCGCAGGCAGAAGCCAGGCCTGAAGCTCGATCTGGAGCGGCCGACAGAACTGCTGGAATCCGAATGTTCCACGCAGCGTATCGAGCTGTTCGTAGCGGGTCGGCCCACGCACGGCATAGTCGGCGAGCGCGTCCGGCTCGATCCCGAGTTGATCCCCTATGAAGGCGAGCGGGATCTGAGGGATCAGCTCCCCCGGCCGGAGCAGCCGCCCCGGGTAGCGCAGCGCGCAAAGCTGGATAGCAAAGCCCAACCGATTGTGCGCCCTTCTCCGACTGACAATGACACGCAGGTCATCGGGAGTGAGCGTCCAGTAGCGCACCAGGTCGGCCTCGTTTTCGGGCAGGGCAAGCAGCAACAGGCGCTGCGCCTCGGTCAGAACGGAACGGCGCGGCATCTGTCAGGTTCTGCCGGGAGGCGTCCAGCCAATCCGCGCCAGCGTGTCGATCAGCGTCGAGCGCGGTACACCGAAGTTGCGGCATATAGCCGCTTTGCTGGCGCCGCCTTCGAGGGCGACGGTAATCGCCGCGATCTTCTCCGCGTCGATCGCGGGCGGCCTACCGCCGAGCCGACCCCGGCGCCTGGCGGCCGCCAGCCCCGCCATGACCCGTTCGCGCGTCAAGGCGCGTTCGTATTGGGCGAGTGCGCCGAACATCGAGAACAGCAACTCGCCTTGCGCGGTTGCCGTATCCATATGTTCGGTCAAGGATCGGAAAGCGATGCCACGCTCCCGAAAATCTCCGATAATATCGAGAAGATGCGATAGAGAACGGCCCAGACGGTCGAGTTTCCAGACCACCAGCGTATCCCCTTCCTTGAGCCAGGCGAGGCACGTCTTGAGGCCAGGGCGATCGTCGCGGGCACCAGAGGCCTTGTCGGAATGAATGTGGCGTGCATCGACGCCAGCCGCGATCAGCGCATCGCGCTGGAGATCCACTGACTGGCGTTCGTCGGCTGAGGACACTCGCATATAACCGACCAGCATGTACGACAAACCTCATCAGAAGAGTTTCCGCACAGTAATGCAAAGCGACATGGTTTGTCGTGCGGTTTTTGCTACCTTGGCGGCTATCTTTTCCCGGCAAGAAAAAAATGACGGAAAACACCTGTTTTCCGTCATATACCCTCAGCATCCGACCTTAGCGTATATCTGTGCCCGTTCTATGTACCGACCCC
>NZ_WOTB01000076.1 GCF_011516835.1 Acetobacter musti | reverse complement strand
AGCGCAACGCGGCAAAAGCGGCGCATTTCCTCGCCGCGCTGGAACTCGGAAAGCAGGGCGCCGTCACCCTCTCTCAGGACAGGCAGTTCGGAACCGTAGAACTCGCACGCACGGAAGAACGGGCCGCTCCGGACGGTGCGTGATGTCTGGCGGGCATCCTTTTATGGGACGTGTGTCCTAGGCTCAGGCCCTGTTAATTCACTGAACTGAGCGTGCTGTTGTGATTCACAGTCTTACCGCTGGAGGTGAGGCTGTGAGTGAGATATTTTTGCTGTCTGAACGTCAGATGGATCGGATCAGGCTGTTTTTCCCACTGGCGCACGGAGTGCTCCGTGTGGATGACCGGCGTGTTCTGAGCGGGATCGTTTATGTGATCCGCAACGGTCTTCAGTGGAAAGACGCCCCGAAAGCATATGGTCCGCACAGGACTTTGTATAATCGTTTCATTCGCTGGAGCCGCCTGGGTGTCTTTGACAGGATATTTGTCGTCCTGACAGAACAGGCTGGCCGTTCAAAGCGCCTGATGATCGATGCAACACATCTCAAGGCGCACCGGACATCGGCCTCCCTTCTCAGAAAGGGGCTTTTCCCCGCCATATCGGACGGACAAAAGGCGGCCTGAACTCAAAACTCCATGCCGTGTGCGATGGTCTGGGCCGGCCTGTCTGCCTTCATCTGACTGCGGGACAGGTGAGTGACTTCAAAGGCGCGGATGTTCTGCTGGCGGACCTGCCGGATGAGACAGAGGAAGTCATCGGTGACCGGGGATACGACAGCAATAAAATCAGACAGTCTCTCGCAGACCGGAATATCACCGCCCGCATTCCGCCGAAGAAGAACCGGAAATCAAAGCTGCCTTACGACTGGCATCTGTATAAAAAGCGCCATCTGATCGAAAACATGTTCGCAAAGCTCAAAGACTGGCGACGGGTGGCAGCTGGAACACGGCGGTTCTTCGTTGCCAGTCTCATGGCACTCCTAACGAGATCACATTGCAGGAACGGTTCCAGCCTCCTGCAGAGTCATCATTGAGGAAAATACGCCGTAGATTTATGGTGATTGGTGATTAATTCTCCATATCGGGAGGCGTCGTTTTGCTCGGGTGCCCGAAGCACGAACAGAGGCTGGACGCAGGCAGGCTGCCGCGACATCGCCACGGCTCGGCTTATGTCTCTCTGTTGCTGGATGGTACCTATGGCGAGCGAGGATCGAGAGGCCGCTGGTCCGTGAAACCTGGCCAGCTCATCGCACACGCCGCTTTCGAGTGTCATGACAATGAGATTGCACGGTCTGGTGCCTGGATAATAAATATCCCCATACCGACTTATATGTTTTTACCTCCGGTTTTTACTGTTGCCGACCCCGACGCGCTGATCATAGCTGTACGACGAGGGTTACCGGTCCTGACCTATCTTCGGCCAGTGAGTGTCATTTCTCCCCGGGATGACGATTGGCCCGATACTCTCGCTACCCTGCTGCGACGCAAGCCAGTTTCCGTCACCCGGTGGGCACATGAAGCGGGTCTCGCACCAGCGACGGTCAGCCGCGGTTTTTTGGCGGCGTTCGGCGTTACACCCGGTCGGTATCGGTTAGAAAGCCAGTTACTGCGAGCGATGCAGCTTATAGCCACGACCGATGAATCGCTGGCGGCAATTGCTGATAGTTGCGGCTTCGCGGATCAGGCACATTTGTGCCGAACAGTCAGAGTGGCGTCGGGTTACTCACCTCGTGAGTGGAAGGTCAAATCCATTCAAGACGATAGGATGTAAGACTGGCAGGAGATAGACAACTACTGAATGTGAGTAAATTGATGCCCGCCAGTGCCAATGCTATTTTACTCGCCGCTTCCACCATCGTTCCGATTGCGAGTACGATCTCGATCACACCGGCGGCAAAACAGGAACTACGTTTGGCAATGGGTGCCATCCTGCGTGGACAGGGAGGTGAAGCACAATCCGCCCTGCAATCCATCTCACCGACAGAACTCAGCTCCGAAGATCGTTACTTCCGTTCTTGTGCTTTATCGCGTTTGAATCCGGACAATACGATGCAGATGACGTCAGACATTCTGCATGAGAATACCTTTACACATGATATTCTGAATCTGTATCGCACCTATTGGCGCACAAGCGCTCTCAACGCAAACAGTCGCCCGACGGCAGAAAAGGCGCTTACCAACGGTCTGGCGAACCTCCTCAGCCGCCCCCTCAATAATATCGCAGAAGCTGAGCCGTTGATTGCCGCCCGATTGACTGCCTATGGCCTCTTTTCCCAGGAAGGACGAACGGGAGTCCTTCATGATTTGATGATCTGGAGCCGCAACACGCAGAAAATTGAGCAGGTTCCTTTACCAGAAGGCAGCAATGCGACACATGTCAACTATCTCGACGGCTTTATAAGTCGTGGCTGGAGCAGCTACTTAACCTGTAATTATACAGGAACCGGCGGCTGGACCACCAGCGATGGTCTTTTCGTGATTGTCCCGAGTTACGACAGCCTGACCGACGAGAAATTCCGGGTAAACCTCCTTGCGCACGAGAGCCAGCACTATTCAGACAAAAAGCGCTTTGGCGACATGCCTTTATGGCGGCTCGAATATCGCGCTAAGCTCGCTGAGGTGGCGTATGCCACCACGACCAGGAATCGCGTACTAGACGCTTTTGTCGCTAATCAGAGCGACGATCCCGGCGATCCGCACAGCTATGCTAACAAGAAAGTACTGAAAATCTTGATGACGCGGCTTGGCCTGACATCCGCGGCCAGCCTTTACACCGTTTCGGTCGACCGCCTGCACCAGACCGCGATCAATGCCCTCAGGGCGGATAGCGTCGCGCTTGATACTGCCCGGCGCGACAGTGTGCCACCGTAAGAGCATCAGCGGCTCCGCTTATCAGCGGAACGACTGAATAGAAAGCGATAGCAGCAAGTCCGCTTTCGCCTTCATTCAGGCCATTCGGGTGAACCCTGGCTCGTCTCGAAAGCTGACACTAGTCAGGCAGACCCTCCGAATTTGAGAGTCTCTGAACAGCCCTGTCTTTTGCATGATCCGAACAAAGCCTGTTTCCTGAAGCTATGCGGGGGGCCACCATGAATAGATTGACCGAAGGTTCATGGCGGTATCTGTGGAGCTGTCAGTCCCGATAGCCTATTGAGGGCTGGAAAGTATGAAATCCGCTATAGCGGGCACGACACCGGGAGCAAGCGGTAAACTTGGATCTGAATAGGTGCTAAGATTCGCACGACGATCGATAAAAGACACATATTTCAGGACGTGGTTTGTGTTTGGCAAAAGCACAAGTTTCGCACGTAGGTCAGCGCCTTTCAGGGTTTGCGCGTCTTCGACACCAACCTGGACATCGCGCTCGCCCTGCACAATTAAAACCGGCTTGTCGAGCGTCCCTATGAGTTTCGCTGGGTCGATAGAGAATTCGCTGATCAGGAAATTCTGGATCGCGGGATGGAAAAGCCGGAGCAGACTGGGATCCAGTCTGCTGGCATCAACGTGCTGTCCGGCTTTAAGATTCGAGATAGCCGTCAGCGCCTGATCGAGTATCGGGGCATTCGCCGGGTTGGACTTCAGTTGCTCTTCAAGCACCTGGTCCGTTGGCCGTCCTGGCACCGCGACAAGAACCAGACCGCAGATTTCCGTGTTCTTCTGCGCGGCTGACAGCGCGACCAAGCCGCCTTCGCTGTGTCCAAGAACCCAGACGCACTTCGTGCCTGTCATGCGCCGAATGGACGCTATCCATGAACGAACGTCCGTAGCGTAATCTCCGATCGTCACGGCATTGGCATCCGGAATCGCCCCAGCGCTTGCATACATCCCCCGCTTGTCGATACGGACGGTAGCGACGCGACGCGCAGCCAGTCCCTCGGCCAGCAGCTTCATCGTGGCCGCTTTTAGCCCGCGAGTGTTGTTCCCGTCACGGTCGGTAGGACCAGAGCCGGGGATCATGAGCACAATTGGGGCATCCTTTCCGGGATACAGCATAGTTCCTTTGAGCGGGCCATTTGGCCCTGGCGCCTCAACGAATGTCTGGACTGGCGGTAAGGAGGATGCGGCCGCAGCGTTCGCCGGACAAAGAAATGTGGTCAGAACGAATATTGCGGCGAAATCCACGAATCTGCTCGTTATTGGCACAGAATTGAGGTGGTCCCGTCCGTTCGGACAGTTTTGCGGGCTTGATAAGCTATACCCGGTTGTTGTTATGCCGCCCTTCTGACGGCGTTGCTGTTGGCCATCTGGTCCGGGGTT
>NZ_WOTB01000075.1 GCF_011516835.1 Acetobacter musti | reverse complement strand
TCTGTCTGCATCGGGTTCGTTTATTGCTTATGAAAAATTCTTTTGTGCAAAACAGACTTTTTCATAATCTAACCCGATGTACAACCCTTCTGTGAGATTTCCGCGTCGATCTTCTTGCCGTTGATCGACTTCGTGTCCAGGCTTAACCGGCCCTGTCGCGCGCTAGAATCAGAACCTGCACAGACACCCACTCGATGGCGGCCCGGTTGTCTGCCGGAAAGTGGCGATCGTGTCGTGATCTGGACGCAGGTATGCCGTCATGAAGCGTACGCCGATGTCGCGATTGCTGGCGGCGCGATCCAGCGTAAATCCGGTTTGTATAGCCGATCAAAAGCACCAGCGTCAGGCGCGGCTGATGCTGCGCCCTCCCGCCTGGGCGCATCGCGATGGAAAATGCGCTCATCGGAACGCGCTCAACGGCGGCAACAGCGAAATGCACCATATTGTCAGCCGAAAGGCATGACTTGAGATCAGGCGACACAAAATACGGCTGAGGCCGGTCAGACGGAATGAAGCTACTCATCACGCCACTTCTGCAGCCACGCCGCTGCAAGGGGTACCACAACCCGACGGATTGTTTTCGATGAGATGGCGCTTTTTATGCAGATGCCAGTTGTAGGGCGGCTTTGATTTCCGGTTTTTCTGTGGCCGAATACAGGCGGCGATGTTCCGGTCTGCGGGAGACTACCTGACCATCCTGTTGCTATAGCATCCCCGGTATACGATGACCTGCTCTGTCTTATCGGGAAGATCGCTCAGAAGAACCTCTGCTGCGCTGCAGTCAGATGAAGTCGGACCTGTCGCCCCTGACCGTCGCAGATGGCACGAAGCTTTGAGTTCAGGCCGCCCTTTGTCCGTCCAATATCGCGGGAAAAGCCCCTTTCTAGGCAAGGGGGCGGCTGTCCGGTGTCCCGTGAAGGATTGCACGGCCTTCGGTATGTGATCCGTTACGGTATTACATAGCGTGCGATGCAGAATGATCTGCCGCCGTGGTCTACGATTTATCAGCAATCCGGGCGCTGGATGGAAACTGGTTGTCTCGAGGCTCTGGTCTACGATCTGCGGGTTGTGCTGCGTATTGCGGCAGGAAAGAAGGCCGGACCGTCAACGGCGATCAGCGACAGCCGAATACCGCGTTGGACTCCGGGAAGTAGATCCCGCACCGGCCATAACGATGCAAAAAGAAAGAAGGATCAAAGCTGCACATGGCGGTCGACACCTTGGAGCATCTTCCGGCCCTGCACGACAGGGAAGACCGGGCAGAATCCATTGACTGAGGCCAGTTAGCAGACGACAGCCGGGAAGTCAGGCTGGCGTGGGCTGATCACGGCCATACCGGGTCAGAAGCAGCCAATGCAGCAAAGCAGCATGATATCACCCTCGAAATCATCAGGCTGCCTCAGGCTAAGTGGGGCTTTGTGTTACTGCCCCGTCGCCGGATTTTGGAGAGACCGTTCGCGTGGACAACCGACCCACGACGCTGGCGAAAGACTGCGAGTGCTGCGCCTCAACACTTGCTGCGATGCACACCACCGCCTTCGCACGCTTCATACTCAGAAACGCTGTCACCTGCGCTCACAAAATGCATAAGGCTCGCTAGGAGAAGCGTCGTTACCAAAGGATCATCTCCATCTTCTCGCGCTCCTTCCACCCGGCAATCCACGCTTGTCTGTCGCGGTCAGATAACATGGACGCCATGGTCAGAGCGTGACCCTCGGCATAAGCATCCCATCCAGCGTCATGCAGGCGCTCGAATTCCAGGTCTGGCGCGCGTTGTACATCAGGTGAAGTGGCAAAAACTCGCCGAATCAGACCGATAATCCTGATCTTTCTCAGCCAGATCAAGAATGGACCGGAAAAGCGGTTTTCCGACTGAGCGATAGAGGCTGCCCTGAGTGTCCGAGGCTCACACAATTGAGCACAGACCGGTGAGTGTGGGCTTAACGGCTGATGAGCGCCGCTCTTTCCATAAAAATAAGACTTCATTTTTTAAAGCACTTCTCCAGACATACGCTCCATGCACATAGTCATTCTAGCCGGCGCTAGCGCTTCTTCAGCATGGAAAAACCGTTGTTCGGCCATGTGGTTGACAGTCATCAGAAAGAACTGGTGCGGACCGCGCCCGTACGAACTGCTTTTAGCAAACGATTAACTACCGAAACATTAACGTTTCCGGATATTTAACAGATGTTAACGTTCTGCAACAGTTTGACATAAGGCGGCTGCCTGAAAAGTGCCCACACCAGAATACTGGTTTCTCGGCCCTCCTTAGTTGCAGCACCCGGGAGGTGTTGTCAGTTAAGCTCGGGACACATAGACAGAACATGACGGTCACGACGAAACAGATGGCCGAGCATCTGTCATAGGGTGCTATGATATGAGGCCAGTCCTTGAGTTTTGCGAATATGTTTTCGACGAGGAGGCACCTCTTATATAAAGATGCCAGATTTAAGGTGGTTTTGATTTGCGGTTTTTCCTCGTAGGAATACAGGCTGCGATATACCGGCCTGCTGGTGATAATCTGTTCCGATTACTATCATCACTCCGGTCTCTGATGAGTTGCTCTGTCTCATCCGCCAGATGAACATCAGTGCCTGTGAAGTCATTGACCTGTCCTGCGGTCAGATAAAGGCGGAGAGGCCGGCCTGCCCCGTCGCTCACAGGCTTATCCTCCATCCGCCAACTCATGAGCCTTATAATGGTGCTCAGCCCAATAAATTAACAGATGTTAAGCCTGACTTATCAAGCCCTTGGAGCGGTCCAAAGGAGCATCTCTGGGACAAAGCATCGAAGTGACCACGCAGTGCGCTCAGGCGAGCCAGACGATGCTTGACATCAGAGAAGTGGTGTAAACAAATTACGTGAACTCGTGTGCGCTACTATCGCACGACGTCTTTCGTTATCGCTAACGCAACCTCCAAAAAGCGTTCCCGTGATGCGTTGCGTCCACAACTGTAGGTTAAACGCGGTTGCCCGATAAACTCCGGCACGGTGGTCATATAAGACGTTAAGCTATATGGAAAACGCGGAGAGATGTTGCGAGGATCGTTTGTGAGTATTGAGAATTTTTCTTCCTGGATGGTCATTACGTTGAATGGGGCACCTGTCCTTCCGCGTGGCGCAACAGTCGTACAGAGTGTGGTATGGTCCGAGATTATCGCCCGACTTCAGAAACTGGACCCAGACAGAAAGACCTGGTGCCAGAAAAAGTGTCGTAATAATCATGATGACTACAATATAACCCTCGATGTTGTCCGAGGTTCTCCGTCTGCACACATTATCCGTCATTTGATGTCCGAAATACGGCTGAGTTTGTCTAGGGGACGCATCCCATTTATGGAGGAATTTCAGGAAGCGTCGCGTGCATATGTCGACGAAAGATGGGTGTCCTGGATACGAAACATCTTTATAAACGGCTTGCCCGGATCGGACAGATTTTCTGAGTCAATCGATGCAATAGCATCGCGAAGCCCGGAAGTAGATAGATTAGCACGGGCTTTATTCGATCAGGTGATGCCGTTTGCAGATCCTGCGGTTGGAAATTACGTAAAAAAGGTTTTGAATGCTGCGAAGCAATGTGATTGTCAGGAACTTTTTGAGATGATCCGGTTGAGAGGAGGGATTTGCCTTCCGCCGGCTGGAGACTCTTGTTAACCGGGAAAATCTTGACGTTTTTAAACATGAGATACCCGAAAACGAGATGAGGCGCTTTTTATAATTGTCGTAATCGTGTGTGGGCTGACAGAAACACAGCACTTAGGCTATCGGTCGGTCGACGTATTGCAGCATGAGGAGTGGAGAAAAATTTTTTACTGTCCGCAGCTCATTGATGATCTGCAGATCAGTTCAACGTTACGGAATTGCGTAGCGTGTGACGCCGAGTCATCTTCCGCAGTGGGCCACCGTATAACAATAATCACGACCGTGGGTGGGGACGGGCTGTTTCGAAGCTCTTGTCATGATTTGAGGGCTATGCTTCGTCTGGCTAGAAAGAAGGCTTAGCCAGCGACCGTGATCATCCGCAGCCCGGCACTGCGTTCGACCCGGCAAATGGCGTCAGATTTGGCTCTGATGACGCGAAAAGAAAGAGTGGCTTAAAGCTATATCCGGCCTTTGATACCCTGAGATATCTTCTGACTCTGCACTACTCTGACTGGGATGACGGCGCAGAAGCTGATCTGCTCGCTGAAGCCATCTAGAGCAATTCCACTGAACTCTGGCTCAGTGGAATTGCTCTAACTCATTGTTTATCGAGCATCTTCACCAGTTCGAATGTGTCCATTCAAACCGGATCTGCTCTAGCAGGTAATTGAGGTGGTCCCGTCCGTTCGGACAGTTTTGCGGGCTTGATAAGCTATACCCGGTTGTTGTTATGCCGCCCTTCTGACGGCGTTGCTGTTGGCCATCTGGTCCGGGGT
>NZ_WOTB01000074.1 GCF_011516835.1 Acetobacter musti | reverse complement strand
TCAAGGAATGGCGCGCTGTCGCAACCAGATACGAAAAAACAGCAACCTCGTTCCTCGCGGTCATCCACATCGCTGCCGCCGCAGACTGGATCAAGTGCTAACAGGCCCTAGATATAAGGGCGCCATGGCTGCGTTTCTTGCGTTGCGGCCAACATTAGACATTAGAGTCATTCACATGACTAAGGCACTTCGTGGCGTCTGGAAACGTCGGCATTCGCAAATGCGCGCCTAAAAGCCGACGTTCAGCTCACCCCGCCAAGCTGCCCGACCGCTTCTGGGCGCCCAAGCCGGGAAAGCGGCCGTTCAGCAGGCTACTGTAATTTGACCGCAATGCGCCCCCTTTCCGGCCGTTCGACTGCCGCTTGCTGCGTCCCGAAAGCCGACATTGCTCACGGCGTAGCCAAGCGCAAGCCGATTACTTCGGCGTATATGTTCGAATCCCACCCGGTCCGCCACTTTGGTAAAAACCGGGAACGCCGATTCCCGCCGACTTTTCTCCTTTGGTGGCTACCGGCGTCCTCAATAGGGTGTTTTTTGCTGCCCTCGATGTAGATCGCGTCGTCCGCGATCTCGGCGTGTTGGGCGAAGGCGCGGACATGTTCCCGCCGATAGCCGCCCTTTCCAAGCCGGAGGCGAGTGCGAGCTTCGCTTGCCAGTTCCGGCACGGCCGCTTTGGCGTGAATCTAAATTCAAACAGCAAAGCGCCCGATGGATTGCACCGGGCACTTCTTTCTCAAGTCACCTCGAGATTACTTGGCAGCGAGGATATCGAAATTGCGGACGTTTGTTACCACACCGTCGTCCCATCCGCCTGAGACCAATTCTGAAGCCTTTTCATTCAAGAGTCCGGCGACTTGTCCGGCAAAGTGCGCTTCGCGGCCAGAGTTGTCGGCAAAGATGTCGAAGATGGCGAAGTTGTTCTCGTCAATCTGCAGCGCCGCCCAGAACAATGTCTTGGGTTCGGTATCTGCGACGATGGGGCCGGCGGCGGTCAGCAAGGCTGCCAATTCGGGGCCTTTACCTGGAGCGGCTTCGAGCTTGATGTAAGTTGCGGTTGTTGCCGTGTAGAGATCAACCGGCGCCTTTACCGACAGGACATCGGAGTTGTTGATATTCGCGACAACACCGTCGTCCCATCCTCTGTCCACCAACGCGTCGGCGTTTTGGTTCAGAGCCGCAGCAACCGCTCCTGAGAAGTGAGCGTCGCGTGCTTCTTCATCTGCGAAGATGTCAAAGATTGCGAGCGTATCGTCGGCTTGCAAAGCAAACCAAAGTACAGTGCCCGGCTCTGTTTCTCCCACGATGGGTGCGGCACTAGCCAGAAACTCCGCGAAGGCAGCGGTCTGGCCTTCGGCGGCCGGCATGGCGATGTAGCTGGCAGTGTGATTTTCCATTGGGTTGTCCTGTGCAGTTGCAGAAGTTGTGATCAGAGCCAGTGCGGCGCATGTCTGAAGGATTTGCATTTTCATGGTCGTCTCCTGATCTGAAGTGCACCGTGCTTGGTTTCGATGCACTCTTGTCCCATGCCGGATGCTTCGGAATCCAATTCCGAAATTCTATTGTTCGATAGACAAGGACTATCGAAGTTGGTATGAGGTAGTGCCGGAGATGTGACGGAGAATGCGGCAATGGAAATGAACCAGATCAGGTATTTTCTTGCTGTCTTCGAGCACCGAAACTTCACCCACGCAGCCAGTGCCTCCAATGTCTCCCAACCTTCCTTGACGACTGCGATCAAGAAACTTGAAGACGAGCTTGGAGGTGACCTGTTTGTCAGGGACCGTGCGGGATGCAGGCCTACGTCCCTCGGTAAACTCATGCAGCCAAGGTTGCAGAAGGTTCACGATGAGACGCGACAGGCTAAGGCAGAGGCGGTCCGTCATATGCGCTTGGAGCGGGTTCCAATCTCTGTCGGTGTCGGCGAAACGATTGGCCACAACAGGATTTCGGCAGCTATGGAGCGTACTCGTACGCGATTGCCGCAAGCCGAAATCGAATTGATCGTTGCGTCAACCTCCGAGCTTCTTGCCGGGTTACGAGATGGTGAATTTGACGTTGTAGTCACCGCAGAGAAGGTCAGTGAAGACCTCTATCGTATAGACCATCTCTATGAAGAGGACTACAAGGTCGTGGTGTCAAAGTCGCATCCGTTGTCTGAACTAAATGCGATCTCTCTTTCGGCTCTTGCTAAAACTGACATGCTTGACCGCCTAAATTGCGAAATGCGGGATGTTTTGCATGGGGCCTGCGCGGATCATGGTCACGAACTCTACGCGGCCTATCGGTCAAATCGCGTGGATTGGTTAGTTGAACTTGCTCGGCAAGGGTCAGGTGCGGTGATCCTGCCAGCCACCGCTATTCCTTCGGACATGGGCCTGGTGTCGAAACCCATCGATGGCCTTGAAATATCAAGAACTGTTTTGGCCCTTCGATATCGGCACCAAACGACGAGACCAGAGACAAATGATCTGATCCGTGAGATGACGCGCACGCTGGCGTAGTGAGGTCGGTAATCGACATTCGCCCATCGTGCAGCATTCGTCACTTTGGGCTCAGACCAGACTTTCGCGGCATCACGCTCGAACGTCCGTTCTACTTTTCTTCGAGATCTCGCCCGCAATCCGCCACTTAGCGCTGGAGAAATTGCGCCAGATTGCGGTGAAGGTCACAGCGAACCACACCCATTGTGTGCGGTGATAGTCGTCGGTGACGAGGCCGTACTCTTCAAGAAGCCACCGCGCCGCGTGAGGCGACCTTCGGCGCGGGTAACAGTGGGTGGGTTCTTTTCAATCTTGAAGAGCCGCTTGATTTCCCTGATGACCTCTTCAGCAGACGGCCCCGACTTTGCCGTCGGGTGGAAGTGAATGAACGGCAGGTTTCGGGCGCCGAACGCGGCGCTCCGAACGGCGACAATGGGGTCGTGTTCTGACGGCAGTTTCTGCTTCACGAACAGCGTATTCGCTTGATGGGGTAATGATCCATTTGTCCGTCTTCCGAAAGAAATGTGGCGTGTTCAGCTTGCGCCTGCGCCATCAGGAGATGGTCAAACGGATCACGATGATGCAAAGGCAAAGACATAAGAATCTGCAGGTGTTCGGGCTGTATTTGCAGCAGAGAGAAACCTTCCGCAGGAATGGCTGCTAGAATATCGTTCATATCCGCATCAAGCTTTCCGATACGGATTTTGATCGCAATCTCCCATAATGATACGATACTCACCAGAATATCGTGGACGGGATCTGCGATAATTTCTCGTGCAGTCTCACCCAGCCGGTCGGAGCCCGAAAGCCACCACAGCAACGCATGCGTATCAAGCAGAACCTTCACAGGTCGCGTTCCATGCTTTCAAGAAGGTCCGGCGGTGTCTCATCAAAATCTTCGCTCATTCTGATCCGCCCACGAAGAGCTCCTGGCTGACGACGGGGACGATAGGAAGGAGCTGGCGGACGCAGTTCAGCGACAACCTGATCGTGAGACGTCACGAGGATCGTACTGCCCTGTCTGACCTGACGCAGATACGCTGTCAGGTTTCCCCGGAACTCCCGAACACCGATTTTCTGTGGTAATGGTGCGTTATTTGAAAGATGCTGGCTCATGGTCTCCTCCCCATGTGTCATCATAACATGTACACATAGGGAGGAGGTAGAGAATTCCTGAGGCATGTTTGTTTCAGAGATCAGTGGCTTCCGACAGTGCCAGAGCGTCCTCGACATCCACCCCAAGGTATCGAACCGTACTATCCAGTTTTGAATGACCCAGCAGGATCTGCACGGCTCGGATATTACCGGTTCGTTTGTAAATCATGGCAACCTTAGTCCGGCGGAGCGAATGAGTTCCATATTCCCCGGCGATTAGTCCCACCGCTTGAACCCATTGATCCAAAAGCCGGGCGTATTGCCTTGTGCTCAGGTGAGCTTTGGCGCTTTGGCGACTTGGAAAAACATACTCATTCAGGCCACCACCTCGATGTTCCAGCCACGCCCGCACGCTTTCTCGCGTTGTTTCTGTAATTTCGAATTGCACAGGTCGCCGGGTTTTCTGCTGGACGACCATGGCTCGGTGGCGCACCTGACCACTGGTAACGATGTCGCCGATACGAAGGCTGACAAGATCGCAGCCTCTGAGTTTGCTATCGAGAGCAAGATCAAACAAAGCTCTATCTCTGACACGCTGTTCGCTCCCCAGCCAGAACCGAATAGCCCAGACGTGCTTTTCTTTGAGCGCCCGCTTGGCGCCAACCATTTTTCCTGCATTCCAGGGCACGGACGCCTTCAGCGTAGGCGATGGAAAACGCGTTTTCTTTTCCATGATACTTTCTCCTGATCAGCTGCACATGCAGCAATCAGAAGTCTGGAGGAGGACATCGGCGGATAACGAGAATTATTGCCGACCGTCCGCTTTACGGAAACTGGAACGGCTCTTCTTATGACCGAGATGAGGCGAAAGCAGTCTGTCTGGATCTGTCTGCGTGGTTGCCGGAGCTTCTGTCCGGGTGACAGACTTATCCTCATGAAGTGAACTCTTTCGGGTCGAATTTCGCGGCAAGC
>NZ_WOTB01000073.1 GCF_011516835.1 Acetobacter musti | reverse complement strand
GAGGCCATCGTGTGGAAAGTACGCTAAACAACGTTTAGCATGAACAGTAGAAGAACGTCTGGGTAGCGTGATCTTGCCTGAGGGCAAGCCGCTGTTTCTTTGTTGAACAACGGCAAGCAGCACGGAAGTTAGCGGATGAAATATCCGCTAACGCGCCAATATGCCTGTTCACGCGAAAGTACGACGGTTTCAACCGCGTTGGGTTTGTTAGCGAAACGCGTCTGGAACTGAATGATCTGATAGTCACCCGCTGGCGCGCCCGGCAGCGTTTTTGTCTGCATCACGCTTTGGAAAGTGCGTGATGACGGGCGTCCCAACGGTTGTCGTACAGACTGGATCGTAGTGGCCCACTGCGCCGGGGTGATCTTTGCCTTGAACAGTGTGCCTGCGGCTTGCCAGCTTGCATCCCACTGCCCTTCATCAAGCAATTCGACCCATTTGCGGGCATCGGCCGATGCCTTTGTTTCGGCAGGACGGGCAATGCTTGTCGAAATATTCTGGGCGGAAACCCGGGCGTCGTCCTGCCCGCTGATGGTCAAAAGCGCTGCGGCCGCAATGATAAGAGACATGATAAGCATTCCTCCGGTAAGCCACGCCAGGCGATGCCCCGACGATCGCGGCGGTGCTGGCTCTTTGGCTCTATCCACCGAAGAAGTTGCTTCGGCACCCCCAATTTCTTTGGGGCCGACATTATTTGGGGTGCCCCCATCCATCTCGGCGAGACGTCGGGCAGCTTCACGGCTGCTCGAAACGCCCAGCTTGCGCCGCGCATCGCGTAGGCGGTCATTTATTGTGTGCACCGACAGACCAAGCGTATTGGCAATGGATTTTGCGTCATGGCCGACCAGAAGCAGACGCAGCGCTTCTTTCTCTCGCGCGCTGAGAACCACTTGATCGTCTGTTGTCATGATACAGCCGATGGTGTCGGCCGCGCGACGCCAAGTCGCTTCATCTCGCGATAGACGGTCGATCGCCCGATCCCGAGCTGACGCGCCGCTTCAGCCGGCGACACGCTCGCCGCGATAAGTTTCAGCGCCGCGCTTACCTTGTCGCTGTCGAGCGGCTGCCGCCCCGGCAACCTGCCCTTTGCCCTCGCCGCCGCAATCCCGTCGCGTGTACGTTCTGAGATCAGTCGCCGCTCAAAATGCGCAATGGCGCCGAAGACGTGGAAGATCAGCTCTCCGGCTGCGGAGGAAGTGTCGATTTTCTCCTCCAGGCTGAGCAACGCTATTCCGCGTGAGCGGAGCATGGTCACCGTTGTCAGCAACTCTCCCAGTGAACGACCGAGGCGGTCGAGCCGCACAACCGCAAGCGTATCGCCCTTGCGTGCGTATTCCAGCAGCTCGTCCAGTCCTGGTCGCTCCATGCTCTTGCCCGACATCACATCGGTGAACACACGGATCGTACCGGCTTCTTCCAATCGCATACGCTGCCCGGCCACATCCTGATCACCGGTACTGACACGCGCGTATCCCAGAATGCCGCCCATGGCGCCGTCTCCCAAACGACCGTTCTGTGGACACTGAGTGAATGACCATTCCGGATCGACAATATCCGTCCACATAATGCGTCTCTTTACTCTCCGCTGTCCATAGCCGAGACTGACCTTTTGTGGACGGAATGACAGCGTGACCAGGCTCAAACATCACCTGCTGACAGCCCAGGAACGGGATCAGATGCTCGCCATCCCGACAGACCGGGACAGTCTGGTCCGCCTTTACACTTTCGAGCCATCGGATCTGGATATCATCGGTTCCCGGCGCAGGCGACGCACCCAGATGGGCGTTGCCGTGCAACTGGCGTTACTCAGGCACCCGGGAACAACACTGGCTCAGTTTGTGCAGGACGTCGGATCGACGCCATCCGCGTTGGTCGCCTTCGTGGCAGACCAACTTGAGCTTTCCGGCAGCGACCTCGCCGATTACGCCGCGCGGGAGCAGACGATGACCGATCATGCCCGCGATCTGATGACGATCCTTGGCCTGCGCGCGCCCCAGAGAGTCGATATCCCGTTCATGATCGAGGCTGCGGCAAACGCAGCCTGGGCCACGGACAGCGGCATCGTAATCGTCCGGGCCGTGATGGACGCGCTACGCCATGCCAAAATCGCACTCCCTTCGATTTCAACCATCGAACGCGCCAGCATTGCGGGACGGGCGCGGGCCCGACGGAAGACCGCGCAGGCGTTAACGCAGGGCCTCACAGGCGATCAGGTCACGGCGCTGGATCGGCTTTTCGCCACAACGCCTGAAGGGAGCATCAGCCAACTTGCCTCGCTCAAGACCATACCGGTTGCCGTCAAGCCGGATCACATCAAGCGCATTCTGGAATTGTTGAGACAGGTTCGACAGATCGGGATTGATCCCGTCGTCGCCAAGCGCATTCACATCGACCGCTTTCACCAATACGTCCGGGAAGGCCGGATATCTCCGGCCTCGATGATCGAGCGCTACACGCCATCACGCCGTTACGCCACGCTCGTCGCTTTCCTGATCGATGCCGAGGAACGTCTGACGGACAGCGCCCTGGACATGGCTGACAAGCTGGTCGGCAGCATCTTTACCCGGGCACGGAACACAAAGGCCCGCAGCTTTTCGGCAACATCGAAGAACGTCGCACGCCTGATGCGCCTGTTTCAGGCGACCATCGATGCCTTGGCCGAGGCGGCCAGCGACGGCAGAGATCCTATGGAAACTCTGGATGCCACGGTCGGATGGGCGACCCTGTTGAAAGCAAGGTCAGAGGTTGGGGCGATCGCCAGGACTGCCGACCTCGATCCTCTGACAGCCGCTGCGGAGCGTTATATTACCCTTCGAAAATTCGCGCCCGATCTGCTGGAAACGCTGGAATTCCAGGCAGGAAGAGGAGGCGCCAAGACCCTGGCTGCGATCACGTTGTTGCGGAACCTCAACAGAGCAGGCAAACGCGATTTACCTGGCGACGCACCGATGCCGTTTCGCAAGGAATGGCAGAAGATCGTTATCGATCAGGATGACAAGCCCAACCGGCGTCTGTGGGAAATCGCGACGCTCGCGCATTTGCGCAACAAGCTGCGTTCCGGTGATGTGTGGATCGAGCGGTCGGCCAATTATCGTCGCTTCGACAGCTACATGCTCAGTACGGAGCAGGCAAAACCGTTCATTGCCGAACTTGACCTTCCCCTGTCGGCGGATGAATGGCTGGATCAGCGCGCTCGCGAATTGGATAAACGCCTGAAGAAGTTTGCGCAAAGCCTGAAACGCGACGCTTTGCAAGGCGTACGATTCCGAGACGGGCACCTCCAGATATCGCCGATACGCGCAACAACGCCTCCCAAGGCGGAAGACCTGGCGCAACAGCTCAACGCCCTGATGCCGCCAATCCGCATCACGGAGCTGCTGCACGAGGTGGCGCAGGCCACCGGTTTTTTGAACGCCTTTACCAACCTGCGCACGGGCGAAGCCTGCCCCCACGAGAACGCGTTGCTTGCTGCCATTCTGGCGGACGCTACCAATCTGGGGCTGTCACGCATGGCTGCCGCGAGTCACGGCGTTACCCGTGATCAGCTCTTCTGGACCCACGACGCTTACGTCCGCGACGAAAATTACCGCAAGGCGCTGGCTATCCTCATCGACTCTCACCATCGTCTGCCATTTTCCCGCATCTGGGGTGAGGGTTCGAGTTCAAGCTCCGATGGACAGTTCTTTCGCGGGGCCAAGCGCGGTGCCTCAGGCGGAGACGTCAATGCCCGCTATGGCGTCGACCATGGGTTCAGCTTTTACACGCATGTGTCTGATCAGCGCGCCCCATACCATGTGAAGGTCATCTCGGCTGCGACACACGAAGCGCCATACGTGCTCGACGGCCTGACCAATCATGGAACGGGGCTTAAAATCACCGAGCATTATACCGACACGGGTGGTGCCACCGACCATGTCTTCGCGCTCTGCGCCCTGTTGGGTTTTCGCTTTTGCCCACGCCTGCGCGACTTTCCGGATAGACGCCTGGCGTCCATCGCACCGGCCAGTTCCTATGCCTCCATCAGCCCGCTGCTTGGCAAAACCATCTGCACCGACATCATTCGGGAACAATGGGAGGACGTGCTGCGGCTTGTCGGATCAATCAAGGCCGGGCATGTCGCGCCCTCCAGGATGTTGCGCAAGCTTGCTGCCTATGAGCGCCAGAATCGGCTCGACGTCGCACTCCAGGAAATCGGCAAGATCGAGCGCACTCTGTTCATGCTCGACTGGCTCGAAACCCCTGATCTGCGGCAGAGATGTCAGGCAGGGCTCAACAACAGCGAGCAGCGGCATGTGCTGACCCAGGCAATCCATACCTTCCGCCAGGGACGGATCATCGACCGCAGCCATGAAGCCCAGCAATACCGGGCGTCGGGCCTCAATCTCGTCATCGCGGCGATCGTCTACTGGAATACAGTCTATCTGCAAACCGCCGTCACACATCTGCGCTCAACATCGGCGGCCGTCCCTGAGGACCTGCTGGCGCATACTTCCCCGGTGGGATGGGAGCACATCGCCTTTTCCGGAGACTTTCTCTGGGACAAAGCCGCAGCTTCTGCGGGCCGCAAGACGCTCAATCTGTCGAAACAGGCTCGTGCCGCCTGATCGTTCCTTTATTGTTCATGCCAAACGTTGTTTAGCGTACCATCCACACGATGGCCTC
>NZ_WOTB01000072.1 GCF_011516835.1 Acetobacter musti | reverse complement strand
ACTTGAACTCTGCCGCATACCGTTTCCGCGTAACCTTGCCCATAAAACCCGTCCTCGTTCAGGCCAGATGATAGCTTATCGCCCTGTCCGAAAAATGGGGACCACCTCTGAGGTGCTGCGTGCTCGTGTCGGATTACGACTTATTAGGTCTCTCGAAATGCAGGCGGCTGCACGTAGCGACAACCGTAATAGCCTGATTGCGGCCTATGCTCTTGAAACTTGGCTACGTCTTGCGCTTGGTGGAGTCGTCACGCGTTTCAGGCTTTTGTCAGTTCTAGTTGAGATCGAACCAGAGGAGAACGGAATTTTCCTTGAGCATGCAGCAAAGATTGTTGGGGTTGCTTTTCATGCTTGGTGTGATCGTGACCTTCTCATCGTTCTCGAGAGGTTGCGCAGGAATCCAGCGGCAAGTGGGGAGGCTACGTTCGAGTACGGGAACGCATTGCTGTCAATTGCGCTCGACGGTAGTGATCAGCATTCGCTGATGGCCGGATTAGAGTCAGCTCGAACTTTGTTCTTGGAAGCTGATTGTATCGATCCCGATCGATCCGATGCTAAGGTGTATGCTGCTGTAATCGAAGTTGTTCAAGGATTTGCTAGGAATGCCGGTGAGTCTGATTTGCAACAGGCTTTTCATACGTTGGCGAACACTGCAGCGGATCGAGCTTTCTTACTCTCGGCTGATAGGTTACCTGACTGGCTTATCCCTCGGTGGGATCGGGATGTGCAATGGTTTGAGCTATTAGAATACATCCCTCGCATAGCCGTCGAACTCGACCGACCAAGTTGGTTGCGCGCTTGCGAAGTGCTGGACCGTCTTCTCAAAGTTTATGATGCAGACCGCACGATTGCGGGTGGGATTGGATTTGGCATTCTTCTCAGGCCCCGTATTGAAGCAAGCTTTGTTCGGAGCAGGGGACTTCTTGCGCATCTCGATGATCGACTGCGTGACCCCGACTTTATTGGGGAGTACCGCGACGTCGCGGTAACCCTTCGAGATCGGATATCTGCTATTGCAACGGAGCCCGACCTGCTGGGAAAACAGGGAGAGGACACCTATATCGAGAAGCTCCAAGGTGTCCTCAATGATATAGGAGCGCCAGATGTATTCGTTGATCGTGTGATTGGCGCAGCAAAGGATAAACTTATATCCGAAAGCGAAATGGCAAATCCGGTATTTCAGTGTATTTTCCGAGATATTCGATCAAAGCTTTCAGACAGTCCTTATTACATTGGCCGATTTAAGGAGACGTTTGACCGCCTCGTTTTTCAGGTGATTCGCTTCTGCATGGATCGGCAGGATGCAACTAAGAAAGAATTGGGAGATCGAGGTAAGTATCTTTTTGCCAAGAATCCCTTGGAGGCAGATTTCCAAAAGGATTTACGTGAATTTTTCGTTGGTAACCTGACTGAAGGAGCAATCCAGACAGAGCTAGAGGGTATTGCGAAGGGGAGAGCTGATATCTACATAGGTCATGGTGACTGGCGTTTTCTGATTGAGCTAAAAAGGCACGAAGGCCACGTGTCTCGTGAAGTTGCAAGGAAGTACGTCGGGCAGGCTGCTAGCTACCAAGGCACCAATGTCAAACTTGGCATGTTGGGTATCTTAGAACTGGTTGATCGTACTGATCTTCCATCCTCCGTTGAAGACTGTATCTGGTATGATAGTTTGGTCCCCGAAGGGGACGTCACGGTCAGACATCTTGTTGTATTCAAAGTGCCTGGGAGACTAAAACGACCAAATGAACTGTCAAGGTAAAAAGGAAATTTCGGAAAAAAGTTAGGACTGTTAGAGATGAAGGAGGAAGGTTGGTCGCTCGGTGTCACACTGCATGACTGAGAGGCTGATGTGATACACGGGTGGGGGCTGTAGGGCATCACGGGGAAAGTCAAAACGTATGGCCGTCAGCGAGAGCCATGCGTGTCGTCTGATCAAGTTCATTAAACGGCGATTCAAAATTCCTATGCTAAGCTATCAATCTCTGCCCATCTCGGGACAGTTCAATCGAAAACAGTGACTGGTGTCTGTCGCCGAATGCGTCAGATTTGTTCACACATAGTCGGTGGCTTGAGAAAAGCGCGAAGAGAAGACATATCACAGTTGCCCTCCAGACCTCAATAATTACAAGTAATTACTTATCGCCATAGAACAGCACTCTAACAGTGGTGGTTCTAGGGAGTGACTAATCCTACTTGACCATCAGAAGGGGATTGAATTCCTCCTTTCAACTATACAGGTATTTGATAAACAACTTTGACCGCTCGCCTCTCAAGAGGGTAACCACCTATTCAACTTCGAGATTCGCATTGACCGAAGATTCGAAAATTGCAAAATTGAGCGGCGAGAACCCTTCGGGTGAGGACGTCACAGTTGTCGACAAACGTCAACTCATCCGTATCGAGGCAGTCCATCGCGGCTTTCTCTATCAGCACATATATGGAGCGATTTGCCTGCTTCTAGCCGGGACGAAAGGCGTCGAACGGGTCGTTGTGGAGCGGGACGAGGACTTGGAGGTCGTGCTGGCGCGTCGACGGGTATACGTACAGATAAAAACGCGCGTCGGCAGTCTGAATGTTGGCGATGTGGAAGGCGCCCTTCAGCGCTTCAAGGAGATCAAGAACAAATATAGCACGGGCGCTAGGGAGGGCGACGCCAGCTTCGTGATCGCGTCCAATGCGGCTCCATCGGGGCCGCTGCTCGAGAAGATTTTCGCCGAAGATTGGCCGAAGGATGTGCAATTACACTGGCCGGACGGGCCGACACCGACGGACTCGTTTCTCCCCGTGCCTCCGCGAAGTGTAGATGAAGCGATCACTGCCTGCTCCGCACTCGCGAGCAAGTTGCCGTTTGCTCTGTTGAAGCCGGAGACTCTCACGTGGAAGCTCGCGAGCGTCGTAATGTTCGCGTCGGCCGGATCCCCGTCGAGGCAGGATCATAGCTTTTCGCGTGAAGAGTTGTCTGAGCTCTTTGAGCAGTTGGCCGTCCAGACGCAAGAATTACCGACTCCGCCGCCGATCTACAGGGCGCAGGTCGACGAGCCAGCGTTGCTCGGTGACGAAAGGGTTCGTATCGTCTCGGGTCTGTCGGGCGCGGGCAAGACGGCATGGGTGGCCGAGGCGGCCCTGCACGCGCCGCTGCCTGTGACCTACATCGACGTCGGCGACACTCCAGGGCCGGCTCTTGCATCTGCTGTCACCCGCGAGGTTGCTGGCCGAATGTTTGGGCGGTCGAAAGGTAAGCTCGGTGAGATACTGCTTCCTGGCGCGAGCGGTCTCGAAATGCTCGGTACGCTAAATGTCAAGCTTGGCAAGGAGAGCGCTCACGCCCATGTCGTGATCGACAATGTCCATCGGGTGGCGGCATCCGAAATCGAGTTGATCGTCGCCCGCGCGCCGCACATACGGTTCTTGCTGCTCGGTCAGCCGGGTGTAGAGATCGCTGCTTTGGAAGCAAGACTAGCTGTTACTGCTGAGACGCTGCATGGCTGGAATGAGGATACGATCGCGGCTGTCGTTCACGACGTTGGGTGTAAGGCTGACTTCAGCGATTGTGAGCGCCTTTCACGCCTTACGGGCGGCTTGCCGTTCTACGTTCTCAACGCTGCGACGGTTGCTGCTCGAGAGTATGGTGGTTCAATTCGGTCTTTCTGCGAAGACGTCAATACACAGACGCATGTTATCGAGACTGCCCAAGAGATCATTCTGAGGCGAGCGTTCGAGGGGTTGCCATCCGACTCCCGCGAGACGATCGCAATCTTGAGCCTAGCCGACGTCGCATTATCACGAGATGAGGCTATCAAGTTGCTTCAGGGGGCCTGTGGTCTCGATGTTCGGGCGATTGCTGCACGTCTGCGAGCGCTGCCGGCGACAGGCGCGCTGGAGCTATTCGGCAACTCTGCTCTCAAGATACACGACGCTGTCCGTCTGCTTGGCCTAGCGGATCTGGCCAGGCGGGGCAGTACGGTGGAAAATAAGGCCAAGACCGTTCTTCGCGAGGTGATTGTCGTCTCCATCCATAAAAACTGGAGCATCGCGAAGCTGGGGCTTCTCATCCGGCTCTACGGGCAACTGGGAGAGGCGAAGGCCCTGGTCGAGTTCGCGACAGACGAGTTGTTTCACGAGATGGGCGTCTGGCCGGAGATCGAGCCATTCCTGATCGACATCGCAGCCAACGCAGAGGCGGATCCCGAAACACGTCTCTGGGCCTTGGATGGACTTGTGTTCAACGATTTTAGAGAAGGAAAATTTGAGCTTACCAGTAGTCGCGTCGACGAAATGCAGACCTTGGTCGAAGCGAACGAACTTGGCGACGACGCATGGCTGGCTTGGGGTATGAAGCGTATGCTCCTCATGTCAATGCTCGAGGATGCGGAGGGTGTCGATGAGATGCTCGCGATGGTCGAGCAGCGCATTCCGGCGCGAACTGCGCATATGCGCGTGTTCCGCTACAACCGGGCGCTTGCCCTATACAAACTTGGCGATAACTCTTCTGCCGTCGAAGCAGCTTCCGAACTGATCAAGGAATATTACGAAGAGCTCGGTGTTACCCCAGCAGATGTGATAGGGCGCAATGCTCCGGAGTTGCGCTCGCTGCTGCCTTCGGATTGGGATGTCACCGCTACGCTGAAACATCTGGCCGACACGCTCGATCTGCTCGCGCAGGCTGCCGGAAGAATGAGCCAGCGTTCCGCGATGGCTCGCATACATGCAATGAAGTTCTACGAACTTGCTCACGCATTCGACTCGCTGGTGCGGGTCGGGCTCGATCTAGTCGACGACTTCGTCTGGGTACATGACTTTATAGGCGCTCGGCAGGTTCTTGAGCAAAATCTCTTCCCGATCATACAGGCCGTTGGACTGGCCTCACGCGTTTTGGAGACGCGGGCGCTCTATGCAGTGGTGCTAGCCTACTGCGGCGATCATCAAGCGGCAGCAGCGGAGGTGGCGCTGCTCCGGCCGTTCGAAGAGGCGATGGCGCCGGAGCATCGCGAAGCGTTCCAGAACCAGAAGCGGCTCATTGAGGAGGTGCGGCGCTTCGGAGGACCGCGTCAACGCGAGGTCAACATCTCGGAATCTTTCCAAGCGCTGCTTGATCAACGGCGTGGTACACCAAAGATCGTCGAACCGCGTAGAAGCGTTGGGCGCAACGAGCGTTGCCCGTGTGGCTCGGATAAGAAATACAAGCAATGCCATGGACGGTAACGTCGTCCCACTTTATTCCTCAGTCATCGTGGTAACCAGCATGTTCACTATTACCATTACATGTCCGAAAGCGGTTGACCGTTTGATGGCCAAGTTGTTGTGTAATGGATCGGGTCGCTCATGTCCGTTGAGAGAGACTATTTAGGGCCTGTTAGCACTTGATCCAGTCTGCGGCGGCAGCGATGTGGATGACCGCGAGGAACGAGGTTGCTGTTTTTTCGTATCTGGTTGCGACAGCGCGCCATTCCTTGA
>NZ_WOTB01000071.1 GCF_011516835.1 Acetobacter musti | reverse complement strand
GTGGGTGGATCTGAAGCATCATTCGGTCTCCCTGCAAACGGAAGAAAACAACGAAGCATAACGCGGTATCGCCCACGCTACATCATCCCAATGACGTCTCACAACCTGACAGCTAGAGGTGAGCATGCGGTTCGTGGCCACCAAGAATGAAGAGCAGCATGCAAGCAACTACAGGGCGGCATGCATCGGTCCACAGATGAGCTCGAGGCCGACATCACAACCTTTATCGCCGCAGGTAACGAAAATCCCAAGCGATATCGGTAAGGCAAATCAGCCGACCAGATACTCACTTCTGTGAAACGGCTTTGTCACAAGACAATGAACTGAACTTAGTGTCTGACCGAAAATGAGTTGAGTGATTTCAGCAGGTTATGATTCATGGGTTTGCGACAACCTGATGAGACAGGATGGTCTGGACTGAAATCACCCGTGCGCACTATCGGCGGGGCGCCCTTGAATATGCAAGCGACCTGCGCGATGCGGAGTGGGCCCTGATTGCCCCGTTGATGCCCGGGAGGAAACGACTGGGGAGACCGCGACGTACGGATTTGCGCCGCGTCATGGAGGCGATCCTCTGTATCGTCACCACGGGCTGCCAGTGGCGGCAATTGCCGCGTCACTTTCCCGCCTTCACGACCGTGCAGGGCTATTTCTATCGCTGGATCCGCCAGGGA
Organism: Acetobacter musti; assembly: GCF_011516835.1. Taxonomy (GTDB): domain Bacteria; phylum Pseudomonadota; class Alphaproteobacteria; order Acetobacterales; family Acetobacteraceae; genus Acetobacter; species Acetobacter musti. Next base: position 4,799 of record NZ_WOTB01000071.1, on the reverse strand, counting down.
CGATGGGAAGCCATGAACCATATTCTCGTGATCCTGTCGCGTGAGCAGGACCGGCGAGACGTCACGCCTTCGGTGGGCATTATCGACAGCCAGTCGGTTAAAACCGCTGAAAATGGCGGGTCACGTGGCTACGACGCAGGCAAGAAGATCAAGGGACGCAAGCGGCATATCATCACCGATACACCCAGGCATATCGTAGCAAGCGTGGTGCGTCCCGCCGACATCCAGGATCGCGACGGCGCGCTGCTGGTCGCGGCCCGGATCAGCGCCTTGTTTCCCTGGCTGCACCATCTGACCTGCGACGGAGGCTATGCCGGCGAGAAGTTGCGTGGTGCGCTGGCTGAACCCGGCCGATGGACGATCGGGATCGTCAGGCGCAGCGATCGGGCCGAAGGCTTCGTCGTCCTGCCGAAACGCCGGATCGTGGAGCGCAGCTTTGCATGGCTCGGACGCTGCCGTCGCATTACCAGGAATGTCGAAACGACAATCTCCTCATCTGAAGCCTGGCTTACGATCGCTCACATCCGAAGAGTTCTGCAGAAAATCAATCAAATCGCTGTCTGGTTCAGGTCCTTAGATTCAGGTTAGAGTGTTAGGATAAACGACGTTTTCCAAGAAGCGGTCAACTCACCCAATTCAAGCGTGAGCGAACCGCCATGCGCAAGCGCTATTTGGCGGGTAAGTGTGAGGCCGATACCACTTCCGTTGCGTTTAAGGGTGAAAAATGGCTGAAAGATAGAATCTCGATCAGCTTCCGCGACGCCAACTCCGTTGTCTCGCACAGCGAAGACGGTTTTTTCAGATGTCCCCATCGCTTCGAGCCACACAGTCGGCACGATATCGTGCGTTCGTTCTAGTGCGGCATCAGCGGCGTTGTTGAGCAAATTTAGGAGAGCCTGTTCAATTTGCTCAGCATCAAGCCGGGCTGTTAGGTGCGAAGGTGGAAAATTGACCTTTAGTCGTACGTGTTCTCCCCATCGTGTCTCGAACAGCGCGACAACAGTGGCGAGGAGCTCTGCCAGACGTGTGGGCTTACGTTCAGGGGGAGGCAGTCGTGCCAGCGCCCGGTATCCCTGTACAAAGCGATCTATCCCCCGCGCCCGACGCAGGATCGTGTCCAAAGCTTCCGCCAACATTTCTCGTGATTGGGCGGCGTCCGGTCGACTGGCGAGATCGTGCGCTGTTTCGGCCAGAGAGACGATAGGGGTAAGGGAGTTCATGATCTCATGACTAAGGACGGACAGCAGATCACGAAGGGTGCGGGCGTCTGCCTCATTTAGCTCCGTCTCGATATCGGTGAGCACCAGAAGTTGCCGTATGCCACCCGAGCCGCTCGTACGGACAGTCGAGAGAAAATAAATCCCCGGGGCCCCTCCAGCACAAGGAGTAAGGCGAACGAGGCGATCCTCGGTTTCTAACGCGACACTTTGCTCAGGACGCAGGCAATCGTTGGTGGAAAACAGGCGTCGCGCGGCACGATTAGCAACATGAATTACGCCATCAGCGCTACGATAAAGCAAAATAACGGGCGCGTGGTCGAGTAACGCTTTCCCCCGTATTGCGTCTAGGTCCGACACTCTCGGAATGGCTGTTTCGATCCGAATTTCCCGCCGCGACAGCCGGGAAACGTGGGCGAGCATCGTGACAGCCGTACCAAGCCCCAGCAGGACCAGTATTCCGGTCGTAACATAAAAGTCCGCCCTGTATGCGCGCGGCGCCAGCAGGCAGATGCCTCCAAACAGTACGATACATAATCCGCTGCGCCAGACCTCGCGCATGTCAAAGCGCGTGTCGTGCCATGCGACGGTAGAGTGCGGGACGGGTGATACCCAAATCTTTTGCGGCATGTGTGATGTTGAAGCCGTGTCGGCGTAACGCTGCCGAAATCAAGGCTCGTTCAGAAAGTGCCAACGTTGGTGTGTCCGAGGGTACAGTCGTGTCTGACGCAAAAGCAGCTTCCTCGCCGAAAAGCACAACGCGTTCGATCAGGGCGCGCAGTTCACGAATATTCTGTGTCCATGCACGGCATTGCAGTGTCTCCGGCCGCGCGGCATTGAGCGTCGGTTCAGGCACCCCATGATGACTGGCGAAATAATGCAGGAAATGCGCCGCCAGCACCGGAATATCGGCCCTACGTTCCGCAAGTGGCGGTAGCGTGATCCGTGCAGCCGCGAAATGAAGCATCAAGCGTGCAGACAATCGGGCGTCCAGATCAACCAAAGTCAGGGAAGATAGTGCAAACACCCGGGGTGGCGATGCTCCATCGAGCCGGTCGGCCAGCTCACGCTGAAGCTTGGGAGTAAGGGCCTCTACGCTCCGCAATATCCAGTGGCCAGCCGCTTGGGGCAGCGCGGAAAGAGCTTCGGCGTCGAGCAGGACAGAATTCACGAGTGTGCCCGAATAGCTATGAATACGCTTCGCCAGAAGCGTCTTTCCGCTACCGGGAGGGCCGGAAATCAGCACCTGCGCGCGTGTCGGGGCGATCCGTTCCGAAAAGGCGATAATAGAGCGCATCTCTTCCGACTGGACGATCATCACCGGGCCGGCGCTTTCCGGCCCGGACTGTCCGGCGCGGCGCTGTGTACGGGCAAGCGTTTCCGCAATGAGTGTCGTGAGCCGCGCATTGTTCCACGGCTTCATCACGAAATCTACCGCGCCCGCGCGCATCGCCGCGACTGCGATAGAAACCCCGCTATGTCCCGTCACAACGATGACCGGAAGTCCCGGACATAAGACATGAATTTCGGTCAGAAGTGTCAACCCTTCCGCTCCATCGCGTGCACCTGGAGCATAGTTGAGATCCAAGAGAACGAGATCAATAGTGTCGGCGATGAGAGCAGCTTGTGCCTGTATCGCATCTTGCGCCGCGATCACGCGCAGACCATTCCGCGCGAACAGAAGTTTTGCGGCCGACTGAATGTCGGCGTCATCATCGACAAAGAGGATTGTAGCATCGCTCATCGATTCGACTCCGGAACCTGTACCAAAAAAACGGATGTGATTCGCTCTTGCAACCGATTACTTTTGCGTCTTGACAGGATGTTTTTAACCGTCCGTTTCTGAACACTGCTTTCAAAACCGGACATCAGTTTTTTAGATTCTAAAAAATACCTTTGTTGTTCAACACGTTAAAAATTACCCTAGCTAGGGTACACTGTTCCCAAACAAGGGAATAGACGATGCACCAGCCTGTCACCTCAACTGTCCCCCACAGATCCGGTTCTGTCTCTGGAGCTGAAATGGATCGCCGGATCGTGAGGTCTCCACGCGATATCTTTCTGCGCCGTCTCCTGCGTTACGGAGGTATCGGTGCGACGGCAATCGGGGTCGTCACATTATGGCGGATGGCTCCATCCTCCGGCACACTGTCTGTACAGAACGGCCAGATTTCAATCGAAGCAGTGCACTCTGCGCCGTTTCTTGATTATCTCCCCGTGCGTGCTGCTGTAGCTCCCCTGAGCACCATCTTCGTCAATGCGGTGCAGGGAGGGGAGGTAGCAGAGGTCGTCGTGCATGATGGCGCGTTGGTCAAAAAGGGCGATGTGCTTGCACGCCTGACCAACCCGCAACTTCAGCTTGATGTCACTTCCCGGGAAGCGCAGATCGCAAGCCAGCTTGGTGCGATCAGTGCCCAACGCCTGTCACTCCAGCAGACACGGACTGGCGAAGACACTGCACTGGGCGAGGCACGTTACGCTTTACTCAAGGCGCGGCGTGAGTTGCAGATGCGTCGTTCCAGAACCTCGGTGAACCGGGGCGTCGTGAATTGTGAACCCTGGTCCGTGTTGAAAATCTCCGGGGCGCCATAGCGCATGAGGGCATCCTGTAGCGCCTCGATACAGAACTCCACGTCCATCGTGTTCGACAGACGCCAGGACAGCACCTTGCGCGTGTGCCAATCCATCACCGCCACCAGATAGAGAAAGCCCTTGTGCATCGGGATATAAGTGATGTCGGAACACCACACCTGGTTGGGCCGGTCGATGACCAGATCCCGTAGCAGATATGGATATTTCCGATGTTCCGGATGGGGCACGGTCGTGCGCGGCTTCTGGTAGATCGCCCGCAGGCCCATGATCGCCATGAGCCGCCGGACCCGCTTGCGGCCCACTTCATGTCCCAGGCGGCGCAGATGCCATGTCATCTGCCGTGAGCCATAATACGGCGTTTCCAGGAACTGGGCGTCGATCAGCCGCATCAGCTTCAGATTGGCCTCGCTCTGTGGCACAGGCCGATAGTAAACGCCCGACCGGTTGAGTCGCAGCAGCGTGCATTGCCGGATTATCGGCAGGCGCGCTCGCTTCGGGTCAATCATCTGCCGCCTCTGATCACGCCCAACCGAGCAGAGGCATCGCGTAAAAAATCCCGTTCCACGAGAAGCTCGCCTATCTTCGCGTGCAGTTTCTCCACATCAGCAGGGCTGACCGGGGGCTCAGACACCGTCTTCCCGGAAAAGGTCGCCGCCATCCCCTCGATCGCCTGCCGTTTCCACTGGGCGATCATCGTCTGATGCACCCCATGTTTCGAAGCCAGTTCCGCCAGCGTCAGTTCCCCACGGATCGCCTCCAGGGCAACCCGTGATTTGAACTCCGCCGCATACCGTTTCCGCGTAACCTTGCCCATAAAACCCGTCCTCGTTCAGGTCGGATTATAGCTTAGACACCTGTCCGAAAAATGGGGGCCACCTCTCTCGACGACGAACTCCAGATAAGCCGCCTTGTCCATCAGTTGGAGGCGGTCATAGGCGCCATCGGCAAACAGGTGCTTCACCCAGGGCCAGCGTTTACGGATCGCATCCA
>NZ_WOTB01000070.1 GCF_011516835.1 Acetobacter musti | reverse complement strand
CCGAAGGCGTGACACTGGGGAATATCCATGAAAGTGAACGACTTTCTGGATTTCCCAGTTCCGGAACCTCAGTACAAGATACCCATCACGAAAAGTGCGGAAGAACCCAATCTCATCCGAAGAAACGCTCATCCATGACTTTCCAAACAGGCTCTTAGAACCATGACGGTTCATGGCGCAGTCTCACCCTACAGGTGCAATGTTTTGATGAATGAGGCTATTACGTAGTAATACTGACTCGCCTTGGCGAGGTCGTTCGCCGACCATTCGGTGAGGAGAACGTCATTGAGGGACTTTTGGGATCTGCCGCCTCAAGAGACCGGTGCGCTGGCACGCCATCGCAGTTTCGCGGCCGCCTCCTCGTACGCGCTCGGGCTCGTGATACTGGGGACGCTCATACGTTTCCTGATCAATCCGTTTCTCGGCGGCAGGACGTTGTTTCTCTTACTGCTTCCGGGAGTGCTCGTCGGCGCGGTGATCGGCGGTCTCTTTTCCGGTCTAGCCGCAGCCACACTTGCATCAGTGATCGGCTGCCTCCTTCTCGCGCATGACGGCGCGCCGCCGATCGAAAACTGGGTCGAGACGATCCTGTTCGCGACACTCTGCGTCCTGATCACGTGTGGTGGCGAATGGCTGCTACGTGCCCGTCGGCGCACGGCCGCGATGGCGCAGCGTATCCTTGAGCGGGAGGCGCATCTCAGCGCCATCCTCGACGCAGTTCCCGACGCTATCATCATTCTCGACGAGCGCGGCATCGTGCAATCATTCAGCAACGCGGCGGAGACACTTCTGAGGTCTAATGCGGCAGAGGCGATCGGGACGAATATCGCAGACATCGTCCCCGAACTCGGAACGGCTCCAGTCTCCGATCGGCACGGAATAGCGGCAGTCGCCCGTCGGAAAGACGGGACGACTGTCCCCGTTGATCTGTCTACCGGACGCCTGACATCAGGAGAGGGCTCCTTTACAATCGCGTTCCTTCGCGACCGCACGGAACGCGAGGAAGCGGACCGACGCGTGCGACAGTTGCAGGCCGAAGTCACACATATCTCACGCCTGTCAGCCATGGGCGAGATGGCAGCCACACTGGCTCACGAACTTAATCAGCCTCTGACGGCCATCACGAACTTTCTCAACGGCGGACGCCGTCTCCTGGAAGCCGAGAACGGGCAGAGCACGCGCGTGCAAGAGGCCATGGACAAGGCGGCCGCGCAAGCGCTGCGGGCCGGTCGGATCATACGGTCGTTGCGGGACTTCGTGTCTCGGGGAGAAGGTGAGCCGGGACTGGAAAGCCTGCGGGCGCTTATCGAAGAGATGGCAACGCTGGCCTTGGTCGGAATTGCGGAGCGCGGGATCGACGTATCCTTTCAGCTGGACTCTGGGGCCGATCAGGTTATCGCGGACAAGATTCAGATCCAGCAAGTCCTCCTCAACCTGATCCGCAACGCCGTGGAGGCCATGGAGGACTGTGACGAACGGCGTCTGGTCGTCGCGGTCGACGCTTTCGAAGGCATGGCACGGATCCGCGTGACGGATACTGGCCCCGGTGTGAGCCCCGAGATTGCGGGCAGGCTGTTTGAATCTTTCTCAACGACGAAGGATCATGGCATGGGAGTCGGGCTGTCGATCTGCCGCACCATCGTGGAGGCTCATGGAGGACGCATCGGAGCGCAGCGGGAACGCGGGGGAGGGATGTGCTTTCTTTTCACTCTTCCCTGCGCCAGGACAGAGGAGTTTGGCGAATGAACCCGGATGGTATCGTCCATGTGATCGACGACGACGAAGCCGTACGCGAATCCCTTGCCTTCCTGTTGCTGACATCGGGACATACCGCGAGGACCCACGCATCGGCGGATGAGTTCCTCGCTATCCTCGACGGGGTCGAGTGCGGATGCATCATAACGGATATCCGGATGCCGGGCATGGACGGCATCGCTCTTGTCGACCGTCTCCAGAAGCGCGCGACGGTTCTCCCGGTCATTGTGATCACGGGGCATGCTGACGTCCTCCTAGCGGTGCAGGCCATGAAAGCCGGCGCCCGCGACTTCATCGAAAAGCCGTTCGACGATCATACCATTCTCGACGCGGTGGCCTCCGCTCTGCGGTGCGGTGACGAGAACGGCGCCGAACGCGCGCATGCACATGTCATTCGCCAGCGGATCGCCGCTCTGACGACGCGGGAGCAACAGGTTCTCCGTGGCCTCGTCGACGGTCAATCGAACAAGGTCATCGCCCGGGAGCTTGGGATAAGCCCGCGCACGATAGAGATTTATCGGGCCAATCTCATGATAAAGATGGACGCTCGCAGCCTGTCTGAACTCGTGCGGATGACGCTGACAGCCACGGAGCGGCCGCGATAACACAGTCGACCTGAAATCAGGACGGGTCGTTTCCCTTACGAGGTTTTACGTACGTAGTTTTCCGGATGCGCTGGAGCTCGGGTGGGCCCAAGATGACATTCAGTCATCCAGCGGCGGCCGTTCCGAACGAAGCGCATGACTTCCGCACGCCGTCGAACCGCGAGGAGAACACATGAGCCAGGCCAGCACGATCCGGGGACAGGAAATCCTCAACAACCCCGCCCGCAACAAGGAAACCGCCTTTACAATGACTGAGCGTCAATCGCTCGGCCTTGAAGGTCTGCTTCCTCCGACTGTGGAAAACATCGACCGGCAACTGGAGAGGGTTCAGACGCAACTCGCCGCAAAGCCGAATGATCTCGAACGCTACATCTATCTCATGAGCCTGGCGGCCAGGAACGAGACGCTATTCTACCACACGCTGATGTCCGACCCCGCGCGGTTTGTGCCGATTGTCTATGATCCGACCGTGGCTGATGCCTGTCTGACATTCGGACATATCTATCGCGGCAGCGCGGGCATGTATCTCACGCGCGACATGAAAGGTCGCTTCAAAAAAATTCTGCGCAACTGGCCGGTAAAAGACGTTCGGTTCATCTGTGTGTCCACCGGCGGCCGTATTCTCGGTCTTGGCGATATCGGCGCTAACGGCATGGGCATTCCCATTGGCAAGCTCCAGCTCTACACCGCCTGCGCGGGGGTGCCGCCCGAGGCGCTGCTGCCTGTGCTACTGGACATAGGCACCACGAACGCGGCGCTCCGGGCCGATCCGCTTTATCTTGGTCTGCGCGAGCTCCCGCCAGACGAAGCGGAGGTGGATTTGATCTCAGAGGCATTTATCGAAGCCGCTACAGACGTGTTTCCCGGTGTCTGCATTCATTTCGAGGACTGGAAAGGTACCGATGCGATGCGGCTTCTCGCCCGCTATCGCGACAAGGTCCTGTGCTACAATGACGATATTCAGGGAACCGCAGCGATCGCGGTAGCAGGCCTGACCACGGCACTGCAGATCAAGAACGAGACTTTCGCCGATCAGCGCGTCCTTTTTCTGGGCGCAGGCTCAGCCGGGATCGGTATCGCAAGTATGATTGTCTCGGCGATGGTCGAAGCGGGTCTGGGCGAGGCCGAAGCGCGTGAGCGTATCGTACTGATCGATGTCAACGGTCTGATCGAGACCAGCCGGACCGATCTCAACGAGTGGCAGAAGCCGTTCGCGCACGAGGCGAAACCGACGAAAGATCTTCTCGAGGTCGTCAGAACCTTCAAGCCGACCATTCTGATCGGCGTCAGCACCATCGGCGGCGCATTCACCGAGGAGGTGGTCCGCGAGATGGCAAAACTGAACGAGCGGCCGGTGATCTTCCCGCTCTCCAATCCGACGAACAAGGCGGAATGTACGGCCGAGCAGGCCTATACCTGGACAAAAGGCAAAGCATTATACGCCGCTGGAGTCCAATTTCCGGACTTCGAATATCAGGGAAAGAGCTACCACCCGGGACAGGCCAACAATTTCTATATCTTTCCGGCAATCGGCCTCGCCGTTTACGCGACCCGTCCCGCGCGGATCACGGACGATATGTTCATCACCGCCGCCGCCGCGACAGCGGATCAGGTGGGGCCGAGCGCACGCGAGCATGGCATGCTGTTCCCGCTCCAAGCCAACATCCTGGAGACCGAAGTGACGACCGCCACGCGGGTTGCGGAGCATATCTTCGATAGTGGACAGGCCACCGTCGAGCGTCCGGAAAATATCCGCGCCTGGATCGAGGGGCTGCTCTACAAGCCGGTCTACAAGGAACTCTGACACACCTAAGTCATCCCCGGTGATCGGCTCGAGCCGATCACCGGGGATGATGACGCCTTCTCTCACCAACCCGGAGCAGATCCGTGAATCTCGTGATACTCGTCGCCGCCATCGCTCCGGTTGTCCTCATATTCGGGCTGGGCTATCTGGCCGGGAAGTACAAGGATTTCGATCACGATCAGGCCATCGGTTTCAGTCATTTCGCGCTGAAATATGCCCTGCCGGTTGCGCTCTTCCTCAGCATGGCGTCCTTCAAATGCGACTTGCTCCTTCAGCAGGGGCCACTCGTTGTGGTCATGATCATCGGATATTCGCTCTTCTTTGGCGTGAGCTATCTCGTCCTGTGCATGATGACGCGCGACCGGCTGACCGCAGTCCTCCTCGGCTATGCGGTGTCCTCCACAGCCGCACCGATCTATGGCTTGACGGTCCTCGATCCAATCTATGGCGATACGGTCGGCGGCGGCGTAGTCGGTCTGGCTGCGGTTGTCACAAACCTCTTACAGGTTTCAGTCGTCATCTACCTGCTCGAGAGCGCGTCCAGGTCAGAAACGTCGAGACCCTCGTTGGCCCGAACGCTTGGAAAAACGATCAAGAACCCCCTTGTGTGGGCACCGGTGCTGGGCACCATCGTGTCTCTGTCCGGTCTGACGATGCCGCCGGTTTCCGTGTCCGTGCTCAAGCCTCTAGCAGTCTGCGCACCAGGAGCGGCGATCTTCGCCTGCGGGCTCGCGCTTGCGTCTTATTCCCTTAATCTCAGATCTAGGACCGTTATACTGGGATCGCTCGTCTGTGTCGTCTTGCAACCAGCAGTCTTCTTCGTCGCCCTCAAGGCATGGGGACTAAAATCCGCTATGGCGAAAGCAGCTTTTGTCGCAAGTGCGATGCCTACCTCCACACCGTCTGCCCTGTTTGCCCAGCAGTATGGGAAGTGCGAGGTAGAAACAGCCAGCATCATGCTGCTCACGACGCTCGGCATGGTCGTCGTCATTCCCGCCACTGTCGCTATATGCGAGTGGATATAACGCAAAAAAATAGATGATTGGAAAAGTTCTCTGGTTTTAAGACCTGCCCTATGATTACAATTCCATGCACTGATTGGAGAAAATGAGTCCTGAAAAGGTCTGTTTTCCGTTTTGAGAAGCGTTTTGCTCATTTGAGTGCTCTAGCAGCCTGTCGGGTTGGGTTACCCAGTGAAGAGGTAAGGTTGTAAGGTGGTGAGATGAGCAGCTTCATCCCGTTTGACCGGTCTCAGCCGTATCTTCTGCCGCCTGATCTGAAGTCGTGGCTTCCGGCTGACGATATGGCGCATTTCGTTGTTGCCGCCGT
>NZ_WOTB01000069.1:2500-5642 GCF_011516835.1 Acetobacter musti | reverse complement strand
CCTTCAGGTTATGAGCCTGACGAGCTACCGGGCTGCTCCACCCCGCGGTGGTGATGGTGTAATGTGTGAGGGGTGGACTGGAAGACCTGGCGGCGACCGACTTTCCCGTGGCTTAAGCCACAGTATCATAGGCGCTGGGGGTTTTCACGGCCGAGTTCGGGATGGGATCGGGTGGATCTCTCCCCGCCATAGCCACCAGGTCATCCAGTCCACCGTCTGTGGTGTCTGGTGCTGCGGTTGGTGTGATTGTGAAATATGAGGCATGGATGATTTCTGTGCATGGGCACTCTCTTTTAAGGGAGAGCGTAATATGAGTGAGTTCCTGTGGGCGATTAGGACCAGTTAGCTGCACGCATTACTGCGCTTCCACACCTGGCCTATTGACGTGATGGTCTTTCACGGCCCTTGGGGAGATCTCGTTTTAAGGTGGGTTTCCCGCTTAGATGCTTTCAGCGGTTATCCCGTCCATACTTAGCTACCCGGCTGTGCCGCTGGCGCGACAACCGGTGCACCAGAGGTATGTTCATCCCGGTCCTCTCGTACTAGGGACAAATCCTCTCAAATCTCCAGCATCCACGGCAGATAGGGACCGAACTGTCTCACGACGTTCTAAACCCAGCTCACGTACCACTTTAATCGGCGAACAGCCGAACCCTTGGGACCTGCTCCAGCCCCAGGATGTGATGAGCCGACATCGAGGTGCCAAACCTCCCCGTCGATGTGGACTCTTGGGGGAGATCAGCCTGTTATCCCTAGAGTACCTTTTATCCGTTGAGCGATGGCCCTTCCACGCGGGACCACCGGATCACTATGGCCGACTTTCGTCTCTGATCGAGCTGTCACTCTCACAGTCAGGCGAGCTTATGCCATTGCACTCGACAGCCGGTTTCCGACCGGCCTGAGCTCACCATCGCGCGCCTCCGTTACACTTTGGGAGGCGACCGCCCCAGTCAAACTGCCCACCATGCAGGGTCCCGGACCAGGCTTACTGGTCGCGGTTAGACATCAGAAAAATTCAGGGTGGTATTTCAAGGATGGCTCCACAGGAACTGGCGCCCCTGCTTCAAAGCCTCCCACCTATCCTACACAGAATGTCTCTGATGCCACTGCAAAGCTGCAGTAAAGGTTCATAGGGTCTTTCCGTCTGACCGCGGATACCCCGCATCTTCACGGGGAATTCAATTTCGCTGAGCCGATGCTGGAGACAGCGGGGAAGTCGTTACGCCATTCGTGCAGGTCGGAACTTACCCGACAAGGAATTTCGCTACCTTAGGACCGTTATAGTTACGGCCGCCGTTTACCGGGGCTTCAATTCAGTGCTCTCACACCTCCTCTTAACCTTCCGGCACCGGGCAGGCGTCAGACCCTATACGTCGTCTCTCGACTTCGCAGAGTCCTGTGTTTTTACTAAACAGTCGCTACCCCCTGGTCTGTGCCACCCGTAAATGGTTGCCCACCTGCGGGTCTCGCTTATCCCGAAGTTACGCGAGTAATTTGCCTAGTTCCTTCAGCATCGTTCTCTCAAGCGCCTTGGTATACTCTACCAGTCCACCTGTGTCGGTTTAGGGTACGGACTATATGCCAGAGCTATTTCCTGGAATGCTCAAAAAGCCGGACCAATCCGATAAGGACCGACAACATCTCGCATTCGTCACTTCTGGCAGGTTCAGGAATGTTCACCTGATTTCCATCGACTACGGCTTTCGCCCTCGCCTTAGGGACCGACTAACCCTGCGTGGATTAACCTTGCGCAGGAACCCTTGGACTTTCGGCGACAGTGTTTCTCGCACTGTTTGTCGCTACTCATGTCAGCATTCGCACTTCCGATATCTCCAGAGAGGGTCACCCCGTCTCCTTCACAGACTTACGGAACGCTCCGCTACCGCGCATACAAAGTATGCACCCACAGCTTCGGCACGTGGCTTGAGCCCCGTTACATTTTCGGCGCAGGGTTTCTGTTAGACCAGTGAGCTATTACGCTTTCTTTAAAGGATGGCTGCTTCTAAGCCAACCTCCTGGTTGTTTTGGAATCCCCACATCCTTTCCCACTTAGCCACGATTTGGGGGCCTTAGCTGGTGGTCTGGGCTGTTTCCCTCTCGACAATGGACCTTAGCACCCACTGTCTGTCTGCCACGCTATACGTCCGGGTATTCGGAGTTTGGTTAGGTTTGGTAAGGCTTTGGGCCCCCCTAGCCCATCCAGTGCTCTACCCCCCGGGGTAAACACATGACGATCTACCTCAATAGATTTCGCGGAGAACCAGCTATCTCCGAGTTTGATTGGCCTTTCACCCCTAGCCACAGCTCATCCCCGACTTTTTCAACAGGCGTGGGTTCGGCCCTCCAGTGCGTGTTACCGCACCTTCAGCCTGGCCATGGCTAGATCACTCGGTTTCGGGTCTTCTGCCAGCAACTCGTCGCCCTGTTCAGACTCGCTTTCGCTACGCCTACACCTAACGGCTTAAGCTTGCTGCAAACAGAAACTCGCTGACCCATTATACAAAAGGTACGCCGTCACCCCATAAGAGGCTCCGACTGCTTGTAGGCATCCGGTTTCAGGTCTCTTTCACTCCCCTCGTCGGGGTGCTTTTCACCTTTCCCTCACGGTACTAGTTCGCTATCGGTCATCAGGGAGTATTTAGGCTTGGAGGGTGGTCCCCCCATGTTCAGACAGGGTTTCACGTGCCCCGCCCTACTCAAGGATCACTCAAAGCATTACGCATACGGGGCTATCACCCACTATGGCCGGACTTTCCAGACCGTTCCGCTTATCTTCAAGTAACCGCTGGCCTGTTCCGCGTTCGCTCGCCACTACTGGCGGAATCTCAATTGATGTCTTTTCCTCCAGGTACTGAGATGTTTCAGTTCCCCGGGTTCGCCTCATACACCTATGTATTCAGTGCATGATCCTCTTGCGAGGGGGTTGCCCCATTCGGATATCCACGGATCAAAGCCTGCTCGCGGCTCCCCATGGCTTTTCGCAGCGTGCCACGTCCTTCATCGCCTCCTGATGCCAAGGCATCCACCGAATGCCCTTCTCACACTCACTCACTCCCATGCACAGAAACCATCCATGCCAGAGCTTACGCTCCGCATTTCAGTTCTGAGACATGACAGCTCATCAAGCGCGTCATATTTCATT
>NZ_WOTB01000068.1 GCF_011516835.1 Acetobacter musti | reverse complement strand
CTCAAGGAATGGCGCGCTGTCGCAACCAGATACGAAAAAACAGCAACCTCGTTCCTCGCGGTCATCCACATCGCTGCCGCCGCAGACTGGATCAAGTGCTAACAGGCCCTAGTAACTGCCGCGTCGAATATCCGCCGTAAGGCTACCCGTGCATGCTCATCGCTCCACTTCCCCGTCATAATCTTCTCCTTCAGGCGTTCTCAGACCGAATGGCGGTAAGAACGGCATCTGTAACTATACGAGTATTGGCTTGCCCCCCGAGGTCCGGTGTGTGGAGGTCCGTATTCGCAGTAACTCGCTCAATGGCTTTCATAAGATTTTCGGCTGCAGCGTGCTCTCCAAGATGATCCAGCATCATCACGGCCGACCAAAACGTGCCAACGGGGTTGGCAATACCTTTACCCATAATATCGAATGCAGAGCCATGAATTGGTTCAAACATTGAAGGAAATTTACGCTCCGGGTTTATGTTTGCGGTCGGAGCAATACCCAGGGATCCGGCTAGTGAAGCGGCCAGATCGGAAAGAATGTCAGCATGCAAGTTAGTAGCGACAATCGTGTCAAGTGTTTCGGGTTTCAGCGTCATACGCATAGTCATCGCATCAACCAACATCTTGTCGGAAGTTACATCTGGAAACTCCTTGGCAACTTCTGCTGCAATTTCATCCCACATGACCATCGCATATCGCTGGGCATTGGATTTGGTGACAACAGTCAACAACTTACGTGGCCTGCTCTGCGCCAATTTAAAAGCGAAGCGCATGATTCGCGTAACGCCAGCACGCGTCATCAACGAGAGATCCGTTGCAGCTTCTTCGGGCAGTCCCTGATGCACACGCCCACCAACTCCCGCATATTCTCCTTCGGAGTTCTCGCGTACAATGACCCAGTTCAATTCGGGGCCAATGACCTTACGCAGAGGAGATGTGATTCCGGGCAGTACGCGAGTTGGACGGACATTAGCATACTGGTCAAAAGGCTGGCAAATGGCCAGACGTAAGCCCCACAGCGTAACATGATCTGGAATATCTGGATGCCCTGCAGATCCGAACAGGATCGCATCGTGATTCCTGATCTGCTCGAGGCCGTCTTCCGGCATCATGCGACCATGTTTTTTATAGTAATCACCGCCCCAGTCGAAATGATCGAACTCGAAGGAAAAGCTCCCGTCCCGGTTGGCGAGAGCCTGAAGGGCTTCGACGCCGGCGTCTATGACTTCCGTTCCAATTCCGTCACCCGGGATCGCAGCGATTTTGTACGTTTTCATTATACTTCCTGTTATTTAAAAAAAATCCATCACGCCTCAATATTCATCGGGCGTATGATGAACCGGGAGACCACAAAGGTCACGACTGCAGAGAGGATCAGTAATGCACTGACAAAGTAGAGACCTCCAGTGAAGTCATGCGTCTGCGTCTTTATCCAGCCGATCATGGCCGGACCGACGAAACCACCGAGACTGCCAACGGAGTTAATTGTCGCGAGCCCTGCTGCTGCACCTGGCCCTGAAAGGAACATTGTAGGCAGACTCCAAAATGGTGATTTGGCTGATGTGATCCCGACATTAACGACAGCCAATGCCGCCACAACGCTCACTACGCCTGCCGCATGATTGACCAGAAACAGACCAGCAGCAGCCAGCAAGCACGGCAATATAACATGAAATGGACGCTCATTTGTGCGATCAGAATGCCATGCCCAGACATACATGCCCACGATTGCAAGAGCTGGCGGCACCGCGTTCAGAAAACCAACCTGTATATTGGTCACACCGAAGCTTTTGATGATCTGAGGAGCCCACACTCCAAGAGTGTACAGGCCCGCCGATGTCCCAAAATAGACAAGGGCCAGAGCCAGAACACGAGGATCCGAAATTGCTCGACCTATACGACTGGTCTCTGTTGATACCTTCGCTGCCTTTTCAGCGTTGATGGTCGTAACAAGCCATGCACGCTCATCTTCCTCGAGCCACGAGGCTTGTTCGGGACGGTCTGTCATGTAAAACAGACACATCATGCCAAGAAAAAGAGCGGGGACAGCCTCAGAAAGAAACAGCCACTGCCAGCCCTTGAGTCCAAGAAATCCACTCAAGCCAAGAACCACGCCGGACAGAGGCGATCCAAACACCGCCGCAAGTGGTGCTGAAGCCATGAATAACGACGTAGCTTTCGCACGTTGTTGAGCAGGAAACCAATGGGAGATATAGAATATTACACCCGGGAAAAAGCCAGCCTCCGCCGCGCCCAGTAGGAATCGAACGATATAAAAACCAGTTGAGCCATTTATTAGAGATTCTATGGCCGCAAGGACTCCCAAGCTGACCATAATACGAGCGATCCACAGCCTAGCGCCGACTCTGTGCAACGCAAGATTCGAAGGAATTTCGCAAAGCAAATACCCCCAGAAAAATATGCCCGCTCCAAATCCGAATTCAGCAGAAGAAAGATTAAGATCTTTATTCATGCTAAGAGATGCAAAACCCAGATTTATTCGATCAAGAAACACCATGTAATATAGGCACATGATGAACGGTATAATTCTGAGCGAAACCTTGCGGGTCGTTTTTTTTCCGATATCGGGAGACATGAGTAACTCCTACTTGTCGTTTGTTATTTTTTATTATTCCCGAATTCACTTCCAAAGTAAAAAACTAGACGACTGATAGGGAGTAGACAATCTCCATTTTATTATATAGTAATTTGGTTCAATTCACCTGGCGCGGGGCTGTCACGTTAACTCCGCCGGCTTAACAAACATCTGCGGAAACGACCTGGAGGGTTCCAAAAACCGTTGATTGACATCTCTTGCGCCTGATTTCAGGTTTTTAGCGTGTTGACTTCTGCTTCCCTAGTCTGACTTTTACTCTTGGTTTTGAGCAGAGCGAGGGGTTCATGCTCTGTATTGCTAAGCGGCGGCGTTAATCCGCTCCAAGAGGAGAAAGCGGCGCATATTATAGACGATATTGGCCAGGCCGATTCTCATGGTGGCCCGAGTGATACCGACAGTTCGGATGAACAATCCCATTTGTGATTTCTGATCGGCAAAGACATGTTCGACACGCGACCGGATAACGGACTTTCCTGTGTTGGATCTCTGGATATGGCGTGGCATGGGCTTGAGATGCGGCTTTTTCCTGTGAACCTTCGAAACAAAGACCTGCTTTTCCATGAAGGCCTCATTGGCTTTTGAGCGGTAGGCTGTATCAGCCCAGACATCAGACGCCGTATTGCTGCGATCAAGAAGCCCCTCACGTAGTCTGGCACCATCGCTGGTAGCGGCATCTGTCGTCTTCCATTTGCGGATCAGCCGAAATTTCCGGTCGATGGAGATGTGCGATTTATAGCCAAAGAACGGGATGGCCAGATCTGTTGCAGGCATACTCCCGTCCTCCTGTCGCTTCGCTTTCGTGAATTTCAGAGTCCAGCGTGCATGCCTGTCCTTGTGGGACAGCCTTGACGGCTTGTCCTGCCAGTCCTGGGGGATCCGTCCTTCACGCAGACCCACCTTCTCCGTATTGGTATTGCGCTGCTTCGGAGCCGCTACCAGCGTGGCATCCAGGATCTGGCCTGACATCGGCAGATAACCGGCGTTACGCAGGATTGCATCAAAGCGATTGAACAGAATTTCAATTGCTCCCGCCTGTGTCAGACGCTCCCGGAACAGCCAGACGGTTCTGGCATCCGGCACGCGGTCCGACAGTCCTAGACCTAAAAAGCGCATGAAGGAGAGACGGTCGGTGATCAGGTATTCCGTCCGTTCATCGGACAGATTGTTGAGTGTCTGGATCACCAGGATCTTGAACATCAGCACCGGATCAAACGGCGGACGACCGCCTTTACTCCCGTCTGAATAGGCCAGTGCCTCGTCCAGCTCCGGGCGGAACACCTCAAAATCCACAGTCCGGGAAAACGCTTCGAGCTGGTCGCCAAGACCGCTTAACCGAGCAAGCCGCTCCTCAACGCCAAAAAATACCGCCTGTTTCATATCCTCATTCCTCCAACCAGAACCGGAAAAATGGAATCACAGCGTAGGCCTCAATACCAAGAGGCTTTTAGAACCCTCCACGTTCCACCAGCAATTGGCCGTTCTTCGCATGCAGCTTCAATTAACGTGACAGCACCACTAATGGTCCTTCGAACTCCCACTTCTCGTCCGTGCTTTCTCCCATTCGATGCAGACAAGCACCATTAATACGGCCAGTAGCTCCAAGAAATTTTACCAGACATAGTTTGATTTTATATTATAAAATGGCATAATGCGTCAAGGTGGAGGTGTGGCTATG
Organism: Acetobacter musti; assembly: GCF_011516835.1. Taxonomy (GTDB): domain Bacteria; phylum Pseudomonadota; class Alphaproteobacteria; order Acetobacterales; family Acetobacteraceae; genus Acetobacter; species Acetobacter musti. Next base: position 1,562 of record NZ_WOTB01000068.1, on the reverse strand, counting down.
GAATTGCATCAATTGCAATGTTTTATTAACGTTGCGGAAACTCTCCATTTCGGACAAGCCGCCAGAAATTTACAGATGTCGCCCGCAGCTATTGGACGTCAAATCAAATTACTCGAGGAAAGTTTGGGAACGACTCTGTTTGTTCGAACTACTCGTACAGTAGAGTTAACCGAAGATGGCGCCAGTCTCGTGGAGTCCGCTAGAAATTTATTAGAACAAGTTCAAGAAATCACTTTATATTTCCGACAAAGAAAGAGGGAGAAAACTGTCTCGAGATTCCGTATAGGAGCAATCGACAGCGCGTCTGCAGGTCTGATGCCTATACTTCTTAAGGATATGAAATTATCCAATCCCACAACAACTATACAATTGAGAGAGGACAAGACAATTAGGCTCTTGCCGAGACTCTTATCTGGAGCTCTTGATTTGGCCTTTGTGCGCCCACCTGAAAAATATGACAAGCGTCTGGAATTTAAATTTCTGTTTTATGAGTCACCCGTTTTGGCATTGCCAATTGGTCACATTCTAGCCAAAAGTCCGTCTATCAGCGTCTATCAAATTACCAGTGAACCGTTAATTGTGCCTGACAGGCGGGTTCGCCCCCATAGTTATGACTTGACGATGAGATTATTTCAGGAAGCTGGCGTGCGCCCGAATATCGCGGGAATTGCAGATGAGAAGAAAACTATCCTTGGCCTCGTCGCGGCAGGGCTCGGCATCGCTATTGTTCCACGATGGACCGCACAAGTTGTAGACCCATGTGTGTCTATAGTTCCTCTTGAAGTCCGTGGAAATAGCGAAATCGGACAGCTTCCACTTGCTGCAGCATGGCTTCGAAGTTCGCGTGACCCAGTGCGCGATACGATTCTTAATATGTTAATTAGTAACCTTGGGAAATATTCCTGCGGTGCATAACTAGCTGTCAGGTTGTGAGACGTCAACGGCGTATTTGAGGATTTCGTAGACTTGTTTCATGATACCTCGACTGTCTAATTTCACGTAATCAGAGTTGCGGGCTCTGGGATTTTCCTCGAGCCACGAAGTGATGTGTTCCACGGGGGATAGTCTGTTCAGAACACGCTGCTTTCGTTGGTTGTAAGCGAAGCAGAAGCCTCTGAGCAGGATTTCGAGATCCTCATGGCTTGAAACACAGACCTGCAGCACTTCTGTCACCACCCGGCCATTGAAGCGTTCCACCTTTCCATTGGTCTGAGGGGAATAAGCTTTCGTCCGGCGTCGGTCGATCGTCATGTCACGGCAGGCCTTTTCAAAGGCATCCGCCGTAAAACAGGAACCACGATCGGTCGGGATATGGGTGATCCGGAAAGGAAAGGCGGCTTTGACAGCCTTGACGCGGAAATCTCACAGAAGGGTTGTACATCGGATTAGATTATGAAAAAGTCTGTTTTGCACAAAAGAATTTTTCATAAGCAATAAACGAACCCGATGCTGACAGAGTGTAGCGCAGGCGCGTATGAGTTTCCAGCCTCCTGTGGACGGCGTGTTGTGGCCCGTTTTGACGGGGGTCGCATGAGTTCGGATGGGGGCGTCATTCTGGTGAA
>NZ_WOTB01000067.1 GCF_011516835.1 Acetobacter musti | reverse complement strand
CCACGGGAAAGTCGGTCGCCGCCAGGTCTTCCAGTCCACCCCTCACACATTACACCATCACCACCGCGGGGTGGAGCAGCCCGGTAGCTCGTCAGGCTCATAACCTGAAGGCCGCAGGTTCAAATCCTGCCCCCGCAACCATGAATAAACGTCTGAAAAGACAGAGAAAAAGCCACCCCAACGGGTGGCTTTTTTGCGTTCCAGGAATGGGCGCAGGATGCATATAGGATGCATTATAGGATGCATATAGGATGCATATAGGATGCAACTGGGAGTGAAACTCCAGCGTAGGTTGGGCTTAAAACAGGCCATATCACGATAACGCGAGCTTTATCGGCGACCTTATTGATCAGTGGAAATTGCGCGATGTGACGACGATACGCTCGCCGTCGGAATCGCTGGCATGGGTGCTCTCACCAGAGGAGCGATTACCTACGTCCGCGAGCAACCCGGACAGGTCGGCGATCTCCTTCGCGACCAGATGCACGACGTCGCCTTCCTTCTGGAGCATGCCTGTCACCGCCAGCATCTGCCCACCAAGCGCCACGCGCCGGTTCGCATCGAACAGATCCGGCCAGATAATGACGTTCATGTTGGCTGTCTCGTCCTCCAGCGTCATGAACACCACGCCTTCTGCCGATCCGGGCCTCTGACGCACCAGCACAAGCCCCGCCACGGTGAGACGCTTCCCATCTTTCGCGGCCAGCGCCTGCCGACAGGATATGATGTCCCTTGCCTGAAGATCCTCGCGCAGAAAGGTCAGGGGATGGTCCCGCAGGGTCAGGACAAGACGGTTATAATCGCGCATCACTTCAGCCCCGTCGCGCATGGGCTGCAGCAGCACATTGGGTTCGTCCGCTTCCCGTGTCGCCTGCGGTGCCGCAAACAACGGCAGGGGTTCATCGCGCAGAGCCTTGATCGCCCAGAGCGCCTCCCGGCGTGCCAGCCCGAGCGAGGGCCGAAACGCGTCAGTCTCAGCCAGATGGGTCAGGGCTGCCGCCTTCACACCGGCCCGACGCCACAGGTCATCGACCGAGGTGAAGGGGCGTGACGCTCGTGCAGCAACAATGCAGATGAAGCCGGTCATGGCCAGCGCGAGCAGGCCGGCAATCGGAAGGCGTGCGTCGGTTTGTTGCGTGGACACAGTAATGGTCGGGGTCATGGGGTGCTCATATATGGATCATTTGATGCACATATAGGGCAGCAGCAGCCTTGCAATCACTTATGGATCACTTAATATGGAAGTCTTTCGGAAGGAACGATGACATGGCGCGGACCGGGCGTCCCCGTGAGTTTGACCGCGACAGGGCGATTGACGCCGCCAGGGCGCTTTTCTGGGCGCAGGGGTATGAGCCGACCTCGCTGACGCAGCTCAAATCCTGCATGGGCAACATTTCGCCTGCGAGCTTCTATGCCGCGTTCGGCTCGAAGGAAGCCCTGTTCCGCGAAGTCGTGCAGCGTTATCTGGCTACATACGGGCAGGTGATGGCGCCGTTATGGGATGAAAGCCTGTCCCCGCGCGAGGCCATCGAACGGACGTTGCGCAGTTCGGCGCGCATGCAGTCTGCCCGCACACACCCGCCCGGGTGTCTGGTCGTGTGCGGTGCCAGTAACTGCTCACCTGAAAACGAACCCGTTCAGGCGCTTCTTGCGGCGGAACGACAGCGCACGCGTACGGGCATCAGGGCCTGCGTGGAACGCGCCATCGCCAATGGTGAATTGAACGCATCCCCGGCGACAGATGTCCTGCCCGATATTCTCACGACTTTTTTTCACGGCATGACATGCGAAGCCCGGGACGGGATGCGTCCGGACACTCTGGATGCGGCCGTCACGTCGCTGCTGACATTGTGGGATATCAACGCGGTGAAACGGGGAACAGCAAAGCGACCTAAAAAAAGCTGACGGACTAACAACGGCAAGACGATCTGGACCCGGCACGAAAATTCCATATCGGTCGGTCCACAAATCCTTGACCCTGCTTCGTGTCCCTATTATGGATCGGTCGATATGGAAATGGTGTCTTCGGAACTCGACGCCATGCCTCTTCAGGGAATCCGATCATGAGCACATCAAAAATCGCATTCATCACGGGTGCCAATCGCGGCATCGGATACAGTATTGCCAGACATCTGACGGCCTCTGGCATCAGCGTGATCGGCACGTATCACGCCAATGCAGGCGAGGCGAAAGCAGCCGAAACCACCCTCAGCAACGAGAACGCGAAGCTGCGCATGCTGCAGCTGGACATCGCGAACCATGCGTCGTTCTCGGACTTTGCAGGGCAGGTCAAAACCCTTCTTGCAAGCGGGTTCGGGCAGGGGGAACTGAATTATGTTGTCCAGAACGCCGGCAACATCATCCACACCCGCTTTGATGCCGCGACGTCCGAACAACTCGACAACCAGTACAATATCCACTTCAAGGGCCCGTACCTGCTGACGGTAGCACTCCTGCCCCTGATCCGTGATGGTGGCCGAATTCTCAACATCACCTCTGCTGCGACGCGCTTCTACCTGCCGGATCATGGGCCTTACGCGGCCATGAAAGCCGCAACCGAAGTCATCTCGCTATATATGGCAAAGGAACTGGGCGTGCGGGGTATTACCGTCAATGCCGTCGCCCCCGGGCAGTGGCATCGGACTTCGGCGGCGGTCTGGTTCGTGACGATCCCGGGATCAACAAGAGTCTCGCCGAGGTCACGCCTCTGGGGCGCGTCGGACAACCCGACGACATCGGAGCCGCGGTCCGTGCCCTTCTGTCTGACGACATGCGCTGGGTGAACGGTCAACGCATCGAGGTGACAGGAGGCCAGTCGCTATGACGGCCAGACAATCACAGCCGGAGAAGCCCCATGATCCACGTTATGGCCAGCAGCGTCATTCCTGCGCCCGTTTCATCCGTCTGGCGGCTGATCCGTGATTTCGGCGCTCTTGGAAGATGGTTGCCGGGCGTGAAAAGTTGCGCGATCGAAGGCCATGAGCATGGCGACCGCGTTGGTGCCATCCGCCGTGTTGAAATGGGTGATGTCGGCCTCATCCGTGAACAGCTTCTGGCACTCTCCGACGTGGAGCACACGGTCACGTTCTCGATCGTTGAATCAGCCCTGCCGATCCGAAACTATCGTTCTACGATCAGCCTTCTTCCCATAACAAAGAGCGACCACACGTTTATCCAGTGGCGGGGGCAGTTCGAGGCTCCTGCCGATCATGCCGCCAGTATGGAGGCTCGAATGCCGACACACATCTACCAACCCGCCTTCGATAAAATCGCAGCGATACTGGCATCAGAGGCAACATCGTCATGAGCGGTTTTTCTGGTAAATCCGTCCTCGTACTTGGCGGCAGTCGAGGGATTGGCGCGGCGATCGTACGCCGCTTCGCTTCGGATAGCGCGAAAGTCGTTTTCACGTATTTATCCTCCCCTGACGAGGCTGAGACCCTGGCCGCCGAGACCGGGAGCGAGGCCATGCGTGCCGACAGTGGCGACCGCGACGCTCTCGTCGCGCTGATCTGCTCGCTCAGCCCTCTCGACGTGCTGGTCGTCAACTCCGGAATTCTCGGCGCGGGTGACCCGCCGGACGCCATCGACCGGCTTTTCCATATCAATACCCTCGCGCCTTATCACGCAGCGGTTGCTGCCGCACGAAATATGCCCGACGGCGGCCGCATCATCTTCATCGGCTCCGCCAATGCAGACCGGCTGCCGATGACTGGCCTTGCCGCCTACAGCGCCAGCAAGACGGCACTGAAAGGCATGGTCAAGGGACTGGCGCGTGATTTCGGGGCGCGCGGCATCACCGTCAACGTTATCCAGCCTGGCCCTGCCGATACCGACATGAACCCCGCCGATGGGCCATTGAAGGACGTGATGCACGACTTCATGGCGATCAAATGCCATGCCACGGGTGCGGAGATCGCGGGGCTGGTCGCGTATCTTGCCGGGCCAGAGGCTGGCATCATCACGGGGGCTGCATACAACATCGATGGTGGCTTCGCAGCCTGACGGAATGACTGATCCCCACCCATTCGCTGGAAAAAAGGAATGAGGGCCATGACCCATTCATCCGCTAATGCCGCCAACGCGGGCACTTTCACGATCGGCGGCGATCTCGCCGTTCATCGGCTTGGATTCGGCGCGATGCGCATCACGGGCAAAGGGATATGGGGACCGCCTGCCGATCATGATGAGGCCATCCGCACGCTGAGGCGCCTTCCCGAACTTGGCGTCAACTTCATTGACACGGCGGATTCCTACGGGCCGGATGTCTCGGAATGGCTGATCAGGGAGGCGCTGCACCCTTACCGCAAGGGTCTCGTGATCGCCACTAAGGGTGGTCTGACCCGGTCGGGGCCGGACATCTGGAGGCCGGTCGGGCGGCCGGAATACCTGCTGCAGCAGGTGCACAAGAGCCTGCGTAATCTCGGCGTCGAGCAGATCGATCTGTGGCAGTTGCACCGGATCGATCCCAAAGTCGCGGCGGATGAGCAGTTCGATGCAGTCAGGTCTTTCATCGACCAGAAACTGATCCGTCATGCGGGATTGAGCGAAGTATCCGTCGATGACATCAAGGCCGCGTCAAAGTTCTTTGACGTGGCAACCGTCCAGAACCGCTATAATCTTGTCGATCGCACCAGCGAGGACGTGCTCGACTACTGCACCGCGCAGAATATCGGGTTCATCCCCTGGTTTCCGCTTGCCGCCGGCGACCTCGCGAAGCCCGGCTCAATTCTGGACACCATGGCAGGGAAATACGGCGCGCACCCGAGCCAGCTCGCACTGGCATGGATCCTGAAACGCAGCCCGGTGATGCTGCCAATTCCCGGCACCTCGAAGGTCGCGCATCTGGAGCAGAATGTCGCTGCCGCCAGCATCACGTTATCCGACGAAGATTTCGCGGCATTGGACGGAGAAGGCCGCAAGGCGTTTCAGTCAGCGCCGTAGGGGAGCGCTTCCGGATAGTCACAGTCCCAGTGCCGAAAGGCCGGGGTGATTGTCCGCACGGACCCCTGACATTTTCGTTTTCAATGCCAATAAGGCTGCTCTAATGAAAATTTATGACTGGCCCACCGGACCCTATCCGGCCCGTATCCGGATTGCCCTAGCAGAAAAAAATCTCCAGTCCAGCGTCGAATTCGTGCCGATCAACCTGTGGAAGGGGGAACACAAGACGCCTGGCTTCCTCGCCAAGAATTATTCCGGAACGTTGCCAGTTCTTGAACTGGACAACGGAATTTGCCTCGCTGAATGTACGGCGATCACGGTCTATCTTGATGCGCTTGTCGGGGAACCCACGCTGACCGGTCGAACGCCGCTTGAGAAGGGCATGATCCAGATGATGACAAAACGTGCCGAGATCGAGATGCTGGACGCCATCAGCGTGTATTTTCATCATGCCACACCGGGTCTTGGTCCCGATGTGGAACACTACCAGAACCGGGAGTGGGGTCTCCGCCAGCGTGATAAGGCTCTGCGCGGAATGCATTACTTCGATGGGGTGCTGAGGAAACAGTCCTTCATAGCTGGTGAGGCTTTCTCTATGGCGGATATTGCAGTCATCGGAGGCTTTATATTTGCAGCAGCCGTAAAATTGCCGATCCCACAGGAGTGCTCGGCGCTTTTAGCCTGGTTCGCGAGGATGCAGGAGCGTCCAAGTGTCCGAGAACAACTGGCAATTGTTCCGCCGAAGCACTGAAACAGAAAGCAATTGCGAGCGGCTAGACAATTGCCGTCCCCGTTGCGGTCATTATACCCACGTTCAGTCTTCCCAATACCGCCCATTCGTAACAGCAGCATGCTTCTTCAACACTTCTCTGATTTCCAGATGAGCGGAGGAAATGAGAGAACGTATCCCTTCTGATGCCGTCACAGCTTTCTGTAATCGCGTGGGCTGACGCCGGTTTCTCTGCGAAACACCTGCGCAAAATGGCTCGGGCTCTCATAACCAATGGTCAAAGCGACCTCGATGATGGACTTGTCGCTCTGGCACAGAAGATCCTTCGCATGTTCAACACGCCGCCATACAAACCAGCGCGACGGGCTTTGCCCCATGGTGTTGTGAAATGATCGACTGAAATGAAACCGGCTCATCCCACACAGGCCGGCCAGAAAATCCAGATCGAATGGTTCGGCTAGGGCGTGTCGTCAGTTAAGCGGGAGGATTATGCCGCTTGTACTCTCGTCTGATCTGTGATTTTTTCTTCCTGTTTCTGGAACGGGGAGAGAGTGAATGCGTCGGTATGG
>NZ_WOTB01000066.1 GCF_011516835.1 Acetobacter musti | reverse complement strand
TTTTTCATCAGTTTGTCCTGAAAGACAAAGTGCTTGGACGCATGCTGCCGCGGGGTTCCTCACTCAGTCAGTGATTGCGATCGGGAACCTATCTGATTTTCATGATTGGGCGGCATCGTGATGCTGGATTGCCAACAACGTCAGCTTTTTTCGGCTTCCGTTGTACAACAGATGTTCCGCTGTCCCCCCAAAGCTGCCTCTGGGAGAGTATCACGGAGACACTTCGCGTCCGCCCATAACAGACCAGTAGATCACTGGCTCTCTACTCCGTTCGTCCGGTCCCCATTCATCGCGCAGAGGGGAACCCCTCACCCTCACTCACAGCCCCCCGATGTCCCGACAGATCTGCAGCAGCCCTGCCATCCTCTGCTGAAGCACAGCGCCGAGGACCATCACCCCTTCCAGCAGCCTCGCCCCCTCGCTGTCAGCCTTCAGGCTTTCCAGCCGCCCGCGCAGCAGGGCATGCTCGATCTCGATCAGACGCAGCACGTCGTGCAGTCCGGCATGGAGGTCCTCAAGACCGGGAGTATGTGCGGGCGGTGGCAGGAGCGGATCTTCAGGCATGATAATCCCTTCGACAGAACGCCGTTTCTGTGCGAGGATCTGACCATGACGAGTGACGGGTCCCGCAACATTTCGATTCACAAAACTACGCTTTTCCGACTTACATATCAAGCGGAAATCCGTATAGCGTCCTCATTTTGTGATGAGGACAGAAAGTGTGGCCCGCAAACGCAGACAGAAGCGCAAGCTCATGGATGAACAGATCCGCCTGATGCGCGAGCGTGGCGAGCGTCTCCGTGAAGCCGCCCAGAGCATCGGCATCACCCACGCCGCAAAAGCGGCCGGCGTCCCCTACACGACCCTGCGGGATTATATGAACGGTGGCGAGATGAAATTCTCCGCCATCGCTTCACTAGCCCGCGTCTGTGGAGTCTCCCTGGACTGGCTGGCCTTTGGCAGCGGCACAGGCCCCGGAACCGACAGTCCGGACGGAACAGCCACCGCCACCCGGCAGATTGTCATTCCCTGGCACGACAATCACGAGGACGGCCTGCGGATCGGACGCGACTGGCTGCAGAGCGCCATCCCCCGGGATCTCTCTGCCCTCTGCCTGATGACCAGCGAGGGCGATGCGATGGAGCCCACGCTGGCCTCAGGCGACCTGGTGATCGTCGACCGTAGCGTGACGACTGTCACGGCCAGCGCCCTCTATGCGCTGGAAAGCAGCGGTACGCTGATGATCCGCCGCCTCGATCCTCGTCTGGGCGGCGGCGTGCGGGTCATAGCCGACAACCACCGCTATCCGCCGCAGGATGTCGAAGAAAACCAGCTGGGCTGCTTCCGGCTGCTGGGTGAAGTTGTGTGGACCGGCGGCGTGCCCCGGCCGTAACGACCCGGCCGGAAACGACCGGCGAAGAGCTGACTGTCAAGAAATACGATATTTCGTATTGACGGCAGGCGATATCTCGTAAATTATCCCTCCCATCAGGCATGCAGGGCCAGTGCTTTCCGCCCTTCTGCCATCGGGAGGTAATGATGGTGTCTCTGTCAGTTCTGGGTCGCACACCCTGTCGGATCACGTCGTTCAGCGTGCTTTCTGTCCGTTATGGCGCAGGAGCATCCTGACATGCTGCTTCTGACAGCCCTTGTCTTCGGGGTCGTGGTGGGCGGGATCATCCTGCTGGTATACCTGAATAAATTCGGCGACTGGCTCGTCACGAGTGATGTCCTCTCTCCGAGCCTCATCATGATCTGCTCCTATCTGGCGTGCATGTTTCTGTTCCACCGTCATGACTGACCGAGAGAGCACGATGCCCCTCAATGACACCATTCTGCAGGCCGGTGAGAGCAGCGTCGATAAAAAGGCTGCCCGCCTTGCCGCCTATGAAGAAGAATATGGCGCGGAAGAAGCCGCAAACCGCAAGAAACTTCGTGACATGACGTTGTTCTGTGCCTGCGTCTGCGTCATCTGCGGGGTTGTCATATCGATCCCCTTTCATCCGGTCATCGTGTTCTGTTTCGGGCTTGCCGCGTGGGTCTATCCCCGCAGGCCGATGCTGGAAAAATGCAGGACCGCAGAAGAACGACGGAAGTTCTACGGGCTCGACTGAACAGGTCCGATTCAGAAACCACTTTTACTGACGAAATCAAATAAATCCGCCTGAATACAGTCGGCGAGACAGACACACATCCAACTGCCTCCAATATCCGATCTTTCCATCATCTCACAAAAAAGGAAAATGCCTCCATGTCCTCACGCTCGCTCAAAATGCTCGGCGGTGCTGTTTCTCTGACAGCCATGATCCTGCTGTCCGGCTGCGCCACGGAAGGCAACGAAAGCCTCAAGAACGAAACAGTGACCTCCATCGACCAGAAGATTCAGGATGGTGTCACGACAAAGGCCCAGATCCGGGCTCAGTTCGGTGATCCCCGTGAAAGCTCGTTTACCGACAGCGGCCATGAACAGTGGCGCTATTCCTTCACCAATGCCTCATCGGACGCGGCGAACTTCATTCCGCTGTATGGCGATCTCCATCAGGGCACACACGGCACCGAGAAAACCCTGACCGTTCTCTTTAACGGTGACGTCGTCTGGCATCACACGATGAATGCCTCGGCGGTCAAAACCGGAAGCGGCGTCTTCTGAGCCCGCATCCGGCATCCCGGATGACGGGTGACATCTGCTTCCTCCATGAAACGGACTCCCTTCATGAAACCTTTCCTGTCCCTATCCCTGTTCTCCGCCCTGTCGCTGCTCACTGTTTCTGCTCACGCTCAGGCGGTCAGTCAGAGCGACAGACAGATGATTGCGCACGCCCACTGGCTCAGCGCAGAGCAGGCCCGACCAGCCACATCCTCGGATACCGCCACCCTGAAGGCCGTCCCCGACCTCACGAAAACAGCCGGACAGTATCACGATCTGTGCGGGACACGCGTGACACCCAAAATCCTGCCTCTTGATGTCGGCGGTACTCCCGGCATCCTCACGGCGGTCATCGAAGAAGATCCAGCCTGCTTCGGGGGTGATGGCGCCCGCTACACCCTTCTCGACAGAACGCATCATGTCGTGTGGCAGAACTCCGCCGCCGCCATTGCCATTCTGGAAAGCCGTCATGACGGTGTTCACGATCTGAGTTTCGGTGGACCGGGTCCAAAGACGCCTGTCTGGAGCTGGTCGACTGCCAGACACGCCTATCAGTTACGCGTCGTCATCGACACAGAATAAAAAGAACCCGTCATGAACAGGAATGACATCGATTTTGAAGGGATCAAGACCCGGTTGAGTGTGTTCTGGAACACGCCGGATGAACTTGTTCTGGCTGCGCTGGGCTGCACCGTTCTGGCGGGGTTTCTGTCCTGTGCTTACCGCCATGTCGAACGCGGCATGAATTCGGTTCAGCACGCCGGCTTCAGCGGGTTTCATATTCTGGGTGTAACGCTCTGGGTGACCATCGCCTGTTTTGGCGCATCGTGGCTGAGCCGGAAACGTGCCTCCTTCAATGTCCCCCGCCTTTACTGTGATCGTGCGTCATGGTGCATGGCGCTGTTCTGTCTGGTCAAGATCTACGTTTTTCTGCAATCATCGCAGACAGAGACAAGCAGCTTCTTTTTTGCGTTCTCGAGCTTCCATCTCTATTTCACGCCCGGTTCCGGCATTCTGTTTCTCCTTGCTGCGCCTGTCCTGCTGTGGCGTGCAACACGGATCGAAAAGGCACTGGAGGCGGACAGACAGCAGGACGGGAGAGAGCCTGAACTGCTGCCGCCACTGGATGACAAAAACGACTGAACGGCAACCAGCCTCCCGTTGGGGAGGCTGGTCCGATCCGCTCATTCAACTTCGCGTCTGTTTTCCAGAAGGCGCAGAATACTGATGACACCATTCAGTTCCGGCACGTCTTCCGCCAGTCTGTCGCGATAGGCCACAAGCAGCGGAAGAATGACGGAAGAGACGATGTTTTCGACATCCTCATGATCGATACTATTCGGGCGTGCCATAAGAGTTATCCCTTGTTTATGGCTTGACACCAGGGTACTTCATCAGGGACTGCTGACTTATCAATCCTTAAAGAATTTCCTTGGGAATGAAGGGACATCCCCTCATCGCCAGTAACCCGAAGTACCAGTCAGTTCTTTCTGACTCTGTACTCGCGCGTGCGCCCGCGCAGGGGTAGTTGCCGCCCCTGTTCAGCACCGCGCGCCGATAGTCTCCTGCCTGATGAGCGACGTCCCTCCCTGCCATAAGCAAGCTGCGCGACAGCGGCTTCGATGGCTTCCGCGCAGATGGTCTCCAGCCAGTCCGGATGCGCCATCATGTCGAGCCAGATCACGCGGAGCAGCGGTCGGCCCGGCTGGCTGAACCAGTCCTGCTTCTCCTCCAGACGGTCCAGAGAGGCTTCCTCGACATCCGCCCGGCAGATCCGGTCGGAGCCCAGCATGCCCATCACCTCGATGCAGACCAGAGGGGTCTCCTCATCTGGTGCGCAGAGACCAAAATCGCTGCGCAGATACCGCCCGTCTTCCAGCCAGGGGTGGCAGCACAGGTCCAGTTCATTGGGCACCATCTGCACGAGGGTCTCCCAGACGATCCGCTCGGGAGCGGAGTCCAATGTTGTGCCATCGGACGCCTGTGATCCCGGTCGCGGCAGATCCGGATAACGCCGGGCGAGCGCCTCCAGCATCCGCCGCCAGTCGCCGAGGCTTTCGCCCAGCTGGTCGAGATGCCGGGCCTCAGGGCCGCAATAACGCATCATGTTCGAGACAGGCGGTGCACCAAGCCGCTCGGTGAGTGCGGCCATGAAATGCAGGTCTTCATCTGTCGCATCCCACGGCGAGAGACGACGGGTCTGGCGAAGACGGCGGATGGAATGAGACGAGGCGGATCGGCCTGTCTGATGGCGTGTAATCTGAGAACACATGGTGAAAATCCTGTGGGTCATCACCGGACAGGAAAAGTCCTGTCCGGTGAAAAGTTGATGAGAAAACGTGATGGAGAGATGATCGGGCGTTCACGTCGAAGCGGGGCTGTCCATGACTTCCTGAAGCGTCTCGCCAAAATCTTCGAGGAGATCACCGAGCAGCAGCACATGGCCTTCCAGCGGGCGACCAGACGGCAATGTGTCGTCGACACCGTCATCGCGGGCGACACACAGGGCGGGCAGCAGCACGTCGTGCATCTGGAGCCAGACATCAATCAGCCGGTCGAGGCCAGTTCGGGACAGAGAGAAATGTTCGGCAGACATAAGGGATGATCCTTGTTCCTACCTGCCCTGCAGACGCAGATCGACACCGGCACGTCTGGAAACGTCCGGTGACCGCAAAAGCCGTCAGAGGCAGGCACTGAAAAAACAGGTGGTGGAGATAGGGAAAGAAAAAGCGTTCAGTGGCCCCGGCAGGACAGATCGAACGGCAGCAGATCATCCTCTTCAGGACATTCGAGCACGCCGAGATGCTCCAGTCCGGCCTGCAGGCTGTAGCCGGGCGCGCACTCCGTGCTGAACCAGTGCGGGTCAACAGCCAGACCGTTGATCACAGGGGCCGCCTCCACCGCTGTGGAGGCCGACAGGCAGATCAGGTCTGACGGATTGATCTGCCGGCTCAGCGCGTCGAATAGCATCAGATCCCTTTGCGGGTCGGTCAGTCCCAGCAGATCTTCTGGCGCCAGACCCGCCAGCCGGCCGCTTGAGGCGGCATGTATGATCAGACTCATCGGCGTGTGGAACATCAGATGCGGCCAGAGCTCCCGGGCCGCGCGATGCAGGCACAGACCCGGCAGGGTCAGAGCGGGGTCGTCATTCGCGAGAAAGCGCCGCAGAAAATGATAGTTGAAGACGGCGATGGCGTTTGGTGCGTCCATGCCCTCTTCGGCGAAGACCAGCGGTTCATCGAAGCACAGCCGTCCGCTGGCGTCGTGATGCAGTTCCATCGTGCGGACGTAATCCCACACCGTCGAAACGGTGAGCGGGGTCCAGAGGATATTCTGCACCACGACCACGAAGCGGCTGCCCTCGGTAAAGCCGGTCATGGGTCTGGCCGGCCACCAGCTGAGCAGACGCAGGCGAAGGGACGCGAGTTGCCCCACGCCGTCAGAGCCCAATGCACTAACCGGCGAGGCGGGAGAGAAAAAGGAAGACGAAATTCGTGTCATGAAACCTGTCCTGAAAGGCGAGGAAGGACACGGCGGGAGCACACAGGCCCAGACGCCACATCCTTCTCTCTGGGAACGAAGGGACCAGTCCCTTCATCGACAGCCCTCAGGGCCAATGATGTCTCTCTGTCCGACCATCTTCTCTCAGACCTCGTCTTCCGGTTTCCCGGATGCAGACTTTGGCAGGGCCAAAGTCGCGCCGTCAGGCGCGCATCCGGCGACGTCCGAAGGACCATGCGAAAAATGGCGGATAACCGTCGTTTTTCAGCGTTTTGCGTGCGCCCTGCGCACCAAAATGCGGTATCGTGCCTTAAATCAGGGTCGAAGCAGCAGGTTGATGCTTATTTCAGCGAATGACAGGTCACCGAACCTCATTGTTTTCGGAGAAAATGACGCCATTCTGACACGGAACAGGCTGTCATGGCTCTGGTGTGACGGCATATTGGAGAGCGTCATCCTGTCCGCTGACGCCGCACGGGATACTGTCACCGTATTTCAGGATGCCTACGCTTGCGGAAATGATGTCACGACAGATGATGTCATACGGATAAGGCCAGACGAACCCATGACTATCTGTTGGCTGATGTCTGGAAGGCCGCCGCCAATCGGATACAGATGAACTTTGATCACGGAGGATGTCATTTCAATCGCGTTGAGATCGGGGCTATAGGGAGACAGCAACATCATCCACCAGACAAATTCGGATAGCGCGTGCGTCATGTCTGGTTGTTGAGAGATGGGTGCAGCGCAAGGCGTCTACATGTTCATTGAGGTGGTCCCGTCCGTTCGGACAGTTTTGCGGGCTTGATAAGCTATACCCGGTTGTTGTTATGCCGCCCTTCTGACGGCGTTGCTGTTGGCCATCTGGTCCGGG
>NZ_WOTB01000065.1 GCF_011516835.1 Acetobacter musti | reverse complement strand
CCTCAATCAGAGGTTCCCAGATCGTCCATGTCTCGTCCGTAAAGGTGCCTGTTCTGTCTCCTTCTTCCATCCCTACAATATGGGAAGAAATTCAAGATCTAACAGGCCCTAATGCTATCGAAATCAATGTGTCGTGTGTAAATGCGAACTGAGATGGTTCCGAGAACGGAATATTCCGGTTTTTATCGGCCTCAGCGCTCAATATTAGGAGTGTCACGTTGTATATCGCTCATATGACATTGCTCACCGCATCAACCGAAAAATCGTTAACACACAAAATCTAAGAAGATTGTTAGCACCTATGAATTTGGCGGCAGTCATATATGTGAGCAGCGCCGGTTCATCCTGTGTATTCGCTGCAACGGATTGTTTTTCTGTCGATATAAAATCGTGCAGGATACCTCGTGATATCTTGCGCACCAAAAGCCACTCAAAAGAGGCGCTGCATAAGGAGCACGCACGGTTTGCATGGCAGGATTTTATTGCCCTCAACAAGTCGAGTGATGATTCGGTCGCGATAAGCTGAAAGAATGAGGGAGAACGGATGCTGGAAGAGGGGGCGGGCGGATGTCTGTGAATGCGTCGGCCGCTGTCTGTGTCCTGTTGGCGGGACTCCTGGCTGTTCCGCAGGGTGGTTCCGCCTCCGCTGAAGGTCTTTGTTCCGTGCATCCGGGCGGTCCGGCGACGCTAATTCGCGCGATCATTCTGGAGGACCGGCCACAGCCCCGGCGAGCGGACGTGCTGGTCGATGCTGAAGGCCACATCGCCTGTGTGGGGAGCGGATGCGGCCTGCGGGCGCCAGGGGCGCAGGTGCTGGACTGCCCGGAGGCAGTACTGTCCGCCGGTTTTATCAACCCGCATGATCATCTGAATTTCACGGGCGTTCCACCTGTTCCCGATACGGGCGAACGCTTCATTCACAGGCATGAATGGCGCGAGGGGCTGGATGGGCACACGAAACTTTCGCGCGCCGTGGCGACAAAGGATGGTGAAATCCTTGCCTGGGGCGAATTGCGGCAACTGATCAGTGGCGTCACGTCGATGGCCGGCGGGGGCAGTGCTGCAGGGCTTGTGAGGAATCTTGACATTGCGGCGGGAATGGAAGGTCTCGCTCTCAGACCGGTCGTCTATCGCGTCTTTCCGCTTGATGACGAGTCGGGGATCATGCGTGTTCATGACTGCAACTACGGTCCTCACCCGGCGGGCCTGTCGGAGGTGGGTTCTTCGGAGGCGTTCCTCGCCCATGTCGCGGAAGGGACCGGCGCTGCGGCAAGGAACGAGTTCCGTTGCCTGAGTTCCGGCAGCTATGACCGTTCGCCCCAACCGGACGGCGGGGGCACCAGCCGGGATGTTATTGCTCCACAAATGACGGTTTTGCATGGTCTGGGGCTCGGCAGGAAAGACCTCGTTCTGCTGAAGGCCAGAGGGGCGACCATCGTCTGGTCGCCCCGCAGCAATCTGGCGCTTTATGGCCGCACTCTGGATGTGAAGACGGCGAAGGCGCTCGGTGTTCCGCTCGCCATCGGCACGGACTGGCTTCCTTCCGGGTCAATGAACATGAGCCGGGAATTCGCATGCGCGCGCTGGTATAGCCGGGCTCACCTGAAGGGAGTGGTGTCTGACCGGGATCTCTGGCGCATGGCGACGCTGGGGGGTGCGCGGGCGGTTCATGCTGAAGGACTACTTGGGGCTGTTGCTGCCGGACATGAGGCCGATCTTGTCCTGTTCGCCCCCCACGGGCGTGATCCTTTTGCGGCGGCGGCCGAAAACGGCCCGGATCGCGTGCTGATGGTCATGCGGGGTGGCAAATTCCTGTATGGCGACAGCGCCCTTGCCTCCGGACTGGACTTGCGTGATTGCGAGCCGCTTATGGTCGGTGACGTAGCGAAAGCATTATGCATCCGTGATGACCAGCCTTTTGCCTTTGTCCGATTGCAGGCTGACCTGGCGCATAAGGGCATCTACCCACTGGTCGCAGACGGTACGCCGCCCAATGAGCCACCCTGTGAGACATTGGAAGAGACGAGGAAACGGTTTTCGAAGGTCGGCAGACAGACAAGCGTGCGGTGAGTTGGTGGTGACCCCTTGGTGTCCTTGAGATAGTTGGTGATGGACGGTCGTCGCTTAACTACGGCATCCTTGATGTGTCGGGGCCGCTTATACTACCGCTTCCAGTGAATGTGGAAATTGGTGATTGCATGTCCCCGCAATACCTGATCCCGACACTCCCGAAGCTCTGGCTCCGGGAGTGTTTGCGTTTTTGGCCCCTGATCGCGAGAAGTGGAGAAATCCAGCAGTTTTCCAAGCCTGCCATGCAACGCGGCGTGCATTTCCCCAAGTCCGTTGCCGGGGATGAGCACGATCTTCTCGATCAGCGCGAGGGTGGCCTCGGAGGCTTCCTGCCGGTCCTCGGGATGGTTCAGGGTTTCCGTCAGCCGCCCGACAGTTTGGTCGTCAATCCACCACGTGAACGACCGATGGCGGCAGCTTCAGCCTCCCTTTTGCGCCGGTCGCATCGGCGTGGACCTTCGAAATGGTGCTGTCGATCATGACGTATTCAAAGTCCGGCGTGCCAGCCACGGCATGGAGAAGCCTCTCCGATACCCCCGCATGAGACCACCGGTGAAAGCATGCATGAAATCCCGTCCATTTGCCGAAATCTTCCGGAAAATCGCGCCATTTTGCCGCATTGCCAGCTATCCACAGGATCGCATCGACAAAAATCCGGTTGTCCAGCACTGAGTAAAGTTTAAAAGATTTTTCCAGAGCAAAAGCATCTCGTCTGACAAAAACGTTATATAATATAACGTTTTTATGTATTTCTGTTTTCAGACTTTTCGGTTTCCTCTTCCGTTCAGATGCCCGCTTATACCTGTGACGCAAACACTACAGGCGGCAAAAATGTTGCGCAGGCGGTCAGATTTTAATTGAATAGCCGGATTGCCTGTAAGTAGAGAATGACATCGCGTCATTTCGGTCAGGCAATTGTCTTCCATGCTCAATCGTACCTGTTTCAGCATCCTTCTTACCTCGACAGCTCTCGCGAGCTGTTTTGATGTAGCCCAGGCGGCCACCCGCAAACATCATGCGCCGGTTCGTCAGGCCACGGCATCCGCCGCGCCTCAAAAAGCGGCTGTGACCGCCTCCGCTCCGCCGGCGCGCCCCGCTCCGACCCATATGGAAGCCAAAGGGGAAGAAACTGTTGCCGTCACCGGTCGCAGCGCCCGCACGCGCACCCCGGGCGGCGGTCTGCTGCGCCGTGAAACTGCGACAAAGGCAATCCAGACCGTCAGTCACGAATTCATCGCCAAACAGTCGCCGACCACCAACATTCAGCAACTGATGGCCATGATGCCCAGCGCCAACGTCTCTAACCAGGACCCATATGGTATCTATTCCGGCCAGATGACCGTACGCGGTATGGATCAGACGCAGATAGGCTGGCTCCTTGACGGCATGCCGCTCAACGATATCGGCGGCGGACAGTTCTACGCCAACGAAGTGCTGGAAGCTGAAGATCTGGAATCCGTTTCTCTCCAGCCAGGCTCGGTCAATCTCGACAGCCCGACCGTCAATGCATCCGGCGGTCTGACCTCAGCCACCATGAGTGATCCCACGCACAAAGCCGGCGGCCTGATCGACGTTTCATTCGGTTCGTTCGACACGCATCGTCAGTTCCTTCGCCTGAACTCCGGCGATATCGGAAACTCTGGTGTCCGCGCCATGTTTGCTTTCAGCCACACAGACGGCAACACATGGCGTGGTCCGGGACAGTTTGAGAAATTCCACTATGATTTCAAAATGGTGAAGGATTTCGATAACGGCAGCCACACAGGTCTGACGGTCTCATACAATCACCAGATCAACGATTCGATGCTGAATCCCAACCTGACGCAGTACCGCGCCACGGGCTACAGCACGAATTACGCCGCCAGCTGGATCAACCAGGCAAACGGAAAAGCTAACAGCGCCAATACCAATTATTACAAGCTGCATGTCAATCCGTTCCAGAACGTCATCGCTGTGCTACCTTCGCATATTGTGCTGACACCGAAACTGTCGATCGATGATTCAATCTATTTCTGGTACGGTGCCGGCAACGGAACAGGTGCCTCCTCCCTCACCGAAGGCAATACCTATATGGGAAATCAGCCGGTCGCTGTTGATGTCAATGGGGATGGGAAGGTCACGCCGGGCACCTCCGCTATTGTTCTGGCGCCATCTAATCAGCAGCAGTTCCGGCCCGGAAATACCATCAAACTGAATTTCGATCCGGACAAACATCACCATATCGAACTCGGCTGGTGGTACGAATACTCCAATCTGGATCAGTATTCTCCTCTCGCTTACGTCAACCAGACCACAGGCCAGCCACTTAACATATGGGGCACAAAGGACGTCCTGAAAACAACGGACGGACAGCTCTACCGTGCCCGCGACTTCCTTACCCTGACACAGGTTAACATGATCTTCATCGGTGATACCATGAAGTATTTCAATGACCGCCTGCGTGTCGATGTCGGGTTCAAAGAAGCAATGGTCACACGACGCACCTATGATTACTCGCCGGGCACAGAGTATAATCGTAATCTGCACAGCGCCGAGCCCCTGCCGCAATTTGGTGCAAGCTGGACCTTCAACAAACATCACCAGGTCTATGTGAGCGCCGCGACAAACTTCCGTATGCCCAGCAACACCTCTCTGGTAGATTATTACAGCACTTCCGGCGCCGTGACCCAGAAAGGCGGCAGCACTAAACCGGAATACTCAATTTCGGAGGAACTCGGCTATCGCTATACTGGCGACTGGGTGAGCGCCAGTGTCTCGTTCTTCAACTACAACTTCACCAACCGTCTTGTTTCCCAGAGCTATTATGACGGCGCCGGCGGCGCATCCTACGGTACAACCATCAATGCTGGTGGCCAGACCACGCGGGGTGTGGATGTGCAGGTTGCCGCGACGAGGCCGCTTCTCGGCGGCCTGCGTCCCTATGCAACTTTCGAGTATCTGCATAGCACCATCGACAACAACATCGCCGCGACAGGTAACCTCAACGGTCAGACGATCAACGATTACCTGCCGACCAAAGGCAAGGAAGCCATTCGTGCGCCGAAAGTTATGGCCGGCCTGGGTCTCGATTACGATACGGGGCGCTGGTTCATCGCTGCCGACCTCAAATATGTCGGCCAGCAATACGCGACCTTCATGAACGACAACAAGATCCCACAATACATCACCAATTCCATCAATATGGGCTACCGCTTTCCACGCTGGGGATTCCTCAAGGCACCGCAGATTCAGCTGAATATGTCGAACATGACCAATGCCAAATTCCGCAATGGTGTTTACAGTACAGCCAATAATGCGAACCCTGTGAAAGGGATCTATGGCAGTACGATTTCGGGATCCAGCCCGTCCTATTATCTCCAGCCTCCCTTCACGGCGATCGTAACGGTTTCCACAACTTTCTGATCGTTTAACTCCGACAAACCTTCTCTCCCGAAAACGGAGAAGGTTTGTCTGTTCAGATCATAAATCAGGCTTCCTTACCTCCGGCCCGCGTAATCACCTGGAGGGTTCGAAAGACCCCTGTTCTGGCTTTTTCAGCCACAACAATATCAATGAGGGATGATTTTAAACTGATCGGAAAAAAGGGTTTTTCGAACCTTCTAATTAACTGGCCCTGAGTCCGGATCGTGGCACTGCAGGCGGTACACTGGCCATACCTTCTTTTTTATTATAGCAATTGAATTACCCCCCGCTTTCCGGAATTTTCAGCATGACGAGGCCCGTTCAGCCAGGCGACCCGGCACCGGTTTTTATACAGGCCTGCACAAATCAGCATGGCCGTTACAGCTTCGATATGGCGGGTGGGTACGACAATCTCCTGGTTTTTTTTACGCCTGAGCAGGAGCAGGTCGTTTCACAGACACTTGCATTATTTCGTGAATTACTCCGGGATAGGGAAGGCGGAAGATGCCGGGTGTTCTGCGTAATGCTGCAGGCAGATTATGTTCCGGCGGCTCTGGTCGCACTGTCGGATGTGATCCTCATAGATGAAGACAGAAAAGTACGGGAACTGTATGGCTTCAGTGCGGGTCAATGTGCTCTTGTTCTGGTTGACCCGTTACTACGTGTCCGGGACATTGTAACGCCGGAAATCCCAGATGCTGCGTTCCGTCTGATCAGGGGGCTGAATCCAGTCGGATGTCAGGATGATCGTCCCGTGCCGGCATTGATTCTGGACCGGGTACTGGAGTCGGACGTGTGTGCGGCACTAATCCGCTATTTCCATGCACAACCTGCCATTTCCTCTCCGGTTCTGACGCAGACCCCGTATGGCAGACCGATGGCCGCCACGGATCGTTCTTTTAAAAGACGGTTCGACAGGCCGCTGAAAAACCGGGCGCTGGTCGGCGTGCTTCAGGATCGGATTATCCGGCGTGTGGTGCCGGAGATCGGCAAGGTCTTCCAGTGCGTGGTGACCGGGATGGACCGGATGCTGGTGGCCTGTTACGATTCATCGGATCAGGGATGCTTCGGGGCGCATCGAGATAATACGATAAACGGAGCCAGACATAGGCTATTTGCGATTTCTTTGAATCTAAATGATGATTTTGAAGGCGGAGATCTGTGGTTTCCGGAGTTTTCCACCCGGGGATTCAAACCGTCGGCAGGAGGGGCAGTGATCTTTTCCTGTGCGCTGTTGCATGCAGTGCGCCCGGTGACGCAGGGCCGACGTTATGCGTGTCTGCCGTTCGTCTTTAACGAGGCGTCCAGAGAGCATGCGGCTCGACAGGACGCACAATGAATGGCTCCGGACAGAAAGAAAGCGTCGGCCTTCCTGACTTTTAAAGACGCAATAGTATATGATTTTAAACGAAGCACCGCGTAGTGCTTCAAAAACTATGGGCCTGCAGCAGGATGTTTAGTCCCGGGGTTTGATGGGTTGGATTGATGATGAATCTTTCTGGTTCTGACGTCCAGATCCTGCAGATGTATTCACAGGGTGTGAGGCCCTTGAGGGTCCTGAGCCCCTTCCCGCGCTTTGATCTGCTGAAACTGAACCAGTATCTGCAGGTCGGAATCCAGCTCTCGCGCGGATGCCCGTTCAGCTGCGAATTCTGCGACATCATCGAACTGTACGGCCGCGTGCCACGCACCAAAACAAATGAACAGGTCCTGGCCGAACTGGATGCCCTCTACGCGCTCGGCTATCGCGGTCAACAACTGAACTCGAAGCCGAGACATCACAACCTTTATCGATGCACATAACGAAAATCCCCGGCCGTATCGGTGGGTTAAAGCAGCCGACCATATCTTCGCCTCGGTGAAACGCTTGTGTCACAAGACAATGAACGGAACTTCAGATTCGGGTGAATAGGGTCATAATGAGGTTTTAAACTTGCAACCTTTCATCATTATCTCAGTTTGGCTGATGAGCCTGCCGTGACGACGGGGCTGTGCCATTCCGGAAATAAACATGGGCACGAGGGCTAGGGCCTGTTAGATCTTGAATTTCTTCCCATATTGTAGGGATGGAAGAAGGAGACAGAACAGGCACCTTTACGGACGAGACATGGACGATCTGGGAACCTCTGATTGAGG
>NZ_WOTB01000064.1 GCF_011516835.1 Acetobacter musti | reverse complement strand
GAGACCGAAGGCGTGACACTGGGGAATATCCATGAAAGTGAACGACTTTCTGGATTTCCCAGTTCCGGAACCTCAGTACAAGATACCCATCACGAAAAGTGCGGAAGAACCCAATTCTGGACCAATGACGATTCCGCCCCCTTTTCGGAGTTCGTCTCATGGCCCGCACAAAATCCGCCGAGAATGCTAACGATCCCGCCACGGGACGTCCGCTGCCCGATGGTGTGAGTTGCCGGGGTCCGAAGCAGTATCGGGCACGCAAACTGGTTAATGGCCAGCGGATTGTCAGAACATTCGATACGGCCCGTCTTGCACGTGCCTGGCTTGAAGAGACCTCGGTCAAGGTCCGCGAGGGCCGCAATATCGATGTCCGTACCCTCGACGGGATCGTGCTGCGAGCGCTGATCGAGCGATATCGAGATGAGTGCATGGCTCATCGCGAGCGCGATCGCACTGGTCATATTCCGGCTCTGCTCCGCGACACGATCGCTGACCTGAAGCTCTCCCGCCTTACGATCCCGGCTGTCAGAGGTTTTAGGGACAGGCAGGCGAAAGATCTGGCCCCCGCGACCGTTGTGAAACGCCTCAACCTTCTCGCATCCATTCTGCAGCATGCAATGTCTGAGTGGGACGTGCCGCTGCCACAAAATCCAGCTTCAGGTCGCTTGATCAAGCGACCGGCGGGTGCGGACCGGAAGCGCAATCGCAGGCTGGAAGAGGCAGCCTGTTCCGCAGGGAGCGTCTCGCCGGGGGAGCACGAGCCTTCCGGAGAGTATGAGCGTCTGCTGGACGCTGTGAGATCAGACACCCATCCTGATGATGTCTGGCTCGTCAGGTGGTCCGTCGAGCAGGCCACCCGCCTGAGCGAAGCCACCTCTCTGCGTTGGTGTGACGTCGACCTCACAGCAAGAACCATCAGTCTGGCGCACACCAAAACTATCCATCTCGCGGAAGAGCGAGGCCCCGAAATCCGGCCCCTGATGCCCGGCGCGCGGGCTCTGCTTCGTGAGAAACTCGCTTCGTTCGACGCTCCGCCAGCACCCGAAGATCTGATTTTCGATGTTGGTGACGAACGCGCTTTTTCAGTGAGGTACGGCCGAATGGTGAAACGGGCCGGTCTTCACGACCTGACCTTCCACGACTTAAGGCACGAGGCAACCTCGCGACTGGCCCGTCTGTTTCCAAATCCGCTCGATTTATGCCGCGTGACCGGGCACCGCGATCTTAAAAGTCTGGATCGCTACTACCAGCCCGTGCTCACGACCCTTGCGGAGAATGCGGAAGAGCGCGCTCGTGTGCTTGGCTTCATTTATGACAGCGATGAAGGCGTGGCCAGGTAGATCCGGGCCACAGGATACAGATGTGAGCCTGACAAAACCCGCTTTGAAATATTTTGTTATCGTTCTTGCTGCTGCGGAAAATCTCTCTGGCCAGAAACCGGAAACGCCCCGCAAAAAATAATATTCGGAACGAAAGCGAAAATACTTCCTTCGGTTTTCTGTTGAATTTTACCGGATACTTCCGACTATCCTGAATGCGGCACAGGGAAGCAGTGAGGACGGACGTGGATCACCGGAATAACGGCAGCGCCTGCGAGGTCATGACTTCGAGAGAGGCGGCGGACTACCTGCGAATATCATACGATGCCTTTCGCACAATGCGATCCCGCGGCCAGGGGCCGACCATTTTTATTGCGATTGGTCGACGACTTCGCTTTCGCAAGCAGGATCTTGACGCTTTTCTCGCATCGCACGTTCAGCGCAATACCCCTGTACCCGACATGGATAACTCTGCTGCAGCTGACCAGCACGGTCTTGCGGTCAGGCGTAAAAGAGGTCGCCCGCGAGCGACAGGCCAGATCGAGGTCGTGACGGTCTCTGTTTACGTACGGGCGGCTGCTCTTCTGGCCCTGATCATTGCTGTGTATCTCCTCGGCCTTTCGTTATTCTGAACGAGCCGCTGCCAGCCTGTGTCATGCCTGATAAAGCGGAATTTTCGTTGCGCACAGATTCAGTTCAGGCAAAAGCGCTGACAGCGTCTGCAGACCATGAGATCACTGCACTTCCTGCTTGGCATGTCCGGCACCAGGAGTACTTAAAGGGCGCCCTGGCGCGGATTGGACAGAGTTCTTCACCCGCGATTTCTGCCATCGCACAAGCCTGTCTGCTGCGAATGCCCTGCCGTGTGCGCGCGTCGATGACCGAAGACGAGACGGCAGCGCAGATCATGGACCTCGTAGAGGCGATTTCACAGCGTTACGTCTCCCCGAACAGCCTGAGCGCTCGCAACGCCCTGCTCTTTAAGCTTGGCCCTGGCTGGAAGGAACGGTGGGTAGCCCTGCCGGACATGATCCGTCCGATGATCGTCACTGATGCCGTCGGGCCAGGCAGGTTCGCAATCCTGTGGCTGAGCACGCCCGTCATCACCAGCGCCAAGGGACGTACTGCCCCTCAGGCCCTCGCCGATCAGGCTGAAATTCTGATGGCGGAAGCTCTCGGGGCATCGCGCCTTGCTGCGCTGAGTCTGGTCGGGTCACCATGGGCAATCCGGCAGGATCTTCCAGACAGCGCTACACCTGCTCAGCCCGTCTGGAAGATCCTGCCAGGGGCGGGGCCGGTTGAACTACGCGCTGTCATCAAGCTGCTTTCGCCGCAAGCAGGCCCGGACTTCGGTGAGGACTGCGACAAAACTACTGAGTTCTACAACACTCCAGGAGCGATCCGGACCACCAACCAGCACCTGTTCGACGAGGTCCGGAAGCATTTCAGAAATCATCCGTCGCCTGATCTTAAAGATATTCTTGCCTATGCTCTCGCGGTCAATAAACAGTTTCCGCGCCCCGTCGCTCGACTGACTGTCGATGAAATGTGTGAGCGTATTCATGGCTATCTACAGAAAAAACGCGCATCTCGCGCCGCCCATCCGACCAGACGCAGAGACCCCAGCGAAACACCCCGACAGGCGCAGGCACGTGCGGGACGCGAGACCGGGAAGATCCGATTTGAAGCCACATCGCGTCTGCTGGTGAGTCTTGTCGCCGAGTGGCCCCGTAATCGAGAGCTGACGCAAACAGCTCTTGCAATGGCAGCAGGTGTCTCCGAACGAACCATCCGAACGCACTGGAATCAGATAATCCTGACCGGCAGTTCGCTCCCCCTATCTGGTAGTACAAAGCATCTCACGAGGACAGAGATACTATTTAATGGAAAAACCCTTTCTGATCTTGTCTCACATCGGAAGACCGAACTGGAAGATCTGGCGTACTATGAAAGTTACAAGCGAGATCTACGGCGTTTTCCAGCGGTTCTGAATTGTCCAGACACGCCCGCTTCGGGCGGGGATAATCCGGAGATTGCCCAGGCTTATCGTGACGCCGAGGCCGCCTTTGAGAAAGCCAGAAAACGGTTCTGGAAAACGGCTTCCATGCAGCGTCGGTCAGGGATGAAGGCTGCTCGGCAGCAGCTGTTGCGCGAGGCTGGCATGAGGAACGACATCTCCGTGAGGGAGCGCGCTCTCAGCGCCGTCCCGGCACGGCTTGCGCGGCTTCAACCGTATCTCGAGAAAGAATATCATCAGGAACGTATTCCCGTTCTGCTGAAGATAATCAGAGCCAATATGGTGAACAAAATCGAGGCTGATTATCGTATAGGCGTCATGGCGAGAACACTCCGCGAAGCTCAGCCATCCCCCATCGCGCCAAGGCGCTGTCGCATGGTCCATCGCCCGAAACCGCTCGACCAGTACCTGTCCGCTATGTTTCGTGTTCTTCGAAAACCTGCATCCGGCGTTGATCCGGGCGAGAACGGTGGTCATACCCGTTTTTGCAAAAAACTCATGCACCACCTCGTTCATGCCTGCGGTTTCGATGTCCATGGTGTGGCACTTCTCAGGAAAAAGATTGTCGAGGCACTGCGGATTGGCGCCACAACACGGTCACTCCTCAGAGACAGTTCGCAGTTGCTCTGTAAGACGCGACGGAGCACCTCTCGACGTCGCCCTGCTTCGTTAACCCGAGATCACGGGCGGTGGCGTCAGCAGCCCGACCGCAGGTAGCGCCGTGTACTGCCTGCGGACAGGACTGAGTGTCTCAGCCGCATACCCCTATGCAAGTCTCACGGACCCTACGACAAGCCGCCGTAATGAACGGACCAAGCAAGCCTTCGTAATATCATATCCGCCATAAATCACTTGATTGCAGTCCCGGCTGTACTGTTGAGGCGACACTTCTGCTCATCGACGGAAAATGGAAAGGGGTAATCCTCTACCACCTGTTCCAGGGCACCCTGCGGCTGGCAGGCCTCACCTGGCTGGTGCCGGATTTCAGTACGCTCAGCCGTCGGCAGAAATCCCTGATAGTCGACATCCCCTATCGGGGTTCGAATGGGCCGCTCCACCTCCTTATCGACAGCACCGGGATCAAGGTCGAGGGAGAAGGTGAATGGCACGCCCGCAAGCACGGGGCGTCAAAGCACAGGATATGGCGCAAGCTTCATATTGCTATCGACGAAGGGTCTCTGGAAATCAGGGCCGTTGAAATGACGGGGAACGATGTCGGTGACGCCCCGATCCTGCCGGTGCTCCTGGCTCAGATCCCCGAAGAGGAAGATATCGCTAGCGTCATGGCCGATGGGGCTTACGACACCCGACGATGTCATGAGACCATTGCCGAATGTGGCGCGCAGACCGTTATTCCTCCTCGGAAAAACGCAAAACCATGGAGCCCCACAACACCCGGCGCGATCGCCCGCAATGAGGCCTTGCGGGCTGCAGACCGTTTGGGGCGGACCATCTGGCGATGGTGGAGCGAATACCATCGACGAAGCCGCGTTGAGGCGAAAATGCACTGCATCAAGCTGCTGGGCCGACGCCTGTCAGCAACGGACTTTGACCGTCAGATCACAGAGTTTCACGTCCGTGTCGCCACACTCAACCGCTTCACCGCGCCCGGAATCCCCGTCACCCACGCTGTCGCGTAAGGGAAAGCCATGAAAAGGGTTCAGCACACCCAATACCCGAATTTTGCAACAGAGCCCGTCCACATCCAGAGCTTGAATCACGCACCAGACCCCATGAAAACCCCTCACACCGAATTTCCAAAAGGGCTCTTACCTCACCAGCGACCGAATGACTGGCCGGCAATCACTGGATAAACGATAGCTATAAGAATTAAGTAGACAGGCAGCAGTCGCCTCATGCCGGACATAAGAAAAGCTGTTGGACTTCTGAAAAGCAGACATAATCCGTGCAAGCTCCTGCTGTCACTTTGAGCTGAAAGCGGGCTGACCATTATGGGAAATAATCGGCGAGGACGCAGGCATTTGGGCGGGTTGGTGCAAAAACGGAAGCTTTTACGGCGGCATCAGACACCCGTGAATAGGGGTGGTAAAATGTTACAAGAGTCCTTGCAAAATCGTCGTCATGTTAAAGGCTTATCTTTGTGTCTGATGACACGCTGCAGGTTGCTACTTCACCAGCGTTCGGACAGTGCTGATAACCGCTCGTGCTCCGCAAAGATGTGCTCGGCTAGGGCATATTCGGCATCGGTTACTTCGCAATATTGAGGGTGATCTTCATAGTGCGAACGATCAGCCTGCCTGACGAGGTTCAGTAGTTTGCCATCGGCACAGTCGGGAGACGCGCGTACCAGCGTCTTGATCTGACTAAGAGGAAAGGTGCTTCCATATTCCATCTCCGCCGAGGTAGAGATTTGTCGGTCTCCGAGCGCCTGCCAAGCAATTAACATCTTCTGAAGACCACCTCGACGGCGCCGGAGCGCCTTCCAAGCATTCCTGACTCGATCTTTGACATAAGGCGCCAAAGAGGATGAGCATGTTGTCATATGCTGTTCGTTGAACAGAGTAAGCATGGGACGATACAGCTTAGTCAGGCGCATACGGGCCAGTTCGCGCCGCCGCTCCCGACGCGAACTGGCGGACGAAGCGATGGTACCAGCAATCCGGGCGAGCATGAATACCATTATTGCAACGGCTACCAGCGGGATGTAGGCCCGATAATCAGCCGGCACCGCTGTATTCAATGTTTTGTTCTGCCAGAGTAGTAACGCTACTATCGCGGCTGCCACAAACATCCAGATAGGGGATCCCTTCAAACTATCCCATATGTCCTTCATTCAGCACCTTCTGCCCTTGCTTGGGATCAATTGCCTATTAGACGACTTCGGAAGCCAGCAAGATAGGCCCAGACCAAAGAGCATAGTCTGTTCCATCTCGTCTCGGTCATTCAGTAAAGGTAATAATCCGTTGAAAATTTGACTTTTATAATATAGTTACTGCATAAATAGATTATAATTTCTGAATCTCTTCCGAAAGCCAGCGATGAAGCAAATCCATAACAAATAAGAAATTATTTATTCTACGTATTTTATCAGAAATTCTTATGTTTGACAAAATTAGCCCACTATTTTCAAGGGCCATAAGTCGTGCTATGGGAAGTAAAATATCGTAATCATCTTTATTTACCTCTATTGTTCTTCTACAAACATTTTCAATATATCTAGAAAATAAATATTCATTTTGAGAGAAAATAAATCCGAGAGCCTCCTCATATTTATTACGGTTGTCTTTGTCTTGCAGTTTTGCTCCATATATCCCGAAATCTGGAGTATAAGCCCATATTTCATCAACTCCTGGCCGCATTAATAGCATCAAGTCCGGGTGACTTAGAGCTCGTTCATCGGGATGAGTATGATGTATTGATATTATCGCCTCTGAGTTGTCATATAAGTTCTCCAATTCTTTGGGAGGATCGACCTTGTCTTCTTCTCCGATAGAAAAACCTGCTTTCCCTGATTTAAAATCTATCCCCCAGTAATTTTCCTTTTTATTTTCGGCATAACGTTCAATAAGTATCTTATATTTGTCCAAGTATTCATTCTTCCAGGTAAGCATTTTGCCCTCTGTATAATTTCTCACGTCAGTATATGATACATTTTTCGATGATGATCCAGTCATCGGACACTGCGGCTTTAGATTTCTTGATGGGAGAATGCATCTGTCAACGCATGGTTGGTTCAGGCGCATCTGGATGGAAACCTCGATCATCCCAATATGTGCTTTTGTAATCCGATCGTTCTGTCGCCGACTTTCTGCTCACCTCTATAAACAGCCTGGTTGCTCAGTGAATGGCCGCAGACAGGCTGTAGTCGCCTCATGCTGGACATACTCTCGCCAAGAAGCATCTCCGCAGAGGAGACGTAGCTTGTCCGAAGTTGAGCTAGTGATTTGGGCCGCTGGCGGAGTGCAGCTTAGTTCTGGTGGAACGGTTAAAATTGTCATCCCGATCGATGTCGACGAGACTTAGAAAGGTGGGTCTGCAGTACATCGCACCAAAGTTATCAGTCCTGATGGTTCAGAGTTGCTTCGACAACGACATCCATTTTTTGATGAGGTGTGCGCTATAATAGCTTTAAAGGACGAGAGAGGCGCAATGGTGGACTTAGACAGGCAGCTCAACGTGTTCGCGCCAAAGAGTGTCGTACGATACATCAAAGAAAATCCGCATATGGCCGTTTCGATCAGCCTGTTCTTTGGTGGGGGCGTGGCCCTCTGGCAGGACATTACGCCACTTGCAGGTTCATTGTTCGGTGCTGGTGGGGCACTCCTTGGTGCCTGGATCACCGAATTGAACAAGCGTCGCGCCGATGCTGAGGACAAAGCGAACAAAGAGAAGGGTGCCGTCGCTGCGCTTGCGCCGGAATTACAACGAACCGTCGAACGAGTTCGGTACATCTTGGATCGATCGACGGCTAACTTCAGTTGTGAATCGTCGGTTAACAGCGTGAAAACCAATGATCTGCAGGCGGACTTTCGACCTTACTTGCCGACGCTTTATCCGAGCGTACCGCAGGTGCGCGATCTACCTGGTGAGAAGGCCATTGCTCTTATCCGTTACTACGACTCGTTGAATGAGATTTCGCAGCACGTCGACGACTGGTGGGAGCGGGAAGGCCAACTCGCCGTCAACATCTTCAATGGGCTTATGCACGCCGCAGAAAAAAGTCTTCGGTTGGGCCTAATCTGCGTTTACGAGTTCGACCTCGAAGCACGATTTCCGCCGCCTTATGAATCTTGGGGCACACTGACGTCGCGTATTGAACGGTCGCTCGATAATGCATCCAAGGTTCGTAAACTTCACTTGAAGCGTGCCGAAGCGCGCAGTCGGACTCAGGTGAAATCCAACGAACCGACGCCCTTCCGAAAGTATTAGGGCCTGTTAGATCTTAAAATACTTCCTATATTGTATGGATTGAAGAAGGAGACGGAACAGGCACTTTCACTGATGAGACATGGGCGATCTGGGAACCGCTGATTGAG
>NZ_WOTB01000063.1 GCF_011516835.1 Acetobacter musti | reverse complement strand
CCAGTCCACCCCTCACACATTACACCATCACCACCGCGGGGTGGAGCAGCCCGGTAGCTCGTCAGGCTCATAACCTGAAGGTCATAGGTTCAAATCCTATCCCCGCAACCAGATGTTAAGTGATTGATATCACATATTAAAACCCGCCCTCACAGGCGGGTTTTTTGTTGCCCAAAATCCCACACAGGAAACACATAGGAAACAAACGGAAAGGTACCGGGGCGCGATTTTGTCCACTTTCACAAATGCGTGATTTAAGAGCGAGGCACCCTGTCGCCTGTTTCGGGGTATCATTCTAGGCTTGTCGAGTCAGGACAGTCTGCCCTTCTGCTGTCCGTATCAGGAGACGCACGAGCAGCCATGGCCGCATACGAACTCACGGGACTGATCCGTTATCTCGGTCAGGAGGACTGGCAGGAGTGTTTTGGCGAAGTGCTCGGCGATCACATCGGTCCGGCGCTGGAAGCGGGCGACATCTCCTTCGAGGATCTGGCGGAGATGATCGGCCCTGACGTTGCCATGACGCTGTGGGGCTGCGCTTTCGAAGATTTTCTCGGGCAGGACTGGGACGATGGCCGGAACTTCGTCGACGTTTACCTCAAACGGCGGGGCTGGAAGGAAGGGCCGCGCAACAGCGCCTACATGCGTGCCCTCAAGGCTTCGGTCATGAGCCTGTATGAAGTCTCGGATATCAAACCCGGCCAGAGCCTGATGGCGCGTGACCTGCTGCGGGGTGGGGAACCCGTTCTGGTGCATGAAGGCACGGCTACCCGGACGCTGGAACAGTGGGACCGGATTGCAGCACGTCTCGTGCCGTCCGATGGAAAGACCATTCTGGCAGGCGGCCTGCTCGCCTATTCACGGGGTGCCTGCGAAGATCTGGCTGCGAACCTTTACAGGGCTCTGCGGAAAAGACGGGGCAAGGCCGAGTTTCCGAAAGTCGATACGCAGACGCTGCATGAACTTGCACCGATGTTCACGCTGACCTGGCTGTTCCGGACACTGGAGGACATGGCCCGGCAGATGGAGGGGCCAGCGCTGTTCAATGGGGACGGAGAGGATTTGGTCTTCCACGAAGTGTGTTTCCCGCTGGCAAAGGGCGTGACACGGAAGACAGTGGCGGACGTGCTTGACGGGATCATGGCCCTGCGACCGGAAAACCGGTCATTCTGGAACTGGCTGAAAGAGCCGAGTAATCCCGTGGGCAAGGCTGGACGAGATGAAAACGGGCGGTTCCTGCGCACGGAGATGGATGATGGTGCGATCGTGCTGGGCACGCTGGATCTTAAGGGGCGGCAGTTGCGGCTGCAGGTGAACTCAAGAGAGCGTGCCGAACGTGGCCGTGCCATGCTGCAGGCTGGTCTGGGAGATCTCGTGCGCGCTCCGCTCACGCAGATCATGACGCCAGCGCAGGCGATGGAAGACCGGAGGACGCATGGACGGGAGGTCTCGCCAGAACTGCAGATCCCGCCCGAGGAGGAAGCCCGGATTATCGGGCAGATGCTGGAGCGGCACTATCGGCAGGTGCTTGATGAGCCTGTTCCCGCTCTGGGGGATATGACGCCACGTCAGGCCGTCCAGACAGCCTCAGGGCGTAAAAAGGTTGCCATCTGGTTGAAGGATATCGAAAACACTACGGTCCACGCCCAAGGGAGTGGCGGTGCCATGGCTGCCTACGATTTTGGGTGGATGTGGCACGAACTCGGAATCATCAGGCTCAGGAAATAGTCCGCTTACGCCTCTTCTCGGACACTTAGGTAAGAGTTTGGCCTTTCGTAAAGCAGACATTATTGGTTCAAAACTTTACTATCGAGTTTGGGGCGATGGCGGACTAGCCCGCATATCTCACACGAGTGGGTGCATCGGGCTCTGAAATTGGTGAAAGTTCTTGTTGAAAAAGGAAAATCCGCGAGCGAGATCGGAGACCCGATGCAGACAGAGTGTAGCGTTGGCCATGTCCTCAAGATTTCTGTGAGATATGCGGGATAACAGCGGGGTGGGTGCGACAAGATTGCTATTCTATCAGGCAATGGAGGCCGTCAAAGAGGGAAAATTGCAAGTTGTGCTTGCGGCTTTACAGTCAAACCCCGTTCCAGTCAGCCTTCTTTATACCTGTCATGATCTACTGCCATTGAAGATCAGGGGCTTTCTCGACTTCGCTGTCCTGCAGCTTCGCGAACGCGTCGCTATAGGTAAACGGGACTTTTGAATCTTGGCGCCATGCTCCTGGTTCAAAGGATATATCTGATTGCTGCAATTCGCTTGAGGGCCATCTAACACTCAACATCTGGCCAATAATAATAAATGATTAAGACGTTTCACGTTTCGTCAGTTGGGCGATCTCGAAGGGCGTAATGACGTCTGCCAGAGTGCAGTCATTCAGAACCGCCATCATCGCCTGCGTTGCCTGATTAAGGCCGCTCCGCAGGCGGCAGGCGGGCATTAACTTGCAGAGCGTCGTCTCAGCGCTCTTTTCCAGACATCCTAGCAGAGCCATGTTTTCTTCGAAATAGCATACGACATCGCCGATCATGATGTCCTTCGCTGGCCGTCCAAACCGTAGGCCACCGTTACGACCGCGCAGGGTTTCGGCGAATCCCCCCTGGCCCAGCTTGTGGACGACCTTGACCATATGTGCCTCCGAGATCCCGTACGCCATGGCGATTTCACGAATGGAGCAGAGTCGTTCGGTCCGGGCGCCCAGATAGATCAGGGCGCGCAAGGCATAGTCGGTTTGCAACGTAAGTTTCATGGTCGGGTAAAGATGCACCAACTTGACATGTTTTCCAATACGGTCAAAAAGATGTGCGGATCGTAAACCCTAAAGGAGGGCACCATGTCCGCTCCTCTCGACGACAAGACGCGCGCGATCATCTCCGCGACCGTCCCCGCGCTGAAGGCGCACGGAACGGCCATCACGACAGAAATGTACAAGCGCCTGCTCTCCACCCCGGCCATTCGCGACCTGTTCAATCTCTCCCATCAGCAGGATGGCGAACAGCCCAAGGCGCTGGCGCTGGCAGTGCTGTGCTATGCCGAACATATCAACGACCTCGGCGCGCTCGGCGGCATGGTCGAGAGAATTGCTGAGAAGCATGTCGGTCTGAACATCCTGCCCGAGCATTATCCATATGTAGCAGAGGCGCTACTCGGCGCGATCGGCCATGTTCTCGGGGATGCCGCGACGCCGGAGATCGCCGAGGCGTGGGGCAAAGCCTACTGGTTTCTGGCGGATATCCTTATCGGCCGTGAGAAGCAGATTTACGACGAGCATAAGGACGCACCGGGAGGTTGGGCCGGATGGCGCGCTTTTCGCGTTCGCTCACGTCGCGCCGAGACTCCGACAATCACCTCGTTCGAACTGGTTCCCGTGGACGGCGGCGCGCTCTTTCGCCATAAGGCGGGACAGTATCTCAGCTTCAAGCTGGATGTTCCCGGTCATGGCTCTCAGCGCCGGAATTACAGCATTTCCTCGGAACCCGGCGCGGATCATTACCGCATTAGCGTGCGACAACAGGATGGCGGCGTCGTCTCGACATGGTTGCATGAGACGGTGAAGGAGGGAGACATGCTCCAGGTTGCCAATCCCGCCGGTGATTTCTTCCTCGACGAGACAAGTGAATCTCCTGTCGTGTTCCTGACGGCCGGTGTTGGTCTTACGCCCGTGATGTCGATGCTCGGCGAGCTGGCGCAGACATCCGTGAAGCGGAAGATTCACTACGTTCACGGCGCGGATACCGAGGCGTTGGCAGCTTTCCGTCCGGAAATCGAAGACCTTGCCAGCCGAGGTATTCTGGCGGCGGATTTCTTCTATGCGAAAGAGAGCGTGCCCGCTGTCAGTCATGGTGTTGCCGCCCACGCTGGGCGTGTCACGACCGCTTGGGTAAAGCAGAACCTCGACCGTTCCGCGACCTATTACATCTGCGGGCCGGATTCCTTCATGAGAGATATGGTCGACGCGCTACGGACCGAGAATCTGCCGGCGAAGCAGATCCGTTACGAGTTCTTCGGCTCCGCCGCCGACCCCGATCTGGTTCTCTCCGCAGCCTGATATTTTTTTGGGCGTTCACAGTGAGGGGGCGCGCCCCCTCACACGACCTTATCAGGAGCTAGTGTCCTGATCGAGAAGTTTATATGATTATCCTGATGGCAGGGGTAATCGAATGGGACGTGTAGCGGTTGCGATTGAACTGACGGCATTGGAGCGTCAGGAACTGGAATCTCTGGCAAGGGCGCGCAAGACGGGCCAGGCGCTTGCGCGGCGAGCCCGTATTGTCCTTGCCGCAGCCGATGGGCATGAGAACAAGGCGATCCGTGACCTGACGGGCGCGGACATCAACACGGTTGGCAAGTGGCGCCGGCGTTTTGCGACGGACCGTCTGGACGGGCTTTACGATGAACCCCGGCCGGGGACACCACGCTCGATCGGCGACGGGGAAATCGCGGAGACGATCCGCCGGACACTGGAAGAAACCCCGCGCGGTGCTACGCATTGGTCGCTGCGCTCGATGGCACAGGCCGTGGGATATGCACCGTCAACGATCCATCGCATCTGGAAAGCGTTCGGGTTACAGCCGCATCGAACAGAGACCTTCAAACTGTCGAACGACCCTCTCTTCGTGGAGAAGGTCCGCGACATCGTTGGTCTGTATATGGCACCGCCGGAGCGTGCGCTGGTACTGTGCGTGGATGAGAAGAGCCAGATCCAGGCGCTGGATCGCAGCCAGCCCATGCTCCCGATGCGGCCCGGCCAGGTCGAGCGGCGGACACATGACTATACCCGCCACGGTACGACCTCACTGTTCGCAGCTCTCGACATTGCCACCGGCACCATCATTGGAAAGTGTTATCCGAAGCACCGATCCACGGAATTCCGCAAATTCCTTGACCAGATCGAAACCAATGTGCCGACTGACCTCGATATCCATCTGGTGATGGATAACTATGCCACCCACAAGACGAAGCTGATCCGTGACTGGTTGGCCAGGCGCCCGCGCTGGCACGTTCATTTTACGCCGACCGGGGCCTCATGGATCAATCAGGTGGAGCGGTTTTTCGCTCTCGTCACTGAAAAGCAGATCAGGCGCGGCATTCACCGTTCGACCGAAGCCCTGGAGGCCGACATCAGGGCTTTCATCGCCGTCCATAACGAACAGCCCAAGCCCTTCAAATGGACCAGATCCGCCGACGACATCCTGCAGGCCGTCAAGCGATTCTGCCTCCGTACTACCAAAATCAGCGAAACTTCAGAATCAGGACACTAGTGCGATGTCGGACTCATCTTCCATTGTCAGGCCGGTCGCGGATCCGGTCAGTACCGTCCTGAAATGGATTCTCCTTGCGACCGGTCTTCTGACTGCGGCGCTTCTCATCTGGACGACACAAGCGACCTACAAGGGTGCGCCTCCGCAGCCGGAGAAATTCGTCTCGGCCGACGGCTCCATTCTCATGACAGGTGCGGATATCGTTTCAGGAAAGGGCGGTTTCCAGAAAGCCGATCTGATGGACTATGGTAGCCTGTATGGCATGGGCTCCTATTATGGCGAGGATTACACTGCCTCAATCATGAAGCGGCTGGCGCTCGCCACGCGCGATAACATCGCAAGCGCAGACGATGGTGCGGCGTTCGCATATCTTCCGAAAGAGCGGCAGGACGCCATTACGGCGAAAATGCGCGACGATCTTCATCATCTCGATCTAACTGCCTCGACTGTGACGCTGCCTGGCGAGCTTGTGGCGGCGATCGTGTCCGTCCGCATGGCAACCGCGGACGGTCTGCTCCATCCGAACCGCAAGGCCGGCTGGACCGCAGCACAGAGTCTCTCACCCGCGCTCGCGGTCAAGACGGCCGACTTTCTGATCTATTCGGCTTTGACGACCGTCGCATGGCGTCCTGGCACGAACTATTCCTGGACACAGAACTGGCCTTACGAGCCGCTGGTGGAGAACGCTCCGACGGGCGAGACTTTCATCTGGACATGGGCGAGCTTTGGCTTTGTTTTTCTGGCTTTTGGTGCCGTGCTCTTTATCTACGAATATTGGCTCAACGACGCAGACACGGCGGCTCGGGACGCGGAGCTTCTCGTCGTTCATCCGTTGACACCGAGTCAGAGGAAAGTCTGGAAATATTTCCTTCTGGTTGCGGCACTGCTGCTGGTGCAGATTCTGGTCGGCTCCGTCATGGCCCATATGTATTACGACCGGACGAGTTTTTACGGTATCGATATTAATCGATACGTTCCGTTCAATGTCATGCGTGATCTTCATATTCAGGCGCCTATTGTCTGGATCGGCCTGTCGTGGATCGGCGCGGCGCTGTTTCTTGCACCGGTCATCGCCGATGGAAAAGAAGCCAAAGGTCAGGGCTGGCTCGTGGACGCGCTGTTCTGGGCAACGGTCTTCGTAGTGGTCTGTGGCCTGGTGGGAAACTATCTCGGTGTCATGGGGGTGATCGACGGCAACTGGTTCTGGTTCGGAAATCAGGGGTTGTCCTATATCCAGCTCGGCCGCTTCTGGCAGATTGGCTTCTTCGGAGGACTGCTTTTGTGGAGCGTCCTTGTGATGCGGGCTCTGTGGCCATCGGTTTCATTGTGGACTCGTGCGGCGCGCAGTTTCTGGTCCGGTCATATCCGGCTGGAACATCTCATCTGGGCGTCTACCGTTAATGTCGCACTGCTGTATGCCTGTGGCATGATTCCGCTGACGGGCATTGAGAAATCCTTCACGATCTCGGATTTCTGGCGCTGGTGGGTCGTCCATCTGTGGGTTGAACAGTCCTTCGAGTTCTTCGCGGCGGCGATGACTGCCTGGACGCTGATGGCCACGGGGTTGATATCGCGCTGCCTCGCCGAGCGAGGCATGTATTTCGAAGTCATCCTGATCTTCCTCGGTGGCGTGATCGGCACGGGGCACCATCTTTACTGGGCGGGCGAGCCGAGCCTGTGGATCCCATTCGGCACGATGTTCTCCTTCATCGAGGTGCTGCCACTTGTATTGCTTATCATGGAGGGAATCAGCCACTATCGAATAATCAGGAAGCAGAAGGATTTCCGCTATCGTCTCGGGACCATCTATGTCATCGGTGCTGCGTTCTGGAACTTCGTGGGCGCCGGGGTTTATGGCGGCGGTCTACTGAATGCGCCACTGGTGAACTATTATGAACATGGCACCTTTCTGACGCTCAACCACGCGCACTCGTCTCTTTTCGGCGCGTTTGGCGAACTCGCGATCGGTTTGATCTATTTCTGCCTGCGTTACATTCATGCTGAAAAAGCCGGTTTCTCCGAACGAGCTGGCCTGTGGGCATTCTGGCTCTACAATGCGGGACTGGTTTTGTGGACGCTGCTCAATTTCTTCCCAATCGGCTGGCCTCAACTGCTCGCAGTCTATCAGCATGGCTATGCTTACGCCCGCAGCGCCGAATTCTATGACAAGACCCTGTTCTGGCAATGGATGCGGCTGCCGGGCGACGTTGTCTTTGCGGCTGGTGCACTGATTATGGCGTGGGATTTTCTTGTCAAGCTTACGCCGGTCTATCCTGGTTGGATGCGGCGGTTCATTCCCGGTTCGAGGACACTTGCCGCGAGCCGTCCGGTGGAGAACGTGTCATGACGGCGCAACATGACACTCCGGATGTGAGGCTCAAGCGCGTGTACGATGCCTCCGCGCCCAGCGACGGCCTGCGCGTGCTGGTGGACCGCCTTTGGCCGCGAGGGCTGCACAAAGCCGACGTGAAGATGGATTTTTGGCTGAAGGACGTGGCGCCAAGTCCGGACCTGCGTCACTGGTTCGGCCATGATCCGGCGCATTGGGACGAATTCCGGCTGCGATACCGTCATGAGCTTTCAAACGGAAATGCCGAGATCGCCCGTCTTGTGGGACTGGCGAAGAAAAGCAGGATCACGCTTCTTTATGCGGCGCATGATCCTCTCCATAACCATGCACTCGTTCTTCGGGATTTTCTGTGCGATGTCGCGACGGTTAAATCTTCGAGCCATGGACGAGGGGATCAGTCATAACACAACACGTTGATTTCGCAGAACGCCTCACTCGGGCGTTGCTTGAAACGCGCGCTGATGCGATCCTCGCCGCCGACCCGGGGGGATCATCCGATTCTGGAACCCGGGCGCGGTAAGAAACTTCGGGTTCACCAAAGATCAGGCTCTTGGTCGCTCGCTTGATATCATCATTCTCGAAAAGCTACAGGTACGGCAGCGGGAAGGATGGAATCGCGTGCTTCAGACCGGTCAGAGTCGTTATGTGGCGGACGAGTTGCTTGCCGTTCCCGCGATGACGTCCGACGGTCGGCTATGCGAGTATACCGCCGCTGCGGCTGACCATCTCAACGTCCATGAAGTTCACGCCTGTCACATGTTGCCCCACGAAAAAAGGCTTCGACCGGTGCGCTGAAAGGAATTGCATGTGGGTGCCGTGCTCCGTGAGCTATCAATCCACTCCCGGAACATTACTCATGTGGCAATATCTGGTTCTCTATCCTAGCGTCCAACAACGGACATTCCACCCCCCTAACTCGCCTGTCGGCCCAAGAGAACCAGAACAGACAGGCGGCATTCGCCTCATTTTTGTCATTCAATGCCCGGTTAAGCTTCTCGAATAGCGGACTATTTTCGGTTTTTCTTGACGTAGAGGACAAGAGCGGCCAGCGGTGAAGGTATGGATACCA
>NZ_WOTB01000062.1 GCF_011516835.1 Acetobacter musti | reverse complement strand
AGTGGCTTCTGAAAGGCCACATCAACAGGCCTTACAGAAGACCGCACACGATCACACGTCAATATGGGTCAGAAAACTCTTGCATAACGGACGGCAACCACAGAAGAAATCAGGTGAGAAGCAGGGATTTATGATCCTGATTTTCCTGTCTGAATCGTAAAATCCCTGCTGACACAGACCAGAACCTGACATTGGACAGATCACGCACGACCGGAACATTTGTCTGTCCTGATGCGTTTACCCGATGCTCACGACGGAAAGGTGTCGCCATGGCCACCCGGGCAAGCTGGAAAGGCGGTCTCACGATCGGGGAACTGACATGCCCCGTTGCCCTTTATGCGGCCGTATCGGCCTCTGAACGGGTTGCTCTGCATCTGATCAGCCGTCCGACGGGACATCGCGTGCATCGCCATTATATCGACAGCGAAACCGATGATGAAGTCGGACGGGACGATCAGGTCAAAGGCTATAAGACGAAAAACGGCGAGATCGTTCTGCTCGAACCGGAGGAAGTCGCGGCCGCCGTGCCCGACAGCGACAAAACGCTTATTCTCTCTTCTTTTATCCACTGCAACGAAATCGACGACGTCTATCTGGACCGTCCGTACTATCTCTGTCCTGCGAAACCGGCAGCGGGAGAGGCCTTCGCCCTGATCCGCGACAGTCTCATCCGGCAAAACGTTGCGGCACTGACTCAGATAATTCTGTTTCGTCGGGTGCGCCCTCTGCTCATCAGAGCTTATGAGGACATCCTGCTCGCAACGACTCTGAATTTCGATGATGAGGTACGGTCATCCCGGGACGCTTTCAAAGATATTCCCGGCCACAGACTTCCGCGAGAAATGCTGGATCTGGCAGCTCATATCATCGAAACAAAGAAAGGGCATTTCGATCCGTCGGTTTTCGGAGACCGCTACGAGGCGGCTCTGGCTGATCTCGTGCAGGCGAAACTGGCAGGAAAAAAACCACGCCCCCCTCGTCGTCCGGCTGAAAGCAAGGTCGTCAGTCTCATGGATGCCCTGCGGGAGAGCGCTGACACCACAAAAAGCGGAACACCGGATACTCCTTCCCGCAGAACAAAAACCGGCTCCCGTTCCCGGCCATCACATGGCCGCCGTAAAGCGAGCTGAACCGTGGCTCTGGAAACCTATCGCGGGAAGCGAGATTTCAGAAAAACACCAGAGCCATCAGGAGAGGGTTCGCAGGCAGAAGGACATCACTTTGTCATTCAGAAGCACGATGCGCGACGGCTGCATTACGATTTCCGTCTAGAACTGGATGGCGTTCTGAAAAGCTGGGCGGTCACAAAAGGCCCAAGCCTTGTTCCCGGGGAGAAGCGTCTAGCCGTTCATGTCGAAGATCATCCGCTGGACTACGGCGATTTCGAAGGCACGATCCCTGAAGGAGAATATGGCGGCGGCACGGTGGCCATCTGGGACCGCGGAACCTGGACTCCGCTCGAAGACGCGCAAAAAGGGCTGGCGAAAGGTCATCTCGATTTCGAGCTGCATGGAGAAAAGCTCACCGGCCGCTGGCATCTGATTCGGATGAAAGGCAAACCCCGCGACAAACGCGATAACTGGCTGCTGATCAAAGCTGATGATGACGCAGCCCGCAGTCCCGACGATCCGGACATTCTCGAAGAACAACCGGCCTCTGTCAGATCAGGCCGGACAATCACCGAAATCGCCGGAAATAAACCGCACCACGCAAATAAAATTCCAAAAATACCTTATAATGCAAAGAAAAAATCAGAATCGTTTTCCCGAGAAGCCGATAAGTCCGAACCCATAAAGAGCGCAAAACCTGGTGAACTTCCCGCCTTCGTCGCGCCCGCACTGGCCACGCTGGTCCCCAGACCACCTTCAGGTCCGCGCTGGATTCATGAAATCAAATTCGACGGTTATCGCCTTGAAGTCAGACTCGAACATGGTGCAGTGCAGCTTCTGACGCGGAGCGGACTGGACTGGACTTCGAAATTCGGTGGCGCCGTGCGCGACGCACTGGCGGCTCTGCCGGTTGAAACCGCTTTGATCGACGGCGAACTGGTCGTTGAAACCGGTGCGGGCGCCAGCGATTTTTCTGCCCTGCAGGCCGATCTCAGCGAAGGACGGACGGACCGCTTTATCTTCTATGCCTTTGATCTGCTTTACCTGAACGGAGAAGATTTCCGTACATCTCGGCTGAGCGACCGCAAAGCCGCGCTTCACCGTCTTATCCCGGAAACATCCGGCATCGTGAGATTCAGCGACCATCTTGATGATGACGGAGCGCTGGTTCTGCAGCATGCCTGCCGCCTCAGTCTGGAAGGCATCGTCTCGAAACAGGCGGACTCTCCCTATCGCTCCGGCCGTGGCAGAATCTGGGTCAAATCGAAATGTTCAGCGCGGCAGGAATTCGTCATTGGCGGTTACGTGTCATCCACCACGGGCCGTAAAAGCGTGGGCGCGCTGGTGCTCGGCGTGCATGACGCGCAGGGACTCCGCTATGTCGGACGGGTCGGAACCGGGTTTTCGGCCCATGTCGCCGCCGGCCTGTTCCATGATCTGGAGGCGATAAGAATATCCCGCAACCCCTTTGCGGACCGACTTTCTTCCCAGGAAGCCCGCGGCGTACGCTATGTTCGCCCCGAGCGCGTAGCGGAGGTGGAATTTCGGGCCTGGACGGCCGACGGGCGGCTACGGCATGCTTCCTTTCGCGGGGTCCGCGACGACAAACCGGCAGAGGAGATCATTCGCGAAATGCCCGCAGCGAACACATCGCCAGCCAGACCGGAAAAAGAACAGAAACGTACCGTCACGCTGACCCACCCGGACCGCATCTACTGGCCGGATGCCGGCGTCAGCAAGGAAAGCCTCGCCGATTACTATGCCGCCGTATGGCCGCGCATTGCCCCGTTCATCGTTGACCGGCCGCTGGCGCTGCTGCGATGCCCGGAAGGGATCGAAGGGCCCCGCTTCTTCCAGAAAAACACCTGGAAAGGCATGAACGCCCATATCCTGGCGCTGGATGATCCGCAGGGCGATGCCGACGGGCACCTGATCGGCATCCATGATCTCGACGGTCTTATGGGACTGGTGCAGTCGGCGGCGCTGGAAATTCATCCCTGGGGTGCCTCGTGCCGCGACTGGGAAAAACCCGACGAACTGGTCATGGACCTCGATCCGGGCGACGACGTTCCCTGGAAGGCCGTCATCGCCGCAGCTCGGGAAGTGCGCGAGCGTCTCGGCGCCTCCGGTCTGACGGCCTTCGTCAAAACTTCCGGTGGCAAGGGCCTGCATGTCGTAGTCCCCCTGAAACCAGAGGCCGGCTGGGATATAGTGAAAACCTTCTCCCGGACACTGGCGCAGGCTATGGCCTCCGACAGTCCGGACCGCTTTGTCGCAACAGTATCTAAAGCGAAGCGCCACGGAAAAATCCTGCTCGACTATCTGCGCAATCAGCGCGGTGCCACATCCGTAGCTCCCTATTCGACACGCGCCCGTCCCGGCGCGCCGGTCTCCATGCCGGTAACCTGGGAAGAACTGGATTCAGTTACCGGACCAGCACAGTTCACGACAGGTAACACCCTGGAACGTCTCGCCGCACTCCGCACGGACCCATGGGAGACTTTCCATGCGGCACGGCATCCGATCGAAACCAGAACACTTCGCAAACCCCGTGGTTAAGACCTGTTTTTTCCCGATGTTTTCAGACTCGCCTTCAGAGCGTCCATGATATTCACAACATTTCCTTCCGCAGGAGACTCAGCCAGTGGTGCAGCCGGTTTCCTTTTAAGGGTCCGCTTTCTGGCATCGATGATCCCTTTCAGACGCGTCTGCACAGGGTCCCGGATCACATCCGGATTCCAGGGGCGGGTGTGCCCATCAATGATCTTCCGAAGCAGGGCGAGTTCCTCCTGTCCCGGTTCCGGCAAGTTTTCAGACGGAAGATAGTCCGCCGGATCACGCACCTCATTGCCGTAACGCAGCGTCCAGACTACAATCCCGTTGCCGCGTGGCTCCAGCAATACGGCATGCTCCCGCCGGTAGAGAACCAGCCGCGCAATTCCGACTGTATCGGTATGCCGCATGGCATCACGGATGACGGCGAAAGCTTCCTCACCGATCCCCTCATCCGGCATGAGATAATGCGGTGTATCGTACCAGATCCAGCCGATTTCACCGACATCGACAAAACATTCGATTTCAATGGTATGCGTGCTTTCAAGAGCAACGGCATCCAGCTCCTCATCCTCGAGCAGCACATAGCGGTCGCCGCCGCGCGGATAGCCTTTCACAAGATCATCATCCGCGACCGGTTTGCCCGTTACAGCATCGGCATACTGAACAATGACACGATGGCCGGTTCTCCGGTTCATCGTATGAAAATGGATGCGGTCCGCTTCGGTTGTGGCCGGACTCATCGATACGGCGCAGGTCACAAGGGAAAGTTTCAGATGTCCCGCCCAGAATGGTCTGGTTGCCATAACCTGCTCCCGATCATGCAGAGTGCTGAACTCTGACGTCTGACCGGAAGACAGGTTGCCTGCCGTCTGACGCATCCGGTCCGTCGGGCAGGCGTTTCACAGCTGACATGCACTTTTCCGCGCAACAAAAACCAGGGCCGGCTTTCAGTATGTCCCGTAAGGAGCCATTTCGATGACCGAAAAGAAGAAACCAGAACGCTGGTCAGGAGACGTCACCCGTCACAGTGACGCACTGGACCTCGAACCCGATATCTTTACATCCGATGATCCGCACCACATCGCGGAATCCCTGAAACATTCAGCCGAGACCAGCACACGTCGAAAAGCGCAGCCCTTCCGCTCTGCAATGTCGATGCTGGTTTTCTATATCAACCGGGCAGGCCGCTCGCTTTCCCCGCAAAGACGTCAGGTTCTGGACAGAGCCAAAAAAGAACTCCGCCGCGTATTCGGCCGCCCAGGCTGAGGTGCGGCCTTCTTCTATTTCTCGTTTTTCCTCCGGGTTTCAGCAGCTTTTCGCGCTGAAGCAGAACGTTCCTCCGGCGTCCGGTGAGCGGAGGCCGCCCCACCTGCTTTGCCACCCTTTTGTGACGGCTCGTGCGTCACGGCGTGACCTCTTCCCGATCCGCTTTTCTTGCCGCCACCGGTTTCCTTGTTGACAGTTGCCCATGCGCGGCGTTCCGCTTCACCCTCGCTGATGCCACGCTTTTCATGCCCTTCTTCGATATGTTCAGCCT
This sequence comes from Acetobacter musti, assembly GCF_011516835.1. GTDB lineage: Bacteria > Pseudomonadota > Alphaproteobacteria > Acetobacterales > Acetobacteraceae > Acetobacter > Acetobacter musti. Next base: position 4,356 of record NZ_WOTB01000062.1, on the reverse strand, counting down.
GTCTCTTCTGCTTATCCGTATAGGTGGATTTATCTCCACGCGGCATGATCCATGCTCCCGTTTTATGCAGTCCGGACAATCCATCGTACATACAATGTGCGACCGGTTTCTCTGACAAAGCGGGAAAGCAGAAAAAGTTTTCCGATCCACGATTTTTCCGGAAATCCACGGAGAAACCTTGGCGGTGTGGATAGAAGTCGCTCCTTAGGCTGAGGACCTGTTAATTTATTGAACTGATCTGGCTGTTGTGATTCACAGTCTTACCGATAGAGGTAAGTCTGTGAGTGACGTGTTTTTGCTGTCCGGGCGCCAGATGGAGCGGATCAGGCCGTTTTTTCCTCTGGCGCATGGCGTGCCGCGTGTGGACGACAGACGGATTCTGAGCGGGATCGTTTACGTGATCCGTAGCGGCCTTCAGTGGAAAGATGCTCCGAAAATCTATGGTCCAGACAAAACCTTATGCAACCGCTTTATCCGGTGGAGCCGTCTGGGTGTCTTCGACCGGATCTTCGTCGCGCTGACAGAGCAGGCTGCATTCCGCCGAAGAAGAACCGGAAATCAAAGCTGCCTTACGACTGGCATCTGTATAAAAAGCGCCACCTCATCGAAAACATGTTCGCAAAACTCAAGGACTGGCGACGTGTTGCGACCCGATATGACCGCTGTGCTCACACATTCATGTCTGCCAATCCACATCGCCGCAACCTTCATCTTCTGGCTCAAAGAATGATGCCTGAGCCTAGGGAATATCGGCTTTCGGGAAACTGTCCCAGCCACTTGAACGGCCGACATAAGGCGACTGCTGCCTGTCTGCTTGCCCCGCGTAGCGGTCATTCCAAGAACGCGGCTCTTCGACACAGAGAGAACCATCAATCGACGGGTCTTGGGTCTCTGCACCTTACCCTTACTGTCGAAAAGTTTCCGTTAGCAGGCGATTTTAGTGAACAGAATCGTCCTGCTTTTTCTCCAGAAAGCCGGGCACCAACGGGTTGTCCTGTTGCAGGGAATTCTTGCCGGGCAGATTCCTCGCATCCCAGCCACCACCAAGATCCGCAATGAGCTTAATGCTGGCGACAAGACGACTTTCCTGAATCTGGAGGGCCGTTTGCTGATCACTGAGAGCTGTTTGCTGACTGGTGATGACAGTGGTGTAAATTGCCGTCCCGAAACGGTATTCATCCATGGCGATGTCGGCCGCCTTCAGGGCCGATATGACCGCAGCCTGCTGCTGGCCGGCCTGCCGCTCAAGAATGCGAAGGCTGGAAAGCTGATCTTCGGTGTCCTGAAGAGCCGTGAGAACAACCTGCCGATAGTTGGCGACGGCACTGTCATAATCCGCATTGGCCTCCTGCACGGCCGCTGTCCGCGCTCCGCCTTCGAACAGGGTCTCACTCGCAGAGGCGCCAAGCGACCATATCCGGTTCGCCACCTGAATCAGTGACTGTACAGGAGCGCCGCTGTAGCCATAAGCGGCGGAAAGAGACACATCCGGATAGAACGTCGCGATCGCCGCGCCAATTTCCGCATTATATTCCTCCATCTGCCGTTCAGCAGCCGCAATATCGGGGCGACGCTGAAGAAGTGCCGCGGGAAGCGTAACAGGAACCGGAGGTATCGCCGACGGCATTTTTGACCGCGGCAGGGAGAAATCGCCCGGCGCCTTTCCGATCAGCACCGCAATGGCATGCTCATATTCCGCACGGTTTACGTCTGTGGCGGTGGCGGAGGCCTGCGCCTGCTGAAGAGTCGTTCTGGCCTGATATTCATCGATGCCGCTGACTGTACCCCCACTATGCTGGCTCCGCACTATGGCCAGAGAATGCTCATAAAGACCTATGGACTGTTCAAGAAGAGTTTTCAGAGACTCTTCATAGCGCAGGGCAAAATAATCCTGCGCCAGTTCGGACTGATAGGAAAGACGCGCATTGGCCACATCAGCGGCACTGATCTGGGCGGCAGCGACCTGTTCCTGAATCTGGCGTCTGATCTTGCCCCACAGATCAAGATCCCAGTCTGCCGTAACCTGCGCCGCATAGGTGTTCGAAGTCGAGCCCGTGCTGTATCTGGTACCACTTGTGGACGTCGCATTACCTCCCTGGCTGTTCCGCGCAAAACTCAGACTGCCGGCAAGCGTGGGATACAGGCTGGCGCGCGCGGCCGTCACCATGGCGCGGGCCTTGCGATAACTGGCTTCATATTCCATGACGTTCTGATTGCTGAGCACAATCTGCTCTTCCAGCCCGTTCAGAACCGGATCGTCATAAACACGCCACCATTCACCTTTGGGCCACGCCGCCATCTGCGGACTGGCCTGCATCCATCCCCCGGCCGGCTTCAGTTCTTTAAAACGCGCAGAAACAATGGCCTGAGGACGCTTGTAATCCGGCCCCACCATCAGACAGCCGGAAACGCTCAGCGCGGTCATTGCCATCATGCCGATGCGGATGCCGGGAAACAGGGTGCGGAAACGTCGTGTCATGGAAAGATCCTGAAACAGGGGCATCGCGATCAGGAGCGGGCCGGATAGAAAATTCGTGACAGGGCCTTGAAAAACGACCCAGACGTACGCCGCATGGTCCGCCCGAAACCATCAAGATAGAGATAGATGACCGGCGTGGTGTAGAGCGTCAGAATCTGACTGAAGAGCAGACCTCCGACGATAGAGATTCCAAGAGGACGCCGCAATTCCGAGCCATACCCGTCTCCCATCACCAGCGGGAGCGCCCCCATCGCGGCAGCAATCGTCGTCATGAGGATCGGCCGAAAACGAAGAAGGCAGGCTGTATGAATAGCCTCTTCGGACGACATGCTGTCGTGCCGCTCCGCATTGATGGCGAAATCCACCAGCATGATGGCGTTCTTCTTGACGATGCCAATGAGCAGAATCAACCCGATCAGTGCGATAACATCGAATTCCTGCCCGAACAGATACAGAGCAAGAAGCGCCCCCACACCAGCAGACGGCAGCGTAGAAAGGATCGTGAGCGGATGGACGAAGCTCTCATAGAGAATGCCCAGAACCATATACACCGCGGCCAGTGCAGCAACGATAAGAAGAGGCTCGGAACTGGCCGAACTCTGAAACTGAGCGGCAGTACCAGCAAAACTGCCATGGATGGTGGCAGGCATATTCAGCTTCACCATCTCTTCATTGATGATGCGTACGGCGTCCGACATCGACGCACCCGAGGCAAGGTTGAACGAGAGGGTGGCGGCCAGGGCCTGCCCCTGATGGTTCACGGTCAGGGACGTGATCCCATCATGGATTTCCGAAACGACCGAGAGCGGAACAAGGGTTTCACTCGATGACGACACCGCCGAACCGCTGGAAGCGCCGGTCCCGCCGGCAAGACTGTTCTTGATGGAATTGGTGAACGACTGGCTGCTGGCGGAAGACGTAGAAGAGTCGCTCGCACCGGAGGATGTGTCCGAAGCAGACATCCGGATCGTATTGCTCTGCGTGCTCCCGCTCGCCGTGCCGCCGGATGCGCTGACCCAGACACGCCGGAGCATATCCGAATCTTCCCAGTAACGTGCCTGCACATTCATCACCACACGATACTGGTTGAGTGGATTGTAGATTACCGAAGCAGAGCGCTGACCGAAGGCGTCATAAAGAGCGTTGGTGACAAGCTGCGGCGTCAGTTCGGTGCGCCCCGCAAGATCGCGCCTGATGTCCACACTGGTGGCCAGACCGCCACGCTGCACATCGGTAGAAATGTCGGCCAGTTCGCGGTGCCGCGCCAGAGCCGCCTGAAGCCGTGGCATCCAGTCGTAAAGCGTAGTCGCGTCACTGCTCTGAAGGGAATACTGATAGGCGCCATTACTCATGCGCGCGCCGGAAGGCAGCAGGCTGGGAAGCATGGCGATGAACTGGGCTCCGGCGACATCCCGGGTCCGCTGGCGCAGATCAGCCATGGTCGCCTGAACCGGAACATGGCGCCGGGTCTTGTCTTTCAGTTCGACAAACATGTTCGACTGGTTGGCCGCAGTCCGCCCCCCGACGAAACCCGTCACACTGACAACATCCCTGTTGGACAGTATGCTTTTCTCGACAACAGTGATCTTCTGCATCATCGCCTGAAACGAAATCCCCTGATCCGCCGTCAGATGAGCCATCATCGTTCCACTGTCCGTCGTGGGAAGCAGCCCTCTGGGCATCCGGACAAACAGAATCGCCATGATGACGATGGTCACAGGCAGAGACAGGATAACCAGCCGCCGATGCCGCAACGCCACAAGGAGGGATTTCTTCTGTGGTTGCCGTCCGTTATGCAAGAGTTTTCTGACCCATATTGACGTGTGATCGTGTGCGGTCTTCTGTAAGGCCTGTTGATGTGGCCTTTCAGAAGCCAC
>NZ_WOTB01000061.1 GCF_011516835.1 Acetobacter musti | reverse complement strand
AGGCAAGGGCGTGAAGTTCCTGCGCGGCGGGCCGTGCTGTGTTCTTCAGCGCGGCGCCTATGAGATGGACGTGCCGTCCGGCACCCTGCTTGAAATCCGTAATTATCCCCGTACGGCGCTCGATTTTCTGGCCCGGTGCCTCGAAGGTCACGGTTCATGGACCGTGGCGCAGGGCCAGAACTGCCCCGGCTGCACGGCTGGCGCGGCCACGACCGGAGATACCGGCGCTACGCCGTCCTGTGGCGCTCGAGCGCAAGAATTCGTTCTTCGCCGGCAGTGAAGAGGGAGCCGATCGCTGCGCTATCGCTACCTCACTGATAGAAACAGCGAAGCTCAACGAGATCGAACCGATGTGGATTCTGCGAACGGGCAGTCCGTGGCGCGACTTACACTGTCAGGCAACTGGAACACGGCGTTTCTTCGTTGCCAGTCTCATGCCACTCCTAACGAGATCACATTGCAGGAACAATTCCACTCCCCCTCCAGGGTCATCATTGAGGAAAATACGCCGTAGATTTATGGTGATTGGTGATTAATTCTCCATATCGGGAGGCGCCGTTTTGCTCGGGTGCCCGAAGCACGAACAGAGGCTGGACGCAGTCGTCGGTGCACGTTCTTCCAGTCACCAAAACGGACAGGCAGATCACGCAAGGGAATGCCTACGCGATAACGATACAGGACTGCTTCCACAAACAGACGATTATCCGCAGCCGTGCCTCCGACATGACCTCCACGACCCGGGAGGAAATCCTTTATCCGCTCCCACTGACCGTCGCTCAGACCATACCGACGCATTCATACTCTCCCCGAAAAACGGGGAGAAAACATCACAGATCAAACGAGAGTAAGTACAAGCGGCATAATCCTCCCGCTTAACTAACGACATGCCATAGGCTCAGGACCTGTTAATTCATTGAATTGAGCGGACGGTTGTGATTCACAGTCTTGCCGATAGAGTTAAGGCTGTGATTGACGTGTTTTTGCTTTCTGAGAGCCAGATGGATCTGATCAGGCCATATTTTCCTTTGGCTCATGGCGTGCCACGTGTGGACGACAGGCTGTTCTGAGCGGGATCGTTTACGTGATCCGTAACGGACTTCAATGGAAAGATGCTCCGAAAACCTATGGTCCATACAAGACCTTATACAACCGCTTCATTCGCCGGAGCCGCCTGGATGTCTTTGACCGGATATTTACAGCGCTGACAGAACAGGCGGGTCGTTCAAAGCGCCTGATGATCGATGCGACCCATCTCAAGGCTCACCGGACAGCCGCCTCCCTGCTCAGAAAGGGGCTTTTTCCCGCCATATCGGACGGACAAAAGGCGGTCTGAACTCAAAACTGCATGCCGTCTGTGATCGTCAGGGACGACTGGTTCGACTTTATCTGACGGCAGGACAGGTCAGCGACTTCAAAGGGGCGGATGTTCTGCTGGCAGACCTGCCGGATGAGACAGAAGAAGTCATCGGCGACCGGGGATACGACAGTAATAAAATCAGGCAGTCGCTCGCAGAACGCAACATCACCGCCTGTATCCCGCCAAAGAAGAACCGGAAATCAAAGCCACCTTATGACTGGAATCTGTATAAAAAGCGTCACCTCATCGAAAACATGTTCGCGAAACTTAAAGACTGGCGACGTGTTGCGACCAGATACGACCGCTGCGCACACACTTTCATGTCCGCTCTCCACATCGCAGCAAGCTTTATCTTCTGGCTCAAAGAATGAGTCCTGAGCCTAGCCAGAGTGCGGCGGACCATCAGGTCAGCTTCAAATAAAACACCTATCTCACGCCGTGATGATAGACAGCCACGCTACACCATTCCCGCGCAGCGGGTTTGTTCCCCCCTTTCTGATATCTTCGCCCCGGATCCTTTTCCTGGCTGCACTTTCTACTATTCCAATATCACAATGAAGCGCAGGAAACGCCACAACAACACTCCTTGGATACGCCCTCCCAAGACGCTTTACCGGATCGCGATGAACTCGATATGCGATCTGACGAACTCATCCGGTGTCTGCGACGGTGGAAGCGGGCTTTCGTCCTCGTCGTCAGGACCCCACTTTCCCGTTCCCTTCTGCCGCGTGCCGCGATGACCCGACGTCATCATCGTTCGAAACAATCTCCTGCTCAGGGTCAGGCGCCTGTGCAACAGCCATCTCACCGCCATCCGTGACTGCGTCGTCGCCATGCTCCGCTTCGTCACCATCGGCGTCCCCAGATCGTCGTCCCTTGCTTCAAATGGTGGCGGTGGATTCAGGGCTTCCTCGAATGAGGCGTTCAGCTTCGCGACATCTAGCCCAAACCAGGCCTCAGGATGGACCCGCCTCCCCCTCCCCTACCCGCTCCATCAGAGCCTTGCGCATCTCCTTACCCGTGTTGCGCGGGAGGATGCCCTTGGCCTGAACCACCTTCGTGATGCCCGGCTTCGACCGTGATGCTGATGCGACCCGACCGTGCTTCGAGGAACAACGTCACATCGACGGTGCGCTTCTCGGAGCGCCGCATCCAGCTCGATTCGGCCTCGCACACGGCAGCGAAGTCCTCGATCTGTCCGAGGATCCATTTCTCTTCCTCGCCATTCTTCACCGCCATCCGCCCCTGGAACAGGAGCCACGATCCGGCGGATGGACCGGTCGTCCGACATGGCGAGGCCACAGCTCGATTTCCTCGCGCTGATTGCCCTGCCGCTTCGCCTTCACGAAGTTGGTCTCATCGGCGACAAGGATCCGCCCCGTCGGGTAGAGCATCAGGAACTCGCGCGCCATCTGCGCCAGACAGTGGCCGGGCACGGCGATCATCGCCTTGCTGATCAGGCCGAGACGCTTCTGCTCCATGACGGCGGCGACCATCGAGAACGTCTTTCCCGAGCCAATGGCGTGGGCAATATACGTGCCGCCAGCCGCGATGATCCGCCAGATCACCCGCTTCTGGTGGCTGCGCAGACTGATCGTGGTGCTGGTGCTAGGCGGGCGGAGATGGGAGCCGTCGAGCTCCCGCGCCACGAGGTTGTTGCAGGTATCGTTATACAGCCGGACCAGCCGCTCTGCCCGGTGGCCGTCCTGCCAGACCCATGTCTCGAAAGCACGCCTGATCGCCGCGAGTTTTTCCTTTGCGGCTTCCGTTTCCTTCGTGGTCAGCTCGCGATACTCATTGCCGTCAACGTCGCGCCAGACCTCCCAGATCTTTGGTGACGCATGGGGCAGCGCATCTTCGAGCAGTTTCCCCGCATGACGGCGTTCCATCCCCCAGACAGAGGTGGCCTCTGCCTTGTGCAAGAATCCTCGCTCCTCCACCGTGCAGCAAGCTACGGCGGCGGAATGATGGATGGTGGTCTCCACCCCCCGAATCTCGGCGGTAAAGGCGATGATGTCGCTGACCGGCAGCCAGGGGGCTCCAAGGCGCGCCGCGATTTCTGACGGGCGCAGATCGGCCGGCCGCACGGCGTCCAGGGCCGTCACATTGCGGGCGTAGCGGGGGTCGGCCCGGGCCGCATCACGCGGGCCTGCTCCAGCTTTGTGCGCACCGCGCCGGAAAGCGTCTCGTCCACCGTGATCCAGACATCGCGCCCGTCCGTGCTGCGCTCCGGGTCGAGATACACCGCCTCACCAAGGGCTGCGACGTCATCGCCCTCGGGCTGCCCCAGAAGCTCGGCGATGCGCGGCATCCCCTCGCCGCCCGTTTCATGCAGGCAGACCGCCAGGGCATCGTGCGCGCAATGGATTTCCGGCTCGACCGGGGCATGGATTACCCGCTCCGAGAAGATCGTTTCCATCCGCCCTGAAGCCGTCTTGACCGGACGGAAACAGATTGTTCGTCAGGTCCCCTGCCCCGGAGCCGACAAACCGTGATAGCACGACCTGTTCGGCGGCCGTGGCATAACAGTCTTCCTCTTCGAGTGCTCTGAGCGGGGTAATGTCCATGACGTTGGCGCTGCCGCCAGCCCTTGCGGCACGCCGCCCGAAACTTTATTATGAGTCCGGTTTCGGTAGACATGTTCTTGCGGGCGGAGTGTGCCAGAGTTTCTTCCAAGAAACGAGGATGTGCCAAGTTGGCAAAGCCTAATGACGACTGGAAATTGCAACGTTGCAATTTCACGCGACGTGCGGAAGCAGCTTCTGATAGAGCGTCTGTAAACGTTTTGTATTAGCTTAGCTGAATCGAAACACGGCTCGTTGTCACGGACGACCGCGGCGATTGTGGTAGCTTTCGCAGAAACCCTTCCAAGCCGCTTTGAGCTTCGCGCCGTGAAGTTTGGATAGCCTCTCACCAAGGTGATCGCGAAACGCTTCGGCAATAAGATCAATGTCCCAGCCTCCGCCTGATATTCGAGCGATCTTAGCAAAAGTTTCCTGATCAATCCCAAACTGAAGTGAGCCGATGGGAAAGGTCAAATCCTTTTCGCATTTCGTCCAATCAGTGTTTTTATTTGCCGTAGGCCGGCCAGCCGCCAAAGGCGGTAATTGTGAAACTTCGGGCGCCGTGCCATGTTGTATGACAGCAGGCGTGTCTTTCGGCCGAAAAGTAATTTCAAGTTCTTTTACAGTTCGTCCCTGCCGAATTTCCTCCCATTCAACTGTAAAATGAGCAAGTTCGTCGATTTCATTCTTGCAAACTGTTAACACTTTTCTTCTTAATTGCGCAAAATCTTTGTAAACATCAGGCGAAATTCCCAAAGCCGCACGGAAAGCAATTACGTCGCCTTTCCACATTGTCTGACGCCGTTTTACCCTTAGAGCTCCGATTTCATAAAGTTTCAGTGCATAAGCGGAGCGGAAACCAAGTACCGCGGTACGATTCATAACGGCGTACGTCTCAGATTCCTGAATTAACCTGCGGGCATCCGGGGTAAATTCCCACTCTATCCATCCAGCTTCTTTTCCGGGTTCAGTATTTTCAGCCTCTTCCTTGGAAGAAGCAATTAGTGAGAAACGGCGTGTGGCTTTTCTGCCTCGCCATGAAATATCGTCTTCGGCAAATAACGTGCCGTGGAGCTCTTCAAGCATGTCGCTGATGCGTTCATTGCCTTTATGACCGCGTCTTATATCTGCCTTGCGCATACGATGAGTTACAGGCTTCCAGGCATCTCCGCCCGCGACAAGAATCATCAGTGCGAGGAGCCTTGAGGCTGTCAGACTTAGGGATTGTCCTCTGACGAACCGTATTTCAACGAGATGACCCGGTTTTGCAAATTCCTCGTGGCCCTTACGCTGAAGCGCGCGGGCAACGCGCATAGCGCGTTTAGGTTCCTGCTTGGTGTCAGGTAACAGTGACATTAGGTCTCTTACTCGGCATGCGCGTAGCGAAACGATTCGTATCCTGACCTTATCGCGACAGAGAGGTCAGGTGAAGAGGTTTATGACACCCATCTATTACGGGAAAGTTTTTTGCTGATCTATGTCAGGCAACTGTACATCGGTTAAATTAATAAAAATGCCCGCAGCTCGCTGCGGGTGATTCTGATTCTTTTAAAGTGATTCTGATTCTAGCGATGAAATCGCGATGGAACAGCCATTTTTCTCGATGTGTCCTGCCCTCATGGGGGATGCAACCTGACCGTCTGGGGGAACTTTGCCTGACGTTATGGGGGGTGTGACCTGACCGTCTGGGGGTCTGAGTAACCTGACCGCTTGGGGGATTGCGCAGTGAGATTATTCAGCGGAGCGACATTTTTCTAATGGTGGTTAAAGCGCCTTTAGATGGGCTGTCTGCCTATCTCGAGTCGCGTTTCAGCTCATGGTCAGCCGAAGGACGATGTTAAAGGTAGGATGATTGTCCTGTCAGGAGCACATTTTACATTTGCCCATATCGCTTTACGACTGATTGCAACGTTGCAATTGCATGAGAATCGGTTCGGGTTGCTTTCGAAAATTCAACCGTCGGGATGTCTTTTGCGAAAGTCTGCGTTCGAATAGCAAGTGGCGGAATAAGGCCGATTGCTGACTAAAATTGCCGCTTTTTCACATGGAACCGCTATATTGCAATTCCGTGTGAAGGATTTCGTCCCTTTCGAAAAAGATGGGCTGCTTTGCTATAAAGCACAAGCGGCGGCGAGAATGTGAGACGATAATCGAGGCTGAAGCATTCATATATGTATTGCTGTCCCTCGAACTGACGCCAGAATCCGTTATCCTTTACAGATGCCCCCACAAAGACAGGTTTGGTGTTGGATTTTAGACCAATCCCCCTCCACGAGGTCAGGATCTCTTACGCGGCTTCCAATCCCCCCCCCGGGAGGTCAGGATGGACTCTTAGCCTGCCTCTCCCCCCTGCTCCCCCACCCGGTTACGAATGTTCAAATCGTTTTACGTTGTTCGGCTGCGAGGAAGGTAGCTTTCAGTTTATCGTATCGTGTTGCAATGCCCCTGAACTGCTTCAGTCCGACGAAGAATCGTTCGATGATGTTTCGCTTTTTATAAAACGAGAGGGAGGTCTTCCGTGGATGGCGCCGGTTTCTCTTCGCCGGAATGACCGGTGTGATCTGCCGTTCTCTGAGTTTTTCGATGAGCGGATCAGCATCATAAGCCTTGTCGGTGATAAAGGCTTTGGGATCGACTTCATCAAGGAGAGGTTCTGCTTCAGTGATGTCCGCCCTTGTCCAGGCGTCAGGGAAAGGGCCACACCCTTTCCCGCAGCATCAACGACAGCGTGGATTTTCGTGGTCAGTCTGCCACGGGACCGTCCGATGGCCTGATCCACGCCCCTTTTTTTACGGGCGCCCGCACTATGCTGGTGAGCCCGGACCATTGTGCTGTCGATCATCGCAACCAAATTAAAATGAAGTTACTGTCGTCCAGATCATCGACTTGTGAAATAGCCGACTGTATGACCTGAAAAGCGAAAGTCGACGTATGGCGGACGTTTATCGAAAGACAAATCTATGACAGCTGATTTCGAGCAGATCGGAGCCACCAGTCTACAAATGGTGGAAGGGCTCGCAGACAAGGCCGCTGCAGTCCTCGAAAATCTTAGAACAGGCGCCGTTGCAGCGCGAGCCGGTGAGCGGCGGGAACCGACATTTCAGATTGGTCAGGCCGCTGAGCTGGTAGGGAGGACACCTGCGGCTATTCGTGATGCAGAAAAGGATGGGCGCCTGCCGGAGCCGCGACGAGGCATAAATAACCGCCGTGTGGGGTACACTCTCGAACAAGTTAATGACATGCGGGGGATATTCGGCACTCGTCCCTGGCGTGATCAACGCGATCCGCCAGCGATAATAGCGGTGCAGAATTTCAAAGGAGGCGTTGGGAAATCGACGGTCGCTGTGCATCTTGCTCAGTATCTTGCGATTCAGGGCTATCGCGTGGCGTTGGTTGATTGCGACAGTCAGGCATCAGCAACAACATTATTCGGTTATGTGCCAGATCTGGATTTATCCGAGGATGAAACGCTCTATCCATTTTTACGTCATGACGAGCGTTCTTCGCTTAGTTACGCGCTGAAACCAACACATTTTGACGGGTTATTTCTGATACCGTCAAATTTACGCCTATTTCAGTCAGAATACGAGATTGCTGCGCGGATGGCGAAGGGAGAGCCAGGTCTGGTGGATCGGCTGTCGGTTGGACTGGCGTCGATAGCCCCCAGTTTTGATGTGATTATTATGGATCCGCCGCCAGCTTTGGGCGCAATTTCGCTATCGGTACTGCGAGCGGCGAATGCTTTGGTTGTTCCTGTACCTCCAACGATAATGGATTTCTCATCGACCACCGCTTTTTTGTCTATGCTGGAAGAGACGTTGCGGACGCTCGATCAGTTTGACAGGGCACCATCTCTGGAATTTCTCAAATTTGTAGCTTCTCGCGTGGAAGAAAATAAATCGATCCATCGAGAACTGATTAAGCTGATGCAGACCATCTTCGGTCATCATCTTGTCAGGGCACCACTGAAAAACTCTGCTGAAATAGATAACGCTACCGCCAGGCTAATGACTGTTTATGAGCAACAAGGTGCGATCACTAGCAAGTCGGTCCGTGAACGATGCCTCACATATTTAAATGCGGTTTGTAAAGAGCTCGAGACAGATATTCGGGCAATGTGGCCAAGTCATCAGGAACGGCTTCGAAAGGAAGGTCTGGTGTGATGTCTTCCTTGGCGAATGGCCTCGTCAAACTTATGGAAAGTACGATTTTTCCAGGAATTGCAACGTTGCAATTCCATATTTCTAAGAGTCGGAAAGGTCCGTATCGATCAAAGAACAGCTGTTACCGGCAGACTCGCGAATATTATTGCGTGAATGAAGTGGAGGAATAGATGTCGGGAAAGAACAAGGCGTTTGCGGACGGACTGGCCGCTGCGATTTCGGGGGTGCCAGGAAGGCAGGGACAGGCACGTCCGCATCGGTCAATTATTAACGACCGTACCAACCGATTGGCTGAGGTGGCGAGCGGCAAGGTTGTTACGCGAACTCATGAGTCTGTCGATCCAAAGCGGTGTAGGATGTGGCAAGGTCACAATCGTGATTACGCTGCTTTGACATATGAAAACTGTCATGAGCTTATTGAGAGTATTCGCGCACAGGGTCGCCAGGAAGTTCCGGCGATTGTCCGGCGGTTAACTGACGATCCGGATTTTGAATTCGAGGTAATATGTGGCGCACGGCGTCACTGGTCCGTATCGTGGCTCAATACACATAACTATCGTGATATCAAATTTCTCGTCGAGCCACGCGAAATGGACGACGAAGAAGCATTTCGTATTGCCGACCTTGAAAACAGGGCGCGCGAAGATCTTACGGATTACGAGCGTGCGAAAGATTATCTTCTGGGACTTGAGCGCTATTACCAAGGACGTCAGAAGACAATGGCAGATCGTCTCAACGTTTCTGAGGCTTGGCTGAGCCGATATCTTGATCTGGCCAGGTTGCCGGAAGCCGTTACGAAGGCTTTTGTCAGTCCGCATGATGTGCGGCTTAAACATGTGATGCAGATAAAACCTCTGATCAAAGACGGTGTGTCTCGGGAAATAGTCTACGCGGCTGCGGAACGGATCGCGGGTATGCGGGGTAAAGATCCAAACTATCTTACGGAAGCGGCAGCTGTTGCCCGCGAACTCGAAAGTACAGTCGCGGCCGAGCTGGGCCATCTCCGTCGCCGCGGCAGTGGTGGTGCCAGGCGAGGCTCCGCCGCCATCACACGGGACTCCGATGGGAAGGAAATTGTGAAGATAGATGTCAAGTCGGCAAAGCGTTTGCAGGTAACCTTCGTATTGCCGGAATTGCGATCGCGCCAGGAGATGGAGGAAGCAGCCAAATTGCTAATTGATCGATACTGGCCAGGCGACGAATGAGGGATTACCTGTCGTCAGTCCCTTTAACCTCATGGATCTGCTGAGACGAAAAGACGCTGGCTCTGATTTTTTTGCGGTTGAAATTAAATAACCCTCCGAAACTGAGACGTGATCGGCAAAAGGGGAGGAGATAAGACATTAAAACCGCTCGAAACGTTGTTATCGGTGACAGAATAGCCAGTATCGCTTCGTGTGCGTTAATTCCCAATATTCTACAAAGTTTGTGAGTCTCTGTACTTTTCGATGTCTTGTGCGTAGAAAGAACAAAAGGTGATTTTTCGGGAATAACAGGCCGTGCCGATCCGCCCTGAACTGAAGCCGCTCTATCCGGCCGACTGGCCGCAGATCAGCCGGTCTGTGCGCTTTGAGCGGGCGCAGGGACGCTGCCAGCGGTGCGGCTGCCCGCACGGTGAGCGGGTCCGGACGGTCGCCCCGGGCCTGTGGTTCGACGCCGGGCAGGGGGTGTGGCGCGATGCCCGGGGCCGGGTGACACGCTGTCCCGACCTGATCGAACAGATCGGCCTGCGCGAGATCCGGGTGGTGCTGGCGGCGGCGCATCTGGACCACGACCCGCGCAACAACCGCTGGCGCAATCTGCGCGCCCTGTGTCAGCGCTGTCACCTGCAGCATGACCGGGCCTGGCACGCAGCGCAGCGCCGCCTGACCTGGAAATCCCGGTCCGCGCTGGGCGATCTGTTCGAGGGGCCGTATCGGCCCGGAATCCTCGGGATCGGGGCCGCACAGGCCCGCGCAGAGAGTGCAGCGGATGGATGATCCGTCTCTTCCGCTGGTCCGCCTGGCGGAGGCCCTGCTGTTCCGCAGCAGCAATCCGGTGTCGCAGACGGCTCTGGCCCGGGCGCTGGGCCAGGACGTGGATGTGGGGGCCATTATGGCCCGGGTGGCGGCGCGGACGGCGGGGCTGGGCTTTGAGCTAGTGCCGGCCGCAGACGGCTGGATGTTCCGCACCGCCGCCGATCTCGGTGACGCGCTGCGGGCCGCGACCCGGGAGCGGCCGCAGCGGCTGCCGCGGGCGGTGCTGGAGGCGCTGCTGCTGATCGCGGCCCGTCAGCCGGTGACCCGGCCGGAGATTGAAAGCTTCCGGGATGCGCCGCTGCCGCAGCAGACGCTGGCGACGCTGCAGGAGCAGGGCCTGATCCGCAGCCCTGGTCGCAAGCCGGTGCCCGGGCAGCCGCTGCTGTGGGTGACCACGGAGCGGTTTCTGGCCCTGTATGGCGTGCGGTCGCTGACTGATCTGGATCCGCTGCTGGAGGGGCTCAGAGGGCCGCTCTGAGGCGGGGGCGGGCGGTTTTCCGCCGTTTTCTTTTATAGAGTGTCGGGTTTCTGAGGCGTGGTAATGCCCCTTTACCACGCCTCAGAACAGGCTTGCCTTAATCGGGGCAGAAGGGCAGACTCCCGCGGGACAACAAGGTGAGGAGAGGTGGAGT
>NZ_WOTB01000060.1 GCF_011516835.1 Acetobacter musti | reverse complement strand
GCTATCTTTTCCCGGCAAGAAAAAAATGACGGAAAACACCTGTTTTCCGTCATATACCCTCAGCATCCGACCTTAGCGTATATCTGTGCCCGTTCTATGTACCGACCCCTGAACCGGTCGTTGAAACGCTTAGGGCATGTCAGGCCCAGGCCGCCATTCAACAAGAGAAGACCAGACCAACTTCACGTAAAATCAGACTCTCCATTTATAAAATGCGATACAAATAAAACGCTTTTTCGTAATAGCGGAGCATCTCAGCGAGAGACGATTATTTTTTACTGTACTTCAAATAATTTCCTCTATTGAAAACATAATATAATAAATAAAACGTAAATCACTCAACAAAAAATCCTCTCTGAGAAATTAAGAATATCTCAGCAATTCGTCTCGAATATTAGACATGTCGTGACAATATGTGCGGAAGTCGGCGGGCGATCATGGGTGAAAATTACACAAACTATCTCGGCGGAGTCTACGGAATCAGCGCTTTCGAAGATCCAGGCAACCTCACGACTCTGGCAGCGCTGGGCGAAACAGGCTTTTACACTCAGGAAACAGGCGTATATGAGGCAATTGCCGCTGGTGACTGGAGCGAAATCGCGGCGGGAATGGCGTCATTAGGTGCTTACGGCGCTGCGGAAATTAACCTGCAATACGCAAGCGCCATCGATGAGTGGTTACAGAATGTCTATCAGGTCGACTGGATAGACGAAGGTCTCAAGCCATCGATCTGGAACTCGATTATAAATTTCTGGGGTGATCCCACCTGGTACACAGATTTTGTCGCAACGGTGACGGCTGCGAAAGCGTACGGGGTTGAAGCCGTTGCTCCAATCTGGTCTCCCAATGGCGATTTCCCGATGGATAACTGGTTCACAACCACATATCAACCTTACGAGGAAATCAAGCAAGCCTGCCTTCTGGGTGGCGGTATTTCCCTGGACACGCCACCTGGATACTTTGTCGCGCAGAGCGCCGCTTATCAAGAATTTTGTTACCAAGAAATTCAGTGGGCAAATGTCAATAATCTTGTCTCGAGCGTTATTCTGTCTCCCGTGGGGGGGGATGGCTGGTTTGCAATCAATGTAAAGATCGTTGTGGAGGATTACGAGCGTGCTGGCGCCATCCCCACAGCATGGATTGTAGAAAATTATGCGTCGGACGCATCGGACGGCATCTGGGGCGTAGGATCCGAAACAGATCCCAACACAATGGCCGGCGAGGCCTTATGGGTCTCAGAAAATGCCGAGACCACGACGTTCACACCGACGCCAGTTATCGGGACATCGACCGGTACAAACACAATCGCTTCTGACGTGCTCAAGGGCTCGCAGATATCTGGAACCACAGTTCCTTACGCAAAAATCACGCTGTATGAAGTGGTAAATGGCAAGCCTGTCATTGCTTTGGGCACTACCACTGCCGACGACGATGGTAACTGGACCGTCACACTACAAAAGGTTGGCTCTGGTAACTACGACATTGAAGCAGTCGCCATCGGCCTGAACAACGTCACTTCCGCAGCCTCTGCTGCGGTTTCCGTAACAAGCCCCGGTCCGACTGCCATTATTGTAGATCCCTCATCTGCGACTACAACCGTTGAGACAACAGTCGCACAGTCAACAACGTTAACTTTTGGCCTGGACATCAATGGGCGTTCCGCCTCGACGGATCTGGTTCTGCAAAATGCGTCGTCCACCACAGGGACAGCAGTAGCAATCATCTCAAATGAAGCTGCCCACGGGACGCAGGAAATTATCGATAATAGCGTGGCAGATGCAAACCTTACCGTCTACGGTAACGTCGGTGACACAGAAATCATCACAGGAGACGCCACCACAACCATTATAAACAATGCACGCAGCAACAGTGGTACTCTCACCGTGGTTTCTTCTACGGGCGCCAATAATACTATTGGCGCAGGTGCCTCAACCGTCCTCCAGACTGGGGGCACTAACGTTGTGACTATGGGTAAGCAAATTGATTCCAGCGTAAACACTCTGACAATAGAAGCTGCTATCGACCCTGATATTGTAGAAGGTACGTCTTTGCTGGGTGTCGGCCTGACAGAGACTGTCATCAGTCTGGTCGGCGGATCATCAGTCACAAATATTATCCACGACGAAGATACGCAAGCTGTTACTGTGACAGCCTATAGCGCTGCAACAACAGAATTCACTGGCTCAAATGCAACTATATATATCAACAGCACGGGTCGCGCTCAGATCGTATCCGAGGGAGAGGATACCATTTACGCCGGCTCCGGCACTCTGAGTTTTGTTGCGGGAGCTGAAAGCGGTGACGTGGTCTATGCGGGTACCGGCGTTATGGACATCGACTTCAGTCAGTCGAGTGACAACGGAGTCGAAACCTATATAGGCCGCAAGGCCTCGGAGGGCAACGGCAGCCTCACCCTCATCGGCGGTTCATCGTCCGTTGCCGTCACTCTCATCAGCGAGAAGTTCGCTAACCTTACAGCCGGAAGTGGAGCGTTCAGTCTGACAGCGGGCAACGCCGGCGGCTTTACTGCCGATCTCACAGCCTCTGAAGATGCCGAACTCTTTCTCAATGGCGGTCTCGGAAATTCAGTCATCAGTGGTTTTGATGGAGAAAAGGATACTGCTACTGTAAATAACGTTTCCGGATATACCATTGTTGACGGAAATCTTGTCCTCAGTTTGACAGATGGTAATACAGTTACTTTCGATGATGTGACATCCTTTAAAGGGATGACGATTTCCGAAGCTTTTGTAACTGTCGTTGCCGATATCGGTCATGAATCTGATCTGACATTCGGTGTCGACAGTAACGGTGAATCGCAATCCCAGTATATAAACCTTATTAATTATGGCGTTCGCGCCGGTACCGAATATTCTGTCGTGTCTAACCACGCTGTTCAGGGTATTAAGGAAATCCTCGATAATCGTCATGCTCTCGCTAATCTCACATTTTACGGCAATTCGGGGGACACAGATATTTACACCGGCAAGTCGGTGACTACGCTGATCAATGACGAGGAAGGTAATGACGGTACATTAACAGTCTATTCTGCAGCTGGAGCACAGAACACTATTTACGCGGGTAGCCACACCGTCGTCCAGACGGCTGGAACAACCACTGTTACAATGGGTGACGAGCCAGGATCTGACCGTAATGAACTGACGCTCCAAAATGGCTCCAGCAGCGACACGACCCGGACAGACATCTTGTCTGTCGGAGAGGCCAGCACGACAAATGTTATCATCGATAACGATACCGCTACGGTCAACTTAACGGCAACCGGCGCAGCTGCCCTTGAGTTCACAGGTATCAACGATACTGTTTCGTTGAACGACAGTAGCGGTGCAGCGATACTTACATCATTTGGCAATTCAACAGTATCGGGCGGCTCTGGCACGCTCAGCTTCATCGCGGATAACGGTTCCGGTGACGCTATTTCTGCCGGCTCGGGTGCAATGAACATTAATTTTAGCGCGTCCGCGTACAGCGGCACAGAAACCTACACCGGTCGCAGTACAGGCACTGGCAGCCTGACGCTCATCGGTGGCAATTCAACTGATAATGTCACTCTTGTCGCCGAGAGTGCCGCGACACTTACGGCCGGAAGCGGTGCATTCAATTTGACAGCCAGCGACGCGGGTGGCTTCACCGCCGATCTGACAGCCTCCATCCGGGCCGATCTGCTGTTGAAAGCTGGTCTCGGCAATTCAGTTATTTCCGGCTTCGATGGCACAAAAGATACTGCACAAATCGATGATGTTTCGAATTTTACTATCTCTGGGAACACACTTACCGTTAATCTAAATGATGGAAGCTCCGTCATTTTTAGCAATACTGACAGCACCCAGGGCCTTGTCTTAAGCAGTTGATTCGGTAGCGCTGCTTAGCGATCGTTGTGGCAGTCCCGGCTGATTTAGTCCGTTTAGGACGCCTCGGTGCGCATTATACACTATTCTGATGCGACTTGTGCGGTAGAGATAGATGATTATTCCACGCAAACCATATCAGTCTGAGGCCAGTGACGAACAGCGTTCGCGGATCGCTGATTATTTCGCATCTTCTTCTGATGAAGGAGAATGCTGCGCCACGCCACCATGATCTGCGGTTTATCAGGAGCTCCGGTGCTGGACTGCGGTGAAATGTTTCGGGGCTCTGGCCCACGATCTGCGAGCTGTGCCGCGTACCGGGTATTACGGCCTGAAAGCAGGACGAACCGACGACAGCGATCATTGATAGCTGGAGACGCTGCGCTTGAACCCGGAACACGGTTCATGGTCGGCTGCGATGGCGCGAAAAGAAAAGAACGGATCGAAGCCTCATATGGCCGTTGTTATCGTGGGACATCTTCTGGCTCTGAGCGTAACCCAGACCAGAAGAGATGACCGGCAGAAGCCGGTTGGCTGGCCGCGGCAGCGCGGATGGACATTCAGAAAGACTGCCCCTGCACTGAAGCAGGAACGGGGGGATGCGCTGAAACGACGGCAGGACTGGTCTGATCTCCAGCCTGATCCACGATCCGCACTGTCTGATCTTTATCGAGAAACCGAACTCTCCACGAAGATTACCCGCCTGCGTGATCGCGCTTTACGCAGGGAACGTTGTCGGGCTGGCGTGCCGCACGGCCACTGGAAAACCACGACGTTTACCGGGGTCTGCGCCTGACAGACATGACCGCGGTGCCATTCGTGCGTGATGGTCCCATGAACGGCACGATCTTTCTGGCCTGTGTCGAAAGGTTCTCGTACCGACACTGAAACCGGGGGATATTGTCGTGATGGACACTCTCCCGGCTCACAAGCGCCAGGCGGCACAAAGCACTATTGAGCGGCCAGGAGCAGAAGTGATGTTCCTTCCGCCATACAGCCCGGACTTCAATCCCATTGAGATGGCCCTCTCAAAACTTAAGCCCATGCGGCGCGCAAAGGCCGAACGGACTGTCAGTGCTCCGGGAGGCGCCGTCGGGGCGATGCTCCCCACCTTTAGCGCAGGTTTCTGCACGGCAGCAGGGTATGAACCAGCTTAAAATGGAACTCCTCTAGGCTGCAGCTTTACGCTCTGCATAAGCAGAAGCACCATTGTATGCGTGTTCGCCAGACTGAAGCAGTTCAGAAGCATCGTGACACGTTATGACAAGCCAGAATCTACCTTCCTCGCAAAAATCCGGTTCGTCTCAGCGGTCCTTGGCCTTAGGCGAAACACGCCCTGGCCTCTTCCCTAGCCAACCTCATAACATTGTGCTTTCGCCTATTCTGCAACATCGGCAGGCCTGTAAAATTTCATCGTTCGTAGCGTTCGAGCAGATCGAAGAAGAGTTGGTTACGCGGTTCGAGATACTGACGAACATTTTTTTCGATTAAAAATTTACGAACACTCTCGAATCGGGTCTTGAACGAAATCTGTACATTCCGTTCCGCTATTCTTAATAGTTGAAATGTTTCGCAGACGGCGGAGTTCCTCGTTCACTCGAGGCATAATGGCATGCAGCCACGACTCTGATTGTGCACGATGATTTTCATATTGGCGTATAAAATTACCAATCCAGTCATCATTGAAAGCAGCTAAGTCCAAGACTGGCGACATCGGGTTGTCGCCACGATTACGAGAACTTTTCCACATCCACTCTTCCACAGATTTATAGAAGAAATGGTAAATACAAATTGCTTCAAAGTTGCCCTTATCGGCAAAGCCGGCGCTGCGATTCATCCCGCTTGGTGGCTGAAGATATTCATGTTTCTCACCGTTTGCCAGAGTGTATCTGAGTGGATTGAGCGTCCACTCGACCGGGTGATGGGCACGCGAATGAAGAACACATCTAGGTCGGAACGCAGATTTAACGAGACGCCACCCTTCACCAATCGCGCCGTTGCCAACGAATTGTTTATTGCGCTCGGTCAAAGGAATAAAAATTTCATCAAGGCTGTTTTTCGTTTTCTCCGACGCCATGAACCGCCAATTTAACGCTAATGCATCAACTCGACGATGCTCACTCCAAGAAAAAAACTCATTAATATTGTTAAAATATTTTGGGTTCAAAGCTATAAACTCATCTCCATCAATTACATGACACCATTTAAAGTCAAGAATGTCTGGCAAGAGAGAAAGTGCGTGCCCATAGGCTTTATATTGTGCGGGAACCTTAGCGTCTACGACGTTATCGATCCATGTAATGAATTCTTTCTCAGCAAGTGCCGAGAGTAGTTCATCTGACTGATCTTCATTATTATTACTATATAGGAAGAACCATTCGACGCCAATGGCACGATGGTAAGCGATCCACTCAAGAAGGTAAATGCCCTCATTACGGACACACGCGAGAATGCATATGCCACGAGTGGCAGGTACGACGCGGCGGATAGCATGATTGCAGGCATGAGCGAAACTGGCCGTCTTACCTTCGAGACCCTTTATAGCAAGAAAACTGTCGGAGGCCGGACTGATATAACGTCTGGCCGGAGGCACCTTGCCATTTCCAGCATGTCTTTTTTCAAGCCAGGCAGCGAGATTTGGAATAGCCTGTTCGGCCCACGGATCACACGCGGCGCAAGTGGTAAATTTATCACGTAAAAATTTATCTGTAATCAGACTGTGAGAGAAAGTGTTGAGTTCGTCGTACGGCAACAAGGGCGCGATAGCATCTAATGCCGGAACAGCAGAGGACCCATTATAGGTGCGAATAAATTCCTGAATTCCAGACGAATTTAGGCCCGTAATAAAAATGTCTTCTATTTCTCTGGAGATATCAGGAAGATTAGCAGGGATATCTGCTGCTGAGACAGGAAAAAGACGGAATCGCTCCCAGTCATTTACGTGATCACGGTTGCCTTCAATGCGCGCAGTGCCACTATGCAAATCAGGTATGATAGCACTGAGATAAAGAAGTGTCGTCGGGTCCTGGAACGTCACATCCATTGAGTTTTCGCATGTGCCCATTCGGAGAGGGATAACTGTTCCTTCAAGACCACTGCAAGCAATATCAAAAGACAACAGTGGACATCCGACGGTCAAAAATAAAAGCTGAGGGCGGCTTTCGACGATAAAGCCTATGAGTTCGTGACGATCGACAGAAGCGTCTTCTCGGGAGTTGCTGACGCTTGGCGCATGTATCGACGTCGAAAGCCAGAGATCATGAAAGGACCTGATTTTGAAGTATCTTGGCATATTTTTGTAGTCCTAACGTTTAAAAGATAATTTTTAATATCCTGGCTCGATTGAAGCAAGTATGCCGCTGAAATATCGGTGAATTTGCGGGTATTTGTCAGCTCGGAATTACGAGCAGGTCTTGGAGAACGAATAGAATTCCGTTTGACGGGGTAAAACGGTCACGAAACCAGTTTTGCTATTCTAGCTCTGAATACATGGTTCGTTAAGAAATTGCCTTTATAGGGCGCCTCAAGGTAGCAGGATTGACCCGTTTTTTGGGCACTACCTTAGTAATACTGGCAAGATGTCGTGCCATCGCGACAATTTCCAGTCTGCGCTATTTTCCTCGCTCTCGCAGGTATTTGAAGGGCTTTCAGAGCAAGATTGCGGCTTGCGAAAGCGCCAGCGTTCCGTCAGCTAGCGCGAATTATCATTTGTGGTTCGACGACGGGGCTAATGCGCCATGGCAAGCCTGTTTTAGGACGGCATTGGCGATGGTGACGAGACGTCGTGCGATAGCGATAATTCTCAGGTTCAGGAGTTGGTAAACCATTGTTTTGAGTACCGCTGTAGAATTCATAGACTTACCCATGAAGTTGAGGACGTGAACGAGGTGTTTTTGCTTTTTGAGGGTCAGATGGAGCTGATCAGGCCGTTTTTCCCACTGGCGCATGGGGTTCCGCGTGTGGATGACCGTCGTATTCTGAGCGGGGTCGTCTATGTGATCCGCGACAGGCTTCAGTGGAAAGATGCCGCGAAAGCGTATGGTCCACATAGGACCTTATACAACCGCTTTGTCCGCTGGAGCCGCTCCGATGTCTCTCACCGGATCTTCGTCGCGTTGACAGAACAGGCGGGCAGGTCGAAGCGCCTGGTGATTGATGCGACACATCGGAAAGCGTACCGGACAGCGGCGTCACTGCTTAAAAAGAGTTTTTCTTCGCCATGTCGGACGCACGAAAGGCAGCGTGAACTCAGAGCTTTATGCTATCTGCGACGGTCAGGGGCGACAGGTCCGACTGTATCTGACTGCAAGGCGGGTCAGTGACTTCAAGGGGGCAGATGTAATCCTGGAAGATCTTCCCAATGAAGAAGCACCGGAAATCAAAGCCACCTTACAACTGGCATCTGTATAAAAAGCGCCATCTGATCGAAAACATGGCCGCAGAAACTTAAAGACCGATGACAGATGGCTATCAGGAATGACCGCTGCGCTCATATGTTCATGTCTGCAATCCATATCGCAGCCGCCTTCACTGTCTGGCTCAAAGAGTGGGGCCTGAGCCTCAAAATTCTCCGCCCACCGGTAGATAAATTGTTACTAAAATGTTATCGTAATGCCAAATGAAGGTGCGACGTGCCTCGCATTCACATAGCAGGAATAGCGATAATTATGAGCGACCAGATAAGTACAGTTGATGATTCGGATTATTGCGTTTCCGGGAGCGTGATCAATCTCAACCATGCCAATCTGACAATTATCGGAGATTCCGGGAATAATGACCTCTTTAGTTCCTATGGCAGCGAGACCGTCGATTGGAGTAACTATATTCCAAACAATGGAGTAACGATTGATCTCACTGGATCTAATAATACAATATTACTTAACGGAAATACTACCGAAAGTGGCGCCGGCGGCGTGTTTTACGTGAAGCTCGCCGGGTCCGGAAACTGCATCAGTATATCTGATTATGTTTCCACCGTGAGTAATTATAATATGACCGATCCGGGCCCTCTTTCGGCAGACATCAGTTCTGACGCCTATACGCGCATGTACGGCAATTATGTCTGGCAAAATACTAACTCAGTAAGTGTCGGCGCAAAATCAGATCTTACCGGGGCGACCTTCATAGGCATCAATGGGTCACCTGAGAGTGGTGGTCACTCGATCACCGCAGGCGCGGAGACCAAATTCGGCTATGTATCAGACTCCGATATTGAAACGGGCTTCAAATGTACTTTCGAAGGCGTAAATGAAAGTCAAATGACAGTGCAGCGGGACTGCGTTATCGATACCCTTAATGACACGTTAGTCATTACGGATAACGGTCTGACGGTGAACGATGCAGGAGGAGGTAGTGTTATCGAGGGTTACGGAACAGTGACTGTTTCGGATTCGGTTTCCAATAATCAGATCCTGCCCGCTCAATCTGATAGTACCAGCCCGGCGGCTCCCACCTACCCGTCGAGATATTTGCCGGATACGACCATTTCCGCCAGGCAGGTTTATGTCCATATGGGAGATGCTGATGCATCTGCTATTGTCGACCTGGATGCAGAATCATTCATCAAATGTTTTTTCGATAAACGAAGTCAACTTTCCTGATCGCTGTTCCATTCATCCTGGTGATCATCAACTCTGATTGGCGACACAGACGAGGAGCGCAGAACGCGGGTTGCCGTCATGAAGCCGGAAAACACCTCCAACCACTTTCTTGCAGCGGCTCGATCTTCTCTCTCGACAGCTAATTCATACTGTTGCTCGGATATTGATCGTGCCGTATCTCCGCAATTAAGTACAATTCTTACCAATGGGTCGTTATTTTCATCCATTTTCGTCGCGTTCCGGTGCATTTATGTCTTAATATTTTTTCGACACATACGTTCGCCAAAAGTGTCCCAGATCCCGTGTGAGTACTTCGATCTTGATGTAATTTCTCTAATATTTCTTTAACTATCTCATCGGATTTACGCTGTCTGGTCACAATTCGAGCTTTCGGAAGCTCCTTGGTTTGAAGTTGGATCAGCCCAAGAGGATGCTGCATAAATTGCGTTTCAGGCAGGAGTAAAAGGCAGGCATTTTTAGCAGAGATCGCCTGGGGCCGGGCATCATATCTATGAAGCAAGCAAAAAAGGCGAACTGGCGTTCTGAAATGGCTTCTGTCGGATACGTGCAGTCATAAGATGACTGAAAATGGCGTGGCGTAATGCCGGCGCATCACCATGCTCCGCGATACAGACAGACTGGCGGCTGGCGCTCGTGAGATAAAAGAGCGTCGGGGATATGTTCTGTTGCCTAAGGACGGCAGCCGGAGTTTCGTGGCCGCGAGACTAAGAAAAGCGACGAACGATTTTCTTGTTGTGTCATAGCGGGTGGGGATACGGAGACTGTTTGAGCCTGTTGAACATTTGCTCGATGCGATTGCTATCCCGGTCACGACGGATGTCGCTGGAAACGTCCCGTGTACGGTTTGAACGTAGCGGAATCACCAGAAATTTCGCTGCTCGTCAGGTCGAAACCGGGAGGGCGTTCCTGATCGTCAGCGCGGGCATGGGTCCTGCTCGTAAAGCCGTCGCGGCCTCAAGTTCGCTTATTCGCCTTACGGCTGATAAAACCAAGGCTGGAATTCCTATATCATAATACAGAATCCAAAGCATTTTTGGAATACTGATTCTATTTCTTTTTTTGACGATAGTGTCAGGCAATTCTTGGCTATCAGCGGCCTGGTAAGGAGGCTCATAGAGTAAGCTTTTCACCATATCTTTCAGGCGAACGATCCGGTGCAGTTTCGATGGGACTGCATTTCCGGTGTCGCGACAAGCAGTGGGCCGGGAGGATTCTTCTTTGGCGCAAAATAAGAATCCCCTGCCCGGTTTCGGAACGGGCAGGGGAGTAGTCAATAGAAGGAACTGGTGCGGATGGCGTCCGCACAAAATCCTCTTAGCAGAAAATTAATTACCGGAATATTAACGAAAGTGAGGTCCGGACAAATCTTAATTGTACGTTACAATTGAACACAATTCGGTCCTGCGGCCGTCCGCAAAGAGGGAGTGGGTTCCCATTACTTCCCCGCGAAATCACTTCGAGGGCAGGAGGCAGAGGCTTTTTGTACACAGTTTGTGTGAATGCAGGATTAATGAGTGCCGTCCGTCATTCATTCCAGAAAAGCAAAACTTCATTTTTGCAAAATCGTCGCTAAATAAAAACAAATCTCCGGGTTCCGCTATCGCTCTCATCCCGCTCCCTTCAGCAATACCTGGAGTAACGGACGTGTTATTTTGCGACTGTCATAGCGTCCTTGGTGACTCGTGCGCTTTGCATAGGGAATAAGCAATCCGCTGCCGGATGGCGTCATAGTCTTTCTGGATGTGCCAAGGCATAAGGCTAGAAAGCGTCACCTGGGCATGATGGACTCATATGCCGCCGGGGAGCAGCTTGTGGACACTGGCTTCGCCCGCCGGCCTGCATATAAGTCCGTATGCTGCCGCCCACAGGCTCAGTTACGCGGGCCCGGCTGCTCGGTGACGATGCCCGGATACTGACTGCTGCGCGAGTGCAGATGCTG
>NZ_WOTB01000059.1 GCF_011516835.1 Acetobacter musti | reverse complement strand
GATACTGCGCTCGGGTGATTTCAGTCCAGGCCATCTTGATCTCATCAGGTTATCGCAAACCCATGAATCATAACCCGCTGAAATCACTCAACTCATTTTCGGTCAGACACTTAGAAATATCGTTTTGTATTCAGACTAATTTTTGTCTGTATTCGGGTGAATATCCTGATATTGCAGCGAATTATGTTTTTCTCTTTTTGCATTTTATCTGTGCAGAATAAATCTGAAATGTATTTGTAATAAAAAGGGAATTTCACTGGATTTCGGAGGACCGTATGTCGTTGCAGTTCTGCATAACGGACCTGATTCCTGAGTTAACGTACCCGCGGTTGAGGCTTCGCCGGTGCGACTCTGGAATCGTCACATTGAATGAAACAGATGGGACCAGATATCCGGAGCGTAAAACTGGTACGACTGCAGGATACCGGGCGTCCAGGGGGCAAAAAAATCCGTTTACGTCTGCCGACGGTTACAGAACCGGCAGACGTAAACGGTATATGCAGTTTGTTCCAGGTAAGCTTTCGTTTCTGGTCAGATGCCAGAAAAGTCAGTATTATTTATCACGGAACGTCGCAACCTTTTCTGCCGTTACATGCGGATCGCCGCTGCCAAAAGTAGCCATTACATAATTAACGAGACTGGCAATTTCGCCGTCACTCAGGCGCTGGACCTGTGAGTGCCCACCGAAGCCCGGCATTGCCGCATGAGTTTTTCCGGCTGTCCGGTCCACACCGTTCAGCACTACCATGATCAGATTGTCGGGACGCAGGGTTCCGACTGCCGAATTGGTGAAAAGGGACGGCGCATAATGGTCCGCGGTTCCGGCTCCATTGCGTCCATGGCAGGCAGCACAGTTCGCATCATAGAGATGTGGACCCGGCATCTCAGACAGGTCGTCGATCCGTGTCGGCCCGCTGGTCCGGATATCAGGCTCATTCGCAGGCTGCCCGAAACTGTCACGCGCTTTATGTTCGAGATCGTCCTCCATTGCCGGGACCTGTTTTATCCAGGCGGCGAGCGCTTCCAGATCGCTGTCAGTCAGCCTGCTGGTGCTGTGTTCGACAGCTTCCCCCATCGGCCCGGCGGCCTGAGAGCGGTCTGGCGCGCGGCCGGTACGGAGATAGGCAATCAGATCACTTTCACTCCAGTTGCCGATTCCGCTGTTCGTGCTGGAGGTAATGTTCGGAGCGTACCAGCCACTCAGAGGTCCGCCCGCGAGATAGCGATCATGTTTTTCATCAAGCATGAAATTGCGGGGCGTATGGCAGGTGCCGCAATGCTCCAGGGCATTGGCCAGATATTCACCTCTCTTCAGTTTGTCATAGGTAGCGGAATCGCCGGTTCCCGGCGTTTCCTTCGTCGCGAACATGTTCCAGACCGTCATTGACGACCGCAGACTGGCCGGAAAGGCGAGGGAGGTCGGAGGAGGACTTTCCGCGACCGGTTTCACGCGATGCATGAACCAGGCATAAAGTGCCCTGACGTCCTGATCTGTCATGCCGGCGTAGGAGACGTAAGGCATGACGGGATACAGATAGGAGCCGTCACTCCGAACGCCGTGCCGCACAGCCTGATCGAACTGCTGTTCAGTATATTTGCCGATCCCGTGGTCCGGATCGGGTGTAATATTGGTTGAAATGACGTCACCCATGGGCGTGCCGACTTTCAGGCCTCCGGCAAAGGGTTTCCCGCCTTTGCCGGTATGACAGGCGACACAGTCCGCGGCTGTCGCAATATAGGCGCCGCGGGCCAGTATGGCTTCATCATCGGACCCGTTGCCTTCAGCGGCGACGCCATGACCAGCCGGGGCGGGATCTGCAGCTTCCGCGAAAGCCGTTCCCGCCACGGGACCACTCAGAACGGTGCCGGCAGCAAGCAACATGTAAAAGATATTTCTGAAATCAGGCATGAACGAGTTCTTTTTTCAGCGTGTCGGCAACGCGCAGCGCAAGAGCCGCCACGGTGAGGGTAATGTTGCCGGTCCCGACTGATGAGAAGACAGAGGAACTGGCGATGAACAGATTGTCGTGGTCATGCGACCGGCAGTGTCCGTCCACCACGGAATCTTTTGGATCCACACCCATAATCGTACTTCCGGCAGGGTGATCCTGCGGGAAGTAACCGGACGTCCACTGCTCGTCAGTACCATGCATCAGGCCGATAAGCTGACGAAAGACATCACGGGTATGTTCACAGCTCCGGACCGTATAATCCGGAAGCTTATAGTAGACATCAGGATGCGGAATGCCGAGGACGTCTTTCCTGGTTTTGTTCAGCGTCAGACGGTTATCGGGATCAGCCAGGCCCTCGTTGTGGCTGAACAGGCGCACTGTGTGAGAGGCAAGATAGCGGATCTGCTCCTCCAGCTCACGGCCGACATAACCTTTTGAAATGGCGAGCTGAGTAGCCAGGTCGACCTGATTGTCATCGACCATATGTACCAGATAGGCTCCGCGTTCGTTGCGCCACGGACCATCGCGGAAGTTGTCGATCACATTGGTTTCAAGCGGGCCACGACCCGGCCACCATGCGTCGTCACCACTGATGAAGGTCACCTGGACGCCGGTATGGTCCATCATATTCCGTCCGACATGACCGGAACTGTTGGCGATACCGTCGGGACTCTGTTCATCCGCCGAGACCAGCAGAAGCTTGGCTGTCTCGATGCAATGTGCCGCAATGACAAAATATTTCCCGGTAACGCGGTGTGATCCTTTATCCGGATCGAAGTAATGGACAGCGGTAACGCGTTTGTTCGCGCTGTCCCGCTCGATTTTATATACGACAGCGTTCGGAACGAACGTCGCGCCTGCCGCTTCGGCGTCATAAACGGAATAGCTGCCATTATACATGGCTCCGATCGGACAGATCGGCATACAATTGTTATGCCCCTCGCAGGTCGGTCGCCGGTCGTAAGGACGCGTATTGCGGGCCTGCGGCTCATGCACGACGCGCCAGGGAGTTTTTTCCGTGATCAGTTTCCGGAACTGCTGCGCCGCGTAGGAAATCGGCAGAGCTTCCATCGGATACGGCTGTTTGCGGGGAGAGCCGAGATCCTCGACGAGCGGATCGGGACCGCATACCCCCATCATGGCTTCCGCCTGATAGTAGAACGGCTCAAGATCATCGTATTTCAGAGCCCAGTCACGGCCCTGACCGTAACGTGTTTTCAGTTCGAAATCCGATGGCAGATAGCGCCAGGCGCAACCTGCCCAGTGCCAGGTCGTGCCGCCCATCATTCTCAGATAAACCTGCTGATAGGCCTCGGCATCCGGGCCGGAAGTATGCAGATACTCGTTTGGTGTCTGCTGATCCGGCGGATGCAGCGCCCAAGGGACCGCCGGAAACGGGCCCTGATAGGACGGTTTGTTTTCCAGATTGCGAAAATTCTCAACGAAATGCTGGCGATCCACACGGGGGCCGGCTTCCAGCACAATGACGGAGATACCCGCACGGGCCAGTTCGTTGGCAATGGAACTGCCTGCGACGCCTGATCCGACAATCACGACGTCAGCGGAAAGATTCTGTTCGGAAGACATGCGGCTGACTGATCTCGCTCTCAGGTGGGCTCTACGACGAATTTTGACGGAGACAGGGCGGGCTGACCGGCCGGACGTGCCACATCGGGCGGCCGGGTCGTCCAGTAAAACGGACCGCCTGTTGCATAGGTTTTGGGATAAACAGCATCTTTTGTGATGTCGAACATCAGTGCGGACCGGTAGACCACGACTTTTCCATCAGCAACACCGCGATACCACCCGGTCATGATCTCGTGGATGACATCCTTAAACGCTTTGTCCTGTGTCTCGGCCGCGCGCGCGTAGTCGGACGCGCTGGCGAAATTTTCCTTTGTCAGCAAAGCGTACAGCGCCTGAATCCGGGCCGGCCGATCCGCATTGCCGTGCAGAATACCATTGCAAAGGGCTGCGCCGATCCGCTGATCGAGCGTGTCCCGATCCGTCAGCCGACGTGATACGGCCATGAACTGTGACAGGATTTCGCTGTGGTCCGTCGTCTGCAGGCTGGCGCTATGCTGGTCCTGGGCACGCGCATGCGCGACGCCGCCCAGAAGCGCGGCGCTCATACCGGTCAGCAGACTGTCGCGCCGCGAGATGCGCAGAAGTCTGCTGAGCCGCATAGCGTTTGGAGAGAGTTGCCACAGGGAGAGGGACTGGCAGTCCCGGTCCTTTCTCATGCCGTACACCCTTCATGATGAGATCTGCATGACATGCTCCGGCATGCAGACTGTGATAAGCCTGTTTCATTCGGGGTAAAGCGAGACCGTATGATCCGCAACCAGCAACCGGACAAAATCAGGGTCACGATCTGATAACCTGATATTTGAAAAGTCTCTGAAAGCTGCCGGAAACTGGCTTTTCCTGATGACAGTCCTGTCAGTTGCAGGTGTAAAATCCAAAGAAACAACACCGTTTTACTGGAAAGCAGACGGTTTTTTCTGTCCGGATCGTGCAGGAAAAGAATTTTTTGCCAGAGCAATATTATACCATGCTCTCCGTCCGGAGCATGGCTGATGTCCGGATCGGAGAAAGGTCAGTCCGCCACTGTTGCGCCTCTCCAGCTGAGACGATCCGTCAGGAAATGCCGGGCAAAGAGCAGGGTATCGTTATTATGTCCTGCAGGGATTTGTGCCCGGCTCCAGAACCACGTCTGTGTGCCGGACTGTTTTCCGGCCTGCATCGGGATAGGCCGCCAGCGTTACGCGGGCAGAAACCGCCGGAGCCCAAAGCCCGTTGGCTTTTCGTTCACGACGGAGGGCTGCATCGCCACCCGGAACTGATGCAACGCGCGATCCCAGACAGGAAGGTCCGTATTGTCCGGCACTTCGACCGTCGTTACGCCACAGCGCACGAGGAATTCATACTGATCTGGCAGGACATGGCCGGACGCCCGGATCTCACGTGTAAAGTGCAGGTGCTCCCGCAACGCGCGTGCCTGGCTGAACGCCCGGCCGTCCCGGAAAACAGGGAATGTTATCACGATGAGAGAGAGGCGTGGCAGAGCACCCCGCAAGACGGAGACAGATTCATCCACCGGAAGCATAACGCCCAGTTCGCCGGCGCTTCGCCCCAGTCCTTCGCTCAGGCGTGACAGCGGGACAATCACCGGGCCTGTTCCGAGTGCTTCGCCTTCAGTGGCGTAAGACCAGCGGTCAGTGACCGGGTGACCGTTTTCAAGCAGGAGCATAAACGACATCCTTGAATGCGGCGGTGCCAATCCGGCGATAGGTGTCCAGAAAGCGCTCGGTTCCGTTGCGCCGCACGAGATAGAAGTCAACCAGGCGTGCAACAGCATCGACGGTATCGTCTTCGCTCATTGCCGGACCGAGAATCTGCCCGATTGAAGCGTCTTCCTCACCAGACCCGCCAAGTGTCAGCTGGAAGGCTTCCTCACCACGCTTATCGACGCCGAGAATGCCGATATGGGCAGCATGATGATGTCCGCAGGCATTGATGCAGCCAGAAATATTGATCCTCAGAGCACCGATCTCGCGCTGAAGTTCCAGATCGGCGAAACGCGAACTCAGCTTCTGTGAAATCGGAATCGCCCGTGCATTGGCCAGCGCGCAGTAATCCAGACCCGGACACGCGACGATGTCTGTGATGAAACCAATATTCGCCGTCGCGAGGCCTGCGACTGAAAGAGCCTGCCAGACTTCGTAAAGCCGGTCCTGCCGCACATGACCAAGCACCACGTTCTGCAGATGGGTGACACGCAGTTCACCAAAGCTGAAGCGCTCTGCGAGATCAGCCAGCAGATCAAGCTGTTCTGCGGTGGCGTCGCCAGGTATCCCACCGGCTGGCTTCAGGGACACCACAACCGAGAGATAGCCAGGGGCACGATGCGGGTGAGTATTGGTTCTCACCCAGGCATCGAACGCCCTGTCCTTTTTCCGCGCCTGCGCCAGAAGAGCCGGAGCATCGCCTTCCGGCTCGAAGGCGGGAACGCCAAAACGGTCGCGGATCGCCTGTACGAGTGCTGGCTCAAGACGGTAGCGTGCCCGATCCATTGCCGAAAATTCCGTATCGACGCGCTGACGGAAATCCTCAGCCCCCAGCGCCTGAACCAGAATCTTGATACGGGCCTTATAGATATTATCGCGTCGGCCAAACTCGTTATAAACGCGGAGGATCGCTTCCAGATAGGCGACAAGATCTTCCTCAGGAAGGTCGTCGCGCAGTTTTGTGCCGACAATCGGCGTGCGGCCGAGACCACCGCCAACAAAAACCTCAAACAGAGGACGTCCGTCCGGTCCCGGACGGGCGATCAGGCCAATGTCGTGGAAGCGGGCTGCAACCCGGTCCTGAGGACTGCCGGAAATCGCAATTTTGAATTTGCGCGGCAGAAAGGTGAATTCAGGATGCAGTGTTGACCATTGCCGCAGAATTTCCGCGTGTACGCGCGGATCGAGCAGTTCGTCCGCAGCGGCTCCTGCGAACTCATCGGATGTGACATTGCGGATGCAGTTGCCGCTGGTCTGGATCGCATGCATGTCCGCTTCAGCCAGCACTTCCAGTGCGGCAGGCGTGTCTTCCAGTCTGATCCAGTTAAACTGGATATTCTGACGTGTGGTGAAATGTCCGTAACCACGATCGAATTCGCGCGCAATCCGTGCCAGAGCCCGCACCTGCCGGGACGCGAGAGTTCCGTAAGGCACGGCCACGCGCAGCATGTAGGCGTGGAGCTGGAGATACAGGCCGTTCATCAGCCGCAAAGGCTTGAATTCATCCTCGGTCAGTTCACCCGAGACGCGCCGCGCAACCTGATCGCGAAACTGGTCGATCCGCTCGCGCAGAAAGGTCCGGTCCACCTGATCGTAAGCATACAGACCGACCTGACGGTTTACAGGCACGACCTCTTCCCGGATCATCGTATCAGCCGACATGGCTGCTCTCCCTGGTGCGGTTTTCCGCCGCGAAATCCTGTGGTGAAAATTCCGGATGGACAGACGGCCCGAAAGCACGGATGCGTTCACGCGCCGTCACAGGAACAGTCCGGCCAGCCTCATCTTCCTGCACCTGCACGCCGTACACACCCAGCACGCCCTGAGACTGAG
This sequence comes from Acetobacter musti, assembly GCF_011516835.1. GTDB lineage: Bacteria > Pseudomonadota > Alphaproteobacteria > Acetobacterales > Acetobacteraceae > Acetobacter > Acetobacter musti. Next base: position 4,367 of record NZ_WOTB01000059.1, on the reverse strand, counting down.
CCTCCGGTTTTACCTTGTCCAGAATTGCCTCGACCTGATCGTTCGGAATCAGCGACGCATCTGAAATCAGCGTACACCACGCTCCGTCCTTCATGCGCCACACAACAATCCCGTCAAGCAGCCGGTTAGCAGTGATAACGCTCCGGCCCCCGGCATCGCGTCTGTTGCTTCTGATGTCCACCACGACAATAAATTCCCCTGAATCAGGTGTGTCGTATGTCAATTACGATGACGTGTCCGCAATTACAACGTCTGATACAGATTTCACGTTTTATCTGTGTTAAATCTGAGCCGCCATATCGTGAGCGGGACGGTCTTCGGCGAGGCCGCCTGCCCATGCGAGCTTTCCATCGCGAAATAACCTTGCTTCCTTAATAACAAGGCTTACTCCTGCCGCAGGCAAGGTAGCGGCCTCAGTTTCCGGCCGGAGAATCTCAACCATCCGCGTGCCAAGATCAACCGACAACCGGGCCATTCCATATCGTGCCCCGATCCGATGAACTGTTGTGTCCGCGCCCGTATTTTCAAGGCATGCTTCATGCGGCCGGATCATCGCCGTGGCTGGCCCGTCAACCAGTCCCGCTACAGAAAACGCTTCGACATTCATCTGGTTCGGCACAAACCGCCCTGCCGAAACCTGCCCCTCAAAACGAAGTGATTCCCCAAGAAACTCCATGACAAATGGTGTCGCGGGTTCCTGCTCAAGTGTCTGAGGGTCCGCATCCTGGACGATCTGCCCGTCCTGCATCACGACTACCCGATCCGCAACGTCAAGCGCTTCTTCCTGATCATGCGTCACCAGAATGGTCGTCAGACCAAGCTGGTCGTGCAGTGATCGGATCCAGGCCCGGACGGTTCGTCGTACCACGGGATCGAGCGCCCCGAACGGCTCGTCGAGCAGTAACAGGCGAGGCCCCGTAGCCAGCGCCCGCGCCAGCGCGACCCGCTGCCGCTGCCCGCCCGAAAGACGTTCGGGATAAGCCTGACTGAGATCCGGTAATTGAATCAGGGTCAGCAATTCGGTGACGCGTGCCGCGATATCGTTCTTTGACGGTCTCTTCCGGCGCGGCAGAACGTCCAGTCCGAAGGAAATATTTTTCGCAACCGTCATGTGCCGGAACAGGGCGTAGTTCTGAAATACGAACCCGACATTGCGTTCACGGGGCGCCAGTCCCTCGACCGCGCGTCCATCAATGATGACGTGACCCGATTCCGGCGCATCCAGGCCGGCAATCGAGCGTAACAGAGTCGTCTTGCCCGCGCCGGATGGCCCGACCAGCGCGACAAAGCCACCATCCGGAACGTCAAGAGAGACGCCCCGGAGCAGAACTTTTTCTGCCGCTCCGGGTGCACGCCGCACCAGTGTTTCGATCCGCACACTCATGCGTCCTGTCCATGGATTACGGCGTTGCGTGCCCGGGCTTCAAAAAACGACCGCAGGCCAACCGTTGCCATCGCCATCGCTGCCAGAAGCGTCGCCATGCTGAAAGCGGCGACTGACTGGTAGCCATTATAAAGGGTCTCGATATGCAGCGGCATTGTCTCAGTCAGTCCTGGAATGTGGCCAGACACCACCGATACGGCGCCGAATTCACCCATTGCCCGCGCAGTCGTCAGCAATACTCCCGACAGAAGTGCCCATCGCACGTTCGGTAAGGTAACCTGCCACAGAATCTGCCAGAACGATGCCCCCAGCAGCATTGCGGCGTCTTCATCGTCGCGGCCCTGCTGCTCCATAAGTGGCAGCAACGTGCGTGCGACAAAAGGAAAGGTGACGAACAGAGTCGCCAGCAAAATGCCGGGAGGCGCAAATGCGATATGAACGCCGATCCGGTCCAGGGCCTGACCCCACCAGCCCTGCGTTCCGAACAGCAGAAGCCAGACCAGACCGGCTACGACGGGAGAGACGCTCACCGGCATTTCGATCAGCGCAGTCAGAACGCCACGTAACGGGAAACGATATTTGGCAATCAGCCAGGCAGCCAGCACACCGAAGACAGTGTTGATGACAACGGAAGCCAGAGTCATCGTGACGGTAAGCCGGATTGCCGACAGCGCGTCCGGATCGGCGAGAGTGGTCAGAGCTGTTCCGAAACCATTACGAAGAGCTTCAGCCACGACCAGAACCGGTGGCAGAATCAGCATGATACCGACGATCGTGTAAGTCGCCGCGATCAGAAGCCAGCGAGGGATATCAGCCTCTCTTCGGGAGGATTGCGTAGTGCTCACGGTGCCGCTCCTGCGACCATACCGCGCGCCACCCGTCGCCGCAGCCAGGCGATGCCCATAAGGCAGAGAGACGATGCGACCAGCAGAATAAACGCAATAGATGTGGCGCCGGGGTAATCGAATTCCTGCAACCGGACGACAATCAGAAGCGGTGCGATCTCACTATGAAATGGCTGATTTCCGGCAATAAAGATTACAGATCCGTACTCGCCGATGCCCCGCGCGAAAGCAAGTCCGAAACCGGTTACTGTCGCCGGGAGCAAGGCAGGAAGCACGACACGTGTGACCACCTGCCGTGGCCGTGCTCCCAGAAGCCCCGCAGCCTCCTCGAATTCAGGTGGCAGATCTCTCAGGACCGGCTCCACACTCCGCACGATGAAAGGCAGCCCAACAAACATCAGCGCCACAACAATTCCCGTTGCCGTATAGGCAATACTGATTCCCAGATGGGCCAGCGGCGCTCCGAGCCATCCCTGCGGTCCGTAAAGGGTCGCCAGTGTAATACCGGTCACTGCTGTCGGAATAGCGAACGGCAGATCAATCAGCGCGTCGATGATCCGACGTCCTGGCAGGCGTGCCCGTACAAGAGCCCAGGCAAGAATGACACCGAGTGGTACATCGATCAGTGCGGCTATAAATGCCGAGACAAAACTGATCCGCAGTGCCGCGAACATTCGCGAATCCTGCAATGCGGCCGTCATTGCACCAATACCTTCCTGCCACGGCCGCATAATAAGAGCTGCCAGTGGCAGGACCACGATCAGTCCGGTCCAGAACAGAGTCGCGACCAGAGCAATGCGAAACCCCGGCAGAGGGTCTGCCGGCCGCCGTCCCCGAGGCAGCGCAAAGGACACATCGGCCACTTCAGTCATTACTGCTGTAAATCTGATCAAAGATGCCGCCTGCGGCGAAATGTGTTTTCTGCACTGATTTCCATCCCCCCAGACTCGCAATATCGAATGTCTGCACTGCGGGAAACCGGTCTGCATTTTCTGCAGCAACGGTCGGGTCGACAGGGCGAAAATAATGTGTTGCCGCGATTTTCTGAGCCTGCCCCGAATACAGGAATTTCAGATAGGCCTGAGCGGCATTCTCTGTGCCGTGTCTGCGGACGTTTCTGTCGACCAGCGCTACGGGCGGCTCAGCCAGGATCGTGAGCTTCGGAACAACAATATCGAACTTTTCCGGTCCAAGGTCTTTCGCCGCAAGAAGCGCTTCATTTTCCCATGCGATCAGAACGTCGCCCATGCCTCGTTGCACGAAGCTGTTCGTCGCACCCCGCGCTCCGGCGTCGAGGACGGGAACATGCATGAACAGGTCCTTCAGATAAGCACGCGCTGTCTTTTCATTCCCCCCTGGCTGACGTAATGCCCAGCCCCACGCCGCCAGGTAATTCCATCGTGCGCCTCCGGATGTTTTGGGATTAGGTGTCACCACCTGAATTCCGTCCCGGACAAGGTCAGGCCAGTCCAGGATTTCCTTCGGATTCCCTTTGCGAACGAGAAAAACAATCGTACTGGTAAAAGGCGTGGAATTGTGCGGCAGTCGCTTTTGCCAGTCGCTGGCCAGCAGGCCGTGCTGTGCCAGCATGTCGATGTCGCGCGCCAGTCCAAGTGTCACAACGTCAGCCGGTGCGCCCTCCAGAACAGAGCGCGCCTGAGCGCCGGAGCCACCATTGGAGGTTCGGACAATGACAGCATTCTGTCCCTGTTCGGCAGAAAAGGCCGGGTTGATGTCGTGATACAACTCCCGGGTCGGGTCGTAGGAAACGTTCAGTAATGCTGTCGCCGCTCGTGCTGAACGCTGCTGTCCGGATGCTGCGAGTCCGGCACAGGCCAGCCCTCCGCCGAGTAAGACACGGCGGGAAATGCTCAGAGGCGGACTCAATGACACACTCCGGAATCTCAGTTCAAAATACCACTATTAAAATTAGTGATAATGGAATATCCACAATATGATATCGCGGCAACCGGGGCAAGCCCGGGTGTATCCAGTAATAATAACACGATAAAATTTCGTGATATGGTTAGGGCCTGTTAGATCTTAAAATACTTCCTATATTGTATGGATTGAAGAAGGAGACGGAACAGGCACTTTCACTGATGAGACATGGGCGATCTGGGAACCGCTGATTGAGG
>NZ_WOTB01000058.1 GCF_011516835.1 Acetobacter musti | reverse complement strand
CTTCTGCGGGCCGCAAGACGCTCAATCTGTCGAAACAGGCTCGTGCCGCCTGATCGTTCCTTTATTGTTCATGCCAAACGTTGTTTAGCGTACCATCCACACGATGGCCTCAGATGGAGCGGATTGAGCCGTTTTGCCCGCTGGCGCACGGAGTGCCACGTGTGGATGACCGGCGTGTTCTGAGCGGGATCGTTTATGTGATCCGCAACGGTCTTCAGTGGAAAGACGCTCCGAAAGCGTATGGTCCGCACAGGACTTTGTATAATCGCTTCATCCGGTGGAGCCGCCTGGGTGTCTTTGACAGGATATTTGTCGCCCTGACAGAACAGGCTGGCCGTTCAAAGCGCCTGATGATCGATGCAACACATCTCAAGGCGCACCGGACATCGGCGTCCCTGCTCAAAAAGGGGCTTTTCCCCGCCATATCGGACGGACAAAAGGCGGTCTGAACTCAAAACTGCATGCCGTCTGTGATGGTCAGGGACGACCGGTTCGACTTTATCTGACGGCAGGACAGGTCAGCGACTTCAAAGGCGCAGATGTGCTGCTGGCAAATCTCCCCGACGAGACAGAAGAAGTTCTCGGAGACCGGGGATACGACAGCAATAAAATCAGGCAGTCGCTCGCAGAACGCAACATCACCGCCTGTATCCCGCCAAAGAAGAACCGGAAATCAAAGCCACCTTATGACTGGAATCTGTATAAAAAGCGTCACCTCATCGAAAACATGTTCGCAAAGCTGAAAGACTGGCGACGTGTCGCGACCAGATACGACCGCTGCGCTCATACATTCATGTCCGCAATCCACATCGCAGCAAGCTTCATCTTCTGGCTCAAAGAATGAGGCCTGAGTCTAGCGCTACAGTTGCAAAACATTAATGTTTATTACACTATGTTACGTGTGCGTTAATCTCGCATCGACATGCAACGTATTAATTTTACATTAATACATTGCAGCGAGAAATGTGATATGCTTTGCGCTAAACGATCCATTACAGCAGAAAGTGTTATTAACAGACGGTGCGGTATATCTTATCCATCGAGCAAATATTATCCGCGAGAACGCGAATACATCCGGGCGGCGACCGAAAAAATTGCCAACCAGCTCGAGATAGCTGGCATACCTGCACGCACAGCATCACGTGATATATTTATAATCGGCGAAGTAACCGGTGGCGTCGAGCGGATTTCTACTTACAGACGGATTCACTTATTGCCCGAATTTTCTCAGTCTCATAAATCAAAACTTATACGCCAATTAACCTATTTTTTAAACAGCGTCCCATCAAGAAACTACTATCGCTACGCGGTAATTACCAGTGGAGATCGCGTGCCTTGGTTTTCGGATCTTGATAGAATTCGTAAGCGTTTTATCAAAAATATTGCGAGGTGGTCCAGCGAGGCACGTGCTAAATTTGGCGTAGAGGTATTATTGCGATCTGAAGAAATGACATTTCGTAAAAGTAACATATGCGCACAGGATGGCGTGCATTTACATGCCAATATTGTCTACCGTATGGAACGACGTGTCTCTCCACAAAAGTGGAGAGTGTTTTTAAAGTGGTCACGCCAACGCGTGGGAAGCTATTGGCGTGACTGTGGTCCATTACGATCTGCTCAGGCCGTAGCAAGATATGTTATGAAACTGAGCACTGGAAAGTGTGGAGTTCAACAGAGTGAGAAGGAGCGAGATTATCTTGGAATTGACGAACTAATTCCTCTTGAATTAGCATGGATATATGCAGAAACATTTCGTAAATCTCTGGTCCGTTGCTATGGAACATTTGCCAAATTCAGAAAAAAACTCATAGAAAATAGCGAAACAATAAATTGTGGAAATCAGATAGGAAAAAGTCCAACGTTATATCGTGTGAAGCATAAAAGACGTAATAATATTAATTTCAATAAAACATCAAAAATTAAGCCAAAAAATAATACAAGAAAGGAAAACGTGGTAATTGGCCGCACTCTGCCACAACCAAGATTCTCCGACGTTTTTGAAACATGCTCTATAGTACTGGGACTCACAAATAATCCCACAACGCCGCTGGGGGTTCGCGGACTGAATATTATTCGAATCCGCGCAAAACAGGCTGCCCGACTGTCTAAAAGAAACTCTGAAAGACAATTATTATTTCGACGTGAATATAGATCGCCTTGAGATAAGAGCCTGTTTGGAAAGTCGCTGAAGTGTGATTCAAGCTCTGGATGTGGACGCCAGAGCAGAGAGGCCGCATGGCCCGGATTATCCGCCAGACAAAGCGTTATCCGTCTGACATGACGGACGAGGAATGGGAGCGCATCGCACCGCTGATGCCCGAACCAGGACGCACGGGACGTCCGCGTGAGGTCGAATTCCGCGAGGTGATCAACGCGGTGCGCTATCTGGTTCGATCCGGCTGCGGCTGGCGGATGCTGCCGATCCATTTCGGGCATTGGCGCACGGTCTATGGCTGGTTCAGGGAATTGGCCCGGCGGTTCCTGTTTCAGACCATTCATGACGTGGAACTGATGCCTGACCGGGAGCGATCGGGCCGTGAAGCGAGCCCGGCGGCCGGGGTGATCGACAGCCAGAGCATCAAGGCACCGCACGCGAAAACAAGAGGTTACGACGCTGGAAAGAAGATTATCGGGCGCAAGCGGCATATCGCCGTGGATACGGACGGACGCCTGCTGATGGTCAACCTGACACCGGCGGACATCTCTGACAGCGCCGGAGCGCAGATGATCCTGGACGCGATCCGCAAGCGCTGGCCGTGGGTCAGGCACCTGTTCGCGGACGGTGCCTATGACCGGCTCCAGTTGATGGACAAGGCTGCTTACCTGGACTTCGTCGTCGAGGTGATCCGGCGTCGGGACGGAGCGAAAGGCTTTGAGGTTCTCCCCCGGCGCTGGGTCGTGGAGCGGACTTTCGGATGGATGACCCGATGGCGACGCCTCGTGCGCGACTACGAGCGCCGCATCGATGTCTCACAGGCCATGATCCTCGTCGCCATGGGCGCTAATCTCACCCGCAGAAACGCTCATCCCTGAATTTCCAAACAGGCTCTAACGTCATCGATCGCGCGGATGCGGATAATCGTCTGTTTACTGAAGCCGTGCTGTATCGTCAGAGCCTTACCCGAAAGTTTTTGAACAATACCAGCCTGATGTGCTTCATCCGTCTTTGCGAAGAGATAGAGTGAATGGTAACATGGACTGGTATTGCCCGGCGCGAGCATAGCCGGGAAGGATTGCGCTATTCATCGGATATGACGGACGGGGAGTAGGCTTTGATCACGCCGTTCACCCCCGGTGAAACGGGGCGGTCGCCCCCGCACGACGGATATGCGCGAGATGGTCAACGCCACACTCTGCATGGCCTCGGCTGGGTGCGCGTGGCATCTGCTGCCGAAATGCTTTCCACCGGTCTCGACCGTCAGGCGCTATTTCTGCGCCTGGCGTGATGCCGGACTGTTTGAGGTCATGAATACGGTGCTGATCATGAGCCTGCGCGAGATTGAGGGGCGCGAAGCCTCCCCGAGCGCGGACGTGACTGACAGCCAGTCGGTAGCACGATTGTCCGTCCTCGCCAGTACAGCAAGGACGCTCCGATAAAGAAGCAGAACCCCTCCTGGACACAGAAGCTGTTAATTTATTGAACTGAGCGTGCTGCTGTCAGTGACGTGTTTTTGCTGTCTGAGCTTCAGATAGAGCCGATCAGGCCGTATTTTCCTCTCGCACATGGTGTGCCGCGTGTGGATGACCGTCGTGTTCTGAGCAGGATCGTTTACGTGATCCGTAACGGCCTGCAGTGGAAAAACACCCTGAAAGGGTATGGCCCGCGGAAGACTTTATATAATCGCTTCATCCGGTGGAGCCGCCTGGCTATCTCTGACGGGATTTTCCCGCACTGACACTGAGCAGAGCGGCCGTTCAAAACGCCTCCGGAAATCAAAGCCGTCTTACAGCTAGAGCAAATCCAGTTTGAATGGACACATTCGAACTGGTGAAGATGCTCGATAAACAATGAGTTAGAGCAATTTCACTGAGCAAGAGTTCAGCGGAATTGCTCTAGCATCTGTATAAAAAGCGCCATCTCATAGAAACCATGGCCGGAAAACATAAAGACCGGGAACAGGTAGCTACCAGTATGATCGCTGCGCGCGCACCTTCATGTCCGCAATTCATATCGCGGTCCTCTTCATTTCTTGGTTCATCATCTGGCTCAAAGAACGAGGATGAGTTCCGGGCCTGGGATCAGTAAGCACCGCCCCTGTCGGGGATCATTTACTATCTCTGGTCTCTCCAAAAGAGCACATGAATTACTGTTCACAAATACGCGTTCGATGGTCCAAACTCGACTCAGGACTCATAACCAGAACATGACGGTTGCAGCGAGACAGATGGCCGAGAAGAAGACGGTGGAGCATCTGTCACAGCGAGCGGCGACACGCCTCCAGTCCCTGAGCCTGCCGAATATGATCTCGATGCGGTTGCGGCGTTTATATCGCCGTTTGTCGTGTTGACGGGACGAGCGCGGGATTTCCGTCCGGGAATACATGCCCTGATCCCTTTCGCCTGAAGAACCTCACGGAATCAGTCGGCATCATAGCCTCGGTCTGCCAGCAACCATTGGGTCTTTGGCAGACTGTCGAGAAGGGCGGCTGCCCCTGTGTAGTCACTGACCCGACCGGCGGTCATGAAGAAACTCAGAGGTCTCCCATTGCGGTCGGTCACGGCATGGAGCTTCGTATTCATCCCGCCTTTGGTGCGACCGATCAGGCGACCCGAATCCCCTTTTTTACCCGCAGGTTCGACGTTGTGCGGGGTGCTTTCAGGTAAGTCGCATCGATCATAACGGTCTGTGGTTCTGCTTTCCCGGCGGCCAGGCTGTCCATCATCCGGACGAAAACACCCATGGCTCCCCAACGTTTCCGGTGGTTGTAAAGCGTCTTGTGCGGACCGTATTCTTTCGGTGCGTCGCGCCACCACAAGCTGTTTCGGTTGACGAAGATGATCCCGCTCAGCACGCGGCAGTCATCCACGCGAGGCTTCCCGTGGCTCTTCGGGAAAAACGGTTCAGGACGCACCATCTGCTCGTCCGTCAGTCAATACAAGTCACTCATCTCCAGTTTCCTCGCAGAGCCTGAATCAGATTTCCTACATCAATTCAATTGGGCCTGAGCCTGGTCGGATCCTGATTCGTGACCTGGGGCTGGTTCGCCTGCGTCGCGTTGACCATCAATGTCTTCGCCCGGCACCGTCGGTTGGCGTGGAATACGTGATCCTCGAACCGATCGGCAACATCACTCCGCTTGAGGCTAAACAATAATTTTACGCCGCTCAGGACCAGAGCTCCTTCGTGGCGTAATTTGTCCAAAGAGATCTGCGCCCATCGCGGGACGGTTCAGGGTTTTTCACTCGCGGCAAACGATGCTCGACATCGTTTTCGTCAGAGACCTGATCGAAGACGTGGTGGTAGACATACATGCTGCACGGATTTTATAGGGAATGATGTCGAGCAGGCGCCAAAGCAATTTCCCTGCGACCACTTTGTTCTTTTCCTTCTCCAATTCAGTGATATCGATGTGAAAATAACCGAACGGGCGGGGGTTAAATCCCGGACGTCTGAAATTGTTGCTTTCATATCTGGCCAACTGAGTACGCATAGCACTAAAAGCAGCGATGCGGTGAAAACGCATCGAATGCGGGATCGTCGCCAGCAGCGAGGAAATGCAGTTGTTCAGGGCAGCAGCGTATGACGGCGGAACGCCACAACGATTGCCTGTTTCCCCGATTGACAGGACAGTTGGGAATCTACCGGCGTGCCTTCTGGCGATTGTCTTCGGATTGCTTCCATCACGCTTCGCCAGGGCTCCCAGGCTTTCCTGATTACGCTGTACCACTCGACGGACTGCAGCTGTAGTTGAATCGCTCTGAGAAGAACTTTGGCGCTATGATGCCTCCTTCGCCCCTCGCTCAAAGATTGCATCATAAAAACGCGATACTATACAGCTAACATTCTCATTTGGTAGGCAAGGAATAATCGCAACAAGTTCCTCATTGTGTCTTTACTTTGTTTGCCGTGCGGTGAGGTGAAGGCCTGCGCTCCATGCTGCTGCACGTTTCGCCTTCTATCTCAAAAAGTGAGTCGTGGATGCCTGTAAAAGAGGAGGGCGGACATACTATCCTCTGGCCTGAATGACGACACGCTCTGACGTCGGCGTCGGGTCCCCTGATTCCCACTCCGACGCCACCAGTGCCACCGGGATCCTTAGCGTGGATCCCTGACACGCGTATGGCTGATTTACGAAGCTGTTGAGGCTGATGTTCTCAGGAGGTCTTCGTCTCTTTATTTCGTCGATACAACTCGATTTCCGTTGAAAACAGCGACTGGTCAGCGTCCGGTAACTTTAATGCCAGGGCCCCGATTAAATCGCCTGTTTGCGGACGGGTCTTTAATACACCGTCTATCATTTCTCCGAGCAGAAATTTCCTGCGTTGTAATTGTTTTTTTTCGAATAATGCCTGTTTAGATTTGGCGTTCTCCATCATTTTTGCGGCTTTCTCCATGGCGCGCTGCGCACGCTGCATCGGGGTCAGACCGTCAGTCTGACGCGGTTTACGGGCGGATTTTGAGGCTGTCCCTGTCGACATGTGAGTAACTCCCTTTGCTCGGAAGGATTACTGCTCAAAATCTTGCAAGCGAGAAGTTTTTTTTAGTGCTTTGCATGCCGCCCGAATATTTTAGTGCCGGGCGAGCGTGCGCAACCCCAGCAGACGCCCTGTTAAGGGCGCACTTATGCAAACTTCAACTGCGTGTGGCGGGAAGTATGTCCATCTATCATCTGTCTGTAAAAACAATCTCGCGCAGCGAAGGGCGTTCGGCTGTGGCCGCCGCCGCCTACCGTACAGCAACCGCACTGATCGATGAGCGAACGGGGCAGGAATACGATTACCGCAGAAAACAGGGGGTTCTGTCCGCGTTTTTGCTCTGTCCTGACTCTGTTTTTGCAACGTCATCCGAGCTGTGGAACGCGGCAGAAGCTGCAGAGAGCCGGAAAAACTCGACGGTCGCGCGGGAATATGAGGTCGCTTTGCCACACGAGTTATCTCTGGAAGCCCAGGAAGAACTCGCGCTCGATTTCACGGCGTGGCTCGTTGAGCGATACCAGGTTGCGGCAGAGATCGCGATCCACGCGCCCGGGAGGCGTGGTGACAACAGAAATGTACACGCACATATCACTACCACGACGCGCCTTATCGGGTTCGGTGGATTTGGAGCGAAAACCCGCGTGCTCGACAACAGAAAAACTGGCCGTCAGGAGATTCTGACAATTCGCGAACAATGGGAAGAATACTGCAATCTCGCTCTCAGACTGCACAATTGTCCCGAACGTATCGATCACAGGTCTTATGCCGTGCGCGGCCTCGATATTGAGCCAACAAAACATCTCGGGCCGGTTGCCACAGGAATTGAACGGCGCGCGGGAGGTGCTGTCCCCGTCACGCACAGGGGACGTGAACACGCCAGCATTCTGGGGCGCCGCTCGTTATGTCGCAGGGCGATTACGGCGTTTTACGACGCAAAGGAACTGATGCGGCACACCAGACAGCTGCCGCCGTTGAAACGACCGGTGATAAACAATGGTCCGGATGACGAAATCACGCCAGACGCGGAACGGGGATCCTGCACTCATGTCCGAGGCGGTGACGCATGGCAGAAAGAGTGTATGCCCAGCCGCCGACTGAAACCAGTATCGGAACTGAACCCGGAACCTGATTATGAAGCGGCTGCTGAAGATAATCCGGACGACATCGATTACGGACTGGCCATGTAGGACAACTGGCTTTTTTGGACTGAAAAAGAAGGTAGCGTGACATTCCGATGCATATTTAAACCGGCGTGAGAAGAAACGCGCGACCGCTTTCCGTGAAATCATCACAGCATTGCTCCCCACAAGTCCTTCCAGGTGCAGAGCCAGAGTGCGCGGTAGCGCTCAAATATCACACGAACTTTTCGACATTGAGCACGGCTGATATTGTCGATCAGCCCTTGTCCGCCACAAACAGAATATGAAGCACACCCTGCAAGAGAACTGGCGGCCCGCGCGAGGCAGGCCAGAACAGGTTCGCGTCGCAGCTTACATATCTGCTTCAGTGTATAACGGACTGAACCGGGTCTTCGAGCCTGTACATGAGCAGCAGGAGCGTCGAAAGTTCCTCACGATATGCTTTAACAAGAACGCGGATGTCGCGTTTCGCCAGATACCAGGCCCGGAAGATTCGCAAAATGGCCTGCTCAGGCAGATCGGGGGTTTGTCCATGACGCTGCCGCTCAGACTGGACGACTGTATTCAGGATTGTCAGAAAATGTTCCGGAGCAGGTCTCGGGACGTGGATGACGACAAATCTGCTGCGTGTTGCTTCATCAACAGCCGCCAGGTTATTGGCGGTTGCGATAAATGAAATTCCGTCCAGACAAACCGGAACTCTCAGGCACGGATCAATATATCCCGAGGCAGGAGGCTGCATCATAGCCAGTAAAGTTGCCTGCACATTCCCGTGCGAGGTCCTCCGCGTGAAACCTTATCGATCTCATCCACCACGATGGCGGGGTCAGCGCAGTTCAGCTGCGCCATCGCATCGACAGGCAGGCAGGGCGTTCTTGACGACCATTTTCTGTCCGTGCCTCCTAATCCGCAATCATCCATACTGCCACCCGCCGCTACTGTTCTGAAGCCAATCCCGAATGCATGACAGATTTTCTCAAGCATCTGTGTCTTACCGATTCCGGGGGGACCGCCCAGCAAAAGAGGTGGCAGGGCCGGTGAAAGAAGAGCGCCACCGTGTTTATCTTTACCGGCAACGCTTAACATAATGTGCGCCTGGACTTTTTCGCCGACCTCTCTCGCCCATGGAAACATCGCCAGAAATTCCTGCATGAACAGAACAGGGTCCGGCAGAGTGGCCCGTTGCGGGAGTTTTCGTCCAAGGATGTGCTTATATTCTGCCCGAAGGTCCTGATCAGTTTTACCGGATCCCGTCAAAACCGAAATAACCATAAAGCCTTTATTCTCCCCGCTGTTCTCCTCCAGGATCACTTTCTCCTCAGCCTCCGCGGAAAGATTTTTCGCCATAGTGTCAGTTTCATCCTGAACTACCCCTGAATACTCTTCATTCGAGCCAACGGCGGTGAAAAGGCTGACAGCTTTTTCTCCCCGCCATACTGACGCAAGAAAAGAACATTTTTTTGACCAGGCCTCAGCTGTTCTGTGAGTATCAGAACGGGACATTCTGAATTTCTCTCCAATCCAGCGTGCGATATCGACAGGCGATGTCTCGTCAAGACGACGGCTTATTTCTGTTTTTGCTGCGCCATGTCCGAGAACTGCCGCCACAAACAGCCACACGACAATTTCATCGTGTGACCACAGAACACGTCGTTTCAGAGAGGCTGGCAATGTTCCCAGCCGGTAGGTCCATGTTGTCCACGCCTCCAGAGCGGTGGGTAACGGAGACCGCACGCATCCGACCTCCCGCAGACTTTTCATTACAAGATCACGTGGATTTCTGCTGTCCGGATGACTCAGCCAGAACGGCATGTGTTTATCGTCAATGTCCTCGTTTTTCACGAAAAATCCCCATTTCGGTTCTGTTTATTATTATAAATAGAGACATATTTATTCGTAATACTTGATTTTTAGAGAAATATATGTGAAGGAGAATATGCACGATGTTCTGCTCAGTCCTGGCAATCAGGCTCCGGGCCTGCAACCGGAACATGATGGTTGCCGCGAGACGGATGCCGGAAAAGAAGAGGGTCTGGCACCTGCCGGAGAACGGATGCACCGTTATCGTGCCCCAAATTCGCAGGACGTGACTTTTGTACGATTTTGGGCTCGCGTAGTGTCTCTTGCCGTATTTCAGGATTTCATCCATGAAATTTCCTTGCGGAATGAAAAATCTGATCTCTTTCCCTTTCCGGGCGTCACGAAAACAGTCAGCGTCGTAATCGCGACTGGCCAGAAGCCATTGCACGCGACGACGAGTGTCCCACAGAGCAACAGCGCCAGAGTCGTCGCTGATCTGATCTGCGGGCTCGGAGCTGTCCGGTGTGCATCCGGATAAGGTCCTTCCATCATCCGGGCGGAAATCGCCAGTGCTGCCAGCGACCGTAAAAGGTCTTGTAAGGCCAGCATGCCATGCGCGGATCGCGCCAGCGCAAACCGTTCCGACTGACGAAAATGATTCCGCAGGGCATACGGGGCTGACAACCGGAAATAGCGTCCCGGACTAATCCCGTTAAATCAGCTCTGTCCCTTGCATCGGTTTTCCGCAGAATAATCAGTGACGACAGAGGAGATACGTTTGTGACCGAGGCAGAACTCATAACAAGCACCGGCATAGCGGAAACACCCGCATGGATCACCGCAAGGAATCAGGACGCGCTCAGGTCTCTTAACCTGCTTTACGCGGCGGTGGCCCTGGCATCCGGGGCACTGACAGATGACGAATGGGTCGCCGGTTGTGACTGGAGGCGTATTGCAGCAGCAGCGTTAAACGGAGCAGCCATGAACCTTGCAGCTCTGATGGGCCTGGGCATTGATGAGCAGATTGTTCTCAGCTCAGCACCTGAGTATCGGGCTGCACGCAGGCGAGTGGTTCAGGATGCTCTTGCCTTACATCTTTCTGAACCGTCCCCGTCTCGTAAAAAACGCGCGTCCAGGCGCCAGTTATAAGATGGATGCTGTCGAAACGTCATTCTTAGCCGTACCATTAAAACCCTCACAGGAGGCGCAAATGCTATCCCATGCCAGCTGGCTGAAGCAGCCACATGAAGATGACCGCGACGCTGAGCTCGTCCGGCTCGCTGTCACCCCTGCGGAACGCGTTCTGGAGGACCATATGGAGCAGCGCGTGCTGCGTGCCATCAATGCTTTGCTTGCCGAAGCAGATGTAGACGGACCACAGATGTCATGGGCAATCATTGCCGGGAAATTTCTGAAAGAAAAAAAGCATTATCTTACAAAAGGAATGACGAAGAATCGGGGCAGACCTCCTTCAGGGTTTAATGCAAAGACGGCGATGCGGGCATCTCTCGCAAAGCTGACAGCACTTTCGCTGGAAGATTACGATGACGATCTCGTTATGACGATAGCACTCACGGAACTGCAATGCCGTGCCTATGTGGACAGTAACCGCTGTTTCTGGGCGGCCGTCGTTTGTCTTATGGCCGGGGACCGGAATTTTCGCCAGCCAGAAAGAGAGCTGGCGTGAACAAAAATAGTCAGACATCGTGACTGCAGGCCAGTGAAGACAGACGCTGTGTGATCATTGCGATTTTCCTCCGGAACAGTCCGACGGTTCCTCATTCAACTGAGTTCTCCGTAAGCTGCCGCCGCTGATCGCATCCCGGAATTTTCTGCTCGGTGACATTGGTCTCACCACGGGCAGGACGCCTGTCAGTCAGGATGGTCGCTCGCCCGGGTCTGGCCAGCCCGAGGATCCGGGCCGGGCCGATCCCGATTGCTCCTGGTTTTCAGGTGGTGTCGCGTGTTGTGCTGACCGGGTCGGCCGGCACCGATACGGCGCTCGCAGAGCGCGTACTCGATCCGGAAATCGGTCTGCGACGACTGCAGTCCAGACGAGCGAACCCGGTGGACGAGGACGATGAGCCAGCCGACGCTGAAGCAGCGGACTGGATCTATCTCAGGAACGGTTCGGCCGTCAAAATCGGCTATGTTTCGGGGAACACGGACGCCATGTTCGACATCATCACCGGCGAGACGCTCGACGAGGAGTTCGGTGAGACCGATGATGCTCCCGTGGAACTGGAGCAGGCGACGCTCGATGAGCATGTCGCTTTCCTATGCGGAGAGAGCACCTGGACTTGTAACGGTTCTGTGCCTGCTGATCAGTCCATTTCCGCGTTTCCAGATGGCCCTCAACATAGACGAGAGTGCCCTTCTGACAGCGGCATTCAATCACGCCCGAGAGATGGTCGTTGAAGCACACAACACGGTGCCACTGTTTTTTCCTCTCTCCGCTCGCCCGTGTTGCGAGCGTTCCACGACTCACTTGTCCCCAGAGCGATATTTGCGATCTTTCCTTCACCCTGCTTACGAGCGGCGAGTTCCGGATCCCGAGCGAGATTGCCGACGAGGATGATGCGATTGGCTGACTGGCTCATGATCTGATTTCCTTTTCATTCCTTCCAGTTCCTCTCCGGCCTCTGCCGGGTCTCTGCCCTGATGCCCGCTTCCGCGCGACCGCACCAGGTCAGAGACCCGGCAGTGCCGGCGATCCCCTTTCCTCTTCTTACTGATTTTTGATATTTCAGCGTTCTGACGCCCGTTTTTTGCGTTTTTCCCCGCTGTTTTCGCTTGTACCGCCCGATTCCGCGTACTAGACTCTCCTGACGAGAGAACGGGAGTTCAACATGGCTGTGATTACTGTCCTGGACGGCCACATCACCCTGAAAGCC
>NZ_WOTB01000057.1 GCF_011516835.1 Acetobacter musti | reverse complement strand
ACTTGAACTCTGCCGCATACCGTTTCCGCGTAACCTTGCCCATAAAACCCGTCCTCGTTCAGGCCAGATGATAGCTTATCGCCCTGTCCGAAAAATGGGGACCACCTCTGACAACGAAGATTTTCGCGCTGAAACATGCTCGGGCAATCTCGTGCATTTCCGTTTGATGCCCGGCCAGCGCTTAGACAGTGTGGAAATGCCACCATAGTAGAAACTTTTTAATCGCAGGCCCGTCTTCAACGATTGCCTTTGAATAACAAAGAAATACTCAATACAACAGCTTAGAGCCTGTTTGGAAATTCAGGGATGAGCGTTTATGCGGCCTCTCTGCTCTGGCGTCCACATCCAGAGCTTGAATCACACTTCAGCGACTTTCCAAATAGGCTCTTAACAGGTTCCGATTCCGGAACTCTGCCAAACTTAAGAAACAGTAATCAATAACAATAAACTTCAACCTGCGAAAGGTGAAGTGGTTCGGAGCCTCTTTGAACTATTTTTATATATCTGCAAATGTGACCTTTTCCAAAAGTCAGCTTTACAGGCTTATGGTCTTTGCAATCAAGTGGCAGATCATTATCTTTCTGGTAAAGAGACTCCCATATGTTTCCGTCTTCGGACCCCATTACGGTAAAATTATTAAATCTGTTCCACAAAAAAGGACGAACGTAGATCACAACACTTCTTATTGAAAAATTACTTTCAAGATCGACCATCCACCATGGGTCGGTCTCAGTATCAGTATGATTAGACGGAGAATTCAGAAATCCATCAACAACGCAAGATGCATCTGTATTTAAATCTGGATTGAAGGAATATTCACAGGTGGAGGATTGTGTGGCCGGCTTCGCAAATGCGATGTTAATCGCCGGTAATTGCCTAGTCCAGCCCTCAGAAAATGCAAAGTTCCAGAATTTCAGAAGAAGATTATGATTCTTTTTTTCCTTTATTTTTATCTCAAGATCATTAACAAAACTATCTCCATCCATGCAGGAAATACCTGTATATAAATTTGATGTTCTGTCGAAAATGGTCTCGACGTCATTAACGAGCAGATTCTTTTTCACAAAATCTTTTCCTGTGACAGGATGGCAAAGAGTTCCCTTTTTGTAGAGGGTCGGGTCGTAGACATATTTATGATTCATGAAATTGAACAGACTTATGTCACATATATCTCTCAGATTTAAGACCGTGGTCTTGTCATCTGATAGAGCCATCGAGGCGGTAAAAGTCTCACAGTAAGGCCAGTCTCTTTCTATGTCTTTTTCGCTAATCAGAGAAATTCGTTTTTTATATAATTTATCAATGAATGTTCCCGAACAGATAATGACCGGAAAAAATGCTTTTGCAGTATTTTTAAACCATCGTTTCACATTTCTGTGATGTTCGGCGTGAGCCGGACTATTTATCTCGGAAATATCTGCGACAAAATCGATTTTCTCTTCAAGGCATCGGTTCAAAAGTGCCTCGACGTCAATATTCAGAATCGCATCTGCTTCGACCATACAATACAAATCATAACCGGGCTTCGATTTCCTTAGTGCATATAAAGCGTAATCACCATTGAAATGAAGATTATTACAGTCTTTTGGAAGATGAGGTAGACCCTGTTGGGAAAAATCAGACGTATGACTGATTTTTTCAAACGGAGACGTGTCGATAATCCTTCCCGTCTCGTCAGCTAATATAACGAAGTCGCATCGAGGCGTCTGACCGTATAATTTTCTCGATAAGCAGTCCGATACTTCATTCCAGAAATGTGTTCTAACAGCAACAAGAATATTTTTGTTTTCTAGCAAAGCTTTTCTCCGGCGCACAAGACATGTTTTGCTACATATATGTTTTAAATCAGGTTAAGGAAATAAAAATAATCGTTAATTTGCTGTTAAATATTTATGCGAGGTTTTTTAGTAGTTGGAGGATACTATGTGTTTCGTGTGAAAAAGCTGGTATTTCTGTTGTCATGTTCTAAGAGCCAGTTTGGGAAATTGGTGAAGTGTAATTCACGCTCTGGATGTAGATGTCGGAGCGGAGGGCAGACGGCCCGGATCACGCCCGGGGAGAAACGCTGCCCATCTGACCTGACGGACGAGGAAAGGGAGCGGATGGCGGTTTATGCCAGCCACCGGGCGTCGCGGCCGCCCATGGGAGACCGAATTCTACAAGGCGATCAACGCGGTAAGCTATTCTGTTGGTTCAGGCTGCGACTGACTGATGCTGCCGATCAGCTTGGTTACTGGCGCGACAGTTTCTGTTCCAGGCCATCCATGACTTTGAACTGATGTCCCGGCCGAAGGCAGGAAGACAGCGTGACCAGTCCGACAGCGGCGGTGATCAGCGGCTGGAGCAGCAGAACGCCGTCTCATGCGGGGATAAGGGATGACGATGCCGACAAAGGTCGTCGGGCCGCAGGGCATATCGCTATCGATACGGACTGGCGCCTCCTGATTGTCAAGCAGACCTGGGCTGAGATCTCTCAGACCGTGCCAGCGCTCAGGTGATCCTGGATGCGATCCGCAGGCGCTGACCATGGGTGAAGCGTGTGTTTACCGAAAGCGCGTATAACCCACTCAAACTTTTGGCTAAAGCAGCCTCGCCGCCATACTGGCCGGACGAAAGACGGTCTGAAGCTGCATGCTGTGCTCGACGGCGAGGCTCGTCCTGCCCGTCTTTCTTTGACGCCGGTCAGGTCAGTGACTTCAAAGATGCTGATATAGTGCTGACAGACCTACCGGCCGAAACCGGAGAGGTCGGCGGGGAACACTGACCTTGCCGCCTGAAATGCCCCTGATTTGAGGTAAAGTCTCTCCACCGGAGACAGACGATAAAGAAAGCATGTTTCGCCCAGAATCAGATCATCAGGAGCAGCAGGCAGGCGTGAGGGCGACCGATCCGTGCCGCAGACACGGGATCAGCAAAGCGACGTTCTGCGCGTAGTTCTCGAAATACGGCGAGATGGAGGTGTCGGAAGCACGGTGGCCCAGGGACTTTGATGAGAAGAACGCGAAGCTGCGGCGACTCCCTGCGGAGAGCATGACGGACATCCCGACGCTGAAGGACCTGCTGGCAAAAAAAGTTCATGATGCCCGGTTTGCGGCGAGGTACCTTCGTCTGGGCGATCAGGGAGAAGGATTACGCGCAGCGGCAGCCTGCCGGCTCACTGGCATGGATCCAAAGACCTGAAGCTATGCGTCATGCCGCCCGGATGATGCCGCGATGAAGCGCCTCAACGGATCAGGCCCGCGGCGTGGCCCCGATTGCGTGTAGGACGCGCTGAATAACGGACCGCGCTTCCGGGTGCTGGCAGTGGCAGCGACTACACGCGTGAATGTCTGAGGTCGTGGTGGATACATCGCTGTCACGCGAATGGCTCGGCCGGGAGTCCATCCGGATCGACAACCATCGTTGTTCGCCGCTGATGATCGTCAGCGACAACGGCGCCTGGATGACCTCGAACGTGATCCTGGCCTGGCAGGAAAAGCAGTCCTTGCTGTGGCACTGCATTGCACCGGGCAAGCAGCAGAACGGGTTCATCGAGAGCTTCAACGGCCGGTTGCGTGATGAATGCCTCAACAAGCATCTGTTCCGCAATCTTGCCACGCCTGCCTGGTCATCAAGCCTCGATGGCATAACGCGCCACAGGCTTTCGCTCAGCACGCCAACAAGGGTAGCGGGCAACCCGCAGATCCTAGCTCAGTAATGAGAGCACATTGGGGGCAGGTCACGCCGGATATGACAGTAACAGGATCACGCAGCCGCCTGCAGAACGGAACATCACTTCCATTAGCCCACCAAAGAACAACCGGAAATCAAGGTAACCGATGTTTATATCAGAAGCATCATCTTATCGAAAATATGTTTGCCGGACCCGTAGACTGGCCACGAACTGCAACACGATATGACAGATAAACTCATATATTCATGTCAGCAACCCACATCGCTGTAAGCTTCATCTCCTTGCTCACGGAACGAGTCTCGAGCCTAAAATCGCGCGAGATGAAAAATCGAAAAAATTTACTCATTTTGTTGAGTCAGTGACGTTGTGTTGTCTGATTGACTCATTACCCATGTATATAGACAAATCTGAATATATCAAAACTCGAAGAAAGTCTGGTTAATGATGAGGAACAGCAAAAGCAGTGCCGAACATATAATAGGAAACAATCTCTCTCGTATTCGTCGTGAAAACGGAATTGCGCTTTCCGAACTAGCTGCGGCAATCGATATTTCATATGACAGAATAGCTCAGGCTGAGGCTGGAAGAGTGCGACTGAGTCCGGAAGAATTGATAGCCATTTCTCAGTTTCTGAATATAAAACTCTCCCAATTGCTGAACAACCTGCAATAAACAATTATGTAGCAATTTCTGGACAGAGCACATAACCTAAGGGCCATCTGAGCGTTTCGTTCGCAGCGCTGCGAGCAATACCGCTCTGTATCGCCAAGGTCATGGCATCTCGCTGCAAACCAGGCGTCACCAGTCTTTGCCAGCAGTTCTGGCAGCATAAGTACGTCTGTGACGCCCTGTAAGAAGCTGCTTCAGATCGGCGCTCTACTTCCTCCCGCGACTTGAGTCGCACCGCCTCCTGAAGGCTCCATCCCGCCGTATTTCGATTACTATGTGCAGAACGTCGCATCGCTATTCTGCATATCTCAACCATATTATAAACGTTGTGTATTATACTTGACCGGTGCCATCCTACTAAACGATGTGGCTGGCCTTATCAGCTTGAGAGAATAGATCTTCTATCGGTCAAATATTGTATAATTCCGATTAAAGACGATTCCATCACTATGATGTATCGATTTTTGGAAATTCCGATTTCGCTCTCACTCCACAGTCTTCGATATTCTCATATATATTGGATGCTGACAAAAGATGGAGTGGGGTTTCTAGCCGAGACCGCACTGTTCGTAAGCATTTACGGCGAAAAATGGCAACCATCGTCGGGTCAGAAGCAGTTTGAACTTGCAGAGTTCATGGATGGATAACGGCATCGCCAATACTGTCCGTCCACTGGGAGCCATTCCACCATACAGGGATGCCAACGGCTCTATGGGTACTATGCGAGGATTTACAATCGCTGCAATAGCTCTGCGTGCCTTCAGCAACTCCGGTGTGTGCGAGACTCCTATAGCCGTGGACCGTCAAGCCAAGACCCCCACCTATAGCCTCCTTGGAGCGCTCCAGGATGTTGCCCGTCGCATCCACTTGCAAGGACGCCGCCGCAGTCGAAATGGTATTTTGGAATATGAGATGCCCACCGACGTTTGAAATGAGATTGCCTGTAACGACCATATCGTGATTGGCATTTACCTGTGCCGAAAAGTTTGCATCCGCCCCTGACAGGGTTCCGGTGAACGTCGCTGTCGCGCCATAATAGCCCGCAACGCCCCGCAGGTTTCCCCCGCCGCTGACAGAGGTACCCATCAGCCAATCGCCGTTCGGCGTAGGATACCACTGCACCCAGTTGGTCTTGAATGTTGGATCCATCCCAAGGATGCCGGAGCCACCGAGGACAAGCGCATGCGTCAGCTCAGTATTGCCATTCGAGATAACCCTGAGACCGCAGATTGCACCGTACGCACCGCCGCAAAGGGAGATATCCTGCGTGTCCGTCCCGAACGCGTTCCACTTAATCGCGGCCATGCCGGCACCAGACCGGAACGGATCGCTCGGGTCGGCGTCAACGGAACCGATGATGGCCAGAATATTTTTCGAAGCGTCGCCTTTTGCTTCCCCTTTTCCCGCAATATTGGCCTGCGTCAGAACCATGCGATGCCCCAGATAGCTCAGGCCCTGCGACTGCGTCATCACATAACCTTGGCCATCCGTTTTCGTCGTGCAAGCTCCTCTCGAGATGAAGCTCGAGGCCTCAATGCCATAAACACCGCAGGTTGCATCACCAATCTGTAGATGGTGGTTAATATATCCACCGAGATACATATCCGTGCTGTCGTCGGTCAGCTTATAGCCATTGCCGTACGCGTTAATCATCACGCCATCAATTTTATATTGATAGTCCGCGGTCTGATTCGCCAGAAGGTCATACTCCACGCCAGTCATGGCACGCGTAATGCTGTCATTACCAGGTGTATATTGTGCCATATCATTGTGGATAGTCTTGCCGTCCGACATGCCGATGAAGACCGCCTGATCCGGATAATTCCACACGAGCCCCGGAGCTGCCGAGGAGGTGTCCGACAGCTTGTCAATCGAGTCGCCACTGTTCGTGCCTGGCGCGCGTGCGGCTGGATTGATGCTATTCTGTGTCCGCCAGCCCGGCTGTGTGGTATCGTCATCCGTCATAACGGGGAATTTTAGACCACCATCCGAAGTCGTTGTTGCCTTTGAAGCGTCCATGTAAGCGTAATAAACATTCGGCCTGCTGAACCCATGGGGGGTCGGAGCGGTATTATTGCCGTTCTTCCAGTTCGCATACACTCGGATTATTCCCGCACCCCGAATCAGAGCAAGCTGCGCCGGAGTAAAAGAAGGCGTGACAGTGAAGCTTGTCTTACCGAATGTGACGACCCGTTTTATACCATCCGTGTTAGTGATATCGACACCGGCTTTGAGTCGGGGCGGGTTATTGTTCGTCTTGGTGAACTCCAGGACGCCGTCGGTTCCACCCGCGCCGTTACGGTTAGCCATGAAGGATGAATCTGCATCCTGCACAGTCAGGATCGCACCCGAGTTATCCGAATGACCCATCAAGAGTCCAAGCAAATTCAGATAGGCATCCGCGTGATCCTGTAGCCCACCCATATGGATCGTTCGGGGCGACGAGGGCGTGTCCCCGAAGTTATCGAAGAACGCCGCAAGAGGCCGCCAAGACTTGTCCTTCCACGTAAGGCCATAATCAAGCGGAGCTGTGCCTATGTACGCATGCCCCTGAGCCATTATGTCGGCAGTGATATTCGAAAGGGACGCGATCTCACTGTCCGTCAGGCGTGGTGCCTTCTGTCCGACGTCAATCTCGCGCAGAGTGGTTGCGGTCAGCGCGCTCGTTGCGGAGATCTCCTTTTGCAATGTGATCAGCATCGGTCCGAGTGCTCCGATAGGTTTCCCATTCATGAATACAGGCGTGCTCCCATCCAGCCCCTGCTGCGGGTGAAATTGCGCGTGAGCAGCAAGCGGGCTGCCGAAGGTCACCAGTGCCCCAAGTATCCGGAGATATTTCATCATATCGTGTTCAGACCGAGATTATCCGCTAGTATGCCATCGCTCAGACACGAATTTCTTTCAAGACGAGAGCCCGTGGTGAAGCGAATTTCTGCAGGCAAAGAAGGCAATCTACCCGGATCATCTGACGTACTCTGGCGGAACGCGACCACCCCGGTTCTCGCGGTATTCATGATCAGATTGTCCGGATCAGAGGTAGTCGGTGCGAAGCTTGTCGTCATCATTCAGCCGGAAATAAAAGGTGGTGATTTGGTCATGTTCATGATCGCCAGACCGCCAGCGCACATGTCTCCACAATACAAACTAGTAAAACGCGAGATACGTCAAGGACGCCACATGCAAGACAAACGTAAGCATACGTGGTATGCTTAGACAAAAACTGTCTTACCGCTGTTGTAGAGGGGAGACTAAGATAATAATACAGTCAACGTGCTGGCCACAGAGTGTAGCCTGTTTGTTTATTCCGGTGGTTTGTTGGTGTGATATTTTTCACGCGAGTGGAAGGAAGCCCGGCGGGGTGGCAGATACATCATGGCAGCGCCACGAGCACGCGCGCCATCGCGGCAGCAATACCGCGATCGCAAGCTTCGCTCGCGACGCTGAGCCGGGCGTTCGGGAGCGACACGAAGACGGTTGCCAAATGGCGCAGGCGCCAGACGGTCGGTGACCGAAAACCGGAGAAACCAAGGCGTTCACTTTCTGTCGTCGTATCCTGCTGCCTCTGCTCGACTGCTGCATGCCTTGCAGGCGAGCAGTCCGCATCTGACTTGGCCGCGCCCTGTATCGCTGCTTTCAACGGAATGGGATCTGGCCATTACCGGATCTGGAGGCGACAGGCCAGAAACGCAGCCCTTCGGGCGCTATCCGATCGGGTTCTTTTATAACATAAGGCCAGCCACCCGTGGACTAATGGTCAGGCTGAGCGGATGGCCCGCGCGATCACGACGGCAGCCATCAGGCGCCTGCACCGCGGCTGCCATAATCACTTTACGAAATTCGCAAAAAAAGATAAACGCCGCGCATGAACCTTGCTCTCACAGTCGCGCATAATCTCCAGTTCTGGCGGCATGCTCGTCGTCTGACCGTCACCGAGATAGCCAGCAAAGCATCAATCTCTGTGGAGAGTCTCCGGTCCATCGAAGCAGGAACAATTCTCCCGACTCCTGAGCAACTTATCTCGATTTGTGAGGTTCTGGCAATTTTGCCGAGTCAGCTTGTCGGTCAGAATAAATAGACGGGCTATTTTTTACGAACATTCTGACTGATCACATTGCGACAACGAAGACGTGGAACTCTCTGTTCTTCCGCTAACTTTACTTCCTGTGTTAAATTCCGAAGACACCCTTAATAAATCATGCGCATCATAAATTAACTTTATCGCCCTTACGGTGGTTTCACGGTCGCCGGCCAAATAAGCAGCATCCGCAATGGCTAATAGTTCTTTTAACATTTACCGTCCACATCTGACACAGCGTCTGCATCATATATCTAATCATTTTCCAAAACGAAACATAGAAAGCTGAATTTTTCAAACATTTTTAATCCTGATGATTTGAGATATTTCTTTTTAAACTCGACTGCTTATTAATGATGCACGCGCTAAAAAATACAACATGGGCGTTGCTTTCTGTCGCTTTGTTTTCTTTCGAAAATGCAGTAGCGTTTGTTGTTGTTAAGTGCGGCCAGGCGTTGGTTGCCGATTTTAGTGAAAAGAAGTTCAGCTTTTCATGCCCCAGATATTAAGATCAGTTGATTGGACGGGTGTAGTTTTATGCGTGCTACTGGCAGTGGGTTTATCTGACTGCGCCGGACTGCCATCCAAATCTTTGCATACGAATCAAGCGAAAGACGAGATTCCCGCAACGCCCCAAAATCGGGCGCGGTCACGCATCTCGACGGGCGCATGGCTATTCACAACCAAAGATACGTGTCGGGCTACTCTTGCGGCGACGTTCTGGAGTCTTTCTTTTAAAGCTGACGGCCCGTTTGTATTATTCTCATTGTCATGCAAGCACGATATTGCTGCGAGGTGCAGGGATGTAAATGCTACACTCAGATTCTCAGATGTAGGAGTGCACTGGTATCACACATTGCATCGATTCTCACCGGGCGAATATCGCTTAAATTTAAAGTTGACACCGAAAGTCGAAAGCGAGCTGCTGGCAGTTATGAGTGGAGGTAAATTTTTTATAACAACGTCTGCCGGATCGACAGATATTGTTGAATTTACTGGCAGTGGTAATGGTGCCGCGCCTTGGCTTTTTTGTTTACGACGGTGAAACGAGTATTTAAAAAGGCAGCGGCGTTGCGTAGCTATATTTTTTCTATTCTTTTGGCTTCTGTATCAGCGCTCTCGATAATATTCTGTTATCGAGAGTATACTGTGAATATGTATAATTTGAATATACAACGAAAAAACGAAATGCAAATTGATGGTATTATTTCTGATATAGATAATAAAATATCAAATATAAATAGTAAATTGTCTATAAAGCAGAATTTGTTTAATAAAAATCAAAGTGATCTGGTCTTACTGGCTGTTAGCGGGACTCTCAAATCGGTTCAGGTTCACCTGTCAGAGATCGCTGATCGGGCTTTTGCGTGCTCTGACTTTAGTCGCCTAAACGCAACAGAATGCCTTTTGTCACTTCCGTCTCAAAGGAGAATGATCCAGCAATCGGCGATATACAGCCAAAGCGATACTCCGCTGGTTAGTACTGAACCTCTCGACATAAACGTCAAAACCACAATGGCTCTTGCAACGTACCGAGCGCTGCGTCCCGCCGGTCGTGCTGCCCTTATCTCCTCGAGAGGCGAGATATTCTATATTGAGCGCAAAGAAAGTGAGAAATGGAATTCAGTTCGATACTTCGTAGCTCTTCTGTCGCCGAAATATTTTGGTTTTGATGATAAGGCAATATGCTCTCACGTAAAATCTGGAAGCATTACTCTCATATTCCCGGGGGATAACAGGAGAATTTCAATAGATTGCGGCGCGCCAGCAGGTGATATTAACTCTTTGAGAAAAGGTGACTTCGACACTGTTCTTGGCGTACATCTTATTACGCTAATTGGTGATTTAAGAGATGAGTCTTTCGCAACTTTGCGGCCAATCAGTTTTGATCGTACAGGGAAAGGTAAATATTTTATAATTTCCCAGATATCGATTTTATTTGGAGTTGTCTTTCTTATGGGTTGCCTGATCGTGTACTCGCGACGTGATAGTCGCTCGTATGTGGATATGGACAATCTGAAGATTATCATGCACGAATTGATGAATGACATTATTTCATTAAAATCATTGGGTAATATGCTGCATGTTTCGCAGCAAGACGGAAGAAGTGAGAAGATACTTAAGGCACTGCGTCTTAATTGCGATTCTATTATTTCGTATTTTGATGGAGTTATTCGATCACTAACGTCTGGAAATAAACAAATTTCGATATCTAATGTAAATTCTAATATATTTGAAATTATTATGGATATTGTTGAAGTATATAAACTGCAGGCAGAAAATAAAGGTCTTGATTTTGTTTCGTCAATAAACCTAAATGATATTAATTCCTGGTATTGTGATCCGATTTTAATTCGTCATGTTCTTAGTAATATCTTGGGAAATGCAATAAAATATACTGATAAAGGAATCATATCTATTTCGGTGTCGATCAAGGATTGCAATGATAAGCATCGATTGTTGATCAGTGTGGAAGATACGGGATGCGGTATAGAGTCCCAATCAAATATTGATATCTTTGCACCCTTTGTGAGAGGAAAAAATATCTCGCAAAACGTTGCTGGTTTTGGCGTTGGCCTGCACATTTGTCAAATTGCAGCAGACCTTATGAATGGAAGTATTTATTTTGAGCCTGGCCAAAAAGGTGGGACAAAGTTTGTGTTCGAGGGTGACATAGAGCCGGCGGTTGTGTCGCGGGTATTGCGTCAGGACGGTCATACGGTTGTTTTGGCAGGGTTATCTCCATCCCACAATACATATTTGATGGATCTTCTGAAATCAAATGATGTTAAAGTAGATACTTCAGACGACAGCTTTACCACCATAGCGGTTTGCGAACGTGTTCTATTTCACTGGAAGAAACTAGATCTTGTTTTGCTCGACGGAGATATTGAAGGGGAGTCAATTGAGGTCACAGTCGAGAAATGTTTGGCCTCATGCGGTGATAAACTCTCCACAATAGCTGTTATTGGAGCAGACTTGTCAGCGCTGAGCACGCCAGGAACGTCTATCGTCAGGCTTGAGTATCCCCTGGACGAGCAATGTATTTTTAATTTATTGAATCAACCGCTCAGAGCGGTAGAGACTGAAAGAAAAGACAAGAAAATAAGGGTGATGTTGATCGAAGATAATCCGGTCAACACGTTTTTCCTTAAATCAGGACTGGAAAGCAGGGACTGTTCCGTATTCACCGCCGCTTCGGGAGAAGAGGGATTGTTACTTCTGCAAAAAGAATCATTCGACTGTGCTTTGGTCGATCTTCGTCTCCCCGGAATATCGGGATTCGAGGTCGCGAAGTGTATCCGGACAGCCAGATGCGGGACGTTGCCGATTATTATCGGAATCACAGCTCATCTTCTGGAGGATGTGTCTTCGGAATGCCGCAAGGCGGGTATGAATGGTGTAGTTTCGAAGCGCTCTGATCTCGCTGACACTGTCAGTTTTATGCGTTCGGAGTTGGCGCGTGCATCGGGTTGCACTGTGCTAAATACTCAAATGTCTCTTCATTCCCATAGCTCAGGCGATTTGATCTCCGAAATTGATGAGATAAAGTTTGACTTTCATAAATTGCA
The DNA here is from genome assembly GCF_011516835.1 of Acetobacter musti. Classification (GTDB taxonomy): domain Bacteria; phylum Pseudomonadota; class Alphaproteobacteria; order Acetobacterales; family Acetobacteraceae; genus Acetobacter; species Acetobacter musti. Next base: position 1,012 of record NZ_WOTB01000057.1, on the reverse strand, counting down.
ATCCTGCTGGTCCCGTATGGGTAATGTGGCAGTGCGTGAGCTCATAGCTGAGATTTCTGCTGACATGCCGAGGTTATTTGATGAGATGAAGACTGCTATTAGCTCCGGGGAGTTCTTAAAAGCCAGTGATTTGGCACATAGATTCACGGGCATATTTTATCAACTGGGAGGTATTGATTTACATGATCAGTTACTGGCATTTGAAGATTCCTGCCGGGACTCAGACAGCGAAGCTGCGCAAAAACTGATCAATGAATCGGAACTGAGCTGGCAATATGTAAGTCGGATTCTTACGAGATTTCTTAAAGAAACAGTTACAAAAAATGCCGCGTGAATTTGCGGGCGCAACGTACAGTGATCAGCAGGCCTTACCTGAGGAACGTGTCTGCGGCGGAATCCTGCCTGTCTTTATCGTATCCTAACGCAATGGGCTGTTGGTACAATCGGTAGCTGAGAGGGGCATGGGATTGTGCAGATGGTATCGCGCGGGGGTTCCACAGTGCGGACAGCGGCTTTGCACAGGCAGACCGCAGCTTGGCCACTGTAAGCTTGCCGGAATTCCTGGTTTTCCAAAGGCCACATGAGGTGGCCGTCGGGATCAGTCGGATTGATCCGCCGGTTTCGTGTCGGTCCCCGGTCGTGACGTCCCGTCTTCGCGCTATACGCTTTTTTCTCCTGGGACGCGGAGCATGCCGGCATCGGCTGCTTCGACCCGGGCACAGGCTTCGTCCTGCTTCGCTTTCAACATTTCACATCGGGCAGATTTCTCAAGCCTAAGGATCACAGCCAGTGGTGTCCCCACGTTGCGTCTCATCAATCAGGCGTCCTTGATGTCGGCCGTCAGCTGTCCTCGAGGGATTTTAATCCGATCATCGCTCAAAGAGCGGCATCTCGAGGCGTCGGCATCGACGCGGATTTCTCACACTTGAGGCAATTTCGGGTCATTTTGTAGAATTCAGTCATCCCACAGGAGCCCGATCTGGAATATTGACGATATTCTGCTTCTGGCGGC
>NZ_WOTB01000056.1 GCF_011516835.1 Acetobacter musti | reverse complement strand
CTTCAACATCAAAGAAACCAGACTGCTTCATATCGCCATTCCCTCAATCAACGCAGAAGAAATAGAATCATACAGAAGACCTCAAAACCAGGGGGTTTTTAGAACCCTCCACTTTATTGTACATAACGTACACTCCTTCATCCCCCCTTAACACAGTTTAGACGGGCACAAGTTCTGCTTCGACATGACGTACAACGGGCGGAGCCTGCCAGCGGCCCTGATCCACGTCCGCGATCTCGCGGTCGATCTCGGCAATGACCTGCCGCGAAAACGGGCCGAGATGCAGGTATAGCGCGCTGGTCATCACCACATAGGGCAGCGCTCTAGGGTTATGCAGGGCACAGTCCAGCATCATGCGCCAGAACTGTCCAGCCGTGCCCGGTCCTGCGCGGTGGATACGGAACATAAGCCGAACAAAGCTGCGCAGGTCGCCCTTTATTATCCGGTGCGCGCGCTTGCGCCCGAGCATCCGGCCAAGCCTGCGGACACGGCCGAAATAGGCAACCGGGTCATAGATCGCCGCCAGCACCGTCCTGTAATCGTTCAGCACGTCGCGACGCGGGCGCTTTGTCTCGAAATTCAGCCCGGCCGTACACTGGTCACCCGACTGCGTCTGTTCGCTGCCGGAAAAAAGACGGCCTTCCGCCAGCAGGCGGCGCGTCAACTGCGTCGTGGGCAGGGCATAAAGCAGGCCGACCATGCAGACCGGGATCGACGTATCCTCGATACACTCGATCATGCCTCCGGCGACGCTGCCCTTTTCACTGTCGAAGCCGACGATGAAGCCCGCATTGACGAAAATCCCGGCCTTGTGGATCGTCTCGATGCTCTGCTGCAGGCTGCGCCGCGTGTTCTGCTTTTTCTGCATCAGTACGAGGGAGTCCGTATCCGGGCTTTCGATGCCGACGAATATGGCAAAGAAATTGGTATCGGACAGGCTGCGCAGCAGGTCGGGGTCATCCGCGAGGTTGATGGACGCCTCGGTCGAAAATTCGAAGGGAAAGTTCTTCTCATCCTGCCAGCGTTTCAGGTCGGGCAGGAATTTCTTCAGCGCCTTCTTGTTGCCGATCAAGTTGTCATCAACAAAATCCACATGCCCCCGATACCCCAGCGCGTACAGGGCATCGAGTTCGGCCATGACCTGTGCATTGGTCTTGGTGCGCGGCACCCGGCCATACAGTTCGATAATGTCACAGAATTCACAACTGAACGGACACCCGCGCGAAAACTGGACGCCAACATGCAGGTACTGGTCCAGCTTCAGCAGGTCAAAGCGGGGCAGCGGGCTTTTGGTGACATCGGTCTTGCCCATCGGCGCTTCGAACACGCCCTGCCGGTCACCGCGCCGCCAGGCAGCGATGAAATCGATCATGATTTCCTCGGCTTCGCCAAGGACCTGAAAATTCGCGGCGCTGTACAACGACGGGCTGGATGTGACATCGGGGCCGCCGATCACTACCGGCTTGTCACAGGCACGGCACATTTCAATAATGTGGAGGGCATCGTTACGCTGTGGTAGCATACCGCCGGTCATCACAATATCGGCCCACGCGAAATCCGCGTGATCAAGCTGTTCGGTATTGCGGTTGACCAGCCGGATTTCCCAGTTTTCAGGCAGCAGGGCCGCAACGGTAATCAGGCCGAGCGGTGCGGCGGGGTAGCGTGCACCGGCCAGGTCACAGGCCTCCTTATAGTTCCAGAATGAATTGGCGTTGAAGCGCGGGAAGATCATCAGAACCTTGCAGGTGTCGGCCATCATGCAAGGTTCCATTGTTTCAAGGGCTGGCTATGATCAAAACAGCTGCCTTCCCACCCATTTCGAGAGGCGGTAGCTTCAGGCAGGATGCAACTCAACGGTAAGGGTGACATGGGGTGAACCCCTTTCGTAGTGGGATCGGTCAGGTGGGCTGGTACAATATCTGTGACCACCACTATTGCTTTTGTCCAGGTCATCTCGGACGACCGTGGCTAACGGCACGAGCAGACTATGATGCTCAGGCATGTCAAAGCAGTATAAGAAGATAGCTATATGCGAAATCGGGGCACGGTGTTTGTTTTCATATCCGTAGGGCGTTGACCACAGGAACCCTGACGGTTTCTTGTGGATTGCGACGAATTTTACTGTTTATGGAGATTCTCAATTGGAAATATTTCATAACGCCATGTTTGCGACAAAGTATTTCTTCTTGTTTTTACAAGAGCTTTGATAGAGCGACAAGATGGCCGCACGAAGATTGGGATTTATTAATCCAGATCACGGAATCAGGGATCCGGTAACCCTTAAGCGTTGCTGCTTTGGCGTCGGCTGAAGCGCACGGGCTCACTACCTCGCGGCATGACCGTCATCCGTAATCACCATATTGAACGGTTCTGTCTGAAGTGGTGCCGGAAATCCGGACAGGGTGTTAAGCTCATCCCGACCTGAGGAACGGGCGGGAATGAAGAAGACGAGAAAGCGCTACAGCGCTGAATTCAAGGCGAAGGTTGCGATGGAGGCGATCCGTGGCGAACTGACGTTGGCGGAGTTGGCTGCCAAAAACGGCGTCCACTATACGATGATCGGGGGATGGAAGCGTCAGGCGATGGAGGGGATGGCCAGCCTGTTCGACGGGGGTGAGCAAGCGTCGAAGGCCGAGGCTGAGGCGGAAATCGAGAAGCTGCATGCCAAGATTGGCAATTGCTGGTGGAGAGGGATTTTTTGGCGAAAGCCTCCGGTCGATGAGCGCGGGCCAGATGCGATTGCTGATCGAGCCTGCTCACCACCGCCTATCGATCGCGGCGCAGTGCCGCCTGCTGTCGATCAGCCGGTCCTCCTATTATTACACCCCTGCGCCTCAGAGCGAGGAGACGCTGGCGCTGATGCGCGTGATCGACGAAACGTTCATGGACTGTCCGTGGTACGGCAGCCGGCAGATGGCACGGCACCTGCAGCGGCTTGGGCATGCGGTGGGCCGCCGCCGGGTACGTCGGCTGATGGCGCAGATGGGGCTGGTGGCGATCTACCAGCGCCCGCGCACGAGCGATCCGCACCCGGAGCATCGGATTTATCCCTATCTGCTGCGAGATATGAAGATCGAGCGGCCCAATCAGGTGTGGTGCGCAGACGTGACATATCTGCCGATGCGACGGGGCTTCCTGTACCTCGTTGCGATTATGGATTGGGCCACCCGCAAGGTGCTGGCCTGGCGATTGTCCAATACCATGGACGCGGCCTTTTGCGTCGAGGCTCTGGAGGAGGCCATGGTCCGCCGGACATCTTCAACACCGATAGTCAGAAGATGGTTGCCAGCTCCCGGATGGTTTGTCTCAAACACTGATCGACCACGGTAGACTGGCGCTGCGAGGTGCCCGGTGCGGTCTGACCCGCATTCTGATCGACCGTTGTGTCTTTCCCTGGACCTGTCGACCGCCCGGGAGCACCTCGCGGAGAGGCTTTGCCTCGGCCATTGCCTGTGACCCGAGAAGGGCCTGACCTGACTGTCCTGTCCATGCAGCGGGCCGCGGCAGAGCCATTGACAGCGATCAGCCGGGGGCACGGTCATGGATGGAAACGAAAAAACGACGCGCGTGGTCGTTGGTGGCGTTGATACCCACAAGGATCTACATGTTGCGGCTATCGTCGATGAGCAGGATCATGTGCTGGGCACACAGAGTTTTCCCGCGACACGACAGGGTTATCGACAGATGTTGGCATGGATGCACGCGGCGGGCGATCTTCTGCGTGTCGGGGTTGAATCGACCGGCAGCTACGGCGCCTGATCGGCATGATCGCCGCCGGCATGGTAAAAGTGACGACCTGGATGCCCAGAGCGCCGCTCACGCTGCCTTTGCAGGCCAGCGGACTGTTCCGCAGAGACGGCATGGTGGAATCTCTCCGAGTCCTGCGGGCATGTCGGAAAACCGCTGTAAGCGCGCGAAAAATCGCGTTACAGATGATCCAAAATACGATCGTCGCAGCGCCGGATGCGCTGCGGGAGCAGCTACGTTCCATGACCCGGATGCAGTTGATCCGCACGCTTGAGGCGTCCCGGCCTGACCTCACCGCTTACCGCAATCTCGAAGCCGCTTATCGGATCAGCCTCAAATCCCTCGCACGCCGTTACCTTGAACTGCACGACGAGATCGCCGAGTTGGACCTGATGATCAAGGCGATTGTCGAAGAACTGGCGCCGGAACTTGTCGCCCGCAATTCCATTGGTCACAACGGAGCCGCCCAGCTTCTCCTGACGGCTGGCGACAATCCCGACAGGTTGAAATCCGAAGCAAGCTTCGCTGCCCTTTGCGGTGTCACCCCTGTACCCGCCTCGTCGGGGAAAACGATCCGCCATCGACTGAACCGAGGCGGGGACCGGGCAGTCAACAGCGCCCTGCATCTCATCGCCATCGGCCGCCTGCGAACGGACGAAAAGACACGTGCTTATGTCGCCAGGCGTGTCGCGGAAGGTTACTCCAAACTCGAAGTCATCCGCATCCTGAAACGCTACATCGCCCGCGAGGTCTATGGCATCATCATACGCCGCCATCGCGAGGTCAAAGCATCGCGTTTCGCCGCTTGACAAACAGAAGGGCGTCCAAGGCAGCCAGTTCACTTCGCAGGCCTTCACCGGCGTGCTACGGGCGGCCGAAGTGAAAATCAGCATGGATGGCAAGGGGCGCTGGATGGACAATGTCTTCATCGAGCGCCTGTGGCGATCGGTGAAGTATGAGTGCGTTTATCTGCACGCCTTCGAGACGGGTTCGCCATGGCCCAGCATCTTTCCGTTGATCGCGAATGACCTGTAGCCGACCTCCAACCCCTTCGTCTTTTGCGTGGCGGTCGCGTCGGCGGCCTTTCCCATCTGCTGGAGGTCGTCAACCGGTTCACCCGCAAGCGCATCCCCCGCCATGTCGCCCCCACGACTGAAGAATGGCTCGAATTCCTTCAGAACAAGGAATATCTCGCGGTCATAGGCACCGGGATTATCCTTTGGTTCGATATAGAGTGGCCCGACCTGCCCGGTATAGGTGCCACGATTGAGATCGCCCCCGGCCATGACATGTGTATGGTAGAAGCGAAAACCCGATGGTCGTGGCAGGAAGCTGATCCGCCGCATGCCATGCGGTGGTATGAACGGCGTGCCTTCCTCCGCCGCCCCATCCACCACGCTCGGGATCATCTGGCCATGCCAGAGCACCAGTTCCGGCGTGTCGGTATCGTTGAAGATATCGACCACACTGCACCGGCCTTCCTCAAACCGCAGTAGGGGGCCGGGAAACTGGTCATTATAGAGCGTGGTGGAAATTATGCGGTCAGGGGCAAGTTCAACCCGTCCCGTGGCGATCCGCAGCGTATGGTCTGCTTTTTCACCCATGACGGGGCTGCTGCCTTGGGCCCCATGCGGGATCATGGCCGCCAGTGTCGTTGACCCGGCCAGCGTCAGAAAGGAACGGCGATCGAGCATCATGATACTGTCCAGTCATGAGGAAACAGGTAGGTTTCCGAACGCCCGCAGCCATTGGCCGGTTCCGCGAAAAAGACAATACCCGCGCCGTGTGGTGCGTCGCCCCGTTTCCATGACGTGGCTGAAGGGACGGACTGACACGCGTTCATCCGGGGCAAGCAGTCACGCTGGCGAAGCCTGTCCATAACCGGGCATGGGTCGCTGCCAGATCACGCATTTCATTGCAACGGTGGTACCACGCCCAGGATCGCCGGGAGATACCATGTTTCCATATATCGAAAAACGAAGATATATGGAAAATTATGGATCTGACTGGTGAAGTAACCGATGTTTTCACGCGAACGGGCAGGACCGACCGTTCAGGAGGACGAATGATTGCCGCGACATATGCTGCCGGGACATTGGCTCTCGAGGTGCAGGGATTATGCTGCGCCCATGGTGGCCCGTTCACATTCTCCGTCTTGACGGGTCAGTGCGTGGCGATCACCGGCCCATCGGGCAGCGGGAAAACGGTGCTGCTCCGCATGATCGCGGATCTTGACCCGCATGAAGGCGAGGTACGTATTAATGGACAGCCCTGCTTAGACATGCCAGCGGAGCGGTGGCGGCGTCTGGTGCAATATGTCCCGGCGGAACCTGCATGGTGGTCCGATATCGTTCTGGATCACATGGCGGATACGGACGAAGTACACGATCTGATCGGGCGTCTTGGCCTTCGGGAAGACTGCCTGCGCACACCGCTGTCACGCCTGTCTACGGGAGAACGCCAGCGGCTGGCCCTGATCCGGGCATTGCTGCTGCACCCCCGTGTCCTGTTGCTGGATGAACCCTGTTCGGCGCTGGATGCCGCCACGACGGACAGGGTTGAAGCCGTCCTGCAGGCAGTAAGGGCACGGGGGACGGCTATTGTCCTGGTCTCCCACAACATGCAGCAGGCGGCGCGCATGGCTGGGAAACGGTTTCGGATAGCGCAGAGACACATGGAAGAAATCGCGCCATGAATCCCATTGTGCTGACGACAGGGGATATGCTGGTTGCGGCTGCCCTGATTGTCACCGGCAGCGTCCTGTCGTTCCTGCTGTCGCTGGGGCTGCAGCGGGCACTGCTGGTCTCCGCCGTGCGCATGGCAGTACAGCTTGCGCTTGTCGGCAGTGTTCTGCTGTTCGTGTTTGGCCATGCGTCGGTGTGGCTGACCATCGGGCTTCTGGCGTTCATGTTTTCCGCAGCAGGATGGGAGGCCGGGTCGCGTCAGCAGGTCCGCCTTTGTCCGGGCTGGCATTTTGGAATCGCCGGGGTGGCCACGGCGACAGGGACGGTCATCGTAGTGTTGATCGGGCTGTTGACCGCACTCCAGCCCCAGCCATGGTACGTTGCCCGCACGGCCATCCCCCTGACGGGCCTGTTACTGGGCAATGTCATGAACGCAACCAGCCTGTCGATGAACACGCTTCTGTCTGCCATCACGCGCGAACGTCAGGCGATCGAGGCGCGGATCATTCTGGGGGCGACCCGCGCGCAGGCAATGAATGGCCTGATCCGTCAGGCTATCCGCGCGGCCCTGCTGCCCACGCTGAACCAGATGGCGGCCGCCGGGATCGTGACCATGCCCGGCATCATGACCGGGCAGATCCTGGCGGGTATGAACCCGCTGGCTGCGTCCAGATACCAGGTTCTGCTGATGTCGCTGATCGTCAGTGGCAACCTGATCGGCGCGACGTTTGCGGCATATCTGATAGCCTGGCACCTAACGGATAGCCGCGGACGGCTGCGGCTGGAACGCCTGCTTTCCCGATCCTAGGACTGAAATAGCGGGCGAACTGGGTCATGACGCCAGATCCCTGTTCCTTGCAGCCATGCCCGTTCAAGTCTGGTTTTCGAGGGACGATGGCCACCCGTGCCCGCTGAACCCATTTGATCGCCGAAGCTTCGCTTACGCCAAAATGCCGCGCCGCCGCCCGGCAATTCGTGCCGTCCTTCTCCTCCCCGTCAAACACGCAGTCCCGTAAATCCTGTGAATAGGCTCTGGGCATGAAGACTGGCCTCCTCCGTCAGTCTTCATCTTGAATCACATCCCGCACTCTTTGGGAATCCTACGATTCAAGCTATTCGCAGTGTGCTCTCATCAAGCCATCGGGATGAGCATACGGGACGCCGGGGCAGGCCTTCATTCACCTGTCAGCCCACGGCAACGGCCTGATTTTTTCGTCTGCGGCAACATCGTGGGAGGGGCGATCATGGACTGCTCCCACGTTATGCGCCATCGCATTATGCCGCGTCGTTCCTGTTTCCGGTCATGCAGGCGTCACGCGGCACGGGGGCGAGCCAAGGCGACATCTTCTGCAAGAACATGTCCGGACCACCCCGACAGGCTGCTAAAAAGGGGGCATACCCGACCTAATTGGATGACGGGTAGCGCCGCATAAGCCTGAGTTGCCGCCACCACGCCCTGATGAGCGCCATGGCGCTGATCGGGACCGCGCCATTGGCCCGCATCCGGGCCGCCAGCGCGAACATGTCTTCCTGTTTGGCAAATACGCCACGATAGGCGTCCCGCAGGCGCAGTGCCGGGTCCCAGAACTGGATGGCTTCCGATCCGGCGCCGTTGATTTCGATAATCTGGAACTCTCCACGTTGCAGCGCCTCTTCGCTGCCAAAACGCACGTCAAGGCGACCGAAATGGAAGCCGTTCATGGATCGGACGATGGCATCGACACGGTACTCAAGGGCAGGGGTATTCAATCGCATGGCGTCCTCATAACGGCCGCCCACTCGTAGGGAGGCGACCGTGCCCAGGATGACCCGTTCACCACATGCCGGGACTTGGCTCATCCGGCTGGTGCCAAGAGCGGTGGTGTAGTGGTTTATCCGGGGGCACAGCCGTGGGTCCGCGGTCATCAGGGCTGTCACGGAGTGCACACCGTCACCGACGACCTGTGGCGAATGACGGACGGCGAGACCGATAAGATGGCCATGGGTTTCGGTAGGATCACGGCTGTAGAACAGTCCGGCCTCAAAGGGTCCGGGCACGAATTCCTGCATGAGAAAGCTGGCATCGGAAGGAAAGGTCGCGATGTAGTCCGCCAGTTTCCCGGCGGTATTGATCCGCCGCACGCCATAGCCGCACCAGCCGATATCGGGCTTGGCAACCAGCGGGTAGCCGAGTGTTCGCGCCATGGCCGCTGCCGACTGGATGTCAGCGGGAGAGACGAAGACGGTACGGGCGACCCATGGCGCGTGGTCCGGGCTGATCCGGGCCAGGCAGGCCGCTTTTGATTCGCCTGCCAGCCCCCCGGTCTCGATCGCCGGATTGACCACCGATGGCAGTGTCAGCCCGCGGTAGCGCAGCCCCAGCCATAGCCACTGCAGGACAAGGGGTATACATAATACCGGCTTCGGAAGCCGTTCCATCGCGCCAAAGCCGGACGGGCTGCGGGCAGCGTGGGAACAGGCGCCATTCGTGCTGCGTTGGGGCTTCATCATGGATCATCCTATCTTCCTCGCAGCGGATCGGGATCAGGCAATGCGGCAGGTGGGGATCACGCTGTTGCGATCAGGCTACAGATTCGTCTGTCCCACGCCAGAGACCCTGCGCCGTGTCAATGCGCGGCCGGGCAATCGGTGGGCAGGCAATTCGGTCGGTATCTTTGGCTGGAGTCGGCCATTCCGGCGTGATGTCCTGCCCGCGCCCCTCTTCGGACAGGCGATGGAGGCGGGGATGCTTGTCGCTGATAACGGGGTGTGGCGCAGCCGGTTTCGGTTTTCCACACTGGGGTGCAACGGGTTTTTCCACTCCGCCTTTCCCACCGACGCCGAGAATGCGGTGTTCTTCGGCCCGGACAGCTACCGGTTTGGCACGGTGCTGGCAGCCCACCTGCGTTATGCCCCGCTGCCCATGCAGGCGGTGGACATTGGCTGCGGCACGGGACTTGGCGCGATCATGATCGCGCAGGCTAGTCCGGCAACCGAAGTGGTGATGGTCGATATCAACGCCGACGCATTGCGGCTGGCGCGGATCAACGCTGGCCTGGCAGGCGTCGGTGGCATCGTGGCGTGGCAGGGTGATCTCCTGTCCGGGCTTTCGGGGGAATTCGACCTGATCGTCTCCAATCCGCCCTATCTGCCCGATCCCGGCTGTAGACTGTACCGAAACGGTGGTGGCAGGCTGGGGGAGGGCCTGTCATTGGCGATTGTCAGAACGGCCATGGAGCGGCTGACACCCGGCGGAACGTTGCTGCTCTATACCGGGACTGCAATCATCGATGGGGACAATCCCTTCCTGCGCGGTGTGGCGGCTCTGCTGGATGGCCGGGGCTTTACATGGGAGGCCACTGAACTTGACCCGGATGTTTTTGGTGAGGAACTGGAGAATGGTCCGCTATCCGTTGCCGAGCGGATCGCGGTAATCTGCCTGACCGTGATACGGCGATAGCAGGACAGGAATGGCGTCAATGAACAATATCCTGACGGGCAAGAGTAGCGATCGGGCGCAGCGGGAACTCCATCTGGCACTGGCCGGGCTCAATCGCGTAAGGCTGACGCCATGCCTGCCCGAGGAGGACGGTGCGGCGGAACTGGACCTGCCCCGTCTGCTGGTGGATGAGGCCGGTTTCCTGCGCGCGCTGCGTGAACGGGTCGCACCGATCGCCGCACGGGCGCCCACGGAGCCCGCGGCATTCCTCGCATGGTTCGAGGAACTGGACCGGACCGGTCCCGGCCAGCACGACAGGCTTTTCCCATGGCTGGCGCATGAAGCATCCCATAAGGCCATGTGCTGGTTCCTTGAACAGGAAGCCACAGGGGAAGCCGGCTTCGAGGACCTGACAGCACTGGTTCAGGTCCGTATGCCGACGCGTCCCAAACTGGAACTGGCGCGCAATTACTGGGACGAAATGGGTCATGGCCGGAAAGTCGGCATGCACGGGCCGATGCTGGCGCATCTGATTCATGCCCTCGGGCTGCGGCCTCGACCGGAGACGACGGTGTGGCAGTCGCTGGCCTTGGCCAACACCATGGCCGGTCTGGCCTGCCACCGGCATCTGGCGTTTCACGCGGTCGGCGCGCTGGGCGTGATCGAACTGACAGCGCCGGGCAGGGCTGCCATGGTCACGGCTGGGCTGAAGCGGTTGGGTGTTCAACCAGATGACCGGCATTATTTCGACCTGCATGCCGTGCTGGATGTGCGCCACTCCGCAACATGGAACGCGGAGATTATTGGCCCGCTCATTGCGGAAGATGCGCGTCGTGCCCCGGCAATCGCCGAGGGTGCCCTAATGCGGCTGGAATGTGGTGCGGCCTGCTTCCGCCGCTATCGGGATCATCTGGGCCTGAAGTGACACAGGGGCCGGACACGAGCCGGACGGCATGTAAACGCCTTTCGTGGGCGCACGCGTCGGCGAAAGGGACCGCGTGCCGATCCGGGTAGGAGTCGTGTGCCGGACGGTCGGATTTCCGTCATGTCGCGGTGGTGCGCGCCTGCGTCAGGAGATCCCGCACTTCCGCATCCTCCACCTGCCGGAAATCGGCATAATGGACCCCGACCGCCCGGAAATCGGACGGCTTGGTCAGGCACACAAGATCGTCGCACTCCGCCGCCAGATCGGCCAGTGTCTCGGGCGGGGCTACCAGGCACGGCGAGCACGACCCGCATGGCACCGTGATGGCGTACCACCCGCAGCGCCGCACGCATCGTGCCGCCGGTGGCGATCCCGTCATCGACCACCACTACCATCCGTCCGGCGATCGGGGGTGTCGCGCCGTAGGTGAAATCATGACCAATGGAAAGCCGTGATGCCCTCTCCATCAATCGACGATCTGTCCGACCAGGTCGATCGGTACCATCAGGCCGCTGACTTCCGGGTATTCCTCGCAATATTAAGTTTGAGAAAATGATAGGACACGCCTTTCTGCCAGCGCCACGGCAGAGCATTGAGCCTATGGCTGACCGACCCCACGCCGATGTCAGAATGGTGGCGGATACAGTCGATATCATGGAGTGTTAGCCAGGTAATTTGCGAAAAGCAGGCTAAGGCAGCAGCGGGCCCGAACGATCTTCGGCAGCCAACATGGTCTGTGTGTCTTTCTGGCTGAGCGTAAAAGCAAGAAGGATTATCAGACCCTCTAACCAGAATTTTCGATCATCATGGGTGCGTGCGTTGGTAAAATCATGCGTCCAGAAAGTGGGCGGACTACATATGCGTTAAAAATACCCTGCGTTACGATAAGTTAAAAATATTCTCATTAAAGTAATAATTATTTTAAAATTCAATCTGATACAATCCGTATCTCGATCAATAAGAGAAGACCCCTTAATAGGACACGCATAAACATACTTATATATGGAATATATTAAGGTCGTTGTACTGCCCGTTCTTTCGCCGTGGATAACCGTTTATGGCATATCGGTCCGGTTCAACGGATTAGGGAGACCTGTTTGTCCTTCATGAATCCAGAGCAATATATGAGCAGTAAAAATGTTCATTATGATTTTCTGCAATGGCGTTAGAAAAGCGGGGTCAAGCGGGCCTTCAACGTGATTATCGTTGGCAGGCCCCGACGCGTCTGCTCCTGAGGAGTCTCTTCGGAGTTCTTCGTAATCTGAAGCCAGATCATGCATCAAATATGATTGGAGGCATCGCAGCACTAGCCGGACCTTATCTCGGAGTATCGAGGATTGCCGACCAAAATTTACGTCTTGCCCTGCCTCTGCTCGATTCTGACGCGCGTCGGCAGATCATTGGCCAGGCATGGCGCAATCTTGGGCGAGTTTTCGGAGAACTTCCCCATTTACGCAATTTGAAGAGGACAAGTTCGGGACCCGGTTGGGAAATCGTCGGGGAGGAAAATCTGCCACCGAAGCAGGCTATATTTTTCTCGGCTCATTATAATAACTGGGAAATGATTCTTCCGATCGCATCTCAACTTGGTCTCACGGTAGCAGGTGCCTATCGGCGCGCATCCAACCCCGCGATTGAAGAAGTGATACAGGAATTACGTTGCGCTGCGCATGGTGTGAACTGTTCAATGTTTGCAAAGGGCGCAATGGGGGCACGCGCGGCAATCGCGCATCTGGCGCAAGGCGGTTCACTTGGACTGTTGGTTGACCAGAAAATGAACGACGGAATTGGCGTTCCGTTTTTTGGACACACAGCTATGACCGTCACCGCACCAGCCCAGCTCGCCCTTCGCTTCGGTATTCCCCTGATACCGATCCGGATCGAGCGGATTGGTCCCGCAAGATTCCTGATGGTCTGCGAGCCGCCTCTTGTCTGTCCCCAGACGGGCAATCGAACAGAAGATATTCTTGCCCTTACGACAGTCCTGAACCAGACGGTAGAAAGTTGGATACGCGCAGATCCTGGTTCATGGCTTTGGCTCCATAGGCGTTGGCCAAAGAAAATTGCAAATACTTCAGATATGAATTAAGAAATTATAAAAAGGGTTCTGTAATACAGTGAAATGCATTACGGGCACGACCATGCGGAGTGCTGCGGAGATCGTCAGCGGAGCACACGCCGACACCATGCATAAGCGGCAAGCATCCCGATCTGGTAATTCATGGTCTTTCCATTAGAGCCTGTTTGGAAATTCGGTGAGGGTGTGATTCAAGCCCTGGATGTGGACGCCAGAGCAGAGAGGCCGGATGGCCAGTATCACCCGCAAGACGAAGCGCTATCCGTC
>NZ_WOTB01000055.1 GCF_011516835.1 Acetobacter musti | reverse complement strand
CTGTCTGACAGGTCAGGATCAGACGCAGGACGTAACGCGTTTATGATGCGAATCTGCCTCTCGGTCAGGTCAGATTTTCATGCCTGACAGCCGACATTCAGCTTCCCCCCCATGGCGGTCGTCAAGCTTGGGCGGCTGGATAGCCACCATTCTGTCATTTTACTCTCCAGTCAGCTTACGACCATGACGCTGGAGTTGTGGGCAGTCGCCTCTCATCATCAATGACGGTTACGCGGGAGGGCAGACTGTCTGACCATGCCCAGAAGACGAGGTTTCTGTCATTTTGTGTTGCTCCGGGAGCGAAGCTCGGGACAATGATGCCAGCCGCTCCGTCGGCCATGAGTGCCTTTGCCAGTTTCCATGAAGGTGGCGCGTTGCCCTGGTCAGCAAGGTCTTCCCAAGGACAGGCCAAGGTGGCGAGGGAGAAGCCCAGATCGTTAAGACTGGATTGATCGGTCAGATCGACGACGGGTTCGCTATCGACGTCATAGGCACAGATGGTCAAAGGTTGCGGCTTAAATGGAAATCCCTGCTGGGCTTCGAGCCAGGCAGTTTCCATCCGAAGTGATGTGTAAAGGGCAGGTGTGCCGACCGGGTTGAACCGGCCTCCATGAAGCGCCGCACCGTCGCCTGATAGCGGGGTGAAAGACCAGCGGGGATTATGAGCTCGGAATACCCGTCCGGTAAACCTCACGCGTAACCGCCGGTTGCAATACGGTCCAGGTAGCGTCGGACGACATTGGCGCGCCCCTCCCGGACGAGCGCCTCGGCAGTCTGATCACCGAAAGAGGGCAGGGGTTGTGACCGGTACCATGCGAAAGCCTGCTGGGCTGAGCCCGCCCATGGCCGGACGCGATTGAGGATCTCGACCATGTCGCGCAGCCTCGCCTGGGTGGCGGGACGGCCAAGACGGGCGCTTTTGGAGACGGCATCGCGGGACAGTCCCAAGGTAGCAGCCAGTTCGCCCCGCGTGATATGTAGCATGCTGCTCAGGCGTTCTGCAGCGACCAGCCCTGATGGATCGAAGGCGTCGGAGAGGAATGTGGTCTCAGACATGATGGATCGCCTCATATATTGACCATGATATGGGATTATATATGAGGCATATTGCCTATGACAAGGATTTCAATTGGATATGTCCATGCGCGCTGGCATGATTTCTGTGTCATGCGGCAAGGCAAGGCGAGGTATCTCGCAGTCTACCAATCGCAAGTATCGTTGGTTGCGTTCCCCCGCAACCACTTCCATCATAATTCGCTCACAATCAACGTCTGATCACCATGAAACACTGGTACATCAGACAGTTAGGCGTCTCCCGTCCTTCGAAAAAGAGCCGGACGGTCTTCCTTACTTACTATTCTCCCTGTTTCTGGAGCGGGGGCGGATAAAGGATCTTCTCCCGGGTCGCGAAGGCCATGCCGGCGGCACAGCCGCGGATAATCGCCTGTTTGTGGAAGCGGCTCTGTATCGTTACCGCGCCGGTATTCCCTGGCGTGATCTGCCTGCCCGCTTTGGCGACTGGAAGAACGTGCACCGGCGGCTGTGTCGCTGGGGCGAACTGACCACAAAGATCACGTCATTGTCGATGCTGTGGGAAAGGCTGTGGCTCTTTCCCTGACGCCTGGGCAGAGAGCGGATATCACTGAAGCAGAACCGCTGCCGGATGAAGTCGATCCCGAATCCTTTATCGCTGACAAGGCGTATGACGCTGATCCGCTCACCGAAAAGCTCGAAGAACGAGGAATCACACCGGTTATCCCGTCGAAGGCAAATCGCATCTGTTCGCGAAAAACCCCATTTTTGATTTATAAAAGACGAAACATCATCGAACGGCTCTTTTCAGACTGAAGCAGTTCAGAGGCATTGCAGCACGCTGTGATAAGCTGAAATCAACCTTCCTCGCGGCCGTTCAACTCGTCGCCGCAATTCTCGGACTTAACTGACGATACGCTCTGGAGGGTGTTATGTACTTTCTGTTGTGAATGGTGCAGAGCAGATGATGAATACTGCACGCAAACCGTATCCGTCTGATATCAGCGACGAAGAGTGTGGTCGCTGGTGATTCCGTATCTTCTTCTGATGAAGGAAGACGCGGAACAACGCCATCATGATCTGCGGGAGCTGTTCAACGGTCTTCGGTATGTGATCCGTTACGGCATTGCATGGCGGACGATGCCGAACGATCTTCCGCCGTGGACTGCGGTTTACCAGCAATCCCGGCGCTGGATGGATGCGGGATATTTCGAAGCTGTTGTCCACGATCTTCGGGCTGTGCTGCGTCTGGCCGCAGGCAGGAAGGCTGAACTGACAACGGCGATCATCGACAGCAGGGCACTGCGTCCAACCCCGGAAAGCAGGTCACGGTTTGGCTATGATGGCGCGAAAAGAAAGAAGGGATCGAAGCTGCACATGGCGGTCGACACCCTGGGTCATCTTCTGGCCCTGCACGTCACCCCGGCAGACAGGGACGGTTGGGCAGAAATCGGTCCATTGACCGAGGTCATTCAGCAGGCAACAGATGGCAGCGTGGAACTGGCATGGGCCGATCAGGGCTATACCGGATCAAAAGCGGCGAAAGCTGCTGAAGAGCAGGATATCACCCTCGAAATCGTCAGGCTGCATCAGGCAAAGCGGGGTTTTGTTTTGCTGCCCCGGCGATGGATCGTGGAAAGATCGTTCGCATGGGCTACGCGTTGCAGAAGGCTCGTAAAAGACTACGAGCGCTGTGCTTCAACCCTCGCCGCAATGCACACCATCACCTTCGCAGGTTTCATGCCTTGGGTGACGGCGAAGATCGTCCTGTCCGTCTTCACCTCACAGCCGGACAGTCCGTCTCCTGGTCAGAACAGGGCGAAAAAGCGGAACTGCATTTTGAACTCCGGTGGCATGGCCGCCATCGCACTCTGTGGGCGCCGGCCTTCCTTTCGGAACTGGCGCTGCGCCCCGGCGTCGCCGCCTTACAGCGGAAGCCGGCCGGTTTCATCGGGATGTAGCTCCGGTCCGCCGTCACCGGTCATGTGATACGACGCAAAACTCCACCGCATCGCCGGCCCGGCTGATCCGCCAGAGCATGTCATAACAGTCAGACGGCCACTCCTGAAGAGAGGAAAACTGCTGTGGCAACACAACAGCTTTCGCCAGATCCGTAAGGCCCTGATGCTGCCAGCAGACCAGAGACGTACCTTCCAGCCTGGAAAGAACAGCCCCAAATTCCCGCTCCTGATGCAGCGCCCAGGTCAGATCGACAGGGCAGTGCAGAGCTTCGGACAAAGGCAGGACAGTCTGTTCCGGTCTCCGGCTGTGACCACCGCCAGGACGGAACGCAGAGGCAAAAAGACGATCCGGGACCGGCAGGAAACTTTCTCCGCCAGTAAAAAAACCAGCAAGCCTCTCCGCCCGCCGCCAGCCCTTCCGGCTCAGTGAATAAGGATCATCCTGTCCATGACTGTCGATCCCGGTTTCATGCAGAGCTTCATCCGGTTTTTCCGCATGGCGTATCAGAAGAATAGTGGTGGACATGACACAATATCCTGATCAATCTGCTCGCCTCAGTCAGCCTCAAAAAGCACCCTGTGATAAGTCTTTGATAAAAAGATAAAAGTTTTTGGGTACGGCATTTTTTCAAAAAGGCAGCAGCTTCTGAAGCTTTTTGAAAAAATCTTCACCAAAAACTTCTTTATAATTTAAGCCGAATTCCATAAGAAGGATTCTGAAACAGTCTTTTATGCGCCGTTTGCTGAAACCCGGTCGTTAAACTCTTTCGTGGAGAGCGTCAGAAGCTGGTTCGTAAATCGCGTCGTATAAAAGTCCAGTATAGAATCATGCATTTCATCCATAGAACTGTAAATGGCATCAGAAATAATAACAGTCCTGTAGCCCCGGTCTATAGCCTCCAGAGCCGTGAACAGAACACAGATATCCGTCTCGCCCCCCGTCAGTACAATGGCTGTCGGATCATACCGCCTGACATAATGGCGAAACTCTCCCGATCGCCACGCGGAATAACTGTTCTTTTCAAACACATTATCAGAAGACGCAAAGCCGCCTAATTCCGGAACCAGCTCAAGAAGATGCGGATCGATCTCCGCCCGCGTCATCTCATGCCAGTGCTCGTAATACTCCTTCCACGCTCCGGGCGCCTCTTCGGCGGATTGCGGAGGAATAAAGCGTGTAAAAACCGTTTTTTCTCTGTTTCGTTTTACAATATCGACAACATTGGGAAGAATATGAGGCATCCATGGCGCACGCCACGGTGTCTTCTCACGAAACATGTTCTGCATGTCAACGCAGACATGAAGCCATCTGTCATTCTGAAGAAAAGTCTCGCGACTCATAATGGCTTTTCCATGCTTTAAGTCAGGCACCGGGTATGATCGGAAGAGTGCGATACCGTTTCCCGGTCGCATGGAAAATGGCGTTGGCAATGGCCGCCGCCGTACCGCACATGCCGATCTCACCCACACCCTTGATCCCCAGCGGGCTGACTTCCTCGTCCTTTTCATCGACAAACAGAACATCCATCTCCGGAATGTCGGCATGAGACGGAATGTGATATTCTGAGAAATTATGGTTCATGAACCGCCCGTAGCGCTCATCCATCAGAGATTCTTCATGCAGCGCCATCCCGGTCGCCATCACCATTGCGCCGCGCACCTGACTGGCTGCCGTTTTCGGATTCATGATGCGCCCCGCAGCCACAGCGTTCACAAGACGCGTCACGCGGACAATGCCCAGCTCCTCATCGACGCGCACCTCACAAAAGACCGCGCTGTGGGTAAACCGGGCCTTCCGCATCTCGCTGATCTTGTCCCGCAGCCCCGGTTTCGCGGTTTCTTCCGCTTCGATGGAGGCCTCCCCGATGAAAGATAAAGCTTCCTGAAGGGAAAAAACCTCGCGGCTGCCATCCCTGACCCCGTGCAGCTCACCCTCCGTCAGTGTGACTTCACTCTGCTTTATCCGCTCAGGCGTATTTTCACTTTTTGCCAGTGCTTTCAGGAATTTTTCACGCAGGCTCTGACACGCAAGCCAGACCGCCGCTCCGGCCGAGGCCGCCGTCCATGAGCCGCCTTCCGTCGGGCATTCCGGCAGAGTGGAATCTCCCAGCTCAATATCGATCCGGTCGATCGGAATACCGAACGCCTCCGACGCCGTCTGAGCCAGGATCGTATAGGTGCCGGTGCCGATATCCGAGGCGGCGGTCGCGATATGGAGCCGCCCGTCAGATGTGAGCCTGGCCCGCGCGGCCGTGGGAGAAAACATCGCATCCCATATGCCGGTCGCCATCCCGTGACCGATAAGCTCCCTGCCGTCGCGCAGACTGCCCGGCCCAGGCGGGTATCCGTTCCAGCCAAACCGTTCCGCACCCTGCAGCAGCGCTTCCCGCAAAGCGTTGCTGGTGAGCGGCATGTTATGCATGGCGTCGATCTCTGAATAATTGTGCAGCCGGAACGCCAGCGGGTCCATTCCGCAGGCCCAGGCCAGTTCATCGACCGCCATCTCGAAAAGATTGACGCCGGTCGCCGCACCCGGCGCACGCATGTCGCTGGACGTGTAGGTGTCGCGCGGCGCTATTTTGTAATCCGCCGTCGCATTCGGGCATTTATACCCGATCAGCCCCCAGACAACGACATTTTCCATATTGTGCTCAAAGCGCGACGTATCGGTGACACCCTCGACAATGATTGACTGCAGGGTGCCGTCTCTGTCAGCGCCCAGCGCAATATCCATGACCGCTTCCGGCCTGAAAACATGCGTGAACATCTGCGGCCGCGTCAGGGTCACGCGGACGGGACGCTTCAGCATCTCTGCCCCAAGTGCTGCAAGAAAAACATTGTGCTGCGCCCGCAGCCCGGAACCAAACGCGCCCCCCACATAAGGATTACGCACACGCACCTTCTTTCCGGAAAGTGACAGAGCACTCGCCAGATAAGCCTGAACCGCCTGAGGCCCCTGCGTTTTGTCCCACACCGTCAGCGCGCCGTCCTCTTCGATAATGACGGTCGTGGCGTGCATTTCCATCGGATTGTGATGTTCGGGCGCAAGATGAAAGCGCCCTTCGATCTTTACCGGACTCAGAGCATACGCTTCAGAGGCGTTGCCCCGGGACTTCGGCGGAACATAATTGCTGCGCGTTTTGGACGGCATGTATTTCTGATGCAGGGCAGCGTCGAAATCAGCATTATGAGGCCAGCGCTCGTAATCCACCTGGATCAGCATCGCCGCCTCACGCGCCGCCTCGAATGTCTCCGCAAAGACCACGGCGACCGGCTGCCCGTTGAAGCGAATTTCCGCGTCATGCAGAGGCCTGTATGGCGATCCCGGCACGCCCAGCCCGTCCACATAGGATTTTTCAAACAACGCCGTGTGCGGGCGATTATGATGCGTCATCACCTCCGTCACACCGGGAACCGCGCGCGCCGCCTCATCGTGGATGGCCTCGATCCGCCCCCGCGCGATCAGACTGTTGACGATAACCCCATACAGCAGACCCGGCGGATGAGGCTCAGCCGCATAGGTCGCCTGCCC
Organism: Acetobacter musti; assembly: GCF_011516835.1. Classification (GTDB taxonomy): domain Bacteria; phylum Pseudomonadota; class Alphaproteobacteria; order Acetobacterales; family Acetobacteraceae; genus Acetobacter; species Acetobacter musti. The sequence goes on along the minus strand of NZ_WOTB01000055.1, from coordinate 8,244 downwards.
GGTCACCTTGGCAAAACCATCGATCCGCGGGACAGACTGCCCGATATTCGCTGATACAACGTTCATATTCCGTCTCCTTCAGCGGATAGTCTTGCAGGTCTGGGACTGAGGCGTTCCCTCAGCGGCCTGCCACAGCGCCCGTTCGATGACACGCGGCGCAAGCTTCAGCTTGGCGGCATTGTCGCGATCCGCCACAGCACCCTCCAGAATACATTCAGCCACGTCCCGGAAAAGCGAGTGCGAAGGCGGCCTGTCCCGCATCAGTGCCTCCGCTTCCGGCACACACCAGGGTTTCGTTCCTACACCCCCCAGCGCAAGACAGCCGCGCCGGATAACGCCACTCTCCATGTCCAGACCGACAGCAACGGAAACGATTGCAAAAGCAAAGGACAGCCGGTCGCGGATTTTGAGATAGGTGTAATGCTCGCCAAAGGAAACGGATGGCAGATCAATGGACGTTACGATTTCGCCCGGCTGCAGGACGTTGTCGATCCAGGGTGTCTCACCCGGCAGACGATGATAGTCACGCAGAGCCACCGCCCGTTCACCGTCCGGACCGCGCAGACGGACCACCGCGTTCAGCGCCGCGAGAGCGACACACATATCCGACGGAAATGTCGCAATACACGACTCACTCGTTCCCAGAACGGCCATGATCCGGTTGCGGCCACCCCGGGCGGAACAGCCGCTGCCGGGCGAGCGCTTGTTGCACACCATATCCGGGTCATAGAAGTAATGGCACCGTGTCCGCTGGTTCAGATTACCACCATTGGTCGCCACATTCCGGATCTGGGGACTGGCCCCCGCGAGAATGGCGGAAGCCAGCAGGGGAAAACGCCCCGTTACAAGAGGATGCTCAGCCGTACCGGCGTTGGTCGCCAGAGCACCGAGACGCAGGCCGCCGTCAGGCAGTTCCTCAATCTGATCCATGGACAGGGATTTGAGATCCACTACATGAGCAGGCCGCTCAACATCCGATTTCATCAGATCGATCAGATTGGTTCCCCCCGCGAGAAAGCGGGTGCGTTCGGGAACGCGGCATGCCTCGTCAAAGGATGCCGGACGGGAATACGAAAAACTCCTCATGCCGCTTCGCCTGCCTCGTCCCGCTGCCTCTGCGCAACCACATGCTCAACAGCATCGATAATTCCGTTATAGGCGCCGCACCGGCACAGATTACCGCTCATGAATTCACGGATTTCCTCGCGTGACCGGATATGGCCTTCCTCCAGCAGCGCCACCGCCGACAGGATCTGCCCCGGTGTGCAGTATCCGCACTGAAAAGCGTCGAAATCGATAAAAGCCTGCTGCATCGGATGCAGCCTGCCCTTCCGGCTCAGCCCCTCAATGGTTGTCACCTGAGCGTCAGGAAGGGAAACCGCGAGCATAAGGCAGCTTTTGACGCGCCTGCCATCGACCAGCACCGTGCAGGCGCCGCATTGCCCATGATCGCATCCCTTCTTGGTGCCCGTAAGACCGAGTCTTTCTCTCAGAAGATCCAGCAATGTGACGGAGGGAGGCAGATCAGCGTCGTAATCCTCTCCGTTGATCTGAAGGCGACAGGGAGCTGTGGGGGCGGCCTGGGTCATGAAAAAACACCTCTGCAGACGTCAGGGTCTTGTCGTCAATGCAATGTTAAGGTCCGGGGACACCACCGGTTGCGTTTTCATGACCAAAAAGAGCCGAATAAAATTCATGCAGAGATTTTTTGCGTGCGCATCGGAAAATCCTGATGAAATTCCAGGAGAGATACAGCTTAAATGCCGCTGATACCCGCCATGTGATGACCTGAGCGCATATCTCCGGGAAAAGAAAAATCACCCCGCTCCATTTTCCCCCGGATTCCGGCAGGCGTCAGACACAGGCGTCCGTATCTGAAGGTCATGGCTCAGTCCCGCCGCATCGTCCGTTTCTCAAGATTCTTTAATTTTAAGAGAAGTTTCCGGAACCTCTTTCGGGATGGAAGGTTTGGTCTGTGACGGCTGCTCTCCGCAACCGTCGCATATCATTTAAAAGGAAAACAAAAATGGCAAATCAGGGCGGCAGCCATGAACAGCATGTCAAAGCCGGTGAGCAGAGCCACAAGAATGCCGGCACATCTCACAGTGAAAAAAGCGAGGGCGAACACAGCTCAGGCACCCGCGGCGGCACGCACGAACAGCATGTCAAAGCCGGTGAGCAGAGCCACAAGAACGCCGGCACATCTCACAGTGAAAAAAGCGAGGGCGAGCACAGCTCAGGCACCCGCGGCGGCACGCACGAACAGCATGTCAAGGCGGGCCAGCAGAGTCACAAGAACAGCTGAGTTCGTACAACAGACCGGGAGCGCTGGTAAAAGGCCGGCGCTCCCGGGCTGAACATATCAGTTTATTAGCGGTCATCCCTTCCGAAATGGAGAAGGATCATGAGCCTGTTTTCGAAACCAATCAAAAATCTCGATGATCTGTTCGTGCATACTTTGCAGGATATCTATTATGCCGAAAATCAGATCGTCAAAAATCTTCCCACAATGGCGGAAAAAGCTGAGGAGCCCGACCTGAAAGCGGCATTTCAGCATCATCTGACCGAAACGGAAGGACATGTGCAGAGACTGGAGCGGGTGTTCCAGATGCATGGTCAGCCCGTCAAAGGCGTCACATGCCAGGCAATGGACGGAATCCTCGCCGAAGCCAAAGAGATTATCAGCGACTGCGATGATCCTGAAGTCCGTGACGCCGCCATGCTTTCAGCGGCCCAGGCCGTCGAGCATTACGAAATCACCCGTTACGGCAGCCTTATCGCCTATGCCATCCAGCTTGGCCGCCCCGATTGCGCCGCGGTTCTGAAGCAGACACTCGATGAAGAAAAATCCGCCGATCAGAAACTGACCCGTATCGCCGAAAAAGAAGTAAATCAGCATGCCGCATGAAGCCGGCTGATTTTTCTCCGATACGGGCGGACTCTTTTTCTGATGGTTATGTATTTTGCAGACAGGGGACAGAGCAGAACTCTGTCCTGCTTCCGGAAGGGGTCAAGGACCCCTTTATCCCTTCTGATTTCATAAACCGGGATCAAAAGAACTGCGTTACTGTGTGGAACCCGGGGCAAAGCCCTGAAAAGCCACAGTAACTCTGTTTGCAAAATGACCGTCAGACCAGAGGTAACCCTTTCTGAATTTCCGGCAGTGCCCGAACGACTCCACGGGAGACTCTCCAATGAATGTCAGCGAATTCTTATGGAAACGCCTGCAGGAATGGGGACTTAAGCGCGCATACGGCTATCCCGGTGACGGTGCGGGCGGCATCGATGTCGCTCTGCAAAAAGAAATCGATGCCGGAAATATCGACTACGTTCAGGTACGACATGAGGAAATGGCTGCTTTCATGGCGACCGCCCATGCCAAATTCACCAGCCAGGTGGGGCTTTGTTTTGCCACATCCGGCCCCGGCGCCATCCATCTTCTGAACGGACTGTACGACGCAAAACTCGATCATGTCGGCGTGGTGGCCATCATGGGCCAGCAGGCCCGCACCGCAATCGGCTCGAATTATCAGCAGGAAGTCGATCTGCAGTCCCTCTGTAAGGATGTCGCATCGGAATACATCGTCACGGTCACGGAGCCCTCCCAGATGCGGCATGCCATCGACCGTGCCGTACGGATCGCGCGGGACAAACGCTCCCCCACCGTCATCATCGTTCCCAATGACCTGCAGGAACTGAGCTATTCAGAACCGCCAATGGCGCATGGTTCGACCCATACAGGCATCGGCACGACGATCGGCAGTAAAGTACCGGAGGAGACAGGCCTTCGTGCCGCAGCGGATATTCTGAATTCAGGAAAAAAAGTCGCGATCCTGGCAGGCGCCGGCGCTCTTGAGGCAACGGACGAACTGCTGGAAACAGCGGAAATCCTCGGCGCAGGCATCGCCAAGGCGCTTCTGGGAAAAGCCGCCGTCCCGGACGAACTGCCTTTCGTCACGGGATCAATCGGCCTCCTGGGCACGAAGCCTTCATGGGATCTCATGAAGGAATGCGATACGTTCCTGATGGTGGGCTCGTCCTTTCCCTACAGTGAATTTCTGCCAGAACCGGGTCAGGCCCGCGGCGTGCAGATCGACATCGACAGCGGCAGACTCTCTTTGCGCTATCCCATGGAAGTCAGTCTCCAGGGCGATTGCGCCGCGACATTGCGGGCGCTGATTCCACTGCTTCAGCACAATACCGACCGCTCCTGGCGCACACGGATCGAAAAAGAAGTGGCCGACTGGTGGAAAGTGCTTGAGGCGCGCGCGATGAACAGCGCAGACTCGCTCAACCCCCAGCGCGTCTTCCGGGAACTCTCGAAGCAACTGCCCGACAACGCCATCATCACGGCTGATTCCGGGTCCGTCGCCAACTGGTATGCCCGCGATCTCAGAATGCGCCGGGGTATGAAAGCCTCCCTCTCGGGCGGCCTGGCCTCTCTTGGCGCCGGCACGCCCTACGCCATGGCCGGCAAGATGGCCTTTCCGGAACGCACCGTCATCGCCTGCATGGGCGACGGAGCCATGCAGATGAATGGCCTGAACGTCATGATCACCATTTCTAAATACTGGAGGCAGTGGTCGAATCCGAAACTGATCGTTCTTGTCCTGAACAATCAGGATCTCAGTCAGGTGACATGGGAAGAGCGTATCCAGCTTGGGAAAGGAAAGACGGAGTCCACACAGGCCATTCCGGATTTCCCCTACCACAAATACGCGGAACTGCTTGGTCTTAAAGGCATCTGCGTCGATGACCCGGAAAAAGTGGCAGCCGCCTGGGACGAGGCCCTGAGCGCCGACCGCCCGGTCATTCTCGAAGCGCGCACCGACCCCAATGTGCCGCCGCTCCCGCCGCATATCACCCTGCAGCAGGCTAAGGCCTTCCTGTCCTCACTGATTTCCGAACCCGAGCGCAGCAGTGTCATTCTCGATTCAGCAAAAGAAATGCTGACCTCAATCATGCCGTCGCACAAATCGTGAGCTGTTCCGATATCTCTGCAGATGGCGTAACGGCGGAAGCCTTTATCCTTCCAACCCAGTTCCCGACAGGATAACGACAAGTGCATGATTCAGCAGGATCTATTCTAAATTCAACGTAGTTCTCGAACTGATCGGAGCAAAGGGAGCCGGCAACAGGAAAACGATACCAATCGTCTGGCGACCACTGCGCGGCATGGAGGATGACCGCAAGAGCGGCAGGGCGAAGGTTTATGACCGAAGTTGGAATATTTACAATTTCTGGTCCTGGGGTGGATGCTTGTTCCGGGCAGGAGGTGGTGTCAGTCCATCGCTAACCATCACGTTGCAAACGGCAGACCAGATTCAAGTGCTGCAACAGACAGGGCAATTGCGCTTCTGATATTTGATAGTGCCGAGAAAGGAAGAGAAATTTTCTACTGAAATACATCATATAAATCATGAAAATAACCGATTTTATCGATAATTACTTTACAGAAAATAAAATCATAAAGCAACTTCAGAAGATAAGAAGCTTTATGATGGAGAGCATGGCTTACTGTCTGAAAGGGCATACTATGTCGTTTCTTCATAACTTTACCTGTCGGCGCTGTTTTAACCGCACTCTTGCTACAGGCCTTGTTGCTACCCAGATTTCGGCATTCCTCGGACACAAAGCCGCTGCAGCAGATAAGAATGTGACGCCCGTTCCGGGAAGCCCGAAAACTGTAAGAAGTCATGTCCTCGATACAGTCGCTGATACTTTGCAGGTTAAAAAACCGATCAATGCGATGAGCGAGTATCTGAATGGATTTCATTTTTATGCTGACGATATGGGCCGGCAGGTTGAAGCTAATCATTTCTGCACACATCTGACAGAAGACTTTCATCAATGCGTCATTTATGAAGCCAACCAGACAAATGCCAGGCTCATTGGTATTGAATATATTGTAAGCGAAAGAATATTTAAAACTCTTTCCGAGGATGAAAAGAAATTATGGCATAGTCATCACTATGAGGTAAAATCAGGAATGCTTGTCGCTCCCGGTGTTCCCAGGCCGGGTGAGCACGCTTTCATGAAGGATCTCGTGACAACTTATGGGAAGACCTGGCATACATGGCAGATTGATCGCGATCATGATCTCCCTCTTGGAATCCCTCAGTTGATGATGGGATTTACCAGAGATGGTCAGATCCGGCAGACTTTCCTGGACGACCGGGACAGAAGTTTCGGGATTTCTACCCGGAGTGAGAGAGAAAACCGCGCCGATATACCAATGCCGGATGTCGCAGCGGGAGCGAACTCATGGCAGAGTGGGACGGCAATGCAGTTGCAGCTTGTGGAAATGCCAGTGAAAAATCTCAAAAGATGATGCCGGCATGTTCACCACAGATACCGGAATAGTATCTTTATCGGCTCTGTAAACAAATCGTTTTCGGAAGCTTCATCTGCTGCGTCATTCCGGCGATCAAAGCGTTGGTCTGCCTCCTGTTACAGGAAGAACGGCCCTTGTTGTGTAATTGCTTTCATATGAAGCGAATATTACATAGGAAGCCACCAGTTCCGCCAGCTGGGCGCCCCGGACAGGAGGAGTATCTTTACCAAACCCGGTAATCACTTCTTCAGGCGTTGTAGACAGAATAAGTGGCTTCCAGACGCGTCCGGTGCAACAGTATTAACGCGGATATTCCGCTCTCCAAGCATTTACGCAGGGCATGCTGTGAAATTGAAAATAGTTGCCTTTGTCGCGGCATAAGCGGGCAGATGAGGGGATGGTTGTACGGCGTTAATCTAACTTATGTTTGATAACAGAGGCTCCGCTGTTCAGATGCGACAAAGCCGCCTGACATAAAAAGAACGTACCATTAAAATTCGTGCGAAATGTTGTATCGGGTTCTTCTTCGTTAATTTCGGAAAATTCCGTTACTGATTTCTGGCATGCAGCATTATTGACAAGAATATCAGGCTGACCGAATTCGTCGACTGTACGTTTTATTATCTCATTGTAATGCGATTGTAGTCGATAACTCCTGGGAAACCGGATAGCGCGGCGGCCTGTCTTTTGCGCCCATTCAACCGTAGTCTCAGAATCTTTGTCTTCTGTATAATAAGCGATTGCAATATCGGCGTCTTCGCGGGCAAAAGCGATCGCGACTGGCCGGCCTATTCCGGAATCAGTTTCTGTTATCAAAGAAATTTTCCCAAAAAGTTTTCCTGATTTCTGGCAACTTTCTTCTCCATGATGGGAGGTGGATTCATTTTCCTGCCTCACCAGAAATAGTCTGGCTCTGGTACAGGAATTTTTCTTCAGATAACATGGTATTTTTCCTTAAAAAGGTATTTCCAAAGATCATCAGAAAAGAAATTTTCCTGGTTGCAAAAAACGTCTTGTGGGTGATCTGAGGCGATAAGGACTACGAAACTTTCAGCTAATGGTATCGTTCGACATTTTACTCTCTATGCAGAGTCATTTTTTACAAGCTTATGCATCGCCATCTCTGGCAAACAAACCGTGTACCTAACTGTGAATCCTGGAACAAATATATGAACAGGTGGTCTGCTGATCACCGCTCCGTTTTTCAGCAGCCTGCAAACACGGTCCGCATTTTGAAAAAGGAAAACGTCAATGAGAAAATCCTGCCTTCTTATCGCAGCATTATGTCTTTCAACACCGGCTCTGGCTCAGTCTCTTCCGGAGAAAACAGGCATGAATTCCATGATGGGAATTGCGCCGAAAACAGATGATTTCATCAACAGCGCTGCTGTAAGCGATCTCTTTGAAATCCAGTCCAGTCAGATGGCGCGTGCAAATCCTTCACTTCAAACATTTGCGTCCAGAATGATCACCGACCATCAGAAAACCACATCAGAGCTGAAACAGCTTCTCAGCAGCAGTAATCTGGCAACCACGCCTCCGTCTGTCGTCGATGACACACATAAAAGGAAGCTGGATACGCTGAATGGTCTGCATGGCGACAGCTTCGTCAGGCAGTATCGTGAAGATCAGATTTCAGCACACCAGGACGCGCTGTCGCTTTTCCGTCGTTATGCGAAAAGCGGTGAAAATGCAGCACTGAAAAAATGGGCCGGCGACACCATACCGACACTTGAGGAACATCTGAAAATGGCACAAAGCCTGCCGGAATAACGCCCCGTATTTTTACGAAACTCCGACCTGTGAGATGGGGTGGTTGCCGTCCTCCCCGCACGGCATCGCAATGTGCCAGAATGGTCGTTGGAAGAAACGACTGCGCGAAAGGACGGCAGATGAAGGATACAGTGATA
>NZ_WOTB01000054.1 GCF_011516835.1 Acetobacter musti | reverse complement strand
CCCGGACCAGATGGCCAACAGCAACGCCGTCAGAAGGGCGGCATAACAACAACCGGGTATAGCTTATCAAGCCCGCAAAACTGTCCGAACGGACGGGACCACCTCAGTCAGTTCCTTTGTTACCATGCCCGATTACGCCGCGACACTTTCATCACATAAGCCGGCAAAGCATTATAAAACCGAGAAAAAAGTTTCTGCGCCGACACGTCCTGCCCATGTCGCGCCAAAATCGATGAATGCCGCTGACGCCGAAGTGGTGCATGTCGCGGCCCATACGAGAAATTCTGCTTTCGCGATCTCCACACCGCAACACAGCACATCCCAAGTGACAGTCGTGACAGGCGCTGAACTTCTCAGGACCGGCCAGACGAACGTTCTTTCCGCTCTGGCGCAGGCTAACCCGGCGATCACTACGGCGGCGCTGCCAGGCGGAGGCGCCAGTTCCTTCGTGCAGACCATGCAGCTTCGTGGCCAGTCTCCGGACGATACGCTGATTCTGGTCAACGGGCATCGCCGGCATATCGGCGCGAACTTCAACTCCAACTCGGGCACCAACTGGGGCAGCGAACCGGCCGACATTTCGCTGATTCCGGTTTCAGCCATCGACCACATCGAGGTGATTACCGAAGGCGCTTCGGCCTTATACGGGCAGGATGCCATCGCCGGCGCGGTGAACATCGTCCTTAAGCGCGACACACATGGCGGCAGCGTTAACTTTAAAAACAGCGGCTTCTACGCCGGAGACGGACAGGGGCTTGATGGCTCAGCAAATTACGGCATGGCGCTGGGGCATGACGGCGGTTACCTTGATCTGGCGGCCCAGGTAACGCATCAGTTGCCCACCACAAGAGGTGGCGACTTTTACGGCACTCTGTTTGACGATTCCCGGAATGAGACGGCAAATCGTAACGTGCAGCGTGGCCTTGGCATCCCCAAATCAACGCTGGAGACGCTGAGCGAAAATATGGCCGTTCCTTTTGGTCAGGACTTTGAATTCTACAGCACATCGACGTTTTCCCATCGCCGCGCCAATGTTGCTGAAACTTATCGCAGCGCGGCAAGCACGGATACGTGGATCAATACAAATCTGTATCCGGTTGGTAATCAGCCCTATATTACAATGGATCAGTATGATTTCGAAACGGATAACGGAATCAGAACACATAAATTCGGTTTCGCATGGGATGCTTACGTTACATACGGGCGTGACGCGCAGAAATACGGAACCAAGGATTCCGAGAATATGTCGTTTCCCGACAGCACTCAGACATCCTTCTATGACGGCTCTTCCATCTCATCTGAACTCACAGCCGGTCTGCGGGGATCGCGATCTTTCCATACAAGCGTTCTGCCCAGAGACATCAATCTGAGATTTGGCGGTGAATACCGTCACGATACATTCCAGATGACCGAGGGTGAAACGGCTTCCTGGGAAGGTCTCGGTGCAACCGACCATCCGGGTAACGTCCCTATGGCCGTTACCAACCAGAACCGTGATGTTTATGAGGGCAACGTCAACCTCGATTTTTATATAACAAAAAAGTGGGAATGGACTCTGGGCGGTCGGGTTGCCAGCTATAATAACCTCGCCACGGTCGAGACAGGGTCGATCGGCACACGATATAACTTTAACAAACGCTGGGCCATTCGCGCCAATATCAACAGCGGCTATCGTCCGCCGACCCTGGGGGAAATGTCGTATTTCTATTCGGCTCCATATCCGGGCTACACGGTCGATCAGGTGCCGGCGAGCAGCGCGCTTGCCAAATATCTTGGTGCAGGCACAATGAAAGGCGAATATTCCAGAAGCTATACAATTGGTCTGGATGCAACGCCGGTTGATAATTTCCATATAACAGGGAATCTGTATTACATCGCTATCAACAGCCGCCTTGGAAGCACAAAATCTTACAGTGTCGATACAAGTGATACGACGTTAATGAATCTGCTTCGTGAAGCAAATCTCGAAAGTGCAACGACGCTTTCCTATTACGCTAATCTGTATAACACACAGACATTTGGCGGCGATCTGAATGCTAACTACACTCTGGATACGAGCCGGTTTGGTAAATTCCGGTTCTCGATGGGAATCAATTTCTCGGATAACGAAATCCGGTCTGCAAAGAACAATCTGGTTAACGAATACACCAAAATGATGGTGCTGCATGCGGCTCCCAAAAACCGCGAGCAGATCAGCGTGAACTGGGACATGGGGAAATGGTCTGTCTTTGTTCAGGAAATGCGCTATGGGTCGATCGTCTACATGGCGGCTCCGACGGGACCGGGAAGTGTTCCATTCATGCAGAATCCCGGTTTTATTACGAATTTGGAGGTTGATTACAAAATTCTTCCTCGCTGGACAGTCGCAGTGGGGGCCAACAATATTGGAAACAAATATCCAACACGGATCGCGCGTTCAATTGCAAATTCTCAGCAGGGGCTGGCAAAATATGCTTCCTATTCGCCCTATGGGTTCAATGGTGGAATGTATTATGTGAAGACATCACTGGATTTTTAAATACAGTGTTTTGTATTGTCGGTGTTGTCTTAGCGCATGACTGGTGATGTCACAGTGATAGGCGTTTATTTCCTGAACTGAGCGTGCTGAGCCTAGAGGGTGTTATGCACCTTGGGCGAGTATAGCTGCATTTCTGAGCATGAAACATGCGAATGCGATGACATGAAGACTTGCGAGTATTGAAGCGTAACGCTCGTAATCCTTGACGAGCCTACGACAGCGTGTTGCCCATGCGAAAGATCGCTCGACAACCCATCGGCGCGGCAGCAGGACAAAGCCGCGTTTGGCTTCGGACAACCTGACGACCTCAAGGGCGATCCCCTGGGCCCGTGCTGCCCCGGCAGGTTTCTCGCCGGTATATCCCTGATCGACATAGGCCAGTTCAACGCTTTCGTCCGTAGCATCCTGAATGGCGGCGGCAAGACGTCCCACCTCGGCGCGATCATCCCGGCTGGCTGGTGTGACATGCAGGGCCAGCAGATGCCCCAGCGTGTCCACGGCCATGTGCAGCTTTGACCCCTTTTTGCGCCTGGCCCCATCATATCCGGCGCGGGAACCGCTTTCCGGCGTCGAACGTAATGTCCGGCTGTCGATAATGACTGCCGTTGGCTCCGCCCTGCGGCCAGAAGCGACACGCAGCACGGCACGCAGGTCAGACGTCAGTACCTCGAAGCAGCCTGCATCCATCCAGCGACGGGATTGCTGGTAGACCGCTGACCACGGCGGAAGGTCGTTCGGCATGGCCCGTCAGGCTATCCCGTAGCGGATCACGTAACGCAACCCATTGAACAGTTCGCGCAATGCATGATGTCGTTGTTGCGCATCCTCGCGCATCAGGACCAGATACGGGACGACCAGAGACCATTCTTCGTCTGATACGTCAGAGGGATACGGTTTGCGGGCAGGCGTCATCCCTCATTACTGCACCAATCAGGCACGAAAGTACATAACACCCTCTAGAGACTTCTCTGGCCCAGCTGATGGCAGCCTTAGTGTCATGAATTTTTTCGAAGAGTCCGCTTTCCGGCAATGAGTCGATTAAACTCTTTTACCCAAGCGGATGCTTCTTCGTAGCGCCTGTTTTCAAGAGCCCATGCATGCTGCTGACACACCCGACCCCCCGCAAGGTCCGCTTCGTCGGAACCGGCCTGAGAAAAACCAGCACTGTTCTCATTGGCTATGCCCGCCGCATCGCTCATAAAGCTCACCGCCTCCTGAGAATTCCAAGCCTCGCACAGGAGAGACGTCGGTAAGACGTCCCTCCCGGCGAAATTATCCACCAGGGGACAGCTCATACTACGGACAATGAGGTAAATGCACCGTTAACGGCCCGGTGCTCCACTAACGTTTTGCAGAGTGAATGACGCCGTCCCGCGTTAGAAATTTCGATGTCCACAGGCTTCAAGCCGAGGCAGTCCCGGAAATTCAATGAAGCATAAGAGTTTACCGTCGGCTCATCATTCCGCCCCCCTCCACATCCATGTGAAGGACACAGTTTTCATGAATGGTTTGTCGAGCGTGAGACATAGGTGGCCCAATTGGTCCATCTCACGCATGCTTGTTTTATCGATAAGGAACTCGCGCGGTCCCTGTGAGTTTGTGCGATGCTGGAGATGTAAACTCCATCGTTGTTCAGGAAGCCCCGCTGGTCATACTGGCGGGGCTTCTTGCTTTTCCAATAGCGAGCCAGACAGCAGGATGTTCGCTGCTGTATGCGCATTGGGATCTGTCGGGATAATTGTTCTGGCCGCGTCAGAAAGCAAATCCATCCTGCTTACCAGCGCTATCCCCCAATTTTTGGGGCGCATCCCATACAGTCTTTATCTGACGCACATGACTGTATCTGTTGTACTGTGCCGATTGCTGAATTCATATGTCGGATTTAGTGCGATTGCAGGAGTGCTTTCCATTCTGTTCGCACGGCCTTTCCAGCAAAGGCGGGTGGCGCCCTAGCGTAGGCCACCCCGTCACAGGCCGTCCACTGAAGCGGCTTTTTCTTCGAGCGGCGATTGAAGCTGGCAATTCGGAACGCTGCCCGAACGGGGGGTATCGAAACCGGCGAGGGCAGCGCGTTACCAGCAGACCATCTCCAAGGTTTGTCGCTCCTTCCAGCCGGAAATCCACGCCTCTTTTTCGTCGCCGGACAGAAAGGTTGCCATGCGCAGAGGTTGACCTTCGGCATAAGCGTCCCGTCCAGCGTTATACACTCGCCCAAGTCTTGGGTTTCGTTGCCATTTCGCATCGGGTGGAGCGGTAAAAAGTCGCCTAACGAGCTCGATTATCCTGATCTTCTTCATTCAGCCAGAATACGCACCGGAGGACCGGTTTCCTAGGCCTCCCGGCGAAATTACCTCACGGATTCGAGGCAGAGGCACTTTGCACACAGCCTTATGACGGCGGGGCTGCTAACCTGATCCTCGTATATTCCAAAAAAATAACACTTTAATTTTGCGACAATGTCATTAAATAAAAATAACTCTCATGAATCGATAAGAAATTCCATTACCTGTTCGCTTGCCCGGCTGAGCGGCTAGGATCAAGACCTGTTAATTCATTGAACTGAGCGGACGGTTGTGATTCACAGTCTTGCCGATAGAGTTAAGGCTGTGATTGACGTGTTTTTGCTTTCTGAACGCCAGATGGATCTGATCAGGCCATATTTTCCTTTGGCTCATGGCGTGCCACGTGTGGACGACAGGCTGTTCTGAGCGGGATCGTTTACGTGATCCGTAACGGACTTCAATGGAAAGATGCTCCGAAAACCTATGGTCCATACAAGACCTTATACAACCGCTTCATTCGCCGGAGCCGCCTGGATGTCTTTGACCGGATATTTACAGCGCTGACAGAACAGGCTGGCCGGTCGAAGCGCCTGATGATTGATGCGACCCATCTCAAGGCTCACCGGACAGCCGCCTCCCTGCTCAGAAAGGGGCTTTTTCCCGCCATATCGGACGGACAAAAGGCGGTCTGAACTCAAAACTGCATGCCGTCTGTGATCGTCAGGGACGACTGGTTCGACTTTATCTGACGGCAGGACAGGTCAGCGACTTCAAAGGGGCGGATGTTCTGCTGGCAGACCTGCCGGATGAGACCGAAGAAGTCATCGGCGACCGGGGATACGACGGCAATAAAATCAGGCAGTCGCTCGCAGAACGCAACATCACCGCCTGTATTCCGCCAAAGAAGAACCGGAAATCAAAGCCACCTTATGACTGGAATCTGTATAAAAAGCGTCACCTCATCGAAAACATGTTCGCAAAGCTGAAAGACTGGCGACGTGGTGCGACCAGATACGACCGCTGTGCTCACACCTTCATGTCCGCTCTCCACATCGCAGCAAGCTTTATCTTCATGGCTCAGAGAATGAGGATGAATTCTGAGCCTGGAGCACTGAAGGCTACGCCGTCATCCGTCAGCTTTGCGACTACCGCTTCCGATACCAAACCTTCTGCTCTCCCCGCAAAACCGTCTGTCGGCTCAACAGTACAGGAATAGGCTGGCGGTAGTCGCCTCATGCCGAACATAGAACCCGGCAATCTGCGTCCCGGAAGCGGACGTCAGATCATAATCTGCCTGCCAGTCGGGTCAGAAGATCCATGCGCTCGTGCAGGATGGCCACGACCAACGTGGGCGCACTCTCACGCGGCAGGCAGAAAACGAAGTGGTGATCGACCCGCGCCATCCTTAGCTCCGGATACAGCGTGCTCATATCCCTGAAAGGGCTGTGACCTTCGACGAGGCTGACAATGCCCCGCTCCAGAGCGGCGACATATCGACGAACCTGAGTGTCTCCCCACTGTTTTGTTGTGTAGCGGATGACCGCACGCAAATCAGCTTCCGCTGCTTCAGTAAGAATGTAACTTTTCAAGTGCGCTTCTCGTCGAGTTCCTCACCAAAGATCGCACTGATGCTCTTTGAGCTTACCTTGCCATCAAGGCCTTCCTGAATGCGGGCTCTGAGCAGATTTTTAAGTTCCTGCCACGCATGGTCAGTATCAAGGTTATCAGGGAGCAAGCGCTCAAGGGCATACTGCTTGATCGTCTTGCCCTGTAATGCCGCCAGTGCTTTCAGGCTCTGGTGCTGCTGATCCGTCATATCAATGGTCAGTCGGCTCATGGTATATTCCTCCCGTGAAGCACAAACTCACATTAGCACATATGTGGGCACGATACGAGGAAAAGGTAGCAGTCGCCTTCATCTGAGACGAAAAGGCGCTGTGGCATTATTCTTTAAAGCGGACACGGTAACTGACACTGGACTGACGGCGTCCGGTCCGGCTTGTTATCTCATAACCACATGACAGCGTACGGCCTGGTCTGAACTTTCAGGAAAAGCAGAATAATGGAGAACAGGCAGGCGCTTTCCGTGAAAGAAAAGATGGCCTACGGCTGTGGTGATGCTGCCTCCAACATGATGTGGGGCATGACGTCATCCTACCTGATGTATTATTATACAGATATATATGGTCTGCCGCTGGTTGCCATATCATGGATACTGCTGGTGGCCCGTGTTGTGGATGCCTTCTGCGATCCGGCCATCGGCTATATTGTTGACCGTATCGGCGGACTGATCGTGCCGCGCCTGATCCGCTCCCTTGCCATTCCTTTCGGTATAACGGGTTTCCTGTGCTTTCTGGCCCTGCCGCTTTCGCCTGCGGGGAAAGTTGTGTGGGCCGGAGCGACCTATATCGTGTTTGGTGCCATCTATTCCTGCATCAATACGCCCTATGGTGCGCTGGCCGTCATGATCAGCCGTTCCGCTACAGGGCGTGTTGGTCTTAATGCATTCCGCATGATGGGTTGTCAGGCCGGGTCGCTGCTTGTGGCGCTGCTGACCATTCCCGCCATCACCTGGCTGGGTGGAGGCGAAAGCGCGGCGCAGCACAGGTACGGCATGGCGGTCTATGTGCTGGCTCTGTCGGTTCTGGGCAGCATCCTGTGACTGTGCGTGGCGCGCGGCTGCACCGTGCGCAATCCACCTGCCCCGGTCCGGCAGAACCTTCTGGTCACGCTGCGCCATCTGCTGGGAAACCGGCACCGGGTGTTGAGCAATCTGCTCGCGTTCTTCTATTTCGTGGGGCAGGCAGCCCTTTTCGGGTTTGCCCTGTATTACGCCCGTATCATCCTTGGCGGCACGGAACAGCTTGGCGCCAACATCATTACCTTCATCACGGTCCTGCTGTTTGCTGGCGTGCCCGCGTGCCTTCCACTTGCCCGGTGGGTGGGAACCGTCCGCAGCGGGGTCATATGCCTGATCGCGCAGGGGGCGGCCTATCTGATGATGGCTGTGGCGGGCGCGTCCATGACCGGCTTTTTCCTGGCCGTGGCTCTTCTGGCGCTGGCGCAGGGCGTGATGTCGCCGCTGTATTACACTTTGCTGGCGGAAGCCGTGGATGATGGTGATCCGCGCACCTCGACCGGATCGGCCGGGCTGGCGTATTCGATCAACACGTGGGTCACGAAACTGGCGATGGGACTGACCGGCTTCGTTCTGGCGCAGTTCCTGTCACAGGGCCATTACGTCGAGGGTGGAGTGACGCAGCCACCCGATCTGTCATTCTGGATTATGGCCGGATTTGTCTGGCTGCCGCTGGGGGCGGTCTGTCTGCAGGCCCTCTGCCTTCTGGCATGGCGCGACAGAGAATGAACATTCTGCCAGTGCTGTAATCAAACGGGCAATGCCTCCTGCCAGGCTTTCGATGTTTTCCCCGGAAGCCTGCAGATGTCCCGATCTGATTTTGGCTGACCGGGCCTGTTCGGTTATGTTTTCAGATCAGCTATGACAGAACCTTCTGCTCCCTCGGCCAGGACTGTCTGTCGGCTGTGCAGGTAACAGACACCCAGATCAGACCGCTACCGGCGCAACGAAATATAAGTTTCCCATAGATCGGGAAAGCAGCTCTCCGGGAAAGAGGCAGGAATCACTCAGCCGAAACCTTTTTCCGACCACGCCGGACTTCGGGAACTCTTGTTATTTTCGCTTCACTGTTATCAGTATGAGCCGAAATTTTCCGGCCCAGTCCGATCTCCCGTGCAAGGGCGGAACGCTTCTCCGCATAAGCCGGTGCAACCATTGGATAGTCTGGTGGCAGACCCCAGCGAGAGCGATATTCCTCCGGTGTCATGCTGTAAGATGACATCAGATACCGCTTCAGCATCTTCAGTTTCTTACCATCTTCCAGGCAGATAATGTAATCCGGGAACACGCTCTTTTTAATCGGGACAGCAGGCTTCAGAGCTTCTGGCTTCTGCTCACCGGTTCCGACTTTAACCAGCGCATCGAATAGCTGATGAATCAGCGCCGGAATCTGCTCTGCCGGAACACTGTTGTTAGCCAGATAGCTGGACACAATATCAGTCGTCAGTCCGCGAAGAACGTCTACATCAGTTACCTTTTTTGATTGATTGTCAGACATAAGTTTTCTTTCTTTGGTTTTAATTATCGAATACTTTGCACACCGAACAATAAACCGCAAATCAGGATCACTCCCCATCACCCGTCATATGGGAGATACGTATCGATGGATGCGATCGAGAGGATAGAGGATGTTATGCACTTTGCATGAGCAGGTTAGCAGCATTTTTCAGCATGAAGCCTGCGAAGGCGATGGTGTGATTGTGGCGAGGGCTTCCTGCCTGTCGCAATACGCAGTCCAGCCCGAAGATCGTGGACAGCAGCCTCGAAACATCCCGTTTCCACCCAGCACCGGGATTGCTGGTAAACCGCAGTACACGGCGGAAGATCGTTCGGCATCGCCCGCCATGCAATGCCGTAACGGATCACATACCGAACCCCGTTGAACAACTCCCGCAGATCGTGATGGCGTTGTTCCGCGTCTTCCTTCATCGGAAGAAGATACGGAATATCCAGCGACCACTTTTCGTCAATGATATCAGATGGATACGGACCGCTGGCAGTATTCATCGATCTGTTCTGCAACACTCACGCTATAAAATACATAACACCCTCTAAGGTGGCATCTTCTCGCCGGTATTGCAGCTCGTTTGTGTGAGAGCTCCGTCAGACGCCGTCTCCGGGAATCAGTGGATAGCTTCTCCGTTTCGTGCATTCGTCCTTAGCATCTCAAGCACATGCACGTGTACGGCGAGCCAGGTCCGCGCGTTTTCCAGATCCTCAGCAGCGAGAAACATAGCCGCACGATCTCTGGCCACGTTAGCGGCGTCGTCACCGAGCAGCCGGATCATCTCGTCAGCTGCAGCTTTGGTATTAATCGTCAAAGCAGATTTCTTTCGCTGTGTTGCCATGGTTCACTCCGGCAGAGCAGCCGGACCCGCGTAACTGAGCCTGTGGGCGGCGGCATACGGACTTATATGCAGGCCGGCGGGCGAAGCCAGTATCCAGAAGCTGCTCCCCGGCGGCATATGAGTCCACCATGCCCAGACGATGTCTCCTGCTTCGTCACGCAGAGCGTGCGGTCCGGTCACTTCCGGATTCAGCGGCCAGCCAGGACGGTCCGGGTCAGGCCAGCGGAGGTTTTTTCCTGTCACAGCCATTTTGCTGCTCCGACATGATGAGAACACGTCCTCCGACGGTGAAGGCTGAAGCTATATGAGCCTTCGCAATCCGTCTGCCTCATCCCGACAGACAATCGGCGATCCCGGATTGAGCTTCGGTCGGCGACCACCTTTCTTCCATGTGTAGGGCCGGAAGATGATTCGTTTTTCGGTGACCATGTCGTGCCTCGGGTTATGAAGGAACCCATTTTATCATGCCTGCTTTCCTGCCGGGTGCTGGGTTTTTCGCTGAGCGCTCACGTGCCAGCGTGCTGTCCTGTTTAACCAGGGCAACCATTCCTTGCCGCGGGTCGTTCGCTTTACAGGCCGACTGACCGGCCCGGGAATTTTATCATGAAAAATCTGCTTATGAGTCTGCTCACAGCGCCGACACTCTGCTCATTCCCGTTCTTTACAGAGAACAGCGATCATATAAAGATCGCACCGTAAAAAGCACTGACTCTGAGTGTAGAGATGCAGCAGGGCGTGTCGTCAGTTGGTCTACAGCTCAAAGCAATTTGTACTACCGTTTGATCGGTGGCGTTTTCTCGACATTTTTGGGCGGGAAGGATACCAATGTGTTGGTACGGTCTGAGCGACAGTCAGCGGGAGCGGATGAAGTATCTGCTTCCGGGTGGGAGACCGTACTGACCGGACGAGCGTGGATAGCCGCATGTTTGCCGAAACCATGCTGTGTCGTTACCGTGCAGGTATTCCGTGGCGCGATCTGCCTGCCCGGTTCGGACTCCGGAAGAACGTTCACCGGCGTTGATCACGACAATAAATAACGGTGGTCGACAGCACGATTGTCTGCACTCCCCAGCATACTGCGGGAGCCTGTAAAAAGGGCGAACGGATCGGGCCGTCGACTGGTCCCGTGGCGGACCAACGATGAAAACCCATGCAATAATCGATGCTGCTGGAAAAACCGTGGCGCTTTCTCTGAGGCCCGGGCAAAGAGCCGACGTAACTCAAGCAGAACCTCGCCTGAGCGAGGTCGGTCCCGAAGTCCTGAGAGCCTGTTTGGAAAATCGGTCTGATGTGATTTCAAGCTCTGGATGTGGATGCCAGAGCAGAGGGGCCGGATGGCCAGGATCACCCGCAAGACGAAACGCTACCCGTCTGACATGACGGACGAGGAATAGGAGCGGATCGCGCCGTTGGTGCTAGGCCCTGGGCGTCGTGGCCGCCCACGAGAGGTCGAATTCCGCGAGGTGATCAATGCGGTGCGCTATCTCGTTCGTTCAGGCTGCGGCCGGCGGATACTGCCGATCCACTCATTGGGAGGCTCGAAGATCGGCAGATCGTGTCGATT
The DNA here is from genome assembly GCF_011516835.1 of Acetobacter musti. GTDB lineage: Bacteria > Pseudomonadota > Alphaproteobacteria > Acetobacterales > Acetobacteraceae > Acetobacter > Acetobacter musti. Next base: position 4,223 of record NZ_WOTB01000054.1, on the reverse strand, counting down.
ATTCTGTCAAAGAGCAAGGAAATCCAATGATTCTTCGTCAGACCAGAACAGTTCAAAGGTATAGTAATAAGCTGCAATCGATTTTCCTTGCTGCCGTTCGGTCATCAGAGTTGTCATTGAGATTAACTGACGACACGCTTTGGCATCAGAATCTGGTGCTTCCCGAGCCCCCCATAGCTCACAACCGTCAAACCTAGACTTTGAGAAGGGGATATAGGATAATCTCATAAGAGTATTAAATTACATTCACTATAAGGTTCGCCGACGTTAAATTAGGCGGAAATTATAGCAGAGTATCATCTGATGGAGTAACGGAGTGAGTCTAGTTAGATCTGCAATTGCTTTATTTGTGAAAGATGAGGCTAATGACATATTAGGATGGATATCTTGGCATATAGCGATAGGAATTGATAAGATATTTATTTATGATGATCATTCAAGTGATGGAACATTTGAGATAGCACTTGCTGCATCAAAGATATTTGATATTGAAGTTATAAAGACAGACTTATCTGAAGGAAATTTCTACAACAGGCAAAGGAATAGCTATTTTGATGCAATAAAAAGATCGATAGGAAAATATCAATGGATAGCTCTTCTGGATGGAGATGAGTATATCTCTATAGGAGAGGGCCCTTCTATAAATGAATTTCTGAAAAAATTTGATGATAATAAAAGCGCAATTGCTATGAGTTGGTGTATATATGGAAGCTCATCTCGGGTAATAAAAGATAATGTTCCGATATATCAAGCATATAATTACCATTCAACGAAAGACCTTGGCGACAATTTATTAGTCAAGAGTTTTGTTAGGCCAGAGAGAATTGTATTTAAATATGAGAATCCGCATAAATTTAACATTGATAGAGGATTATATGTTGATGTTAATGGTGATGAAGTAAAGTGGTTGCAGGGGCCGACAAAAAAAATAATTTGGGACTCTGTGAGGGTAAATCATTACATATGTAGATCTATGGAACATTTTGTTGGTAGAATAAAACGAAGAATTGGCGTTGATTTATCAAACACTACGTCATATTGGGAGCATTTTAACAAAAACGACATATTTGAGGAGCAAAACAAAGAAATAGTGCATAAGTCAAATTATGTCTTAAATAAGATAAAGTTAGGTGTTTTTTCATATTTCAAATATAATATACTTAATGTTAGCGACTTTGTTCTACGTGGAGTAAAGAACAGAAATATAAATAGGATTCCAAATTTCAAAAATATTCCTATATTTACAATGAAATCATATCATGGAGAGTGTTTATTTTTAAATAATATTGATGGCCATGTGGTTCAAAAGCACGGGGCAACAAAACTTATTGCTGCGAAACCATATATTGATGATAGGATATACCTTTTCACATATTTTTATGGTTGTATTTCAAATATAAAGTTCAACATTTTCGGAGAAAATAGGAAAAATTATTGTTATGATTTTGAAATGATTAGGTGTCCAGCAGGAGGGTTTTTTATGAAATCCGATGATAGCAGAAAGTTTGTTACTGCTCTTCCTGAGATAAGCGGATTTATAGTTGAGGTATCAAGGGCGACGCGGTCTCATTGGGAAGAGTTTTCATTTCTTGATAAAGTGGGAGAAATGAAAGTTTCTTATGATCGTCCAGGTGCAAATACGTCAGATGGGATAATTTCGGATATAATTAATTCTATGGGTGACTATTCCTTTGAGGAATTTTCCATAAGGGCATCAAGCCTTTCACCCTTGGAGAAAAATAAATTAGCATCAAATTATGGATCTTATATATTAACTATCATGTGAATTTTATTGCCAGTGTCACATGAAATAATATGAATGGCGGAAGATAATAGCCAAGCAGGGTTTTCGATGAGCGGCACGGCCCAATAAACTTGGTCTGTTATCGGGAAAGAGGGATAGATTTCACATCGCAATGTTTTGCTTGGCTTGTGTTCGCTTTACGTCCGAACCTCAATGAAAACGTAACGGCCTTTCCTTGAGGCTCCGCATAAAAATAGATTTTCGTTATCGACCCGGTGGATGGTTGCGACATCCGATCGGTTTGAAACGCTGTTGTGATTTCCAGCATTCCGAGGTGTGATCGAGAGACAATAAAATGACCCGGCGAGGCACCGCTGATGCCGAGGCTCGCCTGAACGCACTGCGCGGTCAGTTCGATGCATTCTCGCGGACTGTGGTTTTTGAAGTGTTTAATCCGGAATCCGCCGAAGGATCCGGCCAGTTCAGGCAAAAGTAAGGATGGTCGTTCACCCTTTTGGCCTGGTTTCGAGATCCAGAATGCTGGTCTTCAGGCGGTCGGAATGATATCCGATGACAGGGCAGGTTAGATCAACGGTTGTAGCCTTTGACCTGTGTGAGCCCGTTGCTGGCTCCGATGGAGCGTATGACATCGGGGAGTGCGGTAAGATTGTTTCAGGCGGAACAGGCGGCGTCAATAATGCGCTTAGAGCCTGTCTGGAAAATCACGGGTGAGCATTTCTGCGCATGAGATTGGCGCCCAGGGCGAAGAAGATCATGGCCTGTGACACGTCGACGCGGCGCTCGTAATCACGCACGAGCCGGCGCCAGCGGGTCATCCAGCCGAAGATCCTCTCGACCACCCAGCGTCGCGGCAACACCTCGAAGCCCTTTGTTCCGTCACGGCGGATAATCTCGACGATGAAATCCAGATAAGTCGTCTTGTCCATCAACTTCAGACGGTCATAGGTGCCATCGGCGAACAGATGCTTCACCCATGGCCAACGCTTGCGGATCGCATCCAGGATCATCCGGGCGCCGGCACTGTCGGAGATGTCGGACGGGGTCAGGTCGACCATCAGGACGCGTCCGTCCGTATCGACGGCAATATGGCGCTTGCGTTCGACGACCTTCTTGCCGGCATCGTAACCCCTTGTCCTCGCATGAGGCGCCCTGATGCTCTGGCTGTCGATTACCGCCGCTGCCGGACTGGCCTCGCGGCCTGCCTGTTCCCGGTCGAGCATCAGTTCAACGTCATGGATGGTCTGGAACAGGAACCGTCGCGCCAACTCACGAAACCAGCCATAGACCGTGCGCCAGTGCCCGAAGTGGATCGACAGCATCCGCCAGCCTTGCCGTGCCGGGTCCATCGCCCGACGATGCCGTTCTTCTGACCGATGCAGGTTTGGTCCCACAGCCAGATCCCAATCGGCCTTCTTTTCAGCAAATGGCCGGTGTCGGTGTGGACGCTCAGAATGCGGTGGAAGCCTTTTTGAACGCCTCTATGACGGCGGGATCCCGCCCCGGATGACACGGCCAGGCGGTGACATAAGAAAAACCAGGACCATACAGAAAAATGGAAACATCCCGTTCATGGCAGACGACGCCAGCGCACCATGCCAAGCCGTGGAGCTCAAAGCTGGATGGACATGAAATCTTTATCGTTGGCATGGTCGAAGCGCGGCAAGACATCACGCTCAATGAGATGCTGTCGTGCCTGCAGAGTGAGCAGTCTGTCGGGATTGGTCGCAACATGCTCAGCTGATGGCCGCGGCAGCGCGGATGGACATTCAAAAAAGACGGCACATGCTTTGGAGCAGGAGCGCCAAGATGTGCTGACATCTCGGCAGGACCGGTTTGACGGCCAGCCTGACCTCAATCAGCACCGCCTGGTCTCCATCGACAAGACCCGCCTCTCCATGGAGATGGTCCGTCTGCGCGGTCGCGCTTACGCGTAGAATTCTGCCAGCTGACGCTCCTCATGGGCACTGGAAAACCACCACTCTCACCGCCTGCCTGTGTCTCACGTGTAAGACCGCACACTTCGTACATGAGGGCGCCATGAACGGCGAGATTTTGCAGGCCTGTATCGAGCATGTTCTCGGCCCTACCCCGAGCCCGGGCGATATCGTCGTGCTGGACAATCTGTCCGCCCACAGGATTCAGTGAGCGGGAAAGGCTATCGAACGAGCGGGGCACGGATGATGTTCCTCCCTCTCTCTGTAGTCTCGATTTCAACCCGATCGAAATGGCGTTCGCCAGGTTCAGCATCCGCCTATGGGCCGGGTCAGCAAGACCCGTCGCAGCGCTGTGGGGCGTCGCCGGATTGATCCCGGATGCTTGATCACCAACAAGGCTACGATCCTGAACCGGGGTCGGTACATAAAACGGGCACAGATATACGCTAAGGATTATCGGTGATTGTGATGGCTTGCCGGAGCGGGCGGAGTTTCCCTTCCGGGATGCCGGCGTCGGTCCAGAG
>NZ_WOTB01000053.1 GCF_011516835.1 Acetobacter musti | reverse complement strand
TTAACCCCGGACCAGATGGCCAACAGCAACGCCGTCAGAAGGGCGGCATAACAACAACCGGGTATAGCTTATCAAGCCCGCAAAACTGTCCGAACGGACGGGACCACCTCATTCATCGATTGGTCAATGTTTATGCTGTTTACAGTTATGCGTCGCTTTTTGAGGCGGTCCGCACTTAGGGATTTCTGCCTCATTATCAGCAACCGCGTGAAATTGAAGCCGAAGATCCGGACTACAGACGATATATTCGGGTGAAAGTTCAGGACGATGCTGTAGCGGTACATTTTCTGATTAAGTCAAGACGGATATCAGGCACTGTAAAATATCGACTATTTTGTCGCCATAACTACTTCGATAAATAAAATAAACATATCGCTTTGTGCTTATTGAATAGACCTTTCATTCGCAGACCGTATCCTGACATCAGTTTATCCGGCCAGTCATGCCATTCTTTGATTCAGGAACTTCCGATGAATGCTGTTGTGCCTTCTGCTCAGAAAACTCGCTCCGGGCTGTCCTTACGCGTGTTGCAGCCAACAATAGGAGCCGAGATTGAAAATGTTGATCTGCGTCTGCCCGTCCCGGACGAACTCCGCGACGAACTTCGATCTGCACTTCTGAAATACAAGGTTCTTTTTTTCAGAAGCCAGGACATAACCTCTGAACAACAGGCAGATTTCGCACGATGCTTCGGAGCGCTTTATACACATCCCAGCACCACAAATTCCCGATCAATACCGGCACTGCACAATATCGCTGCGGAAGATCCGCAACGTTACGATGATGAACACACTCATATAGAAAAGTGGGATGCTTATCATACAGATACAAGCTGGCGTCTGGTTCCCACATGGGCAGCAGTATTGCGGCCTGTTCGTCTGCCTGCGTCCGGAGGTGATACGGTTTGGGTGGATGCCGGGCTTGCTTATGAAGGGCTGCCCGAAACTATCCGGAGCAGACTTGAAGGTCTGTATGTCACACATGATTTTCGCCGCTCTCTGACACGTGCTGGTCACTATTACCCGCTTGTCTCTCATCCGGTGGTCCGTACGCACAGAGAAACCGGAGCCAGAATTCTGTGGGTGAATTTCAGCCAGAATCCTCAGATCCTGGGCATTCCATTACAGGAAAGCCGGGAACTGCTTGTGGCGATCCTTGATCAGTATCGCAAACCGGAGCATCAGGTCCGCTTTGGTTGGGAACCTGGCTCCGTTGCTTTCTGGGATAATCGCTCGACCGTTCATTATGCGGTCAGAAATTATGGCGAGTTTCCACGCCTCCTTAATCGCGTTCTTATTTCTGATGAGCCTTTGTACGCGGACCTCTGACCGATTTCTACAATACAACAGAACATCTCTCTGTCGTCTGCGAGTGTCGGATGAGACGCTGCGGAAAATATCCCTGCTTTTGAAGGAAATATCCTATGACAAAGAAAATCGTGCGACAGCTGAAATTCGGCGCGATACTCGCCGGAGTCGGCAGCGATCATTCTCAGTGGCGCGATCCGGAGCTGCCTTCAAATGCCAGTATAGACATAAACTGGTATATCAGGAACGCTCGTCTGGCAGAAGATGCAAAGTTTGACCTGGTCTTTATTATCGACAGTCCTTATATAACACCGGACACAGCCCCCCACTTTCTCAACAGACTTGAACCGCTGACTCTTCTATCAGCCTTGGCTGTATCTACCAGTAAAATTGGTCTTGTCGCCACACTGACCACGACCTACTGGGAGCCGTATAACGTCGCCCGTCTTTTCGCTTCTCTGGACAATATCAGTCATGGGCGGGCGGGATGGAATGTCGTCACCACCGGACTGGAAGGGGCATCGCGCAATTATGGTCACGATAAGCATCTGGACCACGCGGTGCGTTACCGGCGGGCGCTGGAGTTTGTCGAAGTCGTTAAAGGACTGTGGGACAGTTACGAAGATGATGCTTTCCCTGCCGATAAATCAGCTGGTGTCTTTCTAGATAAGACCCGACAACATGCTTTGAATCACAAAGGAGAATTTCTCTCTGTCGCCGGTCCGCTGGCGCTCAGCCGGTCGAAGCAGGGACAGCCGGTCATTTTTCAGGCTGGAGACAGCAACGACGGACGTGATCTCGGTGCGCGTATTGCGGAGGCTACATTTGCCGGGGTGGAAGATTTTGACTCCGCACGTTCTTATTATACGGATCTGAAACAACGCGCCGTAGCTCTTGGCCGCGATCCCGAACAGATCACGGTATTGCCGGGGATCAATCCGATCATTGCCGAAACCGATGAGAAGGCTCAGGCAATCGCAGCCTCACGTGAAGGGCTGCAGACGTTTGAGCAGAAACTGACACAGCTTGGGCGTGCTTTTAACTACCATGATTTTAGTCAGTATGATCCCGACGCGCCTTTTCCTGACGTCAGCGGCCTGACGCTCAATAGTTATAAAGGGCATGCTGAGCGAATTCTCAGAGGCGTTTCTGAAAAGAAGCTGACACTGAGACAGGCGGCGGACCGTTATGGAAGCTGGAGACTTAGTTTTGTCGGGTCTCCTGAGACAATTGCCAATGAAATCGAACGCTGGTTTGTCGGGGGAGCGGCTGACGGGTTCAACATCAGAGTGACCATACCGGGAGATTTTGCTCTTTTCCGGGAACGGGTGATTCCGATATTGCAGCAGCGGGGTCTCTTCCGAAAGGAATACGAAAGCGATACATTACGTGGTCACCTTGGCCTCCCGGTGCCGGAAAATATCTGGACAAAATCGCGTCGGGAAAAAGGTCCGATAAAATCCGATATTCCGTCAGAGGCGTCGGAATCCGTTCCGGCCTGATTCGTTTCTACAGGATTCTTTTCTCCTGCCGAACAGCAATACGCAGTAATGATGGCCCCGCGACCTGCGGGGCCATTTTATATGTATTAAAAGAAATTTCTGTATTTCAACAATGAATTACATGGAATGGCCCAATCAATAATTTATAATAAACTGTTATATTTACATAATAAACGAGAATTTGTTTAGATATTACTCTAACCAGATGACGCAGCTCAGCAACATTGCAGAGACAGTTTCAAAGTCTGTTTTAGGAAAAACGTAAGATGAATTCGGTCGGGCTTATGCCCAGGAAGTCAGTCGTCATATCGGGTTTTCTCGTTTTTTTGCCAGTATCGATCCACGCTCAGACGCTGTCCGGAAAAAAAACTGATGCCCATGGAAAGACAGGTATCGCGCAGCCACATTCGCCTCCGTCATCAGTTCAGGCCGTTGCACCTGAAACGATTTCCGTGAAAGCTCATGTGCGGCGACCACGGCTGGCAGCGCACACCTCGCTGGGGGCGCTGGGTTCCCGTTCGGAATTTGACACCCCTTTTTCTCTGAGTGTGATTTCCGCTGCAAAAGTCGAGCAGATGCAGGCCGTTGATATCAACGACGTCTTCAGGGCTGAGCCGGGCGTCCAGGAGAATTCCAATGGCGGGTCTACCGCATCAGGTGCGAGCTTTCGGGTGCGCGGCCTCGATCTCGACTGGACCAACGGTTATAAGATAGACGGGTTTGCTATTCCTTACTGGTTCATCGATCTGCCGATGGCGAATTTCGGCCAGTTTCAGCTTACAAAAGGCGCGTCAGCGTTTCTTTATGGTTTTGGTTCTCCTGGCGCTGTTCTCGATTTCCAGCTTAAAAAGCCCGTTTCCGAGACAAAATTGTCTCTTGAAGCGGGCTATCGCTCTGACGCTGCATTCAGACAGTCTCTCGACGCGGGCGGACCAGTCGGTAATTCAGACCGTGTGACGTATCGGTTCTCGTTTGGTAATGAGGTTGGTGACCAGTATAATGGCAGCTTTATCCGGTCCACCTCGATGTCCGCGGCAACTCGCGTTAAAATCACGGATAGCCTTGCATGGCACTTTGATTCTTTTTACCTGAATACTCTTCAGCGCGGCATGGTGAACGGCGTTACTGTGGTCAGCGGCCTGACGTCCCTGACTCCGATCAGCGGCCGGTCGGAACTGGGCGCTAAGGACTCCTGGAAAAGGAACGACCTGAAGCATTTTAATACCGGATTTGACTGGGATTTTTCCAGAAACTGGAATACGAAGCTTGTTTACGGATACACGCATCTGGATGAACGGTTTCCGTCGAACGCAATTACTTTTCTCGATAATCGTGGAGACTACCTGAACCGACCGTTCCAGATGACCCGCGTTTTTACCTATCACCAGGTGCAGGAAACCACAGAAGGGAAATTTACCACCGGTCCGCTGCATCATGATGTCGTTGCTGGTATTATGTGGCTCTATCAGAAATTTGATGCTGATGCTGATGCTAATGCTGCATATTATCAGCCCTACGAATACGGAAATATTTTCGTTTCAAGACCGGTGAATACGAATGCCCATTCGTATAACCCGAAATTGTACAATTATATAGATTATACCCAAGTCGCGCCTTTCTGGAGCGACACGATTACCTGGCATAAATGGTCGCTTCTGGCAGGTGCGCGGTATACAGATTATTTTGAAAATGATTATGCCACCAACGGAAGCGGTCAGAGAACTGCGACACGGCATAACAATCCTGTCACGCCGGTTGTTTCGCTGTCCTATAAACCGACGCCCGATGTGAACGCGTATTTCAGCTATGTGGAGGCTATGCAATCGGGAACACAGGCCGCCGCGACAGCGCTGAACGCCTATCAGGTTTTTTCCCCGATGCGCAGCCAGGAATATGAACTGGGGGTGAAAGTACAGAAGTCACGATGGAGCGGAACGCTTGCGCTTTATCGCCTGGACACAATCGCGGCTTACGTTGATTCCAACAATGTACAGCAGCAGGGCGGCCTCGTCCGTTATCAGGGGGTTGAGGCCGGTGGCACGTTTCAGGCTACGCGTGATCTGCAACTTACCGGAAGTCTGACCTATCTGGACGCGCGTTACGGAGCGGGCACGCCGTATGACGGTAAGCGGGCGGAATCGACATCGCCTTTTGAAGCGAACTTTTCCGCGAACTATCTTATTCCCGCAGTGAAGGGGCTCAGCGTGAACGGAGGACTGAACTGGGTTTCAGCGGGATGGCTGGACCCTTCCAATACATTCCATCTGCAATCCTACATTCTTGGCAATGTCGGAGCTCAGTATGTGACGCATGTTGATAATCACAGGCTGACATTCCGCGCTGCTGTCGAGAATATCGGCAATGAGCGTTACTGGGTCAGTCGCGGGGCGTTGCAGCTTTTTCCTGGTGCCCCGCGTACGGTGACATTCAGCATGAGGTTCGATATGTAGAGGCTCTGCCAGGCAGATCTGAGATGGCGACTGATGAGACGGAGGTGGATGGCTCACCCGGTGTGGATTTTCTGATCAGATTGTATTCACGAGATCAGAAATATCCGGCTACTGATTTCGATATACGGATCGCCGACAGAGACGAAATCGACACCGGACGGGAATGATGTGATTATCCCGCTCAGGTCCTCCGGTATGATTGTCCGGCAGGTTACATCAGTTTTCTTCGGGGCTTTTCACGGCGAAGCGATCTTCGAAAGCGACGGCATCAAGCGGGACGCGGTCAGAGGATCTTTCATGGTTTTGCGGATGTTCCGGAAGCCGTGCGGTATCTCCTCTGCGTCCGACGATGATCGCGGCATGAACGGCATAGTCTTCGGGAGTTCCAGACCTGCGTGAGAAAGGTCCTTGTCAAATCCATTGACGGGATGCGTGGTCCATCCTTTTTGTGTCGCCTGCAGCTGGATCAGAACGCTTGCTGCGCCGGCGTCAATTGCGCGTGTCGGCGCAGAAACCGGCTCACCTGTGCTGGCACTGATAGTGACTGTTCGTGACACGATATATACGATTTCTGATGCGTTCTGAGCCCATGAGCGATTGAACGGAACGAGCCATGAAAGAAACCGTTCCCAGGCCGGTGTGTCGCGCCGAGCATAAAGAAAACGCCAGGGCTGGGCATTGTAGGCAGAGGGAGCCCATCGGCCGGCATCGGGAAGATCCAGCAATTCATCGGTTGTGATATCGCCCGGAGTAAATGCTCCTGGAGACCAGCGGTTGAGGATAAAAGGTGCAACAGAAGACTCTGCTACGCGCTCAGAGGATGTTGTCATCTTGTATGGTTCCAGGAATGACCGCAAAGCAGGGGCTGCGTTGTGAATGACGCAGCCCGGACAGGACGGAGAGGGAAGCGCAGGATTTCAGCCGGTCTGAGCCGCTGCATTCGTGTAGCGATTCACCGGGAACGGCACATCAAGGTTTTCCCGGAAGGTGTTATGTTCATAATCAGAGTGAAACAGTCCCCTTTCCTGCAGGATCGGTACCACGTGCTTTACGAATAATTCCAGTTGTCCTGGCAGGGGTTCAAAAATCACAAATCCGTCTGCTGCTCCTGTTTCGAACCAGTTTTGCAGGGCGTCTGCGACCTGAGCCGGCGTGCCGGTGAAATCTCCTCTCGGGGTTGCCAGTTCGAGGGCGATCTGTCTGATCGTCAGATTTCCATCCTGAACACGCTGCAGAATTCGACGGGATGAGCTCTGGTTGCTTTCATTGCCGATATGCTCAACTTCGGGAAAGGGACCATCCAGATCATATTGCCGGAAATCGTGATCGTTGAAGGAGCGCGACAGGAACCCCAGACCTGTATCAAGTGAGGTGAGTGCTGCGAGTTCCTGATAAGAAGCTTCGGCTTCTTCTTCCGTAAGTCCTGTAATCGGTGCGATGCCGGGCAAAATCAGAGGGAGGCCCGCTTCCCGCTGCAATCTGCGGGCACGTTCCCGGAGGTCCGCATAATAGAGACGTGCCTCTTCTATGGTCTGGGGAGCGCAGAAAACCGCCTCTGCATGACGCGCGGCGAAGTCCCGCCCGTCTTCCGACGCCCCTGCCTGAAAAATCACAGGCTGCCCCTGGGATGAGCGTCCTATATTCAGCGGTCCCCGGACGCGGAAATATTGTCCTGTATGATCCAGCCGGTGCAGTTTCGCCGGGTCAACGAACACTCCGGTGTCCTTGTCTCCCACAAGGGCATCGTCTTCCCAGCTGTCCCACAATCCCTGAACCACATCGAGATGTTCCGCTGCGATCCGGTATCGTTCATTGTGCGCCGGGTGCGATGTTTTTCCAAAATTAGCAGCCGTATCACTCAGCCAGGACGTGACAACGTTCCAGCCCGCACGTCCACCACTGATGTGATCAAGTGATGCAAACTGACGTGCAACATTGAAAGGTTCAGTATAGCTCACGCTCAGCGTGCCCACCAGGCCGATATGATCGGTTACGGCGGCGAGGGCAGACAGAATAGTCAGAGGTTCGAAGCGGTTCAGGTAATGAGGACTGGATTTCTCATTGACCGAAAGGCTGTCAGCCACGAAGAGAAAATCAAATTTGCCCTGTTCGGCCAGTTGCGCCTGCCTGCGGTAAAGCCCGAAATCCGTGCTGGCGCGGACGTTGCGCGCCGGATGACGCCAGTCGTCCCATGTGCGGCCGACACCATGAAGAATGAGACCAAGTCTGATTCTGCGATCCTGCGTCATGTCAGAATTTTCCGGACCTCAGTGTGAGACAGGTTTCCAGCGATACGACCATAAAGACTGCGGATTGCTTCTGATATGTCATGGTGATTTCCCTTTGACGATGCGGATACTCAGAGTGCCCCCCGTATGCCCGGCGGAATAATGAGAAATGCTGAAGCATCGAATGCAATGAGCAAAAGGATGAAGCGCTCCGATTTCATTTCGTAACAACAGAAAAGAGGAAAACTTGCTGGTTGCCGGAAGGTGTTCGTGGAAGAACGCAGTCTTGTCATCAGGAGCGGGACCGTTTCATGCGTTTAATTCCGGTGCTGGTACATTCTCCGTCGCTGTCAGACAACCGCACGGTCACGTCGTTACCGGCAGATCACGATGAGTATGCACTGTGATTTTTGAACATCCTGACAGAAAGACAGCGGATATGGACGAGATCAGCGCAGATGTCCTTATTGTTGGCGGTGGTATGGCCGCGGGATGGGCTGCTGTCGCGGCTGCAAAGACGGGCGCGGCGGTTGTCGTCGCGGACAAGGGGTTCATGGGAACCAGTGGCGTGACAGCAACCGCCGGTCCAAATCACTGGTGGGTTCCACCGGATGCGGGCCGGAGGGAAGCCGCTGTCCGCAAACGTCTGGAAACAGCGTTCGGTCTGGCCGATCCCACGTGGATGGCAAGGATTATCGATATTACATGGCGCTCGATTCCTGAACTTGAGCCCTGGTATCCTTTCTCCGGAGATGGTCAGGGCGGAGTCTACCGTTCCGGACTGCGGGGGCCGGAATATCTGCGGGCTCTCCGGCATTACGCTACATCACTGGGAGTCAGGATACTGGATCATCATCCGGTTCTGGAGCTGCTCGCACGCCCTGACGGGTCCATTGGCGGTGCTGCCGGGCATGATCGCCTGGCGGACAGGCCGTGGCGCGCCAGAGCCGGTGCGGTCATCCTGGCGACAGGCGGCTGTGCGTTTCGTTCCGGACTTCTCGGAAGTTATTCCAATACCGGGGATGGCTATCTGATGGGTGTGGAGGCAGGTGCGGAGCTGTCAGGCATGGAATTCTGTATAGCCTATTCCATTTCGCCCGCATGGCTGAGTACCCGGACCCTGCCTTATACCGGAGCGCGTTTCTTTGATGCCGCTGGACGGCAGCTGGATACTCCGGGATGGGACCGCCCGCGTGAATATCTCTGCTCTCTGGCAGCAGCCTTCCGCTCGGGACCGGTTTACGCGGATCTGCATGAAGCGCCGCGGGAGCTTCCTGGCGTGATCCGGGAGATTCAGCCGGCAACGGTCGCGGCCTTCGAACGACGGGGCCTTGATATGTTTCGTGACCGCTTTGAAGTGAAACTGTTCGGTGAAGGCACGATCCGTGGAACGGGTGGCCTGCGTATTGCTGATGCCTGTTGCGCGACGTCTGTCCCCGGTCTCTTTGCAGCAGGCGATGCTGCTACGCGGGAACATATTGCCGGGGCCACGAGCGGGGGCGGGGCGCAGAACGCCGCCTGGGCGCTTTCGTCCGGCGTGCTCTCAGGACAGGCTGCGTCATCCGCAGCGGCGCGTCGCAGCCATAGTGACCGCCAAAGTCGCCTGTTGTCCATGGGAGGTGCGGGGTTGCATCCGACGGGAGCAGTTCGTCCGGTTGACCGGAAAGCCGTTGTACAGACCGCACAGGCTGAAATCCTGGATCCGGACAAAGCGCTCTGGCGCAGCGAGGCAAAGCTCTCCATGTCAGCTAAGTGGCTTGAGGACGCCTGGGAAGACGTTTGCGGCAGCCTGCGGGGTGAAGGCCTGGATGCCGTCGCCGCACGGGAAACTGCTGCTATGGCCGCTACTGCCAGATGGTGCAATGCAGCCGCTCTGGCGCGTAAAGAAAGTCGCGGGATGCACATTCGGGAGGATTATCCGGGTCAGGACACTGACTGGTCCCGAAGGCTCATCACGGGCGGTCTGGAAACTGTGTACACACAGCGGGAAGAAGCTCCGGTGTCGGAGCTGGCGCTGTGATCGAAATTCTCGCGACGCGATGCACGGCTTGCAACACCTGTGTTTCTGCCTGTCCCGATCATGTATTCGATGTGGGGTCGCCCGGTGAACTGCCGCTCATTGCAAGACCGGATCAGTGCCAGACGTGCTTTCTGTGTGAACTCTATTGCCCTCAGGATGCCATTTACGTCGCTGTCGGCGATCCGGACGCGATACCCCGCAGCGCTCTCGACTCCGATCCTGTGGGACGTATCCGCCATGACTACGGCTGGGATGGCGGCACGGATGATCCGCTTCGTTATTTCTGGAAGCTTGGTCCTCTGCTGAGGCAGGGGGTGGAAATTTCTTCCGCCCGTTATGCCCTTCTTCTGCAGGCAGGCAAGGAAAACGGCCTTCGTGAAGACGGAGCACCGGCTGATGCGCAAGCGCCATGACAGCAGAACATTCTGAAGCGGGCAGACAAAGGAAATGCGAGAATGAAGGCGCTTTTTTCCCGCCGGACACTGCTTGGCGCGTCTCTTTTGCCGCTCCTGCCGGAGTGGCCGGCAGCTGCAGCGGAAGACACAGGTGCCGTGGATGGAAACGGTTTCTCCACCCTGCGTGTCGGGGATCAGCGCGGCGGCGTGCGTTCGCTGCTCAGAGTGGCCGGTCAGCTGGAAGGACTCCCGTATCGTATTCAGTGGGCATCGTTTCCTGTCGGGGCACCGCTGATTGCAGCAATCGGAGCAGGAGCGCTCGATTTCGGTTATGTGGGTGATGCTACGGCGACATTCGCATTCGCGGCAGGAAGCCCGGTCAGGGCGATTACGGTCTGGACCGTAGATGGTGTATCCGATGCCCTGCTCGTGCCGGAGAGCAGCGCTGCCCGCACAATGCGCGATCTTGCCGGCAGGCGGGTTGCCTTCGTGAAGGGATCTCCCGGCCATCTGCTCATTCTGGCGGCGCTTCGTCGTGAAAGTATGAAGACTGAGGATATTATTGCCGTGCCGCTGTCGGCAGCCAATGCCCGGTCGGCTCTGGCCAATGGCAGTATTGATGCGTGGGCCATATGGGATCCCTATGCGGCGATGGCCGAGTTGCAGGATCATGCACGGATTATTCTCACCGCCCACGGTGTGATTGATGAAGTGGAATGCGGCATTGCCGGAACTTCCGCGATCAGCACCAGGCGGGCCGAACTGACAGATTTCATGGCGCGGGTCGGCAGGGCCGTCGCATGGGGCGAAGCACACCCGGAAGAAAGGGCGTTGGGTTTTGCGCGGGATACCGGCATTCCGATCGGGGTTGCGCGACGCACAGTGTCCCGGATGCAGATGAAACCGCTTCCATCGGTAACGGACACGGCGATTGTCACACACCAGAAAGTAGTGGATCTGTACCATGCCGCCGGTGTCATTCCGGTGGACATAGACGTGTCGCGGTTCTACGACAGATCATTTACCATTCCAGACTGATTCTCCCCGGATAATCGACCTTCTGTCTGCAATAAAATAATTCTCGGGTTGTGGCCGGATGCTCTGCCTTACAGTCGCAGATCAGCGCAAGATATTGTCATACGGAGAAATCGCGGCGAACCGCCCTTTTCCAGAACGACGTCGATGTTCTTGGTCTGGCGCCCGCCATGCGTCGTCATTTGTTGACGAGTCGGTGAAATATGCCTCAGGCGCAAAAGGAATACGTTCGATACCTGACGATGCCATCGAAGCTCAGTTCCTCAAAAGGTAACGGTTGTATCGACCACGGCGTTCGTATCCAGTGGGGCTGGAATCATGTTCGTCGCCGCCATGAAATCGGAAACGATCTGCTGCTTTCGAATGATGTTCCGGTCGATCGGCGTGACTCTCGCCATCGTGGCCCTGACGACCTGCCGTGCCACGGGAAGGGAAAGTCCGGTTTCCCGGCCCCATGCCACGGCGTAGTCTTCAGCATGGGTCAGCATCCATGCGTGGCCGTCGCGCAGGAGCCGGGCATAGGCAATGATGTCGTCCCGTCGCGTCTGGAGCGCGTCAGTCGTGGCCACGATATAGCTCAGACCACTCATGAGGCGGCCACCATTCACGATTTCTCTTGCACCGTCTTCAGTTTTCGCTTCGGCAATGTAAGGACCCCATGTGGCCCAGGCGTCGACGCTGCCAGTCTGCAGCGCCATTTTCGCGGCGGCGGGTGAAATGAAAACAAAGCGGACATCATCGTCACGAAGCCCGGCATCGCGCAGGGCTGCGAGTGTCAGATAATGCCCGGTCTGGCTCTTCAGTGTCGCGACGGACCGTCCCCTGAGGTCACGCACGTTGCGTATGGGACTGTCCCTGCGCACCACGACAGCGGTCATTGTACCGTCCGTCTGAATGGCGCCAACAGCTCTGACCGGGCTTCCGCCCGCCTGCGCAAAGACAAGAGGCGCGTCACCAATCACGCCCACGTCTGCCGCTCCGGCCGTCAACGCCTGGATCAGCATGGGTGCGCCGGCGAACAGGCTCCATTGCAGCGGAAAAGACGCCCGGCCTGCAAGGCCGGCTGCCGTGAGAAGGGCATGCGCGCCTCCCTTCTGATCGCCCACACGCAACGATGCAGCTGCCCGCACATGCGGGGAAAGCAAAGGCATGACGGAGACCGGGAGTAAACCTGCGAGAAAAGCGCGGCGGCGGATGGGCATCGGCAGTCCCTGCTGAAAACACAGAACATGAATTCAGCAGAGAATGTGTCTGATATTAAACAAGATATTTTTATGTCTGGGATGGACGTTATTTAAAGGCGTTAAACAGCAAGGCTTCCCGCCCGACGGTTACCCCGGACTTTGCCTGAACCCGCAAAGGGGCCGCGACCCCTTCCGGGTTTCAGGGCGGAACTCTGCCTGTAGGAACAAAATAAAATACTCTGAAAAATTCATATCCCGGTCAGACAATCTCAGAATGATACATTCACCCGCCCGTAATAATAGCCGCCGGTAAAAGAGATCCCCGAAGCGTACTGGTCGTACATTCGTGGCCCGAGGTAATTGTTGAGCGGGTTCAGCCGCCTTGGCCGCACATTGAAAATATTGTTGGCCCCGACAGCAACATGCCAGTGCGAATTGATCCGGTAGCCCACTTCCAGATCCGTCAGCCACATCGGCGAATTGATGAACGGCGCGAACTGTGTCGTCGAATACCGGATCGGGGACGGTGCCAGATCCTCATAGGAGAGCATGGAGGACGTCTGCCCGTAGCGTGTCTGACGCACATTCACATCCCACTTACCGACAGTCCAGTAAGCATTGAGGATAATCTTGCTGCGCGGTGACGCGGTCGTCAGCCAGGCAATCGTCTGTGCGCTGGCCATCGCGTTTCCGAAGGCATTCGTGTTGACATGATGAATCCGCGTCCGGTTCAGGTTCAGCATCATGGACAAATCCAGCGTGCCATAACGATGCAGCCGCAGACGATAATCCGCCTGAATATCCAGCCCCTGCGTCCGCGTGCTCGCCGCGTTCGCCAGATAACTGGCATTGATGTCGTTGATGTCCACGCCCGCTCCGGTCGGAACCTCGACGCCCGTCAACGCGATCGCATCATAGGCTGTCTGACCGTTGATGGATTGCGCCCCGATGATCCGGTCGCGCAGATTGATCTGATAGACATCCGCCGATACATGAAATCCATCGACAGGTTCGATAACAATTCCACCTTCAGCATTGGTTGACCGTTCCGGCTTCAGTTTGTTCGCGCCGATAAACTGCCCCGCCGCGCTGGACGGTGAGAGCAGCCCCGTCGCCCCTGTCGCGCTCACATTCAGAGAACTGAAATGTTCCTCAGGCAAAGTCGGCGCGCGGAATCCGTTACTGATCGTCGCGCGCACGGCAATACGTTTCGTGATGTCATACCGCGTTGTGATCTTTCCGGTCTCGGTATTGCCGAAGTCCGTGTAATGCTCGAAGCGCCCGGCGAAATCGAGGTCCCAGTGCTTCGTCGGATGAAAGTCTCCGTCGATATAGCCGGCCCAGACATTGCGCTGCCAGCTTCCCGCGTTCTGCGGCGTCAGCCCGGCATAGCCCGCCGTCCCGCCATAAAGATAGGAGGCCGGTTCACCGGCTTTGATGTCATACATCTCAAGCCGATGCTCCGCGCCCATTGCGAGCGTCACCGGTACCGTATGCGCGATGCTGAAATTCCGGCGCATATCGAAATTGCTCGTCCACTGCGCCAGTCGGTAAT
The DNA here is from genome assembly GCF_011516835.1 of Acetobacter musti. Classification (GTDB taxonomy): domain Bacteria; phylum Pseudomonadota; class Alphaproteobacteria; order Acetobacterales; family Acetobacteraceae; genus Acetobacter; species Acetobacter musti. Next base: position 1,972 of record NZ_WOTB01000053.1, on the reverse strand, counting down.
TCAGCGCCCGGACCTGCGTAGGTGAGGAGCCGTAAGCCGCCAGCCAGCCTGTATTGATCGTGTCCTTGTTGTCGATCTTCGAGCCGTCCTGGCCGTAAAGCGTGCTCAGATCCCAGTCAAAGCCAAGGAAATTGTCTCCCTTCAGCCCCAGATTGGCCTGGAAATCATCCTCGTCCATGATCTCCAGCGGCGAAAAACCGGCCGGATAATAGCTCGGGGCAATACTCGGGAGACGATAATTCTCATACGCCTCCGCATGACGATGCGCGTATGTGATCAGACCGTAGGACTGGATATGCTCCGTGACGGGCTTGCCCCATTCCAGCGACAGATTGCCCCGCGTCTCTTCCGGAACCATCAGACTGTGATTGGAGTTTGCCGGCCAGGATGCCCCTTCCGTCCAGCGATGATCGTCCGTTCCGCGTGATTTGGAAACGAAGAAATCCGTGTGATAGGCCTGACCGGTCAGATGCAGAAAGCCATCATTTCCCAGCTTCATTCCGCCGTCCGCGCCAACCAGATACTGCCAGCCGTCGCCGTTATAGGCATTGGCCCCCGTCTGGGCGACCACATTGAGCCCGTGATCGGTCTTTTTCGTGATGATGTTCACGACCCCCGCGATCGCATCCGAGCCATAGAGTGCCGCCGCGCCGTCCCGCAGCACCTCGATATGATCGATCGCCCCGGCAGGGATCATGTTCAGATCCACCGGCGTTGAGCCCTGCTCCGGACCGCCATCGGCGTAGATATTGGATGTCGTATGCCGCCGCTTGCCGTCCACGAGTACCAGAACTTCATTCGGATTCAGTCCCCGCATCCGGATCGACGATGTCAGCGCCCCCGCATCCCCGCCCATGCTCTGCATGGTGATCGACGGATCGACCCGCGTGATCGCATCCGCGAGATTCAGTTGCCCCGACCGTCGCAGTACCGCCGAGGAAATCACCGTTACCGGAGCCGAACTGTTGCGCGCCGTCCGATTGTAGGCGTGGGAGCCGGTGACGATCACAGTCTCTGGCGCCTCCTGGGCCGCATCATGCGTCCTTAACGCTGCCACGGCGTTGCCTTGACCTGTTTTCGATAACGCCACGGGTCCCACCGGCTCGGCGCGTGCCGCCGGCGCCCTCGTGACTGCCGGCGAATGCCTGGGATGTCTGACCCCCTGTTTTCCAACCGTCGCCGCAGTCGCGAGAGAATGAACGGCCAGAAGGGACACCGCGCCGGATAAAAGAATATGTCGTTTCGAGATCATGTCCCTCGCCTCAGAAAAAGATCGGGGAACAAAAGCTTTTGTGTATAGATTTGGCAACAATGTAAAAACAAAATGCTATGCATATATAAAACAATGTTTCTTTAGTGCAACACTATTTTCGATGTTAAACTTTAAGTTTATTGTTTTTAATTAATTTCATATTCGGAATATATTTTGGATATATGAGATATTCTGATGTATTTATTTTGTGAGAGTATATGCCATGCAGGCCTCTGTACCGGGGCTTTCCGGTAAGTTCTGGTGGAATTGTTTCAGTCAGATCGCCGGCTGGTCAGAAAAAGTACGGTGCTGAGACAAAGCACTATCTTTCGGATTGGCCGGCTGCATGCCTGTATCGTGTATGCGAGATCTGTATGACCTTGTCTTGCGTCCGCGTCGCAAAGTCCGATGCGTCATGGCGCTCATGCTGAGCGGACGGATCCGCTGCCCAGCCGATTAACCATACAGCCTCGTTGCACGGCTGATCGTGTCAAAAGGCGATCGGCCCAGGCCCTTACATGAGGATAATCCTGCACGCTAAGAAAACCGGTTGCACCGTAGAGTCGGCCGTCGATCAGTTCACCATATCATGGAAAATGGCCATGTCGCCAGGCCGTTTTTTCCGCTGGCGCATGGTGTGGCACGGGTGGATGACCGTCGTGTTCTGAGCGGGATCGTTTACGTGATCCGCAACGGGCTTCAGTGGAGAGATGCCCCGAA
>NZ_WOTB01000052.1 GCF_011516835.1 Acetobacter musti | reverse complement strand
AAAAACATCCCGCGTCACGTAATCAAGACTATATCAAACCGGCTGGTCGTGACATCATGAAACAGGTCGACGAAATCCTTGATTACGCCAATGACGTCTCACAACCTGACACATATTTCCATCGACCGAAAATTCCGGCTGATCCGTAAATGGAAGGCGACCGATGCCGCGGCCAGCGATGGCGCCAGACTACGCGAGGGCCTGCTGGATAAAACCAATATGGCATCAACAGTCTGGGCTGATACAGCCTACCGCTCAAAAGCCAATGAGGACTTCATGGAAAAGCAGGGCTTTGTTTCGAAGGCTCACAGGAAGAAGCCTCATCTCAAACCCATGCCCCGCCATATCCAGCGGTCCAACGCCGGGAAGTCGGTGATCCGATCCCGTGTCGGGCATGTCTTTGCTGATCAGAAATCCCAGACAGGACTGTTCGTCCGAACCGTAGGCATAACGCGAGCTGCCATGAGGATCGGGCTGGCCAATATCGTCTATAATATGCGTCGCTTTCTCCTCCTGGAGCGGATTAACGCCGCCGCGTAGCAACCCAGAGCATGAAACCCTCGCTCTGCTCAAATCGCAGAGCGAAAATCAGGCTAAGGAATCAGAAATCAACACGTCAAAAACCTGAAATCAGGCGCAAGAGCAGTCAGTCAAAGGTTTTTCGAACCCTCCAGGTGGGTGTCATTGAAAGGCTGTTTGAGCGCTTTGACGCGACCCTGCGCAACGCTGGGTATCTGCCGATGTCGGGCCAGATCCTGGATGCAACACTGGTGGCAGCCCCAAAGCAGCGCAATACCAATGCCGAGAAGGCGGATCTTCGGGAGGGACGGATCCCACAGGACTGGCAGGACCAGCCATCCAAACTGTCCCACAAGGATCGCCATGCGCGCTGGACACTGAAGTTCACGAAAGCAAAGCGTCAGGAAGACGGGAGTATGCCCGCAACGGATCTCGCTATCCCGTTCTTTGGCTACAAATCCCACGTCTCCATTGACCGGAAGTACCGGTTCATCCGGAAATGGAAAACGACGGATGCCGCCGCCAGTGATGGCGCGCGATTGAGAGAGGGGCTTCTGGATAAAACCAATACGGCCTCAACGGTGTGGGCTGACACGGCCTATCGCTCAAAAGCCAATGAGGACTTCATGGAAAAGCAGGGCTTTGTCTCAAAGGTTCACAGAAAAAAGCCGCATCTCAAGCCTATGCCTCGACATATCCAGAGATCAAACGCCGGAAAGTCCGTTATCCGGTCGCGTGTCGAGCATGTCTTTGCTGATCAGAAGTCACAGACGGGGCTGTTCGTCCGAACCGTGGGTATCACCCGGGCCACCATGCGGATCGGCCTGGCCAATATTGTCTATAATATGCGCCGCTTCCTCTTCTTGGAACGGATCAACGTGAGCGCGTAGCAATCCAGCGGGTGACAACCCCCGATCTGCTCAAAACGCAGATCGAATGCTACCCCAGGAACCGTCAATCAGCACGCCAAAAGCCCAAAATCAGAACCAAGGTACATCAACCAACAGTTCTTCGATCCCTCCATGTGGGGACGCAACCAAAAGGAAACGCTTGCCCGGCTGAAGGCATGGAACGACGCCGTTCATCAGACCCGGGGCAGAATCGATAAGATCTTCGGCACCCGCAAGCGCGGCTACGGACTACGTCGGATGCGGTGGCACGGCCTCGCCAAAGCCGTCATGCAGATCCACGTCACAGCCATTGCCTGCAATCTCAGACGGACCCTTAATATCCTCGCTGTAGCTGCATGACGGGTTGACGACCACATCCGTCACGCAACGCGCTATACGGAGTTCCAGACATGGAGACAACGAGAATCAATGCCGCGTTTTCCTCATCATATGCAGATGAGCCCGACAATATCCACCACCCGCGCACAGGTTTCATTATGTCCTGATTTTGGGCTCAACGAGCACGTATCGATGGTTCTGTGTAATGACTTTCGCTCTGCGTCTCGGACAGAGCGGGGAGCATTATAGACTGGCCGCCTCTGCTTCCGTTCACATAGGCCAGAACCTTGTCCAGACCAGGTCGAAGCGCCTCAAAATCCACGGTCCGGGAAACGGCTTCAAGCTGATCGCCAAGACCACTCAGGCCCGGCGAAGCGCCTGGAACACTACATTTCTGAAACGTGCCGGGTTCCCCTGTGAAGCAATTGCTACATTCGGAAGTACTGAGTCACCTGTGAAGATATGTGTCGCGCCGAACACGTAGGCGCCGCGCGTTTCCGATCCGTTGAGTTCCACAGAAACATGGACCTGTTCGAATTGCTCAATAATTGACGGATCAATTACCATTGCTGCGGCAAGGGGGTCATTATACGTAGCACCCGGTTTATGTCGCTGCTCCATCTCGAAGTGAAGTCTTCCGACATTCGACTTGATGAAGATATCACTCCTCTTCGTATGAAAACTTCGGATCCTGTCGAAATCAGCAGGGCCGAGCATCGCGTCCTGCCCGAGGTCTCCTGTCATCACGATCGGAGCGCCCGATTTTAGCACGAGGTCAGCGGCTTCCGGATCTACCATCGAATTAAAACTGACATTTGTTCCTATGCCCTGATAGCGACCGCCGACAACAACGATTCCCCGTATCTTTGTGGCGATGGACTGATCGAGAAGAAGGGCAAGAGCAATGTTTGTCAGTCCTCCCAAAGCGAGCAGGGTCACTTCTCCAGGATGTTCGGAGACGATATTGACAATAGCGGTCGCAGCGCTGCCCTTGCTCAATGGTAATCCTTCATCTGGTATGTTGAGTTCCCCGAGGCCGGAGCGGCCGTGGATGAACCCGGCCCGAGGGTATGGATGCCCCATCAGAGGATGGTCGAGCCCTCTGTAAACAGGTACCTTCCCGTTGCCGAAACGCTCTGCAAGATAGAGCGCGTTACGAATTTCCTGCGCGTATTCCACGTTGCCAGGTGCGACGGTGATCGCATCGGTAGTGATCGTCGGCGATCCCAGCAGCATCAGAAGAGCCAGTAAATCGTCTGTCCCGGGATCAGTATCTATAATGACGCGGCGAACATCCTGAAGCCACGGTATCCGGGACACAGGTTGCCCCAACGCAGTCCAGGCGGTCTGTGCAAAAGCGCCGCCTGTAGCGGACCCGGTGAGAAAAGTCGCGAGACTCAGTTTTATGAACGTACGTCTTTCTGGCCGCGAAGCAGAAGCTGTCGTCTTTGCGCGTTCAGTCATAGTTGGTCATTTCTCCATTGAGCTTCTGGTCTACATCGCAGTCTTGAATCGTTTCTGAAGGATACCGAGCAAAACATCTCCAACAGGCGGCAGCGTCCGATGAGTGGAAACGATGGCTACAACATGCAGCTGTGTCAGGCTGGGTGAACTCACGGGAACCCAGACGACGCTGCCAGCCTCCAGTTCACGCTGGAACGCGATCTTCGTAAAAAAGCCAATCGCCAGACCCGCAAGGATCATGCGCTTGCTGAACTCAATACTGCTGGAATTGAACCTTGTTGGCGCCATCTCACGAAATACAGCATAGCTGTTTTTGGAAATGGCATCTGGCGTATAGCTGTCACCAACGGCCGCAGTGTGGGAAAGCGCGTCTCGCGGAAACAAGAGCGAAGGACAATGCTTCAAGTCGTCGAAAGAGAGGAGCGTGCGCCGTGCAAAAGGGTGCTCCGGCGTCATGAGGGCCCCTATGGGTGCCGGTGCCGTAACGATCTTGCGCAGAGAGTCGTTCAGGGGGCCATCAAACGTCAGACCTACGTCGATCTCACCGTCCTGGACAAGCTGGACAATCCGTCTCGGTGATTCTGTCAAAATAGAGAACGTGGCAGCGGAATACTGCGACGCCAGTGTTTCGATACAGGAAGGAAGAAAGTCGATTGCGAAGCTGTCGAGTGCTGCGATCCTGATATGGCCGCTGAGCATGCCGCTCAGTGCGTCAATCTCTGAAACAGAGCGCTCAAAATCCAGGACTGTGTGTCGCACATGCCGAAGAAGAATTTCTCCAGCCTGAGTCGGGCGCATTCCCGACGGAAGGCGGTCGAACAGCCTGACGCCAAGTTCGGCTTCCAGTTTAATGATCTGGCGATTTACGGCGGAAGCCGCGACATTGAGAATCTGTGCCGCGCTTCGGACAGAGCCTCTCCGTGCGACCTCCAGCAGGTAGCGAAGCGTAACGGCGTGCAACTAACGCCCCGTCCAGCGCGGTGAGCGCTTTTCGAGAAAGGCCCGTACGCCCTCGTGCCCGTCCTCTGACGTCATGCAGGCGATTACAGAGGAGCCCGCCATCTCGTTCGCCTGTGAGGGCGTCATTTGAGCCGTCTCACGCACTGATCGTTTAATCGCTCGCAGCGACAGGGGCGCGCAGGCCTGAATTGCATCGAGCCAGCGACTGACTGCGTCATCCAGTTCGGAAGCCGGAACTGTCTCGTTGATGAGTCCTGACGAAAGCGCCTCGTCGGCACCAATACGGCGACCGGTCATCAGCATGCCGAGAGCCGCGCGATAACCGATCTGCCGCTGTAACAGGACCATCCCACCGTCAATCGGAAGCCGGCCGACTCTTGGCTCCGGAAAACCGAACGTCGCGTGGGAGGACGCAACGACGATATCGCAACCGAGCATCATCTCAAGACCACCACCCAGGGCGTGGCCGTTCACCCGTCCTATGACCGGGACATCAAGCGTCGTTCGCAATGCAAGATTGCCGAAACCCTGTGGCCTGCGGTGAAGCCAGTAATCCAGCCCTGTCGTTCCTGCTGCTTTCATATCAGCGCCGACGCAGAAAGCGCGATCTCCGCTACCGGTCAGAACGATTGCGCGTAACGATCGAAGCTCCTCCAACCCGCGCCAGATCACCTCAAGCTGCGCGTGCGCTTCATGGTCAAGCGCGTTCAGCACGTCTGGCCGGTCGATAGTGACCCGGGCGATATCGTTCTCCACAGAACAATTGATCATGTCAGATGACTTTCGCTTTTTCCAAGGAGTCGATGTGCGATTCATCATAGCCCAGTTCGGCCAGGATTTCCCTTCCATGCTCACCGAGTTTGGGCGGTGGACGGTCAATCTTCACAGGTGCCGCCGACATATGAACGGGCGAACTCACCAGCCTGAGCTCCTCGCTCTGGTCAGACGTTGACGACCGCTCCAGAAGCATTCCGTTCATCCGCGTCTGCGGATCGCGCAACGCTTCAGGCAGGGAACGGACCGGCGCGCACAACAGGTCACGAACTTCCAGAGCCGCGATCCAGTCCGCGGTTGTGCCTGCTGAGAAGCGTTCGCGCAGAATACGATGCAGGTCGCTTCTGTGCTTTAATGCCTCGGTGAACGTCGAAAAGCGAGGATCGACCGAAAGATCATCCAGACCGATAGCAAGGCAGATTTCACGCAAGGGATTTTTCTTGAAAGCCCCGACGACGACGACTGCGCCGTCCGTTGTCGCAAACGCTCCGTTGAAAGGCATGGCTCCCCAGGAAAAATCCACATCGCGCATCAGCGCCATTGCGGCTTCCTGCATCTGCATCGCCAGCATGGAGTCATACAACGAGACTTCCACCATCTGGCCGGATCCGGTTCGCTCGCGTTGGAGCAGAGCGAGCAGGATTCCCTGGATCATATGCATACCTGCGGAGTAATCGGCAAGAGAAGTCGGGTAAATGGTCAGTGGATCTGTAGTGTCGCATTTTCGCGCCATGACGCCACTGAGCGCCTGGGCAAGAATGTCCTGACCGCCCTTGTGCGCGTAAGGACCAGTCAGACCAAATCCGGAACCGATCGTGTAAATCAGTTTCGGATACCGTGATTTCAGGGTGTCGTATCCCAACCCCATCCGCTCCATGACACCGGCTCGGAAATTACTGGCCACGATGTCCGCTCGTTCAAGAAGCGCGTGGGCGACTGCCATACCCTCAGGCGACTTCAGGTTGAGTGTAATGCTGCGTTTATTGCGATTGAGGCTGCTGAAGATAGGATTTTGTGGTCCAGCCGGATCATCGCCGACCGACCACCGGGACAGATCTCCGCCCTCCGCGCGCTCGATCTTGATGACATCGGCGCCATAATCGGCGAGAGTCTGGGTCGCACAAGGCCCCATCATAACCTGTGTAAAATCGACAACCCGGATTCCGGCCAGCGGAAGAGGTAAAGGCGTACTCATGTTATGCGTCTCCCCGATGAGCACAGGCCGCTCCAGGATCGGCGCCGTGCGCCCGGAGACGGGCCTGCAGGGAAGAGACATCCACATGTGCCGGAGCAGTATTGGTGAAGATCGCCATCGCGGCAGCCGTTCCCGCCGCCTCGCCCATTGCCATACATGGAGGGATTTCACGCGAGATTTTCTGCGCCGCAGGTGTGGCGGAATAATGTCTTCCCGCAACAAGAAGGTTTCCGACTTCCCGTGAAAGCAATGCACGATAGGGCGTGTAATAATCCCGCCCCCGGGCGACGCTGTCAGAAAACTGAACCCGATCAACAATGTCCTCTTTCGTCACTACATAGGCTCCCTTCAACATTCTCGTCTGGCGCACACCGGTCTGCGGCGCCACGTCGATCAGATAACAATTCTGAAAACCTGGTATTTTTTCGCGAACATGCGCGACCATGGCGCGGATTCGAAGGCGGCCTTCGATTTCAGCACGCGTGAGATCGGCAACGGAGGTGCCATCGAGTCCAGTCATGTGAGGACAATTGCACCAGACGACCCCGGGTAGCGGCGTTTTTAGCCACCAGTAGTCCCATGACCCACCAATCACCCGCCGGGCTTCCAAATCGAGCTTCGCGTACAAATCGGGCTCTTCGAACTGAAAGTGTTCAGCCTCATCCGTATCGACGCCGCCCAGTCTGAAGACGGTAGTGACCATATAGTTACTTTTGTCGTAAGCGGCGCCGGCTTCGACACCCACGTCGAGATCTCCGGTGGTGTCGATGACGATCTCACCCAGAATAGATCCGCGGCCTTCCTTGCTTTGCACAACGACGCCTTCGATCCGGCCATCCCTCATGATTGTTCCTGCGAACTGGCTATGCAGGCGTAAATCGATGCCCGCTTCCGTGATCATGTCGAAGCTGGTCTGTTTCCACCCTTCAGGATCAAACGCTACGGCGTAGCAAATGGGATGCGGTCGGGTTCGGACGTTGAAATCGAATAAACCCCACCTTGACCACTTTCGATACATGGCCGGATCATGCCCGCGCTCCCTTTCCGGCGGATAGATGGCAAGACCACGCGAGCGCATGCGCTCGACCAGCTCGCTGCAGATACCACGCACTGTAATTTCCTCGCCGGCACACATATCGTCGAGCACCAGCACCATGCCTCCTGAGGCGAGACCACCGAGAAAACTGTAGCGCTCAATAAGCGTGACACTTGCTCCTTCACGTGCAGCAGCTAAGGCGGCAGAGATACCCGCCGGGCCGCCCCCGACCACGATGATATCTGAGCGGCCAAGCACCGGCAGCCGTCGCGGCGGTTCGACAATATATGATGAAGACAAGATTTTCTCCGTTTCGATAGATCCCGGACAGGACTGAAACCGTCAGCGTTCGCGCGTTTCGTACCTGCGTGCGCACACTCGCTCGGCGGTGCGGATAATGGAAAAGAACAGGACAGACAGAACTGACCCACAGATAACCGTTGCGTAAAGGAGTCTGCTGTCAAAATTGTAGGTTGCCTGAATGATCAGGGCGCCAATTCCGTATTGAGATCCGATCCACTCCCCAACGATCGCTCCTACCACCGATGTGCTGGCGGCCACCTTCAGGGCGGAGAACAGGTATGGCACGGCGGTTGGCAGCCTGAGACGTGTGAACACCTCGCCGCGGGTAGCTGAAAGCACGTGCATCAATTCCAGAGCCTGAGGATTCACCGATTCCAACCCGCGGGCCATGTTCACGAGGGTTGGGAAGAAGCAGACGATCGCAGCGATTCCGATTTTGGGTGCGAGGCCATTGCCAAGGAGAAGAACAAGGATTGGCGCCTTGGCAACCACAGGAACCGAATTCAGCAAAACCATAATCGGAAAAAAGGCACGCTCAAGCGTGCGGCTATGGACAAAGACAGTCGCCACGACAATGGCCATGCCATTGCCCAGCAGAAAACCGCATATTGCCTCAACCGCAGTCGGCCACAGATTTTGCAGAAGTATCCAGCGCTTATTGAAAAGAGTTGCGGCGACAGCATCCGGTGAGGGTGCGATATAAGGCTTGATATGAAAGAACCTGATGGCGAACCACCAGAGAACAATGAAAACAATTACTCCTGTGACCGGCAACATGACTCCGGGGAGCCGTTCCCGGACGAAGACAGTTGGCCTTATGGCCTGTGGCGCGTCGGGCAGCGATACCCCATCTCCGGAAGATGCGTGTTCCAGCGGCATGGCAGTCTGATCTTTGTTCATCAGCATGTTTCCAGGATACGCCGCAGTTGTCCGCACAGCTTTATGAAAGCCGGCAGTTCGCGCGTCGAGCTTGAGCGTGGCCCCTGCAGCTCCACCGGCACGATCTCACGCACTCTGCCAGGCCGCGCAGCAAGGACCATGACGCTCTGGCCAAGATAAGCCGCCTCCTGGATACTGTGCGTCACAAACAGAACGGTCGTTTCTGTTTCACGCCAGATATGCAGGAGAACGTCGTTCAGTCGGTCGCGTGTGATCTCATCGAGAGCGCCAAACGGTTCGTCCATGAGTAGTATTCGTGGCTCCTGCAAAAGAGCTCTGGCAATTGAAACGCGTTGCCGCATTCCTCCTGAAAGCTCGTGAGGAAAATCCTGCTCCCGACCGGCGAGGCCAACCAGAGCGAGCAGCTCCTCGGCGGTATGTCGTCCTTCTCTGCGATCACTGCGTCCGATCTGAAGCGGCAGGCGAACATTGTCGATCACAGTCAGCCATGGCAGCAACGCTGCATCCTGAAACACAAAACCGATATTTCGCGCCCGTCTGGCTTCAGCCGACGTCTCGCCAAGGATCGAGACCTTCCCTGAACTGGGCCGGATTATATCAGCAACGATCCTCAGAAGCGTGGATTTTCCACAGCCAGATGGCCCGAGAAGGGTCATGAAACCGCTCTCCGGGACTTCAAAAGACGCATTCTCAAGTGCTACGACATCGCGCCCACCGCGCGAGAAGCGGACTCCCACCTGCTCGAAAGCAATCGCTGGCTTCAACCCAGACATGGCCTGCTCCCGGCTGTCGCGTCAAGAATTCGGAGCGTCATGATATCTTCCGTCCCTGGAACCCGATTTGTGAACTGACCGAGCGTGTCATAGAGATCGAGCTGCTCCTGCCAGCGGGCGCGTGACATCGTACCGAACCCTCCACGCAGGGTCTGATCGTCAAAAACATATCGCAGAAGAGTTCCTGTAGCGGCACGTTCGTCAGTCGCTGAGAGACTGGGGAAGCGGGAAACCAGAATCTCGACAGCCTCGTCGGGCCGATGGAATACGCGCTCCCATCCTTTGGCCGCTGCACGCAGGAACGCCTCCAGCAAATGAGGATGCGTATCGATAGTCGTTGTCGCCGCGTAATAAGGCATCCCATAGAGATGCACACCGCAATTCCAGAGTTCGAGGGTGACAACGTCGGATCCCAGAACATTGATCGCCGCCCGATCCGTCACCCAGCCGGATACGGCGTCAACCTGCCCATTCAGGAGCGGGGTCATATCCGAGCCGATTGTTATGACCTCCACCCTGTCACGAGAGATCCCATTCTTGAGCAGCATCGCCTCGACGAGAACACGACCGGTGGCCGGGACACCGACACGCTTGCCCATAAATTCCACTGGCCGGCGAATGGGCCGCTCCGGCAGCGAAAAGAAGGCGTACGGATGGCGTCTCGTTAAGACGGCGAATGACCGAACCGGCAGATCTTCAGAAATGGCAAGCATGAGAGAGGGGCTCGACGTTACCTGACCAATGTCGGCGCTGCCCGAGGCAACACTGGAGACCCCGTCGTTGTTGGGGCCACCGGGAGCAATTTCCAGAGCGAGTCCTTCGTTTGCAAAATACCCGTGATGCTGAGCAACGATCTCTCCGATCTGGTTTGCGCCTAAAACCCAGCCGAGTTGCATGACCGCCACGGGAAGTTCACTGGCTGCCGTCGCCGCCCTGACGGACAGGAACGCGCCTGCCCCGGCAATGAAGGCCCGTCTCGTTATACCACAATCGGGGAGCAAATGATTCGACATAGCAATGATAATCGCATACTCGAATGCTTCAGGATACCATAACTATTCGCTATACCCGTTGCTATTTTGGCTACACATGAATGACAAGCGGTCCGAAATCGCTTGCATCATAATGTTATTTATTATCAGTGCATTAGACGCATCTAGGTGTTTAGATACTGCTCCGTGGTGTAGCTCTCCCGGCAGATAGGCGCACTAAATTCGGTTGTATTCAAATTCTTCCGATATCGTCATGGTTATTTTGCCCCGAGAAATAGTTCTTGAGAGACGATGCATGTGTCACCGGATGATCTGGAACCAGGCAACTTTGCGCAGTGCATTACGACTCAGGAGGGAAGTGTGGAAAGTCTCCAGGAAGAGTCCAAATCCTGTACGTCAGGTTGGAGCCGGACTGCTAACGTGTAGCGGAAACTCCTTGTACGCATGCAATGATTTCCCTCCCGGCGTCGAACGTCTTGATGCGCGCACCGTCGCTGAGGGCAGACTTATCTGGCTCGAACATGCGGAACGAAACGTAATTTTCGATGCAGCGCGAAGGGGAGTGATTACCGATGGAGCGCATCTCGTAACAACTTATTTTCCATGCGTGGAATGCGCTCGTGCGATTGTTACAGCCGGCATAAAAACGCTGGATGCACCCAGCCCCGTTTATTCTGACCCCGTCTGGGGAGCGGGATTTTACATTTCGGAAGTCATCCTGCGCGAAGGCGGTGTAGTCCGCTACAGACCTGATGATCCGATGTCGATGGAAATATAAATATAAATATAAATATAAATATGTATCTGTGAAATTGAAAAATAACACAATATCCGACGTGGAGAAAGAAAATGACGAAAACAGTGAATCTATCAATATTTCAGAGAACCGCCTCTCTGCCTGCTGCTTTTATTGTCTTTACTGTGTCCGCTTACGGGGCGGATCCCGCGAAGGGAAGAGTTGTGGGCAGTGCTTCACATAAATCCGTTCGTCCGCAACAGGCTGAAAACATCACGGTGTCTGCCTCGAATGCTCATCACGGGGCAACGGGAAAGGCGCCCGGCGGCGGTCTGATGGCTCCGGAGCAGAGCATGAAGACAACTCAGACTATATCGAGAGATTTCATCGTCAAGCAGGCGCCGACCTCGAATCCCCTGCAGTTGCTATCGGCTCTGCCTGGCGCGAATGTGGCTTTGACAGACCCGTATGGGCTCGTCGGCGGAACGATGACTCTCCGTGGCCTCTCAAGCGCTCAGATCGGCTGGATTTATGAAGGAGCACCGTTGAATGACATTGGTGGCGGCTCCTTCTACGCTAACGAAGTAATCGACGCGGAAAACCTCAATCAGGTTGCTGTCCAACCCGGAACGGCGAATATCGACACGCCCACGATTTCTGCTTCGGGCGGTGTCGTCAATATAGGGATGATCGCACCTTCGACGAAACCTGGTGGGTATGGAAGCATTTCCTATGGCGCTTTCAAGCTCAATCGTGAGTTCGTACGCCTCGAAAGCGGAATGATAGGAAATACGGGCATCAGGGGATTCGTTTCCTATTCACACGCTCATGCCAATGATTGGCGTGGTTCGGGTGGCAACGAGAAGCAGCATGTCGATATGAAACTTCTCCGGGAATTCGGTGAGGACTCAAGCGTAGCGCTTGTTGTTTCCTATAACCGCCAGATCAACCAGCAGGATCTCTATCCAACGCTGGCGCAATTTAGGGCCACAGGAAATACAAATTATAACGGCACGTATTCCGGCATCGCCGACACGGCGTTTTATAAACTTCATGTTAATCCATATGAAAACCTTGTTGCCAGTCTTCCCACATCTTTCCATATTACACGTGATTTTATGCTCTCTGACACACCTTATCTTTGGTGGGGGCATGGCAACGGCGGCGGAGCAAGCGCGTTGACTGAGGGAGTCACTTACGCTGGCCCTTCGAAGGTCGGGGCCGATCTTAACGCGGACGGGCTTATTTCGGGTGGGGAAAAGGTTCTTGCCTACACTCCGACGTGGTCTCGTTATTATCGGGTGGGGAACACCCTGAAGGGTGGCCTTCATCTTGGCCCTCATGATATCACCCTTGGCTATTGGTATGAGTGGTCGAATGAGCCGCAGAGAAACCCTGTGGGGCTCGTCAACCAGACTACCGGTGAAGCCGCCGATATCTGGGGTGAGAATTCCCTGGTCAGGCTGTCTGACGGTCAGCCGTATTATACGCGAAACATCAGAACGCAAACCCAGATTAATATGCTCTTCTTTGGAGACACCGTTACCCTAATGGGCGGCCGTCTCCAGCTTCAGGCCGGCTTCAGAGAAGCGATGGTTTCGAGAAAGATCTATAATTATCTGCCAGGAGCGGCCCGCCTGAGTGGCCAGAACATAGCTGAACCCCTGCCGCAGGTTGGTCTGCGTTACAAATTTAACGACCGGCATCAGATATATGTAACCGGATCGACCAACTTCAGAACGACCACCAATACTTCGCTCGTGAATGTTTACAGCAGTTCGACAGGAAATCTGACTACAGCCGCGAATACCACCAATCCGGAATATTCAATTGAGGAAGAAATTGGATACAGGTATCAGGGAGAGCGTATTATAGCTGATGTTGCGTTCTTTAATTATAATTTTACAAACAGGATGCTTTCGCTCAATACCTACCAGAACGGAGCTACAACATCGATTACTGCCAATGCTGGCGGTCAGACTTCACGTGGCGTCGACATTCAGGTGGCGACGAGGCCAGTCTTGCGGCATCTGCGGCCCTATGTGTCTTTTGAATATCTCGATGCGCGGACCGATAATAATATTCGATCCGGGAACGATTATCTTCCCACGAAGGGAAAAGTGGCGGTACAGGCTCCCAGGACCCAGGCCGCCCTGGGATTGGACTGGGATGATGGAAGTTTCTTTGCGAATGTTAACATCAAGTATGTTGGATCACAGTATTCGACATTAATGAATGATCAAAAAGTTCCCTACTATGTCACCGATTCGGTGACGCTTGGATACCGGTTGAAACAGTTGTCTCTTCTCAAGGCTCCGCAATTTCAGCTAAATTTGAGTAACATTACCGGGGCAGTACGGCGTACTGGTGTCTACAGCTTTACCAGTAATGCTCTCGCGACCCGCGGCGTTTATGGAACAACGATAGCGGGGAGTGCCCCGACCTATTACCTTCTTCCCGGATTTACGATGATGGGTACGCTTTCTACGTCCTTCTGATCCATGCAACCACCTTGGCCGTCCGCGTCGTTTGTATTGACAATCGGCTCAGCGACACGTGTGCGAGCAAGGTTACAGCACCGTAACCCCGGTGCTCGTGAGAAGAGCTTTCATCAGGAGGAATTCTATGACACTGACCGGAGAACTTATAATTGGAAATCAGGATGTTTCGCGAGAGACGACATTTCATGCGAGAGCTGCGGCGACAGGGGAGGTATTACCTGTCGCCTTCTCCTGCGCGACCAGCGACGATGTGCGCAAGGCATGCTCCCTGGCGGACACGGCGTTCGATTCCTATCGCGCGACCTCCCTCGGAATGCGCGCAGCCTTTCTGGAAGCTGCCGCGGAAGAATTTGGTGCTGTTGGTGATGTGCTGTGCGAACGCGCGCACCTTGAGAGCGGACTACCCATGGCGAGACTGATTGGAGAGGCCGGGCGGACGGTCGGCCAGCTGAAGATGTTCGCCCGCCTGCTTCGCGATGGACGCTGCGTAGGTTCCCTTGTCGACCCGGCGCTTCCCGATCGCAGCCCGTCACCACGTCCGGATCTGCGCCAGACAGGCATTGGCGTAGGGCCGGTCGCCGTATTTGGTGCGAGCAATTTTCCTCTCGCTTTCTCGATAGCCGGCGGTGATACGGCTTCGGCCCTCGCGGCCGGCTGTCCGGTTGTGGCCCGTGCCCATCCTGCCCACCCAGGGACAGGTGAACTGGCCGGGCGAGCGATTCAGCGCGCTGTCGTGCGATGCGGCCTGCCCGAGGGTGTGTTCTCGCTGTTGGGCGGACCAGATCTCACCGTCGGCAGGGAGCTGGTCAGAAATTCCCTGATCATGGCAGTCGGTTTTACGGGCTCGCGGCAGGGAGGGCTCGCTCTTATGAGGGAAGCGGCATCAAGGCCGGTCCCGATTCCGGTCTACGCAGAGATGAGCAGCATCAATCCGGTCCTTCTCCTGCCTGCTGCTCTGGGCGCGCGGGCTGAAGCGCTGGGCGCAGCATTCGTTATGTCGATGAGCATGGGAGCCGGACAGTTCTGCACGTCGCCAGGTCTGATTCTCGCTATAGAAAGCGAAGGATTTCAGAGATTCCGCTCTGCTGCTGTCGAGGCCCTGGCCGGCGTAGCGCCGCAAACCATGCTTACGGCCGGGATCCACGACGCCTATCTGGCCGGTGTGCGGAGCGTGGCGGGACGACCGGGCGTCACCCTGCTCGGACGCGGTCCGGACGCAGGGCCACATGAATGCCACTCTGCTCTCTTTGCCGCTGACGCACAGATATTTCTCGAAGACCCGACTTTGTCCCACGAGATTTTTGGCTCCTGCTCGCTGATCGTGTCCTGTGCCGACGAGGCGGCTCTCTTTGCTGTTCTTCGTTCACTCGAAGGACAGCTCACGGCGACGCTCCATCTTGATGAACCTGATACCGGGCTGGCTCGCCGGCTGATGCCCGTTCTCGAACGAAAAGCCGGGCGGATCCTTGCCAATGGATGGCCGACAGGCGTGGAAGTCTGCGACGCCATGGTTCATGGCGGTCCCTTTCCCGCGACAAGCGATCCACGAACCACCTCAGTAGGGGCGAAAGCAATCGAGAGGTTTTTGCGCCCTGTCTGCTACCAGGATCTGCCGGCTGCATTGCTGCCGGGTGTCCTGGCGGAGTTTTAAACGGTAGCAATGGCTCGGTGGAAACACCCGTCTGCTCCCTGACGGACCAGTTTTGATATGAAGTAGAATCGATGCAACAAGTGCAAGCGATACTGTATCCGGACGGGGGCGGACGCTTGCTGCTCGCACGCAGGTTTCGTCGGCCAGATGTGGTCGGCTGAACGAAACGGAGAACGTCGACGCTGCTTGGGCGAACTTTGATGGAAGGCACATTGTAAGAACACGAGCAACGTTTGGGCGCGATGAGCGCCCTCTCATGTGTCAGCGTTGGATGCCGATCGGAAAAAGCTGCAGTTGAGTTCGAGTTTTGTCCGGCGGTCGCCTGCTATCGCGGGAGGGAGTGGGCAGCAGTTCCCTGGTAATGGGGGTTCGCAATGAACCGCGGCACACTCGATTTTCTCCTGCGATGTTTGTATGACCATATAGTCGGTTTATAGGGGCAAAAAACCATACGCTCCCCGATTACGAAATCTCGTGTCTTAATAACGTGACGTGAATACTACAAGCCAAGAAGCTCTTGCGTTGCGTGGCCTCACAGACAGCGTGTCCAAATAAGCAACAGGCCTTGCGAAAACTAGGGCCTGTTAGGGCTTGATCCAGTCTGCTGCGGCAGCGATGTGGATGACCGCGAGGAACGACGTTGCTGTTTTTTCGTATCTGGTTGCGACAGCGCGCCACTCCTTG
>NZ_WOTB01000051.1 GCF_011516835.1 Acetobacter musti | reverse complement strand
CTCGACTTCAACCACTTCATCGTCAGCCGAAACAGCAACGACGGAACCGTCAATATCTACGGACGCAACGGGAACTCCCTCGCCGCACGCGTCCAGGCAGCCTTCTGAGCAATAAAAACAGACGCCCTTTCCGGGGAAAGGGCGTCTGTTTTCAGAACATGCCAGGGCCAGAAAAAAAACCGGAACCAGCATGCTTTTTTCATGGCCATAAAGCTTCTTCAGGGCGCAGAAAACGGGCATCGTGCAGAGGCAGACTATGAAATCACGTCAAACAACGCGTAAAAACTGCCAGATCTTAGTGTGTCATGAGAGATAAAAAAGATTTCAGTCGTCACAGCTAGGCTCAGGACCTGTTAATTCATTGAACTGAGTGTGCTATTGTGATTCACAGTCTTACCGATGGAGGCAAGCCTGTGAGTGACGTGTTTTTGCTGTCCGAGCGCCAGATAAATCTGATCAGGCCGTCTTTTCCTCTGGCACATGGCGTGCCACGCGTGGATGACCGTCGTGTTCTGAGCGGGATCGTTTATGTGATCCGCAACGGCCTTCAGTGGAAAGACGCCCCGAAAACGTATGGTCCGCACAGGACTTTATATAATCGCGTCATCCGGTGGAACCGCCTGGGTGTCTTCGACCGGATCTTCGTCGCCCTGACAGAACAGGCTGGCCGTTCGAAGCGCCTGATGATCGAGTCCAGGAGCAGTTATGACACCCTAAGATGTTCCGAGGTCATCGTAAAATGGGGCACTCATACGATCTGTCCCATCCCGGTATACTTCGCATTCTTGCATAGCATATCCCCGAAACCGCCTGCACCGACCTGTTTCTTCCTGACGTTCGCTCTGCCGAAATTCGCCGTCGTTCGGCCGCAGATAGCAGATATGTCTTTCCCACCGGAATTCAGATGATGCACTCAGATTCGCAAAGGAGACGGCGGAGATGCACTGTGCACCTATGATTGCTGTTACCGCATATTTAGAGGGCATTATGTACTCTTTGGTGTGACTAATGCAGAACGGATGGATGATTACCGCGTAGGAAGGCAACCCGAAAGCCCCCCATATTCTCGTTTATGGTCGTAATCGTCTTTCTATTCCTGCCAGCCTTGCCAATCGCATTCCAGTCATGCTTCCTTTAACGTGGACGTGAGGAAATAAGAGGCAGCGCAGGCAAGAAACAGCCGTCAATTTTATCTGCTGCCGGAGCAAGCACTTCGGAAATGGCCTGTTAATAAATACGACAGACGGCCTGAAATGACAGCATCAGACGCGGCAAATTCAATCTGACGAATCTTCCCCTCGTATGTAAGACGATATCCTGAAGAGGATACGATACCGGACAAAAAGCTTTGCCATCGTATCCATCTGGTCGATCAGGATGCTCGTCTATGGACCCAATCTGAGTCAAGCCGATCAGGAAGAGGTGGATGTAACCCCTCAGGCCGTGCTGAAATACCCTTCGCACTGATCGGAGGTCGCATATATGGCGCGGATGCGCACCGGAAAGCCCGCACCGGCGAAAGACAGTCTGGATTCGTTTACAGCTTCGACCCACGCATGGTTTTTGAAGGTTTTCGGTTCACCAACAGCGGTTCAGAACGCTGCTTGGACGGAAATTCGCAAAGGTGGATGCGTACTGATGATCGCGCCCACCGGGTCAGGTAAGACGCTTGCTGCGTTTTTGCTGGCTATCGACCGTTTCTTCGTGGAAGGCGAGACTGCGCCATCCGCTGCGTCCAGAAAATCTTATAGCAAGACCAGAAAAACCACGACTCCCAAAACAACCACTAAGGTTCTTTATATTTCGCCGATCAAGGCGCTTGGAGCAGACGTGCAGCGCAATCTGCGGTTTCCGCTTGATGGCATCAGCGCGGAACGCGAGCGACGAGGTAACCCGGCGGTACAGATAACGGTGGGAATGCGCACGGGAGATACGCCGGGTGTGGCACGGGCGGCGCTGGTGAGAAGGCCACCGGATATTCTCATTACGACACCAGAATCGCTTTATCTGATGCTGACTTCGAATGCACGAGAAACACTGCGCGAAGTAACAACCGTTATCATTGACGAAATTCATGCGGTGGCCGGAACAAAACGCGGCTCGCATCTGGCATTGAGTCTTGAGCGACTGGATCGGCTGCTTGGCCGCCCCGCACAACGGATCGGGCTGTCGGCAACGGTTCGTCCGGTCAACCGGGTTGCGGGATTTCTCGCCGGGGCACAGCCGGTAACAGTGGTCAGTCCGGGATCAGATCGCCGGCTCGAACTGCGTGTTGTCGTTCCGGTTGAGGACATGAGCGACATTCCCGCGACGGGCGGACCAGATGGATCAGGTCAGGTCGGTTCAATCTGGCCGCATGTCACGGCGCATGTTCTGGATCAGGTGCTGAGCAGGCGGTCAACGATCGTCTTTGTCAATTCGCGGGGACTGGCGGAAAAACTGACGGCACGACTGAATGAGCTTTATGCCGAACGCTATGCGGAAGAGCCGCCAGAAACGGTCGCGGATACCACCCATTACGAGTCCTCGTCGGGAGGAACGCAGGGCCGGTCGGCAGGAATCGTCCCTCTGATCGCACGATCACATCACGGATCCGTCTCGAAGGAGCAGCGGGCGGAGATAGAGACCGCACTGAAATCCGGTGATCTCCGTTGTGTAGTGGCAACCTCCAGTCTGGAACTTGGAATCGACATGGGACTGGTTGATCTGGTGATCCAGGTCGGCGCGCCACCCTCGGTGGCGAGCGGACTGCAACGCGTTGGACGAGCAGGGCACCATGTGGGCAGCGTCTCGACGGGACTCATTTATCCCAGGTCACGCCGGGATCTGATTGACGCAACGGTGACAGCGCACTGTATGCTCGCGGACGAGATTGAGGCCATTTCGCCGCCACGCAATCCGCTTGACGTCCTGGCGCAACAGACGGTCGCCGCTGTCGCGATGGATGCGATCGGAGCCGAAGACTGGTACGTCGCAGTCAGACAATCATACCCATTTCGTGAGCTTTCGAGGAAAGCATTCGACGCCACGCTGGAAATGCTTGCGGGGCAGTATCCGTCTGACGCGTTCGCGGAATTTCGGCCTCGACTTGTGTGGGACAGGAAACAGGACACATTAACGGCGCGTCCAGGTGCGAAGCAGCTTGCGGTAATCAGTGGAGGCACGATCCCCGATCGCGGCATGTACAGCGTCATGCTGCCGGAGGGTGAGGAAAAAGCCGGAGCACGCAGGGTTGGCGAACTTGATGAGGAGATGGTCTACGAGTCCCGGGTGAATGACGTGATTACACTCGGAGCGACTTCCTGGCGCATTCAGCAGATCACGAACGATCAGGTGATTGTTGTGCCCGCTCCGGGGCGATCGGCGCGTCTGCCGTTCTGGCGGGGGGATGGGGCCGGGAGGCCAGCGGAACTGGGACGAGCGATCGGACGGTTTCTGCGGGATCTCGATGCGATGATCGCGCATAGAACTGTAAACGCGACATCGGACCAGCTTCTGGACACGGAACTGAAGACCCTCGGGCTGGACGTGAACGCCTCGACAAACATGGTGCGTTATGTCGCGGAACAACGTGAAGCCACGGGCGTACTGCCCACGGACAAGATGCTGGTGATCGAGCGCTGTCGTGACGAGAGCGGTGACTGGCGTGTGATCCTGCATTCACCTTATGGCCGGCGGGTCCATGCTGCCTGGGCGCTGGCAATTGCGGGGCGGATACGCGATCATTTCGGGGTCGATCCATCGGTGGTGGCCAGTGATGACGGTATTGTGGCACGTGTTCCGGATATGGAGGGACGTCTTCCGGGGGCGGAGTTGTTTCTGTTCGACCCGGATATGTTGCGGAGCCTGCTGACGAATATGGTTGGCGGGTCGGCTCTCTTTGCGTCGCGTTTTCGCGAATGCGCGGCGAGGGCGCTCCTTTTACCGCGTCGGAATCCTGGAAAGCGATCACCGCTATGGCAGCAGAGACTACGTGCTGCGCAGCTTCTGCAGGTTGCGCAGGAACACAGGGATTTTCCGATTCTTATAGAAACTGCAAGAGAGTGCCTTCAGGACGTATACGACCTGGAAGCATTACATGTGCTGATGAGTGGCCTGCGTGAAGGATCTGTTCGTCTGACTGAAGTGACGACCGATATCCCCTCACCTTTCGCATCAACAATTCTGTTCGGCTATGTCGCTGAGTTTATGTATGCGGGAGATGCGCCGCTCGCTGAGCGCCGCACCTCCGTCCTGTCGCTGGACACAGGACTGCTTGATGATCTGCTGGGGCAGGTAGATTTCAGCGAAATCCTCGATCCGGCTATCGTCAGTCGGGTAGAAGAAGAATTGCAACATACCCTGCCTGATCGTCATGTCAGCGGGGCGGAAGGCGTTGTGGATCTTCTGCGGGAACTGGGACCGCTGACGCTGGCCGGAATTGTCCGACGTGTCGCGGACGTTGAGGCTGAGGCCATACCGCACTATCTCCTCCGGCTCAAAGAGGCCTCACGGATAATCCCGGTTGAGATTGCCGGCAACGAGCACTGGGCGACTGTCGAAGATGCAGGCAGGTTACGCGATGCTCTTGGAGTAAAGATCCCTGATGGGATTCCTGACGTATTTCTGCGTGCTTCGGACGATGCACTCCGGGATTTGATGGCACGATATGCACGGACACACACGCCCTTCACAACCGGGGAAATCGCTGCGTGTTTCGGGCTCGGTGCCATCGTGGCAGACGGCATTCTTGAAGAACTTCATGATCGCAACCTGATTCTGAAGGGAAATTTCGGGGTCGAGAAAAAGCTGGAAGAGCGGATACCGGATGCCGTCGCCGCAACGCCTGTTGCGAAACATGAATGGGTTTCCGCAGATGTCTTCCGGCGTCTTCGTCTGCGCTCGCTCCGGGCTGCGCGTGAAGCGACACGGCCTGTGCCGTCATCGATCTATGCGCAGTTGGTTCCTGAGCGCCATTATCTGATGGGCGGAGAGCCAGTTTCGGCTGTCCCGGTCATAGGAACAGGGTGTCTGGAAGGAACAGACGGGGTGATCCGGGTTGTCGAGCAGATGGCGGGTCTGCCATTGCCCGCTTCCGTCTGGGAAATACATGTTTTACCCGTGCGTGTTCGCGACTATACGCCGATGCTTCTGGATAGCCTTCTCGCCAGCGGCGAGATAATCTGGGCCGGGCATGAGGCAATCGGAAACGATGACGGACTGGTATCTCTGCATCTGAGGGTGGTTGCCGGGCAGACACTGCCTACCACAACGGCGGCGGCATCAGAGGAACTTCCTCCCCTCCAGGCCAGGATTTTGCGTATCATGGCAGATGGCGGTGCTTTTTTTGTTCGCCAGCTATGGGATCTGATACAGCCGGAAGCAATGTGGGCTTTGCCAAACGGGGAAAAGGTTTCCGCTTCGGATGTACGAAGCGCTCTCTGGAAACTTGTCTGGCGAGGCTCCATTACAGGAAACACATTTGCGCCGCTAAGGATGCTGACAGGCTTCCGCAAACCACGCGGGGAACGTACGACGACAGCCATACGGCGGTATGCAGGTATCTGGGCACCGTCTTCCCGGTTACGCCATTCTGGCTCTGCACCTCATCGTAATTCCGGACAAGACGATGTGACGATGCCAGGGCGCTGGTCCTTGTTGCCGCGGGAGCCATACACGGATACCGAGCGCGGCTTGGCGCTCGTGGAAAGGCTGCTTGACCGTTACGGCATTGCCACACGCGCCGCCGCGGTTGCTGAACAAGTGAGTGGAGGCTTTCCTGTCCTCCAGCCGCTTTTGCGGGGCATGGAAGACGCCGGACACGTTCTGCGAGGACGCTTCGTGGAGGGGCTCGGCGCGGCGCAGTTCGCAGATCGTGGCACGATTGACCATCTCCGGAATCTGGCGACGACGCCCCCTAAACCAGTTGTACTGGCACTGTCAGCCGTCGATCCCGCCTGTCTGTACGGTACGATCCTGCCATGGCCTGAACATCCCACCGGAGTAAAGCCTGCACGTCGCAGAGGAGCCATTGTAATTCTTTGCGAAGGACGACCTGTTATATATCTGCCGGCGGGTGGCCGGACGATGCTGACGTATTTCGACCGGAATGATCCTGGCTGTCCGTCTCTGATGTCAGTTTCGTCCCACGCACTGGCGGAAGCGCTGAGGCGTGAGAAGAGACCTATATTCACACTTGAAACAGTCGATGGAGAAAGGGCAGGCAGATCGTTTATGGCTATAGCTCTGGGCAAAGTCGGTTTTTATTCACTGCCAAAAGGGCTTGGCTGGCGTGGCTAAGAAGAGAGCCTGCTGATCCGCATAATGTCATGAACGGAGATCTGATGTATTTTATAACATGATGATCGAAGGACATGAGCATGGTATGGCTGGCAGCCTCATCTGTCATTTGTCATGCTGGCCACCCGTTATCAGTCCGACACCGTAAAACCGAAAAATGTCTGATAAAAATCCTTATCACCTGATCAACCCAACGGTTCCGGACCTCATCGCAAAATCCTCATAATGCAGAGTATCTGTTACGGATATCCTCAGGAGATCTGCTTCCCGACAAACTCATCAGGCCAGCATCATCTGATTCATTCAAAACATGAAAATACAATTGTAGCGCTATACGAAGACGAACAGCGATACGAGCTGAAACCCAGCCTGACCATTACTTCGGTGAAGTTCTTACGCAACTTGACGTACGTCAATTACGATTATGGTTCAGGGTGTTAGCAAACTCTGATGACCGAATCGCTCATACCCCGCTTGCATGGTCTGATGAAGCCAAACACCTTAACCGTGTTCGCTGGCGTCAGCATGCTGGCATTATGCGGGTATCCTGCTTACGCCAGCGATGATGATGAAGAACTACTCGCCATCCGCGAACAAATCCATGCTCTCGAGAACAGAGTCGTTGCCATCGAGAAACGCCGTCACGGGGAACGGGTTGCAAGCACGATGAGCCGCAAAGAACGTCAGAATCTGTCCTCTTCGTTACAACATGCGTCCGTAAAGTCAGTAAAATCCACGAATCTTGCTGAAGGCGTCGATGATGTTCCTGTCGAGCCACAAGCACGTTTTTCTTCCTCAGACCCTCGTCAACCTTTTTTCCATTTTGGCGCTCCGCAACAGACGGAAACACAACAGAAATCGTCCATCGATCTCAGCTCATCCAGTCCGCTCGCCATCACCCAGACATCGGTCGATCGTCTGCCGCCGGTGTTCAGCATCGGAAATATCTCCGTCAGGATCGGCGGATTTCTTGAACTCTCGAATATCTGGCGTGACTCGAATCTGACCAGCGGTCCGGCGACGGCCTGGAATAACTTCCCCTACGCCAACAGTCCCAATCATGGGCTGAGCGAGGAACGTCTCTCCGCTCAGCTCAGCCGCCTGTCCACGCTGCTGGAGGCCAATCCGAGCGCCTCCACCCGGCTTCAGGCCTATATCGAATCCGATTTCGGCGGCTCCGGCGGCTCGACCAACAGCGTGCAGATCAACGGCTACGTGCCCCGCCTGCGTCAGGGCTATTTCACCTTCACGCAGAAAGACTGGGGCTTCCATCTGCTGATGGGCCAGGCCTGGAGCCTGACGACCGGTTACGCGAAGGGCGTCCTGCCCAGAAACGAACAGCTCCCGGCTGTCACCGACAACAACCAGATCCCTGGCATCACCTTCACCCGCGTGCCTCAGATCCGGATCGGCAAGGACTGGGGGCAGAAATACTGGCTGGCTCTGTCCATTGAAGACCCGCAGGCCACCGTCGGTTACTCCTCCACCCTCTCGTCGGGCGGCAGGCTGCCTGCGGTGGGCGACAACGCTGAAGGTCCGCGCGTCTATTACGCCAATGCCGGTGGCGTTCTGCTCAATCCCGACACCCAGTACACCGATAACCCCGTTCCCGACATCGTCCTGAAGGGCGCTGTCGATACTTCCGTTGGTCATTACGAGGTCTTCGGTCTGGCGCGCTGGTTCCGCTCGGTCATTCAGTCCCCGGGCGCGAACCATACCCATAAGGACACGCAGTTCGGTGGTGGTGTCGGCGGCGGCATGACCGTGCCGCTCGGCACTCCGAAACTCCAGCTGACCGGCAACGTCATCGCCGGTGAGGGCATCGGTCGCTACGGACCTTCCCTCCTGCCGGATACAACCTTCAACAGTCGCGGACAGCTTACCCCTGTTCCCGAAATGCGCGGCGCGCTCGGCCTGATCGGACATCCCGACAAATCGGTCCTGCTGTACCTCTACGGTGGCGTGGAAACGGCGGGCCGCCGTCGCTACACCGCCGCCGACGGCAACCAGTACGGATACGGTGTCACCGATCAGAATCTCGGCGGTTGCGATATCGAATTCGGAACCTGCAACGCGCAGACCCGGACGCTCGCCTCTTTCACGACCGGCGGGTGGTGGCATTTCCTGGACGGCCAGTGGGGCAGCGTCATGGGAGGTGTCCAGTACACCTATATCCGGAAGTTTGCCTTCCGCGGCAATGACGGCATGGGAAACAGTGTCTACCCGACCACCACGGGCAACACCGTCTATGTCACCTTCCGATATCTTCCGTTCCAGTAACGGAATGTCAGCAATCAGACCGGAGAAACGGACATGTCATATACAGTTGGTACCTATCTCGCTGAACGCTTTGCACAGATTGGTCTGAAACATCACTTCGCTGTGGCGGGTGATTACAATCTCGTATTGCTCGACCAGCTTCTGAAAAACAAGGACTGCGAACAGGTCTACTGCTCCAATGAGCTGAATTGCGGTTTCTCTGCCGAAGGCTATGCCCGCGCGAACGGCGCCGCGGCCGCCGTCGTCACCTTCAGCGTCGGCGCGCTTTCGGCGCTCAACGCCATCGGCGGCGCGTATGCCGAGAATCTCCCCGTCATCCTGGTCTCCGGCGCGCCGAACTCCAACGATCACGGCAGCGGCCATATCCTCCACCACACTATCGGCACGACCGATTACGGCTATCAGCTCCGCATCGCAAAGGAACTGACCTGCGCTGCTGTTTCCATCATCTCCGCTGAAGACGCGCCGGAAAAGATCGATCACGTCATCCGCACGGCTCTGCGCGAGAAAAAGCCGGCCTATATCGAGATCGCCTGCAATGTGTCGGCTCAGCCCTGCCGCGCTCCCGGACCGATCTCCGCCGTTATCAGCGAGCCTGCTTCCGATCCGCAGACGCTGGACGCGGCCATCAAAGCCGTCTCGGCTTTCATTGAAAGCAAGGCGAAGCCCGCCATTCTGATCGGCAGCAAACTGCGCGCCGCCGGTGCGGAAGACGCCGCCATCCGCCTCGCCGATGCTCTCGGCAGTGTCGTGGCGACCATGGGTGCGTCCAAGAGCTTCTTCCCGGAAGATCATGCGAACTATATCGGCACGTTCTGGGGCAGCGCCAGCTCGCCGAAAGTCAGCGACATCTTCAACTGGGCTGACAGCGTTATCGCTCTGGGCTGCATCTTTAACGATTACTCCACCGAGGGCTGGACCGCCTGGCCGAAGGGCGCGACGGTCGTCACCGCCGACAAGGAAGTAACGAAAGTCGGCGATCAGACCTTCACCGGCATCCATCTGCGTGATCTGCTCGACGGCGTTGCGAAACATTTCGCCGGCAAGGCGAAAAAGGACGCCACCATGGTCGAATACCGCCGTGTCGGCGGCGGCGTGACCGAAACCGCGCCGGAGACCACGAAGAAGGACGGCAAGCTGACGCGCGAGCATATCCAGCGCACCCTGCAGTCCATCGTCACGCCTGACACCACCATCTTCGGTGAGACCGGCGATTCATGGTTCAACGTTGCCCGTACGAAACTTCCCCGTGGTGCCCGCGTGGAATACGAAATGCAGTGGGGCCATATCGGCTGGTCCGTGCCTGCCATGTTCGGCTATGCCGTCGCCGCGCCGCAGCGCCGGAACATCCTGATGGTCGGTGACGGTTCCTTCCAGCTCACCGCTCAGGAAGTCGGGCAGATGACCCGGCGCAAACTGCCGGTCATCATTTTCCTGATCAACAATGCCGGTTACACCATCGAAGTGGAAATCCACGACGGGCCTTACAACAATATCAAGAACTGGAATTACGCCGCCGTTGTCGAGGGCTTCAACGCCCAGGACGGCAACGGCAAGGGTCTGCGCGCCACGACCATCGGCGAGCTGGACGAGGCCGTCAAAGTCGCGCTGGACCACAAAGGCGGGCCGGTTCTGATCGAATGCGTCATCCCGCGTGACGACTGCACAAGCGAGCTGATTTCCTGGGGCCGGCACGTGGCTACGGCCAATGGTCGTCCCCCGGCGAAATAACCCGCCCGCTGCTTTGCGGACAGGCGGCCTCCGGGCCGTCTGTTTCGTCTCGGAATATCCCTTACGGTCTCATCAGGAGTGCCCATGCCGCCCATAAACTCTCCAGCACGCTCCCCGGCGAGCACTGCCGCGCCGGCCGGAACACCGGCTCCCCAGCCGCAGAAGCTCCAGCCGCTTTATGTGCTGGCCTGGTTTCTCTGTGCGCTGTTCTACTTTTATCAGTATGCCATCCGCTCAGCGCCCGGCATTATGCAGAATGAGCTGACCGCTGCCTGGGGCAACAGCCATCTCGGCTTGATGATCGCCTCCTATTATATCGTCTATGCCCTTATGGCGCTCGTCGTCGGTGTTCTGCTCGACCGTTACGGCGCGCATGCCGTTCTTCCCGGCTTCATCGCCATCACCGGCATGGGTTGTCTCATCTTCGCCCAGGGCAGCGCCGCTGCCGGTGTCGGCGGCTACATCATTCAGGCCATCGGTGCGATCTGCGCGTTCGTGGGCGCCTCCTACGTTGCCGCCCGCTACCTGCCCGCCCGCACGCTCGCTCTTTTCGTCGGCCTCACTCAGTGTCTCGGTATGGCCGGCGCCGCGTTCGGCTCCAAGCCGACCCGTATGCTCATCGACCCGCAGGGGAGCTGGCATGTGTCATGGGAGCATATCTGGCTCGGTTTCGGCATCATCGGTCTGGCTCTCGCCGCCGCCGTCTGGGTCATCATGCCGCGTGATTCCGGCGACAGCGCCCGTCATCACGGCCCTCTGACCGCCGCCAATCTGCTGAACCCTTTCAAAATCATTTTCTCAAATCCGCAGAGCTGGTGCGCCGGCATCATCGGTGGCCTGCTCTTCGTGCCCACCACCATCGGCGCGCTCGGCTGGGGTGCTTCCATGCTCAGTTCCGGTGAGCACACCACCATGGCTTTCGCCGCCTCCGATGTTTCCATGGTTCCCATCGGCTGGGTCATCGGCTGTCCGCTGCTCGGGTGGATCTCTGACAAGATCGGCCGCCGCAAGCCCGTCCTGCTCGGGGGCGCTGTCCTGCTGCTGGCCGCCTCGCTCTGCGCGCTTTTCGTGCCTGTCGGTATCATGCCGAAATACCTGGTCGCCCTCATCATGGGCATTGCCTCCGGCGCTGCGATGATTCCGTTTTCCTCCATGAAAGAGGTCAACCCGCCCCAGGTGAAAGGCACTGCCGCCGGCGTCATGAACTTCCTCGTCTTCGGAACGACCGGCGTTATGTCTCCGCTCGTTTCCGCCCTGATGGGAAAAGGAACCGTTCTGACCATGGCGCAGTACCGCGAGGCCTTCATGCCGCTCATCATCGGCATCGTCATCGCCATCGGTCTGTCCTTCTTCCTCCGGGAAACAGGCTGGGCCGCCCGCAAGGCGTAACAGGCTTTCTTCTGCCGGGGACATTTCAGTGCGTATGTTCTTTCGGGCGCCCGGTAGAAGATTACGCTCTGTCTTTCATAGTCGAGAGGTCTTACCGCAAGGATGCTTACAGCTTCGATCGGAAGAGGTATCCTGCAGGAGAAAACTCTCTTCATCAGCCTTAACATCCAATTTTCGCCACGGTCACGAAAGAGAGGCCTGACGGGCCGTGCACTTTATTGAGTCGCCGACCGACGTTGCGAAGCTGGCGAAGCGGCTTGACAAAGATAACTCAGACTTGAATTTTTATTATAGAGCCAGTGGATATGGCTTTCATTGCCAGCTGCTGGGATTCGGATATCATCGCGCTATGATGGTGCCTATACTGATCGCGCTCAAGTCGGTCGAGCGGATCAGGAACAATCAACGAGATTCCTATGAGATGGCCCTACAACACGGGACTTTCCGGTAATATTAATGAAAAATGTAGCGGTCCGTCTGATCCCCGATACGGATATCGACCGTCAGGGATTATTGGCGACAGTTCAGCGTGCTGAAATTCGGCCCCCCATCCCGGATCAACAAGGCCAGCAGGCTCTCGACGAAGTCCATGATCTGGCTCGGCGCTATGCCGAACGGAACGTTCAACTTTGAATCCGTCTGGATCATAGCGTCGCTATAACTCTACCGCCGCTCCCGGCACCCTATTGGGAAGCCCCTCCCAATTCATCGCCGGATCAAACCAGACCGTCAGCGAATCTTGCTTCTTCGGCGCACTTCAAAAATAATTCTCTGCAGGGCAGGAGCGTTGGCGTCTCTCAGAAATGCTTCCAGACACTCCCAGTATTCCGGAAATCCAAGAGTCAGAGAGCGTTCAAACCACTCTGCCACGCCCGTCACATCGTTCTCATTCAGGCTCAATCGGCCCATATTGAGACAGGCCCAACAATCGCCAGCCTCTCCGGCTGCCCGGAAAAACTGGCGCGCGCCGTCGATGTCAGGCGAGCCGTACAGTCCTCTTTCATGCAGAAGACCCAGCATATTCAGTGCTTTGGCGACCCCCTTTTGAGCAGCAAACAGATAATACTTGTACGCGCGCATCTTATCCGCTGGCAGGCCATCACCGGTGAGATAGACATCCCCCAGATTGAAAGCCGCCCAACCATCACCTTCCCGTACGGCAGCATTGAAATATTTCACCGCAAGCAAAACGTCCCGTGCCACCCCCCATGCCCGCTCATAGGCGCGTCCGAGCATATTCAGGGCACACGGACGCCCACTGCGCGCCGCAATGGAAAACATTTCGAATGCATGCGAAAAATTGCCGCTGTCCAGATACAGTTGACCCAGTAACAGTTGAGTTTCTACTATATCCAGGTCTTTACCAGTGAGAGATATATCCCTCACTGCCATGTCAGTGTTCATCAGAAAGTAAGGCCAACATTCCCGATAAAGGAACGTCCTGGTCCCGGAACCGCGCGGCTCGTGCTGAACGAGGATGCGTAATTCAGATGATCGGTAATGTTATTGGCGTTAAATGAAACGCGGTAATGCTTCATCTCCCAGGAAATCATACCGTTAAGCGAAAACTGGTAGGGAATACGGGCAGTATTGGCAAAGTCACCATTAGCCCAGTACCCTGAGGCATACTGCGCACCGCCAGCTACTTTCAGAGACCCCCAGCCCCGCGCAAGCACACGATCCGAGAGATCATAGGAGGTCCAGAGCGAAAAATTGTTATGCGAAACACCCGGTGCCTGGTTGCCGTCATACGTGGCGCTGTGTGTGATCCGGCCATCCATATAGGAATAAGAGCCGTAAATATCCCAGTTTTTAGTTATTTTTCCGGTCAGACTCAGTTCGACACCCCGTGTCCGGAGCCCAACACCCGAGTCACTAAAACCGGTTACGACATCACCATTTTCATCGTAATAATAAGAATTGTTCTGGCTGATCTGAAAGAACGCGATACCTAAACCCAGACGCTTCTCGAAGAAATCAGTCTTGTTGCCGAATTCAAACAGATCGCTGCGTTGCGGCTTGAAGTCGGCACCATTCTGCGGCGTGTCGCTGGCCAGAATCGTGACCTGAGAGGACACGTCTGTCCCGATCGGCTTGTAGGAACGAGAGAACGTGAAATAAAAGGAAGAACTCTTAAATGGTGAATAGACAATACTTCCGGACGGGCTCCACCGGTCGGCATTCTGCTTCTGCCGCGACAGAGGAGTAGTCGTTAGCTGATAGCCGGCAAAAGTGGATTGAAACGCATCCCAGCGCACCGAACCAAACAGAGCGAGTTGCTTCGTCAACTGAATATGATCCGACAGAAACAGGCCGACATCACGTTCATCTGAATTTGCCATATTGGCGTTCGGGAAGCGTACATAAGCGCCGTTCGATGAATGAGACGTATTCCGGATGGTCTGGGTATTGGTGCGACCATACCACGTCCCGACATACCGGTTCTCGTCCTGGTAGTTCACATCCACGCCGAATTTAAGGTCATGCTTCACAGACCCCGTATCGAAACGGGCATTGCCCATCAGGACATTTTCTGCGCCCCAACCTTTCGACAGATAGGCCGCACCGCCGCCCGCACCATAAGTCAGCGCCGGGCTGCCGCCTACGAGGAACTGACTCGTGCAGGTTCCGGAGCAGGCTCCTGGAGTCGTCGACGCATAATTACGTTCATATTTCGTCAGACGGGTATTGTTTGTCAGCGTAAACCACGAGGCGAGCTCCGATTTCACTGAGGAAGTGAGGCTGTGAATATCGGAGTTATCCCGGTCGGCGCTTCGCGCGTAGGTCGTATTGCGATCAAGACCCTCACTGGTAATCGGTCTGTAAATGCCATTCGGCATCTGAATCATTCCAACGCCGTAATCCGGAACACTGTCCGTGTGCAGCCAGCGCCAGTTGAGATGCCAGGATGTTTTGCTGTGCAGCCCTACACCGAGATCGACCGAGCTGCCGTACCTGTTCGAATATACATAGTCACGTCCGACTGTACCGCTCTGATTATACATACCATTGACACGCAGTGCGACATTATCGCTGATCTGATAATTGACATCGGCCTGTCCCCGGTAAAGAGCCGCGTTCCCGAAGGCCTGATCGTAATTATACGATGTCCCGTCATGAGCCTTCTTCAGAGTCTCATTGATAAGACCGCCAAGATTCGCCGCGCCGAAATATTCACCCGCCGGCCCTTTTATGACCTCGACATTTTCAATGTCGAAAATATCGCGCGTATACGTTCCGAAATCTTTCAGGCCGTCAGTATAGATATCGCCGCGTGCCTGCTGACCTCGAATACGGAACTGGTCACCATTCAGACCGCCGCGCCCCTCTCCGGTGGAAAGAGTGATGCCGGGGACATTCGCAAGCGCCTGATCCAGTGTATACAGACGCTGCTGCTTTATTATTTCCTGAGGAACAACATTGATTACTTGCGGCGTCTCACGAACTGATGTCGGCATACGTCCGATATCAAGCACCGTTTCATTCGTATTGGGAATGTCGTGACCCGGACTTTCACCACGTACACGAACGGCCGGCAATTTAATGGCTGAATCCGTTGCGGCTGGTTCAGTATTCGCTTCCTGAGCTTCAGCTTCCCCTTCGGTCAATCCGACTCCAGTCGCGAAACCCAGCATAACCGCCATCCCAAGGCGTGCCTTCGGGAAACAGACATTATCAGACCGGCTCATTGTCAACTCCTGATAGGACAGGATCGTCCCTGTTCGTTGCGAGGTCGTGTATGACCTGACGATGCTGCTTAATATGCGACTGCGAGTAATTCGCAAACAAGAAAATGCAGTGAATATTCTTGTTCGCTTAACCGACATGCTATGTTATACATGAGTTACAATTCATTCATCGACTGCTCAGATCGTCGCAGGTCACCGTTAGGCTCAGGACCTGTTAATTTCCTGAACTGCCTGGGATGTTGTAATTTCAAAGGCTTACCGATGGAGGATGACCTGTGAGTGACGTGTTTTTTACTGTCCGAGCGTCAGATGGAGCGGATTAAGGTCTGTGGGGATTCACCGTGAGTGGATGATGGCTGCAGCGAGACAGATCATGGCGCTGAAGCTTTTGTCCGTTTTGCCGGCACGCATAGCGATGCGTTTGAATTC
>NZ_WOTB01000050.1 GCF_011516835.1 Acetobacter musti | reverse complement strand
AAGGCATTGGGGTTCAATCAGCGCCCATTGGGCGTCCGTCAGCACAAAGCGTTCCATCAGAAGCTTGAATCATAACCCAAGCCTCATGTGAATCCCCACACGCCGTAGGCCATTTTTCCTCTGGTTCATGGGGTTCCGCTCATCGAAAAGCTCAAAGAACGAGGAATCACACCGGTTATCCCCTCAAGACAAATCGCATCTGTCCGCGAAAAACCCCATTTTTGATTTATAAAAAATGAAACATCATCGAACGGTTCTTCGCCAGACTGAAGCAGTTCAGAGGCATTACAACACGCTATGATAAGCTGAAATCAACCTTCCTCGCGACCATTCAGCTTGTCGCCGCAATTCTCGAACTTAACTGACGACACGTCCTAGGTTATAGGTTTCAACAAATCCATAGGAGAGTATAGTTTTCGGGAGTGTTGGACGTTTTGCTCAGGCGGTAATGGTCAGTCAGCAGTTACAGGTCTGCTGATGCGGGAGAAGACGAGGGCTGTTACGAGGCAGTAACCGAGGGCCATGACGGGCAGAATATATCTGGGGATGACGTAATTACTGTAGAGCGGGGCCAGAAGAACGGAAGAGAGGATGCCGCAGGCTGGTACTGTCAGGGCTGTGGAGCCTGAGACGATCAGTATTGCGGCTGACAGGGCGGTGAAGACCATCAGGAGGACGGGATACAGGCCGAGGCAGGATCTCAGAATCCAGGTCAGGCGGCTCATGCGTTCCGGGGTTTCCGCGTTGACGGGATCGAAGGGCAGCCAGGTGTTGAGGAAGCGGACGAAATCGGGTGGGAACGGTCGGTAGAGGCCGAGTTCGGTGTCGAAATCCCGGCGCCATTCATGCGGGCGGAAGTAATACCCCAGTGTTCTCAGATAGACGCCGGCGAAAGCAGCGGGATTTCTGAGAAAGGCGTGGCGGGTGATCCGGCCCATGACGGTGTTGACGGCAGGATTGTATTCATCGGTTGTGTGGCAGGACTTCATGACGACCTGACGCAGCCAGGTCGGGTCACTGCCCCAGACCTGAGCGAGGCGCAGGTGATAGTCTCCCAGCCGCATCAGGCGCATCTGCTCGTCCGTGACCGGGATTCCGGCTGCCCGGATATCTTCCGCCGCAATGGCCGGGGCGAATACGCCGGCGCTGAAGACGCCTGACAGGCGGTTGAGGAAAAACGGCTGTGGCAGGCGATCTCTGAAGATCAGTCCGTTTGCGCCGGTCAAAAGTCCGGCGGCCATGACCGGCACGAGGCAGGCCGTGAGGGCGCGGCGGGCGCCCGGTCTGTCCCTGCGCGCGAGGGCGCGGGCGGCGAACAGCAGGAGTGTCAGTGCCTCGATGGGGACGTAGGCGACACGGACGAACACCGCCAGCACGCCGGCCAGCGCGATGCCGGCCCATCGTCGCGGTGCTGGTTTTTGCGGGGTGTCGAGGATCGGTTTCAGCAGCGCCAGCCATGTGACGAAGCAGAGAGCGGCTGAAAAATCCGACATGTAAAAGCGCGCGTAGGTCGCGAGCAGCGGGTCACAGACTGCCAAGACGATGAAGACGGAGCGGGCCGGGCCGGTGGGGAGAAAAGTGCGGGCGAGAAAGGCGGCGACGGCGCACTGAAGCAGGACCTGCAGGACGATGTAGGCGTCCAGACTGTGTGTCAGGACGAGGAGGCCGTGCGTCATGAAGCCGAACAGCCAGGAGCGGTCGGGCGGAATCCAGGCGCCGGGCCAGGTCGAGAGATAGGAGACTGAATCTCCCAGCATGAAGTGGGGGTGGTTATCGAAGACCAGCGAGGCGAGGCCCAGGCAGAGGATCAGGAGGCGGGCTGTTGTGCCGGGGCTGTTTCGGAACACGCTGGGGGCTGGTCCTGCTGTGGGGATGTAGGAAGGAGATGTGCCAGAGCGAACGATAAGAGAACATCAAGACGACAAAGCCTAGCAGAAGATCCAATCTGATCATAACTGCTACCAAATAGAAATATGTGTGAATTTCTGAACAAGGAATCGTAGAGCCAGAAACAAACTATCATTTACTGGCTCTACCAGTTAAGAATTTTAACTCTTAATCATACTATATTTCATAAGAACTTTTTCAAATTCACTAACCGCAAATTCGTGACTTGCCTGATTTTTAGATAATTTTTGCGGATCAAATCTAGCCATATCTAAAACTAAGCGATACGCACCGGCAATTTCCTTAAGGTGTTCCTTAATAAAAATAGATGGATCTGTAGCCCAAACGATACGCTGCGCCTCAACCCTCATAAGTCCTTTTAAGCCATATACTAACGGCATAGTTAGACCATCAGGATAACTATAATGAACTGGTTTATTATAAAAATGAGTTCTAGGTTGAATAGAGACATAAGCACTCTTGTCTTTAGCCTCTTTTCTTTTTTCTGGGTTATAAATTTTTACAATATTATTGGAACCAAATCTATAGTTATTACCATTATATGCTTCAGGAAATTCTTCATAAATTTGATCATACAGAGATGGAAGTTTAGCCAAAATATCAAAACAACTCGACACAGTGTCATTCCTTAACTCATGCACTGGACCATCTTGTGGTACAGATACATTTTCGTTAAGCATCAATTTATCAAACTGCTTTGAGCACTCTCCCTTATTTCTATAAATATTTTGCGGAGAAACAGATATATCTATAGGCAAAAGCTTTTCTTCATTTGCCTTATTAAGGGGAATCCAAGCCAGTGCAATAATGTCTCTTACTTTAATTGGCCTAACGCCATCACAGTCCCACTCGTTACTTTTCCACTCAATTCTAGAAGCAAGTTTTTCATCAAGCCTATCTCTTATTTCAGTGTAAAAACCAAGTTTATTAGATTTCGTTTCTTGGGTTAACTGAGCGTTATTATTTCGTGCTGCACAGATGTCCAAAACAGACATTTCAAATTTCTGTACAGCAGCTTCATCTTCGGGATCAGATGGGACAAGAAGTTCAACAGGAACCAGAAAATCAAACTTCTCCTTCAATTTTTCCAAATCTTTTCTATATTTTTCCCATAAGTCTTTCATGTCTCCCCAAAGAGAAATTTTACTTATTTCATTTTTTGGAGCAACTTCCGAAAGCATATATATACCAATGGCCAGCATATTATGGCCACCATCTAAAATACCTTCCGAATCTGGATGCAAAAAATTCAATTCGAACCGGTTACGTTGAAGACTTTCGTAGGAGGAGGTACCTATCAAAATTCCTTTTGATTTAAACGGGAATAATTCAGGTGTATCATCAAGCGAATACAGTATAGCATTCGTAACATTACCAACTTTTGCAGCACGCGGATTGGCTTCAAGTGATACGTGATCAAACAAGGGATAAAGGTCTCGCCCACGGACAAAACCCGTATATCTTTTTATTCCTGAAATAGAATTTTCTTGATTAACAGAAGATAATCGCTCTTCTTCACGTTCATTAGGCTGCTCTGCTACAAGTGCAAACCGAATAATAATTTTTGGCGCTTGAGCCATCTTCAGTCCTTCAAAAGCTGAAGAGACTGGCTTCGAAAAATCTCACAACACAACGTTGCACAGCTTAAGCTACGCTTCATTCATGTTATATATCACTTTTCAGCGACACACGACTACCGAAACCATTCTCAGGTTTTTTTTCAGCCTCTATCCAGAGGCAATCCGTCGATACCGCTCATAGGCCTAGCATGTCAATAATTAAATATTTCCTTTTCACTTCCACTCAATCAGATATATTCCGATACTTCAAACAGGGGGCCGATGAAAAATATCATCAAATATTTTTGTAAAAATTAAATAAATAACAAGTTTGTATAT
The DNA here is from genome assembly GCF_011516835.1 of Acetobacter musti. Taxonomy (GTDB): domain Bacteria; phylum Pseudomonadota; class Alphaproteobacteria; order Acetobacterales; family Acetobacteraceae; genus Acetobacter; species Acetobacter musti. The sequence continues at coordinate 12,158 of NZ_WOTB01000050.1, read as the reverse complement.
AATAAATTAATGTAAATCACTCCAGAAATCTATCTATCTATTTGTATATTATGTCGAATAAATAATTAACTTACATTTCCCTTTATAGACGGTGGAACAGGGCCGCCGGTGGCCCAGTCGAGGAGTTCGACGGTGTGGACGAAGGGGATACCGGCTTCGTCAGCGAGCTGGGTGATGCAGCCTATATTGCCGCTGGCGGCGATCTGGGCGTGGACGGATTTCAGGTTTTTCAGTTTACGGTCTTTGAGCTGGTTGGCGATTTCGGGCTGGAGGAGGTTGTAGGTGCCGGCGGAGCCGCAGCAGAGGTAGCCTTCGGGGACATCCAGCACTTCAAAGCCGGCGTCTTTGAGCAGGGCCTTGGGCTGCACGGTGATGCGCTGGCCGTGCTGCATGGAGCAGGCGGAGTGGTAGACGACACGCTGGCCGGTTTCGATGACGGGTTTGCTGAGGCCGATATCGGTCATGAACTCGGTGATGTCTTTGGCCAGGGCGCTGACGCGGGCGGCTTTTGCGGCCCAGGCGGGGTCGTTGCGCAGGGCGTGGCCGTAGGCTTTGACGGAGGTGCCGCAGCCTGAGGCGTTGATGACGATGGCGTCGAGGCCTTCGGGGCTGTCGGCTTCGCGGAGCCAGGCGTTGATATTAGCTTTGACGTAGGGGAGCGCCTTGTCTTCGTCGCCCATGTGTTCGGCAGGGGCGCCGCAGCAGCCGGCGCCGCGTGCGACGACGACATCGACGCCGTGGCGGTTGAGAAGGCGGACGGTGGCGTCGTTGATGGCGGGATCGAGAGTGTTCTGGACGCAGCCGGTGAGAAGGGCGACGCGTTTTTTGCGCTGACCTTTTGCGGCGTAGACGCCGGGTCTGTTGATTTTACCTTTACCGGGCAGCGGATTTTTCGGGACCATGTCGAGCATGGCGCGGATGGTGCCGGAGAAGAGGCCGCGGAAGGGTCGGCCGAGTTTGCCGGCGTAGAGGGAGAGGCGGAAGAGTTCCGGCCGGGGGAGCAGCATTTCCAGGGTGGAACGGATGGTGCGCTGCCAGGGGGAGCGTTTGTAGTTCGCCTCGACATATTCGCGGGCGTGACCGATGAGTTTTGAATATTCGACGCCGGAGGGGCAGATGGCTTCGCAGGCGAGGCAGGTCAGGCAGCGGTCGAGATGTTCGACGGTTTTCGCGTCCGGGGCGCCGCCGGTTTCGTACATGTCCTTGATGAGGAAGATACGGCCGCGGGGGCTGTCGTTTTCGTTGTGGATGACGGTGTAGGTCGGGCAGTGGGAAAGGCAGACGCCGCAATGGACGCAGTTGCCGATGATGTCGCCGGAGAGGGCGATGTCGGGGTTGGCGAGCAGTTTCTGCGGGATGTGGCTGAGCATGGTGTCGGCCTCTGGTTACTGGTGTGCAGGGGAGCGGGCTGGTGCTTTCCGGGGCTTTGCCCCGCACCCCACAAAGGGACGCGGTCCCTTTGATCCCGGTTTATTAAACATAACGGTTTCCAAAGGTCCGCGACCTTTGGCGGGTTTCAGGGCAGAGCCCTGAGGACTGGTCTTCATGCGACGGTCATCCGGCCGGGGCTGAACAGGCCCATCGGGTCGAAGGCGGCGCGGACGCGTGTGGACAGGGCGGCGACGGCGTCTGAGGCGGGCGGGAAGGCTCCCTGGCTGCGCCGGAGGGCGTCCGGGGCGCGGATGAGGGTGGCGTGACCGCCGCAGGCTTTCGCGAGGGCGCGGAAGCGGGAGACGGCGTCATCGGTGGCGGTGTCCGGCTTTGTTGTGCAGAAGATTTCCGCGCCGCCCCAGTCGGTGAAGCAGCGGGAGAGGCCGCCGCGCTGGCGGGCGACGTCGATGAAGCCCCTCGCCTGCGAGACCGGGAGGTTGATGCGCCAGATGAGTTCGTCGGGGGCGGCGCTGAGGGGTTCGAGTTCGCGGATGGTGGTCCAGAAGGCGGCGCTGTCCTTGTCGTCGAGCGTGGCGGCGACGGGCCGGTCTATGCGGCGGGTGAGTTCGGCGACGTGTTCCGCGACGCCTTCCTGCATGCCCTCGATACGGAAAGCGAGCTGCCAGCCCTGCGGGGTTTCCAGACGGACGGCGCCGCTGACGGCGATGGGCGCGCGGAGGATTTCGGCGGTTCTGACGAGGTCGGCGTCGAGATCCGTGGCGTCGAACAGGAGGGTCTGTTCGCGGGGCGGCGCGGGCCAGAGTTTGAGGGTCAGGGAGGTGAGCGCGGCGATGGTGCCGAAGGAGCCGATCATGAGTTTGCTGACGTCGTAGCCGGTGACGTTTTTGACGGTGCGGCCGCCGGCGACGAAGTGTTCGCCCTGCCCGTTCACGCCCTGGATGCCGAGGATGTAATCGCGGGCGGCGCCGGTGAAGAGGCGGCGGGGGCCGGAGAGGGCTGAGGCCATGGTGCCGCCGATGGTGGCGCGGGCGGGGTCGGTGCCGTAGAGGCCGGTCCAGAAGGGGGGCTCGAAGGGCAGGTACTGGCCGCGGGCGGCGATGGTGGCCCGGAGGGTCTGCATGGTGACGCCGGGGCCGAGGCGGATGACGAGTTCTTCGGGTTCGTAGAATTCGATCTGGTCGAGGCCGCCGAGTTCCAGGGTGGCGTCGGCTTTAACGGGGTTGCCGTAGCCGGTGCGGGTGCCGTTGCCTCTGATGTCGAGCTTATGGCCGTTCAGGATGGCGTCTTTCACGACGGAGGCGACGTCTTCGGGTTTTGTCGGGCGCATGGCGGTGGCGGCTGTTTTCTGTGCTGTTTCTGACATGGTTTTCGGTCCTTCTCAGAAACGCGGCACATCGGGGAAGCGGAGCTGTCCGTTATGGACGTGCATGCGGCCGAATTCGGCGCAGCGGCAGGGGGTCGGGAACATCTTGCCGGGGTTGAGGAGTTCGGTGGGGTCGAAGGCGCAGCGGAGGGTCTGCTGCTGTTCGAGGTCGATGGCTGAGAACTGATGCGGCATGAGGTCGCGTTTTTCGACGCCGATGCCGTGTTCGCCGCTGAGGACGCCGCCGACATCGACGCAGGTGCGGAGCACGTCGGCGCCGAATTCCTCGGCTTTTTCGAGGTCACCGGGGATGCGGGAGTCGTACATGATGATGGGGTGGAGGTTGCCGTCTCCGGCGTGGAAGCAGTTGGCGTAGTTCAGGCCGTATTTCTTGGAGAATTCGGCCATTTTCGCGAGGACGTCCGGGAGGCGGTTCCGGGGGATGGTGCCGTCCGTGCAGTAATAGTCGCGACAGAGTTTGCCGATGGCGGCGAAGGCGAGTTTACGGCTGCGCCAGATGCGCTCGCGCTCGGCGTCGGAGTTGCTGGCGCGGACTTCGATGGCGCCTTCCTTGTTTGCGATGGCGGTGACGGCCTGCACGAGGGCGTCGACTTCGGCCTTGCTGCCGTCAAGTTCGCAGATCAGGAGGGCGGCGGTGTTGCTGTCGAAGGTTTCCTGGATGAGGGGGGCGACGGCGTCGAGAACTTTGCGGTCCATGAATTCCAGGCCGGCGGGGATGATGCCGCTGCCGATGATGGCGCCGACGCAGTGGCAGGCGGCGTCCACGGAGGAGAAGCTCATGGAAAGGACGCGGGCCATTTCCGGTTTCGGGACGAGGCGGACGGTGATTTCGGTGATGACGGCGAGGAGGCCCTCGGAGCCGGTGAGGACGCCGATGAGGTCGAGGCCGCCTTCGGCCGCGCCGAGGTAATCGCCGCCGAGGCGGAGGATATCGCCGTTCATGAGGACGGCTTCGAGGCCGAGGATGTGGTTGGCGGTGACGCCGTATTTCAGGCAGTGCACGCCGCCGGCGTTTTCGGCGACGTTGCCGCCGATGGTTGAGATGATCTGGCTGGAGGGATCGGGCATGTAGCAGAGGCCGTGCGGGCTGGCGGCTTCGCTGACGGTGATGTTACGGGCGCCGGGCTGGACGCGGGCGATGCGTTCGAGAGGGTCGACTTCCACGATGTTACAGAGGCGCGCGGTGCCGAGGATGATGCCGTCCAGGACGGGGAGTGCGCCGCCGGAGAGGGAGGTTCCGGAGCCACGGGGGACGATTTTGACGCCGTTTTCCTTACAAAACAGGAGGACGCGGCGGATTTCGTCGGCTGAGGCGGGGAGGACGACGAGGAGCGGCATAGCCATGTAGGCGGTGATGCCGTCGCACTGGTAGGGGGCGCGTTCGGACTCTTCGGAGACGACCCATTCCTGGCCGACGATGGCGCGCAGGCCGGCGGCGAGCTGCTCGCGGCGGGCGATGATGGCCGGGTCGGCGGGGGGCATCTGCATGGTCATCGGCTCTGGCTCCCGTGTCTGGCGACGCGGTGACCGTGTGGCGGGCCTGCGTCCTGACATACTGAATCGTTATGTCTTTACGGCGTTTTGTACGATGTTGAGAATACCCCTCTGGCTGGGAGGTGCCGAGGGCTGTGTGGTGCATGGCAGGCTCACACCGTTGATTGGGGTGGTTTGGAATGGAATGGCAGCGGGCGGTTGATCTGCGTCGGTTACGGTATTTTGTGGCGGTGGCGGAGTGCGGCAGTTTCACGAAGGCGGCGGGGATTCTGGGGATGGAGCAGCCGCCGCTGAGTCAGCAGATCCGGCAGTTTGAGGGGGATCTGGGCGTGGCGTTGTTTCAGCGCCAGACGAGGGGGGTTGTGCTGACGGATATTGGCGCGGCGCTGCTGGAGCAGGCGCGGACGATTCTGGCGTTGTCGGAAGAGTTTGTGGCGGTGGCGAGCGGAATGGCGCGGGGTGAGCGGGGGCATTTGCGGGTCGGGCTGGCGGGGGCGGTTTCGATGCTGCCGATCATCCCTTCCACGATCAGGAGATTTCGTGAGGCGTTGCCGGAGGTTGTGGTGTCTTTTGAGGAGAGCAACACCCCTGCCCTGTCGGCGGCTCTGCATGAGCGTCGGGTGGATGTGGCGATTGTGCGTCCTCCTGTCACGGATGATCGGGATCTGGCGATTTATCCGCTGCTGGATGAGCCGACGGTGGCGGCGCTGCCGAGCGGGCATGAACATGCGGCGGACGGGGCGATCCGTCTGTCGATGCTGGAGGCGGAGCCGCTGATTATCTTTCCACGTGAGCTGGGGCCGGGTTTTCACGATGCGATTCTGTCCGCGTGTCAGAATGCGGGGTTTACACCACGGATGGGGCAGCAGGCGCCGCAGATTGCGGCGACGGTTCCGCTGGTGGCGGCGGGGCTCGGGGTTTCGGTGGTGCCGCAGTCCCTGTCGCAGATTCATGCGGGGGGTGTGACGTTTCATCCGATCGAGGAGCCGGCGCCGAAGGCGTCGCTGGCGATTGCGGTGCTGCGGGGACGGCATGCGCCGCTGGTGACGCGGTTTGTGGCGGCGTTGCGGGAGGCGTGCCGGGAGTGGGAGGCGGAGGGGTGACGGAGGCTGCTGCGCCTGTTCTTTATAGTTTCCGGCGGTGTCCTTATGCGATGCGGGCGCGGATGGGGTTGCTGGTGAGCGGGGTCCGGGCTGAGGTCCGGGAGGTTCTGCTGCGGAAGAAGCCTGCGGCGATGCTGGCGGCTTCGCCGAAGGGGACGGTTCCGGTTCTGGTGCTGCCTGACGCGGAAGTGATCGATGAGAGTCTGGATGTGATGCGGTGGGCGCTTGGGCAGAGCGATCCGGAGGGATGGCTTGAGGGCGCGGATTTCGGGCTGATCGGGGCGTGTGACGGGGCGTTTAAGTTTCATCTCGATCGGTACAAGTATTTTACGCGGTATGGGTGTGATCCGCTGGAGCATCGGGCAGCGGGGGTTCGGTTTCTGGAGGGGCTTGAGGCCCGGCTGGCGGGTGGGTTTCTGTGCGGGACGCGGTTTGGGCTGACAGATGCGGCGGTGGCGCCGTTTGTGCGGCAGTTTGCCGGGGTGGACCGGGCGTGGTTTGATGAACTGCCTCTGCCGCGTGTGCGGGGGTGGCTGGAGAGGTTTGTGGGCTCGGCGCTGTTTGCGCGGGCGATGTGCCGGTATGCGCCATGGCGGGCTGGCGATGCGCCGGTTTTTCCGGACTGAGGAGAGTGGTACTTATGAGTTTTCGTCATGCGCTGCTGGCTATGGTGCCGTTTGTGATGTGTGCGGCGCCGGGGGTGGTGCGGGCGGCGGAGCCCTGGGCGCCAATTGATCCGGCGCGGATGTCGGCGGCGATAAAGGTTCTGGCGTCTCCGGCGTTCGAGGGGCGGTCTCCGGCGACGGCGGGCGAAGAGAAGTCGGTTGAGTGGATTATCGCGCAGTATAAGGCGATCGGGCTGGAGCCGGCGGGCGAGAATGGTGGCTGGACGCAGACGGTGCCGTTGCTGCGGACGCGGATCGGGGAGCCGGCGCGGCTTGAAGTGAGCATGAACGGCTCGTCGACACCGCTGGCGGTTCGGAAAGATATTTATGTTTTCACGCTTTCACCGGAGGAGCGTATCCGGATCGATGCGGCGCCGATGGTGTTTGTGGGGTATGGCGTTCATGCGCCGGAGCGGAAGTGGGATGATTTCAAGGGCGTTGATCTGAAGGGCAAGGTTGCTGTTTTTCTTGTCAACGATCCGGATTTCTCCGCGGCGCCGGGCGAGCCGGTCGCGGGGAAGTTCGGTGGCCGGACGATGACGTATTACGGGCGCTGGACCTACAAGTATGAAGAGGCGGCGCGACGCGGGGCGGTGGCGGCGCTGATCGTTCATGACACGCCGGGGGCGTCTTATCCGTGGTCGACGGTGATTGCGCCGGGTGGCGAGGCATTTGACATTGTTCGTGATGAGGGTGCGGAGAAGCCGGTTCCGCTGATGGGCTGGCTCGAGGGTGATGCGGCGGCGCGGCTGTTTGCGCGGGCCGGGCTGGATCTGGGGGCTCTGCGTGTGCAGGCGCGTGATCCGGACTTTAAGCCGGTGCCTCTGAAGGGCATGGGGCTGACGGCGGATGTGCCGGTTTCGGTGGCGCGGCTGCAGAGCCGGAATGTGCTTGGGAAGATCACGGGGACGAAATATCCTGATGAGACCGTGATGTACGGGGCGCACTGGGATGCGTTCGGCATGAGCAAAGATGCGTCCGGCAAGACAGTGATGCGGCCCGGGGCGATTGATGACGGGTCGGGGATTGCGGCGGTTCTGGAGATCGCGCGGGCGTTCCGTGCGGGTCCGGCGCCGGAGCGGACGGTGATGTTTGCGGCGTGGACGGCGGAGGAGCGTGGGCTGCTGGGGTCTTCGTGGTATGCGGCGCATCCTCTGGCGCCGCTTGCGAAAACGGCAGCGAATTTCACGATCGATGTGCTGCAGACGGCGGGGCCGGCGCATAATGCGTTTGTGATCGGGGCCGGTCAGGACACGCTGCAGGACGATCTGGTGGTTGCGGCACGGCGTCAGGGGCGTGTTGTGGAGCCTGAGGCGAAACCAGAGCGCGGGGCGTTTTACCGGGCGGATCATCTGCCGTTCGCGCGGGCCGGAGTTCCGGTTGTGGCGGTGATGGATATGGCGGGCGATTACGATCTGGTGGCGGGCGGGGTTCCGGCCGGGGATGCGTGGCTGCAGGCTTACATGAAATGTTATCATCAGGCCTGCGACGCCTGGAGCGCGGGCTGGGATCTGCGCGGGGCGGCGGAGGATGCGGCTCTGGTTTACGCGGTGGGACGGAAAGTGGCGTTTTCGCATCAATGGCCGCAGTGGAAGGCGGGATCGGAATTTGCTGCTGTACGGGCGGCGACGGCGAAGGAGCGTGGCGGGAAGTGATCCGGGCCGCCGGAGCGGAGGCTGCCGGCACTGCGTGACGGGCCTGACGGGATGCTCCTGAGGCGGAGGCTTACCAGACGGCTTCGGACGGCTCGGATTACAGATCTGCTGACAGGTTCATCAGTTCCGGAGCTGTAGTGGCGCGCAGTCTTGCGGCGTCGCGGGCTGGCGGGGTGCCGAAGAGGCGGCGGTAGTCGCGGCTGAACTGGGAGGGGCTTTCGTAGCCGACAGCGAAACCGGCTTCGGCGGCGTCTTCCCCGTCCGTGATCAGGCGTTTTCTGGCTTCCTGCAGGCGGATGCGGGTGCGGTATTGCAGCGGGCTCAGCATGGTGACGGCGCGGAAGTGGCGGTAGAAAGAAGGCGTGCTCATACCGGCGATTTTCGCGACGGTGTCGATGTCGAAATTTTCGGCGTAATGGGTGCGTATCCAGGCGATGGCGCGGCTGATCTGAGAAAGATAGCTGTCTGCGAGGGCGATTTGCCGGACGAGGGCGCCCTGCTCTCCCCGGATGAGGCGCCAGGCGATTTCCTTTCTGATCAGCGGCGCGAGGACGGGGATGTCGTCCGGAGTGTCGAGCAGGGCCACGAGGCGGGAGACGGGGCAGAGCAGGTCTTCGGTGAGGGTGCTGACGGCGAGGCCGGCGCCTGTACGGAGATCGGGCCGGGGGTTGTGCGGGCTGGTGGTGAGGAGGAGCGTGGCGATGTCGCCGGGGTCGAGATCGAGGCTCAGGGAGAGATAGGGTTCATCGGCGCTGGCCTTTGTAACGCAGCCGGTGACGGGGAGATCGACTGTGGCGATCAGGTATTTTTCGGCGTCGTAGGTGAAGACGCGGCTGCCGACGGTGACCTGTTTGCTACCCTGGACGATGATGCAGAGCCGGGGGTGATAGATGCAGTCGATCGGCATGGTCTGGCATTCGGCGTGGAACAGGGTCAGGCCGGGCAACAGAGTCTGGGTATGGGGTTCTGTGGCGTGACGGAGGATGCTGTCGCGGAGAACGGAAAGGTGTGGTCGCATCGGTCAGGGCTTTCGGGGCTGCGGCGGTGGTGGTGTGTGACGGACTCAGGAATTGTCGGGATGAGAAGGGGGTCTCTTCGGGATCGTCTCCGGTTTTGTGATCTGGTCTGGGGAACAGTGCTGCCGTGAGGCGTGAGGGAGGTCTTTTCGCCAGGCGGGTGTGGTGTCGCCCTGCCCTTCCGTGGTGATGAAGGGGCCGGACGGGTGGATGCCGGCTTCTGGGCGACCGCGTTTGTCTCGTCGCTCCGGTCTGTCATGATCATATAATCAGCGGGTCTGGCCGGGGCGTCGCGGTGGGGCGTCTGGCGTGGTCCTGGAGGATGTCTGGCAGCGCGTTCATGAGGATCAGGACAATCACGGAGCGGGCGGGCTGTAAAGCAGGATCGGCGGCGGTTTGCCGGTCTGTGATTGAATCGGGCAAGAACGGGATTGGATTTCGCTACCGGCTCTGAGGAGATGGTGGCATTTCTGGCGGCCGGGATTGATCCGCCGTTTCGTGTGCTGACCGGATTGTTCAGGACCGGCGCGGGATGCGGCGATTTCCGAGGAAGGGAACGACCATGAAATACAATCCTCTGGGTCAGACGGGGCTGCTGGTTTCCGAGCTGTGTCTGGGCACCATGACCTTTGGTGGCGGTGGCGGCATATGGGAGCAGATCGGTGATCTGCAGCAGGCGGCGGCGGATACTCTGGTGCGGACTGCGCTTGATGCGGGCATCAATTTTATCGACACGGCGAATGTGTATGCGGGTGGTCTGTCTGAGCGGATCACCGGGCAGGCTCTGAAGAATCTGGGCGTTGCGCGGGACGATGTGGTTGTGGCGACGAAGGTTCTGGGGCCGATGGGCGACGGGCCGAATGCGCGGGGGGCGTCGCGGGCGCATATTCTGGCGCAGGCGCGGGCCAGTCTGAAGCGGTTACAGCTTGATCACATCGACCTTTATCAGATTCACGGGGTCGATCCGCTGACGCCGGTCGAGGAGACGATGGAGGCGCTGGACACGCTCGTTCGCAGTGGCGACGTGCGGTATGTGGGCGTGTCGAACTGGGCGGCGTGGCAGATTACGAAGGCGCTCGGCATTGCGGAGCGGAAGAATCTGGCGCCGCTGCGGTCTTTGCAGGCGTATTACACGATTGCGGGCCGGGATCTGGAGCGGGAGCTGGTGCCGATGCTGCTGTCCGAGAAGGTCGGACTGATGGTGTGGAGTCCGCTGGCGGGAGGGCTTCTGTCGGGGAAATATCATCGGGACGGGACATCAGTTTCCGGTGACGGGCGGCGGGCGAATTTCGATTTTCCGCCGGTGAACCGGGACCGGGCGTTCGATGTGATCGATGCGATGCGGCCGGTGGCAGAGGCGCGCGGATGCAGTGTGGCGCAGGTGGCGCTGGCCTGGCTGCTGCATCAGCAGGTGGTGACCAGCGTGATTATCGGGGCGCGGACGCCGGAGCAGCTTTCGGATAATATCGCGGCGAAATCGGTGATTTTGACGGATGAGGAGCTGGCGGCGCTGGATAAGGTGAGTGCGTTGCCGCCGGAATATCCGGGCTGGATGATTGAGCGGCAGTCGGCGTATCGCGCTGGCGGTGTGGCTGGCGCGCCGCCAAAAAATTCATGAACGGACAGGAAGGAAGCGGGATTATGTTTGCATGTGTGGGATATGCCGCGACGGCGGCGGATGCGCCTCTGAAGCCGTTTGCGTTCGAACGCCGGGATGTCGGACCGGAGGATGTGCGGATCGACATTCTTTATTGCGGGGTCTGTCATTCCGATCTTCATCAGGCGCGCAATGAGTGGAAGAACACGATTTATCCCTGTGTGCCGGGGCATGAGATTGTTGGCCGGGTTGCGGAAACCGGATCATGGGTTTCGAAATTCAGGAAGGGCGATCTGGTCGGGGTTGGCTGTCTGGTTGATTCCTGCCGGGAATGTGCGAGCTGTAAGGACGGGCTGGAGCAGTATTGCGAGGTCGGGTTTGTCGGCACGTATAATGGCGAGGACCGGCACGGGCGCGGGATCACGTTTGGCGGCTATTCGCGGGCGGTTGTCGTGGATCAGAGCTTTGTCCTGAAGGTTCCGGAGACGCTCGATCCGGCTGCCGCGGCGCCGCTGCTGTGCGCGGGAATTACGACGTGGTCGCCGCTGCGGCACTGGAAGGTCGGGCCGGAGCAGCGGGTTGGCATTGTCGGCCTGGGCGGGCTTGGCCATATGGGCGTGAAGTTTGCGAAGGCGCTCGGGGCGGAAGTGGTGCTGTTCACGACGTCTCAGAGCAAGGTCGCCGATGGCATCCGGCTGGGGGCGCATGAGGTGGTGCTGTCGAAAGATCCTGACGCGATGGCGAAGGAACGCGGGCGGTTCGATTTCATTCTCGATGCGGTCGCGGCGAATCATGACATCAATGCGTATCTGGATCTTCTGAAGCGTGACGGGACGCTGGTGCAGGTTGGCGCGCCGGAGACGCCGCTGCCGGTTTCGGTGTTCAGTCTGCTGATGAAGCGGCGGAATTTCGCCGGCTCGCTGATCGGGGGGATTGCCGAAACGCAGGAGATGCTGGATTTCTGCGGGAAGCACGGGATTACGTCGGATATCGAGATGATCCGGATGGATGAGATCGAGGGAGCGTATGAGCGGATGCTGCGGTCGGACGTGAAGTATCGGTTTGTGATCGATATGGCGTCGATGCCGGAAACGGTGTGAGGCTGGCGGGTTAAAAGGCTTAAGGACACAAAAGTCTCTGAAAAAATAATAAAAGTTTTGGGGCCACCTTTTTCCAAAAAGGTGGCGTCTTCTGAAGCTTTTTGAAAAAAGGTTCTTTATAACTAACCGGAGATTTCACGGGCAGGCTTTTGAAACAGTCTCCGGGGAATGTTATGCATTTTTCACGAGCCTCCTGCATCGTATTGCCCATTCATAAAGACGGTTCGACAATCCGGCGACGGGGCACAAGCCCGAAAAGCGTCTTTCGAAAATTCAAAGAGCTTGCGACCAGCTACGGCAGACAGTGGATGCCGGGTGTCCTATATGGGTCAGCAGGCTATACCGCGCCATTTCGTGGTGGTTCTCAGCGGTAAACGGCTCACAGAACCGCTCTTCGCATTCTTTCTCGGAGACGAAATAGGCATTCACACCCTGCAGATCGCACCCCACTAGTGACGCCTGTTTCTGACGACCGATCAGTTCCATGGTCTTCAGCCCAGCACCAAAAATTTGTACCGTCCCATGTTTGGGAAGGTTCATACGGGACTTCAAGAGCGACAGAAGGTGGGATTGAGGCATTATATTCGATGCAGTAGACGCGAGCAGTTCTGTTCATAGCGCGCCAGATATGACTTGTGTTGTACGGCGTGTGGGGATTCACATGAGGCTTGGGTTATGATTCAAGCTTCTGATGGAACGCTTTGTGCTGACGGACGCCCAATGGGCGCTGATTGAACCCCAATGCCTTGGCA
>NZ_WOTB01000049.1 GCF_011516835.1 Acetobacter musti | reverse complement strand
GCCAAGGCATTGGGGTTCAATCAGCGCCCATTGGGCGTCCGTCAGCACAAAGCGTTCCATCAGAAGCTTGAATCATAACCCAAGCCTCATGTGAATCCCCACACGCCGTAGGCCGCCATCAGAGCGTTCCGGATAAATCGCTTGCCTATGCCAGTTCGCGCTTAAACGATTCACAACTTGCTCACGTTAGAAAGTTTGTTTCTGAAATATCCCGCTTTTGCGCACTGGCGATGAGCGGTTTGCTGCCGATGATCAGAATTACGTCAGCGTGGCACAGCCTCAGTTCATATGAAAAGAAGGGAACGACGATCAGGCTTATATCGGACGAATGTGAGGAGTCTGCGATCTGAATATCTGTTTCATCATGAACATACCGTGAGCAATCCGGGCGATATCGTCCCGAATCAAAAACGCGCTGTTCCCGGCCACCGGACGGGAAACAGCGCGCCATCATGTCCGCAGAGTCTCAGAGCGCGGCAGTCAGTTCAGGCACAATCTCGAACAGGTCGCCGATCAGACTGTAATCCGCAACCTGCACGATCGGCGCCTCAGGGTCCTTGTTGATCGCAACAATGACCTTGCTGTCCTTCATGCCGGCCAGATGCTGAATCGCGCCGGAAATACCGACGGCAATGTAGAGCTCCGGCGCCACGATCTTGCCCGTCTGCCCGACCTGACAGTCATTCGGCACATAGCCCGAATCGACCGCCACGCGGGATGCGCCGATCGCCGCACCCAGCTTGTCGGCCAGCGGCTCAAGATATTTGTGGAAATTCTCGCCGCTCTGCAGTCCGCGCCCGCCGGAAACAATGACCCTGGCGGACTCCAGCTCAGGCCGGTCGCTGGTGGGAGTGTGCTGCGAAACGAAGCGGGACGTCGTGTCCTGCACGGTCACGTTCACCGCCTCGACCGGGGCCGAACCACCTTCAGCCGGAGCCGGATCGAAGCTCGCCGCCCGGATCGTCAGCACCTTTTTTGCGTCCGAGGATTTCACCGTCGCCAGCGCATTGCCCGCATAGATCGGGCGCACAAACGTATCGGCATCGACAATCGCCATCACATCCGGGATCGGCTGCACGTCCAGCAGCGCCGCCACGCGGGGCATCACGTTTTTCCCGATGGCGGAAGACGCCGCCAGCAGGTGCGTATAATTCCCCGCCAGCGAGACGATCAGGTCCGCCAGCGGTTCAGCCAGATCATGCGCGAGTACATCCGCGCCCGCTTTCAGAACCTTCGCAACGCCCGGCACTTTCGCGGCGGCAGCGGCGGCCGCCTCACTGGCCGCAGCGTCACCGACGACCAGCGCATGCACATCGCCCAGCTTCTCCGCCGCCGCGATCGCGGAACGGGACGCCTGACGAACCTGACCGGCCTCGGTCTCGACAAAAACAAGAACGGTCATGATCAGATCACCTTCGCTTCGTTGCGCAGTTTCTCAACCAGTTCGGCAACGGATTTCACCGTCACGCCGGCCTTGCGGGACGGCGGTTCGGCGACGGAAACCGTCGTCAGACGGCGCGTCAGATCCACGCCCAGATCGGCCCCCTGCAGGGTCTCCAGCGGCTTCTTCTTCGCCTTCATGATGTTCGGCAGGGACGCATAGCGCGGCTCGTTCAGCCGCAGATCCGCCGTCACAATCGCCGGCAGCGTCAGCGAAACCGTCTCGCTGCCGCCGTCGATCTCGCGCGTCACTTCGGCGCGGCCATCCACGATCTCCACCTTGCTGGCGAAGGTGCCCTGCGGCCAGCCCAGCAGACCGGCCAGCATCTGCCCGGTCGCGTTCATGTCGTCATCAATGGCCTGCTTGCCGAGGAAAGCCAGTTCCGGCTTTTCGCGCTCAACCAGAACCTTCAGAATCTTCGCCACGGCCAGCGGCTCGGGGCTCTCTTCCGTCAGCACCAGAATGGCCCGGTCCGCGCCCATGGCCAGCGCCGTGCGCAGGGTGTCCTGCGCCTGCTGAACGCCGATGGAAACAGCGACGACTTCTGTGGCCGCGCCTTTTTCCCGCAACCGCACCGCTTCCTCGACGGCGATTTCGTCAAAGGGGTTCATCGACATCTTGAGGCCCGCTGTCTCAACGCCGGTTCCATCGGACTTAACCCGGACCTTGATGTTGTAATCGACGACACGCTTCACCGGGACGAGAATTTTCATGGTCTTCCTGCCATTACCCGTTGCTGGTGGGAGCGGGCGGGGAAGGGGAATTCCACGCCCGGTTATCGTTCCACCGGAATTGAGGGTTGCCTTTAACGTACGATGACCGGAATTTACATCCCGGCCGGGTAATTCGGGCCGCCGCCGCCTTCCGGCGTCACCCAGTCGATATTCTGCGCCGGGTCTTTGATGTCGCAGGTCTTGCAGTGCACGCAGTTCTGCGAGTTGATCACAAGACGCGGATCGGTTTCCTGATCGGCGACCTCATACACCCCCGCAGGACAGTACCGGCTCTCCGGCGCCCGAAAGACATCCCAGTTCACCGTCTTCCACAGCGGCATGTTCTCCACATGCAGATGAACCGGCTGGTCTTCCGCATGATTGGTGTTCGACAGGAACACTGAGGACAGCTTGTCGAAGGTGATCTTCCCGTCCGGTTTCGGATAGCTGATCGGCTCGGAGAGTGAGGCCGGGCGCAGCGTCTCATTGTCGGCGTGACGATAATGCAGCGTCCACGGAGCCCTGCCGCGCAGGAGCATCGCGTCGACGCCGGCATAGAGCGCTCCGGCCTTCATTCCCCAGCGGGCAAAGGCCGGCCGGATGTTCCGGGCCGATTTCAGTTCCTCATACAGCCAGGAATTCCGCACCCGCTGCGTGAAAGACCCCGGTTCCACCCGCTCCGTCGCCAGAGCCTCCACCACGGCCTCGGCCGCCAGCATGCCGGACTTCATCGCCGTATGCGTGCCCTTGATCTTCGGCGTGTTCAGGAAGCCTGCCGAATCCCCGATCAGCGCGCCGCCGGGGAAGGTCAGCCGCGGAATCGACTGCAGTCCGCCTTCCGACAGCGCCCGCGCGCCGTAAATCAGCCGGCGTCCGCCCTCGAAATGCGGCCGGAATACCGGATGCAGCTTCGTGCGCTGCATCTCATCGAACGGCGACAGCCAGGTGTTCTCGTAATCCAGACCGGTCACGAAACCGTAGGACACCAGGTTCTCACCGAAATGATACAGCCATGACCCGCCATAAGTGTGGTCATCCAGCGGCCAGCCGAAGCTGTGCATCACCAGGCCGGGCCGGTGCTTCTCCGGCGGAATCTCCCAGACTTCCTTGATGCCGAGACCATAGGTCTGCGGGTCGACGCCCTTGCGAAGGTCATAATGCGCCATCACCCGCTTGGTCAGTGACCCCCGGCATCCTTCCGCGAACAGGGTGTATTTTCCCCGCAGCTCCATGCCCGGCGCATAGTTCGGCCCATGCTCGCCGTCACGGGTGATGCCCATATCGCCCGTCGCCACGCCGACCACGCGGTTGTTCTCGATCAGAACCTCCGCTCCGGCGAAACCGGGGTAGATCTCTACCCCCATTTCCTCGGCCACACCCGCCAGCCAGCGGCAGACCTCGCCCAGGCTGACGACATAGTTTCCGTGATTCGCCAGATGCGGCATCACCCGGTCCAGCGCCGGAATCCTGTAGCCCTTCGTCTCCGTGAGGAAATACATTTCCTCCTCGGAGACCGCCGTTTTGACCGGCGAGTCCATCGTGCGCCAGTCCGGCAGCAGCTCATCAAGCGCCCGCGGCTCGATCACGGCGCCCGATACGATATGCGCGCCGATCTCGCTGCCTTTCTCAATCAGGCAGACAGTCGCCTCCGGCCGCAGCTGCCGCAGCCTGATCGCTGCGGCAAGACCGGCCGGACCGCCGCCCACGATGACGACATCGAAATCCATCGCCTCGCGTTCGCTCATAATGCTTGCTCTCCGTAAACAGAACTGAATGAGGGAAGTGGAAAAGAGTCAGAATGGCGTTTCGGATACGCTCAGAGCGCAGGCCCGAATGCGAGCTCATGGGTCGCGCGCCATGTTGAATCAACGAAATTGACGATCAGCCCGCGACGCAGGCCATCAATCGGGCGACGGACAAATCCGTGCCATGTGTCGTCACCAGGGACGAACAGGGTCCCCGTATTGAACCGGCCGGAACTGCGGACGACGGACTCGCCCTCCGCGTTCATCAGATCCGTGCCCCACTGTCCGGCGTCCGGCGCGACCGAAAGCGGGATCAGGAGCGTCAGCTTCTTCGCGCCGATATCGGTGTGCGGCTCCAGCCAGAACCCGTCCGTATCGAGGCTCAGCTCCAGGCGAAGCGCCGTGTGCTCCAGTGACGTGCCGCACAGGCCGGTAATTGCTTCCCGCGCTTCCGGACTGTCGAACATGCGCGCCATGACATCCAGCCGGGGGTCGCGATTCCGGGCGCCGGGCTCGACAAACACCCTGGCACCGTTGCGCGTCTCCCGCCTGCCTCCCGTATCGCCCGCGACCGATCCCTGCGCCGGTTCCCAGGCGACCAGCGCCTCACAGGCCTCTCCGGGAATGACGTTGTCCAGGGTCCAGTGACGAAACGGAACATCCGATGCCCGGGCTGCTGCGACCGTCCTGCGAAAGTTTTCAATGGCGGCTGCGCAGGCACTGGTCTCACCCGGACGGGTCTGCGTGGTCTCTGTCATCTCGTCATCCTTCCCGGCCGGCGGTCATGCTCCGGCATGGGTCATCCGGTCGGGTCTGGTTTGTACACACAAGGGTGATTCTCCCCGTGCATCTTACTTTTATTCACTCTTTGCCCGCGACAGGGGCGTACGTCCTAGCAAATCGTCCTGTGAAAGGCGAGGCGTCTTATTCCGGACGTTAACGCGCCCGCCATCTGTGCGTTCGGTGCGATTCCGGTATAACATCCGATAATCATTGACCCTGCCTGTCACCGGAGGCGGGCGTCCGGAGGAGTATTATCATGGATGTAAGAGCGGCAGTCGCGTTTGAGGCCGGCAAACCCCTTGAGATTGAGACGGTTCAGCTCGAAGGCCCGCATGAAGGCGAAGTGCTTGTCGAAATCATGGCGACCGGCCTGTGCCACACGGATAAATACACCCTGTCCGGCGCGGACCCGGAGGGCCTGTTTCCGGCCATTCTCGGCCATGAGGGCGCCGGCATCGTCCGTGAGGTCGGCAAGGGGGTGCGGCACCTGAAGCCCGGCGATCACGTTATTCCGCTGTACACGCCGGAATGCCGGGAATGTAAATCCTGCCTGTCGCGCAAGACCAATCTCTGCACCGCCATCCGCTCCACCCAGGGCAAGGGGCTGATGCCTGACGGCACATCGCGTTTCTCGTTTAAAGGCCAGCCCATCCACCATTATATGGGCTGCTCGACCTTTGCCAATTTCACAGTCCTGCCTGAGATCGCCCTGGCAAAAATCCGTGAGGACGCCCCGTTCGACAAGGTCTGCTATATCGGCTGCGGTGTTACCACCGGCATTGGCGCCGTGCTGTTTACGGCAAAGGTCGAGCCCGGATCGACCGTCGTCGTCTTCGGCCTTGGCGGGATCGGTCTGAACGTGATCCAGGGCGCGAAGATGGTCGGGGCCGACCGGATCATCGGCGTGGACATCAACCCGGCCCGCGAGGAGATCGGCCGCAAATTCGGAATGACGGATTTCGTCAATCCGAAGGATCTTGGGCCGGATGGCGATCTGGTCGGGCACATCATCGAACTGACCGGCGGCGGCGCAGACTACACGTTCGAATGCATCGGCAACACCACGCTGATGCGGCAGGCGCTGGAATGCGCCCATCGCGGCTGGGGCGTTTCCACCATCATCGGCGTCGCGGCTGCCGGGCAGGAGATCAGCACGCGGCCGTTTCAGCTTGTCACCGGACGCCGCTGGATCGGCTCCGCTTTCGGCGGTGCACGCGGCCGCACGGATGTTCCGAAAATCGTCGACTGGTATATGGAGCACAGGATCAACATTGATGATCTCATCACCCATAAACTGCCGCTGGAGCGCATCAACGAAGGCTTCGACATGATGGCGAAGGGTGAGAGCATCAGAACCGTCGTCGAATACTGACTCTCCGGTCCGTCAGCGGACCGGCCGGTTCGCTGACGCCCGAATGATCCCGGCTGAATGACGCCGGTCCGGTCAGGCGGGGTTCCCTCCGCAGTCCTGCGGGAGGCGCGGTCTCCTGCGGTCCTTTATTCTCTCATTAACGTGTGACTGATTAACTGCTTCTTCAGCGCGTGAGGATCGCGCACGATTTTCACGTGAGAGAAGCAGGTGCATGGAGCGGCTGTTTACATTCCTGCTGAGTGGCCAGCTCGTTGTGTCGCATCTGACCGTCATGATGCTGGCGCTTCTGTGCGGCACCGTGGCCATTCAGTGTCTTTCGGCCGGCAGGATCAGACGGGATATACGGGTCGCGCTCTTCGGAGTATCGATAACGGTCGCCGATCTCGTAACGTTTTTTGAAACACTCTGGTCCAGCTATCCGTATCTGAAGGGACAGATTCCCTGGCCGGCAACCGCTGTCGCCGCACTGGTGACGCTGATCACCGCCAGCGTCTCGGCCTGGCTTTATCTCTGGCCGCGACGGAGCATAAAGACCGTCATTCTCGCGGGCTGCGCCCTGGCGCTCGGCGTCTCTTTTTCAGCCTTCACGATCCTGGTCTCGATCGTGAAACCGTTTGTGCTGGCTTACGATCTGTCAGCCGTCCTGAGCGTTATGGTGCTCGGATCGACGCTCTGCGGTTTTGCCTTCTGGGAGCTTGGCAGCGTCGCCGCGACGCGCCCCCGGCTGTCAGCGAGCGTCCTGCTGGCGCTGACTCTCGGCGTTCTGCCGCTTGGTTCCATGGGGTCCGTACTGCCCTTCGCCGAGTGGATGTCGGTAATCCGGACGCCCGACAGCGCGTCGTTCTCGCCGATCAGTGTTATTGTTCTGTCGGAATTCATTGCGATCGTTTTTCTGGTCTGTATCGCGTCACTTCTCGATATCCGTGTCGCGATTGCTCAGCAGAGGGAAGGGGACCGGATCAGACATCTGGCCGACGGCACATTCGAGGGTCTGCTGATCTGCCGGGGCTCTGAAATTATCGATGCCAATGAGCGCATTCAGGAGATGACGGGGCTGGATCTGGCAACGCTCAGACATCGTGACATGTTGTCCCTGTTTGTGACACCTCCGTCCGGACAGGCGCTGTGCGGCGGAACGACGTCCCCGTCAGGATCGTTCGCGCCGGAGCAGCGTGATCTGCTGGGACCGGGACAGCGGCGGATTCCAGTTGAGATCCTGTCTCGCGAGATGCCCTATGTCGATGGTCGCGGGGCGATTGTGCTGGCCGTGCGTGACATTACGGAGCGCAAGGCGGCGGAAGAGCATATCCGTTACCTCGCCCTGCATGATTCGCTGACGTCGCTGCCGAACAGACGCGGCCTGGAAATCGTGCTGACCCAGGTGATCGAGAGTTCCCGCAAGGCCGGGTGTGAATCGGCAATCCTCGGACTTGATCTCGACGGGTTCAAGGCCGTCAACGATACGCTGGGCCATCACGCGGGAGATATTCTGCTCAGGGAGGTCGCCGCCCGGTTTCAGGGGCAGCTGAGAGACGCCGATTATCTCGCCCGTCTGGGGGGCGATGAATTCATCATCATCCTGCGGACCATCGGATCGAAAAATGACCCGGTGCAGCTGGCGAAACGCCTGATCGCATGTCTCTGGAAGCCGTTCAGGCTCAGCGGGCATGACGCGTATGTCGGCGTGAGCATCGGGGTCGCCGTCTGTCCCCGCGATGGCGATAACGCACAGATGCTTCTGAAATGCGCCGATATCGCAATGTATCAGGCGAAACTGAACGGCAAGGGCCAGGTCTGCGAGTTCGCTGCCGGAATGGATGTCGATCTTCGGGAACGGCACGATCTGGAGGTGGATCTGCGTCGTGCCCTGACCCGGAATGAACTGACGATTCATTATCAGCCGCTCTTCGACAGCGCCGGTAAAATCACGGCATTCGAGGCTCTGGCGCGCTGGCCGCATCCGACGCGGGGAATGATCCCGCCCGACCGGTTTATTCCGCTGGCGGAGGAGACCGGACTGATCATTCCTCTTGGCGAGTGGGTTCTGCGGACGGCATGCACGGTCGCCGCTGCCTGGCGTCCTGACATCAGCATTGCCGTGAACCTGTCGCCTATTTAGTTCCAGCGTGTCGATCTTGTCGGGATGGTCAGTAAAGTTCTCGACGAGACCGGTCTTGAGCCTGCGCGCCTTGAGCTGGAAGTGACGGAAAGCCTGCTGGTGGAGGACACTGCGAAGGCGCTGGCTCTCGTGAAAAGCCTGCACGAGCGTGGCGTGCGTGTGGCGCTGGACGATTTCGGAACAGGATATTCCAGCCTCGCCTATCTTCACAATTTCCCCTTCGACAAGGTGAAGGTGGATCGCAGCTTTATCAACAAGATCACGAACGATGCGAATGCATGGACGATTGTCGAATCGATCATCGCCATGAGTCATAAACTCAGACTTCGCGTCACGGCGGAAGGGATCGAAACGGGAGCACAGCTGTCGCTGCTGAAAGGGCATGGCTGTGACGAAATGCAGGGTTTCCTGCTGGGTCGTCCGATGCCGGAAACGGAGGCCTCCCGTATGGCCGACGCCGTCCGCGAGGTGGCGCCGACATAGCGCGCCGACGCAGCGTCGATTCTACCTGCTGGAGAGAAGATACAGCACGTCTGTTTCCGCAGGCATGTCTGTTCTGTTCTGTAATGTGACGCCGTGCTGAGTCTCCGTGACGCGGTCTCGCCATGTGCGGAATGCCTCCAGCTGTCCGGCGGCGACCAGCGCCCTTCCGTCACGCACGCCGGCGGAAACCGGATCCGGCCCGCATTCGGTAAGAAGGCCGCGACGGCTCTGGCGCAGGGTGCGCAGATTGTCTGTCAGCGCTGAGAGCGTCGGTCCGCCATCGAAAATGTCGATATAGCCGTCAAAGGCGAACCCTTCTTCTTCCAGCATCTTCCGGGCCGGCGCGGCGAGATCATGCGTGTGGCCGATCGCTGCCCTGGCGGCTTCGGGCAGCAGATCGATATAGACCGGATATCGTGGCATCAGATCAGCGATAAACTGATTTCCATGCAGTGCATTGTAGTGGTCAGCTTCTGCAAACTCCCGTCCGAAGAAGATGCGTCCGACCGCGTTCCAGAAAGGAGGGCCTTCCGGTCCGACATAGCCACGCAGATCGGCGATGATCCGATCCGCAAAGCGGGCGCGGTGACGGGCGATAAACAGATAACGGCTGCGGGCGAGCAGCGAACCGAGGCCGCCGGTGCGATAATCGGGATGCAGGAACAGTCCGCCAACTTCCGAGGCGCCGTCGAAATCGTTGACGAGATGCAGAAGACGGGTCTGGAATGTCCGGCCCAGTTCGCGTGACACATGCGTATGCGTCGCGATCTTGTAGCTGTAGAACGGCCAGGGCGTTCCGATACGGGAAAAAATGCAGGCGGACCCGGCGACAGTGCCGTCACGGCTGTTTTCCAGGACGAGGAGATAGAGTTCGTTTTCAGGCGCGCTGATGTCGCGGGCAAAGGAAGTTTCTGTCCACTCCAGGCGTTTTCTCAGTGCGTCCCGATCCCAGGGCAGATTGAGGAGACCGCCGCCCGTATGGGCGGCGAGATCATACAGCCGATCCAGATCATCCGGCCGCGCAGGCCGGACGATCCACGGGTCGGGGCCCTGTTCAGTAAGACCGGAAGAGAGACTGTTCGCCGTTTCAGAGACGGAAACATCCTTGTTCATCACTCCGTGAATCCCAGAAAACCGAGAAGAGTCTGACGGGCCGCGCGACAGTCCGCCCACAGATCGGCATGTCCGAGATCGTCCGGCGCGATGCGCTCGGGCCAGCGATCGTCGATCAGGGCGGCAAGCCCGTCGAGGCGCGCCGTATCGAGCAGAAAGCGGCGATCGAGGGCGGCTTCGGCGGCCTCGTCGACAACAACACGCAGGCGCAGGCAGGCCGGACCACCGCCATTCTGCATTGATTCCCGCAAATTCAGGCTCTCGACCCGCCGGACCGGGCCATTCCCGCCGGTCATGGCCGTCAGCCACGCCGCGACAGCGCCATTCTTTCTGCATTCGTCGGGAACGATCAGCACCATGCCGCCCTCCGGAAGCGTAACGAGCTGGGCGTTGAACAGATAACTGCGGACAGCATCTTCGAGACTGATCTGCGCCGCCGGAACTTCGAGGATCGTCGCCTCCGGCACATGCCGGAGAATGGCATCGTAGACCTGCTGCTGATCGGCGAAGGCCTGCTCGTGAACGAGCAGTACGGATTCGTTGGCGACAGCGACCACATCGTTATGAAATGCGCCGGCCTGAATGGCGGCGTCACTTTGCTGCGCCAGCAGCGTGCGGGCAGGATCGAGACCATGCCGCCGCGCGATGGCGGCGCTGGCGACACGGGACTGGCGGGCCGGGAAACCGCCCGGCCGCGTCTCGCCCCAGACGAAAATCTCAAGACCGGGCGCGCCGTGATGCGCGCAGAGCCGCATGGCGTTGGCCGCGCCCTCGTCACCGGTTCCATGCGGCAGGGCGGGATGAAGCGCGAAATGATCCGTGCTGGCAAAGAGCAGGCCGAGCTGGCGGGTTGTTTCCGGCGCTTCGAGGCTGCGATGCAGCATGCTGGACAGATTGGCCGTCGAGAGATGACAGCGTCCGTCCGCCGTGTCCGGGGCCGGGGACACGGTGGCGGCGTTGGCGGTCCACATCGGCGAGGCGGAGAGCGCCGCGCGCAGAAGGCCGGGCTCATTGCGCCATGCCGCGGCGCAGACCGCGTCATCCGGACCGGTGAATCCGAAGCGGCGGAGCCAGCCGGTCAGCGGGCGCTCATGGGGCAGCAGAATACCCTGGCGCAGTCCGAGTTCCATCATGCGGCGCATCTTGCCCAGGCCCTGAATCGCGGCGGCGCGGGGACGTGAGATTTCGCCGGCATGGCCTGCCGACGCCCGGTTGCCGAAAGACAGGCCCGCATAGTTGTGGCTGGGTCCGACCAGACCGTCGAAGTTGATTTCGCGCATGGGATCTCCGGCTGCGTCATGCCGCGTCGGGCGACTGGGAACTTTAGCAGTGAACCTTGGCAGTGAACTCTGGCAGTCATGTCCATACAGGAGAGTGCGGCGGGACGCACGACCGGGACGCTCCCGGAACTCATGCTTATGAAGCGGGACCCCGGACCCGTGCTGCCGGCGCGCCCCCCACGCAACGACCGCGCAACAACTGTGCCACCCGGATGAATTAAGGCCGCCCCGATGGCGCTGTCCGCGCTCATCCTGTAAAAGTCACCGCATGAACGAACCGCGCATCGCCTCATTGCAACGGGTCACTGGCGAGACCGACATCAGTGTCACCGTCAATCTCGACGGAACCGGAGCCGCGTCCATCGACACGGGGATCGGTTTCTTCGACCACATGCTGTCCGCGCTGGCGAAGCACGGCATGCTCGATCTCGACATCGTCGCGAAAGGCGATCTCCATATCGATTTTCATCATACGGTCGAGGACACCGGCATCGCGCTCGGTCAGGCAGTGGCGCGCGCTCTGGGCGACAAGCGCGGGGTGCGGCGGTTCGGTTCAGCCCTCGTGCCGCTGGACGAGGCGCTCGCCGAGGTGGTCGTCGATCTCTCGGGCCGGCCGTTTCTTGCCTGGTCAGTCGCTTTTCCGGCGCCGCAGGTCGGGGAAGTGGACACGGAACTGTTCGAGGAATTCTTCCGGGCATTCGCCATGGCCGGGATGATGACACTTCATGTCACACAAAAATCCGGACGGAATTGCCACCACATTGCTGAAAGCGCGTTCAAGGCGACGGCGCGCGCGCTGCGCATGGCTGTGGAATATGATCCCAGAGCCGCCGGCGCGATTCCGTCGACGAAGGGGGTGCTGTGAAGATCTATTCTGTCTGGCTGCCGGGACCGGCGACGCCCCGGCGGAAGCGGAAAGACG
Source organism: Acetobacter musti (assembly GCF_011516835.1). Taxonomy (GTDB): domain Bacteria; phylum Pseudomonadota; class Alphaproteobacteria; order Acetobacterales; family Acetobacteraceae; genus Acetobacter; species Acetobacter musti. The sequence goes on along the minus strand of NZ_WOTB01000049.1, from coordinate 4,169 downwards.
GACTGCCGGTGATGGTGCCGCAGCGCACGGCGTGGCTGGTTCTGCTGCTGGGCTGGGTCGGGCTCGCCATTCTGGGCGCGCGCATCGCGGGAATGCTGGCGGGCGCGGCGCTGATTCTCGGGCTTGCGCTTCTGTCAGGAACCTGGCTCTGGCTGCCGGTTATTCTGAGCGGTCGTTTCGCGCTGGCCGTCTTCAGTCATGAACTGATCGGATGGGAGCTGCAACTGCACGGATATGTTCCCGACGGCGTCGTCGCCGGTCCGGACGCTGACGCCGCGCTGCTGCGTTATATGGATCGGGTCGCGCTGAACGGTGGTCCGATGTCCGGAGGCGGATCTGGCCCTGACGGTGGCGTTCCGGACCCGTTCGCCATTGCCTTCGGCCGCCCGGCTGCGGGAGCCGCGCTGTGAGCGGGACCGCGTCACAGTCAGCCACAGCCGCGCAGTCGGTCGTCGTCATCGATTATGACGGCGGCAATCTGGCCTCCGCCGCACGGGCGCTGGTGCGCGCGGCGGAACTGGAAGATCTCCCGGTCTCCGTCACGATCACGAACGATCCCGCCGCCGTTCTCGCCGCGGATCGTCTGGTGCTGCCGGGGCAGGGCGCGTTTGCCGACTGCGCGCGCGGTCTTGCAGCCGTGCCGGGGCTGCGCGAGGCCATCGACACGGCCGTTTCCGGCGGAACCCCGTTTCTCGGGATCTGCGTCGGAATGCAGCTCATGGCCGAACGGGGGCTGGAACATGGCGTGACGCCGGGCTTCGGCTGGGTTGCGGGTGAAATCGCCCCGATGGAAGCGCCCGGGCTGCGTCTGCCGCAGATGGGATGGAACGAGCTGGTCTTCTCACGCCCGCATCCGCTGACAGAAGGGCTGGGTCCGCATCCGCACGGATATTTCGTCCATTCCTACGCATTATCCGGCGCGAACCCGGAGGAAGTTCTGGCGACCACGGATTACGGTGGCGCGGTACCGGCGATCGTGGTGAACGGCAACCAGGCGGGCACGCAGTTTCACGTCGAAAAAAGTCAGTCTGTCGGTCTCCGCATCCTTGGAAATTTCCTCCGCTGGGTGCCCGGTAAGGCAGAGGCTCCGGATAAGACGGGGACGATGACATGAACGGGGACATGAACGGAACCATGGCCGGCGCGGAGGGGGCCGGCGATCTGGTTGCCGAACGCGCGCAGTCCCTCACCGAGGATGATTACCACGCGCTTTGCGAGGCGACCGACGCCGCCATTCTCGACGGTGGCGGTTTCGGATGGGTGAAGCCGCAGGGGCGCACCGTGCTGGAGCGCTATTTCCGCGGCGTCATGCTCGTGCCGGAGCGATCCCTGTTCGTCGTGCGGCAGAACGGCACGATCGTCGGCTCCGCGCAGCTGGTCCGTCCGCCTCGGAACAATGAAGCCCAGGCAATGGGCGCCGGCCTGATGCATTTTCACGTCGCGCCCTATGCGCGCCGGCTCGGTCTCGGGGGGTTGCTGCTAGACGAGATCGTGCAGTGCGCCCGCGCCATGGGATATCAGTTCCTCAATCTCGATGTCCGCGAAAGCCAGGTCGCGGCGATCGCGCTGTTCCGGAGCCGGGGTTTCGAGCAGTGGGGCACGCATCCGGTCTATGCGCTCGTGGACAGCCGCATCTGCCGTGGCCTGTATTTCGTCAAACGCCTGCAGGAGCAGAGCCGCCTCACGCATTATGCGGCTCCGTCCCCCCGCCCCGATACTGGAAATCCGGACTCCATGACACCCAGATCCCTGACGCTCTATCCCGCGATCGACCTCAAGGACGGAGCCTGTGTAAGGCTGCGCCGGGGCGAGATGGACGACGCCACCGTCTATTCGAACGATCCGGGCGCCCAGGCCCGCGCCTGGTGCGAGGCGGGCTTCCGCTGGCTTCATGTGGTCGATCTCAACGGCGCTTTCGCGGGCCGCTCGGCCAATACCGACGCGGTTCGCCAGATCGTCGCGAACGCAACAGTTCCGGTGCAGCTGGGTGGCGGTCTGCGGGACATGGACGGAATCGCGGCCTGGCTGGAGGCCGGTGTGACGCGGGTGATCCTCGGCTCGGTCGCGGTGAAAAATCCGGACCTGGTGCGGGAAGCCTGTCAGGCTTTTCCGGGCCGGATTGTCGCCGGGATCGATGCAAGACAGGGGCGGGTGGCGACCGAAGGCTGGGCCGAGGTGTCCGACATGCAGGCTACCGAACTCGGCCTGCGGATGCAGGATGCGGGCGTGGCGGCGATCATCTTCACCGAGATCACCCGTGACGGGATGCTCGAAGGCCTCGATCTGGAGCAGACCGCGCAGCTTGCGAACACGGTTTCCGTGCCGGTCATCGCAAGTGGCGGCGTCGGCTCGTCCGGGCATCTGGCCGCACTGAAGCGCGTCGCGGAGGAGGCGCCGGGAATCGAGGGCGTCGTCGTCGGGCGCGCGCTTTATGACGGACGGATCTCTCCCGCCGAAGCGCTCAGGATTCTCGCCTGATGCTGAAACTTCGGGTCATCCCCTGTCTGGATGTGAAAAACGGGCGCGTCGTGAAGGGTGTCAACTTCGTCTCGCTCCGGGACGCCGGCGATCCGGTCGAGCAGGCCGCGATCTATGACGCGGCCGGTGCGGATGAGCTGACATTTCTCGATATCACCGCCAGCCATGAAAACCGCGACACCATTCTGGATGTCGTCAGCCGCACGGCCGAGCGGGTTTTCCTCCCACTGACCGTCGGTGGCGGCGTGCGCACGACGGCCGATATGCGGCGTCTGCTTCTCGCCGGCGCCGATAAATGCGCGATGAATTCCGCGGCGGTGAAAAGGCCGGAACTGGTGAACGAAGCGGCCGGTAAATTCGGCAGCCAGTGCGTTGTCGTGGGTGTCGATGCGCGTTCTGACGGCAAAGGCGGCTGGGAAGTATTCACGCATGGCGGCCGGACGCCGACCGGCATGGATGTCATCGCGTGGTGCAAAGATGTGGCGGCCCGGGGCGCCGGCGAGATTCTGCTGACCTCCATGGATCGGGACGGAACACGGTCGGGCTTCGATCTCGATCTCCTGCGCGCCGTTAATGCCGCCGTCCGGCTGCCCGTTGTCGCATCCGGCGGTGTCGGGACGCTTGAGCATTTCGTGGAAGGGGCGCGGGCCGGGGCGACTGGCCTTCTCGCGGCCAGCGTGTTTCACTTCGGACAGTTTACCGTGCCGGAGGTCCGGCAGGCGCTGGCCGCCGCAGGGTTGCCGGTGCGTCCGTTCGCCTGAAGGTTTCTGTTATTCCGCTCGTTATTCCGTCTGTAACCGGATCAATCATGCCCAAGATATCTGTCAAGAAAACGACTTCTGTTGCTCCGGGAAAAAAAGGCGGCCACGCAGTCGCGAAAAAGGCCGCAGCGGATAAACCCGTCCGCGGCAAGGCAGCTGAAAAAGCAAAGAAAGCAGCGAAAGAGATCGCCCCGAAAGTGACCGGCGGGAAAGGTGTGGTGACACCGTCCGTCACGCCTGAGGCCGCCGGGACCATGGCCGTGGATGCGTCTGTTCTCGATCGCCTGTTCCGTGTTGTGGAGAGCCGGCGCGGAACAGACCCGTCGATCAGTCATTCCGCCCGCCTGCTGTCCCGTGGCACAGGCAAGATCGCGCAGAAATTCGGCGAAGAGGCGGTCGAATGTCTCATCGAAGCCGTGGCGGGGCGCCAGCATGAACTGGTCGGAGAGAGCGCGGACGTGCTCTATCATCTGATCGTCCTGTGGGTCGATGCCGGCGTCACACCCGATCAGGTCTGGGCCGAACTCGAACGTCGCGAGGGGATCAGCGGCATCGCCGAGAAAGCCTCGCGCCCGCGGGGATAAGATCCGAAGGAGACAGGAACTTCCGGACTCTCCCCGGTTCTGGCAGGAAGCCTATCTTCCTGCCCTGTATAACAGAAAGATTCGCAAAGACCGGCGATCCTTGCCGGCTTTCAGGGCAGAGCCCTGAGGGAACAGCACGTCAGGAGAACACCATGGCAGTCAGCGGCGTCGGTCCATACGATCCCGAAAATATCTTCGCGAAAATCCTGCGCGGAGAAATCCCCTGTAAAAAAGTCTTCGACGCGGAAATCTCACAGAAGGGTTGTACATCGGGTTAGATTATGAAAAAGTCTGTTTTGCACAAAAGAATTTTTCATAAGCAATAAACGAACCCGATGCAGACAGA
>NZ_WOTB01000048.1 GCF_011516835.1 Acetobacter musti | reverse complement strand
TCTTCGTGGTCAGTCCGCCACGGGATCGGCCGATGGCCTGATCCGCGCCCCCTTTTTACGGGCGCCCTCACTATGCTGGTGAGCCCGCACAATCGTGCTTTCGGTCATCATATATTCGTTGTCGTGATCGGCGGCCGGATGCCGGAAAATCCGCTCGGTCACACCGCTTTCGCACCAGCGACGCAGCCGCCGGTGCACGTTCTTCCAGTCCCCGAAGCGCACAGGCAGATCACGCCAGGGAATGCCCGCGCGGTAACGATACAGCACTGCTTCCACAAACAGGCGATTATTCGCAGCCGTGCCTCCGACATGATCTTCACGACCCGGGAGGAAATCCTTTATCCGCTTCCACTGACCGTCGTTCAGACCATACCGACACATTCACTCTCTCCCCGTTCCAGAAACAGGAAGAAAACATCACAGATCAAACGAGAGTACAAGCGGCATAATCCTCCCGCTTAACTGACGACACGCCCTAATTTACCGATCTGGAACCGGGATCGTCATGCGTGACGACTCCGGCCGCACAAAATCAGAAACGCTCTTTACCGGCTGACCGCGACCTGGACCGGCTGCGCCACCGTGTGGAACGCCGTCGCTGCGTTGCTCCCCAGTGCCTGCGTCACCGCCGGATCGAACAGCCGCGTGAAGGAAGCCGGATGCACGCCCATCCAGAGAATGACGAACGCCAGCGGAGCCAGAACGGCCATCTCGGCCGCCGTCAGATCCCGTAGCAGTCCGACCGTGCCCTTCACCGTGCCGAAGATCACGTCACGATACAGCGCCAGCATATAGACCGCGCCCATGATCATCGTCGTGCCCGCCAGCAGCGCCAGCCAGAACGAAACATGCACCGCGCCCATCAGAATCAGCAGTTCGCCGACAAAGGAACCCGTGCCCGGCAGCCCGACATTGGCCATCGTGAACAGCATGGCCAGCGTCGCCAGCGCCGGCATCCTGAACGCCACACCGCCCAGCGCCGAAATATTCCGCGTCTCTGCGCGCCAGGCGATGGCCGCCACACTGAAGAACAGAGCCGCGATCACCACGCCATGCGACAGCATCTGATAGATCGCGCCATCAACACCCTCCGCGTCCAGCGTGAACAGCCCGACGGCAATCATGCCCATATGGGAAAACGAGGAATAGGCGATCAGCCGCTTCATGTCCGTCTGCGCAAACGCGATGAACGCCGCGTAGATGATCGCCACAACGCCAAGCGGCAGAATGAACGGCGCGAAGCGATGCACCGCATCCGGGAACATCAGCACCCCGAAGCGCAGCAGACCATACGCGCCGGTTTTCGAGAGCACGCCCGACAGCATCGCTGAAGCCGGCGTGGGCGCTTCGGTATAGGCATCCGGCAGCCACGCATGCAGTGGAAACAGCGGCAGTTTCACACCGAACGCAATGACAAAGGCCGCCAGCAGCCAGCACTGCACCGCCGTCGAGAAATGTGACTGCGTGAGGACCGGAATGTCCGTCGTGCCCGCCATCGTCCACAGCGCGACGAGCGCCACGAGCATGAACAGCGAGCCGCCGAACGTGAACAGGAAGAACTGTAGTGAAGCCCAGATCCGCTTCGGTCCGCCCCATACGCCGATCATCAGGCTGCCCGGAATCAGCGTCGCTTCATAGAAAACATAGAACAGAACGAGATCGAGCGAGGAAAACAGCCCCATCAGTGCCGTTTCCAGGAACAGCACGGCGGCCATGAAATCAGCCGCCCGTCCCCGTATGCTCCGCCATCCCGCACCGATCGAAAGCGGAGTCAGAAACGCCGTCAGCAGCACGAAGACAAGGCTGATCCCGTCAAGCCCCGTATGATACGAAATCCCGAAAGCCGGCATCCAGGACAACTGCTGTTCGAACTGAGCCCCGGGCAGTCGCGGATCGAACTCCGTCCAGATCACCATTGTCAGCGCCAGAACGATCAGACTGGTCCATAACGCGACCCACCGCGCCGTCCGGTCCGCCGTTTCAGCCGGCCCGCGACCGAGCATGATGGCGATGCCGCCAGCCAGAGGAAGATAAGTGACGAGCGACAGAAGGATCGGATGCACGGCGTACTCACAGGTCCGGTACAGAACTGAACCGACCTTAGTCCCACATAATCCGCATCGCCACCCGTCCCGCGGTCACGTTCCGCCGAGCGGCGCTTTTCGGGGGGTGCTCCGCATCCTGCCAGGAGACGCGGCTTCCCTGCTCCAGGTCTGTCAGTCTGAAGGAATAAAAGAGGCCATGCCCTCTTCCGTTTCTGCGGGATGCGACAAAAAAGCGTTTGGATGCTTTGCGGACAGAATGCAGAGCAGGGCTCTGCCCTGCACCCGGTAGGGGTCGCAGATCCCTTCCCCCCTCATGTTTTAACAAATCGGGATCAAAGGGACTGCGTCCCTTTGCGGGGTTCGGGGCAAAGCCCCGAAAAAGCCGCCACACCTGATGAGCAAAGGATACAGATGTCTGAAAAAAAAGCCCCGCATCCTGTTCGGTGCGAGGCCGCCTGTTACGCTCAGAACACTATGATGTGATCAGTCGCCTTTCGCCGCGCGATGCTTTTCAAGCTGGCGCTGCAGTGCGCTTAGCAGCGTATCGACCTTGCCGCCCGTCCGCTGGATATAGGACGCGTAATCCTGACGCTGCGTCAGACGCAGGCTCGCACCCTCGCCGATCACATCCACAACCTTCGGCGAGCCACCCGCCATGCTGACGATCCACTGCATGTTCGCATCCGGCTGCTGCGGACGATGCAGGATCGCGTCAACCGACTGATCTTCGCCGCTCGGCGTCGTCGAACCGATCGTAAAGCTCACACCGCGATAATCACCCAGCTTGTCCGTGATCGCGTTCACAAGGATCTGATGAAAGAGCTTCAGATATTCGGTCTGCTGCTCCGGTGTGGCGACCCGCCAGTACCGGCCCAGACAGAACCGGCCGATGGCGTCGACATCAACATCTTCCTGCAGAAGCGGAAGCACCTTCTGCTTCTTCTGCTCCGATGAGAGATCGCTGTTCACGATCGCGACAAGCTGGGTGCCCAGACGGCTCACAAAGGAGGTCGCCGACTCCGCGGCCGACGCCGCCCGGCTTACACCAAAGGTCAGAGCCAGCGCGGCGAATGTTCCGAGCACGAGGCGGCGGGTAGCGCTTGTCTTCATGGTCAGTTGTCCCTGGTCTTCCTGCATCGGATCAGTTGTACCAGTCGGGCACCGTGGCCCGATGGTCGTTCTTGATGGAATCCGCCATCGCCTTGCGCTGCTGCTGATAGGCGCTGCGGATCGTGGCATAGGGATCAAGCGCGTCACGCTGGACCTGATCCAGATCGTCCAGATGGTCCGCGCGCGTGTTGATCGTGCCCATAATGTTATAGGCCCAGTTAAAGGTAATCAGACCGTAACCACGCGGAACATAGTTCCAGGGGGAGAGCCCCTGATCCAGCCCGTATCCGATGCCATCACGAATGGAAGACGGCCCCATCATCGGCAGGAACAGATAAGGCCCCGAAGGGATGCCCCAGGTCGCCAGCGTCAGGCCGCCATCGTTGTCGTGGTGCGGATACCCGGCATATTTCGCCACATCGATGAAGCCACCGATGCCGGCAATCATGTTGATGCACCACCGCGCGAACGAATCCCCCGCCCGCCGCGGCTTGCCGGCCCCGACGTCATTGAAGAACACGACCGGCTCGTTCATCGTCCGGATCATGTTGCCGAGCGAGCTGCGGACAGGCCGCGGCACAGCCCAGACATAAGCCTTCGCCACGGGGCGCATCGAATATTTATCAACCCAGACCGAGAGATTGTACATCTTCCGGTTCAGAGGCTCGTACCTGTCGTTGGCTTCCTCGTATTCCGCCAGCGCCTCAGGGTCTTTCGGCTTCGGAACGGTCATCGACGCACAGCCCGTCAGCGTCAGCACCGCGAGGCCCAGCGTGCCGGAGCGGATCATTCCGTATCGTCTGCTGCGAAGTGCGGACTGGCGTGCCGAACCATCCGGGAGGAGAGCAACCTGCTGATCGTCCGTGACTGAACCCATACCCGTCAGTGTCTCCGTAGCAACATCGATCTCCCCGTGGCGCTTCCGGCCATCGGCAGGGCGGGTTCCTTCAACCAGCGAAGATCGTCCGATCCTCGCCCTCTCTAACACGTCGTGTTCCGGATGCAATCAGCGGAAGGCATGGAGTCCTCTGTCCCGGGAGAGTGTGGCGGAACGCTGTGACGGATGTGCCGCACTCATGAAAGGAAAAGCGTGGCAGTCCCGCTTCTAACGCACGTCATGGCTAAAAGTTGAGCATACGGCACGACCGGTCGGGTCCGCCTACAGACGACGGTCCCGTTTGATGACATCCCAGGCGGCATTGATCCGTGAGATTTTTGCCACAGCCGCCTGAACCTCTTCCTGGCTCGCGTTCCGCGCCATCAGCGTGTCAGGATGATAGATGCGAACCAGTCTGCGCCAGGTGCCGCGAACCTCGTCATCTGTCGCCGTGATGGAAATTCCGAGGACCGTATAGGCGTCATCTTCCGCCATCGCCGGCCGCGACCGTCCGGATTCCGCCCGGTCCCAGGCGCCCTGACCCAGCCCGAAGGCCCTGTGGACGCGCATCAGAAAGCGGGTTTCGGCGGCATGAAGCGGCTGCCCGTCCGGACAGTCAGCCCGGGCAATGAAGAACAGCGTCGACATCAGATCCTCGAGCATCACTTTCTGATTACGAAAGCTGTGCCCGAGTTCGCGGGCGAAATGCTCGTAATCATCCGTGCGCTGCCGGGCAAAATCGAACAGACGCCCTACCTCCGCCGCGTTTTCGGGAGGAAAACGTATACGGGTTTTGAAAGCGTCAATCTCCCGCCTGTTCACCGGCGCATCACATTTCGCAAGCTTGGCAGCCAGAATGATCGCGCAGAGCGAATACAGCTGGTCCCGCCGGCCGGTGACGGCCGCGAATTTCGCCGCGATAAACGCCGCCGCCCCTCTCGGGTCCGGTGCGGCGCGCGCACGCCAGCGATCGCTCCAGCCTCCCGATGGAGGCTCGATCAGCGATCCGCGATCGGCGGCATGACCAAGAGCGGCGCCAAAGACCGCTCCCATCCGCCCGCCGACAGCAAATCCGGCCACGGTTCCGAATATCTTGCCCCAGATTCCCATAAACTAACGTCTAGCACCCCGGACCGGACCACCCAAGCCCACGCTCCGGATGGCCTTCATGCCGGGGAGGCTTGGCGGAAACGTGGCATACCTGTCCAGGTTATCACAGGAAACTGACAGCAGGATAACTGCTGACGGGGCGGCAGATGAACCGGCTCCGCCCCGTCAGTATCTGTTGCCCGCTCTCACCGATAACGGTGTCCGGCCAGAGGCTGCGAAAGCCAGTGACCCGGAAACCAGTGACCAGAAAGGCCGGTGACCGCAAAAATCAGATACCGCCGGTATCCGGAGAACGGTCAATGGCGGAATGCGCCAGCCCCACCAGCTCGACCGCAAGTCCCGTCATCCCGGCTCTCCAGACGACATCGGCCATCTGCAGAAGGGAATGCGAGATCATCAGCGGGCTCGTCTGCGGGCAATGAGGCATACGCAGGACATTGGCGGACATGGAATCCTCACCTCTGTTCGGTCGGTTTGTGGCAGAAGTCGGCCGTTGCCGGGACGCTAGATCAGGAGTCCCTTCTGAATGGTTAATGATCTCGGGAACAGCGGGCAAAGTTTTCATCTCATTAGCTAAATATCAGAGGAGCCGGGTGCGTACTTCCGCTGAGGCATGCGTCCGGCCCGGCGCATGTCCCGTCATCCGGTGGTCAGCTAGGGACGGCGGCAGACCCGCTCACTCTACCTTGTCTCCAGATCCCCGATGTTGCCCGATCTGGCATAAAGCAGCGCCGCAACACGCAAAGCCGAAGCAAGAGGCCGATCCTGGCCACGGGAAACGTCAATGGATTCGACCAGGCGCGCGACCGGCACGTCCTGCAGGGCAGCCATGCTGTCAAGAACGTCCCAGAATTCCTGCTCCAGCGCGACGCTCGTTCCATGTCCGGAAAGAATAAGACTGCGTTTGACCAGATGGCGCGTCATGACAAAATCCCGAGTCGCTGAACCGCCCAGCAGGCCGCTTCCGCCACGACCGGATCAGAATCACCACGCAGCGCCTCCGCCGGTCCGCGCAGAGCTGGCTCCCCGGAATTGCCGATCGCGATCAGCACGTTCCGCACAAACCGCGAACGACCGATCCGTTTGACCGGCGATCCGGAAAACAGCTTCCGGAACGCCGTATCGTCCAGCCCGGCCAGCTCCGCGAGCTTCGGCGCCACCAGATCTTCCCGTGCCCGCAGCTTCAGATGCCGGGACTCCGCCGCAAACCGGTTCCACGGACAGACCGCCAGGCAGTCGTCGCACCCGTAAATCCGGTTTCCCATCGCCTCCCGGAATTCCTCCGGAATCGACCCGGCATGCTCGATCGTCAGGTAGGAAATGCACCGCCGCGCATCCATCTGATACGGGGCAGGGAACGCATCCGTCGGACACGCCACCAGGCAGCGCGTGCAACTCCCGCACTGTCCTGCCCGATGCGCCGTCGGCGGCAGCTTCAGCGTCGTATAGATCTCGCCCAGCAGCAGCCAGCTTCCATGATCCCGCGACACGACGTTCGTGTGTTTGCCCTGCCACCCCAGACCGGCCCGTTCCGCCAGCGTCTTCTCCGGCACCGGCGCCGTATCGACAAACACCTTCACCGCCGCGTCCACCCCGCCCCGCCGGGCTTCGAGAGCCACAAACTGCGCCAGATGCTTCAGCAGTCCCTTGATCACATCATGATAATCGCGATGCCGCGCATACACCGAAATATTGCCCGCATCCGCCTGCTTCAGCGTCGCCAGCGGATCGCCCTCCGGCGCATAGGACATTCCGACCGAGATCACGCTTCTCGCCTCGGGCCATAATCCCTGAGGACGGGCTCGCTGCTCCACACGTTCCGCCAGCCAGCCCATCGTTCCATGCCGGCCTTCCGCCAGAAACGCCCGCAAACGATCACCTGTTTCAGATCCGGTCTCCGCATCACAGATCCCGAACGCGTCGAAACCCAGCGCGAAGGCCCGCTCCCGGATCCGCTCAGCCAGTGTCAGAAACGCCGTCGAGGACATGATAAAGCTTTCCGGACCCGTTTAAATACTGAGAGAACGCTTCAGAACCCTGCCGTGATCCTGTTCATAGCCCGTAAACCTGGTCGCAAAAGATGGACCAGGTGCAGGGCGCTGTCCGGCGCCCGGAAGGGGGCACAACTCCTTCACCCCGTTTAGTTTAGCGGATCAGAGGCCAGCCTGTTTCACGCCACCGGCGGAATAACCGGCTGTGGCAGTTCGTCTTCCGACCAGTCCTCCGCTGCCCATTCCGCCCGCAGATGCGCCCCGTGCACCGCCAGCGTGCCATCCACGATTGCCGCCCGGATGCCCCGCATCAGCCGCTGATAATACGCCAGATTATGCCATGTCAGCAGCATCGGCCCCAGAATCTCGTTCGTCCGGAACAGATGATGCAGATAGGCCCGCGAGTGCCGCGAACACGCCAGACAGTCGCAATGCGGCGAGATCGGCCGCGCATCGCCGGCAAACCGCGCATTCCGCAGATTCATCGTCCCGCGCTCGGTATAGGCCCGCGCCGTCCGTCCCGCCCGCGTCGGCATAACGCAGTCGAACATGTCGATCCCGCGCTCCACCGCTCCCAGCAGATCGTCCGGTGTCCCCACGCCCATCAGGTAACGCGGCGCATCGGACGGCATCAGCGGCGTCGTCACGTCGAGCGTGGAAAACATCAGTTCCTGACCTTCGCCCACCGCCAGACCGCCAACCGCATAGCCCTCGAACCCGATCTCCGTCAGCGCCTTCACGCTCTCCGCCCGCAGCTCCGGCTCCGTCCCGCCCTGCACAATTCCGAACTGCCCGTAACCCGGCCGCGCGACGAATGCCTCGCGGGACCGCGCTGCCCAGCGCATCGACATCCGCATGGACGCCGCAATCGCTTCAGACTCAGCCGGCAGCGCCGGGCACTCATCCAGACACATCGTAATCGTCGCATCCAGCGCATGCTGAATCGCCGTCGAACGCTCCGGGTCCAGCCGGTACTTCGAGCCGTCAATATGCGACTGAAACGTCACCCCGTCCTGGTCCAGCTTCCGCAGCGCGCCCAGCGACATCACCTGAAACCCGCCGGAATCCGTCAGGATCGGCCCCGGCCAGTCCATGAACCGATGCAGCCCGCCCAGCGCCCGCACGCGCTCCGCACCGGGACGCAGCATCAGATGATACGTGTTTCCCAGCACGATCCCGGCGCCCGTGGATCGCACCGCATCCATCGTCATCGCCTTGACCGTGCCAACCGTGCCCACCGGCATGAATGTCGGCGTCTCAACCGGTCCGTGCGCGGTCTGCAGCCGCCCCGCTCGCGCTGCGCCGTCCGTGGATTCACAGATCCAGCGGAATGTCTCGCTTTTCATCGTCGTCCCGTATTTCAGTTCCGCCCTGGAAGGCGCTGCATAGCCAGGCGAGTGTATAACGACAAATCCGAAAGACAGGGCAGACTCTGCCTGCCGGAGACTATCTGCTCAGGGCTCTGCCCTGAAACCCGCCAGAGGCCGCAGGCCTCTGGACACCGGTATGTTAAATAAAAAGCAGGTTTATGCATTTTGCCGTCAGGAGACTGAGCCGGGACTCTGCTCTTCACGCTCTTAATTTTAACAAACCGGGATCAAAGGGACTGTGTCCCTTTGCGGGGTTCGGGGCAGCGCCCCTAAACTCACCCCGCCGTCGCCCGCCGCAACAGACACGCGTCGCCATATGAATAGAACCGGTATCCGTCCGCCACCGCATGCGCGTAAGCCGCCCGCATCCGCTCCGTCCCCGCAAACGCGCAGACCAGCATGAACAGCGTCGAACGCGGCAGATGGAAATTCGTCATCAGCAGATCCACCGCCCGGAACCGATAGCCCGGATGAATGAAAATCGACGTATCCCCGTCGAATGGCATCACCCGCCCGTCTTCCGTCGCCGCGCTCTCCAGCAGCCGCAGGGATGTCGTCCCCACCGCGACGATCCGCCCGCCACGCGCCCGCGTCTCGTTGATCCGGTTCGCCACGCGCTGCGTGATGATCCCCCGCTCCGCATGCATCTTATGCGCCGACAGCGTCTCGGAGCGCACTGGAAGAAACGTGCCCGCCCCCACATGCAGCGTCAGCGTCTCCCGCCCGATCCCCGCCTCATCCAGCCGCGCCAGCAGTTTCGGCGTGAAATGCAGTCCGGCCGTCGGCGCCGCCACCGCGCCCTTATGCTCGGCAAAAATCGTCCGGTAGTCCCGCTCATCCTCCGCCGTCGGCCCCTCAGGTCGCGCGATATAGGGCGGTAACGCCAGCGCTCCCGCCGTCCGGAGAAAGGCGTCGAACGCCTCTCCCTCGCAGGAAAACCGCAGCGTCGCCCCGCCCTCACCATCCAGACTGACAACCGCGGCCGTATCGTCCGAAGCACCCGGAAAGGTCAGCACATCTCCGACCCGCAGCCGTTTAGCGTTCTTAATCAGCGCGCTCCACGATCCGTCCGCCTGATGCTGATCCAGCGTCACCCCGATCTTCGCCTCGCCTCGCCGGGCATGAAGCTGCGCCGGAATCACCGCCGTGTCGTTCGCCACCAGCAGATCCCCGGCTCGCAACAGTCCTGGCAGATCCCGCACATGCCGGTCCGCCAGCGGCATCCCCGGCTCACACGGCACATCCAGCAGCCGCGCACTGTCCCGGGGCTTCACCGGGTGTTGCGCGATCCGCTCCTGCGGCAGGTCAAAATCAAAATCAGCCGTACGATTATCCATAACGCCGCAGCCTTTACGAACTCCCGCCTCTTTGCGCCAGCCCGGATAATCCGTGATCCGGTTCATTCAGAAAAACGGAAGCAGGGAAACCACGCGCCTCTGCGTGCAGACCTCGACAGCTTTTCCCGATCCATCCTGGTGGCCCGCGGGACTGCTCTTTTCAGAGCGTTTATGTATTTTGCAAACTGGAACCGGAACAGGGGTCTGCCTGAAACCGGCAGTGATCGTCAGGCGAGGGCGCGCCGCGCAAACGCTTCTTTTAGAGGCTGTTTCAAAAGCCTTCTGGTGAAATCTCCTTTAAATCATAAAGAAATTTTTGGTGAAGCTTTTTTAAAAGCTTCAGAAGACACCGCCTTTTTGGGAAAAGGCGGCACCCAAAAACTTTTATTATTTTTTTTATCAAAGGTTTGTCGTGGCGCGCTTTTTTTGAGGCTGGCTTATATGAGCGGATAGCGGGACAAAAAACATAATATTATTCGTATGTTATGAAAGGCTTTATCCCGGTGAAGCGTTTGAAGCAGTCTCTTATTATTTAACAACCCGGGATCAGAGGAACCGCGTCCCTTTGCGGGTTTCAGGGCAGAGCCCTGAAAAACCACCCAGCCCTGTATCTGCCAAACGATACAAAACCCACTCTCACGGCGCATCGGACAGATCACGCACGCAGCGAAACCCCACCATGCCGGACCGGTCCCGTCCGGGTGACAGCAGCAGATATTTCTCCTGCTCATCCAGCCGGTCACTCTTCGGAAAATACCACATGCTGCCCGCCGGCCGGTAATAATCGCCCCCTCTCAGGATGGCCGCACGCGTATGCTCATCGCGGAACTCGTCGGTCCACTGCGCAACATTGCCCTCCATGTCCAGCACGCCGAACGGACTGGCCCCGGCCGGGAAAGCGGACACCTCCGAAGGCGGATGCGGCGTGCGTGACGTATCCTTCGGCGGAACAGCGGACGCGTCCCACGTATTCCCCCACGGATAAAGCCGGCCATCCATTCCCTGCGCCGCATACTGCCACTCCCAGACATGCGGCAGGCGCTTTCCCGCCCAGTGGGCGTAAGCCCGCGCATCTTCAATCGAAACCCACGTCACCGGCCGGTTCGCCCAGCCGGCGGGATACGTCCCGTCTTTCCAGTCCCGCAGGAAATTATGATCGTCCTTTGGATGATACCCGGTCGCCTGCAGAAACTGCCTGAAGGCGTCATTGGTGACCGGCGTCCGGTCGATCAGAAAGGGCGCGATATGGACCCGGTGCCGGTGCGATCGGCGCGGAGACGTCTCCCAGTCAAACTGAACATCCGTTCCCGGATCATCACCATTTTCAATCTCGATCCCGTTTACCCGAAAGTCGTAATCGGCGGCAGGAATGCGAACCATCCCGTCAGGAACAGCCCCGCGCCAGACCGGCGTCGCCGCCACCGGCACCATGGACTGCCGGGCGAACGGCGTCGCACGGCTCAGAGAGTCGAGAGGACGATTCGCGTCTTTCGCAGCCGCACTGAGGAAAGAAACCAGATCCGGACCAGGCGCACCGCTCTGGTCCTCCAGAATCGCGCCGAAGCCCAGCGCCTCCATGGAAAAACGCAGAACGACCTGACCATCCCGCACCTCCGGATGCAGCGCGCGGCCACGCCAGAGATCGTAATAACGCGCGCCCGGCCGGACCGGGAGGGCAATCTGCTCGCCGTCCACCGCATAGTCATTCCGGTTCGCCAGCGTCCAGACGACACGGTCTTTCCCCGGAAAACGGCTGGCATACACACCGGATTGCAGAACCGGCACCAGCGGCTCCCAGTCCCGCGAGACCATCAGACCGGAAAACGCCCGCTCAATGCGCGTAAAACGACGCACCGCCTCCGCATCCCGTTCGGAAAACCCGTTCCAGAATCCCCAGATATTCTCAATGAGCACATATCCCGCGCCATTGAGAAACGCCGTCTGCAGACTGTTGATCTTAAACCGCGCGTATCTGTCGGTCATCAGCGTCGCATGACGCGGCTCCAGCCACTTCACACGACTGACACGCGGCACGAACGGCCATTTCAGATCGTCCCACAGAACCCAGTCGCTCCAGCTGATCGCGCTGTCAGCCAGCGAGGCATTCTGCGGGTCGAACTGCGGCTCAAAGGCAATCGGCGGCGACAGCCTCTCGCCGGCTTTCCGGTTCGCGTCAGGCACCGTGTCCAGCGTGTCGAAATTGATGCCATCCGCTCCGATCTCATGCAGCAGCGTCATGGAGGCATCGGAAAACGACCCGCCCTCGTCACGCGTGCCGCGATCCCAGATCACCACAGGAAAAAACACCCGGACACCGCGCCTGTGAAAATCAGCGACCATGGACCGCAGACCCGGAATGCCGCCGGGCATATCGCGCAGAAGATCAAGCTGGTTGCGGGCGTCCAGACCGATATTGGGATAGGCAGGCCAGATCAGAACCGAATCCAGTGGTCCGAACCGGGATCCGATCCCGGCCAGAGCCCGGTCCACCGTGTAGCGGCCGGAATCAGGATCATACAGACTGCGATCCTGCGCCAGCAGCTGATCCTGGGTAAAAACATGCCGCGTCCAGCTCAGATCGACACGGCGATACAACTCGTCATGATATCCGATCTCCTTCAGCCGGGCCGCACGCCACGCCCGCATGGCGTCCAGCCACCCGTTTCTGGCTTCCGGGCTGTCCGGCCCGTCCGCCAGATATGTTTCCGGCCCCACCGGCGGCGCAAGACTGCTCAGACCGGGCCCGTCCGGACGTGGCCGCAGCGCGTAATCGGACCGCCATTCCGCCGCCTGAGCGGTGGCCAGGAGGCCGGATGAACTGCTCAGCAGAAAGACCGTCAGCAGCGGAACGAGACGGCGGATCAGAGCATGACGTGCCTGGCCGTCGCGCCTGTCATGGAGACCCGGTTTCCCTGCCACGATGCCAGCCCTCGTCATGCCCGGTCCGGCAAAGGGACAGCAACGGAGTAAACACGTGACGGAGAGGTCATACAGTCAGATCCATGAAAGTGCCGGGGCAGTATCGGGGGGAAGTATCGGAAAGAACAGCCGCGCCGGTTCCTCAGAGCGTGTCCGCTCTCAGCCGGAAGGCTGGCGTACGGACGAACGCGACTGATATCTCATGCTGATTCTCTCACGCCGGAGCCCGCAGGGTGTCCGCCTGCCGCTGAAACATATTACGCCATAAACCCATCCGATGCGACAGCGTAATGGCGTATCCCATGTCTGGCCGTCATAATACGACGGGGTGCCGTGATCCTCTCCTGGTCGCCGGTTTCGTCTCCACCCGGAAACATAGCCCCGAAAGATATCCCGCCCCGCATATTCCGTTTCTCATCCGAAGCTGAAACGTCCGGAATTTTCCGGAATCCGCCCGCCTTTCATCCCGTCCCCCGAACTGTCCGGGATCTGCCGGAAAAGAAAACTCCCAGGCCTTGGTGACCGGAAACACCTCACCTGTGCCGGCCATCGCCCGGTCCGGAAGCAGGATCACCCACGCGCCCGACGCCACCCCGCAATCCCCTGGCCGGGGTTGAACCTCTTCGTCCACAGGGCCATTTTCCCATGCAGACGGAATAATCCGGACAGTGAAAAGGAAGTCCTATGTCTTACGCCCTGCTCGACGCCGCCCGCGTCGCGAAAGCAGCCAGAACGTCGCTGGATGTGCTGAAATCGGCCGGTGAATCGTCAGAAGCACATCAGCGCAAGATGATCATGGTCGAACGTATCGCGGCCCTGGCCGGCGCCGCCGCGGAGTCGCCCGAGAGTAACGGAATCACCCTGACCTCAGAGGAATTCTGGCTTATCAGCCTGAACTGGTAACGGCTGGTCGCGTTTCCCCGAAACGACCGGCCAGAAGAAACGGTCGGAAGAATCGGCCGGAAACGGACCCGGCAGATGGCCCCTGCGGACGGAAAGGAACCGGAGTGTCATGGCGCTTACCCTCACAAGCTCAGCTTTTGTCAACGGCGCGGTTCTGCCGCAGGCCCAGGTGTATTCCGGCATGGGCGAGACAGGCGGCAATCTGTCGCCCCCGCTGACATGGAAAGACGCGCCGGAGGGAACCCGGAGCTTCGTCGTGACCGCATACGATCCGGACGCGCCGACCGGTTCCGGCTGGTGGCACTGGGTGGTGATCAATATTCCGCCGACGGTCACTTCCCTGCCGGAGGGGGCCGGGTCCGGAAAAGGCGGCCTGCCGGAAAGCGCAGTGCAGCTCCGCACGGATTTCGGGACTCCCGGCTATGGCGGCGCAGCGCCGCCTCCGGGGCGGGTTCATCGGTATACCTTTACCGTCACCGCTCTGGACGTCCCGAAGCTGGATCTGCCGGCGGACGCGACTCCGGCAATGGTCGGTTTCATGCTGAATCATCATCGTCTCGCCTCAGCACAGATCACCGCTCTCTACGGACATGCCCGATAATCGCCCTGATCAGACGATACAGGACCGGATGACACAGAGCAGGCGATACAGGAGAAGTCTTGCGGATTGCGGGACATCTCCCCACACTATGATGTGAGCCGATTTTTCACGGCCTTGAGGGGTTAAGCAGGATGACCAACGAAGAACGCGATCTGATCGCCAAATTCATCGCCCGGGTTGGCGGCGCGCCTCAGGCCGCGTTCGGCAGCGTACCCGCGACCAGCCCGTCCCTGCCGCCGATTGATCCGCAGGCGGACCAGTTCATCGCCGAGAATTTCCAGAAATACCCGGAAGCCCGCTACCGCATCACTCAGATGGCGGTCGTGCAGGAAGCCGCTCTGGTCGAGGCGCAGAACCGTATCCGGGAGCTGCAGTTCCAGCTTCAGCAGGCCCAGCAGGCGCTCCAGCAGCAGTCGCAGCAGAAAAACTCCGGCGGCGGCTTCCTCGGCGGCCTCTTCGGTGGTGGTCAGCAGCAGCGTCCGCAGGCGGCGCCTCCTCCGGGCTGGGGTGGTCAGCAGGGCTATGCTCAGCCACCGCAGATGCAGCCGATGCCGCCGGGTTTCCAGCCTGGCATGTTCCAGCAGCGCGGCACCGGTTTCCTTGGTTCAGCCCTCACCACGGCAGCAGGCGTGGCCGGCGGTATGATGGCGGCGAATGCCTTGACGGATCTGTTCAGTGGTCATCATGGCGGAGCCGATGCCGGCGGCTGGGGCGCCGGCGTACCCGGCGGTGAAACCATCATCAACAACAATTACGGCACGGACCCGTCACAGGCGGCCGATCCGTTCGCCGGTCCGGGCACGGCTGTTGACCCGAACTTCGACGCCGGCGGTGATTCCGGCGGCGACTGGGGCGGCGGCGGAGATGACTGGGGTGGTGGTGGCGACGACCAGTCGTTCTGAATCTCCTGAGGCTTTTGAAAAAAGCTTCACCAGAAATGTTTTTATGAAATCCGGAAAGCAGGGGTAGTCGCCCCTGTTTTTTTATTAGCGTTTGTATACTTTGCACATCCAGACCGGATCGCTTTTCAGGGCTTTGCCCCGAACCCCACAAAGGGACACAGTCCCTTTGATCCCGGTCTGTTAAATTAAATTTGGGTGCAGGGCAGAGCCCTGCTTTGTCTCCTGT
Organism: Acetobacter musti; assembly: GCF_011516835.1. Classification (GTDB taxonomy): domain Bacteria; phylum Pseudomonadota; class Alphaproteobacteria; order Acetobacterales; family Acetobacteraceae; genus Acetobacter; species Acetobacter musti. The sequence continues at coordinate 959 of NZ_WOTB01000048.1, read as the reverse complement.
TTGCAAAATACATAAACGCCTTTTTTTATATCCGGGCACCCGCTCCATGACATTGCAAAATGACTCCCATAGGCCGGAAACGGCGGGGAGCCCTTTTCAGGGTTCTGTCATTCTCCTGAATTAAAGACAGACATCATATCCGGACGAAGGAGAATCCCGGCCGGAAACAACGGATCCCGCGCAGGGGCGGCATCGGATACGGCCCGCCTGGCAAAGAAAAAACTCAGATCCATTCAGGAAACAGGCAGTTCGCAACCTGCCTGGCGCCGACTGCCCTGATGAACCGCTGTCCCTGTCTCCCGGCGAAATCAATGACTTACATCCCCGATATAACATGCGGGAACGACGATTATCTGTCCGTCACGTCACAGCGTCGTGTTGAGAATGGTATTGCGAAGCGTTCTCATTTATGGTTTTGTGCCTCATCTGTGGTTCGGTAAGAGGCTCCTGGATGTTCATCTGCTCCTGTAATGGTCTGACGGATAAAGACGTTCACGCTGCGGTTGGTGCCGGGGCAACCCGCCCTCAGGAAGTCTACGCATCCAGGAAATGCCGCGCGAAATGCGGCAACTGCGTTCCCGGTGTTGTCTGCATGCTGCGGCAGGCTCTGAAGGAGCAGAAGGCTCTCGCGGCCCTGCGCACGGTCAGCGAAATTTCAGCGGATAACGGACTCTATCAGGCCGTTGCCTGACAGGGCAGGGATTCGTCCGACCTCTTTTAGTTTAACAGATCAGGATCAAAGGGGCCGCGCCCCTTTGTGGGATGCGGAGCAAAGCCTCGCAAAACCATCCCGCACATATCCGCAGGAAAACAGACGCCCTTTCCCCGGAACGGGCGTCTGTTTTTGCTGCTCAGAAGGCTGCCTGGACGCGTGCGGCGAGGGAGTTCCCGTTGCGTCCGTAGATATTGACGGTTCCGTCGTTGCTGTTTCGGCTGACGATGAAGTGGTTGAAGTCGAG
>NZ_WOTB01000047.1 GCF_011516835.1 Acetobacter musti | reverse complement strand
GTTGTTCAACAAAGAAACAGCGGCTTGCCCTCAGGCAAGATCACGCTACCCAGACGTTCTTCTACTGTTCATGCTAAACGTTGTTTAGCGTACTTTCCACACGATGGCCTCTATAGATTAGGGTAGGCTAGCGTTTAATGGACTGGTTTTACGTAGGTTTTGGGGATGACGGTTCGCGCGATTTCGACCAAGAGACAAATTCATGCCGCCCTGCTAAGATCCGTCTCGAGGAAGGGATTCATCGCGTGCAGCAGATCGTCATCGACGCCCCGGCAGGGCAACTCTCAGCCGAACTTACACGCCGCGGCATCGCCGCGGACGCGAAAGTGCATGTCGTTGTCGAATTGCTCGAGGACGAGTCCCTGCCGATGGCGGCGTTGGCCGCGGCCGGCCGAGCGCACGACTGGCTGGCCGACGAGCCCGACCTCTACAGCGACGCCGACCTGGTCGAACGCGCAAACTGAGTGTTCGCGTTCGGCAGCATCGTCCTCACCCGGTTCCCCTTCACCGACCTCTCCGGGGACAAGCGGCGCCCCGCCCTCGTTGTGTCGCGCGACAACGACCGCCGGACCGATCTCGTGGTCTGCTTCATCACCTCGGTGCCGCGCACCGGCCCTGACCTCGCCCCCCTCGACGCGATCGCGGGCACGGGTCTCAAAGTCTCATCGGTCGTACGCTTCGACAAACTCGCCACACTCGACCGCTCGGTTATCGCCGGCAAACTCGGCGAGGCGCCGGCCGAATGGCTCGCCACCCATCGGCAAACCTTCCTCGGCGTCTTCGGGTTCAGCATGCTCTAACGCGGGCCGCCCTGCGCCGCATTGTTCAGATGCGTGCATGACCCCGGGTCCCCTTGCCACTTACGGCAGGCATCAATGACCGGCGACAACCCTCTTGCGGGGTTGATGACGCTAGGCGGTGATCGGGTTGGGGTGGTTCATGCGCTGGCCGAAGCCTCGGCCGCGATCGCCCGTCTTGACCAGGCCTTGACCAGTCACCCGCTCCGCCAGGCCGTCCTCCACCGATCGCGTCTTGAGGCCGTCCGTCGGCAGGCGGCCGTCGATGGTCAACTGATCGATCCTTGGCACCTGGCGGCCGCGCTTGAGGGCCTGCGGCTGCGGATGGACCCCTATCTTCGCATCATCGATCGCGGCCAGATCATCGATGCCGCGCGGGCGGCGCTCGAACTGCATCAATGGATCGTCGAGCCCGATTTCGATCAGGAGGGTGAGGTCCAGCGCGCCGAGGCGATCCTCGCGGACCAACCGGCCACCCTTCCCCCGCTGCTCGCGGCCGCCCAGGGCTTTCGGGTATGGATCGACAGTGGCGGCATGCGCGCGCCACTCCGCTCCGCCGTCATTCGCTACTGGCGCAAGCGCAACCTTCTCCGAATGCCCATGCCGCTGACCGGCGCGGCTGCGCTCCGCGCCGAGCAAACCTGGGAGCCCGGTGACTGGACGCCGGCGTTCCTGAAAGCGCTCGCGACCGAGGCGGCGGATGGTCTCGATCTTCTCTATACGTTGGAGCGCGCCTGGTTCGAGGCCCGGCGTGGGATTGCCGGACGGCGAAAGCACTCACGCGCCGGCATGGCGATCGACGTGCTGGCCGCGGTGCCGGTTCTGTCGGCGACCTCGCTGGCCGGCATTCTCGGCATCGCGGTGAAGAACGCCCTCCGCATCCTCGACGAACTGGTGGCGGCCGAAATCGCTGTCGAGGTGACCCATCGCTCGAAGCGCCGGCTGTTCGGGCTGAAGGGACTTGCCCCCCTGCGCGACGTGATCCGCCCGCCCTACCGTCCTGACCCTGAGCGCGGCCGGGGACGCCCACGGCTCGAAATCGAGGATGATGAGCCGGAAGTAGCGCCGCTACCGCCGCCGCCGCCTCTGACGCCCATTGAGCGCCGTGCCTTCGACTATTCGGCGCTTGAGGAGGCCATGGCCCATCTTGACGCCGTGGTTCGGCGCACACGTCACGTCCTTACCCGCAGAGAGCCGGACTTGTTGTCGGCGTCGGAGACGCGACCGATTGAATCTCAGGCCGACATCCTCGGTGAGGAGGGCGACACAATCATGACCCAGCAGGCAATATCGCGTTGACCTTGATTGCCACTCTGAGAGACGCTATATAGCGTCAATCCATGTGGACATAGAAGTCAGGTTACGAGCCATGAACCTCCAACATCTCTCCGACAACGGTTTTTTCGCGCCGCAGAAGATAGCCAGGGAGCTTAAGACGACGAGCGAGGATGTCGCTCATTCGGCGGGCCTCGGACGGGATGCTGTTCAGCGGAAGGAGCGGGTCCGGTCGGACAAGACTCAGCGTCGGCTTCGAGAAATGGTCGAGACCCTGAACAAGGTGGAGCCCCGCTTCGGCTCGATGCTGATGGCCTACGCATGGTATCGCTCGGAGCCGTTGCCTGGTTTTTCCGGTCAGACGGCGATGCAGCTCGTGCTGAACGGGCAGGCCGATGATGTGCTCGAATATATCGACGCGGTTGACGCCGGAATCCACGCGTAGCCGTGGCGCGTTCGTATAGCGGCAAGCTCTATCGCGCCCTCAATCCGATCTACGCCAGAGAGCCGCTGTCTGGAGAGGGCGCTCGGCGCTACGGGGGCCGGTTCAATCCGAAGGGGACGCCAGCCCTGTATTGCTCCCTGTCGATCATGACGGCCGTGCGAGAGGCAAACCAGGTGGGCACGCTGCAACCCACGACGCTGGTTGCGTATGAGGCCGAGCTTGAGAGCATCTTCGACACCACAGATGAGGCGGCCCTGCGGGACGAAGGGATGGACGCTGCGGCCGTCGCGGCTTCGACCTGGCGCGACGAGATGAGAGCAAATGGGGCAGCGCGAACCCAGATTTTTGCGCGCTCGCTGATCGCGAAGGGATATAGCGCCCTGCTTGTTCGAAGCTTCGCGCCGGGCGCCTCGCGGCGGGATCTCAACTTGGTACTCTGGCGGTGGGGAAACGCACTGCCCGCGCGGCTCACGCTGGTCGACGACGAGGGCCGCTTGGCGACCTAACCCTGCCGTAGTCATGTTGCTCGCGAACGAACTCTTTTCTCAGCTATTGCGGGCACATGACAATCGCGAACAGGAGCGGCATTGCTATTCCAGTGTCGTGAAGCAAACCCGTTACGCTTTGCAGAAGATCGCTGAGAATTTCAGACTGCTAGGGATGATTTTGACATAGGGTCCCCCCCTATGGTACATATCAACGGATGGCCCACACTATCCGTGAGAAGCAGAAGCTGCTGAGCCGCGTGCGCCGGATGAAGGGCCAAGTCGAGGCGATCGAGCGCGCCCTCGAAAGCGAGGCTGGTTGCGAGCAGGTCCTTCATCTCATCGCGGGTGTGCGCGGCGCGATGGCCGGTCTCATGGCGGAAGTGGTCGAGGACCACGTTCGAAGCCATCTGGTCGATGCTGAGAAACATCCGGGGGCGCTCAACGCAGAAGCTGCGGAGCAACTCATGGATGTCATTCGAACCTACCTGAAATAGGAGACCACGGTGAGCGAAGCCGAGGTGCTCACGCCTCCCTCAGGTCATAGCCACGTGTATCTGGGCGAAGGCCACGAACGAGCCGAACGGCGGAGCTGGGCAGTCATCTGGCTCTGCGGCGCGATGATGTTCCTGGAGATTGTCGGCGGCGTCCTGTTCGGCTCGATCGCCCTCGTCGCAGATGGCCTGCACATGTCCACACACGCGAGTGCGCTGTTGTTGGCGGCGCTTGCCTACAGCTACGCCCGTAGGCACGCGCATGACCCCCGCTTCACTTTCGGAACAGGGAAGCTTGGTGATCTCGCCGGGTTCACCAGTGCCATCGCGCTGGCGATGATCGCGCTGTTGATCGGCTACGAGGCCGTCTCCCGCCTGTTCGCCCCCGTCCCGATTCACTTCGGGGAGGCGATCCCGATCGCCGTTCTTGGCTTGCTGGTCAACATCGGGTCCGTATGGCTGTTGAGCGGCGGGGAGCACCATCATCATGGGCATGGCCACAGTCACGCGCATAGCCACACACAACAGGACGATGAGACCGAACACCGCGTCGAGAGCAGCGTTGGCCCATTGACGCTGTCGATTTTCTGAAGCATTTTACCCATACGAACCGGCTGTTGATCGTCTGTTCGTTGGTTGAAGCCGAGCGCTCTGTCGGTGAGCTTGAGACGGTTCTCGGCATCCGGCAGCCGACCTTGTCGCAGCAACTGGGCGAATTGCGTGAAGCGGGAATCATCGAGGGGCGTCGCGAAGCTAAGCAGGTTTTTTATCGGATCGCCGATGCGCGCTCGCTGACGCTCATCTCTATGCTGCACGACCGCTTCTGTGGTGGCGAGTTGGCCGAGTCAGCGACGGAGCAGGGCGGTGCTGCATCAACATCCCACACCGGATCCGCCGACACATCGCCACGAAGGATCATTAGATCGGCGGAGGCCGCACGGTTTGCACGCATCGAACTGCCGCGCAGTTCGGATCGAGACAGGGTCTAAGATCATGCTGCGTCTGGATAGTCATCGGTCTCATGGGGTCGCTTGTCGGAGGCGCGATGGTCGGCGGGGCGTCTGCCATCCTCGTGCTGCTCAATGAGGCGCGCTCTTTGTTCTGCTCATGAACGCCGTCATGGCCGCCGATGGCATTGGCTCCAACAGTTCTCAAAATCTCTCCCACCTCGAAGTTTGGACTTGGCATCGTGACACCTAATGCAACAGCAGATTTTCTGGGCCGGCTGGACTTCGCGTGGATCACGACCCTTCACATCATCTATCCGCCGCTGACAATCGGACTCGCCAGCTTGTTATTCCTAGCGGAATGGCGCTGGGTTGCGACTGATCGCGAGCATTGGTATCGGCTTGTCCGCTTTTTTGAGAGACTTTTCATCGTCAATTTTGCCGCTGGAGTCGCGACCGGCATCACCATGGAGATGGCTTTCGGTATTCTCTACGGTCCCTTTTCCCAAGCTTCGGGACCGTTCTTTGGTCAGGTACTGGGCTACGAAACGATCACTGCCTTCATGTACGAAGCAGGTTTTATTGGGTTGATGATTTTTGGCTGGGGCAAGATCGGCCGCGGCATGCATCTCTTTGCGACCTTCAACGTCGCCCTGTCCTCTTCTCTATCGGCCATGTGGATCATGGACGCGAATTCCTGGATGCAGACGCCGACAGGTGTCGAGCTGAAAGATGGCTATTTCCAGATCTCGGACTGGCTCGCGGCACTCTTCAATCCCGATGTCATTCTGGGCTTCCCCCATATGCTGATCGCCGCGATCGAAGTGGCACTTTGCTTCGTCATCGCTGTCTCGGCGTGGTTCGTGCTCTGCAGGCGCCACGCCGTATTGTTCCAACGCTCGTTGAAATACGCGCTTCTCGCACTCCTGGTCATCGCCCCGCTGCAAATCTATTTGGGCGACGGCTTGGGACTCATCGTTGCGCAGGATCAGCCAGCGGCGCTCGCCGCCATGGAGGGCCACTACCATACCTACAATCAGGATGGGTCGGTTGATACGAGCTGGGAGGTTGTGGGCTGGCCTAACGCCAAGGGCGATGACATGGCTTGGTCAATCACTATCCCGCACGTACTAAGCCTGCTTGAAACCCACACCTGGGATGGAAAGGTACCGGGGCTCGATTCTGTTCCGCCGCAAAACCGCCCGCCTGTCCTTGTACCCTTCTATGCCTTCCGCGTCATGGCCGCTGCAGGCGGCGCGATCATGCTCTTGGCCTGTTGGGGCGCATGGCTCGTCCTGCGGGGCCGCTTCACGGTTGAGCGCATCGTTCGACATCGACTCTTCCTTTGGAGTGCCATCCTGTGTGGCTTCCTGCCTTATATCGCTATCTGGTGCGGCTGGTGGGTGCGTGAGGTAGGGCGGCAGCCCTGGCTCGTTTACGGACTGATGCGCACCGAACAAGGCGTCAGCCATATGAGCGTGACCGCGGCCGCTCTCTGGCTCGCTGGCTACATCTATTTCGAACTCATCGTGTGGGGCAGCACCTGGTACTTCTTCGCCAAGGTCATGCGCCGCGGCCCAGATATGGATAGCCCCGTCGTCCAAGGCGGCAACCAGCATCTGGGCGAACTCGACGCACCCCATGACGGCGCCCCCTCCTATGTCCGTCCGATCTGAGATGATCGGACAAGCACGCAGCATCCTGGCCGGAGCAGAAAAATGGACGGGCTGAGTCATATCCAATCCATCGTCACCTTCGCCTGGTGGATCGCGCTCGATCTGAGCGTGCTCCTCTACATCCTGCTTGATGGTGCCGACCTCGGCGCCGGGGTGTTTTCACTCTTTGTGCGCGACCATCACGAGCGCGGCGCCATCATGTCCGCTATGGCGGGCACCTGGGACGCGAATGAGACCTGGCTGATCGTCGCCGGCGGCGTGCTCTTCGGCACCTTCCCCTTCGTTTATGGCTCGGCCTTCAGCTACCTGATGGTGCCGCTGGCGCTTGCCCTCTGGGGCATGATCACCCGTGCGCTCTCGCTCGAATTCCGCCACCTAGCGGAAACGCCGTGGCAGCGCTTCTCCGATGTTTGCTTCGGCGTCTCTAGCCTCGTGGTCGCGTTCTTCGGTGGCATGGCGGTTGGCGCCATCCTCCAAGGTTTCCCCCTGACCAATACGCCGGGCACGGTGCCGACCTATGTCGGTGGCGCCCTCCGCTTCATCTCACCTTTCAGCATCTGGACCGGCATCGCTGCTGTGCTCGCAGTGGCGTTGTCCGGCGTTCTGTTCATCCGTGCCCGATTTGAGCATGGCGAGCCAATCAGAGAGCAGGCCGCGCGCTGGACCGGCACGATCTTCTATCTCGCGCTTGCCGCCGTTGCGATCACGGTCGTCATCAATGCTGTGATATTCCCCTGGGCGGCGAACAAATGGTTCGGTTCGCATTTTTGGGTCTGGGGCCTTGTGTTACTTGCCGTGGTCTTCGTTGCATTCAAGATGCGCGAGGCCAGCCGGCAAGATCGCGACGTCGCGGCCATCCTTTGGTTTAATCTTGCGGTCGCCATCATGGCGGTCGCGATGATGGTGACCGTTTATCCCTGGATCGTGCCGGGAACCTGGACGATCTACGCGGGTGCGAGCCCGGCGGTCTCACTCGTCACCTTCACCCTGGCCATGGGCGGCTTCTTCCCAGTGATGCTCATGTACAATGCCTATCAAATCTGGGTCTTTCGGGCGCGCATTACGGCGCTCGCTGCCTATCACTGAGGTGAGCACGCCGGGCCGAAGGACCTACCATGACGTCCCATAAGGCTCCCATGCCGCGCGGGGTCAGCCGCGCGCTGGATGGCTGGCTCCGCCGCCGCGCCGCTATCGCGAAGCAGCCCTTGCGGGGCGCCATTCTGCTCGGCGCCGTGAACGGCCTGCTACTGGTGCCCGAGGCCTGGCTTCTTGCCCGCAGCATCACCGCCGTGGTCTTCCAGCATCGCGGGCTTGCGGCGGTGGCGCCCTCGCTCGCCATCATCCTTGGCATCGCCCTGCTACGGGCATTGCTCAGCCATGGTGCCACCATCGCCGCGATGGCCGCGAGCACCCGGGTGAAGACCGATATCCGGCACGCGCTGCACGCGAAGATCGCGGCCCTCGGACCGGGCTTCCTCGGCACCCAGCGCAGCGGGGACCTCGCGAGCCTGCTCGTCGAGGGCGTCGATGCGCTCGACAACTACTATGCCGCCTACCTGCCGCAGATGGCGGTCGCGACCTTCCTGCCCGTGGCGCTGCTCGCCTTCATCTTTCCGGTGGACTGGGTCTCCGGCATCATCTTGCTCCTCGGCGCGCCGCTGATCCCGATCTTCATGATCCTCATCGGACGCGGCACCGAGCGCCTGAACCAGACGCAATGGCGCCGCCTCGCGCTGATGAGCGCCCATTTCTTCGATGTGGTGGAGGGGCTCTCGACCCTGAAACTCTTCGGCGCCAGTCGGGACGCGGCCGGGCTGATCGGCCGCATGTCGGAAGACTACCGTCTGAGCACGATGCGGGTGCTGCGCGTCGCCTTCCTCTCCTCCCTGGTGCTGGAATTCTTCACCACCCTCGGCGTCGCCATGATCGCCGTCTTCGTGGGATTCCGGCTCTATTATGGCGAAATCCAGTTCCTGGCCGGTCTCTTCGTGCTGCTGCTGGCCCCGGAATTCTTCCGCCCCCTGCGCGCCATGGGCACGCAGTATCACGCCAGGATGGAGGCGATCGGCGCCTCCGAGCGGATCGTGGCGCTGCTGGAAACGCCCGAGCCGGAGACACCCGCGGGCGTCGCGGCGCTGCCCGCCGGATCGGGCATCCTCCGCTTCGAGCAGGTTTCCTTTTCCTACGCGCCGGGCGAGCCCGTGCTGGAGGCGATCCAATTCGCCATCGCCCGCGGCGAGCGTGTGGCGCTGGTGGGCCCGAGTGGTTCCGGCAAAAGCACGGTGGCGCGGCTGCTGCTCGGTCTCGCCCGGCCTGACAGCGGACGAATCACCCAGGGCGACATCGATCTCGCCAGCATCGCGCCAGATGCCTGGTTCCGGGAGAGTTCCTGGATGCCGCAACGGCCGACCCTCTTCGCCGGCACGCTTGCGGAGAACATCCGCCTTGGTGCGCCCGATGCCTCGATGCCAGAGATCATCCGCGCGGCGGAGGCGGCCGAGGCGCACCTCTTCATCAGCTGCCTGCCCCACGGCTACGAGACGGTGATCGGCGAGCGCGGCCAGGGCCTGTCGGGCGGCGAGATCCGGCGTGTCGCCCTCGCCCGCGCGCTGCTGAAACCCGCGCGCCTGCTGGTGCTGGACGAGGCCGAAGCCAGCCTGGACGCGGAGACGGCCAGTCTCATCCGTGCCGCGATCGTGCGCCTGCCGCGCGACATCAGCGTGCTCCTCATCGCCCACCGCCTGGAAAGTGCGGAGGCCGCCGACCGCATCCTGGTCCTGCGCCAGGGCCGCATCGTCGAGGAAGGCACCCCCGCCACTCTCCGGGCGGGCACAGGGGATTACGCCGCGATGAGCGCGCTCTATCACGAGGGCGCGGCATGAGGGATTTCCTGCGTCTCCTCCGGCTGCTCGGGCCCAGCTGGCGCTGGCAGGCGACCGGCATCCTGCTCGGCGTGCTCGTCATTGTCAGCAATGTCGGGCTTCTGGCGCTGTCGGGCTGGTTCATCGCCGGCATGGGGCTCGCCGGGCTCGGCCTGCTGCGCATTGAGTATTTCCTGCCGGCGGCGGCCATCCGGGCCCTGGCCATCGCCCGCGCCCTTGGCCGCTACCTGGAGCGGCTGGTGACGCATGAGGCGACCTTCCGTCTGCTCTCCGATCTCCGCGTCTGGTTCTATATCCGGCTCGAACCGCTGGCGCCGGCGCGCCTGCAGCGCCATCGCGCGGGCGACCTTCTGAGCCGCATCCGTGCCGATATCGACAGTCTCGACAATGTCTATCTGCGCGTGCTGGCGCCGAGCGTTACCGCCCTGCTCTGCACCGTCCTGATCCTGGGTTTTCTGGCGCGCATCAGCACCGGCGCGGCACTCGCCGATTTCCTGGGTCTGGCGCTGGTGGGTCTCGCCCTGCCGCTGGCGGCCTTTCGTGCCGGTCGCCGCAGCGGGCGGCAGGCGGTGGCACTGCGCGGGCAGCTGCGCGCCGAGATCGCCGATACCGTGCGTGGCTTCGAGGAGTTGCAGGTTTTTGGCGCGATGGAGCGCCAGACCTCGCGACATGAGGCGGCCTATGCGCAGCTGACCGCGCTGCAGCGGCGGGAGACGCTGGTGGAGGCGGCGGCCGGTGGCGCCGCGCTCTTCCTGGTCCAGGCGACGATGCTGGCAGCCCTCGTGGTCTCGATCCCGCTCGCCATGGCTCGCACCCTGCCGGGGCCGGACATCGCCATGATCGCGCTGCTTGTGCTGGCGAGCTTCGACGCCGTCAGCGGCCTGCCCGGCGCGTATCGCGCGCTGGGGCAGACGCTGGCCGCCGCCCGACGCATCTTCGAGATCGTGGATACCGAGCCTGCGGTGCGCGAACCCGCGCAGGAAGCCGCCCCGCCCACCGGGTTCGACATCACCTTCCGCCACGTCTCCCTGCGCTATGATGACGCGGAGGCCTGGGCGCTGCGGGATGTGAGCTTCCATATCCCGGCGGGCGGCGCCCTCGGCGTGATGGGGACGACCGGATCGGGCAAGACCAGCCTCGGCAATCTTCTGCTGCGCTTCTGGGAGTTTCAGGAGGGCGAGATCCTGGTGGGCGGCGTGCCCATCCGCACGCTGTCCGGCGACACGATGCGGTCCTATTGCGCGGTGATCGCCCAGCAGACGCATCTCTTCAACACCAGCATCCGCGAAAACCTCCGCATCGCGCGACCCGCCGCGACCGCCGCCGAGATGGAGCGGGCGCTGCGCGACGCCGGCATCCTGGACGAGGTGCGTGCTATGCCGCAGGGGCTCGACACTATGGTGGGCGAGATGGGCACGCGCCTTTCCGGCGGACAGGCGCGGCGCGTGGCGATCGCCCGCGCCTTCCTCAAGGATGCGCCGATCCTCATCCTGGATGAACCAACCGAAGGTTTGGACGCGTTTTCTGAGCACATCGTGATCAACGCACTCGGACGCCTCAAGCAGGGCCGCACTACACTTCTCATCACGCATCGGTCACAAGCCCTGCGTGATATCGCTCAGGTTTTTGAGCTGGAGCGCGGCACCGTCTTGTGCCGCTCCAAGACATAGAAAGGGGGCGTGCGGTATCAGCACGCCAGAAGTGACCAGGATGTTATTTTGAGGTCTGTAGGGAATCATCGTGAGTTGATAACTGCGGCTGTGAGATAGATCATTGCCGTAAATGTTCTATCCGTTTTTCCGCTTCGCATGGCGATCCGCTTGAATTCTTTTGAGTTTACAGAAGAGATTTTCGATAGGTGGCGCGATTTGAAGGTATGGACATCGAATGGGCGCTTGTTGAGACGGTTTTTGCGCTGGGAGATGACGGTTTTGGCGCCCCGCCGCTCCAGTTCATCTGCAATAGAGCGGATATCGAAAGCCTTGTCCGCAATCTATGCGGGCAATCCATAGCACTCCCTCAAAAAACATCCGGTTGTTCTTCCCACTCCGTCCGCCGAAGCCGCCGGCCTTCGTTACGGCATTCACGAGCTCCGACCGCGCAACACCTCCCATTCCGGCCAGGACGATCGGGAAGGGGCAGCCAAGCAAGTCGCAAACCGGCCCATGCAATATGATGGCCATGCCTGTCCTTCAGATGATCATTCAGATAGGCCGAGAGCACCATGGCGTGGTTATGTTCCGTATCGTGCGCGGCATAGAGCAGCGTCATGGGACCGAGCTTCGACAAATCGGCGAGTTGAGCGACGGCTTCGTCATTTCGCGTCAGTTCGGCGCGGTAGCGGTGGCCAAACTCGGCCCAACGCGCCGGATCGTGACCGAACCATTCTCGCAGTTCCGTGCTTGGCGCGATCTCCTTGAGCCACAAGGTCAGTGCGGCACGATCCTTGTGCAGGCCCCGCGGCCAGAGCCGATCCACCAACACACGCGCGCCATCATCCTTGTCCGGCGGATCGTAGACGCGCTTAACGCGAATGTCAGAGACGGCACGGGCCATGGTCAGCCGATTTCTGCTGGAGCGTGATCCAGGAAGATTGTCAGAAGAAGGGACGTGTCCTCGATCGCCTTGACCGAATGCGGCGCGCCTCCCGCGAGATAGACCCACTCATTGGTCCATATATCCCACTTTCACGGCGACACCATGGAGACAGGACGGCGACGCGACAGCGACAGCACGGCGTCGCTGGGCCAAAAAAAATCGGCATCGGCTCCTGGTGGTGTCGCCGTTCGCAAAACGACAGCGGACGATACGGGCATGGATACGCTCGATCGACCCATTCTTTTTCGCAAGAAGCGCCTCAAGGAGTTTCGAGGCCGGGGCCGGCTATATAGTTGGCTGCGGGCTCATAGCGAGAAGATCGCCGCCGGCATGGAAAGCGGCGAATACTCGTGGGCGCTGATCTGTGCCGAATGCACCCGCCACGGTGTGGTCGGCAAGCACGGGGAGCCCCCCACTAGGAAGGCAGCTTCGAAAGCATGGCAGACGCTGTGCCGCGATCTAGCGGTGTCGGGCGAATCGCCAACGCGTCGTCTTGAACGCCCGACGCCGCCTTCCCGCTTTCCGAAGGGTTGGACCCCTCCAATCGTCAGCGAGAGCGAGGTTCCGGTGCCGGCCTATCTACGGCCACCTGAGACCGCGCTCGTCCCATCCCCCCCTCCTCCGCCGCTGGCGCTGCCCGAAAGGCAAGCCGGTGACGATCTGCCGGAGCCCGGAAGCATGGAAGCGTTCCTGCGCTCGGCGGACAAGGCCGACTGGTATCTGCTCGGTGGCAAGCGAAGGCGGAGGACGGAGGCTTGAAGCGTGCAACATCTAAAAGGAGTGAGATTATGCCTGACGGACAGATTAAGCCGCTGGATCGGATGCCGATCCTGTGGATCGCCATGGGAAGGCAGCGGGTCGGCAAGACCGCGCTGCTGAACACGGCGGTCCAGTATTTCCGGGCGGGTGGCAACCCGATCCGCGTGTGGAACGCCGACCAGCAGAACCGCAGCCACACGCTGTCGGTGTTCTTCCCCGACGCCGAGGAGGTCCCGAATGCCGGGCTCGAAGACGGCAAGACGTGGATCGAGGAGCGGATCGAAGACCTGATCCGGCACCGCTATGACGCCGTGCTGGATGTAGGCGGCGGCGCGACCGGCTTCTCACGGCTGGTCCAGGAGGTGCCGCTGCTGGAGGCCATCGAGGGCAGCGCCGTCCGTGTAGTCGGCCTGTTCTGCATCGGCCCTGAGACCGCCGACCTGGATTACCTCGAACAGTTCGCCGAGGTGGATATGTTCATGCCGGCGGCGACGGTGATCGTGGCGAATGGCGGTTTGGTGCTGAGCGGACGATCAATTGGTGGCGCCTTCAAGCCGATCCTGGAGCATTCGGCGATTAGGGCGGCGATGGCAAAGGGCGGCCGGTTGGCAATGTTTCCCGCGCTAAGCTGCATGTCGCAGGTGACGGATCGGGGCCTGACCTTCGCCGAGGCTGCGAAGGGCCAGGCCAAGCCGGGGGGCGAGCCGCTGGCCTTGTTCGATCGGGCGCGGGTCAATCGTTGGTGGACCCGCGACGTGCCAGAGTTCTTCGCCAACATCCCGCGCGAGTGGCTGCCGGTTGCGGCGGCCGATGTGCGGGAGAGCGAGGCCGGCTGATGGACAGCACGAGCCCGACTGTGCCGCACCCACCCGAGGGCGAAGGCCCAAAAGATTGGGTAGCGGAGTTTCGCCGCAAGACTGATGAGGTCCGGGCGGCGGCGGCGGAATGGGCGGTGCGCTGGGATGAGCCGGAGGGCCGGTTCATCTCAGCATTGATGGGCGCGATGGAGGTCGTTGGTAATCTTTCGGCCTCGGCGCAGGCCGCGTTCGTCCAGACTTCGCGGGACGGACGCGCAGCCGCAGAGGCCGACCTTTTGAGGGCCAAAGAGATACATCAGGCGGCACAACTTGCCCTGACGCAAATCCGGAACATCGAGCTGGCGGCGAAGGCCGAGCACGAGGCCGTGGCTGTCCAGATGATCGACCGGACCCTGCCGCTGTTCATCAAGCGGCTGGAGAATGTCCTGGTCATCCGCGAGCAGCGTTGGAACAAGGACGTGGCGCGCCGGCGCTATGTAACGGCCGGCGCGGTGGTCTTGGCGATCTTCCTGAGCGGCTTCGGCTTGGCGCGATGGGAGGACTATGGACGGCTGGCGAGGATCGATAATTGCCTGGACCATCCGATCCAGGCAAGCGGACATTTTTATTGTCGAATTGATCAATGAAGGCCGCGCCGTTCGCAGACATCCGCGGCAAAGGTCGAGCGTCTCAAATTGGAGGACGATCGATGCGAATAGGACAGAAATGGTATTTACGCTCGGGCATTGCCCTGGGCGTTCTAGCGTCTGCGCTCGGGGGCGGTGTACCGGCCTGGGCGCAGGTGACGTTGAACGGGCCGCCGATCCAGGTCACGCCCTACGTGAGCGAACCGGGCGTGCCGACGGTGACGATCACGCCGGGTTCCACCAACCCGCTTGGTGGAGATACCGATCCGAACGGGGGTGGGGCAGGCGGCAGCACAGGGACGGGCACTTCGACAAGCGCGGGCAGCAGCGACGCGCTCAATACCCTGCTGGCACAGTCCTGGGGCGCTACTGCGGTCTCCGAAGCGGAGGCAGTCGGCGTGAATCCGTCGGCGTTGGCAGCGACCTGTGTGGCCGAGAGCGGATGCACGAATGCCGGGACGAATGGGACCGCAACCGGGGCATTTCAGATGCAACCGGCGGCGTTCCAGGATGGCTTGGCAACTGCATTGGCAGCCGACCCGGCTTTGGCATCGCAGATCGTTCAGGGTTCGGCTGGGCAAAGCGACCCGACAACGGAGGCTATCGCTGCATCAGGCTATCTGATGCAGGCGAACACGGCGCTAACCAGTGCCGGCGTTACGAACCCAACCGTGCTTGACGCACGGGCGTATTACAACTTTGGTCCAAATGCCGGTGTGCAGATAGCGCAGGCACCGCCGACCGCCTTGATGAGTGATTACATCAGCTCGGCGGCTTTGTCGGGAAACAACATTTCAGCGACCGAGACGGTCGCTCAATGGCAGTCGTCGGTCAGTTCAAAGATCGGTAACGCTGCCTCACAGACGGTTCTGTCGTAAGGAGTGATGGTGATGAGCAAGAGATGGATTTTACTGGCCGCGATCGGGGCAATTAGCATGAGCCCCATAGCGAGCAAAGCCGCAACGGTGGTGCGGCCCGAGCCCGGCTTGGCCTGCATGCTGCTGGATGATCATGATCTTGCAGCGACGGTGCAGAGCCAATTGCCACCGATCCGATCGGCCCCGTCTGCGAGCGCGCCGGCGATCGGCTACCCTGCTGAGATTGTCTTCGTGCGCGAGCCGGTCCAGGAAAAGGCTGGCTACGTGGCGGTCGTGAAGCTGAATGCGCAACCTGGCTGGATCGAAGCGAGCAAGCTCCAACCCTGGCACGCGATGAACGGTCGCCCCGGAAAATGTATCCCGTCGCTGATGTCGAACGGTCTTCTCGGAAGTGACATCCAACACTGACATCCAACGCCAGTTGGAAAAGGGTTACGCGCGATGGATGGGCACTACAACCAGGGACCGGCGAATAAGCCGACGCGACCGAAGCGCCGTTTTCGGTTTAAGCGACCTTCGCCGTTCGTGTTCATGATCCTGAGCGCGGCGTTGTTCCTGATTGGGTCGGCGAGCTTCAACGGCCATGGGTCGCGGCAGATGGCGGAAATCGGCGTTGGTGGCGCGGTGATCGCGATTGCCGCGATTGTGGGGTTCATCCTGTAATCTCAATCCATCACCCCGGAGAGGCCGCCGAAAAGCGCCGCTTGCGGCGCGCGGCCTCGTAGGCCCGGAGGGCGCGCGAAGCGCGGGTTGTTTCCACCAGCGCGACCTGTTGGCACATGACGAAAAGGCCGACCCTGACCGGGCCGGCCTTTCGTTTGTGGGGGCTTAGTAGGGGAGGTCCGCCTCGGTCAGTGCCGGGGCCTCCCAGATGATGCAGGTGTGGTCGATGTCCCGGTGGTAGGTTTCGATGTGGCGGATCGAGTAGCCCTGATCGAGGAGGGCCGCGTTGTCGATGTCCGAGTCCAGGTCCGTAGCGATGGTGCCGTTGTCCAGTTTGGTCATGTCCCGTGTCTCCGATCTGTTCAGCGGAATTGCTGATAGGCAGTGCGATCGACGGGCTTCGGGACGGGTCAACCTCCGCGGAGGGAGGACCGGAGCCACGCGCAGCCACGCGCAGGCGCTTCTTCAGCGCCGAGCATGGCGAGCATGGCGAGGACCGGACTGGAGCGGCCCCGAATGGGTGCCCGTAGGGCAAGGTTGACGCGGCACGACCTTGCCCGGCGATAGACTGAAAGATCAGCAGGCGAGCTTTTGTTGGTGGGGGTGGGGCTGCACGGGTGCCGCTGCCTCCCCTCACCCGCGCCGTTCGCAATCCGGTGGCCCACCCTGACGGGATGGAGGGCTGAGGATGAGAGCTGAAACCGTAATCGAGGCTTGGTTGTCCCGCTTCAAGCGCCGCCATGAAAGCGGCGTCTCGGTGGCCCAGGAGGATCAGCCTGACCGTGCAGCAGCCCTTGGCGCGCTGGGGGAGGCATTGGTCGCCGGAACGATCCGCGACATGGGCTGGCCAGTGTTGCGCAATGTCGTGCTCCGCGAGCGCGGAAGATCGGCTGAGATCGACGTGATCGCGCGGGCGCCGGGCGCGCTGGTGGTGCTCGAGGTGAAGACCTGGTCGGGGTTTATCCTGGGCGCGGCGCAGGCCCCATCATGGACGCGGCACGGTCGAGGCGATGAGGCTGTGGCGATGCCGAATGCGGTGGCTCAGAACCGCGCGCATGTCACCGCCGTTGAGCGCGCGATCGGCGATCGAGAGGTGCCGGTGTGGGGTTTGGTGGTGAGTGCCGGGCACGCGCGCTTTGCCCCGGCGTTGCGGGCGCATATCGTGCCGGCGGCGGAGCTGTCCGGCGTGCTGCGGCATGGCGCGCGTGCCGACCATGGTGAAGTGCGGAGGATCGAGCGGGCCTGGGCGTCGCTCGGACGCGAGGCTGCCCGCAGTCCCAGCAGGCTTGCGGCGCATATAGCCAGACTTCAGGCCCGCTACAGGGACTGAACCTGGTATCCGGCTTAGCTGCGATCCGCAGTCGTGCTACAGAAAGAGCATGTGTTCCAATTACCAGCGCACGAAAGCCTATCGGAGCTATGTGGAGGAATTCACCCACATCCGGCTCCCGCTGCGTTTTCCGGAGCCCCATGCGGCGCCGAATCTTGAGCCACAACCCGAGGTCCGGCCGACCGTCACCGCGCCGGTCTTTCGCCGCCTGGAGGACGGGGTTGAGATGGTTAGCGCCAGGTGGGGGTCGGTACATAAAACGGGCACAGATATACGCTAAGGATTATCGGTGATTGTGATGGCTTGCCGGAGCGGGCGGAGTTTCCCTTCCGGGATGCCGGCGTCGGTCCAGAG
>NZ_WOTB01000046.1 GCF_011516835.1 Acetobacter musti | reverse complement strand
GCAGGAGCGGTTCAATAACTGCCCATAATTTATCGGAAACGAGAGGTGAAGCCATGGAGCCTCATCCCTCATTCAGGACCACAGTACAAGGGGTTTTGAAAGGCGCTCTTAATTCTTACGGAAACTACAATCTACAAAACTATCCAGATGGGTTGCAATTAAAAATGACGTGCACCGCACGATGATCTTCGTGCAGTTCACGCTTTGCGAAATTCAGGCCCCACAGGACGGCCAGCCCCAGCGCTGTACCCGTTACGCCGAGACGGCAGGCGCAACGAAGAATGCTGGCTTTTTTCCCGTCGTGCCGAGCAGCCAGTTCGTCTGCAGCATGACCACACAGGTGGCGAGGCGGACCCATGTGACGGTACGCAGACCAGCTGGACGCCCGCGCTTGCCGCGGGTCACTCCGAAAACCACCTCTGCTGCCAGCGCCACGAAAGCATCAGTATGATGCCAGACCACTTCTATTTGCCGGGGATAAAACCCAGTTCATAAAACGCGATACATAACAACATACCGCCACCAAGCAGAAGCAGTGGCGTCACTCTCGATTTAAGGAGTATGCCTGTCGTAACGATTGTTATCACCCTGGTGGGCCAACCGCCGGCCATGCCCCTGATCAGCACGTACCCCGCTGCGATGATCAGGCCAGCTGCTATCGGGCGAAGCCCGGTTTCAAGAGCGGTTTGCCATCTCGCGCCTCGATGGCGCGACCACACGCCGGCGAGAGTGAGCACAAGAAGCGCGGTCGGAATAAATATGGACAGTGTCGCTACGACTGCTCCCGCTGAACCGGCCACCCTCCAGCCAATCAAGGTGACCAGCAGAGAGGAGGGTCCGGGTGACATCCGTGAGATTGCATACGCGTCAACAAATTGTTGAGATGTCATCCAGTGATGTATGGTCACCACCTGTCGCTGAATCCCGGGAAGTGAACTCTGCCCTCCGCCGACCGTTGCAAGCGATAGCGGCGTCAACGCGAACATGAGCTCGACAAGGCGGTTAGCCATTTGGCGTGTCTTTTCCGGTGTCACGATAGGCGACTGTGATGCTGACTGCGCCCAGAATGGCCATCACCCAGAGTGTAGACCAACGCAGGATGCCGACTGCCACGAATGTCGCCGTCATGAGAAATAGGGGCACCACCTTGCGTTGCACCCGCCTGACGGCTGTGATTCCGATTGTGAGCGAAAGGGCGATGGAGGCCGCCGCCGCCCCCATCAGAACAATCGGGGTAAGTTTATACGGAGCGATCATACTGAAACCGCCTGCAATGAGAATGACGGCTACAGCGCCGGGCGCGACGATGCCAAGAAGCCCAATGACAGCGCCTGGGAATCCCATCAGCCTGTAGCCGACCCAGATGGCGATATTGGCCACATTTACACCCGGGAGGGCCTGGGAGATGGATAAGGCATTTAGAAACTCCTCCTCGTCGAGCCAGCGGCGATGCGTTACAAATTCACGCAGCATCCAGCCACTCATACCGCCTCCAAAGCTGGTCAGGGATACATGGGCGAACGCGGCGAACAGCGTAAGCAATGTAGGAGCGGAAGCAGGTCGGGAACGGCGCATACAGATATGACCTCGTAACGATTACCCCTGGATACACAGAAGACAGGTTTTACGCTGATTTTATTTAGATGTTTCCTGATAGATTTACCAGAGCCTCTGTTTCGAACGGTAAGAGACTGCTTCATACGATCACGTAATAACTGTCCTCAAACAGGCTGCAATTCGATGATCCCACTTCAATAATATGCCGAAAGGACGAGTCGGAACACTAATGGGCTACCCTGGGCGTAATTGTAAGTAATAGTCGGATTGGGTGAATACTGGAGTCCAAAATTAGCGTACATGCCGGGACGGATATGATATCCGTATGCGAGAGTAATGCTATTGATATTCTTTCTGATACCACCACCATTCTTCGCCTGATAATCGGCTACGCCAGAGATTGACCGAAGGTAATCCTTGCTTGCACCGGTCTGGTTCAGGACGAGCGCCAGCTGGTCAAATGGTCTGCCGGGGAATGGTCCTTTCACATAAGCACGAAGTTCATAATAGTGACTGTACTGGTATACTCTGGGATCGCCCCAGTTATAGCTGGCCCCGATATAGATGCCGTTGTTGGGACGGCCGGGATAAAGCTTGAAAAGCTGCTTATCGAAAAGGGCCCAAAAGGCGCTCCCATGTCGATAACCCTGGCCCATGAATGGCGTGTAATGCGACTCGTTATAAGCACCCCCGACACGGAACCAGGTGAACTTGGAATTGGCGGTGGCGGGGTGTTCATATCCGGCCTGCTCAAGAAAAACGATGCCGGATGTTGGATAGGTCACCCTCTTGCCATTGAAAATGTATGTACCGGCAGGCTCCCAAATTCGGGTCCCTGTCGGATTGACCACTTCGCCTTCGGGAACATAGCCGCCGGGTGACGCAGAGCGTTGAAAGATAGTCTGCACATAAAGGGCACGGGTCGCATTATAACGTATATTTACGGCCGGCGCGCCTTCGCCCGCGGCAGCTTCGCCGGATTCAGTGATGATGCTTGCCGCCGGGCCGATCGAACCATTTGCGACACCACCGCCGACCAGTGGGGCGACCCCAAAATACTGCTCATTGATGATGCCGACCTTGAAATCAAGCTTGTCACCAAAAAAGGGTTGGTCAATGTAGGCGGCACAGAGTCGAATTCCGCGCGGATAGATGTGGTAGGATCCAGCACCGGCGCAACCCCATACATCTGCCTGTCCGCCACGCAAACCCAGGCGGCCGAGGATGCGGCCCATATCGAAGGTCACATAGGCGTAGCTGGTCGATGTATCGAATTCGGATTGCTGACCGATGTAATGCTGTGCGCCGAATGTCCTTCTGGGAAGGTTTAGCAGCGGCTGATCGTAGCCGCCGCTGAACAGACCGCCGAAGGCAAAGCCGTTCCGAGCGAGAAATTCCTTCAGACCCCACATGTCGCCAAAGGTAGTATTGGTCGTCTCCGGAATATTGATCGCGGTGCGTGGCAAAAGGTTGTCAATATCAGCATATTTCGAATTGGACGGCGAGATCTGCTTTATGGCGCTTCCAGGTGTCCCGCCAACTCTCGTTCCCAATGGCGATGGACCTGTCTGGTTCGTTTGCACCGCAGTGTTCCGGGCGAGCACGCCGCCACTCTGCAGTTGAGACGCTTCCGGGTTTTTCCTCCAGCCAGACGGATGATTGACTTTACTGCCCTCCGCAATTTCGGGAGCGCTTGTGGAAGATGAGTTAATTTTCGACACCGGGGAAGGGGCCGGGTCGGAGATGACGGTGTCCGCCGCACAGGCGAACCGCGGTGTGAGTGATGCGGTAACTCCCGTCTCACACACGAGGAAGATTCCGATAAGTGCAGGAACGGCCTTCCCATATATTCGGCGTGTTCCAGCCGAACGGATGATCTTGGGTTTCATCGAATCTCAATTCCCTGTTTTTTTCTTGTTGGGATGTTGTCGTCGATAATGACTGTCGGGATTTGGGCTCCACGGTCGCTCCAAATCGGGACTGCTGGTCATTTGCATAAGAGCGAAGTCCGCCACATGCCCTGCGACTTTTGTGTTCAACGCGCACAGTTTTCCGCAAGAGCCACTCGGCAGAATGCTGCAATAGCCAAAACTGCTGGCAACGCGCACAAACAGCCATTTGTAAGAAGCGTAAATTTTTGGCAGTTCTGAAGGTGAAACAAAAGGAAAACACGGCTAATCGTAGATATTAACCAAAATTACGAAAGTAATTTTGCATTCATATATTTACGTTATTTGTGCAAGCCTCATTCTGGGTGGATTCTGGAAGGTCTATACTTCCGCGCCGAGCTCGATGCGGCTTCACAACCGTGGTTGATTCCTGTCACAGGGAGAGCTCTGCCATGCAGATCATTGATACACATCCACACGTCGCGTCCACCGACACGGCCCGCTATCCGATCTCTCCCCTCGGAGACAAGCAATCGGACTGGTCGCATGAACGGTCTGTCACAACACAGGAACTGATTGCGGCTATGGACGGAGCAGGCGTGGCGAAGGCCGCGCTTGTGCATTCGTCCACGACCTACGGTTTCAACTGCGACTACGTGGCCGATGCCGTGGCGGCTTACCCCGACCGCTTCACGGGTGTGTTTTCGATCAACGTATTGGCCGGGGATGCGGTGAACGAGATGCGTCGATGGTACGACAAGGGCCTTACCGGGATGCGCATTTACGTGAAGGGAACCACGGTCAGGGACGCGTGGCTGTCATTGGACGACGAACGAATTTTTCCAGTCTATTCGTACGCGGCTGAACGGGGAATTACCGTCGCGGTGAACATCAATGCGGCAGACGGATTCGATCCTCTTGAAACCATAGTGCGTAAATTTCCCGGCGTACGTTTCTTTCTTGATCACACGGGCCGAGCGGACTTCACTGGTGGCGCCCCGTTCAATGTTGCTCGTCCTCTCCTCAATCTTTCCCGCTATCCAAATCTTTATCTGAAAGTCACCTCCGTCAGCTTCCTGAAAGGGCGGGGATGGGAGGAGCCTGGGCCAGTTCTTGAGCGCCTTGTCGCCGAGTTCGGCGCCAACAAACTCGCCTGGGGGTCGAATTACCCTGCCAGTGAGGGCAGTCTGCAGGAACTCGTGGCCCTCGCCATGCACGCGACTGAGCGGCTTTCCGAGACGGACAGGGAGTGGCTGTTTTCGAAAACGGCCTTACAACTTTACCCTGCCCTCGCCTCGACAGGGGACAATAAGCGGAACATCTCCGACAGCTTATAAAGTGGACGTCCGGAATATGTGTGATGCGCTTGACAGCACAGGACAAATGCCTGTCGAAACAATTTACCGGGAACCGGATCGCCATCAAAGCATTGGTGTCTCATGTTTCTTTATCTGACGCTTCGAAACGTGAGTCTTCCATTCTTGTTCGCCTGAGAAAGTCCATAAAAACGGCCTGATTGTGAGTCGGCGTCCAGTTCTTACGTGTTGTGACGCCGATATATGCGATCGATTCCTCCAATTGGTGATTGATGGTTGTGAGGTTGTGGCCAAGACGCTGGTCCAGAAGAAGCTGCGATCTGGTCAATATGGTCATGCGGTCACTTTCTGTCAGCAACAGGAATATGATCGTAAGTGAATGAGCGCCGATGTTCGTGCGGGGCGTTGGGGAGAAATCCGAGAACAACTTCTCGTAATTGGTCCGTCTCGCGGCTGTCGGACCCGGTAAAAGCCAGTCATAGGCAGCTAAATCCTCGCGCGTGACCACGGCTTTGCTTGCGAGGGGATGGCCACGTCGAACCACGATTACATAAGGATCCGGCGCGAGAACTTCCTCGATGACATCGTCGGTGGGTGGAGGTGATCTGAGTGTCCCAACGATAAAGTCTAATGCTCCTGCGCGAAGTTTTTCCAGAAGGATGTCATAGGAGCTGGTAGCGATGTCGATGTTCACTTCCGGATGGTTTCCGATAAAACCGCTGATTGCCGAAGCCAGAAACCCGCTGCCGGCGAGCGGCAGCCCGCCGACCAGGATGCGCCCGCGTTCACGCATTTTCTGTGCTTCGATTTTCTCATAAGCCCATTCGAATTCCCGTACTGTCAGGTGCAGTCGGTTAGCCAGTCTGTAGCCCTGCTCGTTGACTGTCGAACCATGAGCCGTGTTGTAAAACAATTTCGTATTCAGGTGGCTCTCCAGCGTTCGGGCAGCGCGATGGATCGAAGGTTGCGACACACCGGCATAAAACGCCGCCTGGGTGAAAGAAGCCGCCTCCTTGATGGAAATAAGCGCCACAATTTGCGACTTTGTCACTCGTCGCGCGAGCATCTGAGTGGTTGTACTCCCTGTTGTCAGGGGGGAGGCGAACTGCTCAAGCGCAGCTTCGAGGTTAAGGATTATATTATCGGTATGTTCTTTCAGGATAATGCCGGTATCGGTAAGATAACTGCCGTTGTTACGCCGTTCGAACAGGCGTGTATCAAGATCCGCCTCAAGTTTGACGATTGCCTGGGTAACGGCCGACTGAGAAAGATTGAGCTCAGTGGATGCCTTTGAGATGCTCCGCAGTTCTGCAACTGCGGAAAAGGCCCGGATCAATCGCAGGCTTGGAAAAAAGCCGAACACGGTTGTGTATCGGCTATAGCCGGGACTGACTTCCTTAGAGCGTCCCGTATGTGCGACCGTTGTCTTAAGCATGGTCGCTTCCTCCAAATTTGTCCGTGTCGCTTCACCAGGCCGGAGCTGACGAGCCGGAGGGCCGGCTCTTTTTTTCCAAAATCATCAGCAGCCTGCATCCCTTTTAACGAAAAAAGTCCTCCCGGATCCGATAAAAAGGATCGCAAGGCTGAACACTATAGCGAGAACTTATAGGCGGACGCACCAAACCTGGCGTGACCATCGACGATCCGGAGTCCTAACCTCATCGAACGTCAAGAATGACTGCCTGATCAGCGTCACGGGAAGAGATGCACAACAGGCGGCGCAGTTTACGGGGCAGACAATGTCGATCAGTTGGTATTCCAAGTTAAATCCCATCGAACGAAGCACATTCTGGGCATCCTTTGCCGGCTATACGATGGATTCCTTTGACTCGACGATGTACGCCCTGGTGGCTCCGGTGCTGATCACTATCGTCGGCTTCACCAAGCCGGAGATCGGCGCTCTGACGACAGCGGGACTGATTGGCAATTGTCTCGGAGGATGGATCGCGGGCATCATTGCCGATCGGCTGGGGCGTATGACCCTGCTCAAGGCGACGATCCTGTGGGTAGCGGCTTTTTCCGGTCTGGCGGCGGCAGCGATGAACTATCAGGAGTTCTTTGCAGTTCGCTTTCTGCAAGGGCTCGGTTTCGGGGGAGAAGCAGCCGTTGCGGGAGTCCTGATCAGCGAGACCGTGCGTCCGGCGCTGCGCGGGCGGGTCGTTCCTGCAACTCAGGCCGGTTATGGGTTCGGCTATGCCCTCTCCACCATGCTGATGCCGGTCCTCTTCGCCCTGTTTCCACAAGCGGTCGGCTGGCGCGTTATGTTTGTTCTGGGCGTGATACCTGCACTTCTGGTCCTCTATATCCGTCGCAACGTCCCGGAGAGCACTACATTTCTGGCAAGCCTGAATGCTCGTCGCGCCGGTGCCAGGGTGGTGCCCTTCTGGTCGATCTTCAACCGCCTCAACCGCCGCTCTACCCTGGTGGGGCTCTTGCTTGCCACAGGTGTACTGGGGGGAGGCTTCGGAATACATGCGTGGCTTCCGACCTACCTCCGGCTGAGTCTGCATCTGAAGGTGGCCTCGACGGCAGCTTATCTTGCCTGCAGCATCGCGGGCTTACTGGTTGGCCCCGTCATCGCCGGGCTGGTCCGGGACCGGCTGGGGCGGCGCGCCGTGATTGTGTGTCTGCTGGCCTGCGATGCTTCTGTCGTCGCCTGTCTGCTGTATCTGCATTTTGGCCTCCTGGGTGTGTTGTCCCTGATTTTCCTGCAAGGCACTTTGCAGGGCGGGGCAGCAGCCTGTCTGCTTCCGACTTTCGCTGAGCTTTTCCCGACCGAAATTCGCGCGAGTGGCGTGGGGTTCTGCATCACCGGTGGTCGCGGGTTCGGATCGATCTGTACTTCTGTCGTCGGCCTCTTATCGACGACGATGCCGCTCGGACACGCCATGGGGGTCTGTTCACTTAACGCGTTCGGCCTGGCAGCCGTAGCCGCCCTGTTCCTGCCGCGCCAGAACGGCGATGACCTCGATGATGTCGGAACGGCTGCGCACGGCCTGGGAATGGCCGAACCAGTATTTTGATGCTCCCGAGATCTTCGGGAACAGGTCTCCGGAGCAGCACACCAAACTCCGTCGACTGAATTACAATGCTTTGCACAGGAGAATGACCTTGGCAGACAAAATTCATCTCAGGATCGCAATCGCCGAACATCCGAACACATCCAGAATTCGTGATGGATCCATACCCATCGAGGGTGTGGACGCCGAATTCATTACAGTGAAACCCCAGATCGGCGCTTTCCGCCGCATGGTACGTGACGTCGAGTTTGATGTCTGCGAACTGGCACCGACCACCTACATTATCGCACGGGCTTATAACGCACCTTTTGTAGCTCTCCCGATTTTCGTTGTAAGGCGCTTTCATCATGCGGGACTGCTGGTACGCCCGGACGCGGGTATCGTGAAACCCAAAGATCTGGAAGGTAAGAAGGTCGGGGTACGGGCCTATTCCGTCACAACAGGGGTATGGACACGCCAGGTACTGATTGATGAATTTGGCGTCGACTGCTCCAAAATCACCTGGGTCGTCGATGATGAGGAGCATGTTCCCCAGCTTAAATTGCCTGCGAACGTCGTTCACGTGGCAGAAGGCCATTCGCTGGCCGGCATGATGGCTGACGGCGAGATTCAGGCTGGCTTCCACGCCAATGCCGGAATTGGTCGCATGGGCGCACCCACAGGCGAGGGCTGGAAAGAGATAGAAGCCGACTATCCTGACCTCATGCCCGATGCGGAGAAACTGGAGGCCGAGTATTATCACAGGACCGGCATCTATCCGATGCACGGCACCATCGTCGTGAAGGAATCCATACTCGCGGAGCATCCGTGGGTGGCGCGCTCCATCTATGATGCCTTCGTGAAGGCCAAACAGCAGTGGCTTGAGGATCTGGACGCCGGCCGAGCAGTCAGCAAGACCGACAAGAGGTATCTTAAGCTGCGCGAAATCGTCGGTTCCGACCCGCTGCCCTATGGGCTCAAAGCAAACCTGCCGACGATCGAGGCGCTGGAGCAAACCGCTTTCAAGCAGGGGCTTACGCCCAGGCATATGTCGGTTGAAGAATTGTTTATCGATCCGGAAACAATCGCTCCTCGCGCCTGAAAATGACGACCAGGAACCAGTTGAACAAGTGGGGCATGATGACGGATTATGACACGGTGAGCAGGCGTCGCCTGCTGGTCGGAGCGGCATCATGTTCGGTTCTTGCTCTTGCACAGGCGCGTGGCCGTGCGCAGACGTCTTCGGGCAGTTTTGCAGTCAGGGTGGCCAGTAATCAGGGACCGGAGAATGCGACTCTTCAGAGACTGATGCTGGAACGCGGCTATTTCCGTGCTTTGTCGCTGGACATTCGGCTCGCGGAAAGCCGTTCGGTTTCAGGTCCGATGGAAGCAATCCTGCATGGCGAAGCTGACATCTGCATGATTTCAGCCTATGCGGGCATCCTGCCAGCCATTGCGCAGGGCGCGCCCGTACGGCTGGTGGGCGCTGCGTTACGGTTGCCAACTCTGGCTGTCTACAGCGGACGAAAGGACATCCGGCATGTTTCCGATCTCGCCGGCCGCACAATCGGCGTGGGGCCTCGGAACGGTCTCCTCCACATCCTGGCTCTTGCGTTGCTGCACGAGAAGGGCATCGATGGCACTCGCGTGAATTTCGTCAATATCGGCAGTAATGCTCAGGTTTTCCAGGCTGTCCTGAGCGGCAGGGTCGATGCTGGTCTGAGTGGCGAGGCTGACGCTGATACGACGACTGCCGTGCATATGCTTAGTGACGGAAAGTTGTGGGAACAATTGCCCCGCTACACGTACCAGACTGCCTATGCCTCGGTTAGCGCAATCAATGAAAAACCGGAAGCGCTTGCACGGTGCATCGCAGCCTATGTCAGACTCTTCAGGTACCTGTCGAGCCCCGTCTCCCGGGAAGCCTATATTGAGGCAAGACAGTTTGTCTCGAAGATGGGTGCCGACGAGGCAGAAAGCGCATGGACATTCATACAGAAACATCAACCCTACGCATTGAATACGGGCCTTTCGCGGGATCAGGTGGACTATCTCCAGAAACTGAACGTGTCAGCCGGGCTGCAGACGGCAATGCTGCCTTTTGACCACGTCGTCGACCTGGGACCAGCAACACTCGCCAGGCAATTCCTGAGTAGTTGAAAGGAGAATCCAGGGGCGTGGTTTGATGGTGAATTATTTTCACGCGAGTTAAAGGAAACCCTGAGAGCAGATACATCATGGCAGCGCCACGACCACGCATGCCGTGCGAGCAACAATACAGCGATCGGAAGCTTCACTTACTGCCCTCAGCTATGACGCCGGAATCACCCCGAAAACAGTGGGGAAATGACGGAAGCGCCGGACTATCGAGGATCAGAAGACTGGCCCAAAGCGCCCCGTTTAACTGTTCTGTCCGGGACAGAGGAAGCGATGGTCGTGGCCTTTCGTCGGCATACCTTACGGCTACAAGCAGGAGTTCGCCGAACGCACTTTCCGGCAGCTCGAAGCGTTTGGCTCCTACGGATTTCCCGCGAGTTACGCGGCGAGTTTTGCGCTGATCGCCTATGTTTCGTCGTGGCTGAAATGCCATCATCCGGATGTCTTCTGCGCCGCACTGCTCAACAGTCAGCCCATGGGCCTCTATGCCCCGCCCCGGATCGTCGGCAAGGCCCGCGGGCACGAGATCGAAGTGCGACCGATCTGCGTGAACCAATCCCGCTGAGTCTGTACGCCTGAGGGGCGCTCGGAAAGCGCGCGTCTGGCGAGGTTCGCCTCGGTCTGCGACAGGTCAGAGGGCTGGCGGGTGAACAGGATTTTTCTGGAAAGATATCGAATTCGTCAGTTAATATAATTTCATTTCAGAAATGATGAATTCTGTCATGTCCTCGGTCGTTATTCACAATCTTCCGGAAGAGACGCATCGGGCGTTGAAAGCGCAGGCCGTGCTGCATGGGCGACTGGAACAGGAGGTGCTGCCTCTTTTCGAGGGACGTGTCCTGTCGTTCGATCTGGCGGCATCACAGGTTTACGCCGGGTTGATGGTGCGGGCCAGGGCTGAGGGACAAGCGATCAGCAAGGCAGACGGGTACATCGTCGCGACTGCCGCAGCCCGTGGTTATACCATGGTCAGTCGGGACGTATCGCCCTCAGGGCAGCCGATGTGCGAATTCTCAATCCCCCGGGAGGATGCCTGATATCCGGGGCAGATCCGGCCGACGTGCAATTGAGTATCCTGTGCGCCGAAATGACGGTACTCTGCATCCTGGCCGCAGGCGTGGCAGCATAATAAGCGTTTGAGTTTATTGAAGAAGCATTCGACCTGATGACGTTCCTTGTAGAGGCTCCAGTTGATTGGAGGCATGGTGGCGCGGGTAGGATTGGCCCTGATCTGAGCGGTTGCCCTGAGGTCAACAGCTATAAAGACGCGTAGCGGGTCTGCGTGAGCACGGACAATCATGCTGTCAATCATCATGTATTCGTTGTCGTGATCAGCCGCCAGATGCCGGAAAACCCGCTCGATCACGACACTTTCGCAGCAGCGGCGCTGACGCCGATGCACATTCTTCCGGTCGCCGAACCGGACTGGCAGATCACGCCAGGGATGTCTGCGCAATAGCGATACAGCACAGCTTCCACAAACAGACGGTTATCTTCTGCAGCCGTTCCACCGACATGACCTTCACGACCCGGAAGAAGATCCTTTATCCGCTCACTCTGGCCATATCGCCCCATTCCCATCTCTCTGAAAACGAGAGAGAAAACATCACAGATCAGGCAGGAGTACACGCTTCATCAAACCTCGCGCCCTGACTGACGGCGCGCCCTAAATAGAAGACCCGTTATGGTGGGAACGACACGGGATTTTGTAAATTTCCAGTGCGTTCCGGAGCAGCCTGTCGGCACCACGGAAACGTCTGAACAACAGAGACCTATTTTCCTTTTAATCCATTATGGTCGCGCCATCCGCCCCCCATGGCCCGCACAAGATCAATGCCACTCATGAGACGGCGCGTATTGACCGTAATCAGGTCTTCGCGCGCCTGCAGTTCAGCCGTCTGGGCAATGACAACCTGCAGGTAATCAACGGCCCCTTCGCGGTACTGAATACTGGCCAGATGGTCGGTGCGCGTTGCCGCCGTCACTCCTTCCTCCTGCCGCGTGGCGGCGTCGGCCAGATGATTGAGGAGCGCCAGCTGGTCCTCAACCTCGCGGAAAGCCGTCAATGCTGTCTGACGGTAACTGGCTGCCGCCTCAGCATATTCTGCATGAGTAAGGGCCAGATTGGCAAACCGTCGTCCACCATCAAATATGGCCAGTGTTGCCAGCGCCGGGCCAAGCGCCCACACACCGCTCCCGGCCGAAGCCAGCATACTGGTCGTGGTTTCCGAGCCACCCATCGCTCCAAGCGTGATGTTGGGAAAGAAGGCCGCCCTTGCCACCCCGACCCGGGCATTGGCCGCTGCCATGTGCCGCTCTGCCGATGCGACATCCGGCCTGCGTTCCAGCAGGTGGGCGGGAGCGGTGATGGGAATGACCGGCACGGGCTGCAGGTCATCCACCGGCGGAATTGAAAAGGTGGAAGGCTGCTCACCGATCAGCACGGCAATGGCATGTTCCATCAGCGCGCGGTCCGCCACCTGCTGTTCCAGCCGGGATTGTGTTGTGGTCAGCTGGGTGCGTGCACGGCCTACATCCAGTTCATTCGCCGCCCCGCCGACAAAGCGCTTTGTGGTCAGATCCAGCGCTGCGGAATAGGCCGCTATGGTCTTTCGCAACAGGCTGACGCGGGCATCCAGACCGCGGAGCTGGAAATAATCATCGCCCAGTTCACCTTCCAGACTGAGACGGAGTGATGCGAGGTCGGCCGCGCTTGCCTGGGCGCTGGCCCGTGCCGCCCTGACCAGATTGCGGATACGACCCCAGATATCCGGCTCCCATGAAACGGTGCCTCCGGATTCATAATCGCGGTATTCGTAATAATTTCCGTTTGCAACAAAGAGCGCACGTTCACGCTGTGCGCTGGCTGTTGCATCGATCTGGGGGAAAAAGTCGGCCCGCGCCCGCCTGACCAGCGCCCGCGCCTCATCATATCGCGCCACGGCGGCGGCCAGTTGCGGACTGCCGTGTTCGACCCTGTCCTCCAGCCGGTCCAGATCCTCATCTCCCATGACCGCCCACCACGCCCCCCGTTGAGCGGTATCGGCGGGCTGTGCCGGTGTCCAGGGTCCGGTTTCCCTGAATGTCACGGGTATGTCAGGGAGTGTGGGCTTATGGTATCGGGGGGCCAGATTGCAGCCGCACAGCAGAACGAGGAAGAACAGAACCACCCTGCCCCGCTCAGTTGCCATGTCCACCACCTTCACGCGGTCTGACGGAATCTCCATCCCCGATATCATCCGGCGGGTTGGTTATGATCCTGTCCTGTGGTGCGAGCCCCGTCACCTCAAGTTCGGTCCCGAAATCGATCAGGATCGAGACGGGCTGTATCCTGGCATGGTCATGTTCATCCACCAGCGCCACGGTTGGCCCGTCCTTGCGGAAGAGCAGACTGCTGGCGGGAACACGCACGGTGGGCGGCGCCTGTGGCTCCGGACCGTGAAACGTAAAGGCGATCTGGGCATAGGCCCCTGGTTTGAGAAGATTTTCCCCATTCTCATAGACAAGCTGGACCAGCATCGTTCCCGACTGGGAATCAACCGCATCCGCAGAATGAAGCAGACGGGCCTCAAACTGCCGGTTACGGTAATCTGGCACCGTGAAATGTGCCACAAAGCCCTCCCGCATTCGCGCGGCATAGGCCTGTGGCACCCGCACATAAAGCCGCAGGCGGGTCACGTCCGATACGGTAAAAAGCGGCTGGCTCGCCGCCGTGCCGGCTACGATCAGCGCACCGATATCGGTCGCGCGGCTGGTCACCACACCGGCAAAAGGAGCAATGATGTGCTTGAAGCCGGAAAGCGTCTCAAGCCGCTCCACCTCCGCCGCAGCTTCATGCCGCGTGGCCTCGCTGGCCGCAAGATCGCCCCGACGTTCGTCCGTTTCCTGCTGGGATACGGCATTCTGGGCATTCAGCCGGTCCCACCGGCGTGATGTAATCCCCGCCAGATCACGTTGTGCGGTCCGTGTGCCCAGCGCGGCCCTTGCTCCGGCAAGCTGCAGATCAACATCGGGTGTATCGATTTCCGCCAGAAGCTGGCCTGCTTCCACCTTCTGCCCGATATCGACATACCATTTCCGCAGATAGCCATTGGTGCGGGCATAGACCGGTGCGCTGTACCATGCCTGCAGGATGCCGGGCAGGACCAGCGTGTCAACGGCGTGGCCACCCGGATGCACGACCGTTACACTGGGTACCAGCGCCGCAACATTCATCGCATGAAGCTGATGGCGGTCATGGATGCGCATAATCGTGCCCGCGACGAGTATGATCCCGAAAATGCACGCCGCGACAGGAATGATCCAGCGCAGACGTGGTTTGGGACCGGCGGCTGCGACAGCGTGGCTTTCAGCCATGGGCATGTGTCCCGTCGGTCCCATGCCGTGCATGCCTGTCATAGATGATGGCGAAGAGTGACGGCACAAAAAACAGAGAGGCACAGGTGGCAAAAATCAGGCCGCCAATGACAGCCCGTCCCAGCGGTGCATTCTGCTCCCCGCCTTCACCCAGCCCCAGCGCCATAGGCAGCATGCCGATGACCATAGCCAGCGCCGTCATGATGACAGGCCGCAGGCGGGTGCTGCCCGCCGTCAGAGCGGCCCTGAGCGCATCTCCATGCTCAGCCAGTTGTTCACGGCAGAAGGTGATGACAAGGATGGAATTGGCCGTCGCCACCCCCATGCACATGATCGCTCCCGTCAACGCGGGCACGGAAAGCGAAGTATGCGTTGCAAACAGCATCCAGCATATCCCCGCCAGCGCGCCCGGCGGCGCCAGCACAACGATGCACGGATCGGTCCAGCTCTGAAAATTGATGACAATGAGAAGATAGATCAGAACGATCGCCCCCAGCAGGCCAAACCCCATACCGGAAAAGGCGGTTGTCATGGCCTGGTACTGGCCACGCAGCGTAACCGTGACGGTCTCGGGCCGGTCATGTTCCAGATGGTGGAGGGCCGCCTGCACGTCCGATGCGATGGCACCCAGATCGCGTCCGTCCCCGCCTGCGAAAACATCGATCAGCGAGCGGATATTATACTGTGCTTCGACTGGTGAGGTCGTGTCGCGCGTAATGGTGCCAAGGGCACCGAGCACCTGAAGCCGGGTGGTCGACACTCCGGTTACGGGCAGGCCGATGATATCCGCCAGAGAACTGATCCGGTATTCGGGCATCTGCACCGCGATGGGGTAAGTGACCATGCTGTGCGGGTCCAGCCAGTAAAGCGGGGCGGTCTGCACGGTTCCGGCAATGGAGGTTGCGATGGCGCTGGTGATATCCCCTTCCGTCAGGCCAAGCTGGTTGATGCGGGTGCGGTCCGCATCAAAACGCAGTTCGGGGTAATGGCCGGGCTGCTGGATGCGGGCATCGACCAGGCCGTCAATGGGACGTATGGCGCGCAATATGCGGCCGGCAAACTGCCGCGTCTCGTCAGGGTTGGGGCCGGATACCTGAATGTCGATCGGGGCCGGTGCGCCGAAATTGAGGATCTGGGTCGTGATGTCCGACGGCAGGAAGGCAAAACTGGCCTCGGGGAATGCTCTGGGCAGTTCACGCCGCAGAATGCGGATGTACCGCTCGGTCGGGTGATGATTTTCCTTGAGAGCGACGAGGATATCGCCATCCTGCGGCCCGATGGTACCCGATGCATTATAGGCGACATTGATGGCGCTGGTGGGCAGGCCGATATTGTCGGCAATGGAGTCAATCTCGCTTGCCGGAACCCTTTGGCGGATCTCTTTTTCGATGCGCTGGAACAGGGCCGACGTCTCCTCGATCCGCATGCCTGTGGGGCCACGCACATGCAGAGTCATCGTGCCCGCATCGACCTGCGGAAAGAAGTTGCGACCAAGGAACGGGAGCAAACCCATGCTGAGAGCGGCAAAGCACAGGAAAGCAGCCACGAACCGGCCGCGATAGTCCAGAATACTTCCCAGAAGCGCACTGTAGCGGGCACGCAACGCCTCAAAACGTCGCTCGAAACCGTGCTGGAAGCGTGTGAAGATATTCTCTCCGGGCTGTTTTGCGTCCTCATGCGGACGCAGCAGGAACATGGCCATGGTCGGCACGAGTGTGCGTGACAGGATGAAGGACATGGTCATGGCGAACATGACCGACAGCGCCATCGGCACGAACAGGAAGCCCGCCACACCCGGCAGGTAGAACATCGGCACAAACACGATGCAGATACAGATAAGCGAAAGAAAAGCCGGGACGATGATCTCCCCTGATCCGTCAACGATGGCGGTATGGACGTCCTTGCCCATTTCGAGGTGACGCTCGATATTCTCGATTGTAACCGTCGCCTCATCCACCAGAATGCCCACGGCCAGCGCAAGGCCGCCCAGTGTCATGACATTCAGCGTTTCACCCAGCACGGACAGTGCCACGACCGCACCCATGACCGATAACGGGATGGAGGTCGCCACAATAAGCGTGGATCGCCATGAACCAAGAAACAGCAGAATCATGAGGCTGGTCAGGCCAGCCGCGATCGCCCCTTCGCGCATCACCCCATCCACGGCCGCCCGGACAAAAAGCGACTGATCGTTGACGGGCCTGAGTTTAAGCTGCCTCGGCAGGCCGCGTGTCGCATCGGGGATCATCGTCTTGATCCCCTCCACGATGGCGATCGTGGAGGTGGCGCCCGATTTCAGCACGGTCAGGAGCGCGGAGCGCTGGCCATCCACATGCACCACGTTCTGCTGGGGCGTGGAACCATCACGCACATGGGCCACATCACGCACACGTACGACTGCACCATTGATCGTGCGTACGGGCAGCATGTTGAGCAGTTCGACCGAAAGCGGCGCGTTGTTCAGCCTGAAATTATACTGGTACTCCCCGATTTTTACGAAACCTGCGGGAGTGATCTGTGTCTGGGTGGTCAGAGCGTTGCTCACATCCTGAGCGGATACGCCCCGGGACTGCAACTTGCCGGGGTCGAGATCCATCTGGATCTGACGCACGCGACCGCCATAGGGGTAAGGCAGGGCCGCGCCCGGCACTGTTACCAGCCGGTTACGGATGAAGTTGAAACCGTAATCATAAAGCTGTTGTTCGGTCATGCCCTCGCCTGACAGTGCAAGCTGCACGATCGGCACGGTGGAGGCATTGTAATTCAGGATCAGCGGCGGGGTGGTGCCAATGGGGAGCTGGCGCAGAATGGTCTGGGCGATGGCGGTGACCTGCGCGTTCGCGATGCTGATATCGGTGCCAGGCTGGAAAAAGACCTTTATCACACCGATGCCCGTCAGCGACTGTCCCTCGATATGCTCGATATTGTTGACCGTCGTGGTCAGCGTGCGCTGGAACGGCAGTACGATGCGCCCGGACATATCCTGCGGAGAGAGGTTGCTGTAGGTCCATGCCACCGCAATGACGGGAATGCCGATATCGGGAAAGATGTCCTCTGGCGTGCGGATGGCAGAAAGCACCCCGGATATGGCGATAAGGATGGCCATCACAACAAATGTATAGGGACGGGCAAGTGCCAGTAGTACAATTGCATTCATGCCGTTATTTTCTATCGATTGTGATGCCCTGATGATTCATATGTTCGCAGGCCAGCAGACAACGCCTGTCGCGCTGGCCGGTTTATGGCCTGGGGCCAACAATTTTGAATCAGGGCGTGTCGTCAGTTAACAGGAGGCGATAGCGGCCTTATACTTCAGCTTGTTTTATGATGTTTTCCCTGATTTTCAGAGAGCAATGCGGATGCGACGGTATGGCCTGAGCGACGGTCAGTGGGAGTAGATAAAAGGATATTCTTCCGGGGCGCGAAGGTCATGTCGGCGGGAATCGCGCCTCGGTGACGGAAAGAATGTCCACCGGCGGTTACGTCGCTGGTGCGAAGGCGGCGTGACCGAACGAATTTTCCGGCATCTGGCCGCAGATCACGACAATGAATACATGATGACCGAAAGCACGATTGTGCGGGCTCACCAGCATAGTGAGGGCGCCCGTAAAAAGGGGGCGCGGATCAGGCCATCGGCCGATCCCGTGGCGGACTGACCACGAAGACTCACGCCATTGTCGATGCGGCAGGAAAGGCCATGATTCTGTCCTGACACCCGGACAAGGGCGGATATCACCGAAGCAGAACCTCTCCTGCATAAAGGAGATCCTGCAGCTTTCATCGCCGACAAGGCTTATGACGCTGACCCACTCATTGAAAAGCTTGAATATCGGGGGATTGCACCGGTTATCCTTTCAGGGAAGAACCGACGCAATCCATGGAAAATCCGCTTCTCACTGCACAAAAAAGAAACGAGACCGAACGCTTCTTCGCCAGACTGAGGCAGTTCAGAGCTATCGCAACGCGCTGTGACAGGATGAAATCAGCCTCAGGCTCAGGACTCCTGGCCAGAACATGACGGTTTCAGCGAGACAGATGGCTGAGAAGAAGACGGTCGGGCATCTGTCGTAGCGGGTTGCGACCCGCCGCCGGTCCCTGAG
>NZ_WOTB01000045.1 GCF_011516835.1 Acetobacter musti | reverse complement strand
CCCTGCCCGACCGGTTCATCGACCACAACACCCAGTTCGAGCAGTATAACACCGCCGAACTCAACGCGCCCCATATCGTCCATACCGCCCTCGCCGCTCTCGGCGTCAGTGGCGAGGGGGTTATGGAAAATACGTCTCCGAGAATGGCTTCAGGAATAAAATAATGCCCAGGACCCGCCGCCCGCTTTCGTCCGGATTCCTTTCCGGCGCCATGCTGACCCTGTTTACGGCCACTGCATCCTTTTCAGCTCACGCCCAGGCCGCGCATGATGTGACCGCGCCGGTTGCGGCGCTCGATCAGGCGCTGGACAGTATCCAGCAGTCGGGCGCCGGCTCTTTCTCAGCGAGAACCCAGACCCTCGGGCCGGTTGTCGATCAGGTCTATGATCTTGAGACGGTTCTGCGTGCCTCCGTTGGCGCTGCGCGTTACATGCAGCTGTCGGCTGACGATAAGCAGAAGCTTCTGGCCACGTTCCGCGACTATACGGTGGCGCGTTACCTCTCCAGCTTCAAGAAGGGGTCCGGCGCGAAGTTCACTCTGGCGTCCGACGTTCGCAATTCACCGACAGGCGGCAATAAAATCGTGACGACCCATATCGGGTCGGCCGAGAATATGCCTGGCACCGAGATCGATTACATCCTTCATCAGGAGGGTGGTTCGTGGAAAATTGTGGATGTGCTTCTGGACGGGCATATCAGTCAGGCGGCCGCTCAGCGGTCGGATTTCGGATCAACCCTTGCGGCGGGTGGCGTTGATGGCCTGATCGCTGTACTGAAGAAGAAAGTTCAGACCTTCTCCGAGGACTGATCCCTCATGCAACGGCAGTTCCGTTCCACGCTCTGCCCTTTCTCCCATGCGGGGCGCGAAATCTGACGGCTGTATGACGGATATGATGCCTTCTTTCTTTCCTCTTTCCGCGATGGCCTGCGCGCTGATCGGCGTTGCGGGCTGTGTGCAGGCCGCTGTCGGGACTTTTCTCGTCACACGGTTCTGTGCGCGTGAACGGAAAGCGAGACCGGAAGCCGGATTGCCGCCTGTCACGATTCTCAAGCCGCTGCATGGCGATGAGCCGTTACTGGAAGAGGCGCTGGAGAGTTTCTGCACCCTGAACTATCCGCGTTTTCAGATTGTTTTCGGGGTTCAGCGGGCCAACGATCCCGCCATTGCGCTTGTCGAAAGGCTGCGTGACCGACATCCGGACATCGATATGACGCTTGTCGTCAACGGAGCGATGCACGGGGAAAACCGCAAGGTCAGCAATCTGATCAATATGCTGCCTCAGGCGAGCCATGAGATTCTTGTCGTGTCCGATTCCGATATCCATGTCGGGCCGGACTATCTGAACCAGGTTGTGACCGCGCTGACGAAAGCGGGCGTTGGCCTGGTGACGACTCTGTATGCCGGACTGCCGGCCACCAACACCCTGCCCCGCCTGCTCTCGGCCTGTCAGATCAATCATAATTTTCTGCCTGGTGTGCTGTTATCCCGTTATCTGGGACGGCAGGACTGTCTTGGCGCGACGATGGCGCTCACAAAGACCACGCTCGGGGAAGTCGGGGGCTTCGAGGCTCTTGTTTCCCATGTGGCGGATGACGCTGTTCTGGGCCGCCTCGTCCGGGCGCGTGGTGAAGAGATCGGTAT
Organism: Acetobacter musti; assembly: GCF_011516835.1. Lineage (GTDB taxonomy): Bacteria > Pseudomonadota > Alphaproteobacteria > Acetobacterales > Acetobacteraceae > Acetobacter > Acetobacter musti. The sequence continues at coordinate 19,002 of NZ_WOTB01000045.1, read as the reverse complement.
TGCCGGCTGCATGACCTGGACGACGATCGGCGAAAAGACGTTCTCCGATCTGCTTAATCATGAGCTGCGCTGGGGCCGGACGGTCCGGGCGCTCGCGCCGGGCGGTTATCTGGCGTCTTCCATTCAGCTACCCCTGTTCTGGCTTACCGTTGCGTTCCTGTTGCAGCCGCACGCGGCATGGCCGCTGAGCCTTTTTCTGTGCGGATGGACTTTCCGGGCTGTCTGTGCGTTCATTATGGACCGCACCGTGGGACAGCGTTCGCTGCTCCCGCTTGTGCTGCTGCCTTTCAGGGACTGGCTTTCGGCGGCGATCATGGCGGGCAGCATGACGGGGACGCGTGTGGACTGGCGCGGACATACGATGCATGTCACGCCGCATATTCCGCCGCCTTCGACACCCGTTACGCCGATGGCGACGTCGCTTTCGCCGGGCGAGCGGCGCGTCTCATGATCTGCGGTATACGGAGCCGGCAGTCCGGAGACATGACGGGGATACAGCCCAGCTCCAATCGGTCAGCCTGCTATTATGTCACGACACTTGCAACCCGTTCCTGAGAGCGATACCCGTCTGGGACTTTTTCTGTTCTGGCTCCGCCTGGTAAGGATTTCACGCCATGATGAGGACTTTATTTCTCCAGCCGCCCACCTTTGACGGCTTCGACGGTGGTGCCGGCTCGCGTTACCAGGCAAAGCGCGAGATCAAGTCATTCTGGTATCCGACCTGGCTCGCCCAGCCGGCGGCGCTTGTCGAGGGCAGCCGTCTGATTGATGCGCCTCCGGCGCGGATGACGATGGAGCCCGTCATTGCGGATGCGAAAAACCGTGATCTCGTGGTGATCCATACCTCGACACCGTCCTTTGCGAAGGATGTCGAGGTGGCCCAGATGCTCAAGGACGCGAATCCCGCCCTGAAAATCGGTTTTGTCGGGGCGAAGGTCGCGGTGCAGCCGGAAGAGAGCCTGCTGAAAGGCGCGCCGGTCGATTTCGTGGCGCGCAACGAGTTCGATTTTACAATCAGGGAAATCGCCGAGGGCCGGGATTTTAAGGATGTCGACGGGATTTCCTGGCGCAACAGCGAGGGCGTGATCGTCAACAATCGCGACCGCGCCATGATCGAAAACATGGACAGCCTGCCCTTCGTGACGGAGGTCTACAAACGCGATCTCCATATCGAAGACTATTTCATCGGCTATCTGATGCATCCGTATATTTCGATCTATACGGGTCGTGGCTGCAAATCGCGATGCACTTTCTGTCTGTGGCCGCAGACGGTTGGCGGGCACCATTACCGCACCCGCAGCCCGCAGCATGTCGCGGCGGAAATCCGTCTTGCGCGGCAGTATTTCCCCCAGGTCAAAGAGTTCTTCTTCGACGACGATACTTTCACCGATGATCTGCCGCGCGCGGAAGCCATTGCCCGGGAGCTGGGCAAGATGGGCGTGACATGGTCATGCAACGCCAAGGCGAACGTTCCGCGGGATACGCTCAAGGTTCTGAAGGATAACGGCCTGCGTCTGCTGCTCGTCGGTTATGAGAGCGGCAACCAGCAGATCCTGCACAACATCAAGAAGGGAATGCGTGTCGAGGTCGCCCGCGAGTTCACCAAAAACTGTCACGAGCTGGGCATCAAGATTCACGGCACCTTCATCGTCGGCCTGCCGGGTGAGACCAAAGAGACGATTCAGGAAACGATAAAATTCGCCACCGAGATCAACCCGCATACGCTGCAGGTCTCTCTCGCCGCGCCTTATCCAGGCACGGCGTTGCACAAGCAGGCGCAGGAAAATGGCTGGTTTGATGCGAACCATGCCGATCTGATTGACGAAAACGGCGTGCAGATGGCGCCGTTGCACTATCCGCACCTTTCCCACACCGAGATCTTCAGCAGCGTCGAGGACTTTTACAAAAAGTTCTATTTCCGTGCGCCGAAGATCGCGTCCATCGTGAGCGAGATGGTGCGCAGCCCGCAGATGATGAAGCGTCGTCTGCGCGAGGGAGTGGAGTTCTTCCACTTCCTGCGTGACCGCAACGCAGCGTAACAACGGCAGGCTGTTCCGTTCATGAAGCAGGCGATCGTCTCGGCTGATGATTTTGGCCTTTCGGTTGAAGTCAACGAGGCGATCGAGATCGCGCATCGCGATGGTGTTCTGTCCACGGCCAGCCTGATGGTTGCCGGACCGGCCGTTGCCGATGCTGTCGAGCGGGCGAAACGTCTGCCTGATCTCAGGGTGGGGCTTCATCTCGTCGTTATCGAAGGACCTGCGGTCCTGCCGCCGTCCGAGATTCCGCTGCTGGTCTCTCCGGATGGCCAGTTTCCCTCCGATCAGCTGAAACTCGGTATCGAATATTTTTTCCGGCCCGCCGTCAGACGACAGCTGGCCGCTGAGATCGAGGCGCAGCTCGAAGCCTTTGTGCGGACCGGGCTGGTGCTCGATCATGCCAATGCCCACAAGCACATGCATCTGCACCCGACGGTCGGCAGGCTGCTGATCGGGAGTGGCAGGCGGTTCGGGCTGCGGGCGGTCCGGGTGCCTCTGGAGCCCCCGGAGCCCCTCTATGCCGCCGGCACGTATACCGACACGCTGGGCGATGCGGCGCTGAGGCGCTGGACGGGCCTGCTCCGGCATCAGGCTCATGCCGCCGGTATGGTGACGAATGACTGGTGCTTTGGGATCGCCTGGAGCGGGCATATGACGACCCGGCGTGTGGCGGCACTCGCGGCGCACCTGCCGGAAGGCGTGTCGGAGATTTACTTTCATCCGGCGACAGCAAAGAACGCTCTGCTGGAGCGTCTGATGCCAGCTTACGAGCATGAGGCTGAGCTTGACGCTCTTTGCAGTCCCGGTTTTCGTGCCGGTTTCAGGCACTCCTCGACAAAACTGATCGGCTGGAGTGACGTGCGGTAGTCAGACCGGTCGCCGCCGGGCTGCCATCCGTTCATAGGCCGCTGAAAACTGCCCGTCGATGTCGGTCTGTACGTTCCAGGGCAGGGAAACCCGGATGGCGTGACCGGCCAGATCGCCAAATCCCATCGCTTCGAGAACATGGGACGACGCGACCTTGCCCGAGGAGCAGGCGGAGCCGGCGGAGACGCAGAACCCATCCAGATCGAGTGCGATAAGCTGCGCCTCTCCCTTCATCCAGGGCAGGATCAGGGCGGAGGTGTTGCCGAGCCGGTCCGTCTTTTCGCCACACAGGAGAGCCCCGGACCGAAGCGCCGCGGTCTCTATCGCATCCCGTAAAGCGCTCAGGTCCCGCGGTTCAGCCAGTGCGGCTTCTAGAGCCGCGGCCATTCCGGCTATGGCGGGAAGAGCGGGCGTGCCGCCGCGCCGCCCGCGTTCCTGACCGCCGCCAGCCATGACAGGCGGCAGAACCGCTGGCGATGAACCGGAAAGCAGCAATGCCCCCGCTCCTTTCGGGCCGCCGAATTTATGTCCTGAAATGGCGATACTGTCCGCGCCGAGTTCGGGGAGATCGACGGGCATCCTGCCTGCCGCCTGAACCGCGTCGACATGCAGCCTGGCGCCGTATTTCCGGCAGAGCGCCGCAATATCCCGGATGGGACTGATGACGCCGGTTTCGTTGTTCGCCAGCATCACGCAGACAAGCGTGTCTTCATCCGATGATTCCAGAAGGGTTTCGAGAGCGCCGCAGTCGGTCACGCCCTGCGGGGATACCGGGATCGTCCCGACCGGCGCATTGTCTTCCGGCGCGCGGCGGACGGCGTCATGCTCTGTCGCGCCGATCAGAATCCGCCGGCCGGCGCCCAGGCCACGGACGGCCAGCATGTTCGCCTCCGTGCCTCCGGATGTGAACACACAGTTCTCCGTCGACGCGCCGAAACAGGCCGCTGTCTGTCGTCGCGCCTGGTCGAGAAGCGCCCGTGCCGCCCGTCCGGCGCCGTGAGGCGAGCTCGGATTCCCCGTGATTCGCAGCGCGTCGGAAACGGCTGTAACGCTTTCCGGCCGCACAGGTTCCGTTGCGTTGGCGTCAAGATAGATCATATCGGGCTCCACAGACCGGTCTGTCACGCGGGCGGTCTGATCCCATGAAAACGCAGTAATTTGAAGGATTGTACGATTTCTGTGGCAATACCCGCGATCACACCGCTATATGTGGCTCCGGAGACACGATTCGACGAAAAACGTCGGGAGACTCGTGAGCGCGGCCAAAAGAATATCCTGTTGCCGCATATTTAAGACAGGAGAGCATAAATGGTCGGTCATACGGTCGAGTCAATCGATACCGGCATCTGCTTCTCCGGGGCAGATCTGCAGGAAAACATGTACTTTGTATGCAGCTCAGACTCGTCGGAAAACTCTTACTTTCCGGCGATAAACGACTGATGCGACGCCAGACTCTGCGTCTGATGCAATGCACGGTTTCCCTGCCTGCGAGGCAGTTCTTTTCCTGCGGTGACGCGAATCAGTTATGATACCCGTCTCCAGGTAGTCCGGCAATGCTCCTTCACTGATCGTTTCACGCATCAGTTGCCGGGCTGCATATCTCTTCGGAGATATTTTTCGACCCCGACGGTGTGGCGAGGCATCGCTGCCGGTCGGATGACTGTTTTAAACAGGTGGTCATCATGCCCAGGGATGATCGCCAGAGAACGCGGAAGCCTGATGCCAGAGGTTATGTTCGCCGGCCCGGATGGCCGCCTTGAAGGACGCTATCATCACTCAAGCGAGCCCAACGCGCCGCTCGCGCTGGTGCTTCATCCGCATCCGCTTCATGGCGGTACAATGAATAACCGCATTACCTACGCGATGTACCGGTCATTCGAAAAAATGGGTTTTTCGGTGATGCGCTATAATTCGCGTGGCGTTGGCCGGTCGCAGGGTCGCTATGATGGTGGAATCGGTGAGATTTCCGATGCCGCCGCGGCTCTGGACTGGATGCAGGCCGTCAACCCCAATGCCGGGGCGCTCTGGATCGCCGGCTATTCTTTCGGTGCTTTCGTGGGGATGCAGCTTCTGATGCGTCGTCCGGAGATTACCGGCTGGATCAGTGTCGCTCCGCCGGCCGCGCATTATGATTTCGGCTTTCTTGCGCCATGTCCGTGCGGTGGCCTGATGATTGCCGGCGGCAAGGACGATCTTGCTCCGGAGCCTGCGATCCACAAGCTTGTGGACAAGCTCAACACCCAGAAAAACGTGCAGGTTGATTACCGCATCTTCCAGGACGCCGACCATATCTTTGCTAAACAGGCGGATGAGGTCGTCGAAGCGCTGGAAGATCATGTCACGACGAAGATGGCGCACCGCACCATGGCGCTTGCCGCGGACTGAGAAACGACACTCATCCGATCGTCAGAAATCCGGCAGGGGCATGATGCTTCTGCCGGATTTTCTGTTTGCGGGCCTGTGTGGTGCGGTGTTCCGGGGATTTGCTCCGGACGCCGCAAAAAGGCGCGGCCCTCTGATCCCGGTCTGGCCATACGAAAGGGAGTGAAGGGCGGAGCCGCGTGTCTGGCCGGCGGACCGGAACAATAACGCCCGGTGTCCTGTTCCTCCCCTGCCCTGCTTCATGGTAGAGCATCGCCGCGTCAGACGAACAGGACCCGTAATGACTCAGCAGCCCGACGATAAGCCCGCCAGCATGCCGGCCACTGGCGGCTTCCGCAGCGCTTTCATGCGTGAGGCGGAAGCGCGCGGTTTTCTCTTCCAGTGCACCGATGCCGAGGCGCTGGATGCAGCGATGCTTGCGGGGCCTGTGACGGGTTATATCGGGTTCGACCCAACGGCCGACAGTCTGCATGTCGGATCGGCGACGCAGATCATGCTGTTGCGGCTTCTGCAGAAGCACGGTCATCGTCCGGTGGCTCTCCTGGGCGGTGGCACCGCGAAAATCGGTGATCCGTCCTTCCGCGAGGAAGCCCGTTCCCTGATGAGCGAGGACACGATCAGCCGCAATATTGCGGGCATCGAGAGCAGTCTGCGGCAGATGATGACATTCGGCGACGGTCCGGCCGACGCGATTCTGGCCAATAATGCCGACTGGCTCGACAAGCTGTCCTACATTGAGCTGCTGCGCGAAGTCGGCGTGCATTTTTCTGTCAACCGGATGCTGGCATTTGACTCGGTCCGGTCCAGGCTGGAGCGCGAGCAGGGGCTGACCTTTCTCGAATTCAACTATTCCATTCTGCAGTCGTACGACTTCCGGGAGCTGAACCGCCGTCATGGCGTCACACTCCAGATGGGGGGCTCGGATCAGTGGGGAAACATCGTCTCCGGCATCGATCTTGTCCGCCGCACTGATGGCAGACAGGTCTTTGGTCTGACCGCGCCTCTTCTCACGACGGCCTCCGGGGCCAAGATGGGCAAAAGCGCGAAAGGTGCGGTCTGGCTCTCAGCGAACAAGCTTCCGATCTTCGAATACTGGCAGTTCTGGCGCAACACCGAGGATGCTGACGTAGGGCGTTTCCTCAAACTGTTCACGGATCTGGCGCCGGAGGAGTGCGACCGGCTTGGCTCACTGGAAGGGGCTGAGATCAACGAGGCCAAGAAGACGCTGGCGACGGAAGCGACCGCCCTGTGTCATGGCCGTGCGGCGGCGGAAGAGGCCGCAGAAACGGCCCGGAAGGTCTTTGAGACAGGCCAGAGTAGCACTGGCCAGAGCGCCACCTCATTGCCGACGAAGGTTCTGCCTCGTGCGGCTCTGGAGGCGGGTATTCCAGCCTTCCGTCTCTTTGCTGAGGCCGGAATGGCCGCCAGCAATGGCGAGGCGCGGCGTCTGATCCGGGGTGGTGGCGCGCGGGTCAACGATGCCCCTGTCGGGGATGAGGGTCAGATCATCTCGCTGACTGACGCTGTGGATGGTGTCATCAAACTCTCATCGGGCCGGAAGCATCACCTTCTGGTCCGCCCGGATGCGTGAGAAACCGGACGGCGACGGGGCCGTCAGGCTCTGATCCGGGAGCGGCTCGTCTGCTCTGCCGTCCTGTCAGGGCTCGGCACGCTTTTTCTCATCCCTGATAGGATGCGATCTCGATCAGATTCATATCCGGGTCATGGCAATAAACGGAGGTGATCGGCCCCAGCGCGCCGAGACGGGCGGCGGGACCGTCCACCACCTCGACACCGCATCCGCGCAGATGTTCCACCACATCCTCGCTGGCGACGGCTGTGATAAAGCACAGATCGGCTGAGCCGCAGGTGGCGAATTCCGCGGTATCCCAGCCATCTCTGCCTTCAGGGCGCAGATTCAGTTTCTGTCCGCCGAATTTCAGGGCCGTCCGGTTATGGCGGCCGTATTCTTCCATCTCCATGCCCAGTACGCGCTGATACCACGAAGCAGAAACCTCGACATCACGAACTGTCAGCACTACGTGGTCGAGACGATCGACAGTAAAACGCATGGGAGCGGCACCTTCCAGGACTGTATTCGTAAGAACACTGGCCGGCATTCCGGCCAGTGTTCATGCGCCTATGGGTGCCCTGATCGGGTGGAAAAGCAAGCCCCCCGATCAGGTTTACGGGCAGATTCAGCCCGGCCGTTTCAGGTCAGGCCGGCGTAGAAATCGTTGCCTTTGTCGTCGATGACGATGAAGGCCGGGAAGTCCTCGACCTCGATTTTCCAGACGGCTTCCATACCCAGTTCAGGATATTCGAGAACCTCGACCTTGCGGATGCAGTCTTTGGCGAGCCGGGCCGCCGGGCCGCCGACGGAGCCGAGATAGAAGCCGCCATAGGTCTGGCAGGCGTCTTTCACGGCCTTGGAACGGTTTCCCTTCGCCAGCATCACGTAGGAGCCGCCGGCTTTCTGCAGTTCAGCGACATAAGAATCCATCCGGCCGGCTGTGGTCGGGCCGAAAGATCCTGTCGGCATCCCGGCCGGGGTCTTGGCCGGACCTGCGTAATAAACCGGGTGGTCCTTCAGATATTGCGGCAGGCCCTCTCCGCGTTCCAGCCGCTCCCGGAATTTCGCGTGAGCGATATCGCGGGCCACCACCATTGTTCCTGTCAGCGACAGCCGTGTTTTCACCGGATATTTTGACAGTTCTTTCCGGATCTCATCCATCGGGCGGTTGAGATCGATTTTGACCTCTTCGCCGCCGAGATGCTCATCCGTTGTCTCTGGCAGGAAGCGGGCGGGATCGCGCTCCAACTGCTCGAGAAACACGCCTTCGGCGGTGATATAGGCTTTCGCCTGCCGGTCCGCGGAACAGGACACGCCGATCCCGACCGGGAACGAGGCGCCATGCCGTGGCAGGCGGATCACCCGGACGTCATGGCAGAAATACTTGCCACCGAACTGGGCGCCGATCCCCAGTTTCTGGGTCAGCTTCAGCACCTCCGCTTCGAGGTCCCGGTCGCGGAATGCCTGGGCCTGCTCGTTGCCCCCGGAAGGAAGCGAATCATAGTAATGGGTGGAGGCCATCTTGACGGTCTTCAGGGTCTGCTCGGCGGACATGCCTCCCAGGACGATCGCGAGATGATACGGAGGACAGGCGGAGGTGCCGAGCGTGCGAAGCTTCGTTTCCAGCCATTTCAGGAGATTCTCTTTGCTTGAGATAAGCGCCCGCGTTTCCTGAAACAGAAATGTTTTGTTCGCCGAGCCGCCGCCTTTGGCGACGAAGAGCATGTCGTACTGTTCCGGATGATAATTGCCGGGATTTGCCGCCACATCGACCTGCACCGGCAGGTTGGTGCCGGTGTTTTTCTCATCGAATGTCGTGAGAGGCGCCATCTGGGAGTAGCGCAGGGCCGTCGTGGTGTATGTCTTGTAGACGCCCTGGGAGAAGGCTTCCTCGTCATTTCCCTCGACCCAGACCCGCTGGCCTTTTTTCCCGACGACGATCGCCGTGCCGGTGTCCTGGCACATCGGGAGCGCGCCGCCGGCCGCGATGCAGGCGTTTTTCAGCAGATCGAGCGCGACGAATTTGTCGTTGTCCGAGGCTTCCGGATCTTTGAGGATTTTCGCCAGGGAGGCGAGATGGGCAGGCCGCAGCAGATGGGCGATATCATTGAAGGCTTCCGCCGCGAGAGCCGCGAGCGTTTCCGGCTCGACATGCAGCACTGTTTTGCCGCCGACAGTCGATGTGCTGACGCCATCGACATTCAGCTTGCGGTAGGGGGTGTCATCCGTTCCGAGCTGGAACAGCGGCGCATAGGCGAATTCCCGGATCGCCGGGGCGCTCCCGACCGCCTTCGACTCGCTGGTTTTCGAGTCTGAAGCTTTTGGTTCGGCAGTCTCAACAGTCATCTTCTCGGTCTCCCGGACGGACGGTCCGTCTGGCGCGACGTTGGCGTCAGCGCGGATTCGGGCCCTTTTTACGAAACGCATCGAGACTCACGACCGCGGCGTCGGACGGTGGCGCTTCCTGTTCCGGCTCCTCTTCGGAGACCGTTTCAGGCGGTGTCACAGCTCCGGACTCCGCAGGCTCTTCTTCCGTGCTGAACCGCATGGACAGCTGGATATGCGGGTCAGCAAAACCGGTGACGGCTGCCACCGGAATTGTGAGTATCGAACCGACCCCTCCGAATGAGAGTCCGACCGAAATGCACTGCCGGGCTCTGTCGACGTTCAGATCCCAGAACTGATGTTGCAGCACGATCGTCATCTCATGCGGATACTGTGCGCGGAGGCGGGCCGGAATCTCCACACCAGGCCAGTCGGTGCGGAAAGACAGATAGAAATGATGGCCGCCTGCAAGCCCTTCCCGGCTCACATGTTCGAGCGCACGCAGCATGACGTCACGATAGGCGTCTTCCATCCATGTCTCGTAGGGCAGCAAACTCTCGGGGAGCCCGCCGTCAAATCCACCATCGTCATGATCGTCGGCCATGGTAAAACCCCCGTTTTCTGCCTGTTCGGAGACCGGTTCCTCTTCCGGGATCGCAGCCTCCCCCGCCACATGGTCCGGGATGGATGCTGCAAAGCGACAACGAACGCAAGCGGTGCCCGATTGCATTATGTCACAGAAGGGTGATGTGGGGGAAATGAGGTGGGAGGGCTTCTGTTGCCCGGTGCCCTCCCGAACCGCGCTTATCGCTTATGCAGCGACAGCGAGCACCTCAGAGTTATCGTTGGCACTTGTGATTTAGCCCGATGACGGTGGTACAATGCCGGGCAAAAGGAACGGTTTTACCACGCGTGTCGAGCCTGTTTCGTCCCCATATCTCCTGACCGGAAAGCCCGGAGAGTTCTGGTGGAGACGCCGGGTACCGCCCCCGGGTCCACAACGCTTATTCTACGTTCCGTTTATCGCCATAGCCAGGAAACCGGAGTTTCCCCTGCACTGCGGAATATAGGGAGGCGGTGAGCAGGGCGCAAGCTCACTGAATCAGATAGTGATTTCTCCCGCCGGCAAGGCATGGTCTCATGACCCGTGTTATGGGGACCCTGTTCATTCAGATGCAAGGAGCCGCCATGAAGCGTCTGCCCCTTTCCACCGTTGCGGCGGCGATACTCATGATCGGCGTGGGTCCGGCCGGAAGTCATCTCGTCCGGGCCGCTGCGGCAGAAAGTGCTCCGGCGGGAGAAGCCGGTCCGGATGCCGCTGCGCAGGCCGCCCGGAAACTGCTCAATGACGTTGGTGCGGCGCGTTTTACGGCCGCCGGCTTCCGTCCGGGGACGGTCCGGCACATGGTCATGTTTCAGCTTCGGCCGGATGTCACCCCGGCTGAACGCCAGAGCGTCATCAGCGCGTTTCGCGATCTGGTCAGGCTGTCGAAACGTCCTGACGGCACACCGCTCATCCAGTCTCTGGATACCGGTGTTCAGGACAGTGGCGAGGGGGCGGATCTCGGTCTTGAGCTGGGTTTTCTTGTGACCTTCCGCTCGCAGGGCGACCGCAATTACTATGTCGGGCGTCCTGTCGTCACGGACCCGGCCTTCTTCGATCCGGCGCATGAACGTTATAAGCAGAAAATCGCGCCGTTTCTGAAACAGGCCGTCGTGTTTGATTTTCCGGCTGAGACGACCGTTCCGGAACACTGACCGGCGATCGCGGGGCGGGGCTCCGTGTTTCCGCCATGCGGACGCGGGCTCTCCTGGCCGGGCTGTAATCACACTTTGATCTTGAGAGGTATGATCTTATAGACGCGGTGGCGGCCGGTGTGTGCTGTTGCGATATCGTCACGATCAGTCGCCCCGTTCCGTTTTTTGCCCGCATCTGACCGAAGGCCCCTATCCAGCCATGCCCCTGACAGACGCCCAGCGAGCCGAAATTGAGGCCCACGCGAGAGAGTCCGCTTCCACCCGACGCCCGACGGTCACCGCGCTTGAAGAGATGCTTTTCAGGGCGTTTCCGGTCCTGGACCATGGTTTTGTCCGGGTCGTGGACTATATGGGAGACGATTCCGCCGTGGTACAGGCGGCCCGCGTTTCCTATGGACGGGGCACGCGGAAGGTGTCCGAGGATGCCGGGCTGATTCGCTATCTGATGCGGCATCGCCATTCGACGCCGTTTGAGATGTGCGAAATCAAATTTCACATCAAACTGCCGATTTTCATCGCACGTCAGTGGATCCGGCATCGCACGGCCAATGTGAACGAGTACTCGGCGCGTTATTCGATCCTCGACAGGGAATTCTATCTCCCCTCCCCCGAACATATGGCCGTGCAGAGCGCCAGCAATCGTCAGGGGCGTGGCGGAATCCTTGATCCGGCTGCCGCGGAGGATGTGCTGAGGCTCCTGCGTGACGATGCGATCCGCTGTTACGATACCTATGAGTCGCTGCTCGACACGGATGCCGGGCCGGGGCTGGCGCGTGAGCTGGCGCGGATGAATCTGACCCTGAACACCTATACCCAGTGGTACTGGAAGGTGGATCTGCATAATCTCATGCATTTCCTCTCCCTGCGGATCGATCCGCACGCGCAGTATGAGATTCGGGCTTATGCGGAAGTCATGCTCGATATTCTGCGCGCCTGGGTTCCCGTTACTGCCGCCGCTTTCACTGAATATCGCGTCGGCGCTGTGACGTTCTCCGCCTCCATGCTCTCCGTTCTTCGCAGGATGCTTGCGGGCGAGGCTGTAACGCAGGCGGAATCGGGTCTTTCACGCCGTGAGTGGGATGAATTTCAGGCGTCTCTGAATGGATGACCGGGAGCGGATTTTCGGCGCGTCCCGCAATGAACCATCGGGACCGCAGCCGCCCCGGCTGCCTGGCTTCACCCCGTTCGTGATCGTTGCCGCCCTTCTTGTTGTCATCTGGGCGGTTCTCGCATTCGTGCTGCCTGCGCCGGAACACATCACGCCGGCGTCCGCTGTGCTGCGGCAATCCGTCCAGGGCTGACCTTACGCATTGGCAACATCCTGCTTGACCATCCGGAACGGATGCTCCTAACGCAGAAAGCATGAATACGATCTCCCGCGCACCCCGTGCGCTCTGCCGGTCCCGCTTCAGACCTGTCTGTGGCGACGGCGTCCTCTCCTCCGCGCGACCGGTGCGGATTGCGTTAACCCTGGCTGCGACTCTCGCTCTTCCGCATATGGCGTTTGCGGCCAGCCCGTTCGCAACGGCCAGCACGCTTCCGTATCAGGCGCCCCGGTTCGATCTGATCCATGACGGCGACTATCAGCCGGCTTTCGAGCAGGGCATGGCGGAGCAACGGGCGGAGGTCGAAACAATCGCGGCGGATGGCTCGCCTCCGACCTTTGAGAACACCATTGCGGCTCTGGAACGGTCCGGCCGTATGCTCGACCGTGTGAACAACACGTTCGGCTGTGTTTACGCTGCCAATACCAATCCTGTTCTCGACAAGGTCCAGGAAACCGAAGCGCCGAAACTCAGTGCGCACCAGGATGCGATCTTTCTTAACACACGGCTCTTCGCCCGCGTGAAAGCGCTTTATGATCAGCGCACGACACTGAATCTGAACAGCGAGCAGCTTCAGGTTCTCACCCTGTATTATCAGGCGTTCGTGCATGCGGGGGCTCAGCTTTCGGATGTGGACAAACAGAGACTGCGTGATCTGAACGGGAAGCTGGCGACGCTGGAGACATCGTTCCAGCAGAAACTGCTTGCCGGCACGAAGGCCGCTGCTTTCGTAACGAACAGCCGGGATGCGCTCGCGGGGCTCGACGGTGCGCAGATTGCGAATGCTGAAAAATCCGCACTGGACCGGAAGCTGACCGGAAAGTGGCTTCTGGCGCTTCAGAACACGACGCAGCAGCCGGATCTTGCCTCTCTGACGGATCGCGACACACGTCACCGGCTTTTCGATCTGAGCTGGAATCGCAGCGAACAGGGCGACGCGAACGACACGCGCGACACCATCGCCACGATTGCGCAGCTCCGTGCGCAGAAAGCGGCTCTGTTCGGCTATCCGGACTATGCGTCCTACGTGCTGTACGATCAGATGGCCAAAACGCCGGCGACTGTGCATCAGTTTATCGCGCAGCTCGTTCCCGCAACCCTTGCGGAGCAGAAACGGGAAATCGGCGATCTTCAGGCGACGATCAAAAAGAGCGGGCAGAATTTCACTCTTGCGCCCTGGGACTGGAATTTTTACGCGGAGAAAATTCGCCACGAGCGTTTCAATCTAGATGAGAATGCTGTCAGACCCTATTTCGAGCTGAACAGGGTTCTGCGCGACGGTGTCTTCTATGCGGCGAACCAGCTCTATGGCGTCACGTTCAGAGAGCGACACGACATTCCGGTATGGCAGCCGGATGTCATGGTCTTTGAGGTCTTCGATAAAGACGGCTCTTCGCTGGGGCTGGCTTATTTCGATTATTTCAAGCGCGACGACAAAAGCGGTGGCGCCTGGATGTCCAACCTGGTCGGACAGTCCACACTTCTCGGAACGAAACCGGTCATCTACAACGTCGCCAATCTGCCGAAACCGGCGAAGGGACAGCCCGCTCTGATCACATTCGAGGATGTGACCACGATGTTTCATGAATTTGGGCACGGGCTGCACGGGCTTTTCGCGAAGCAGACCTATCCCATGGTCTCCGGCACATCCGTCGCGCGTGACTTTGTCGAGTTTCCGTCCCAGTTCAATGAGCACTGGGCTCTCGACCCGAAAGTTCTTGCGCATTACGCGCGCAATGTCACAACCGGCGCGCCGATGCCTCCGGCTCTTATCGACAGCATCAAGCGCGCCGCGCGCTTCAATCAGGGCTACCGGCTGGGTGAAATCATTGCGGCGGCGGAACTCGATATGGACTGGCATGCCCTGGCGGCCAGCGCGGCGAAGCAGGATGTGGACCGGTTTGAATCCGATGCTCTTGCAAAAACGGGTCTGGACACAGGGAATATTCCGCCGCGCTATCGTTCAAGCTATTTTCTGCACATCTGGGCCAATGGCTACGCGTCCGGATATTACGCCTATCTCTGGACAGAGATGCTGGATGACGCGGCATTTTCCTGGTTCCGCGCCCATGGTGGCCTGACCCGCGAAAACGGCCAGCGTTTCCGCGACATGATCCTGTCGCAGGGCCATACACAGGATTATGAGTCCATGTTTGAGGCTTTTTACGGAAAGGCGCCGGATATCACTCCGATGCTGAAGACGCGTGCGCTGATTCCGGGCGAAAACTGAAACAGCCGGAGGACCCGGTCTCGGGTCACCCCCGGCAGGTATCCGGCGTTTGTATACTTTGCTGATACAGACGCGATGGTTTTTCGGGGCTTAGCCCCGAACCCCACAAAGGGACACGGTCCCTTTGATCCCGGTTTGTTAATTAAAAGGGGTGAAGGGGTCTGTGACCCCTTCCGGGTGCAGGGCAGAGCCCTGCTTTATTCCCCGTTTACAAAATGTTTCCCTTCGGACGACAGGCCTCATGTCCGGGGTGAGGCCTGTTTTTCGAAATCCGGTCAGGCGTTCAGATAAACGGTTTTCGTCTGGACGTAGGCCTCAAGTCCGTGCTGGCCGTCTTCGCCACCGAGACCGCTTTCCTTGTAGCCGTGATGGAATCCCTGAGGCTCTTCGCCGCCGCCCCGGTTGACGTAAACCTCGCCAAATTCAAGTTCACGCGTCATCCGCATGATGCGACCGAGATCTTTCGTATAGAGATAGGCTGACAGTCCGTACCGGCAGTCATTGGCCTTTTCCAGAGCATCGTCGAAGTCGCGAACCCTGAGGAGGGAGAGCACCGGTCCGAATATCTCGTTATGCACGATGTCCATATCCTGCGTGACGTGCGTGAGGAGGGTTGGAGCGTAGAATACGCCGCTGTCGTAAGCTTTCCCGGTGAGGCGATGGCCGCCGAGTTCGATTTTGGCGCCCTGGGAGACAGCTTTTGCGACGATTTCGCTGACCTTTTCCAGTTCAGGCAGACTCACTTTCGGCCCGATATCGGTATCCGGATCGGTCGGGTCGCCAACTTTCAGACTGGCGATCCGGTCACGAAGTTTCGCTGCGAACTCGTCATAGACGGCTTCATGCACATAGGTTCGCTCGTTGGATGTGCAGACCTGGCCGCAATTGGAGAACCGTGCGCTGACAGCCGCTTCGACTGCCTGATCGATGTCGGCGTCCTCCATGACGATGAATGGCGCCTTGCCGCCGAGTTCGAGCCTGACTTCCTTGAGATTTTCGGCCGCAGCCGCCATGATTTTTTTCCCGGCGGGGGTCGAGCCGGTCATTGTGATCAGCTTTACGTCTTTATGCGCGACCAGTGGCACGCCCACATCCGGGCCGTCTCCGGTGACGATGTTGATGACGCCGGCCGGAAATTCCGCTTCCTCCACCAGCTTCGCAAGCGCGAGGCTCGCAAGCGGGGTGAGTTCATGCGGCTTCAGGACAATGGTATTCCCGGCGGCGACGGCGGGAGCGATCTTGCGGGCGGAAAGCGCCAGTGGGAAATTCCAGGCTGCGATACCCGCTATGACGCCATGCGGCACCCGGTCGATCAGGATTTTCTCATCGACCATGCTGCCGGGAATGATCTCTCCCTGTAAACGACGCGTATTTTCCGCGGCGAAGCGAAGCAGACCTGTGGCGAATTCGACCTCGGCCCGCGCTTCCTTCAGAGGCTTGCCCATCTCAGCCGTGATGATCGCTGCGAGACGCTCTTTATCACGTTCGATAAGCCGGTTGAGGGCGTAAAGATAATCCGCACGTTCGGTTGCGGTTTTGCGCGCCCATGCGGGAAACGCATTTTTCGCGGCGGCGACCGCCCGGTCGACGTCCCGCGCATTCCCTTTGGCGACGTCAGCAAGTTTCTCTCCGGTCGCCGGATTTTTCACCGGAAGCCAGGAGCCGCCGTCCGGGAGCACCCATTCGCCATTGATAAACAGCTTATGTGTCTGTTCAGTCGACATGTTTTTCTTCCTGTCTGTAGCGGACAGGCGGAGTATCGAACCGGACCGGGATAATTAAAAGAAACGATAAATCGTCTGGCAGATCATATTTTGTGAATGGAGAGCGCCTTCGGTTCCCTGCGCCTTCAATTCCATATGCCCTCAGTTTTCTGTCATTGACGCGACGAAGCGTGTGAGGGAGGGGCTGACGCCGTTGCGTCGCCACACGAAACAGACTGGCCCGGGTTCGAGATCCGCGGGAGACAGCACTTTTATACCGCTTCTGTTTTCTCTCAGCATACAGTGAGGAAAACAGGAAATTCCCAGACCGGCCTGCACGCAGGCGCGTATCACATCGTAAGATTCGATGGTCTGGACGACAGGATTCAGAACACCGCGTCTGGCCAGCCATGCCTCGAAATGGCGCCGATAAAAACAGTCGGTATTGAAAAGAAAGATGGTCGTTTTTTCCCAGTCTATATCATCGACTGTGGCAATATGGAGTGGCACGACCAGATGCAGCGCCTCGTCGAAGGCAAAACGGCTGTCGAGCAGGGAATGGACGATCGGGCCGTCGGTGAGAACCAGATCGAGCTCGCCGTCTATCAGCATCCGTTCGAGTGTATAGCTGGGACGGATGAGCAGATTCAGTTCCATGCGCGGATGCGCTTTCAGAAAGGCGGCCACCCGTTCCGGAAGAAAACTTCTCATCGCGACGTCGAGCGCGCCGACGGCCAGCACCCCGGCGGGAACATCGGGTTCGAACATCTGCGACAGCCGGCGGGCACGTGTCACCACCTCCGCTGCCTCCCTGTAGAACAGGCGCCCGGCAGGTGTGACGACGAGACGACCTTTTTCGCGCTCGAAGAGCTGCTGCCCCAGGATCTGCTCCAGTTCCTTCAGACGGGCGGTGATGTTGGAGGCCACACAGTTCATGCGCCGGGCGGCGGAGACCACCGACCCTTCCTCGATAATCGCGCAGAAAAACTGCAGCTGGGAAAGTCTGAGAGCGTCCAATGTATCCCCCGTTGTCTGTGCCCGCGACGTCAGATTTTCAGTCGTATCTGCCTTATGCTGCGCTGTCTTGCCCCGGTACGGACTGCCGGTACGGGCTGCTTTCAGGACGCCGGTCCGGTCCCTGCCCTGCGTCACATGTGGCCTGCGTCAGCGGACTGACTGTTACGCCGGATGAACTCCCCGGCTGGACGCTGCCCTCCGCCAGGCTTAATCAGGAGGCCTCTTAGTGCCGTACGCAGAACACCGAAAGGAATCCTCGTGAAAGTCATCGTCCTCGGTGCCGGTGTTATTGGTGTCACAACCGCATGGTATCTCGCGAAACTCGGCCACGAGGTTGAAGTCGTCGATCGCCAGCCCGCCGCCGGTCTTGAGACGTCCTTCGCCAATGCCGGACAGGTCTCGCCTGGTTATTCCACGCCCTGGGCCGCTCCCGGACTGCCATTCAAGGCGCTGAAATGGATGCTCGGCAGACACAGCCCGCTGGTCATCCGGCCGAAAGCGCTCGACATGGCGATGCTTCGCTGGATCGGCGGCCTGCTGATGAACTGCAATGAGCATGATTACGACATCAACAAGTCCCGGATGCTCCGGATCGCCGAATACAGCCGCGATTGTCTGACCGCCCTGCGCGATGAGACCGGCATTACCTATGATGACCGTCAGAAGGGTCTGATCCAGCTGTTCCGCACCGACGCCCAGGTTGAACACGCCGGCGAGGATATGCGCCTGCTCAGCGATAGTGGCGTGCCACATGAACTCTTCACCGTGGATCAGATTCTCGAACGCGAGCCAGGTCTGAAAGGCGCCCGCGCCCTGCTTAAAGGCGGTCTTTATCTTCCCGGCGATGAGTCCGGGGACGCCCATATGTTCACGCAGCGTCTCGCTCAGATGGCCGAAGAGCTTGGCGTCACTTTCCGCTACGAGACCGCCATCAAGGCCCTGGATGCTTCCGCTGACAGCATCTATGGCGTCCGCACCAGTGCCGGCCGGCTGACCGCCGATGCTTATGTCATGGCCATGGGCAGCTATTCCCCGGCGCTCCTCCGTCCACTTGGCATCCGCCTTCCGGTCTATCCGGTCAAAGGTTATTCGCTCACCCTGCCGCTGACTGATGAGTCCCGTGCGCCGGTCTCCACTGTCAACGATGAGACCTACAAAGTCGCCATCACCCGTCTGGGTGACCGCATCCGCATCGGGGGCACCGCCGAACTGACAGGCTTCGATCTCCGTCTTCGTCCGGACCGGCGCGAGACTCTTGAGCTGTCTTTTTCGGAACTCTATGGCGGCGGCGATCTGTCCCAGGCCGTTTACTGGACGGGGCTGCGCCCCAATACGCCGGACGGAACGCCCATCGTCGGCCCGTCAAAGAAGTTCGCCAATCTGTGGCTCAACACGGGTCATGGCACTCTCGGCTGGACCATGGCCGCCGGTTCCGGCCGGATTCTTGCCGACCAGATCCATGGCCGGAAACCGAATATCCCGGTGCTGGATCTTTCCGTGGACCGCTATGCCCGCGCGTTTGGCTGATTGCGGGGCTTCCGCCTCTCACCTCTGATGATCTGACAATCGGGATCAAAGGGACTGCGTCCCTTTGTGGGGTTCGGGGCAAAGCCCCGAAAAACAGCTCCACCTGCGTCTGCACAGCAGGCGGCCATCTTAATTAAAACCGGAGTGAATTGCCCCGGGTTTTGTGGAGACGTTTTTTATCTGATTTAAGCGGCTAATGCATGTGATTTCTGTTGTGCATAAAAGCGTGCCTCAGCTTCTGCTGGCGGGATGTTTC
>NZ_WOTB01000044.1 GCF_011516835.1 Acetobacter musti | reverse complement strand
CTTCATGGACAAAGAGGGTTTTGTCTCAAAGGTTCACAGAAAAAAGCCGCATCTCAAGCCTATGCCCCGACATATCCAGAAATCGAATGCTGGAAAGTCCGTGATCCGATCGCGCGTCGAGCACGTCTTTGCCGACCAGAAATCAAAGACGGGATTGTTCATCCGAACTGTCGGTATCAGTCGAGCCACCATGAGGATCGGGCTCGCCAATATCGTCTATAATATGCGCCGCCTCCTCTTCCTCGAAAGATTGAACGCGAGCGCATAGCCATCCAGCGAGAGACAACTCCCAATCTGCTCAAAACGCAGACTGGACGCCATCGCAAAAACCGTCAATCAAATCGCCAAAACCCAGAAATTACCGGCCAAGCACATCAATCAAGGGTTCTTCGATCCCTCCAGATCCATCAGCAACTTCATGACCAGCAGTTTGAATCTGACGCTAATCTGCGCAGCTTTCGTGACGAAGTCGACTACGATGCAAAGCATGTTCAGAGGCTGGAAAATGCGCGCGAGCGGGATCTTGCTGTAGCTGCCCGTCAGTCCGGGGAAATTGATCAGGAAGAGACCCGGCTGCGCAACAATCTTCTCGTCGTCGAAACAAGCCTTGATGCGCTTGTCTTGCATGCGCCCGTCGGTGGACGCCTGACAAATTTCGACGTCCAGCCGGGACAGTCCCTCAAAGCAGGAGACAAGATCGGACAGATCGACAGCGAGGGAAAGTATCGTCTTGATGCCGATATTGACGAATTCTATCTCGGCCGCGTCGTAATGGGTGAGCGGGGGGAAGCCGATATCGGTGACGTGAAACTGCCCCTGAACGTTGCACGCGTGCACCCGCAGGTAACGAACGGACAATTTCGTGCGGAACTGACTTTCGATAAGTCGCCTCCAGAGGGGTTACGCCGCGGGGAGAGTATCGATGTTCGTATCACCCTTGGCGAGACACACAGAGCACTCGTCCTGTCAAACGGCGCATGGCTGGAGGGAAGCGGCGGGTCCTCGGCCTTCATCGTCGCGCCTGACGGAAAAAGTGCCGATCGGACAACGATTACTTCAGGGCGTCGCAATCCCGAGCAGGTGGAGATTACCAGCGGTCTGCTCGAAGGCGAGCATGTGATCGTTTCGTCTTACAATTCCTACAAAAAATTCAATCATCTCGCGATCCACTAAGCGGAGAGGACTGTACTTCATGTTGATCGAACTGACCCATATCCAGCGCCTCTACCGTTCGGACGAGGTCGAAACAACAGCATTGTGTGACATAGAACTTTCTGTAGAGGCAGGAGAATTCGTAGCGATCATGGGACCGTCCGGCTGCGGAAAATCCACCCTCCTGAATATCCTTGGTACGATCGACCGCCCGACATCAGGATCTTACCGTTTTGGCGACGACGAGCTGACAGCCTTGAATGAGGCATCACTCGCTGCCTTTCGGCGCGATCATCTTGGCTACATATTCCAGAACTTCAATCTGATTGATGATCTCACCATCGAGCGGAATATCGAACTCGCTCTGGTCTATCGGAATATGCCTAAAAGCCTGCGCCAGGAGCGCGTGGCAAGCGCAATGGATCATGTGGGCATTGCGCACCGCGCGCGACACTACCCTTCGCAACTTTCTGGTGGACAGCAACAGCGTGCGGCGATTGCCCGGGCGATAGCAGGGGAGCCCCGACTGATCCTGGCTGACGAACCGACAGGTAATCTCGACACTGAGAACGGGGCGCAGGTGATGGATATCCTCCAGCACCTCAATGACGAAGGAGCGACCATTGTGATGGTAACACACTCCCCAAGCCATGCCGACCTCGCGAAGCGCCGTGTGGATATGCTTGACGGTCGTATCGTGCTTTCCGCCGGCATTGCGATCTGAGGAGGAAAGCCCATGTTCCAGGCCATTTTTGACGGCGCATTGCGTGAGGCGCGGCGGCATCCGCTTCATACCGCACTTAATATTCTTGGTCTTGCAGTGGGAGTATGTGTCTTTCTCACGCTCGGTCTGCTGGTACGCTACGAATATAGCTACAACGCTTCTGTTCCGGATGCAGACCGGATTGTGCGCCTTGACAGTCACTGGAGTCTCGCGGGCACTGCATCTTATGAGAGTGCTTTTACATCTTTCCGAGCAGTGCCTTTTCTGCGCGACGATTTTCCTGAGATCGAAAATGCGGTGCGTATCATCCCTGCGACTTTGCAGGTGAGGCGTGAGGGGCAGTTTACTTCATTTACATCTTATCAGGTAGATCCGACTTTTTTCCAGGTGTTTGGCCTACGGCTTATTCGTGGCTTACCGACCAATGCTCTGTCACGGCCTGAAGGTTTGGTTCTCTCTGAAGGTGCAGCGCAGCGTCTGTTCGGGAAGACAGATGTCATTGGGCACAACATAGAACTCGTTAGAGATGGCCAAAAGACCAGCCACATTGTGACTGGTGTTCTGGCGCAGCCAGCTGAACCTGGTGTTTTGTCTGATGCAGAAATACTGGTGCCAATACCAACAGAAGACATTAATACCAGGTCATGTTTTCAGCGTTGGGGAAGTGCTTGCGGAAGAATATATCTGAAACTGCATAACGTCACTGACATATCAACTATAGGCGCACAGCTGAGAGACTTCGTGATTCATCGTGCTTCCGGCGCGGACAGCGACGAAACATCTTTGGGCACGCATCCGGAACAGGAGTTCTCTCTTTCGCTCGTTCCCCTCCTGCAGCAGCATTTTTACGACATTACTGTGCGAGGAGGAGAAGAAGCCGCTGACCGGAATGTTGTCAACAGTATCGGAATAACTGGCTTTCTGGCACTGATGCTCGCATGCGCCAACGCAGTAAATCTTGCTACTGCGAGAGCTATGCTTCGTGCCCGGGAGGTGGCTGTTTGCAAGACGCTGGGGGCATCCCGGCGGCGGTTGTTTATCCAGTTCATGGGAGAAGCATTGCTGACTGTCGCTACGGCTTGCCTGGCTGGTCTGGCTCTGTGTGAGGTTCTGACACCGGTTGTCGCCAGCCTGAGTGGTCAGGCTGTGACTGTTCGCTATGGTTTTGTTCTCCTCCTATGGCCGCTCATTGTAATCGGGAGCGGGCTGGCAAGTGGTATTTATCCCGCGGTGGTGTTGTCACGGTACCGTCCAGCGGCGATTCTGGCTGCCACCCGCATGCCTTCGGGGGGGCGGATGGATGCCCGGCTCCGGAATGCGCTGGTTGTAGTGCAATTTGCGATTGCTGTGACGATCGTTATCTGCACCTTCGTGATCGACCGTCAGACGGCCTTCATACGAAACGCCGACCGTGGGTACACCATGTCAGGTTTGTTAGTAGGTTCCGCAATTCCCGCGAAAGATCTGGCTATTCAGCATAAAATGCTGGATGCCTTGCAAGCGGTACCGGGTGTAAAGGCGCTCACATTCGGCGAACTGGGGCCCAATCCCCCCAACCAGAACAAATCCACGTATAAGCTTGTTAACTCAGCAGAAAAAGTGAGAGTGCATCTGTTATTCGATCGCGCAGGCTCAGAATATTTTGAGACATATAATCCCCGCCTGTTAGCCGGTCGCTGGTTCGATCCAAAATATGGGCAGGACGAGGGTCCTGACAACGAAGCGTTACAAAAAGGAACCGGAAACTTCAACGTGGTTGTCAATGAAACTGCAGCCCTGCGATTTGGTTTTACTACACCTGATGCCGCTGTTGATAAGGTGATTTCTGATCAGGGACTGCGCGCGACAATCATCGGCGTTATATCAGATTTTCGCTTTGTATCTCCGCATGAGCCAGTTGAACCGGAGATCATTTATTATAATTCGCTGACGCGCACGCCGTTTGACGAGCCCATTCCTGCCGTACGTTTCGATAATGCATCATCGTCTGAAATGGTAATTCATCTCAATCGGGCCTGGGCATCTGTGCTTCCGGACACACCGGCAAATTTTCAGTCTGTCGATGACCGAACCCTGGAGTTCTATCAGGGAGATGAACGTCGCGGACGGATATTCACACTTGGCGCGATCGCGGCCCTATTGATCGCATGTCTGGGACTCTACAGCCTCGCGTCCTTCACGGCGGTGCGCCGTACGCATGAAATCGGTATCCGTAAAACGCTTGGTGCGTCCGCCCGGCAGATCATTCTGTTGTTGTTAGGAGACTTTCTGCGGCCTGTTCTTCTTGCCTGCGTGATTGCTTCTCCGATTGCCTGGTTTGCTATGCGGTCCTGGCTTTCGGGGTTTGATCAGCGCATCGTACTCGGTCCCATCCATTTCCTTACAGCCATATCCGGAGCGTTGTTCATTGCGGCGATGACTGTGCTTGGCCAGACTCTTCGCGTTGCCCGCTCAGAGCCGGCACGTGCCTTGCGGGCGGAGTGACGGATATGAGATGTAAGATCTTAATCACTGCAGTTCTCGTTCTGCTCCCCACGGTCGCACAGGCACAGACGTTGCAGGAGGCGCTGGCGCTGGCGTACCGTGGCAATCCAACATTGCTTGGCGAACGGGCAAATCAGCGTGCTGTGTCAGAAAACTCAGATCAGGCGCGCAGTACCTGGCGGCCCACAGTGACTGTCAACATGGATGCGAACTATCAGCAAGGTCCTTACACCAATGCTTTCGCTCTGGGCTCCTACACTTCGAATTATGCTGAAGGGTATGTCCAGGCAAAACAAACGCTCTATTCCTTTGGTCATACCGCTAATGTCGTTCGTGCGGCCGACGCCCGCTCTCGCGCTGAGCAACATGCTTTACGGCTAACAGAAACGCAGATCTTCGCCAGCGCAATTACAGCCTATATGGACGTGGTGCGCGACCGCTATATCCTCGATATACGTAAGGCAGATCTTGAGATGTTGGAGCGTCAGGTGCATCTCATCACGTCTCGTTACTCGCTGGGGGGCGCATCGGCGGAACAGGTGACACGCACGGATGTCGAGCAGGCTCGGACGCGTCGACAGTCGGCGGATGTTGCGCTTGCCCAGGCGCGGACGGCGCTGGCGACATCGGAAGCAAATTTCCGCGCGGTAATCGGCGTTGCTCCTGGCACCCTTAGTATGCCGGACGGACTCCCGGGATTGCCTAGGACGGCATCAGAGGCCGCGAGCGAAGCGGCGGCCTTCAGTCCGCAGCTTTCGCAGGCGCGCGAGATGAAGGCGGCGACGGCGGCGGATATCGACACAGCGCGTTCGCAATGGGGTCCTCAGATCCAGGTGCAGGGCACTTTCGGCGCGATCGGCCCCGCCTCACCGTTTCGCGGGCGAGAATATAGTGAGCAGGTCGGGGGCACCGTTTCCCTTGTGCAGCCGATCTATAACGGGGATCTCTACAATTCCGAGATTCGGCAGGCCAGGGAAAAGGACGAGCAGGCGCGGCAAAATGTCGAATTCGCTCGTCGTCAGGTGATGCAGGCATTAACCGCTGACTGGCACGCGGTTGAAAACGGTCTTGCTGCGATCCGGGCAGCGACCGGAGAGGTAAGCTCCGGTGAACTGACGCTCAAGGGCTACCAACTCGAATATGGCTATGGCCTGCGCAGCACCACCGATGTGTTGTACGCTGACCAGAACCTTCGTGCGGCGCAGGTAGACCTCGCTACCAGCCGCCACGATACGATCGTCGCAGAAGCTAACCTGCTGGCCTCGATGGGCAGGCTTCAAGCGCGTGAACTGCTTCCGAATGTCACACACTACGACGCGGACGCGCAGTTTCGTCATGCCCGCAACCGTGGATGGGAGCCATTAGAGACGCCAGTTTCCGTATTAGACAATGCAGGATGGAAACAGCAGACAGAATGAAAAGAGATCTGAGTCCTACTAAATAATTTAGGCCGATGTCCGGTGCGCTTTCAGATGAGTCGCGTCGGTCATCATGCGCTTCGAACGACCGGCCTGTTCAGTTAGTACCGTGAAAATCCGGCCGAAAACATCCAGGCGGCGCCACCGGATAAAGCGGTTATATAAGGTCCTGTCTAAACCATCCGCTTTCGGTTTTGTGTTGCTCCCCAATCTCTGGATTGTGGAAAGATCTTTCGCAACAGTCACTCGATGGAGAGGGCCTGTGAACCCTGCGCCTCAACGCTCGTGGCCATGCACACCATGGCTTTTGCAGCCTCTATGCTCAGACACGTCGCATACCTGCCCTCCCGAAGTGCAAAATACCTTTATCTTAGGACACGAAGAGGATCAGACATCGAGACATCCGTTACTGTGGAAGCTGGCATCATATTCGAACGAATTCCTACGACTGAGCACAACACGGGAGAGGAAAACGTAGATTCCTCTTGCTGGCCCCCCCCTGAACAGACGGTCGTCACATGCGTGGAAAATCTTCCAGTCCATCGCTGTGCATGGGACGCACGGGCCATGGGCCGCGCAGCGTGATGGACAGCCTCGCTCTATCACGCCAAGACAGTTCATTCTTGACTCACGGCGACCTTTTGTTCTCTTTATGTTCTTGTTTTTGAGCGGGGACACACCATGGCCGGGAGAACAGCCGATACGCTCGCGCTCCTGCGCGACGAGATCCGCCGCATGGAGCGGCATCACGCCGCAGCCGGGGTGGATGCCTATCTGCCGACAGGCTTCACCGCTCCTGATGAGCGGCTGGGCGGGGGCCTGAGCCGTGGCCGCGTCCATGAGTTCCTCGGAGCCGGCTGTGACCGTGTCCTTCTCGCCCGCCCCACACGGTTTGTCGCCCGCGTGCTGGCCCGGACACCGGGCCGGGTGGTCTGGCTTGCGGCGCACCATCTCAACCTGCATGCAGCCGGACTGCAGGGCGCAGGCCTCGCGCCGGGACGCCTGATCTGCGTGCAGAGCGAGACCCGCGATCTTCTCCCTCTCTGCGAGGACATCCTGCGGGAGCGCGGGGTCATGGCGCTGGTCTGCGATCTCTGCGTTCCGCTCTCTCTCATCGCATCACGACGCCTGCAGCTCGCGGCCGAAAGCTCGGGCACCACGGGCTTTCTGCTCCGCCCTGCCCCGAACGGGGCGATACCGCCTCCAAGCGCCTGTGAAACCCGCTGGCGGATCGGGGCGGCGCGCCCGGTGTCGCTGAACAGCGTGATCGGTCCGGAACACTGGCGCATCGAGCTGCTGCGCAGCCGTGATGGACGCCCTTTCACCTGGACATACGGATTACCCGGTCATGCGACGGATCCTCTCGATCTGGTTTCCCCTGTGGCACACAGATCTGTGGCGTCGTCGCCACCCGCAGGAGACCATCGGGACGGGATTTGTGCTGCATGAGCACGATGGCCGGCGCCCCGTGGTGATGGCGGCCGATGTCATGGCCCGGCAGGCTGGTGTCCGCCCTGGAATGGCGCTGGCCCATGCCCGGAGCCTGATCGCCGGTCTCGCAGCATTTGAGGGCGACCGGAAAGCGGATGAGGCTGCTCTGGAGCGACTGGCGGCCTGGTGTCTGTGGCTGTGCCCTCTGACGTCAGCGGATCCGCCAGACGGCGTATGGTGCGATACCAGCGGCTGCGCCCACCTGTATGACGGCGAGGACGCCATGCTGGCGATCGTGCGCGAACGGCTGGAAGCGCTGGGCTATCATATCCGCCTCGCCCTTGCGGACACGCCCGGCACTGCGCACGCGCTGGCGCGCTTCGGACGTGAGCGGGACACACTCGTTCCATCGCGCGGCACGGCTGCCGCTCTCGATCCCCTGCCTGTTGCGGCCCTGCGCCTGCCGGCCGAAACCTGCGAGGGGCTGATCCGCCTCGGGTTTACCCGGATCGGCGATCTGCGGCGCACGGCTCGCGCACCTCTGGCACGGCGTTTCGGAGATCTTCTGATGCGCCGGCTGGACGAGGCACTCGGCGTCCGGCCCGAACCCATTCGCCCGGTTATTCCGCCCGACGCCATCCGTGCGCAGCGCCAGATGCTGGAACCGATCGGCACGGCCGAGGCTCTGGCAGTGGTGATCGGTGAACTGGTGGACGAGATCTCCGAGATCCTGCGCCAGCGCGGTCAGGGCGCACGGCAGCTCGAGCTGGTCTGCGAGCGTGTCGATGGTACGCTTCAGCCCGTGCGCGTGGGCACCGCGTCGCCCGTCGATCAGCCAGCCCATCTGCGCCGCCTTCTACAAGAACGGATCGCCGTCATCGAACCGGGTTTCGGGATCGAAGTGATGACGCTCACCGTCTCCCACCATGAAGCGCGGCAGACCACGGGCGACCAGACCGTGCTCGAGCGCGGACAGGCTGGGGGTGGCGATCTCGCCTGTCTGGTGGACCGCCTGTGCAACCGTGTCGGCGCGTCACGGGTGTTCCGCCTTACGCCACGTGCCAGCCAGATCCCTGAGCGCGCTCAGGCACAGTCCCCTGTCACACAGGAGGCGGCCGAGCCGACATCTACCTTTTCTTTCGTCCGCCCCATCCGACTGCTCGATCCGCCAAAGCCCTTACGTGTCGAAGCCGGGACCGAAAGTGGCGCACCGCAACGCTTTGTCTGGGACGGCCGCACGCACCGCGTGCGGGGCGCAGACGGTCCTGAGCGCATCCAGGGGGAATGGTGGCTCTCGGACAGCGAGTTTCACGCCGCCCGCGATTACTGGATTACCGAGACCGAAGATGGCGAGCGTTTCTGGCTGTATCGCCAGGGCGACGGCACGCACAGCTGGACAGGGGATGGAGCGTGGTTCCTCCACGGGCTGTTCTGATGAATGGGGCAGACGAAACGAAGGCATACCTGTCACCGGCCTCGCCGTCCGAGATCGCCGAGGCGCTGATTCATGGACTTCGCTATGACGGCCGACGGCGCGTACATGACGCCGACGAGCTGATGGCCCGCGTAGTGGCCGAACGTCTGGTGGAGCATCTCGAGCGCAGCGGCTTCGTGCTGTGCCGGCGACCGGCAGCCCCGCAGCCCGATGCGACGCCGCACCGGCATCCGCGCGGGAGATGAGACATGGCCTCGTCCGCCTATGTGGAACTGCAGGCCTGCACGAATTTCTCGTTTCTGCGCGGCGCCAGCCATCCTGAGGAACTGTTCGCCCGTGCGGCGCGGCTGCAGTATCCGGCGCTCGGGATCACCGACCATGGCACGGTCGCCGGCATCGTCCGCGCCCATGCAGCCGCACTGTCTCACGGCGTCCGGTTGCTGCCCGGTGCCCGTGTGGAGCTGTGCGACGGCAGTGTTCTGCTGGCCTATCCGGTGGACCGGGCAGGCTGGGGCCAGCTGTGTCGCCTGCTGACCCTCGGCCATCGGCGCGGCGAGCGTGGACGGCTCGATCTGACCTGGAGCGATCTGACGGGCGAGCGCGTCTCCCGCCTGCTGCTGCTGCTTTCTTCGGACGCCCCGTATGCCGCGCTGCAGGACCGACTGGATGCTCTCACGCGGATCCGCCGTCACTGCGCCGGGATATGGCTCACCCTGAGCCGTCACTGGCGGGCGGGCGATACGGAACGTCTGAATATGTTGGAGCGGCTGGCCCATGCGGCCAACGTCGCGACAGTCGTGACCGGCGATGTGCTTTATCACGCCGCCGACCGCAGCGTGCTGCAGGATCTGCTCACCGCCATCCGGCACAATGTGAGCATGGACACGCTCGGCGCTCTGCGTGAGCCATGGCGGGATCGCTATCTGCGCGGCCCGGCTGAAATGGCCTCGCTCTACCGGGGCCATGAAACGGCGCTGGCCCGCCCGGGCGAGATCGCCTCCCTGTGCCGGTTCTCGCTCAGTGAACTGCGTTACCAGTATCCGTCCGAGACCGATGTGGAGGGCGAGGAGTCCCAGGACACGCTGGTTCGTCTGGTGCGCGAGGCCCTGCCGTTACGCTATCCGGCCGGCGCGCCTGACGACGTGCGACGGCAGCTCACATATGAACTCAGGCTGGTCGGCCAGCTTGGCTATGCGCCGTATTTCCTGACGGTCAACACCATTGTCCGCCATGCGCGCGCGATCGGAATCCTCTGTCAGGGACGCGGCTCGGCCGCCAACAGCGCCATCTGCTTCGTGCTCGGGATCACCGCCATTGATCCGGTGCGCTCAGGTCTTCTCTTCGAGCGGTTCATCTCGGTGGAGCGTCGCGAGCCACCCGACATCGACGTCGATTTCGACAGCGACCGGCGTGAGGAGGTCATCCAGTGGATCTGCCGGCGCTACGGCCGTCAGCGGGCGGCCCTGTGCGCGACCGTGATGCGCTATCAGCCGAAAGGCGCGGTGCGAGACGTCGGCAAGGCGCTGGGCCTGCCCGACGATGTGCTGGGCCTGCTCTCGAAACATCTTGCATCCGCTCTGGATGATAAAGGAAAACTCGAGAGCCGTGCGCGGGAGATCGGGCTTGATCTGCGTGACCGGCGTCTGTCGCTGACGCTGTATCTCGCCCGCCAGATCCTGGGCTTTCCGCGTCAGCTGGGAACACATCCCGGTGGCTTCGTCCTCACCCATGACCGGCTGGACGAGCTGGTGCCGATCCAGCCCGCGGCCATGGAAGATCGTCAGATCATCGTCTGGGATAAGGATGACATCGACGAACTGCGCTTCATGAAGGTCGATGTTCTCGGCCTCGGCATGCTGGGCTGTCTGCAGCGCGCCTTTGATCTTCTGGTGCGGCACGGGCGCCGCGCTTATGACATGACGACGATTCCAACCGAGGACGAGCAGACCTACGCGATGATCGCCCGCGCCGACACGCTCGGCACCTTTCAGATCGAGAGCCGCGCCCAGATGGCGATGCTCCCGCGCACCCGGCCAGGCACCTTTTACGATCTGGTGATTCAGGTGGCGATCGTCCGTCCCGGTCCGATCCAGGGCGATATGGTCCATCCCTATCTGCGTCGCCGCGAAGGCCTGGAACGGCCTGATTGTCCTTCGCCGGCCCTGCGCCGGATCCTCGGCAAGACCCTGGGCGTGCCGCTCTTTCAGGAACAGGCGATGCAGGTCGCCATTCACTGTGCGGGCTTTACGCCGAGTGAGGCCGACCAGCTGCGACGCGGCATGAAGATGCGCGATCATACGGCATCCATCGCCGATTTTCGTGAGAAGATGGTGCGCGGCATGGTGGCCAACGGCTACACCCAGGAGTTCGCCGAGCGCACCTTTCGTCAGCTCGAAGGATTTGGCTCCTACGGATTTCCCGAGAGCCACGCCGCGAGTTTCGCGCTGATCGCCTACGCTTCGTCGTGGCTGAAATGCCATCATCCGGACGTCTTCTGCGCCGCACTGCTCAACAGTCAGCCCATGGGGTTCTATGCCCCGGCTCAGATCGTCCGCGATGCCCGCGAGCATGGGGTCGAGGTGCGACCGGTCTGCGTGAACCAGTCCCGCTGGGACTGTACGCTTGAAGGTCGGCCAGGCAGTGCGCGGCTGGTGGTTCGGCTTGGTCTGCGGCTGGTGAAGGGACTGGCGAACGCGGACGCCGCCCGTCTGATTGCCAGTCGCATGCCTCTCTACGAAAGTGTCGAAGATGTCTGGCGCCGGGCGGACGTTCCAACGACCGCTCTTGAGCGTCTGGCCGAAGCGGATGCGTTTGCCAGCCTGAACTGCGATCGCCGCACGGCCCTGTGGCAGATCAGGGGGCTGGCGGATGAACCTCTCCCTCTGTTTGCAGCGGCAGATCGCGGACGTAACCGGCCTGCTCCGGAAGTCATTGAACCATCCGTCATCCTGCGCCCGATGACCGAAGGCTCGGACGTTGTGGAAGACTATCTCGCGACCGGCCTGACCCTGCGGGCCCATCCTCTGGCGTTCCTGCGCGACGGGCTCGCGGAAAGAGGCATTATTCCCTGCGAGGATCTCGCGACATTACGGAACGGAACCCGCGTGGTGATTGCGGGACTGGTGCTGATGCGTCAGCGCCCCGGTACGGCAAAAGGCGTGATGTTCGTCACGATCGAGGATGAAACCGGGGTGGCCAGCCTGATCCTGTGGAAAGACCGGATCGAAGCGCAACGGGCCATCGCCATGGGGGCGTCGCTGATGGTTGTTCACGGCAGTCTGCAGCGCGAAGGTGATGTGATGCACGTCATCGTGCGAAACCTTGAAGACGGGACCGCACTGCTTGGGCTGATCGGAGAGAATGATCGCCGACCGGTTGCGGTCAAGATACGGAACTTTCAATAATAATACTTTGCGGAAAGGTTATTTATTACATAATCAGAAAAAAAGTATTTTTTATATGGATAAAATACTTCCGGATCTCATTGCTTTGTTAACACTCCACATCTGCCATACAAAAACATTTCGTAGTAGAAAGACGATTTTACCGCCGTCGACTTGCCGATATACCCAGCATCAAAAAAGGGCCGCACGAGCATACGCGCAACACTCCGCAATTAACTGAACACAATTTTTACGTTACGTTAAGATTTATGTAGATTTGACGATGCGATTGTGATTTTTTGTCTTGACACACATTCGCGGCATAGCCGATTTGCGTAATTTTCATATCTCTTCAACAGTACAGCAGGGCGCATCTAGCAGATCTGTATCACATGTGACCGTTGTTCGTGCGCCTGTTCTCTTTATTCGTTAAGGCTCAAGCTTCGCGGGGACCACATGATACTTGACGAACTGAGGTTACGCTTCGCTCTAATTAAAGACGATCCGTCACATGAACTATGTTCTACTCTAGCTGATACCGTCTTTTCGCTTGCATCCCAAGTTGAAAACTTGACGTCATCTCCATCACTAAGTCAGTCGGATCACGACTCAATCGATGCGTTGCAAAGAGCAGCCGTCCTGTGCAGCGAACACGGACAACAATTATTAAAGCGACATCCGCAGTCCCACCATTTACGACTGCGTATTACCCTCCTCGTCGAAGTTATCAGTCACATGCTAGCCAATGAATTGGAAGGGGAATGTCAGGACGCGACACATGAGCCTCGGCCATCCTCCCCGCAAGGTGGCTGGAAGACGCCAATCGTCCACGCCCGTCGAGCCTGAAATTTATCAGCCAAGTCGCATGATCGAAACGTAAAGGACATTCATATTGTCCGGAGCCCGATATGCGACCTGTTTGCCTTTTTCCGTTTGCCCTTCTGGCGTGTTCATCGGCTTTCGCCCAGCAATGCGCGCAACCGCTTTCGCTGGAATCTCCATCGGAGCCCAGGCTTCCGGGGCCATCGCAGCACGATCACGGCGACACTGATGCGATCGCTCATCTGGGGGCGCGAGGCGCAACCGTCGAGATGCAGCCAAACCTGCACGGGTTTGAAACCGGTATCGCTCACACAGGAGAAGGCGAGATCCTCGTCTTCTTCGCCCCCACAGATCACAAGCTCATCCTGAGCGGCACGTTAATACCCGTGCCTTACGACACGCTGCGTCATTATGCTGGCGGCCGTGCGCGTGATCTGGTTCCCTCACACGGGATCAGAGGCATGTTCGTCCAGGCCGGAAATCGCTTTCAGGTCGTTTACGCCACTCCGGATGGTCAGGCAGCGGTCGCAGCCCGTATGTGGGACGCAACTGGCAAAGATCTCACGAAAGCCCAGATCAGGGATATACCCGGCGCGGTGCCGGCGGTGACGGTGTCTGCAAGCTCCTCCCATGCGAACACGCGGTCTGGCCTGGCAGACCTCTCAGGGGGCTCGCTGGGAGTGCCGTCAGCTCCTGAGGCCGTCATGTTTATAGATCCTCAGTGCATCTACTCCATCAGGGCGATGCGGGCGTTACAGCCTGCAATCAGCGCCGGCAGGATCCGCCTGAAAGTGGTTCCGCTATCTCTTCTCGATTACGAAGATCACGGCGCGAGCACGATCAATGCGAAGTCAATGCTGTCATTTCCCGAAGGCGAAATGGCGGAAGCATGGATAAGCGGCCGACTTGGAGAGAAGGCCGATAATCCGTCTCCCGACAGCCCACAGAAACTTGCCCACAACAGCGAGATTGCCCGTCAGCTGGCGCTCGCCGGAACCCCGACTTTCATCTGGACACGCAGAAATGGCGAGACCGGGCGACTGGACGGCGTTCCACGTGATGTCGAGGCGTTCGTCAGTTCGGTGGCACAATGAGTGCCGGAGCCGGACCAGACCGCAAGCCGCGGTTTTTCAGAAGAACACGGCAGCTTGCCCGACTTGTGATTGGTGATCCACGCAACCTGATCGCCTGGCGCGATCTGAAGAAGAACGCCTCACTGATCGAAATCCTGTGGAAGGCACTCGCAGGAAGAGGAACCTCGGTTCCCGATTTCCATATCACCGATGGAGGCCGGATCGACGTCGAAGCGACCGCCGCCACATATGGAGTGGAAGCGCGGGCGGTGACTATCTTCCTCGATCAGCGCCAGCGCCAGACATATGCGCGATCCGTCTGGGCTGGGGCACTCGATCTCGCTCTGATTGTTGCCTGGATCGTGGAGATGTCATTGTCTCGCTGGGGAGGAACGCAGCTTCTGGCTGCGCTCGAATTCGCCCCTTTCTGGTTTTTCCTGGCACTGGTGGCGTTTCAGAACGCGTGGCTCAACTGGCAGATCCGGGAACGCCACCTCGGTTCCGCAACTCAGTTTCTGGCGACGGCAGACAATCTCTTTCCCCGCAAGCCCTAGACCAAACGCCGCCAGTTCGTTGCTGGCGGCCCCATGGTCAACAAGATCTCAGAATGTACCCGGCGGTGCGCTGGCGTCTCCTCCCTCCGCACCCGTTGCCCAGGACGCATGCTCATAGTCCTCACGACCCTGAGTGGTCCGGGGATCGTCTGGGCGCACGATTGTGCCAGCGCGATTGTAGGTCGGGGGTGTCCACACGGCCCGCGCCGACCCATAGGCCGCATTAGGATCATAACGTGCTTGTTTTGTGGGAGGCGCCTTCGGACCGTGGACGTGTGCCGCCGACGATACATTTCCAGCGCTGCACGCTGAAAGTCCGAGACAGAGGGCGAGCGGAAGAAAGAAGGAATGTTTCACGAAAGGTCTCCTTTTTACAGGAGACCATGATGCGGGAAGAACTTGCGACTACTCTTCCAATTTTCTCAATCTGGCTTCCATGGAAAGATAGCCGCGAATTCGTCTCTCCATAGTCTCGGCTTTAGTCGCCAGTGTTTTATGCTCGTCGGTTAAGCGCCGATAATCGTCCTGCGCCGCTGCGAGAGCATGGGCCAGGCGACTTTCGCGTTCACCGGCCGCCTGAAGGTCAGTCCTGAGCTGCGCCTCCCGCGCTTCCGCCCGACTGGCCCGTGTTTCCAGTGCACTGATCTTTGTTTTTTGAAAGTCGGCGTATTCCTCCCATTCGCCTACTTTTCTGTCGAGCTCTTCGGCGCGGGTATTGGCGCGGCTGAGCAGCGTTCTCAGTCGCGCAATCAGACCTGCCTGTTCCTGTACCTGATCGGCAAGTGAGGGGGGCGATCCATAAAGAGTTCTCTGGATCGCACGCCCGAGGCTGTCACTGTAGTCGCGCGACATCCGTCCCAGGATGAACCCGGTCGCACCATTCATTCCATTCCCACCGAACATCTCAGGCTCTCCCCGTGTCCTGGATCACGCAATCTTCTTCATTGTCGTATCTATCCCATTGTTGGGGCCATGCGGTATTGCTTTTTTACCGTCTTCGGTGTTCAGCGACTGCTGGATGGACATCAGGGTGCCCGCCATGCCGACGACTGCGGCGTCCCGGCTGAACTGGTCGATGTCCACCCGGTCCACGTCGCCAAAGCCGATCATGGCCGGCACCCGTTGCGGCAGGATCGAGATCATCCGGAATGAAATGAAGGCCAGCGTCACGTGAATCATCACGAACAGGCTGACCAGCACGATCATGCCGAGGAAGTTTGTGACGATCCAGCCATTTGACAGGATCAGGCCGGCCGCGATCCCGAAACACATATGGATCAGCCACGACACTGAGTCGAAGATGAAATAACCGAGGAATAGCCCGAACAGCATCAGGACCGGCCGGAAAATGACGTTGAACAGCAGGGCGTATCCCTGTTTCGCGTGCCCATGCAGACCCTCGCCGTTCATGGTCATGTGCGCAAGCATCCACAAAGGGGCCGCTATCACCGATTCACACACCATGATGAACCAGCCTGCGACGGCAAACATCCACATGACAAAAGGGATCATCGGGATGACATAGGCGATAGTCAGACCCGGCATGAGCATCGCCAGGCAGCCGCCGATAATCGGCGCGCCGAAAAAGTGCATCAGCGCATGTCCGGCACCAGCGGCAAGTGCCCCGCCTGGATTTCCGCTGAGAAGCGAGGTCACGCCGATGCCAATCGTCCCGGCCGTCGAGGAGAGGATCGACGCTGTTCCCATGGTGATCAGGGAAGTGGTGATCATCCAGTTACCAAGCGACATCAGATTGCCGAACGGATCGGTCCAGTAGCCATCCGTCCCGGACGGCTCAATGAATCCCGTGACGATCTGCAGAGCGTAATCGTTCAGATGCAGCGCCCGAAACAACTGGTTAAGGACGCCTGCACCGTCACCACCCGGGATCGCTCCCGAATAGAGATCCGCGTTGCCGCCTGGTGCGCTCATCCCGTCCTGCGTGGCGACCATGCTGTCGATGTTTTCCATGAATGTGTCCGCTGACTGGACGAGAGGGGCGATGTCAGAGGCGAGATAGCTGCCAATTCCGGAATAGGACGGAGTGGTGATCGTCGGCGTCGCGGTCATCAGAGAAAGGGTCTGACCGTTCAGGCGGGCGAATTCCAGATAATAGGCTCCTGCGCCGGTCCACCCGAGATTATCCATCTGATTGCTCGTATTAACGGAATCGCCGTTTGTCGAAATACCCCACTGATGGAGCGCAAGTGTCTGGTTGTTGACCGTATCCTGGAGCTTTGATCGCAGCTGAGCCGCCTGCGTCGTCAGCCGCGAAGTGTAATCGTTGGTCGCTTTGACTATGATGGCCATGAGCGGGGCGAGAGAGGATGTTTTCTTTGTCTCCCAGTAACTCTGTGCCACCTGCTCCACCTGACCGCGAATGTCTCCGAGCAGTACAGAATCAAGCACCTGTCTTTGCATAGCCGCCTGATCGACCTGAAATCCGGCAAGATTTACGACCCCAGTATTGGGAGCCTGCAGACTGACGGAGCCACAAACTGGTGTACCATCACTGGTGCCGGCAGCCATGTCATAGGAATAGTTGATAATCCCTGTCGAACCGCCCGTGACCGACAGGATGGTCTGGCCGGTGGGTGCGACGATAAGACTGGTGTTGTTGGAGGCGATATTCAGAAGTGCGCGGCAGAATTCATTCTTCACAAGACCCGTGACGATCCCTTTCGTGCCGGGAATAAGCGGTTGTGCGATGACCTTGCCGTCCGGACCGATCGCCTGCTTCGCTTTGTCGTAAACGACTTTTGCCATGCCAATGCCCCAGAGCGATCCCTGCACAACTACAGCCTGGGCAGCGTTGAAGCCGGTGGTCGGAAGTGGCCACATCAGCACGGCCGCGACGCCAATCCGCACGATCGACATACTGGTCTGATTGTTTCCGAGAAGCTGCGAAGTCTCCGCACCGCGATGAATGTTCATGAAATAAATATAGCTGACCACGGCCATTGCGAAGGCCATGACGAATCCCGAAAACCACCCGATCATCGTGCCGATGACTGTCGCTTCGTTTCCGATACTCGGTGCCGACGTGGTCTGGCCAAACACCGGGAAGACGCTCCGGATGACCTGGGCCGCCCAGTCGTCTCCGGGATCGAGCAGATCCCAGGTGACATTATAGCTGGTGCTCCCGCTTGAATCGCCGGATCCGGTCGCAACGACGGTCTGCGCCATGGCGGGCAGGGCGGCAGCCGAGAGGCACAGAAGCGTCAGAAGTGCCAGCACATGGCGACGGAAAGAAGTCATGGTTCGTTCTCGCGACGGTGGAATTAAGGTGACGGGCTGTTAGACGGTCCGGGACTCATCCGCTTCATGAAATCAGTCACGGCGGTGACGGCCTTCTGGACCATCTCGCGGACCTTTTCGCTCATCTCTTCCAGCGCACTGGCTCCCTCTTTTTTCCCAGGCACTTCGGCGGCGCTCTTGCCGATCTCGGCATCAATCTGATTGAATCGCTGCGTCACACTGCCTGGCATTCCCATACGCTGCCCTGTTGCCTCGGCAACTTCCCGCCCTTTTCCGTATGCCTCCAGTTTGCTGCTTACGTTTTCCAGCTGTGCCGCGAAGGCCTGATTATTCTGCTTTTCAGTCACAAACTGACTGTGCAGATCGGCGTATTTTCCGCCCGCTTTCATTTCGGACAGCACACCGGCCATACCGTCTGGATCGCTCCTGGCCGCGTCCGAGATCGAGGCCATGATGGAGGAGGCTGGCCGCTCTTTAATCTCGCGCAACGCCTCCACGGCGTCCTTTCCCAGCCTTTCTGTCGCCTCCAGACTCTTCTCATCCCGTGCGTTATGCAGTCGTGCGCTGAAATCGGCGGCTTTTTCCATCCAGGACGGTCCAGGATTCACGGGCTGGCTTTCGATCCGTGAGCCGATCGCTTCTGCGAGCCTGGCAAATCCACCGCCCCGGATGACCCTTACCTCCTCGCGCTCCGTGGCCTCGGGCTTCTCATCCTTTCGTTTCGGTTCCTCTTTTCCCTGGGCCGTATTCGTCTCGGCCGTGGATCGGTTTTCCGGCGCATTTTTCTCGCCGCCTGCCGTCTTTGGTCCGGTGTCCTGATGTGGATCCGGCGAGTGACTCTGCTCGGGTTTACCGGCCGCTGGTGACTCCTGATTTGGTGGATTACCGCCGCCCGGCGACGCAGAGCGGCTTGTTGAATCCGGGCCACCGTTGCTATCGCGGGGCACCTCGGCGCTATGGGTGTGCTCCGTCTCCGATTTCGCGCCGGGCTCCGGAAAGACTGTCGCTTTCAGTTTGTCGATGGTGTGCGCGATGTCCGGGTGATCCGGATCCTGACGCCCCTCCACCAGTTCGCCTGCAAGGCTGCGGATCGCATTCACGACAGGCTGTTTGAGACGATGTGTCTCCTGCATCATGGCGGCCACGGCGGGCTCAGTCAGGCCTGGGTAGTGGGCGGCCCGCCCGCTCATTTCAGAGTGAAGAGGATGATCGCTCTGCAGCGTCGGTCCCAAGAGACGCTCCA
The DNA here is from genome assembly GCF_011516835.1 of Acetobacter musti. Classification (GTDB taxonomy): domain Bacteria; phylum Pseudomonadota; class Alphaproteobacteria; order Acetobacterales; family Acetobacteraceae; genus Acetobacter; species Acetobacter musti. Next base: position 2,973 of record NZ_WOTB01000044.1, on the reverse strand, counting down.
CATCCTGCACGGCATAGGCTACACGGGTGCGAAACTGAGGGTCGCTCTCGGCGCCCGGTTCATGGGAATCCTGACGCAGCCTCTCATACGCGGCGGCTTGTCCGGGCGCCTGCTTTTTGTATTCAGACTGAACGCGATCAAGGACCTTCAGGACGTCTTCAATGTCGCTGGTCTTCTGCATGGTTTCAGACATGGTGGACCTCTACGGGTTGATGGTTGGGGAAGGCATCGGGGTCAGGCCGTCCCTGAAGGCAGCCTCCTCTTCCTGCGCGATGCGGGTGGCACTCATGGTCGCCTGATAGAGACCGAGCCTGTAGTTCTGCAGCGCGAGGTAATTGGACTGCGCCATTTCGGTGGCTATCTCACGCAGGAGCGAGGCAGGCGGCATTTTCTGGAGAGATGCGTTCCAGGCCACACTGGAGACACGTCGTCCGACTTCCAGAGCCATCACCTGAAGCCACGAGGCTTTCTCGAGGGGTTGCTGGCCCTGAGCCGTCATTTCCGCTTTCTGATCGCTGGTCAGCGTCACGGACGGAACGCCGAGGGACGTGACGTAGGCCGCAACCCAGCGGGCCAGCGACATCCGGCTGTTATAGGACCGACGACGTGTCGCGACCTCCCGGCCACGAATACTCGTCATTTGTTCTCCCCTCAGCGCGGCAGGGGCAATCGGCTGTATGAGGGTCGTCGCGTAATCATTTGCCGCGTCCACTCCGCCGTCAGCTGACAGAGTATCCGATGCAAAGAAACTGGCTGCGTGCTGGTCAGCGTCGGGATTCTGGGACACCGCAGTGCAAAGCCCCGCGTCAACGTCGTCCGAGGAACAGTATCGGCGAAGATGAAGCGATGTCAGGGCGTCAGAGCCCTGCGACTTGCCATAGTAGGACGGCGTGCCTTTCTTTGCCTCTCCCCGGGGATCGGTGATTTTCGTGATCGCGATGACCGCCGAGCGTGACGCTTTGGACGCCGCAATGGTGGACTGCTGGGCGTCAAGGCCCGCGCAGAATTCCGGACTCATCATGTGCTCGTCCCGGATCTCTGTTTCCTGCTGACGACGAAGGAAGCCAGCCATCGCAGCGTCCTGCGCGTCGATAAGCTGCGACTGAGCCCCCACCTGAGCTTTTGCGTAGTTGGCGGTCTGCGTGAATCCCTTCGTCAGGAGGGAGGCGACCGAATTTGGGTTTGTCAGACTGGTGAGATTCGAATCTATGCTATCTGTAAGATTCTTTGTCATCGTGTTCAGGGCGTTGCCCGTGAAGCTCTGCAGCGCCTTGATCGCGGCGACCACGGCCGCCTCACTGATCAGGGCGTGTGCTGGCCTCGGAGCGACGGCCAGGACGCAGACACAGGAAGCGGCAGCAATCGCGACTGTCTGCAGCTTGCGCATCAGAAAACTCCGTCCATGAGATTATCCAGGCTGTAACCGGATGGAAGCTGAGGAGAGCCATTGATATAAAGGTCAGTGGCGCCGCTCGATGTTCCGGCGTTGATGTTTGCAAGCGTCGGCCCCCCACCGCCGAAGTTCAGGCTCGGACACATCAACCCACTGCTGGAGCCGAAACCCAGCCCAAGATTGACGCCTGACAGGCTGAGCCCGCACTGGGTCGAGCCCATGGCGTTGCCCCATGCCGCCTGAGCTGCCTGACAGATCTGGCCACCGATCTGGCCCTCGACGGCCTCAAGCAGCGCCGCAGGATCCAGACCGTTGGTGATAAGGTTCAACCCGGTGCCGCTGAAAAAATTACTGAGACAGGACAGCCCGTTGACGCTGTCTGGCTGAGTTTCATAGGCATCGTTGGCCTGCACTCGCTCGTTGACTGCAGTCGCGGCCGCCTGGGTCAGCGCGGCGCATCCGGCACTTCCCGTCGAAGTCGTTGAATCGCCGGCACCGGTCGCGGCCGTCTGAGCAAACGTCGGCATCGAAACAAAAAGCGCTGCCGCAATGACCGCTGAAGAAAGCGCAGAGGACGCAAAGCGGGTCATGCTGCCTCCTGACGTCTTTTCGGGCGGGTGATCGTCTCCAGCAGTGAAATGCGCTCCGAAGCAAGGATGCGCTGGAGAGCCTGACGACGGCTCTCGGCAATCACGCCGTGGCCGAATGGGCTATCGGGAGAAAGCAGGTCCCGCCGCCCACGAAGACCCGGTATCAATGGATCCAGGCATCGAACAAGATCCGGCCATTCATGTGGAGCCACGGATGACAACGCGGCATGCCACGCCGCAAGCGTGGCCGGATCCCGGTCAAGTCGGCACAGTATCTCGTTGCCGCCGATGCGGCGCCAGAGATCGCCGAGCGCGTCCAGGGTAAGCGCGACATTTGGCATCGGAGGCTGTGCCCCGGCTTTCGGGACAGGCTGGGGTGTTCGCATGAGACCTTCCTCGGCTGATTACGAAGGAAGGTGCGCGCCCATCATGCGACCAGTCAGCGAATTCGGCGGCGGATCGTAACTTTGTTGTGCCCCACATCAATGACATCCCCGGCCTGAGCCACCGACGATGCCAGTACCTTGTTCCATTCCCGTCCGCCCTGCCAGTCAACCGGGGCCTCGGTATCGATGTCAGGAGCAAACGTCACGGTGACCCCACGAGGAACGATCTGGCGAACGGCAAAACGCAGCGGAACTTGCCGTCCGTAACCGTTGGCCCGGCGAAAGTGGGATACAATCGGTCTGGTGCCGTCCTCTTCACTTCTGTTTTCGTCCGGTAACGGTCTCTGAGAAACAGCTCCGTCGTTGCCTGAGGGTACGGAAAAAAGAGGCGGCGACTGAACAACCTGAAAAGCAGCTGGCACGACATAGCCGTTGTTAAGAGCGGCAATCATCGCGGCGGCACGGAAAAGGGGCATGGATCTCGTCTCCTGATGGGGTCGGTACATAAAACGGGCACAGATATACGCTAAGGATTATCGGTGATTGTGATGGCTTGCCGGAGCGGGCGGAGTTTCCCTTCCGGGATGCCGGCGTCGGTCCAGAG
>NZ_WOTB01000043.1 GCF_011516835.1 Acetobacter musti | reverse complement strand
GCCTCACTGTCCGCTACGAAAGAAGGGCCGATATCCACCTCGCCTTCACACTGATCGCATGCTCGCTCATCTGCTTCAGAGCCCTCACAACATGGTTTTGAAAGGCGCTCTTACGTGACACGGTCTGTGAGGCTACGGACGCAGGCCGCATGTGCCATCGAACGAACGGCGTTTATAGAACAACAAATGGTCGACTGGAGGGGGTTGGCTTAGGCGCGATTGCATTGATTGTGCGGGCTATGTTCAAATGGAACTCTTTCCATTGTATGGAAGTCTTACTCCATGTCCGCGTACCCGTATCTGGCTCACTGGAAAGAAGAAATCAGCCGAAGCCCGAATGCGATCTACCTGACGATCGCGGACGCACTGGCTCTTTCCATCCGCAAGGGTGATCTGCGGGAAGGGGACAGGTTGCCGCCCCAGCGAACGATCGCGGAGTATCTCGGTACCAATCTGACGACTGTGACCCGAGCGTTCACCGAAGTTCGTCGGCGCGGTCTGATTGACGCAACGGTCGGCCGGGGCACCTTCGTTCGTGTCGGTGCCGGGGAGAGCCATTGGCGCCATACGGGACCCGCTGTGGTCGATCTGACCATGAATTTGCCGCCGATCCCGCAGGATCCGCCTCTGCAACGGATCATTCAGAGTGACATTACCGCTATCCTGAAGCAGCAGGATCTGAACAGCCTGATGTCCTATCGGGTAACGGGCGGCACTCTGGAGGAGCGCCAGCTTGGCGCGAAATGGATCGTACCCGTCATCGGGCAGCGGCGTACGGATGAAATCCTTGTTTCTCCGGGCGCCCAGAGTGCGCTTGCGGCGATTGTCAGCACACATACGCAGCCCGGCGATGTCATTGTCACCGACCGCATCGCCTATCCCGGTATCCGGACTATCGCGGCACAGTTCGATCTCATTCTGGTCGGTGTGGACAGCGATATGGAAGGCATGATGCCGGACCAGCTTGATCGGGTCTGCGCCGAGCATCATCCCCGACTGCTCTACTGCATCCCGACCATTCACAATCCCACCACGGCCACCATGTCCCTGCAGCGACGCAAGGATATTTTGAAGGTCGCCCAGCGTCATCATCTGCATATTGTTGAAGACGATCCATACAGCCTGCTGATGGATAATCCACTGCCGGCGTTGGCGGCCCTCGACCATAGCCGTGTCAGCTACGTGGCTACCCTTGCCAAGACGCTCAGCCCTGGCCTGCGCACGGCGTATGTCGCGCTTCCCAATGCCGATATGACCCGGCGGGTGACGGCGGCCATCCGGGCGATCGCGCTGACCAATGCCGGTCTGCTCAGCGCGCTCACGGCGCGATGGATGCAGACAGGGCAGGCGCATGCGATCCTGCACGCCATCCAGAAAGAACTGCGCCTGCGCCAGTCCATTGCCCGCAGGGTTCTGGGGGAGGGGCATTGCATGAATCCCGACGGTCCGCATATCTGGCTGAAACTGCCGGACTGGTGGGGCAGTGCGGATTTTGTGGCCTACGCCCGCAGGCGTGGTCTGGCGCTGGTGCCCAGCACTGTTTTCACCATCAGCGGCGAGCCCCCGCAGCGGACCCGGATTGCGTTGGGCAGTGCACCGGATGCCGCAAGCCTTGAGGAATCCCTGCATGGGGTCCTGTCAGTCCTGCAGCACAAGCGTTCTCCCGGTTTTGCCGATATTGTGTGACCTGACAGCACGATCAGGAATGGTTGGAATCGCCTGATTCCCTGAGGCTGTTCGCGACTGCGCGAAAAACAAAATCGCTTTCTGTTCACGAATGTGTGAAATAAATATCCTTACAAAACAAAGAAGTATCCAATTTTCTCCCGATTGTCATGCTCGTTAACGCTCTTTGTATGGAGTTGTCCTGGCTGCAAGCAGGTCTGTCACGTGCTTTGCGTCGTTTGTCATGCATAGATCAGACATACAATATTTTGTCTGCCCGTCATCCCATGTCACGTTCGCTTCGGCAAAGCGGTCAGCTCCGGCTTCTCGCTGGAGACCGCAGCACACGGGAGACATACCATGCCGAAAGTCGAACACGCTCCGTACAAAGATGGCGACTGCTTCGTCAATTATGAAAACAAGGTTTTCGAAGACGTCAAAGCCAGACCCGGCGAAAAAGCCCTCATCACCTTCCACACCGTTGCTAATGAAGGTTCGGTCGGATTTGTAAATCTGCTTCAGGCTACACGTCTGATCCGAAAAGGCTTTGAAACATCCGTACTGCTGTATGGTCCGGGTGTGACCCTCGGCGTGCAGCGCGGCTTTCCCCGTCTGGGTGATGAAGCTTTCCCAGGGCACATGAACTGCAACAGGCAGATCGCGAAAATCCTCGAAGAGGGCGGCAAAGTCTATGCCTGTCGCTTCGCGCTCCAGGCTCTCTACGGCTACGGCGAGCAGAACCTGATCCCCGGCATCACGCCGATCAATCCGCAGGACGTGCTGGACATCATCCTGCTGGCCCGGCGCGACAATGCCTTCATCCTCAATACCTGGACTCTCTGAAGACCGAAGGGAGGACCGCAAGTCATGTCCCGTATCGTTCGAGCCGCAGCCATCCAGATCAGCCCTGTCCTTGACGATGACGGTCTGGGAACTGCCCGGAAAGTCTGTCAGGCCATCCGTGATGCCGCCGAGAAAGGTGTTGCGCTGGCGGTCTTTCCCGAAACCTTCGTGCCCTATTATCCCTATTTCTCCTTCATCCAGCCGGCTTTCCGTTTCGGCGGCGAACATCTGGAACTCTACGAGCGCGCCGTCGTCATTCCCGGTCCGGTCACCGACATGGTCGCTGAAGCCGCGCGCCAGACCGGCATGGTCGTCGTGCTGGGTGTAAACGAGCGCGATTTCGGCACGCTTTACAACACGCAGATCATCTTTGATTCGACAGGTGAGATCCTTCTCAAACGCCGCAAGATCACGCCCACCTATCATGAGCGCATGGTCTGGGGGCAGGGCGATGGCGCAGGGCTGAAAGTGGTGGACAGCGCCGCTGGTCGCATTGGCGCACTGGCCTGCTGGGAGCATTACAATCCGCTCGCCCGCTACGCGCTGATGACCCAGCACGAGGAAATCCACTGCGCGCAGTTCCCCGGCTCGCTGGTTGGTCAGATATTCGCCGACCAGATGGAAGTCACCATCCGCCACCACGCGCTGGAATCAGGCTGCTTTGTCGTAAACGCCACGGGCTGGCTGACGGAAGAGCAGATCACGGAGATCGCCCGCGATCCGGCGCTGGAAGGGCCGCTGCGTGGCGGGTGCTTTACGGCCATCGTCTCCCCCGAAGGGAAACTGCTCGGCACACCGCTGACGGAAGGCGAGGGGATGGTGATTGCCGATCTCGATTTCGCCCTGATCACCAAGCGCAAGCGGATGATGGACTCCGTAGGGCATTATGCACGGCCCGAACTGCTCAGCCTGCTTCAGGACCGGCGTTCGGCGCGCACAGTGCATTATGTCGGTGAGCACGGAGCCGTTGAGCCGATTGGTCCCTCCAATGACGAGGCCAAGCCATGACCGTACCAACACTCGGCACGCTTTCCGGTCGTAAGCTCGTTACGGATCTGCAGTCCTTCGGGCTTCAGATCGGCGAAGATATTGGTGGCATCGCCCGCAAGGGCGGAGCCGGTCCTTCCGACCACAAGACAATCACCATCGCGGGTCAGACCGTCATGGTGCCGGTCTATACGTCCGGTGCGCGACGGTCTCCGTTTCAGGCCAGTCCGCCTGACCGGAGTGGCGCCAGCACCCTCCTGCGTGACGGTCAGACGCTGGGCACGATCCATTTTCCGGCTGCCCCGCGCTTTTACGGACTGAGCACGGCAGACGGTATTCCCTACTGGAAGATCGCGCTGCTGCATGGCCGTGACACGTTGGCGACCACGGTGCACCAGACCTGTATCCGCTATGCCGACCGGCGCACCTCCTGCCAGTTCTGCGCCATTGGCCAGTCGCTGGAGGCCGACCGGACGATCGCTTACAAGACGCCCGCGCAACTGGCCGAGGTCGCCAAAGCCGCCGTGGAACTGGACGGCGTGCGCGACATGGTGCTGACGACCGGCACGCCCAATGTGGTTGATCGGGGCGCTGCCGTGCTGGCGGAGTCAGCCCGTGCCATCAGGGCGGCGGTGGATCTGCCGCTTCAGGTTCAGTGCGAGCCGCCGCGCGATCACGGCTGGTTCCAGCGCCTGCGCGACGCCGGGACCGACAGTCTGGGCATGCATCTCGAAGCCGCAACACAGGCGGTGCGTGAGAAGATCATGCCCGGCAAGGCCACAGTCAGCGTCGATCGCTATATGGAGGCTTTCGCCAGCGCCGTGCCGATCTTCGGGCGCGGTCAGGTCAATACCTACATTCTGGCCGGTCTTGGCGACAGAGCCGAGGACATTCTGGCCCTCGCCGAGCGTCTGATTGCGCTCGGGGTCTATCCCTTCGTGGTGCCGTTTGTGCCCATTTCCGGCACCCCTCTGGAAAATCATACACCGCCTTCAGCTGATTTCATGAAATCCGTTCTGGCGCCGCTTGGGCGGATGCTCCGGGAGGCGAACATGAAATCCACCGACATCCGGGCCGGGTGCGGTCGTTGTGGCGCCTGTTCCTCGCTTTCGGCGTATGAACAATGACAGCGATCCTCGAAGGCGTGGACGACCGCCCGTTCATCCCTACGGAATATGTCATGCGGCTGGCCCGCACGCTGTGGGAACGGGCGGGCTACCATGCGCTGCGCCGCGACGTGTTCTGCACTGAGCAGCAAGTCTTTGCAGAGGATGACCGGGATGCAATCGATGAGGTTGCCATTCCCATCATCGCCGCCTGCTGCATGGCGGGGATGCCGGACCGGGTGGTGGGCGCCGTGCGCATCCATGAAGCGGAACCTGGTGTGTGGCGTGGTTCCCGTCTAGCTGTGCATGAAGATCACCGCAAGCTGGGGCGGATCGGGGCGGAACTTATCCGGATGGCGGTCAGCACGGCGCACGGGCTTGGGGCCACGCGGTTTCTGGCTCAGGTGCAGGCACAGAACGTGCTGTTCTTCCGCCGCCTGCACTGGAAGAGTCTCGGCGTCATCACGCTGCATGGCCTGCCGCATCACGATATGGAGGCCGATCTTTCGTGCTATCCGGCGCACGGTCTGGATCAGACCTGGCTGCTGCGTCCGCAGCCCCGGGTACGACAGGTGGCGTGATGGCACACGAACTCGCCACACTCCTGCGCACGCTCCGGAACAGTCGCGCCCTGGCGGGTAAACAGGACATCGCCGAAACTGCGGCAATCCTGAAGCCTGCCAGCCATGATGTCATCCGCCTCGGCGATGACTGCGCCGCGATCCCGGATGGCGATGGCTACCTCCTGCTGGCCAGCGAGGGCTTTCAGGACAGCTTTGTCCGCTCAATGCCTTGGTTCGCCGGGTATTGCGGCGTGATGGTCAATGTCAGCGACATCGCGGCAATGGGTGGCCGTCCCGTGGCGGTGGTGGATGCGTTGTGGAGCGATACGTCCGAGGCGGCCGCGTCAATTCTGACTGGTCTGCATGAAGGCGCATGCACCTATGGCGTGCCGGTTGTCGGTGGCCATACCAACATGCGCAGCACCCATAACTCGCTGTCGGTGGCGATCCTCGGTCGTGCCCGTCATCTGCTGACCAGCTTCGATGCGCAGCCGGGCGAGGTTCTGATCGCCGCCATCGACCTGCGCGGTCGCTGGCATGATCCGCACCCGTTCTGGGACGCCAGTTCAGCCCTGTGCGGCACCGATGGAGCGGTTCGGCTGCGTGGGGACATCGAACTTCTGCCCACTATTGCTGAAGACGGCCTGAGCCGTGCTGCAAAGGACATCAGTATGGCCGGCCTGCTGGGGACCGCCCTCATGCTGGCCGAATGTTCAGACGTGGGCATGACGATCACGCTCGATGACATTCCGCGCCCTGACGATGCACCGATGGAGCGCTGGCTCTCCGCATTCCCGAGCTATGGCTACCTGCTCACGGCGCGCCCCGAAGATGCTGAAGCGATCATGACCCGGTTTCGTGGACGTGATATTGCAGCCTCTGTCATCGGTCAGTGTGACAGCACGCAACGGCTGGATGTCACGTGGGCGGACGAGAAGGAAACCTTCTGGGATCTCGCCCGGACGCCGCTCATGGGATTTGCGCCATGAGTCTGTCCATTGGCATCCTGACCCATTCGACCAATCCGCGCGGCGGTGTAGTGCATGGCATGGCGCTGGCGGAAGCCCTGTGTGACGCGGGCCATGACGCAACGCTGATCGCGCCGGACGTGACAGGAGCCGGTTTCTTCCGCACGCCCCGCTGCGCCACAAGCTGCATCCCGGCCGCGTCTGTGCCTGACCTGCCAGCACTGGTGGAGCGTCGTATTGGCGAGATCAGAAACGCACTGCGCGGTCAGCATTTTGACGTGCTGCATGCGCAGGACCCGATCAGCGCCAATGCGCTGGCCGAGCTGGTGGGAGAGGGGTGGATACCGGGCTTTGCCCGCACGGTTCATCATCTGGACCGTTTCTCCCACCCCGGTGTCGCAGCCCGCCAGACACGGGGCCTGACGGCTGCGACCGAACTTTTTACGGTCAGTCAGCTCTGGGAAGACACGTTACGCACCGAATACGGGCGGCATGCGCCTGTGGTGGGGAATGGTGTCGATCTGACAAGATTTTTTCCGGAGCCCGGTCTGCGCGATCAGGAACTTCGCGCACGGTATGGGCTTCCGCGGAACGCACGTCTTGTGCTGTCGGTCGGCGGGATCGAGCGTCGCAAAAACACGCTTGTTCTCTTTGAAGCTTTTGAGATGCTGCATCGGGAGCAGTCCGATCTGCATCTTGTGATAGCCGGGGGTGCATCCCTGCTGGACCATTCCGACTACCGTCGTCTTTTCGATGAGCGGATTCAGAGTGGCGGCCTGGCAAACGCGGTGACTGTGACAGGTACGATAGCGGATGACGATATGCCCGCATTGTATCGGCAGTCTTCCGTACTGGCCTATCCTTCAAAGACCGAAGGCTTCGGCCTGTGTCCGCTCGAAGCTCTGGCTTGCGGAATCCCCGTGGTGGTGCCGGCCGCACCACCTTTCACGGAGCATCTTCATACTCTTGAGGCATTCTGGTGCCAGCCGGAACACCCTGAAACACTTGTCTGCGCGTTGCGCGACGCTCTGAGCGTCCGGAGTCCGGCCCGTTTCCAGGTCAGCGGTCCCGCAACGGCCCGCCGTTTCGACTGGCGCTGCGTCGCCTGTCGGCATCTCCCCGCATACCGGCGTCTCGCGGCGCTGCCGCACGCTGCCGTCCCTGCTTCAGGAGTTTTGTCATCATGCCCGAAATGACCTTTCGCGTGCGCTGGCCCGATGGGAAGGAGACCGACTGTTACTCCCCCTCGCTGGTCATAAGGGACCACTTCACGCCCGGTCAGGATTATCCGGTCCGGGAGTTTCTTGAAAAGGCGGACACGGTCCTGACCCAGGCCAGTGAGCGGGTTCGCGCTCGCTACGGCTTTTCGTGCAGCCGCGCCCTTGGCCAGCTGCACGCCATTCGACAAGCCAGTGCGCCTTTCCTCAATCGACCCGATGCGCGGGTGCGCGTCCTGTCTTTCAGATCCTGAGACGAAAAGAACGACCATGAAACAGAACGAAAAAAGCATCCCTGTCATCATCGTGGGTGGCGGACAGGCCGGGCTCTCCATGAGCTGGTATCTCTGCCGCGAGAAGGTGGAGCACATTGTCTTTGAGGCAAAGACGGCCTGTCATTCGTGGGACGATGAGCGCTGGGACAATTTCTGCCTGGTCACACCGAACTGGCAGTGCGAACTTCCCGGTCATCCCTACAAAGGGAGCGACCCGCACGGCTTCATGGTGAAGCAGGAAATCATTGACTACGTCAAAGGCTTTATTAATTCGTTTAACCCACCGCTGCGTGAACATACAGCCGTCACCTCCATCACGCGTCATGAAGCTGGCGGCTATCGTGTGGTCGCGGGTGAAGAGACCTGGCACGCAAAGCATGTGGTCATCGCCTCGGGAGCGTATCAGGACGCGGTGATCCCCGGCTATGCCAGCGCGATTGATCCATCAATCTTTCAGGTTCACTCACAGGATTACCGCAACGCGGCCCAGTTGCCCGAAGGGGCAGTGCTGGTCGTAGGCAGTGGCCAGTCCGGCGCGCAGATCGTCGAGGATCTGTTTCTTGAAAAACGCAAGGTCCATCTCTGTGTCGGGTCCGCCCCGCGTGTCTCGCGTTTCTACCGTGGCCGCGACGTAGTGGACTGGCTTGCAGACATGCACTTCTATGACCTGACGGTGGATAATCACCCTCTTCGTGACGGTGCACGCGATAAGACCAATCATTATGTCACCGGTCGAAATGGAGGCCATGATCTTGATCTGCGCCTCTTTGCAAAGAAGGGCGTTGGCCTGCATGGCACGCTGGAGACAATCCGTGACGAAGTCGCGTACTTCGCGTCGGACCTGAAAGAAAATCTTGATGATGCAGACAGGACCAATGCCGACATCAAGAAATCCATTGATGCCTACATCGCTCGTGAAGGGATCACGGTCCCAACCGAAGCCCCTTATGTGCCTGTGTGGGAGCCCGATGGCAGTAACACCCCGCTGGATCTGAAGACTGCCAGTATCACCTCGATCGTCTGGTGCATCGGCTTCCGTCCGAACTATCGCTGGATCGACGTGCCGGTCTTCAACGGAGCCAGCAAGCCCGTCTGGCATCGGGGTGTGACCGATGCGCCGGGCTTCTACTTCCTCGGCCTGCCATGGCTGCACACATGGGGATCGGGGCGGTTCTCCGGCGTTTCGCGTGATGCCGCGTGGCTGGCCAGCCAGATCACCGGCAAAGACGTGCCCGTAGCCTGAACGGAGTAAAGCGCCATGCTTCCATGGATGACATACGAGGCGATGTACGATGAGGCGCTGACCCAGCCAGAGCAGTTCTGGCTGAAGGCGGCACAGCGCGTCACATGGAAGCAGGCACCTGTGACCGCATGCAGGACACGGTCGGATGGCTGGCATGACTGGTTTCCCGAGGCCATCCTTAACACCTGCCATAACGCCGTGGACCGGCATGTTGAAAATGGTCGCGGTGAACAGGCGGCATTGATCTGGCATTCCTGCGCCACCAGGGAACGTCAGGTTGTAACCTACAGGGAGTTGCAGGGCAGGGTGGCCGGATTTGCCGGTGGTCTGCGCTCGCTGGGAGTGGAGAAAGGCGACCGTATCCTGATCGCCATGCCGACCATGATCGAGACGGCCATCGCCATGCTGGCCTGTGCGCGGATCGGTGCCGTCCATGTCGTGGTCTTTGCCGGTTACGCCGGGCCTGAACTGGCACGACGGATCGATGACGTGGCACCGAAAGTCATCATCATCGCGAGTTGCAGCTTTCAGGGCCAGACAGCAATCCCATCAGGATCTGCTCTGAATGAGGCACTGGCCAAAGCGACCCACAGACCGCAGGCCTGCGTGATCGTGCAGCGCGAAGCCTGTCCGGCCTCGCTTCTGCCGGTGCGGGATCATGATTTTCGCATGCTGGAACAGTCCGCACCGGCAGAGCCGGTCATGCTGCGCTCCGAAGACCCCCTGTATATTCTTCACACGTCCGGCACGACGGGCAATGCGAAGGGCATTGTGCGTGACAATGGTGGCCACGCTGTAGCTCTCGCCTTGTCCATGGATCTGATCTACGGCTGCAAACCCGGTGACACCTTCTTCACGACATCGGATCTGGGCTGGGTGGTTGGCCATTCCTACGGCGTCTATGCACCGCTGATCAGCGGGTGCACCAGTGTGATCGTGGAAGGCGGTGCAACAGCGTCCGCCATCCGTAAGCTCTGTCATGAGCACGAGGTGAAATGTCTGTTCACGACGCCTACACAGATGCGCCTCATGCGACAGGAGAGCCGTCATTTGTCAGGGGCGATCCTGCCCGCGCTGGCCCGCATCTTCGTGGCCGGGGAGTATGCGGACCCGACATTGCTGGACTGGGCGCGGTCGTATTTTCGCAAACCTGTAGTCAATCACTGGTGGCAGACCGAAACCGGGTGGAGCATCACCGCCCATTTTTTCGGTCTGCCCGAGCGTGAGCCGGTCTCGCTCATGAATGATATCGGGCGGCCTGCGCCGGGATTCCGTCCGGCCACCGTGCCGTCCATGCCGGGTGAACAGTGTGGCGAAATTGTTCTCTCCCTGCCGTTGCCACCTGGCTGTCTGGCGGGTGTCTGGAAGGACACGGAGATCCGTGTTCCCGCAGCGTATTTTGATGAAACACGCAGATATTATCGCACCTTCGATGAAGGCATGATCGAGCCCAATCGCGCCGTTCATATGCTCGGGCGTTCTGACGACGTGATCAAGGTCGCAGGACGGCGGATTTCGGGCGTGCAGATCGAAAAGATCATCGCCATCCACCCTGCTGTTCATGCGTGTGCTGTGGTGGCCATGCCTGACGAATTGCGAGGACAGCGACCTGTTGCCTATGTGGTCGTTGAGTCCCAGGCCGTCTGCGAACCATCTTCCGAGGAAATCGTCGCGCTGGTCAACGAAGTCCTCGGGCGCTGGGTTGGTCTGAAGGAAGTCCGCTTCGTCAGGCATTTGCCGACCACCGTGTCCGGGAAGATCACGCGGAAACGCCTGCTGGTGTCCTGACGGAATCAGTGCGGCATTGCATTTGTGGAACGGCTAGCCTTCAGATGGCCTGACCACCCGAGACTTCGATCCGTTGCGCGTTCACCCAGCGATTGTCTTCGGACAGCAGCGAGGCGATCATCGGCCCGATATCCTCCGGTAATCCGGGGCGTCCCAGCGCGGTGACCTCTGCGATGTGACGGGCAATGTCCGGGTTATCCCGTACCATGCCGCCCGAGAAATCCGTCTGGATGGCGCCTGGCGCTACCGTGTTGACCGCGATGCGGCGTGGGCCGAGTTCCCTGGCCATGTAGTGCGTCATGACTTCCACCGCACCTTTCATGGCGGCGTAGACAATCCGGCCGGGATAAGCAAAGCGCGTCAGGCCAGATGAGATGTTCACGATCCGGCCACCGTCCGCGATCAGCGGTAACAGCGTCTGTGTCAGGAAGAACGGACCTTTGGCGTGCACGTGATAGGCGGCATCGAAATCGTCTTCAGTCACCTCGCCGAACAGCCCCTCATGGGAGGTGCCAGCCATGTTGACCAGATAATTGAAACGCTCGGCATCCCATGTGCGTAGCACGCGCCGGACTTCCTCGGCGAAGGCAGGAAAGGCATGCGTGTCGCCGGTATCGAGTTGCAGGGCCACTGCGCGGGTACCGCTCTGTTCGACACTGTCGAGCACTTCGTCGGCCGCAGATCTGTTGGTGTGGTAGGTGAAGATGGACGAGACGCCGCGTCGGGCGAGGGCCTCAACGGTGGCGCGACCCAGTCCACGGCTGCCGCCAGTGACGATGGCAATGGTGTTCGTTTCGGGCATGGGTCTCTCCGTTTGATGATGAGGAACCAATCCTGATCACACCATAGTCCGTTCGATAAGATCGCTCTTTCCGTCAGCATTGTTTTGCGCAATGGAATAATCTCATGGACAGGCTTGCGACACTCGATCTCTTCGTCCGCATTGTTGACCGCGGCAGCTTCAGCGCCGCGGCGGCCGATTGCGGCGTTTCCCGTCCGGTTGCGACCGCCGCGATCAAGGAACTGGAACAAAGGCTCGGCACGCGACTGCTGCACCGATCGACCCGTCATGTACGACCGACCGAGGAAGGTGCCGCCTATTATCGCCGGTGCGTGGCGATTCTGGCGGACCTCGAAGATGCGGACCGAGGCGCAAGTGGTGCTGTAGCCGGCCTGTTGCGCGCTGACGTCATCGGGCGTCTGGCGCGCATGATCCTGCTGCCAGCACTGCCGGATTTCCTGGCCCGGCACCCGGCTCTGACCGTTCATCTTGGCGAGGGCGAACGGTTCGTGGATCTGGTGCGCGAAGGGGTGGACTGCGTGGTCCGGGCTGGAAGTCTGCCGGACAGTGACATGATCGCCCGGCCGCTGGGCGTTATGGGGGAGGTGACGGTCGCCAGCCCGGCCTATCTGGCGCGGCACGGGACACCTGTCTCTCCCGACGATCTTGCGGGGCATCAAATGATCGGTTTCGTGTCCTCACGCACCGGACAGCCTTTGCCATTGGAGTTTACGCGCGGCGAGGAGGTGATCGAGAGATCACTTCCGACACGTCTGCTGGTTGGGGGTGTTGATACTTATGCCGAAGCAGCCAGACTTGGCTTCGGTCTCGTGCAGGTTCCAGGCTATGGCTTTGAGAATGACCTTGCAAATGGCACGCTGATCGAAGTGCTTCCTGGTTTTCCACCCATGCCAACGCCGGTCTCCGTGCTTTATCCAAGCAACAGGCAGCTTTCTCCACGCGTGCGTGTGTTCGTGGACTGGCTGGTGGAGATTATTGGCCCGAGACTTCAACCACAATGCGCGTGAGCGTCCCTACGCGGGTGCAAAGGCGAGATAGAGCGAGATCGTTGCAATCGAGAACACGGTGGAGGCCAGAACGACCCGTCCGGTAAGGGCAGCTTCCCGGTCATAGAATTCCGCCAGCATGAACGAGCCGGTTCCTGTTGGGAGTGCGGCAAGAAGCACGGCGATGTGTGTCATCGCCGGCGGCAGGTGGAGCACGGGCGCTGCGATGATCCATGTAACCAGAGGCTGGGCGATCAGCTTCAGGCCGACCAGAATGGCGGCAGTCGCCGGGTGTGCAGACGCGGCACCGGCAGAATTTCCGGCAAGGAACAGACCGAGGGCGATCAGGGCGCAGGGGGATGCAGCCCCGCCGAGAAGCTTCAGGAAGGCATGAACGGGTCCCGGCAAGTGCCCACCGGATACCATGACAAGGCCACCAAGTATTGGCGCTACCAGCAACGGATTTTTCGCCAGAGAGAAAAGGGTTTTTCCGACAATATCGCGACGGCGTGCTTCCGTTTGCAATCCGGCCTCGATCAGGACGATCGCTATGACAAACAGCACACAGACCGTTACGATCGTGGCGATGAGCGTTGGCGCCATGCCGGTATCGCCGACAAGAGACAGGACAAGCGGGAAACCGACAAACCCCGTATTGGCGTAGCTCGCGTTGAGTCCGTCAATGGCGGCATCGGCAAGATGATGTCCTGTCGATATCCGCCACCACAGCGTCCCGGCGAACACGATAAAACAGCCGAGCGTGAACGCCGCAATGAATCTTGGCTCCCACAGATCGGTCATTTTTGCATTCGCCACGATGTCGAACAGCACTGCAGGTAACGCAAGATAAACTACGAGCCGATTGACCTCGTGCGTGGCATTGAGGCCCAGCGCACCCGATTTGCGTGCGATCCATCCGGTTAAGATGAGGGCAAAGACAGGCAGGACGATCAGCAGATTGTTCAGCATCAAGAATCTCGGGAGGTCAGCAAAAGCGTGACGCTATCGGAGGCTATTGATACAATCCAATACTCATATGGTTCACAATCAATGCTTTCAGGGTATCAGATGGACACGCGGCATATGCGGTATTTCATGGCCCTGGCGGAGACGCTTCATTTCGGTCGGGCCGCCGAGCGGATGAACATGAGCCAGCCGGCGTTCAGTCGCCGGATTGCCATGATCGAGCACACGTTGGGCGTGAAGCTGTTTGAACGAAACTCGCGCAACGTGGCTCTCACCCCTGCCGGGAAACACTTCATGAAAGACTGCCGAAACGTGCTGGGGCAGTTTGAGAATGCCTGTCGGGATGTCAGGCTGGTCGCCAGCGGCATAAAGGGCGAGATGCGGTTTGGATTCATGATGCATGCCGCCCACAGCGTCGTGCCGCAACTCGTGCAGCTTTATGCGGAGGCGAGGCCGGATGTCCGCCTTGTCCTGGATGAACGCACGCCGACAGAGATTGATGAGATGCTGGTGGCAGGAACTCTGGATGCCGCCGTAACATTCGATTGCGGATATGCGCCGCACCTGCAGACCGTGCTGCTGGCCAGGGAGCGATTACGCATCATCATGCGAAAGGCCCATCCGCTTGCCACCGTCGGGCAGATCGGTCCTGAGGAGCTCCACGGGGAGAAGATCATCGCGGCACCCGCCGCGACGGCGCCGGCTCTGCGATCCGCGATCAACAGCTATTTTTCTGCCAGGGGAATTGTCCCGCATGTCGTGCTTGAACCGCGGTTGCAGCACACGATTATCCAGCTTGTTGCAAAAGGGCTGGGCGTAGCCCTTATCCCCGCATCACTGTGTACCGAACTGGGGGCGGGGCTGATGTCACGGGCTTTGACAGACGCTCCTCAACTGAACGTTGTCCTTCGAGCGCCGATCACTACGAAAAATCCCGCGGTTTCGACATTCATGGAAATCGGGAAATCGATACAGCGCGCTTCACTCTAATCCATGGAACCTATGTAGGGAGGCTGCTTCCAATATCTTCACTCTCCGTATTCCATTGTCATGAGTGAAGTAATTTTATGATGTCTTCCGACGCCAGACCCAGACCAAGCATAATCATGATTGCTCCGGATATATAGCCCGTCACGATGGAGGCTCCGGGACGGCTGCTTAAGATTGTCCGTGCGCCAAATCCGACCATCAGATAGATGGATACGCAGTTTATTGTATGAATGATCCCCAGGATACCGATCTGTAAAAAGATCGGCCACGATGAGCCAGGATTTGTAAACTGGGGCAGAAGGGCGAGAAAAAACAGAAGAGCCTTGGGGTTCAGGCCACTGATGACGAATCCTTTGGCAATCCAGCGCCGCGCACCAGTTTCCCGTTCATGTCCTTCTCTCGGCAGGGGAGGATGACGCAACAGGGAAATGCCCAGTTTTATGAGATAGGCCGCGCCTGCAAACGTCAGAATGGTGACCGCAAGCGGCATGCTGGCGAAAAGCGCACCGATACCGCCTGCGACCGTTCCGGTAATGGCGAGATATCCCAGAAACAGGCCGAACACAGCGGGAACGACTGCGGCATGATCACGTATTCCGGCGGAAATAACATATGCCCAGTCAGCACCTGGGGTTGCGGCAAGGAGGATGGAGATCGTCCAGAAGGCAAGAAGTGTATGCAAATTCATCGAAGATGCGTCGCTTTAGAAGAAAATTCACCAGCTCCCACGGCGTTTTCATGCTCTCCGATTATGCTCCGGATCGCCATCCCTGCGACGCGAGAGAGGGCAGGATAGCGCGGACCAGCGGATATGAGGTTGCTTTTATGCCAATTTCTCCGCCAAAATTTGGCATATGATTGCGTCATAAATTTCATTCATGATATATGATGCCAATGAAACTGGATGCGATTGATCGGCGTATTCTTCGTGTTCTTCAGGAAGATGGTCGCTGCCCCAACAATGAACTTGCGAGGCGCGTCGGGCTCTCTCCATCGCCATGCCTGCGCCGGGTGCGGATGCTGGAAGAAAGCGGCGTTATCGAGGGCTATGTCGCCATTGTGAATCCTGCAAAAGCCGGGTTCGGTGTGATGGCTTTTGTCAGGATATGGCTGACGGGAGAAGACGAGCGGCAGTCCGAGCATTTCGTCGAGGAAATCGGGAAACTTCCACAGGTGACCGAGGCGCATGTACTCGCGGGAGATTGTGATTTCCTGTTGCGCGTTGTTGCAGAAGACCTTCCAGGACTGAGATGTTTTCAGAGCGAACACCTTGCGCGGATCAAAGGCGTGCGGAGTATGAAGACCGACATCCCTCTCCTGAAGGTCAAGAACGCAAGCTTTGCATAGGGTGAGGCTTATTCTTGTTGGCGAGATATAATTTTTCGGTAGCCGTCGTGGTGATGTCTGAATTTGATACAACACTCTGGGTATAACGGCCCCGGTAATTCACGAGCATCGCGGGTCTGCCCGGCGGTAAAATAAACGACTGGAACTGGGACGTGGGCCGATCTCTGCAGACTACAAAGGGCGGCCCATCGGATGAGGAAGCAGAAGAACTCGGTTAGAAAACAGGGTATTCGCCCGGGGTAACTGTAGGTGTCCCAGTGAGGTAGATTTACTGTAGTGTTGGCAGGGTAGGGCGATGAGATAAATATGAGATCAGGCTGAGGCAGAAAAAAGTCTGTCAAAACGGTCTGTTAACTCTGCATTGTTCTCAAATTGCGATTGTTGCAATTTGAGAGCCAATTCCGTCCCCGCAATACCCGATACCGACACTCCCGAAGCCCTGGCTCTGGGAGTGTTCGTGTTTTTGGCTCCCTGACCGCGTGAGGAGGCGAAATCCAGCAGGTTTCCGAGTTCGCCATGCAGCGTGGCGTGCATCTCGCCCCGGCCTTTGCCGGGATGAAGCACGATCTTCTCGATCAGGGCACGGATGGCCTCGGATGCCTCCTGCCGGTCCTCGGGATGGTTCAGCGTCTCGGCCAGCCGCTCGACCTTCTGTTTGAAGATCGCGGCGACATTGGGATGAATGTCCGGCACATCCTGCGGCTGGGCGGCGAGCAGGGCGACCAGTTCATCCTCACGGGCTTCCATCTCGCGCATGCGCTCGACCATGCCACGTGTGTAGCCGCCGTCCTCGATCACCTGGAGCATCTGTTTCAGCCCCTTGCGCAGCTTGGTCAGTTCCGTCTGCCATCCCGCCGTGCTGGCGCGCCGCTCGTGGTTGGCGCGGTTGGTTTCCTCCACATAGGCGCGCATGGCCTCGGCAGCAGCTTCCGGTGTCATCAGCCGGTCCTTGAGACCGGACAGCACCCGGTCTTCCAGTTCCGGGCGACGGATCGTGGTCCTGTTGGTGCAGGACCGGTTGTCCATGTGGGTGGAGCAGGCGAAGCGGTCACCTCCCCGGATCGAGCAGGGACCGCCGCACACGCCACAGAACACCAGGCCGGAAAGCAGCGACTTCGGCCGGCGCTGCCCGTTCAGCTTGTTGAGGGAGGCGCGGATACCCGCGCTGATGTTCACGCTCTTCTCCGCGATCAGCGCCTGTCGGGCACGGACGGCCTGCCAGAGATCATCGTCCATGATCCGTAGATCCGGAACCTCGGTGACGATCCACTCCGATTGTGGATTCAGTCGGGACACACGCTTACCCGTCTGCGGGTCTTTCAGGTAGCGCAACCGGTTCCAGACGAGGCGTCCGATATAAAGTTCGTTGTTGAGGATGCCGGTGCCGCGCAGGGCGTTGCCACGCAAGGTGGTGTTGTTCCACTTACCGCCCGTGGGACTGGCGATGCCTTCGTCGTTCAGGCGGCTGGCGATGGAAAGCGCGCTGCGGCCCGAGGCGAACTCACGGAAGATGCGGCGCACGGTCTCCGCCTGAACGGGATCGATCTCGCGATCACCCCGGATCAGTTCGCCCCGCGCGTCCATCTGATGCACGACGCGATAGCCGTAGCAGATCCCGCCGCCGGACTTGCCGGCCTCGACCCGTCCGCGCAGGCCGCGATGGGTCTTCATGGCGAGGTCCTTGAGGAACAGGGCGTTCATCGTCCCTTTGAGGCCGACATGCAGTTCGGAGATCTCGCCTTCCGCGAGGGTGACGATGGTGACGCCGGCGAATTGCAGGCGTTTGAACAGGGTAGCGACGTCGGCCTGGTCGCGGGACACGCGATCGAGGGCCTCGGCCAGCACGACGTCGAACTGCCCGGCCTGGGCGTCGCGCAGCAGGGTTTGGATGCCGGGGCGCAGGATCATGCTGGCCCCGGATATCGCCGCATCGCGATAGGTATCCACGACCTGCCAGCCCTCGCGTGCGGCGCGTTCTTCACAGAGGCGGAACTGGTCCTCGATCGAAGCCGCCCGCTGGTTGTCCGAGGAATAGCGAGCGTAGAGTGCGACACGGGTCATGGCGGCTTTTCCCCCCAGGTGGTTTTTCGTAACCTTTACCTTTTGCGACTTTTGCCGCTGGGCTGTTTTATCCGGTCGGCTGGCGTCCCGGTAACGCGGCCGGTTGCCGTCGTGTAGATTTCGCTGTCCTCACGGCGTCCGACCGCGATGACGAAAATGACGATCCGCTGTTCTACGACCTGATAAACGAGGCGGTAGCCGTCCTGGCGCAGTTTGATCTTGTAGAATCCCGCGAGATCGCCGTGCAGTTCGTTACCGGGAGAATGCGGGTTCAGAACAAGCTTTTCGAGCTTTTTCTCGAACTTCCTGCGAATGCTGCCGTCCAGCCCATCCCACTCCCGGAGTGCACGATCATCGAATTCGATCGCGTATTCAGTCATCGGAATGGCGGGCCTTGAGTTCCGCCAGCGTCATGCGCTGGCGGGGGGCGGGATCGGCAAGGCGTTCGCGGACGATTTCGATCAGCCTTGCATCCTCGTCGGTCACAAGGCGCCGCTTGACCGGCGGCTGGCCGGTCTCGGCGATATAGGCCAGGGTATCGCGCAGCACGTCGGACAGGGACATGCCCTGCGCCGACAGCTTCGCGACAGCGGCGGCCTTGAGGGTGTCATCGACACGGAACGTCACGGCGGACATGGTTTCCTCCTGATTGCAGGGCAAATGTAATACATTTGTACGAATAGAGGAAGCGCAAAACAGGTGATCACGGCCTGCCTGAAGGGGGGCTGGATGGGACAGGCGTCACTCATCTGGTTCTTCTCGACTTGCTGCACTTTGGTTTGACGGATCGTTGTCGTTGGCGGTGTCAATCTCACCCAGCCGCCGTTCGAATTCCTCGCGGGCGATCTGGCGTCCCAGCATCCTGGCGACGATGAATACCAGTTCGTCCATCCGCGCTTTCATCGCCGGATCGGACGCGTTTCCCGATGGGTTGTTATCATTGGCCGGCGCGATCGGCCCAGTCGTCGCCGTGCGATCCTTGTCCGTCATCGTCCTGCCCTTTCCGTCTGGAGAGAACCAGATCATGGGGCATAAAAAACGAATACTTCAAGGCGAGCACATTGTACTTTTGAGGTGAGACAATAGTACTGGTGTCGGCAATTGTCGGCGTGTGCGTACTCTGGCGTATCCGGGCGTAATCCGGCGGACGACAAAAGCAGAACATTCGGTGATATGATGAATAACTATTAATTATTCTGATGGTTTTGTGAATGAGGTGAGGCGTCAGAAGCACGGAATCTTCAGTTGAGCGCCGCATAATTCACGGCGTTGCTACACCTGCTTTTGCCATCGGGCCGGATCGTGACGGGGCAGGTAAGCCCCTTGGTTTTTCTGCCCCAAAACGCCGCCTGGAGACCAGGTGAGCCGAGTGCCGTGCTGGGCGTGGCCCAACTTGCACGCGATGTGGTCGCTCGCGTTGGTAGATGTTCCCCTCCGTTACGCGAGGCTCTTTATCACGGAAAGCATGCAAGAGTTCAACGGGTCTTCGCGGCATCATAGACGGCAGAGTTCACCCGCGCCGCCACCAGCCTCTTCGCCAGATGTAGCCGCGAGGAGTCCAGAACCAGTGGCCCGGCTCCCAGACATAGCCTCGGCGTGGCAAGGGCACCATCTCGTAGGGTGGCCCCGGTGGTGGGGGGCGAATGATCGTGACGGGAGGCGGTGCAATCACGACAGGCGGAGGTGGCGGCGCGACCACGACTGGTGGTGGAACGACAACTGGTGGTCCAGCATAAATCCACGGCCTGGCCTCCGCCGGAGCGGCACTCAGCATGGTCGCGGCGAAAGCCGCGGCCCGCAACTTCCATCTGACGCTATCAGGCATTGTCCTGTCCACTCTGAACACGCGATGATGTTTTATAGCACGATGCCCGTGAAATGGGCATGGGTCCGTCTCACTCGCGAAGACGCGCAGGCAATGAAAACGCGACTGATAGAGGACGCCCAAACCTGCCTTTCTGCATTTTTGATGCCTCTTGACACCATGCACGGAGTTCCCAGATTGAATTTGTCGGCCGCCGAAGGGGGGCGGCAGACAGAACTATCAGTTTTGATCTTGTGTCCATGTTGCTCAAAGGAGGATATGGCTATGAGAGCCACCGTTGATTTTGCTCCCCTGTTCCGTTCGAGCGTGGGTTTTGACAGAATGCTCAATGCCCTTGATCTCGCCAGCCGGATTCCGACGGTCGATAACTGGCCGCCTTACGATATCGTCAAGACCGGTGAGGATGATTACCGGATCGACATGGCGGTTGCCGGACTTGCCGAGAACGACCTTACGATCACACAGGAGCGCAATACTCTTGTCGTGACAGGACGAAAGGCGCCGGAGCCGCAAAGCGCCGCCGAATATCTCCATCGGGGTATTGCGGGCAGAGAATTCGAACGCCGCTTCGATCTGGCCGAGCATATGAAAGTCACCAATGCGCACTTCGAGAACGGACTTCTGTCCATTACCCTGAAACGTGAGATACCCGAAGCGATGAAGCCGCGTCGTATCGCGATTACGTCCTCTACAACACGTGCGGAGGAAGCCGTGCCCCAGATCGAGGCGCGGAAAGAGGCAGCCTGATGGCGTGACGAAAACTCTCCCCCGGCCATTCATCTGGCCGGGGGAGAATCTCGAAAGGTCATGAGCATGAAGAGGATGAAAATATCTCTGTCGTGCGCTGCTCTGGGCTTGTCTCTACTGAGCCAGTCGGGCGCACATGCTGGTGATATTGCCCGGACGGCTGCAACATCGTTCGATGCGAGGGCGACTGAGGGAACGTCCACAATCCCCAAAACCGGGGCTCGCACTTATTACGAAGACGGCACAGGTGATATGCTGGTCGACAGCTTGAACGCAAGCCAGTTGGATCAGAACTACAAGGGGCCGGTCTATTATCCCGGACAACCCATTCCGCCGTTCCGGCCCATCGACACAGATCATCTGGCACCGTCAGGGCCAGAGACGGCGAAGAAGACGTCCTCATCGCACGGGACGTAGTGGGGATTGAGTAAAGGCGGCGTTATAGACCGCCTTTACCTCGATTCTTCAGGATGAAGACCGTTCAGGCTCACAGCGGGCCGCAGGATTATCTTCGAGATGCGCCTGTTCCCTGGCATCGCGCGCGACACGCGCATCCTGCTCGCGGACCAGCCAGTAGACGATGCCCAGCGCCAGAACAGCCGCCGAGAGAGCGAACAGTTCCATGGCAGTCACATCATGCAGATCCAGCAGGATGAATTTGCGGGCAATCGCCAGGAGGGCGATCAGGACGATGGTCCGCACCCGGATGACGTTCTCATGCTGGGCAAGAACGACCAGCAGGGAGTGTTTGAACTCAAGAGCGATGATAACAGTAAAGATCGCGCCAAAAATCGCCTGGAAGATCGTCTGGTTGATCGGATCGATTCCGACATCGACGACCAGATGCCATACCGCGCCGATCAGATGAATCGTCGCGATGGCGGTGACCAGCATGATGAGCGCAATCAGGGTCAGAATGATCGTCTGTTCAAAACGCTCGTAGAATGTCAGGCCCCTGAACAGCTTGATGAAGCGGGACCAGTCCCTGCTCTGCCAGGAACGTTTCATGGAGAGGTCTTCCATAGCCGTTTTCCCATCTATTAATTGAGTTATAGTTCCCACGTCCTGGGTCTGGTTTTTCTTTTAGCGATGGAGAATGTCCCCATGCAGGACACGTTACGGATCATGGGCGCTCACCGTCCGTTCGAACCGCCTCCGCTTCCTTCTCGGGAAAAGAAACAGCGCCCGCGTCCGGCGCCTGACGAAGAGGAGCCACCAATTGATCCGGACAAGGAAAGACTGGTCGAATCGCTCGATCCCTCGGATGTGGATGCGGACCCCCGTGCGGATTGAATCAGTGTCCGGAAGGGCTCGTGGCCCTTCCGGCGCACATCCGGTTCAAAGCCGCTGCCAGCGTGGCAGGCGACAGGACAATGTTCTGGCATGATCTCGCACGGCCTTTGGCAAGGCCGATGTCAGCTGGTTTTCGAGGTCTCCCAACGACCAGCCCAGGGCCTTGGCCATGTGCGTGCGGTCAGCGACAGGCAGGAGTCTGCTGACTGAGGTGGTCCCGTCCGTTCGGACAGTTTTGCGGGCTTGATAAGCTATACCCGGTTGTTGTTATGCCGCCCTTCTGACGGCGTTGCTGTTGGCCATCTGGTCCGGGGTTAA
>NZ_WOTB01000042.1 GCF_011516835.1 Acetobacter musti | reverse complement strand
AGGAATTCAAACGCATCGCTATGCGTGCCGGCAAAACGGACAAAAGCTTCAGCGCCATGATCTGTCTCGCTGCAGCCATCATCCACTCACGGTGAATCCCCACAGACCTTATGCCACATCGACAGTGATGAGATCAAAATCCTGTTCAATACCGGCTTCGTCCAGAATGTGATTCACATTTTCACGAGTAATAAAACTTTGAATAATCTTCAATTGGCCCGCCTCGATATAAGGCGCAAAAATTTTTCGTTAGGGCGTGTCGTCAGTTAGCGCGCGGTGCCATAAGGCTTGTACTTCCATCTGATCTGTGATGTTTTCTCCCTGTTTTTCGGGGAGATGTGCAGATGCGTCGGTATGGTCTGAGCGATGGTCAGTGGGAGCAGATAAAGGATCTTCTCCCGGGTCGTGAAGGTCATGTCGGCGGGACAGCTGCGGATAACCGTCTGTTTGTGGAAGCGGTTCTATATCGTTACCGCGCCGGTATTCCGTGGCGTGACCTGCCAGTGCGGTTCGGGGACTGGAAGAATGTTCACAGACGACTGCGCCGCTGGTGTGAAAGCGGCGTGATTGAACGGATTTTCCGCCATCTGGCTGCCGATCGAGCCAATGAATACATGATGATCGACAGCACGATTGTGCGGGCTCACCAGCATAGTGCGGGCGCCCATAAAAAGAGGACGCAGATCAGGGTATCGGGCGATCCCGTGGTGGACTGACCACGAAAATCCACGCCATTATCGATGCTGCGGGAAAGGCCATGGCTCTTTCGCTGACGCCAGGGCAAAGGGCCGACATCACTGAAGCAGAACCTCTCCTCGATGAGGTCGATCCCGAAGTCTTTATCGCCGACAAGGCGTATGATGCTGATCCACTCATTGAAGAGCTTGAAGATCGGCAGATCACACCGGTTATTCCATCAAGGAGAAACCGACGCCATTCACGGAAAATCAGCTTCTCACTCTACAAAAAGAGAAAGGAAATCGAACGGTTCTTCGCCAGACTGAAGCAGTTCAGAGGCATTGCAACACGATACGACAAGCTGAAATCAACATTCCTCGCAGCAGTGCAACTCGTCTCCGCCATCATCGGAATTAACTGACGACACGCCCTAGTGACATGCTCTTGATTGCCTTCGATCCAGACACCGCTCCATCCCTGTTCCAGCAGGAAGCGCGTCGTGTTCTGGATTCCGGTCTCGACCCCAAATTCCAGAAAATTCCGCTCACGCGTCCCTATACGGGAAAAAATTTCGGCAATGTAACCGTCTTCGAAATGCTGGCTATAGACCTGAGCATATTGCCCATGCAGGCGCTTCTCGCCTTCTCTGCACGCACGTTCTGCAAAAACTTTGTATCCGATTTCATCATGAATGATCTTGCTTGATTGCTGTATCAGCATGCCGACTTGAAGGATGGCGTTCATACCCTGAAGAATGACGGAATTAAATTACATTGATCACCAGACTGAAAAATATGTGGTCTCATCATTCTGAAAGTAGTGGTTTAATATTAGCTTAGCACGCCCGATTTTATGTATCTGGAAATAAAAAACAGGGTACTGGCGGAACGAAAGTGTATGTACCGCCCGGTGCACCTGAGCTTGGCTCAGGACTCATTCTTTGACTCAGAAGATGAAGGTGGCTGCGATATAGATTGCTGACATGAACGTAGGCGCGCAGCGATCGTATCTTGTTGCCACCCGTCGCCGGTCTTTGAGTTTTGCGACCATGTTTTCGATGAGGTGTCGCTTTTTATACAGATGCCAGTTGTAAGGTGGCTTTGATTTCCGGTTCTTCTTCGGCGGATACAGGCGGTAATATTCCGGTCTGCGAGAGACAGCCTGACCGTGTTGCTTCGTATCCCCGCTCTCCGATGACTTCTTCTGTTTCATCGGGAAGATCGCTCAGTAGAACATGACGCCTCTGAAGTCCCTGATCTAACCTGCGGTCAGATGAAGGCGGACAGGCCCGCCCTGACCGTTACACACGGCATGCAGCTTTGATTTCAGTCCGCCTTTTGTCCGCCCGATATGGCGGGAAAAAGCCCCTTTCTGAGAAGGGAGACTGATGTCCGGTGTGCTTTGAGATGTGTCGCGTCGATCATCAGACGCTTCGAACGGCCAGTCTGTTTCGTCAGGGCCGTGAAGATCCGGTCGAAGACACCCAAGGTGACACCATAGATAAAACGATTGTGTAGGGTATACCCCTTCGGGGCATTTTCCCTTCCGGGACATGAATGATGACGCGGTATGTGCTGCCGGCGTTTGTGGACGTGATGTCGAACTGTGCTGAGGCGGTGTGGGGCGTGGTGTTTTGCGACGAATGCGATGCGGCGGGTGTGACTAGAACGAGGCTCAGGGCCAGACTTGCGGGAACGATCCGGTGGCGGGCGGTGCGCCGGGGATGGGCGGGAAGTCGGGCCGCAGGGCGGGTTAGTCTCATGGGCGGCCTTTCCCTGAAAAGCGCATCGGTGGTGGCGATCTGAGGGCGTGCGGGGAATGGTGCCGGGCACACGGACGCGGTTGATGGCTTGTCTGATACCGGTTCCGCAACGAGTCTGGGGACCGGAGGCCTGGGGGTCGGACAAGCTGTGGCTGGCGAAGAGGTGGCGGGGACGGGGCTGGACTCAGAGGGGCTGTTTCCGGGCCGGGGGCGGGGCTGGACTCAGAGAGGCTGTTTTCTGACCGGAGGATGATGCGGATGATGTTTCGTTGAGAACAGACTGTTGCGTATTTGACACATATTTCGCCTGATATCGGGACGGGGTGGTTGCCATATCAGGCTGCTTTTATAGGGGTGGACGGAAGCTGATCCGCTGTCACTCCTGGATTTCTGTTTTTGTTTTATTGTTATTTTTTCCTATGTTATCTGAAATTTCGTTTTCTCTTTCCGGTGCTGACGGAAGGGTATGCGGTGGGGTCGGGGTGTATGGAAACGGCATTCCATTGATCGTACCGGAAACGATATTGTCATGATGCAGCAAGATTATGCCTGTGCAGCGCAATTTTTTTTGATAAAAATTTCTCGATTATCAGGATTTTGTAAGCGTTCCGGGAGATTTGTGGATGTGGGCATTGCGGATCAGACGCGCGTCCCTGCTTCTGACGTCAACGGCGCTGATCTGGGGTAGCGGGCAGTCCGCCAGTGCGCAGACAACCAATGCGCAGACAACTGGTGCGCGGGCTGCGGGGGCGCAGATCACCGGGCAGCAGATCAATGGGGCGCATGCCATGTCCTCGCGGTCTGCTGCCGGGCGTTCCCGGGCGGGACGGGGGATGGCGACCGAGGGGCGGAAAAGCGTAAATCCTGTTGTCAGGGCTCCGGTTCACTCCACGAACGCGTCGGCCGATCCGGAGGCTGTGACGGTCAGCGGGGCGCGGCGGACGGTGTCTCATAACAGTGAGAACGTTATCGGGCAGAAGGAACTGGCGCAGCAGGTTCCGGGGCAGAACATTCTGAAGGCTGTCGGGCAGTTGCCGGGTGTCAGCTACAGTTCGACCGATCCGCTGGGCATCGATACCTGGGGCGCGAGTGTTTATGTCCGCGGGTTTTTTATGAATCAGCTTGGAATAACGCTCGATGGTGTTCCTCTGAACGATCAGACCTATGCGACGACCAATGGTCTGAACATCGCCAATGCGTGGATTTCCGACGATATCGGCCGGGTGAGTGTCTCCCAGGGAGCGGGGGCCGTCGATGTGGCGTCCAACACCAATCTGGGCGGGACGATGCAGTTCTTTACGTCCGACCCCAAAGACAAGGCGGGGGCGACCGTCTCGCAGGGGTTCGGCAGCTATGCGATGAAGCGCACCTATGTTCGCGTGGACAGCGGCACGCTGAACAGCACGGGCACGAAATTCTATGTGGCGTATTCCCGTGATTTCGAGAAGAAATACGCGTCACAGAGTCCTGGCTTCATGCAGCAGGTGAATGGAAAGCTGGTTCAGCCGATTGGTGAGGACAGCAGCATGACGGCGTTTTTCAACTGGAACGAGGCGGAGGTTTACGGATCTCTCGACAAGTCTCTGGGGTCGATCGCGGCTTATGGCTGGCGGCAGGAACTGCTGTATCCGAACTATGCGCTTGCCTACAGCTATGCCGAGGGGAATTATCCGTCCGGCTGGGATAATCTGGTCAGCGGCAACTATACCCAGCTTTTCGATGCCGGGCAGTCCACGCAGGATTACATTGGCGGCATCAATTTCGATCTGGCGCTGACGGACCGGCTGCGCTGGAAGACGACGCTTTACGCGCATCGCGACATTTCCGACACGACGTACAGTGCTCCGGGCACTGTGTCCCTCGGCACCGGGGCGCCGCTGTCCGAGCAGGTCTGGATGAGCGGGATCATGCGTGAGGGTTTCAACAGTTATTTCGAGTATAAGATCGGCAACCACACCATCAATACCGGGGCGTGGTTTGAGAACAACTCCAATAATTCGGGCACGTATTACTTCAACGAGCCGCTTCTGGGCGAGGGCGCGCCGCTGAAGACGACGGGGCCTTATGACGTGTACGGGCCGGCGTTTGCGACCGGCTGGGCGTATCGCTGGAGCACGAACACGTTCCAGTATCATGTGATGGATACGTGGCGCATTCTGCCTGAGTTCACGGCGACCTATGGTTTCAAATCCCTGTTGCAGACCACGGCGGGCGGGGATTATGCCTATGATCCGACGGGCGATTATTCCGGGCTCAACGCGCCGGGTCCGACGGGGTCCATGACTTCCGCCGCGGCGTTCCTGCCGGCGGTGAACCTGGACTGGCGTTTTCTCAAAGGCCATGAGCTGTATTTCGATTTTGCCGAGAACATGAAGCCCTATGCCGCCTCGCCTTATGCGAGCGCGACGGAGCCGGGACCGTGGATGGTGCAGACTCAGGCGCAGTTCAATCAGCTGAAAAAAACGCTGACGCCGGAACGTGATTTTACCTATGTGCTGGGTTATCGCTATACCGGCAGGCGGATGGTGTTCGGGGTTGATGGGTATCACTCGGACAATTACAACCGGCTGCTTTCCGGGGCGACGGGGATTGGCGGCGCAGACCAGGGGGCGACGTTCTTCAATTCGAAACATGCGACCCAGTGGGGCATGGATGCGGTTCTGACGCTGATGCCGGTCAAAGGCCTGTCGGTGACCAATTCGGTCAGCTACAATCATTTTGCCTATGCTGCGAGTATTCCGGTCTGTGCGGCGGCGGATGATGCCGGAGACTGCACCTCTTATGGCAATCTGCGCGGGAAGAAGATGGATGGGTATCCGTCTGTCATGTATAAGGCCAATCTGTCTTATACCTGGCGTGGGGCTTCCGCGTATTTCGATGTGAATTACTATTCGAAGCGCCAGTATTCGATGCTGAACGATACGCATGTGCCGGCTTACTGGCTGGCCAATCTGGGTGCGAGCTATCATTTCGGCAAGGTCGGGTTTCTGCATGATGTGACTGCGAGTTTTACGGTCTATAACCTGTTCAACGCCAAATATATCGCGATGATGGGTGAGAACGGCTTCCCGACGACCGGTGATATGCAGTCGATCGAGCGCGGGTCGGTTCGTGAGTATTTCGGCACGATCAAGGCGGCTTACTGAGCGCGGGCTGCTGGCGCGGGAGCCGGTTTTTCGGGCGTCGCACGGTTTATGTCAGCGGCGGCGAGGGTCTGGTAGTGTTGTGGCGCGTGGCGGCCTGGTTGCCTGACGGGTCTTCCGGCACGTAAGACATCCCTTTCGCGGCGCGGACGAGGGAAGTCAGGGTGTTTCTGAGGCAGCTTACATATCTGATCGCACTTGATCAGTACAGGCATTTCTCGCGGGCGGCGGATCATTGCGGTGTCTCGCAGCCGGCGCTGTCGGCCGCTATCAGGCAACTGGAACATGAGCTTGGGGTGACGATCGTGCGTCGGAACCGGCGCATGTTCGGGCTGACGCCCGAGGGGGAGCGGGTTCTGGCCTGGGCGCGTCAGACGGTGGCGGATCTGAACAGTCTGCGGCAGGAGGCGGAGTTTGCGCATGACATTGCGGGGGGCTCGATTTCGCTTGGAGTGATGCCTCCGGCGATTCAGGTGGTGCCGCTGTTGCTGGAGAGTTTGCGGGCGGCGATTCCGGCGCTGCATGTCGAGGTGACGGTTTTCGCGAGCGGCGACATTCTGCGGGATCTGCGCGAGCATCAGCTTCAGATCGGGATCATGTATCTGGATCAGGTGCCGGCGGAGAGTGTGTTTGAGACGCGGGAGCTCTATGCCGAGCAGCATGTTCTGGCGGCCGCGGGCGGGATGGCGTTGCCGGGGCGCGGGTCATGCGGGTGGGCGGAGGTGGCGTCGGTGCCGCTGTGTCTGCTGAGCCGGTCGATGCGGAGCCGGCAGATTGTGGATGCGTGTTTTCGGGAAGCGGGTGTTTCGCCGACGGTGATGCTGGAGACGAACGCGCTGGAGCTGGTGCATGCGGAAGTGCTGTCGGGGCGTCTGGCGACGATTCTGCCGGTGGCGGCGTTGCCGGCGGCTGTTCCGGAGGGTGGGCCGTTGCAGGTGCGGCGGCTTGAGCCCTCCCCTGCCCCGGGTGTGGGGCTGGTGCGGCTGAAGCAGACGGTGGCGACGGCGCTGATGGCGCGGGCCTGGGAGGTTGTGGGCGGGCTGTCGCTGACGGATACGTATCGCGTTTAGGCGTGATTTTGCCGGTGGGGATGTGGGATGCCTTTTGTCCGTTCCGGCGGGAGGCGCGCCGCAGCTGCGGGGAAGCAGGTCTGCGGGATGTTATCCGATGAATGTGGGGAGCGAAGTTGCGAATGTTTCGCAAAAATGGTAACGGGTTGCGCGTCTGAGGGGACGTTGCTGACCTATGACCACTTCGATTGCTGCTCTGACCACGCTGATCACACAGGAGCGCCTGTCGATTATCCGGCTGGCGCGGCGGATTGTTGGCACGCGGGAAGCGGCTGAGGATGTTGCCCAGCTTCTGTTTGAGAAAATTCAGAAAATCGAAGAAGTGTCGGCGATCAGGAACCCGAAGGCGTATCTGTTCCGGCTGGCGTCCAATCTGGCCATCGATCATGCGCGGCAGGCGCGGCGGCGTGAGGAATTTCATGAGGAGATTCATGATATTCTGTGGCTTGAGGATGCCGCGCCTGCCGCGGACCGGCAGCTTGGCGACCGGGAAGAGCTGGAGCGGGTCGAACAGATGATTGCGGATCTTCCTGAACCAACAAGGACATTTTTTTGCCTGAACCGGTTCGACGGGCTTTCGCAGACTGATATCGCGCGTCGCTATGGCCGGTCGCCGGCTATTGTGAACCGCCATATCCATCGGGCTTTGCAGATTTTGTCCGGGGCGAGGAGCGGGCTCTGACGCGATGGTCGGGTCTTTGTCCGGGCATGCCGGTATGCGGAAGACGGAGCCTTCGTCATCGTGTTTAATGAAGGCGCACGCAGAGCAGGACGCAATGTGATCACCAACCCGTCTTTTCCTGCCGGAGACGATGAAGCGCATGCGGATGAAGCGCGGCGATGGGTCGTACGGCTGGCGTCCGGGGACATGACGGAGGACGAACTGGCTGCTTTCAGGCGGTGGCGGTCTGCTTTTCCAGCGCATAACAATGCGTTCGAGCGTGAGCGGGCGCTGTGGCGGGCGCTGAGTCTTCCTGCGGAGGAGCATCGGCGCCGGCGCGGGACGTGGCACGACAGGGGGCGGCGGCAGAAATGGTCTTTCGGGCTTGCGACGGTCGGGGGTGTGGCGGCGTGTGTTGTTCTGGTCTCCGCCGTGCCGGCTCTTTCGCTCTGGTATCAAGCTGACCGGTGGACCGGGGCCGGCATACAGACGATGGCGCTGGCTGACGGAACGAAGATGGTTCTTGATGCGGATTCCGCCGTGTCCGTGCATTACGGCGCGTCTGAACGTCGTGTCGTTCTGCTGCGGGGCAATGCATGGTTCGAGGTCCGTCATGACGGGACGCGGCCGTTTCGTGTAGAGACGCCTGAAGGTGTGACCGAGGATGTCGGCACGGCGTTTGAACTCAGGCGGGGTAGTGGATCGCAGAGTTCCGTGGCGGTGGCGCAAGGTGCGGTGGACGTCCGGATGGCGGGGTCGGATGAGAGTCGCGCGGTGCGGCTGCGGGCCGGGGACGCTCTGGATTATGGGCCGGGCTATCCGGGCGGGCTGCGATACCGATGTGACGCTGATGCGGCGGGTGCGTGGGCGCGGGGGATTATTCTGCTCGACAATGCATCTGTTGCGGGCGCTGTGCGTACGATTGCGCGTTATCGCCGTTCGCCGGTCTGGATGACCGGTGCTGCGGGTGTGACGCGCCGGATCAGCGGCACGTTCCGGATCGACCAGCCGGATGAAGCGATTTCGGCCATTGCGGTGACGGCGGGGCTGACGGTGTCCCGTCTGCCGGGCGGCATCCTGCTTCTGAGAAAGAGCTGAAAAACGCTTCAGGGTGTTTAGATCGCGTTCCGCCATTCGTCTTATTCCTGACAGCAGATGCGAATTGGTCGCATTATCGGATGCAGGACACTCGTCAGTTATGTTTCTGTTCAGGATTTGCCGCCGGCCGGGAATGGCCGCCGGGGTCGGCGCGATGGCGCTGTTTGTCACAACGGGCCTGACGGGCATTGCGGCGGATGTTCGCGCTGAAACGACGGTTGCGACAACGCGGCATTTTTCCATTCCTGCTCAACCGCTGAAGGGGGCGCTGCGCCAGTTTCTCGAACAGTCCGGGATTCAGGTGGTTTATGAGAGCAGCACGGCTCAGAACATGCGTTCGTCGGCGGTATCGGGAGATATGACGCCCGGTATGGCGCTGGCGCGGCTGCTGCAGGGGACGGGACTGAGCTTTCATTTTACCGCCTCGCACAGCGCGGTTCTTTCGAAAGCGTCCTCGTCTTCGATCATGCTTGGGCCGGTGCGGGTCGCGGGGGCGGCCGGGCATGAAAATCCACGTGGTCCTGGTGTGGGATATGTCGCGCAGACCTCGATGTCGGGAACGAAAACAGACACGCCGATCACGGAGATTCCGAATTCCATTTATGTGGTGACGAAGCAGCAGATGCTGGATCAGCAGGTTCAGAATCTGGCTGAGGCGCTGCGCTACACGCCGGGAATTTATGCGGAGGGGATGGGGCAGCAGACAAACGGAGCGGCCGCCGGGTTTGGGAGCGGATCTTACAAACAGCGCGGGTTTTCATCGGCGCAGTTTATTGATGGCATGATTTCCAACTCCGAGGTTGCGCTCGACCCGTCTTTTATCGAGCGGATCGAGACGATCAACGGGCCGTCCTCGGTGATGTATGGTCAGTCGGCGCCGGGCGGCATCATCAACGAGACTCTCAAACGTCCGACGGACACACCGCTGCGCAATGTATCGGTCGGGTTTGGCAACTGGAACAGGTATCAGGCGACGTTTGATGTCAGCGACAGGATCACATCGTCGGGGAATCTGAAATATCGTGTTGCGGCTATTGGTGTTTCTCAGGACACGCAGACGAATTATGTCCGCTATCATCGTGTGGGCATTTCGCCTTCGGTTGACTGGCGGATTGACGAGAAGACCGATCTGACACTGATCGGAAACTATGTTTATACGCCGGAGGACGGGGCGTATTCATCTTATCTTCCTGCTGTGGGGACGCTGT
Source organism: Acetobacter musti (assembly GCF_011516835.1). Classification (GTDB taxonomy): domain Bacteria; phylum Pseudomonadota; class Alphaproteobacteria; order Acetobacterales; family Acetobacteraceae; genus Acetobacter; species Acetobacter musti. Next base: position 12,985 of record NZ_WOTB01000042.1, on the reverse strand, counting down.
TTCCGGGCAGATACGGGCGTATATCACGGCATTTCTTCATGGGGGAACCGGGATGGAACAACCATAAGGAAGTCGGGTCGCTTTTCGAATATGTGTTCTCGCATCAGTTTAATTCACATCTGACATTCCAGCAGACATTTCGTTATGAACAGTCGAAAACGAATTTCAGCTATGTTTACTATACGGATACCCTGGCGGCTGATGGCGCGACGGCGTCCAGACAGGGGTTTGCGGTTCCCAATACGACGCGGACGGCGTCCCTCGATACGCGGCTTATGGCGCATTACAATACCGGGCCGGTTAAGCACACGGCTGTAGCGGGTGTCGATTTCTGGGATTACCATTCCAATGGCCAGTATTATTCGTCCGATGCGCCGGATATCAATGTGTGGGCACCGCAGTACGGGTCATTTGTTCCGCAGTTCGGATATCCTGGCATGGGACCGGCAAACGCGGATTCCTGGTCATGGTTCGGACGGGACAGATACGACCAGGTGGGGGTCTATTTTCAGGATCAGATCAGGTACAAAGGTCTGACGGTGACGCTTGGCGGGCGGCAGGACTGGTATTCGCAGCATTCGTGGTCACAGTCCAGCGAACCGTATTACGGAACCAGTACGACAACGTCCTCTCCGTTTTCAACGCAGGCTTTCACATGGCGGGCGGGCGCGACGTACGAATTCGGTTTCGGTCTGGCCCCCTATTTCAGCTATGCGACATCGTTTCAGCCTCAGACAGGCACCGATGCGCACGGGAATGTTTTCAAACCAACAAAGGGCGCGCAGTACGAGGCCGGTCTGAAATTTAAGCCGCATGGTTTTGATGCGCTGTTTACGGCGTCAGCCTTTCACATCGACCAGACGAATGTGCTGACGCAGGACCCGGACAATCCGAATTTTTCGGTGCAGAGCGGCCAGGTGACGTCGAAGGGGTTCGAGGTTTCGGCGCAGGCCAATGTGACGAAGGATCTGAGGGTGATTGCATCCTATACTTATGATGATGCACGGTATAGCAGAAGCAATAATACTGTTGTTCCTTATTACTATGATCCGACGTCAGATTCCGGCGGATATCACATGCGCGCCGGGGACAAGATGTCGCTGCAGGGAAAATATATCAATGCGGTGCCGCGTAATATGACATCGCTGTTTGTTAATTATTCTTTACCGGAAGGAACGATCCAGGGGCTGGAGTTTAATTTCGGTGTCCGGTATGTGGGATCGACTTATGCCAATACAGCGAATTCTTTCAAGATCCCAGCTTTTATTCTGTTTGATACCGGATTACGGTATGATTTCGGCAAGGCTGTTCCTGTCCTGAAAGGGCTTGTCGGACAGGTGACGATTTCGAATCTGACCAATAAATATTACATTACGTCCTGTGGCACGGCGCAATGCTATATTGGACAAAGCCGGCGGGTGTACGGCAATCTGAGCTATCGCTGGTAGCACCTCCCGATCGGAAATTCAGCGAACGGACGGGGTGGATGCCTGAGTTGCGGCGTTGTGCGGCTGCCCCCTGATGGCCGGGCGGGTGCTCTCATAATTTCCGGTTATGATGTAATCAGAACAAACACCTGGACGTGAGGCCTGCTCACGGCTCACTTTGCCGGCTCTTTTCAGCCGGAGGGGCGATGGGCGCGGGTCAGGGTCTGGATGGTCAGGGCGCTCTGGGGGCCGGGCTGCTTTCCTGGCTGGCGCGGATGCGCTGGCCTCGCGGGGAGCGGCTGCGGTGGCTTTTTGCGCCGTCTTTCGGGGATCTGGCGTTTGCGCTGCGGTCTTCGCTGGCGGCGGCGCTGTCGCTGCTGATCGCGATGTGGATGGAGCTGGACAGTCCGCAATGGGCGCCGCTGACGGTGTGGGTCGTGGCGCAGTCCTCGCGCGGGGAATCCCTGTCCAAGGCGCGGTGGCGGGTTGCGGGGACCATTGTGGGGTGTGTCGCGGCGGTGGCGCTGGTGGCGGCGTTTCCGCAGGCTTCGGGGCTGTTTTTCGTCACGCTCGGGCTGTGGATCGGGCTGTGCTGCGGATTTGCGACATTCTTTGACGGCTACCGCTCCTATGGGCTGCTGGTGACGAGTTTTACGTCCACCATTGTCGCGACGGGGGCGATCATTCAGCCGGATGAAGTGTTTGACGTGGCGATGTCGCGCGGCACCTACATCATCCTCGGCATTGTCTGCGAGGCGGTGCTGGCGATGATTTTTCTGCCCAATCTGCAGGAAAGGGCGCGGGCGCGGCTGCTGGGGCGGCTGGAGACGGTGTGTGCGGCGGTGTCGGTCGGCGTGGCGCGGCTGGTCGGGGGGCGGGCCGATCCGGAGGCGGATCAGCGTCTGCTGGCGGAACTGATGACGGCGAACGGGCGGATTGAGTTCGACGTGCTGGAGATGGCCCCGCAGACGCCGCGGATTGCGGATCATGCGCGGGCGGCGATTGCGGATCTGCTGATGATGCTGGCGCGGGCGCGGGGCATTGCGGCGTCCGGGCGGCCGCCGGGGCCGGCTCTGGAGCGGGATTATCAGGCGGCGCGGGCGCATGTCGCGGCGTGCGTGACGCCGGTGCGGGGCGACCGGTTCCGGTTCCGGACGCGGTCTCAGCGTCATGCGGTGGAGGCGGTCCAGAACGGGCTGCGGGCGTGTGCGGGGATTATCGGGGCGTGGCTGGTCTGGGAGGTGACGGCCTGGCCGGCCGGGGTGACGTTCGTCTCCATGGTATCGCTGGTGTACGGGCTGCTGGCGACGCGGGAAGTGCCGGTGATGGCGTCGGGCGCGTTTTTCCGGGGTGCGCTGTGGTGCGCGGCGGTGGCGGGCGTGTTCGCGTTTCTGGTGATTCCGGCTGTGACCGCGCCGGAATGTCTGGTTCTGGCGCTGCTGGTGCCGATGACGATTGGTGGTCTGGCGGCGCGGCATCCGGCGACGGCGGGCTATGCGTTTTCGTTCAACATGTTTCTGCCGGTTCTGATCGGTCCTTCCAATATGGGGCGGTTTGACGAGGTATCGTTTCTGAACGGAGCCTCGGCGTTTCTGGCGGCGGTGCTGTTTGCGCGGCTTACTTTCGGGACGGTGCTGCCGTTCCGGGCGGATGCGCATCTGCGGCGGACGCGGGCCTGGACGGAAAACCGGCTGCGGGCAGTGGCGGATTTACGGAGCCGGATGACGGCGTATCGGTGGCTGTCGGACAATGCGGACAGCATGGTACGGACCGTGCGGACGGCGCAGGATATTCCGCGTGAGGCGCTGGTTCCGGCGATGGAGCGGCATCTGGAGGCGATGACGCTGGGGATGCTGGTGATTACGGTGCGGCAGGCGGTTCAGGACGGACGGGTTCCGGCGGGGTCTGAAAAGCGGGTCCGGGCGTTTCTTCGGGCCTGGGAGCGGTCGGGGGACGGGGCGCGTCCGGTAGCGCGGGAGCTGCTGTGGGGGCTGGAACGGCGGGGTGGCGCTGATCCGGCGCTGGTGGGGGCGCTGGCGGGGATTGCTGGTGGCGCGGCGGGATGAGCGCTGGTTTGTGCGGTTCTTTCCGTGTGGTGTCCGGGTATTTCCTGGAATGACGGAGTGATGTCCTGATTTTGTGGTCTGTTGCGGATGCGTCAATCGTGTGTGATGGCGGTTGTGAGCCTGTTTGCCCGTCTTTATAACTAACCGGATGGGGCGAAATGAATAATCATAACAATGCCGCCGCCATATCCAGGAAAGAAACGTCTCATGACGACATTTTCGCAGAGTCATATCCGCATTACGTGTGAGGGGCCGGTGGCTTTTATGCTGCTGGACCGGCCGGAGAAGCATAATGCGCTCGGGGACGAGGATATCGATGCGCTGGTTGCGGCCTGTGCCGTTCTTGAAAAAGCTGATGATGTTCGGGTGGTTATTCTGAGTGGTGCCGGTGGGAAGGCGTTCTGCTCGGGTGGCGATATCGTCGGCTGGGGGGAGCTTTCGGCGCTGGATTTCGGGCGTCAGTGGCTGCGGCGCGGGCATCTGGCGTTCGATGCGCTGGCGCGGCTGCGGCAGCCGCTGATTGCGGTACTGAACGGGCATGTGTTTGGCGGCGGGCTGGAGCTGGCGGCGACGGCGGATCTGCGGGTGATGGAGGATCATGCGCGGATCGGGCTGCCGGAGGCGGGTCTGGGTGTCATTCCTGGCTGGTCGGGGACGCAGCGGACGGTGCGCCGGTTCGGGTCGGCGGTTGTGAAACGTATGGCGCTGTTCGGCGAGGTTCTGGATGCGCAGGGCGCTCTGGCGGCCGGTGTCGTCGATCGGGTTGTGGCGCGGGGCGCCGGTCCGGACTGTGCGCGGGAGATCGCGCGGCAGGTGTGCGGGCGGGCGCCGGTGGCGACGGAAATGGTGAAAATGCTGGTGAATCTTGCGGAGGGTGAGGAAAGCGGTCGCGTGGCGGAGGTGATGGCGGGGATCTGCGTGGGGTATACGGACGACCTTCAGGAGGGTGTGACGGCGTTTCGGGAGAAGCGGCAAGCGGATTTCAGGGGGCTGTAACCTGGTGACCGCGTGTGGGGTGTGTTTTTCGGAGCGTGTCTTGTGGGGACGGAAAAGTCTGGCAACCTGGAATCGTGTGGTGCGGGGAGAACTTTCCTGTTCAGGAGGCCGGTTTTAAATGGGGCGTGCCCGACAGAATACGTTTCTGTTTGTCGGAGCGGCCGGTTCTTCAGGATGCCGGTTGTTTAAAGGCGTTTGTATATTTGCAAATGGAGGACAGAGCAGGGCTCTGCCCTGCACCCGGAAGGGGTCGGGGACCCCTTCACCCCTTTATAATTAATAAACAGGGATCAGAAAGACTGTGTCTCTTTGTGGGCTTCGGGGCAAAATCCTGAAAACCACGGTGCCTGTGTGGGCAAAATATATAAACGCCTATTTAAACCGGCAGGGCTGATCGACGGTGGGGGTTTCGTCGGTCTGGATGACCATCAGTGTCACGGGGCCGTCTCCTACATTGCCGGCGAAATGGCCGACATGTCCCTGAGCGTCCTTTTTGCTGAGCTGGTCCTCTCCGAGAGAGACTTCTCCTGGTCCCATGACGACTTTATGGCCGTCCATGGCCGTGACGTACCATGAGCCGCTGAGCGGGATGATCCACTGGACTTTCGGGTCGGGGTGCCAGCTTCCGTCCCAGTGCGGGGGCTGCACGGTTGAGATGATCTGCGCCCTGCCCTCTTTCAGGCGGTCCTGCCATTGGGGACCGGCGGGTTTCGACATTGTTTTCAGTTCGTACTGATGGAACGGGCATTTCGTCATGTGGCTGACGCCGTCATGGTCCGTCCAGTTATGCCAGTACCAGGCTGTGGGCGGGACGGGCTGGTCTGACGCGCGGCCTGATGCCGGCAGAGCGAGGACGGCGGCTGTTGCGGCGCAGGCCAGGACGGTCTTGCTCCATCGCTTCGCGTTGCGGGACCGGGTCACTTCGGGCGCGGGGTGGCGTCGGGGACGTTTCCGGCGGACCGGGGTGTTACGAAACATGGCGCGCTGTCCTTTCTGCCGGATGATCAGGCTTTCCGGCCGATCAGCGGGAGGCTGGCGGTGGCCGGGGCACGTCTGTACCGCCTGTGGACGCTGTGAGTGTAGGCCGAAGAGGGCGGAGCGCGAAATCACGGGGCTGTCACGCCGGAATTCCCTGCGATGACCGCGCGTTCTGACCGGGGTTTCCTGGAAGGAGACTCTGTGCCGGGGGCGTATCTTTTCCTGTGTTTCCAGGAAATTCCGCAATACTGCGCGGGTTCGCGGCAGTCGCCGGGCGTGCGGGCATGGAACCTGCAAAACCTGGAATCGTTACAAACGGTGACAGGAGATAAAGAATGGCACGCGAAGAAGGCACGGAATCTCATAAGACTGGTTCATTACAGGAAAAAAAAGAACATGCCCGGCATAATGCATTTCTGTTCGCCGGAGCGGCCGGTCTGGCTGGGCTTATGTTTGGTCTCGATACGGGTGTTATTGCCGGGGCGCTGAAATTTATTGGTCTTGATCTTGGGGCTGACGAGCGGACGCAGGAATGGATTGTCTCTTCGCTGATGCTGGGCGCGGCGATCGGATCTCTGCTGGCCATTCCGGTTGCGAAGTATCGCGGGCGGCGCGGGGCGATGCTTTATGCCGGGTTTCTCTTTCTGATCGGGACCGGGCTGTGCGCGCTGGCGCAGTCGGTGGCGATGATGATTGCGGGGCGTGTGGTTCTGGGTGTCGCGGTCGGGTTCGCATCCTTCTCCGCGCCGCTTTATATTGCGGAGATCACCGAAAAGAAGGCCCGGGGAAAGATGATTTCCCTGTATCAGCTTGTCATCACCGGCGGCATGCTTCTGGCGATGTTTTCGGACAGTCTGCTGGCCTATGGCGGGCACTGGCGCTGGATGCTGGGTATTCTGGCGGTTCCGACCGTGATCTTCATTCTGGCAACGCTTAATGTTCCGTATTCTCCGCGCTGGCTGGTGTCGCGCGGGCGGCGGAAGGAGGCGTCTCATGTGCTGCAGAAACTTCGGGGCACGCGGGACGCGGCTGAGGCGGAGCTGGCGCGGATTGAGAAGAACATCCGGCGGGAGCAGGGAAACGGTTTTACGCTTCTGAAGAAGAGTCCGGGATTCCGGAAGACATTTGTGCTGGGCATTACATTGCAGATGTTTCAGCAGCTGGCGGGAATTAATATCCTGCTTTATTACGCGCCGCATCTTCTGGAGCATCTGCATTTTTCGTCTTCCGCGGCGATCTGGTGCACGACTCTGCTGGGGTTTGCCAATATGGCGGCGACGGGTGTGGCCATTCTGCTGATCGATCGCTGGGGACGCAGACCGCTGCTGCTGCTCAGTACGGCGGTCTCGACGGTCAGCCTGTGTATTTTCGGGCTGGTTCTGTTCATGAAAATTGACGGCATGGCGGGCAGCATTGCGATTATTGGTCTGCTGGTCGTGTTCATTCTCGGGTTTGCAACCGGTGAAGGTCCGGTGCCGTGGACGATGTGCACGGAGATTCAGCCGCTGAAGGGTCGCGGGCTGGCGATTGCGTGCTCAACGTTTGCCAACTGGATCACGAACTGGCTGATCAGCAATGTTTTCCTGTCGCTGATGGCGGTGCTTGGCGATTACGGGATTTTCTGGCTGCTGGCGGTTTTCAATGCGATGTTCTTCGTGATTACGCTGCTGTTCGTGCCGGAAACGAAGGGCTGTTCGCTGGAGGAGATTGAGGAGCGGCTGAACAACGATGTCCGGCTGCGGGATATTGGTCAGCCTGTTTCCCACGATGCGGACGGGAAGGGTTTTCCCGCGGGTGCTGCGGCGGAACGGGGCTGATCGGGCGCGCCTGCTTTTCTGGCGTTTATGTATTTTGCGAGCAGGAGATAACGCAGGGCTCTGCCCTGCACCCGGAAGGGGTCGCGGACCCCTGCACGCCTTTTGACTTAACAAACCGGGATCAAAGGGACTGCGTCCCTTTGTGGGGTTCGGGGCAAAGCCCCGAAAAACCACAGCGCCTGTATTGGTAAAGGACGCTGACGCCTTTTTTATTCTGCCGTCTGTGGTTCTTCCACGACGGTGGCGCGCTTGTGCTTTGCGATGGTCTCCAGATGGGCGCGGTAGGCATCGTAATGTTCGGGGGCGGCGTGCTTGAAGTGTGGATCTTCCATATGGGGGACGCGACCGTGGTGACCGAAATTGACGAGGCGGGCTTCGAGAAGGTGGAGCTTGCCGAAGATATCGGACTGGAGCGCCCAGACGGCGACCGAGGAGCCGAGGAAGGGGCCGATGAGGTAGATCCAGAGGCTGCCGAGGTTTCCGGCGAAGATGGCCGGACCGAGGCTTCTGGCGAAGTTGACGCTGTTTCCTGACAGCCAGGCGGTGATCGGGTTCATGATGAGGAAGAAGATGCCGCCGATCCAGGGCGTGACCCATTTATGGCGGGGATGCGCGGCGAGCCAGTAGAGCGTGGCGATGAGCATGGCCGTCACGAGGGCTTCCGATGCCAGTGCGTACCACACGGAGATATGGGTGTAGGGAATGGTGGCGCCGTAATTCACTTCCGATGAAAACAGGTGCCAAGGCGTGAAGATTTCACCGATGGCGTAGACGAAGGCGGTGCCGGCGATGGCGCCGAGGATCTGGGCGATGATGTAGCCGAGGGCATCGATCCAGACGATTTTTTTCGACAGCATGAAGGCGAGCGTGACGGATGGGTTGAGGTGTGCGCCGCTGACTTTGCCGAACGGGGTCATGGCGGCGACGGTGCCGGCGAGGCCGAAGCAGAGGCCGCACAGGGCAGTCTGGATCTGCGGATGAGGCGCGAGCAGTCTGGCGAAGAGCGTGCCGGGTGCTGAGAGGAGGATGACGCAGGTGAGACCGGCGATCATCAGCACGGCGGTGGCGACGGCTTCACACATATAGAGCCGCCAGTGGAAGGGCCGGTCGGGGTGGGGTTCGCCGGCGAGAGGGCGGTCGTGAAAATGAATGTGGAAGTGTGGCCAGTGGATTTCGGGGATTTTGACGTGCGGGAGATGGAAATGGGGAAGATGAAGGTGCGGAAGGTGAAGGTGGCTGGTTTTTTGTTCGCTGTGGCCGGTCTCTTCGGGGTTGCGGTTCAGGTGTCCGGGTTTCTGAGGCGCGGCGTCCCTGTATTCTGCGTTCTGCTGTCCGGTCTCCTGCGGACCAGTTTCCTGTGGGCTGGTTTCCTGCGGACTGGCGATTTTCTGATCTGACATTATCCTGCTCGTATCGTGGCGGTGTGTCTGCGATCAGGGACGGATTGTGTCCGGACGAAGCGCGGCCATCGGGACTGAGGCCATTGGGGCGGAGATCGCGGGTGACAGAGTGAATGTAGGGTCATCCTGGCGGTCCGCATGTCACGACGGCGCGAGTATGGGCTGGTATGTTGTGACTGGACATTCCCGATCATGCCGGAACCGGGATGAACACTGGTCCTGCGGGCTCCGGCCCTGTTCGGCTTTTTTATTTTACGGTGTTTTGTGATGGAAATGGCCGGACAGGAGTCGGGAGGCCGCCCGGGTTCCGCCTGGGCGGGTGAGGCCTGCCGGGTGTGATCTTCCGGACAGGCGGAAGATTTCGATCGGATTCTTTCCGGTTATTCTTTTGTTACCGATATAATTTACAATTCGTTTTATTTTCTCTGATCGCATAAATTAACAACGATCATGTGTTGTATATTTATTTGTCATACATGTGTCATCGTTGAATGGTTGACGCCGGCTTTTGGTTATGGCTTTCTCCGTGCTGTTCCGGCGCTGTCGTGGCGTCTCTACCGATCCAGGTTTCAATGACTGTCAGAGCAGAACGAATGTGGAGCGCGATGCGATGTTGGTTTGCTGTGGCGAACCCCGTTATGCGCGCTCCTTCTCATCAGACCCGCCGGCGGTGATTCTGCCGGCCGGGCTCCGCGAAAGTGGATTCAGGTAAGGCAAAGATCATGTTTGCATCTCAGGCTCTTGATATCGACGGTGTTTTTCTTGGCGCTGTCATTGTTGACCGCGAGCGGAAACAGCATCGTTTTTACGCGGCGCATGACAGTGTCCGCTCTCTTCATAATCGGGTCGTCGCGGAGGCTGATGAACTTCGTCGTCAGGCTGTCTCACAGTTTCGCCGGGTTCTGGCGGAAAAGAAAAACGCCGTGGCTGAACGGCGGTTCTCGCCGGCCTGAATTGACGGGCGAGGGTATGTCCCCCCCCTGCCCTCTTCCGGTTCTTTGTTCTGTGGCACTGGATTCTTTGGCTTCGGCCGGAGAGACTGCCAGATGAGAAAAGTGGATATCTTGTCCTCGATGCCGGACAGTCTTCGTAACAAAACGGTATGGTATGGAGCCGGAGCGCGGGCTACGTGAGTCAGGTGGGCCTGTTCTCAGGGCGTTGCCCTGAAACCCGGCAGGACCGCAGGCCCCTGCATCCCGCTTTGTTTTTCTGATCTGCTTTACGGGTGACTGGCAAAGATCCGGGACCTTTGCCAGGGACTGGTTTATCAGAAGAAACCGAGCTTCTTTTCGCTGTAGCTGACCAGAAGGTTTTTGGTCTGCTGGTAATGTTCCAGCACCATCTTGTGGGTTTCGCGTCCGATGCCGGATTTTTTGTAACCGCCGAAAGCCGCGTGGGCGGGATAGGCGTGGTAGCAGTTGATCCAGACACGTCCGGCTTCCAGGCCGCGGCCCATGCGATAGCAGGTGTTGGCGTTGCGGGACCAGACGCCGGCGCCGAGGCCGTATTCGGTATCGTTAGCGATTGCGAGGGCTTCTTCCTCGGTTTTGAAGGTCGTGACGGCGAGGACCGGGCCGAAGATTTCTTCCTGGAAGATGCGCATGCGGTTATCGCCACGGAAGACGGTCGGCTGGATGTAGAAGCCTTCTTTGAAGGTGTCGCCGAGATCGGGTTTGCCGCCGCCGGTGAGGAGTTGGGCGCCCTCGTTCCTGCCGATGTCGATATAGGCGAGGATTTTCTCTTCCTGCATCTGCGAGTTTTGCGCGCCCATCATGGTTTCCACGTCGAGCGGATTGCCCTGTCTGATGGCTTTCACGCGCGGCAGGGCGCGTTCCATGAAGCGTTCATAGATATCTTCGTGGATCAGGGCGCGGCTGGGGCAGGAGCAGACCTGCCCCTGGTTCAGGGCGAAGAGAGCGAAGCCTTCGATGGCCTTGTCGAGGTAGTCGTCATCGTGATCCATGACGTCGGCGAAAAAGACGTTCGGGGATTTGCCGCCGAGTTCCAGGGTCGCCGGGATGAGGTTGTCGGCAGCGGCGTGGGCGATGGTCTTGCCGGTGGCGGTGGAACCGGTGAAGGCGATTTTGGCGATGCGGGTGTTATTCGCCAGAGCGGAGCCGACCTCGCGGCCGAGGCCGTTGACGATGTTGAGGGTTCCGGGTGGGAAGAGGTCGCCGATGATCTCCATCAGCACGAGAATGCTGGCGGGGGTTGTTTCGGCGGGTTTCATGACGACGCAGTTGCCGGCGGCGAGTGCCGGGGCGAGTTTCCAGGACGCCATGAGGATGGGGAAATTCCACGGGATGATCTGACCGACGACGCCGAGCGGTTCGTGGAAATGATAGGCGATGGTGCTGTCGGTGATTTCACTCAGTGCGCCTTCCTGGGCACGGAGGCAGCCGGCGAAATAGCGAAAATGGTCGATGGCGAGAGGGATGTCCGCGTTCAGGGTTTCGCGGATGGGTTTGCCGTTATCCCATGTTTCGGCGCGGGCGAGAAGTTCGAGGTTCGCCTCCATGCGGTCGGCGGCTTTGAGGAGGATGTTCGAGCGGGCCTCGACGGAGGTGTGTGCCCAGCCTTTGAAGGCTTTATGGGCGGCGTCGAGGGCGAGTTCGATATCCTCCGGTGAGGAGCGGGCGACTTCGCAGAGGGTGCGGCCATCGATGGGGGACGGGTTGGCCATGTACTGGCCTTTTGCCGGGGCGGTCCATTCGCCGCCGATGTAATTGCCGTAGCGGGATTTGTACGGGGATTCCTGGGTGATCACGGACGCCATTGTTTTTATTCCTGCTCTGAGGCCTGGAGGCGATCGGGAAACGCGTATTCTGTTGTATCGTTTTGTTGAGACCGGTCTTACGGTTTTGTTATTTTTGCCGCTCTGGAGGCGATTACCGGTGCTTCGGTCTGTAGTCTTTCATATACGGATGGGGCATTCAAGCCGGGCGTCGGAACGCCTCACGCAATGGTGTTTTCGGCCGGAACAGGTGCATGGTCTGTCTGGGGTGATCCGGGGCGCCGGTTCCCGTCTGTTCCGAGGTCCGGAGACGGTGACGGGTTTCAGGGCGTGGCGGCGGGACAGGCTTCGGAGCGCGGGAGACGGGTTTCGTGCGGTTGCTTACAGCCGCACGGCCGTCCCGGTGAGTTCCGTGTGTTCGTCCTGGCTGATTGCCGGGACGTTTTCATTGTTATCGTTGGGGATTTCCACTGTCTGTCCGGCGAGGCCAGGGCTCAGCGGGCAGAGGGTGAGGATCTCCCAGTCAAGTAGATTGGGAGAGTCCATATGATTATTATAATCCGGATGGAAACATGCGTAGCCCTGCGATGTCCTCAGGACGACCAGTTGTCCGTCGCTGTCATTTTTCCCGTTTTGCACGGCGGCTTCTGATGGAAGCTGCATGAAGCGGAGGACGCCTGCCTCCTCCCGGCTCTGAGTCAGGGCGAAGCGTTTTTCATCCTGCCGGATATAGAATCTCTGCGTGTTGATGACGACGCTGGCATATTTCTCGCCGGCAGCTTCATGGCAGAAGACGAGAAACGAGGTATTGTCTGGAGTAGTAATGAACGTGCGTCCGTGAAAGCTGGCGCGTTCGGCGTTCCAGGACAATGCGTATCCGTGGACTGAGAGGACGAGCGTGTCGCTGGCGACGGTCATGGTTCGGGTTACGCGTGCACGGCGACCTGTGAGTCTGAAGCTGGTGGCGTTCGCGAGCAGGTCACCGGCTTCTTGCGTATACCCCGCCCGGATTAGCCTGTAGAGGATGACGCTGATGAGCCATTCATCTTCAAACACGGCCCTGAACCGGCCATCGGCTCTGTCATACAGCGATACGAGCATGTGATAGCAGAGCAGCGGGTGACGGGCGTATCCCTCTCTCATTCTGTATCTGATATTCGTCGGGTTCTTCCGTCTGGCTTCCGAGACGGTGTGGTTTACCCTGGCGGGGCTGCCGGACAGCAGGGCGTCCATGAGAGTTTTGAAGGCGGCGGAACCGCTGATGCTCGTTGCGACGACGTGACCGGACCTGAAGGTCGGGATGTAATGAATACCGGGGATATATTCGGCGATTTTTCTCATATGATAGCTGTCGGTGCTGTCATGGGGATCGCAGGCAACATAAATCTGTCCCTGGACCTGATGCGGGCGGAGTCCCATACCCTGCATACCGTCACGGAAATTGTCCCGCACGTAATTCTTCTGTGGTTGCCGTCCGTTATGCAAGAGTTTTCTGACCCATATTGACGTGTGATCGTGTGCGGTCTTCTGTAAGGCCTGTTGATGTGGCCTTTCAGAAGCCACTGGC
>NZ_WOTB01000041.1 GCF_011516835.1 Acetobacter musti | reverse complement strand
ACTTGAACTCTGCCGCATACCGTTTCCGCGTAACCTTGCCCATAAAACCCGTCCTCGTTCAGGCCAGATGATAGCTTATCGCCCTGTCCGAAAAATGGGGACCACCTCTAATAGATGGAACCATAGAACCGGCATGGGCCATCAGGATTATACTGGGTTAAGGCCAGCGCATGTCGCTCAAGAACAGGGCGTTACATTCGAAATCGTCAGACCGCATCAGGTTTAAGTAGGGTTTTGTGCCGCAACAGTACCGCTGGATCGTGGAGGGAGAGATCGTTCGCGTGCACAACATGGTGCAGAAGGCTCGTAAGGATTATGAACGATGTGACTCAATTCTCGCTGCAATGTACATCATCGCTTTCGCAGGCTTCACCTCAGAGATACTGCTCAGTAGCTTACCCAAAGTACATAACACGCTCTGATATTAAAATAATCTGGAATCCAGCAACACGAAAAAGAATCGTTAAGCTTGATGCGAAACCCGGAAGTAAAAACATAATAGCCGTGTGATTTTTGGAACGTTGTCAATACCCGTTTTCAAGCTCCGGCCTTTATGGCAAAACTGAACTGAAAGCTTTTTACGGTTGGAGCGAAATTTATGGATGAGCATTATGATTTCGTTTTTCGATATGAGGGAGGAAAGTGGACTGCGGAAGATGGTGAAGTCTTTTCTGCAGACGAAGTTATGGACTTGGAAAGGAGGTTCTCTGTCAAATTGATTATTCCTGATAAGAAAACACATCACAATGAATAAGCATGATTCTTAGGGCCTGTTAGGCCGTGAATGACAGAACGGACTGCCTGGCTGTTTTATGATGAGCATGATGCAGTCGGTCTTTTCTGATGAGGCCTGGTCTGTCTGGAAGACGCTGATCGAGGAAGTCCGTCCGAACGGCAGGACCCCGCCGAGGAACCTTCGGCGGACGATATCCGCGATTTTCTGGCGTCATCAGAACGGTGCGAAATGGCGTACCTTGCCACCTGAGTTGGGCCCATGGTGGATTGCAGCACAGTTATTCATTCGATGGTCGAAGCTCGGTGTATGGCAATGCATCTTTGACAAAGTCAAAGATGGGGATCAGGCCCAGGGCATGATCTTTCTTGATGGCACGACAATCCCGTGCCCATCACAAGGCGGCCGGAGCGGCTAAAAAAGGGGGCTCAGAGAACGCCGAAAGGATCATGACGCTCGTGGCCGCTCACGTGGAGGATTTGGCACCAGGGTCTGCGTAGCTGCGGACAGTCATGGCAGCCGCAATGCAAGCGCCTGACGGCTGCCCTTCTGATCGTGCGGGTTATCGGTTCAGTCTGCCCATTGGTCCACGGGTGGCTGGCCTTTGTCAGGCGATGGCCGTCCCGCTGGACATGCAGATCATGTCGAAACGCATGGAGCGTAATCACGATGTGCCCCTGTTACGGGGCCGCCCGGCGAACTGGATGGCATGTCGGTCAGGATGGTATGGACCCGATAAGGGATGACGCAAAGAACCCGATCGGATAGCGCCCGAAGCGCTGCGTTTCCGGCCTGTTGCCTCCAGAGATCCGGTAACGGCCAGATCCCGTTCCGTTGAAATCAGCGATACAGGGCCCGGCTATGCCAGCGTGAGAGCGTGCTGTCCTGTCCGGTTTAACCAGGGCAACCATTCCTTGCCGCGGGTCGTTCGCTTTACAGGCCGACTGACCGGCCCGGGAATTTTATCATGAAAAATCTGCTTATGAGTCTGGCCGCAACGGCGGCGCTCTCCGCCTGCGCGTTGCCAAAAGAAGATGGCGGTGGTTCCGCTCAGCCGCCTTCCGGTGCGGGTATGGGATCGCAGCCGGGAATGCCGACCTCAGGCCTCAGCGGCTCTGCCCAGGGCGGAGGAATGGCTACACCCGATCAGTAGTGTTTCATGCCTGACGCTGCGTCTGCTTACAGCGCCGGCACTCTGCTCATTCCGGTTCTCCACAGAGAACAGCGATAATATAAAGATCGCACCGTAAAAAGCACTGACCCTGAGTGTAGAGATGCAGCAGGAGCGCGGGTGGATTGGCTGTGTTCAGATCTGCGCCACCTGTTGGTTCAGTCGCGCTTCCAATATTACAATCTGTTTCAGAGACACGGCGCCGGATTTCAATTTTAGATTTTTCCTTTGGATTAACTGGCCAATCTGGAAATGACGATCTGGTTAATTTGCTCGATGCCGTCATGCAACCGGTGACGCGCTGCATGGTTTGATATGCGCGCGGACCATCTGTTCGGGCATTTACGTGATCAGCAGAAAATCCATTTTTTAAAAATCAATACAGATCGGGAGAAGCGCTGTGCCGGAAGGAAAAGATTTCGCGTTTCAGGCCTATGTGAAGAAGCCTGCGGCAGAAGGTAAGATCTATATCGGTCCTGACAGAATCGGTCCTGACAGACTGGTTTTCTGTCGATCCCGCCAGGAGGCGGAACTGCGCTTCGAGCAGGTAAGGCAGGGGCTCACCAATGCTGTTGGAGCCCATGTTTTCGCATTTGGGCGTGGATCGGGCCAGTGGGACACGTGTCACGTGATCCGGGAATTCGGTGACATAGTTGGTCTGTAGAGCGCTTTTTGTATCGTAAGCGGCGGCAATGTCTGTTCCTCAATAATCTCCCGACCTTAGTTGCAGGTCTGCAGGACGGCTCTGGCGCCCGTATGATCGCCGGTCTGGTTTGGCAGATCTGTCGGGCAGCCGCTGTGCTCAATCCCGTTACATGCTGAGAGCAGAACGGTCAGCGCCGCAAACAGAAGTCCCGTTTTCATTACTCAGTTCTTTCGTTTTGCTCTGTCAGCCATGGGGCAGTCGCATTCCGCGCTGTTCTCTGGGATAAACCCAGCCGCCGGTCAGAAGACGTCCTTGATGATGTCATCGCCGATTCCGAAGCCGGCGCCGGCGGCTACGGCCTGCCCGAAACCGGAATTCAGCAGATTACCGAAGAATCCGCCTGACTGCGCCGGCTGAGGAGGCGACTGCTGGATAGTGGCCGGGACAGGCCGGGCCGCTTCGCTGGCAGCCGCCGTATGCAGAGCCTGCAGAAGCGCCGTCACCTGCTGCTGCTCAGCCTGAAAGGATAAGGCGATTTCCCGCAGATCCAGCCACCATTCCCGGGCCTGTGAATCGCCTGAATTTGCCGCTGCCTGCAGCTTGCTGCCCAGCGTCTGAAGTGCCTGAACAGACTGCTGAGCCTGGCTTTGTAACTGCGTATAGGTCTGGTCGATGGCCTGGACGTCCATTGTGCGCCTTCTGTGTCGTGAATAAACCTGAAACAGCATAGGCCGGACGGGATTTCGTTGCCAGGCTCCGGCACTCGTTCCTTGAGGCAGGAGATGACGCTTGCGACAACATCAGTGGTGGGCATGACGTATGAGCAGACCCGTTATGTGGTGTTGCGACGCGTCACTGGTCTTTGAGCTTTGCGGATATGATTTCGATCAGATGACGCGTTTTATAACGGTGCCAGTTGTAAGGCGGCTTTGACTTCTGGTTTTTCTTCAGAGAGATACCGGCCGTGATGTTCCGGTCCGCGAGGTCGACCTGAGCCGGTTACTGTCATAGTCCCGGTCATTGATGACTTCTGATGTTTCAGTCTGAAGCTCCGCCAGAAAAATCTCTGCTCCTTTTAAGTCGCTGATCTGACCAGCTATCCGATGAAGAAGGGCAGGGCGACCTTCGCCATTACACGCGTCACGGAGCTTTGAGTTCAGACCGCCTTTTGTGCTTCCGATATGGCGGGGAAAAGCCCTTTTCTGAGCAGCGAGGCCGCTGTGCGGTGTGTCTGAGGTGTGTTGCATCGATCATCAGACGCTTCGACCGGCCAGTCTGCTTTGTCAGAGCGGTAAAAACGCGGCCGAAAACGCCAGGACGGTTCCAGCGAATGAAACGGTTGTATAAAGTCCTGTGAGGGCCACAGGCTTTCGGGGCATCTTTCCACCGCAGCCCGTTGCGGATTACATAAACGATCCCGCTCAGGACACGCCGGTCATCCACGCGCGGGACCCCATGAGCCCATGGGAAAAACGGCCTGAACAGCTCCCTCTGGCGCTCAGACAGCAAAAACACGTCACTCACTGGCCCACCTGCCGTCGGTAAGCCTCTGAATTACAGCGTTTCGCTCAACTCAATGAATTAACAGGTCCCCGTCCTGGAAAGCCAACAAAACAGAAAACGATCATCAACCGGCGGCCATATCTCTGCCATTGCGACGGCATGTCCCGATTTCGGGATATAGACAATTCATCAATGTATCCAATTATCATCATTATAACATAAATGTGAGCAGATATTTGACGTATTGAGGTTAAATGTATCCAATCTAGTGCTATCACGGAACATCGTTCATCAGGCATCGTGGTTCGGTGCCTTTCAGGAGAGGCGTGATGCAGAGCATTCTGCTGGAGCCCAAAGCACCGTGGACCGAAATCCGGTCCACCCAGGAAGATTGGGACAGGATTGCGCCGGACACCCTCGATACGATGCTTGTCCGGCTCGCGCTCATCCGGGCGTTTGAGGAAGCCGTTCTCGATCTTGCAGGAAATGGACTCGTTCATGGGCCAGCACATTCGTCCATCGGTCAGGAGGGTGGAGCAGTCGGCAGCATTTTCCCGCTGCGGCCTGGCGATCAGGTCAATGGCTCCCACCGGGGACATCATCAGTTTCTGGCAAAGGCGCTCGGTTACATAGCGGAATCCCGCCCCCTGACCACCAGCACGCCTTTCGATGATACGATCCGTACCACACTATACGGTGCACTTGCTGAAATCATGGGCCTGAAGGACGGTTTTTGTCTGGGTCGCGGAGGCTCGATGCATCTGCGATGGGCGGATGCCGGCGTCACGGGAACAAATGCTATTGTCGGTGGCGGGGTGCCGCTGGCCGCCGGCTCTGCCTGGGCCGACCGTCATGCAGGAACGAATAATGTCTCCGTCACCTGCTTCGGCGACGGCGCCGTCAACATCGGTTCGGTGCTGGAGACCATGAATCTTGCGGCAGCATGGAAGCTTCCGCTTATCTTCTTCATTGAAAACAATTTGTACGCCGTTTCAACCCGTGTGGATGAAGTCACGGCTGAGCCGCGTCTTTCGTCACGTGGCCTCTCTTTCGGCATTCCATCCTGGCGCGTCGACGGCATGGATCCTGTTGCCACGCTGATGGCGATGGAAGAAGCGCTGGCCGTCGCACGCGACGGGCACGGCCCGGCCATCATCGAGGCGACGGTTTATCGCTATTTCCATCAGAATGGAAAACTTCCCGGAAGCGCGTTCGGTTATCGGGACAAGCAGGAAGAGGCTACATGGCGGGAGCGTGACCCGATCGCACTGGTCAGTCGTGAAATGGTCCGCCGTAATCTGGCAACGGAGGAACTGGTCGTCGAAGTCCAGGCACGATGCCGCTTGGTCATGGAGGAGATTGCAGCCGAACTGACGGCGATGGAAGGTAACCGCCGCGTAGTGCGGGCGGATCTCTGGCCCGCACCCTCTTTCCGGGACGTCGGGATTCGCAGTGATCTGGACGAAATCGCTGGCGTTGCCCGTATGGCGCAGACTGACAGCGGGCAAGGATCACCGAGGAAATTCGTCGATATCATAGCCGATGTGCTGGATCGCCGCATGCAGCAGGATTCCCGTATCATCGTAATGGGAGAGGACGTCCATCGACTCAAAGGCGGGACAAACGGGGCAACGCGCGATCTGTCGAGTCATTTCCCCGACCGTGTTCTTGGTACGCCGATCAGCGAGAACGCTTTCATGGGCCTTGCCGGCGGAATCGCCATGGATGGGCGGTTCAGGCCGATCGTTGAATTCATGTATCCCGATTTCATGTGGGTGGCGGCAGATCAGGTCTTCAATCAGGTCGGCAAGGCACGCCACATGTTCGGCGGCTCGATCGACGTGCCGCTCGTGCTGCGCACCAAAGTAGCCATGGGAACAGGATACGGATCGCAGCATTCAATGGATCCGGCAGGTATTTTCGCGACCGCACCGGGCTGGCGTATCGTTGCCCCCTCCTGCCCCGCCGACTACGCCGGTCTGATGAACGCTGCGCTTGCGATCAACGATCCGGTTCTGGTGATCGAACATGTAGACCTCTACCAGCAAACCTTCCCTACGCCCGATGATCTGGACAGCATCATTCCGCCCGGATCCGCCGCGTTGAGGCGATCGGGCAGCAAAGTGACAGTCATCACCTATCTCGCCATGGTCAGGCCAGTACTAGATATCGTCGATGAACTGGGCGGCGACGTGGATGTGATCGATCTGCGCTGGCTGGATCGCGCCAGTCTGGACTGGGAGACGATTGAAGCCAGTATTCGCAAAACTAACCGGGTTTTGCTGGTTGAGCAGGGCGTGCGCGGTACGTCTTATGGCGGTTGGCTGGCCGATGAAATCCAGCGTCGCCTGTTCGATTGGCTGGACAGCCCCGTCATGCGAGTAACCGGCGGCGAGGCATCTCCCAGCATCTCGAAGGTTCTCGAACGTGCCGCCTGCGCCAGCCGCGAGGATATCGGTGCGGCGTTAAACGGTCTCCTCGAACTGGCCTGATACCCGGACGGCTCCTGGAGCGCGTAAGTTTTTCCTTCTCCGAAAGGCAAGAAAATGCAGTCTTTCAAAGGACGCACCCTGCTTCTCACCGGCGCGACAGGCGGAATTGGCCGGGAAATCGCCGCACTCTTTTTCGCAAGGGAAACGAATCTTGTACTGGCTGACCTTGATGAAGGCGCAGTGCAGGAAATGGCGCGGGCGCTTGATCCACAAGGCATCCGTGTCGTCGCCACGCGCTATGACGCGGGGACGGAAAGAGATGCGGCCGCTATCGTCGATGTCGCGGTCAGGCATTTCGGCGGCATCGACTTTCTGGTGCCAGGTGCCGGAATTTATCCCGAATCCTCTCTGGGCGAGACGAGCACCACCAACTGGCGGAAAGTCATCAGCATCAATCTCGATAGTGTCTTTTATCTTTGCCGGGCGGCTCTTCCTGCTTTCCGTGATCACAGCGCGCTCGTGACACTTACCTCCGTCGCGGCCCATCGCGGGAGCCGGAATCATGCGCATTATTCGGCGTCGAAAGGCGCGGTCCTGAGCCTGACGCGGTCCCTGGCCCTGGAATTCGGAGCACGCACCCGCGCCAATGCCGTCTCTCCTGGCATTATCGATACCAGGATGACCCATGATCTGAGGGGCCAGAATGGAGACGCCCTGATCGCTCAGACCCCTCTGAAACGCTTTGGCCATCCGTGTGAAGTCGCATCGGTTGTGGCGTTTCTGTGCAGCGACGATGCCAGCTTCGTCAACGGCGAGGTCATCCATGTCAATGGTGGTCTGTATATCGCCGGCTGATCACGCCAGAGAGGGGATTTTCCATGGCCGTCAATATACGCATGCCCAGTCCTTCTCCGTCTCCCGGCCCGGCGACACTGGCGCGGTGGTTCAGGACGGAAGGTGACCGGGTCATGACCGGCGACGTTCTGGCGGAGATCGAGGTCGAAGCACCTGCCGACGGCATTCTGGCTCGCGTTCTCGTCCGAGACGGCACGCCGGATGTAGAGACCGACCGGATTATCGGCATCCTCGTCAGTCCGGGGGAAGATATCTCCGATACGGGCGGCGCCGATACCGCAGCCGTCAATGCCGTCACTGGAGAAAAGGCTGCCAAAATCCTCTTTCCGGAAAAACGGGACACTCCGCCCGAGCCTTCTGTCTTGGGCGCGGAGAGCCATCGCCGTATTTTTGTATCGCCCGTCGCGCGTCGTCTGGCCCGGTCGCGGGGGCTCGACTTATCGCAGATTGTGGGCAGCGGCCCCGGCGGACGTATTTTGCGACGCGACGTGGAGAGTGCGGCTCTCCCGGCGGCGCTGCCAAAGGTACCGGAGCACAGTGACGAAAATGAGGTTCGTCGCATTCCGCTGTCGGCGATGCGGCTCTCGATCGGGCAGCGCCTTACAGTGGCGAAGCGGACAGTCCCGCACTTCTATGTCTCCGTGCAGATCGATGTGGACGGTCTGCTGAACCTGCGGAAGGACATTAACGAAGCCATCTCAGAAGAGGAATCGACAGATGTCTGCCATCCTTCGGTCAGTGACATGCTGATCCGTGCGGCAGCGCTGACGTTGAAAGCCATCCCTGAGATGAATGTCTGCTGGGGTGAAGAAAGCATCCTTCTCTACCGGCAGAGTGATATCGCCGTTGCAGTTTCGGTGTCCGACGAACTGCTGACGCCGGTCATTCGCGATGCAGGTGGCAAGTCCCTCACCGCGATAAGCCATGAGAGCCGGGTGCTAATCGCCAGCGCACGCGACGGCAAGCTGCGTTCTGAGGAGACTAAAGGCGGCTGCTTCACACTATTCAATGCCGACATGTTTGGTGTGGAGTCCATGGCGGCCATTATTAATCCACCTCACGCCGCGATCCTGGCCGTAGGAGCAATCACGCGCCGGCCTGTCGTCCGGCAGAACCAGGTCGCTATCGCTTCGGTCATGACCTGCACCCTTTCCGCCGACCATCGCGTCATCGATGGCGCTTTGGCGGCACAATGGCTCGATACATTCAGAAAAATAATCGAGCAGCCCATCAGGATAATGATCTGAACGACATTTTAAACTGCCCGCAAAAAGTAAAATAAATAGGGAAATCCATTATGCCCAGGAAGAAATTACAATGTTATATGCCTGATCTCGGGCGTCTGCTCGAACAGCTCCCAAAAAACTGGGGAAGATGGGGCGAAAATGACGAAGTCGGCTCGCTGAACTTTCTGACGGCGGAAGAGGTTCTGCGCGGTGTCGCCTCCGTGCGCCAGGGCCGGCCTTTTACGCTCGGCGTCCGCATCGCGGCTCCCGAGGGCGATCCGATCTGGCCCGGACGCGCGACGGCGCAACGCGTCAATGTTATGGATCGCGGTCATTTCATGTGCGGCAAGGCCGAGCCGCTCTCGGGCGGCGGCGAATGGGCCGACGACATGGTCGTGATGTATCTGCAGGGGTCGAGCCAGTACGACGCGCTTGGCCATGTCTGGTATGATGACCAGCTCTATAATGGCTACCCCGCGACGACGACCGTCGGCGCGATGACGAAAGCCAGCGTTCTTCCAATCGCTGAGCGGGGCGTGGTGGGGCGAGGCATCCTGATTGATATGGCCCGGTTTCGTGGCAAGGAATGCCTGGACCGGGGTGAGACGTTCACCCACGACGACCTGGAAGCGGCAGCTGTAAAACAGGGTGTCAGCATCACGAAGCATGACATTCTGCTGATCCGCACTGGCTGGATCGGAAAATTTTATCGAACGCCAAAGGAAGAATTCTATAAGGATTTCCTCGAACCTGGCCTGACATACAGTCCTGACCTTGTTCGCTGGTTCCACGAAAAGGAAATTCCTAATCTCGTAACCGACACGATCGCCAACGAAGTCACGGTAGATCCGCAAAGCGGCGTTACGCTGCCGCTGCATTGCGCTCTGATGCGCAATCTGGGCGTGACGTTTACCGAGATCATTGCCCTGGATGCGCTGGCGGCAGATTGCGCCGCCGATGGACAATGGACCTTTCTCTACGTCGCTGCACCACTGAAAGTGGTCGGCGGCTCCGGCGCGCCGGTCAACCCCGTCGCGATAAAATAAATAAAAGAGCCTGGAAAAGGACATCCGTCATGAAAATTCTGTCTGGCCGCAAGGCCCTAGTCACGGGCGCAGGATCGGGCATCGGTCGGGAAAGCGCGCTGGCCCTGGCCGGTGCGGGAGCGCTGGTGCTGGTCAACGATGTCTCTGAAACCGCCGCCCATGGCACCTGCACCGCCATCGCTGAGGCTGGCGGCAAGGCACATTCCTATATCGCCTCTGTCGCGGACCCCGATGCAGTTCGCCTCCTGTTTGAGCAGTTCGATGCTGAGGGCAACGCTCCGGATATTCTTGTCAACAATGCGGGCGTCAGCGGAAACGCACCTACACTAGAACTGACTGATGCCAACTGGATGCGTGTCATAGGCATCAATCTCAACGGTCCCTTTTATTGCAGCCGGGAGGCCGGTCTTCGCATGCGCGCCGCGGGTGGTGGTGCCATCGTCAATATTGGTTCGATTTATTCGGTCGTGGCAGCGCCGCAGCGCCTTTCATATTGCACGACGAAGGCCGCGATCGGGATGATGACAAAATGCCTCGCACTGGAATGGGCGGAGTTCGGCATTCGCGTCAACTGCGTGGCGCCCGGCTATGTCGACAGCGCCCTGACCCGGGAACTGGCCGCAACCGGACGCCTCGATCTCGCCGCTGTGGAACGTCGTATCCCGCAACATCGACTTGGGCAGGCGAGCGAAATAGCCGACGCTGTGCTGTACCTCTGTGAGCCGCGCAGCATGCATATCACCGGCCATATCCTGACCGTGGACGGAGGCTGGACGGCCAATGGCTATCTCTGACCCTCTCTGGAACTGGCTGCTCCTGCGAACTGAAAGTATGCCATCATGAACGAAACACAGGGAATTCCACGAACAAGATGGTGTATCGGATCGATACTCGCCCCTGGGGTGTTCATCAATTACTTTGATAGAATGGCACTTTCCGTCGCTTCTCCACAGGTGCAGGCGGAATACAGGCTCACGAGTGTCCAGTTCGGCCAGCTTTTCAGCGGATTCTTCTGGATCTATGCCTTCGTCCAGGGGCCGTCCGGCCGGCACCAAAACGACGGGAAACTGGTTCCCGCGCAACGACCGGCTGAAAACATTTCTTCATCGGATCGCTTATGATCGACGACGACATGTCTCACCAGCCCCTGGCCGCAACGGCCCGCCGGATCGCGGACGCGCTCCGCTACGATATTCTGGCAGGCACATTGGCACCCGGAACGCGTATAAGACAGGAGGATCTATCTGCGCATTTCGGAGCCAGCCGGATCCCGGTGCGCGAAGCTCTGAAGGCGCTGCAGAGCGAGGGCCTTCTCAGGCTCAAGGCCAATACGGGCGCCTGGGTCGCCAGTATGAACCAGGCTGAATGTCTGGAGATCTATAAAATCCGCGAGCGTATCGAGCCGCTTGCGTTAAGCGAGAGCATCCGCCTGATGCCGGAAAGTGCACTGGATATTCTGGAGAATCTCGCCCATCGGGTGGAGCAGGCGAAATCCATAGAAAATTTCATCCTTCTGGATAGGGAATTTCATCTGCGGAGTTACGCACATTCTTCTCTTCCGGAGCTGAACGCAATGATTGTACGGTACTGGAACACAACGCAGCAATACAGACGCGCATACATGCACAAGGTCGGCTTTAACCGTCGCCCGATCGTTGATTCCGAACACAGGCTTCTCGTGGATGCGATCCGCAGACGCGACGATTACAATGCCGAAAGGCTGCTCCAGGTTCATATACGCAGAACACGCCTGGAATTCGAGAAGAATGGACTATCCATGATTGACTGACCGATTTTCTCAGAACCTGTGGATAACAAAAAAGGGGTCAACAACCATGGCAGGACTACCAGGATTACGCGGCGTGGAACATATCGGTTTCACCGTTCCAGACATCGATGAAGCCACGCGGTTTTTTGTGGATATCATCGGTTGTGAGTATGTCTATTCCCTGGGGCCCTTCCAGTTTGAAGATGACTGGCTCCAGGTGCATCTCCATGTACCCGCTGGCACCGTGATGCGGGAACTCAGATTTTTTCGATGCCGCAACGGACCGAATTTCGAGATCTTTGAATATGCGCCGACCGGGCAGGGTCAACTGCCGCCATTGAACAGCGACGTGGGTGGCCATCACATGGCTTTTTACGTCGATGATTTCGACACCGCCCTCGCTTATCTGCGCCGCCATGGCGTTTCCCTTATGGGATCGCCGACATACCGGACGTCAGGTCCCAGCGCCGGGCAGACATGGATTTACTTTCTGACGCCGTGGGGCATGCAACTGGAACTCGTGAGTTTTCCAGGTGGAAAACTGTACGAGAAGACATCAGACGTTATACTGTGGAAACCAGATGAAAGTTGACCACGCCAACCTGAACCGGAGGTTTATATTCTTCTTTTGCACATTATATTACAAATAAAGATAAAACTACATTTTGAAAATAAATAATAATACCGAATGGTGGGTTAACTATCATCTCGCGCGCGGCACCAGCCGCAAATACCGCGATGTCTGAGACGAAAAATCCTCATGACCTGCAGGTTTTATGTATCATTTGCTGACGGATGAGCGGATGGTCCGTTTGCAGCCGTTCTTCGCAAAGAACCATGGCCATCCGCACGGGGGCGATCGTCGCGTGCTGAGGGGCATCATCTTTGTAAATCGCAATGACCTGCGCTGGCGTGCCGCGGGAATACGGTTCACACAGGACGCTGTAAAATCGCTGGAAACCATGGGTCTTTGCCCGGATGATGGAGGGCCTTTCCATCGGGAAGACGGAAGCTCAGACTATCATGACTGATGCGACTTACCTCAAAGCACACCGGACAGCTGCAGGCCTGGGAAGCAAAAAAGGATCCAGGGTGACTGATCGGACGGGCAAAAGACGGTACGAATACGAAGCTGCATGCCGTCACAGACCGGAATGGACGTCCGCTCAGTTTCTTGATGACAGCCGGTCAGATCAGCGATTATACGTGAGCGACTGCCTTGCCGGACAGCTTCCCAAGGCACAATGGACGCTGGCGGACCGGGGTTATGATGCCGACTGGTTCAGAGGTGCACTGGAAGAGAAAAGGATCAAACCCTGCATTCCGGGCTGGAAATCTTGGGAAGCCCATCAGATATGACCGACGGCGCTATAAGCGCCGCAATCGTATTGAGATCATGTTCGGCCGTCTGAAGGACTGGCGACGTGTTGCCACATGTTACGGCAGATGTCCGGCTGTCTTCTTCTCAGCCATCTGCATCGCCGTAACCGTCATCTTATGGCTATGAGTCCTGAGCCTAAGGCTGTACCGTGATAAATCAGGAATAAATGAACGAAGCGCTTTTGCGTGCCTTTTCCTTTTCAAAACATATGTTCTCCACTGAAATTTATTTCAGTGGAGAACATATGTTTTTTACGAACGGGTTTTCAGATCTCCAGGGTGCGTCTGATGACGTCGCAATAGGCTTCCATAAAGCGTTTTGAGAGGGCCGCGTCCGGAACAAACATATCGAAGACGTGATAGGCACCTGGGACAACGAAGACTTCGACAGAGACGCCAGCGGCCATCAGACGACTGGCATAGTCTAAGTCTTCACAGAGGAACAAATCCATAGAGCCGACGCCGATGAAAGCGGGCGGAAGCCCAGCGAGGTTTGTCGCGCGCCCTGCGGCAGCGTAGACCGGGGTTTTGTCACCGCCGGCTTCGTCTCCCAGATAGCATTGCCAGGCGTATTTGTTGGCTGAGCGGGTCCAGACATATTCACCGAAAGCCGGGGCAGGGTTATGTTTTGTTGCCGTCCGGTCATCGAGCATCGGGTAGATAAGGATCTGGCAGGCAAGTTTATATTCGCCACGATCTCGGACCATGAGGGCGAGGGCCGCGCTGAGGCCGCCGCCCGCGCTTTCTCCGGCGACGACGACTTTATCGCGGTTGATACCAAGACGGGCTGCGTTTTCGTTCATCCATTTGAGGACGGCATAACAGTCTTCGATGGCGCCAGGATATTTCACTTCCGGGGCGAGACGGTAATCGACCGAGAAGATGTGCATGCCGAGGCGGCTGGCGAGGATCTGACATTTCGGGTCGTCCACTTCCGGGTGGCCGGAGATGAGGCCGCCACCGTGAATATAGACCATGGCAGGCGCATTAGGGATGGCCTTGCGGGGACTGTAGACAAGGACGCGCACGTCCGGAGCCTTGTTGAGGCCGGGGATGTATTCTTCGCGTGTGTCGACATCCGGCAAAGGCCTGCCTTCCATCAGTCGGAGAGCGGTGAGGAAAATTTCGCGCACTTCCGGCAGTGAGCGATCCGAAAGACCATCGAAAGACGGCATCTTAGCCAGGACGGGCAGAAACTCCGGATTTACGATATTCTTTGGCATGATCCCAAAACTCCCTTTCCGGACCGACCCGTCACGGGTCTGTGATCCGTGGCGGGCATGATATTCGTGCCGGTAGGGAGTGTGGCTATGATCTAAGTTACCGTAGATATAGAATATATAAATATAAAACATTCATCAACACATTTGTAAATATAATATATATAATCTGATAACATAATATATCGAACAGCTATTATTTCGTTGGTGTTTGTTGCGGTTTATATATGGCTGTCTGATTATATATGTTTTATTTTAATAATTTGTATTAGTTTATTTTCCGGTTACTTGCTTTCACGGGTTAAGTGTCTTAATGGCCTGTCACTGATTGTGAAAACTGCTCTTGCTGCGCAACCGATGATGCGCCGTCATGTAATGCCCGCGAAAAACGCAGAGAGGTCCAGGTTTGCTGAGAAACCTGGACGCAAACATCCCGATGCGCTCTATCGCTATCATCAGGAATAGGTTGAACCTGGAAGGTTTGAAAAACCTGCTGGTTTGGGTAACCCTCAGTGCTTCCATTTCCTGTGTCTGGACGGGGGATGGAGTGAGAGAGCCCGGTTTCTTTGATGTAAAGGAGCGTCTGGCTCGCCTGAGTGGCCCTGACGATCAGATCGAAGTGTTTTCCCGGACTGTGGACTTTGAGGCGTACTGGTCTGTTTGGACAGGAGCAAAGGCAGATCTCAGCCATTAACGCGGTGCTGATATTCAGAATTCTGGTCATCCAGACACTGAATAATCTCTCCGATGAGCGGACCAAGTACCATCAGTGACCATAGTGACCGTCTGTCCTTCATCGCTTTTTCGGCCTCCGGAACCGCACAGCCCAGGCGATGTAACGCCACACCTCAAAGCGGTAGGGAGGATATTTCTATTCGGCGAAAGTGAGACGTTTTAATCCGGTGTTTGCATACTTGTCGCATAACATATCTTATGCCAACTGACGATCCATGCGATGAGAGGTATCATGTTCTGATGGTCGCTGTCGCAGCGCTTCCCAATGCCGAAGCATTCTCTAACGGACCCTGTGTCTCGACACTACTTCCACCATCGTCTGGTCGCCGTGGAGCAGCTCCTGAATACGGTTTTCGCGTAACTCTCCCGTAAAATTCGTTTTTTTTATGTCGGACCAAAAAATTAACCATATGTCCGAAAATCAGGGGCCAGCTTTCTGTCTGCAAAAAAAATCATGTCGCCAGACTAAGTAATAACAGGGGCGACAGAGTCCGGACCAATATACTGTTTGGCGGAAGCCCTAAAGATATTGTAGAAACGCTCTACGTCGAACAGAGATCGTCCGAGGCAGCACTGGTTTTATGTCGAAATTTGAGAATCACGTCAGCGACATTGTTAGACTGTTTCGTGCGGGTCTTGGTCGGAATCCCGAAGTCACCGCAGTCGATCATTTTCTCGAGTTGATCGCCGGTGGCGCGACCTTTCATGATCTCGCTCATGCAATTGCGGGGTCGCAGGAATTTCGTAACCTGCATGGCTCCAGTGATATTTGTAATCCTGCCTATGCCGCTTTCCTCTATCGGCACTGTTTAAATCGCGAGCCAGACCCGCTTGGCGAAGCCAATATCCTGCGTGCGCCGAACCGGGGTGCTGCTCTTGAGATCGTTGCCGGTTCGGAAGAGGCAAAAAAGGTCACGGACCTTCTAGAGGTCCTGTATCCGGACGGCGCATCGCCCTCCGATAACCTGGCTTACCGGCTGTGGTTGCGCCGCTACGGTATTTTGACGCACCGAAAGCGTCTGGCGATCAGTCTTTGGATCGACCGGGAAATGGCTGTTCGTCCGACTATTTCGTTATTCATGCTGGCTCCGGAAAACCGGGTCGATCTTCTTCTTGAAACGGTAGCTTCGCTCGAACAGCAGATTTATCCCGAGTGGACGCTGCAGATTGCATGCACCGACGATATTCCGGCAGGAGTCATCGACAGTATAGTGCAGGTTACCCGACGTGTGGCGGGTATTTCGATCGTCATGATGTCAGGCGCGTTGAGTTATGGTGAGAGATGGCAGCGACTTCTTGAAGTCTCTGACGGCGATTTCTGTGCGTTTCTCTACCCTGGTGATCGTCTTTCGCTGGAAGCTTTTTACAGCTTCGCAGCCGAAATTGTCGCAAACCCTGACTGCGATCTGATTTATTGTGATGAAGACAAGCTTGATGCGCGCGGTGAGCGCTCCTCGCCGCGCTTCAAGTCGGCGTGGAGTCGGGAGTTGTGTTACGCTGGAGACTTCATCGGACAGCTCGCGGTCTTCCGGCGCGAGCGCGCGTTGCTCGTCGGAGGCATTCGCCACGACAGTGGCGATCTGGCGCGGTATGATCTGATGTTGCGCTTGTGCGAAAATCTCGAAGCGGTTCGCATCCGGCACATCTCCAAGGTCCTGTATCATCGAAGCCGTCGTCCAGGGCGGGAAGAAGGTTTCCCAAAAACGCGCGCAACACTTCAGCACCCGTCGGTTCTTGGTACCGTCAGGCGCCATCTTGCCGAGACGCACCCTGAAATCAAGCTTGAGTCGGCCTATCTCGGAGGGGCGGTCTGGCCACATATCGTCTATCCGCTTCCTGAAAATCCGCCTTGTGTTTCGATCGTGATTCCAACGAAAGACAATGCCGACATGCTGGAAAGATGTGTCAGCGGTCTTCTGACGGAGACGTCCTACGTATCTATTGAGATTCTCATTGCCGATAATGGAAGTTGTAAGGTCGAGACTCTCGATACGCTTCGCCGACTTTCCCGCGATACGCGTGTGACGGTGTTTCGCATGCCCGGACCGTTCAATTGGTCCGCCATCAATAATGATCTGGCAACCAGAACACGTAGCAAACTACTCCTTTTCCTCAACGATGATGTTGAAATCATGGAGTCCGGATGGCTCGACGAGATGGTAAGGCAGGTCTTACAGCCCGGTGTTGGTGTCGTTGGGGCACGGCTGTTCTACCGCGACGGAAGCATCCAGCATGCCGGTATTGCGCTTACACCGCAGGGTGCGCGCCATATTCTCCGATCAGCAAGGGCGGAAGATTCTGGGTATATGGGCGTGATCGCGCTTGCCCGTGATCTTCTGGCGGTGACAGGCGCGTGCATGATGGTTCGTCGTGAAGCGTTCGATCAGGTGGAGGGTTTCGATGAAACATTCCCGCTCACTTGTAACGACGTTGATTTCTGCCTCCGTGCCCGACAGGCCGGATGGCGCGTTGTATGGACGCCGCATGCGTTTCTGATGCATGTGGACGGTGCAACGCGTGGTCCCGATCATTCTGCCTCGCAGATTTTGCAAAGTTGCGTTGATGATGGCCGATTGTTGGACCGATGGGCCCGGTTCAATAAGACTGATCCTTATATCAATGCGAATTTGATGGTCACAGATCATCATCTGTTGTTGAGGACGCCCGATGATACCTTAAAATCGTGAGACGAACTGTTGCTGCGAAACAGGCTGCTACGGACCTTTCCCGGAGTTCTCGCAGGGCTGCCGGCAACCCAAGAGAATTGCAAATATGTTGACGTCCATTCCTTACTCTCACGAAGCAAATCAGGCATTCGTGTCGAACTTTCTCGATCGTTCCGCCGAAACGATGAACGACTTTCGGAATGACAAGTTGTCATATGATACCATGCTGGCGATTGCCTCGCGCATCGGTGACGCGCTTTCCAGCGGTGGAAAGCTCCTTGTTGCTGGTAACGGTGGCAGCGCGGCGGACGCGCAACATATTGCAGGAGAATTCACGTCACGACTTATGTATGACCGGCGGCCGCTCGCCGCTGTGGCATTGACGACCGATAGTTCCACCATGACTGCCATTAGCAATGATTACGGCTATGATTATGTATTTTCCCGGCAGGTCGGAGCACTGGGGCGCCCCGGGGATGTATTTCTCGGTATCACTACTTCGGGACGTTCCCCGAACGTCCTGCGTGCGGTGGAGGAAGCGCAGCGTCTGAACCTTGCAACGGTTGTTCTCTGCGGCCGGGAGGGTGTACAGGCCGAGGCAGATTACATTCTGCGCGCACCGTCGTCATCGACGCCGCTCATCCAGCAGGTTCACATCGCCGCAGCACATATCGTTTGCGCTCTGGTCGAACGTCTTCTTTGCCCGCGACAGCCTTCGTGAGCGATGCAGCTCTCCGGCAATGCGCCATTCTTGTCGGCGGCTTGGGCACACGGCTCGGCTCGCTGACAGCAACAACACCCAAGCCCTTGGTGCGGTGCGGAGACCGGCCGTTTCTGGCGTGGCTGATGCGCGAAATGCAGCGCTTCGGTATCGAAGAGTTTGTTCTGCTTGCGGGACATCTGTCCGAAGAAATCGAACGTAAAGTCGCGGCGATTCAAGAGCATCTGCCCAAATCCACGCGGATAACTATCAGCGTTGAGCCAGTTCGCGCTGGTACGGGGGGCGCCCTTCATTATGCGCGCCACCTTCTGGATGAGCGGTTTTTGCTCTGCAACGGCGACTCTATATTTGCCTGCAATCTGACACGTCTCATAGGACGCGCGATTTCTGATCCCACGGGCGGAAACTGGGTTCTTCTTCGTGCGGTCGACGATCTGGACCGGTACGGCGCGGTTGAACTGGCGCGCGAAAGCAATCACGTCGTCGCGTTTCATCCGGTCGCGCAGCCTGGCCAGTCCGGGTTGATCAACAGCGGCGTCTACCTGCTTGACCATTCCGTGTTTAGTCATGTCTCGGAGACCTGCTCGCTTGAGGCGGATGTTCTGCCGCAGCTTGCCTCGCATGGTGGGCTGAAAGGCATGGTTCTGGAAGGATATTTTCGGGACATAGGGCTCCCCGGAGATCTGTCCGCGGCCGAACTCGAACTGCCAAGGCGGCTTCTCCGGCCGTCTGTTTTTCTCGATCGTGACGGAGTTATCAATGTCGATCAGGGATGGGTGGGCACCAGGGATCGGTTTATATGGACGCAAGGTGTTTTTGAGGCTCTCCGATGCCTGACGGATGACGGATTTCATGTGTTCATCGTCACGAACCAGTCGGGGATTGCCCGTGGTTTCTACACGGAAGAGGACCTGCAGGGCCTCATGGACTGGGCGATCCGCACCATTCGAATGCAGGGCGCAACAATCGACGACTGGCGCTATTGCCCCACACACCCTGAAGCCCCGCTTGCGCAGTATCGTGTAAAAAGTTCGCGGCGGAAACCAGGCACAGGCATGATCGACGAGCTCGTTCACGCATGGGAGGTCGATCCTGCGAAAGGTGTGCTCCTTGGGGATCAGACGACGGACATGGCAGCCGGACGGGCGGCGGGCCTTCGTGCAAGACGCATCGGACCACAGCTTCTTGCCGACGTCGTCCTGAACCGGAGCATGTGATAATGAGAATGGCAAAAGGGACCGTACAGGTTGTTCGCGGGCAGGGAACCACTATTCGCGCGCGCGTACCGCTGCGGCTTGGACTTGCAGGAGGAGGTACTGACCTTAGCCCGTATTGCGATGTATACGGCGGAGCGGTGCTCAACACAACGATCGACCGGTACGCGTATGCGTTCGTGTCTCCTTCGGAGAACGGGCAGATACATTGTGTCGCGACCGATATTGGAGTGAATGAGAGCTATGTGCCTGAAAGGATCGACGAAGTTCTTTCAGGGAAAGCGACGTTACGTATTCATGCGGGCGTCGTGGCAGGGATTTCGCGGCGTTTTCACATCGTGCCGGAAGCCTTGCGTATCGTCTCGTTTGTGGATGCACCGCCAGGGTCCGGTTTAGGCTCATCGTCTGCGCTGGTCGTGGCACTGGTGGAAGCTGTGGCGGCGTTTTTCCAGTTGCCGCTCGGTCCTTACGACATTGCACATCTGGCGTATGAGATCGAGCGGGTTGATCTCGATCTGGCTGGCGGCAAACAAGACCAGTATGCTGGAACATTCGGCGGAACGAATTTCATTGAATTCCTTGCGAATGACCGCGTTATCGTCAATCCGCTAAGGATTTCCGAACCGATACGTAACGAGGTCGAAACATCCCTCGTCATCGCATTTACCGGAATATCCCGCTCATCGGCTGATATTATCGCTCAGCAGCGCAGTGGACTTGTTGAGGCATCCGATACGGCGATCGAAAATATGCACAGGCTCAAGCAGGATGCACATGACATGAAGGATGCGCTGCTGCGTGGGGATATTCCCCACATGGCGCGCATTCTCAATCAGTCGTGGGAAGCCAAAAAGAACACTGCCAAGGGTATTTCCAACCCACATATCGAAACACTGCATAACCTCGCCCGCGCCGAAGGTGCGATTGGGGCTAAAGTGTCAGGCGCCGGTGGTGGCGGGTTCATGATGCTTATCGTTCCGCCCGAACGGCGCATGCAGGTGATTCAGTCGCTGAATGCTGCAGGAGCGGTTGCAAGTGGTGTTCATCTGGTAGCAGAAGGAGCCGAGACGTGGAGGACCTAGGTAGTCATACGGAAGCAGCCAGAAGCCATTCATCACTGGCCATGCAGAATATCGAAAAAGAGATGGCGTTGCCTCCGCATGTGCGTGCGCGCATCGTCGAGGAACTGTCGCGTGCGATGGCGCGTGCCGAAGCAGCTCAGCAGCATGCTCGTTTTCTCGAACGCGCCATCGAGATCACGCCTGATGAGACCCGTGATTTTGACTCCCTGGCGGCTGCCAATGATGAGTTGCATCGCCGGCTGTGCGAACTTCAGACGAAGCATGACGAAATCGCTGGTTCCGCAGCCTGGCGGGTCGGACGGCGGCTGCGCCACAGCGCGCAAAAGCAGCCGCGACTGGCGCGGATTTTGCGTCGATCCATCAAATTGCTCTACTGGATCGTGACATTCCGGCTGTGGTCCAATATTCGCAGGCGTCAGCGCACGCAGACGAGCATAGCGCTTCTCGAAAAATCGCCTCTTTTCGATGGGGCATGGTATTTGCGCCATTACGCTGATCTTTTATCGCCAGATACCGACCCCGTACGGCATTATTTATGGGTCGGTGCGGAGATGGGGCTCGATCCGCACCCGCTGTTCAGCAGCACATGGTACCGATCGAAGCTGACGGTCGAAACTGCTGTCAACCCGCTTATACACTATATCTCACGTCATGGACGTGGCACGCCAGACCCACATCCGCTTTTTGATACGGATTATTATCTTAAGCAGCGCCAGGGCCGGATTGCGCCCGGTATGACACCGCTTGAGGATTTTCTCGTCTCTGACAAAGCGGAGCGGGTGACACCCAATCCCGTTTTCACCGCCACGCTATATGCGGAAGAATATCTGGAGAGCTTTGATACACCGCCTAACGCATTGGTGCACTACGCGGCAGAAGGGGAGAAAGCCGGTTTCTGGCCGCACCCTCTGTTCGATCCCGTCTGGTACAGGCACGAGCACAGCGGAAGCGCCAGATGGGGCGCATTTGCGCACTATCTGCGCGAAGGCGGCCGAGAGGCCAAGGTTGCATGTTCGGAGCAGATGAAGCGGCTGGGAGCCGGACTCTCCCTGCCCTTCAGAGTTACTTTTCCCGAAGTGGCAGGGCCCGAAGTTTCAGTTATCGTGCCGATTTTTGGGCATGCCTATGATACATGGCGTTGCCTCGCCAGTGTCAGTCTCGCGACGCACGGTGTCACATTTGAAGTCATCGTCGCGGATGACAGGCCGAGCCGACCTGTCGCCCCGCTGCTGGACGTTAGCGGGACGACCATGATCATCAATAATGAAAATCAGGGATTTCTGGGAAATTGCAATTCCGCTGCCAGGAGAGCGCAAGGTCGCGAACTCGTTTTCCTGAACAACGATACGACGGTTGGGAAAAACTGGCTCGCGCCCATGATGGCCGTCATGAGGAGCGATTCCCGCGTCGGTATGGTCGGCTGTAAACTGCTTAACTCCGACGGTTCGGTACAGGAAGCGGGTGGCATTATCTACAGCACTGGCTGGGGGGATCCTTTTGGAAAGAATGATCTTCGACCTGAGCGTGGCCGCTACAATTATGTTCGCGATGTCGATGTCGTGACGGGTGCCTGCTTCCTTGTCCGTCGTGATGTGTTCGAGGCTCATGGAGGTTTTGATGGGCGGTTTGCGCCCGCCTTCTATGAAGAGTTCGATCTGGCGACCAGCATGCGTAACGCAGGATACCGTATCGTCTACCAGCCTGCGAGTGTCGTGTACCATTACGGAAGCGCATCATATGGTACTGAGGTGCGTGATCGGCAGACCCTCAAGAATCACGGAGTGTTCTGCAAAAAATGGGCGACATTACTGTCACGTCAGCCTGCTCCCGATGATCCGTCGTTTCTCGTGCGTGAACGCCCGAGCGCACGGGGTGTCATTCTTGTGATCGATGACAAGGTCCCCGAATACGATAAGCATGCCGGTGCTGTCACATTATTTCAGTATCTTGGGCTGTTGCGGGAAATGGGTCTGCGTGTGGTTTATGCGCCACATAACGGTCTTCCGCTGGAGCCTTACACGTCAGCGCTCCAGCAACGCGGGATTGAAGTTCTTTATAAGCCGGATACCCTCCATGACTGGCTGAAAGAGAACGGCACATTTATCGATTTCATTTGGACCGCGCGCCCGGATGTCACCCATCCGATCCTGCCGTGGCTCAAGCGTTATACCGGTGCCAAGATTCTGTATTACACGCATGACCTGCATTATTTGCGGGAGAGGCGTCGTTACGAGCTTGAAGGCAGTGTCTGGGCCCTCCAAGAATCGCAGCGGCTCAAACCCATCGAACTCGGAATTTTCCGGGAGGTTGATTGTGTCATGACGCCGAGCCGTGAGGAAGCCGGGGATATCCTCGCAGAGGTGCCAGAAGCGAACGTCGCCGTCATTCCGCCTTATCTATTCGGCGAAACCATGGTTTCAGACGCTGCTGAGGGTTTCGGCGATCGGAAAGATGTTCTTTTCATTGGTGGGTTTGATCACACCCCGAACGTCGACGCTGCGCTTTGGCTGGTCACGGAGATCATGCCCCTGATCTGGCGCGAAAAGCCGAACACGGTCTTGTGGATTGTCGGAAATGTTCCCCCGGAAAACGTGCGCGCGCTCGCGAGCGACAAGGTCCAGGTTACTGGTTTTGTGCCGGATCTTGATCCCTACCTGACACGCGCGCGTGTTTCGCTCAATCCCCTGCGTTATGGAGCTGGGGTCAAAGGCAAGATTGTGACATCGCTGCAGGCGGGCATTCCGGTCGTGACCACTCCTTGCGGTAACGAAGGCATACAGTTG
The DNA here is from genome assembly GCF_011516835.1 of Acetobacter musti. Lineage (GTDB taxonomy): Bacteria > Pseudomonadota > Alphaproteobacteria > Acetobacterales > Acetobacteraceae > Acetobacter > Acetobacter musti. Next base: position 2,583 of record NZ_WOTB01000041.1, on the reverse strand, counting down.
CAGAACGGACGGGACGCACTGATCGGAGAGACTGCGGAGGAACTCGCTGCTGCGACATTGCGGCTTCTGAGTGATGTCGAGATGTGTGCCCGACTGATCCGTTCGGGAGCGGACGTGGTGCGGACTCGTTTCTCGAAGGAACTGGCGCGACGTGATCTGCGACAGCTATTCGGCGATGCACTATGTCCGGTGTGTGGTGCACGACCACGACAAACCAAGCGGCGTATGAGTCTCGAATGGCGTGAAGAAACGCATTGCATTGCCTGTGGGGCGCTGAACCGAAGTGCGGCGCTCGCGCAGGTACTGATTTCCCCGTGGAATCGCTACGGCATTAATATTCTGGAAGACGCGTTCGTCTATTTACGCGAAAATCGGATACACGAATTCGGCCATACCGGACCGATCGGACGTCGCCTTGGCGTGCTCGAAGGGTTTTCGTGCTCGGATTATTTCGATGACACGGAGAGAAACGGCGCTTCATCTGTAAATGGCGTGGCGCATGAGAATATTCAGGATCTGTCGTTTGCAAGCAACACGATGAACCTGATGTTCAGCCAGGATGTGATGGAACATGTCGCTGATCCCTGGCTCGGCTTCAGAGAAATATATCGCGTGCTAACAGCTGGCGGGCGCTATGTGTTCACCGCGCCCGCTAATCTCGCAATGCCGTCTACGATCGTCCGGGCAGTTCTTGAAGATGGGACTATCCGGCACGTAGAGACACCCCAGTATCATGGCGATCCGCGACGCGAAGAAGGTGCACTGGTGTTCACCGATTTCGGAGCAGATATTATCTCGCGCTTGCAGGAGATCGGTTTCATCGTGCGGATACACGAAGTCGGAATGCCTGAGGGGCGCGGCGAGACCGTGCGGGTCTTCGAGGCGATTAAACCACAGGACTAAAAAACTTCGTCAGAAGGCAGCCCGCTGCGGTGATATAGCCGCCTGGGGGCGGGGGCGTGAGGGACAGGGCGACTGCCTGACCGGTTATTGGCATACCCCTGCCTCCAATGAGTTCTTCTGCCTCGCCTGGCAGATCCGCCAGCAGAACGTCGACGCTTCTGAAGTCACCGGGCTCCCCGCCGTCAGATAAAGACAGGGAGGCCGGCCTGCGTCCTCGCACACAGCATGATGCTTTAAATTCAGACCGCCTTTTGTCCGCCCGATATGTCGGGATAAAGCCTCTTTTTGAACAGAGGGGCCGCTGTCGGGCGTGTCGTGAGGCGTGTGTTGCGTCGATCATAAGACGCCCTGAACGGCCAGCCTGCTCAGTCGCTGCCGCGAAAAGCCGGGCGAAAACACCCAGGTGCCACCAATGTCCCGCAGGCTCTTGTCATGATTTTAATATTTTCGTGTTCTGATCCGCATTTGTCTTAATATTCGCGTCGTTGCTCCTTAATATAGCGAGGTGTCACGTCGTGGAACTTTTGGGACTGTGTAACGGGAGCCCATCATGGCTGTGATTATTGTCTCGGAAGGCCGGATTACCTTTAAGGCAAATTATCACCCCGAACTGGCCATACAGGCCCGACGTTATGATGGACGCTTTGTAGGCAAGACCATCGGCTGGTCCTTTAAGCCCGAACATGTGGAGGCAGTCCGGAATATCTGCCGCACACTCTACGGCGTGGACGGCACGCCGGAAGCGTGGGCCAATCGCTGTGACGTGCAGATCGAAGTTAACGAGCAGGATCCACACTCGCCGCTCTGGCGCCGGTTCAATGCGGATATTTATGTCGGCGGCCGCCATGTGGCTGGTGTCTTCGGCCCGCGCCAGATTCTCCGGACAGGCAAGGGCGTGAAGTTCCTGCGCGGCGAGCCGCGCTGCGCCCTTCAGCACGGCGCCTATGAGATGGACGTGCCGTCCGGCACTCTGCTTGAAATCCGCAATTACCCACGCGCGGCGCTCGACTTTCTTGCCGGGTGCCTCGAAGGGCATGGCTCTTGGACGCTGGCGCAAGGCTAAGGGCGTTATTTGGCCGGTGCAGGAGGGCATGGATGACTACTACGCGTAGACCGTATCCGTCCGATATCAGCGACCACTAGTGGTCGCTGATTATTCCGTATCCTCTTCTGATGAAGGACGACGCAAAGTAGGATTATGTAGCCAAAGGCGTCCGATCCACCAAGCCTAGCTTGTAACGCCGAAGCTGTTTGCCTCAGATATCGCTCCGATAGAGCGGTTCACTTTAATGTGGTTCATGGCCTGCTGCAGTGCAGAAACCGGCGCAGTCGCTGCGGGTAAAGGTGGAGAGCATGGCCCCGACAGCGCCCCTAATGAACGTGCCGACCCGCCTGTAGCGCCCGCTTCCGGAATAGGCGCCCGAAGAGCATCACTAAATGCCCACCCCATTACCGCCGTCATCAACGGAAACGGTGAATCGCAACTCAGCTCCAGTATCACTCAGGCAATTCAACGTTTAATGGAACCGTTCCAGGTATTCTCAGACGAGGCACTTTGTACAGTGCTGCTAGAGGTGGTCCCCATTTTTCGGACAGGGCGATAAGCTATCATCTGGCCTGAACGAGGACGGGTTTTATGGGCAAGGTTACGCGGAAACGGTATGCGGCAGAGTTCAAGTC
>NZ_WOTB01000040.1 GCF_011516835.1 Acetobacter musti | reverse complement strand
AAGGACTACGAGCGTTACGCTTCAACCCTCGCAAGTCTCCATGTCGTCGCTTTCGCATGTTTCATGCTCAGAAACGCCGCTATACTCGCTCAAGGTGCATAACACCCTCTACCTTAAGATGTTAGGGTGTTTATATTGTAATTATAGCCGTCATCTTTTACTGATCAGATACTTCGGGCCAGCTATCCTGCCGGTAGTTAAGTTACAGATGGTTAATACTTGTGAACTGTATCTCTGCATAGGAGGCAGGCAGATCGTCAGTTAATGGCTGACGATTACAGAGACCATCTGGCCAGAAGTCAGGAAGATTGATTCCAGGATGTCATAGCGTATTGCAATGCCTCCGAACTGCTTCAGTCTTTCGAAGAAGCATTTGATCAGGTTTCCCCTGTACACTGAGAAACTTGTTTTCCGCAGATCACGACGATTCTCCTTGATAGAATGATAAGGAGAATCTGCCACTTCGGTCTGCAAAAAAATCCGCAACAAGCATTTCGCAGCTTGTTAACGGCTGAGTGATAATTGCACGGCACCCTGTTCCCCTCCCGGGACCAGGAAAATTTTTCGATGCACAGCGCTCTGCCCGATCTGAGTAACTATGACCCGGGTATGCTCATTGGTGCTCTCGCACTCTGCACCATGTCGATGCTGATCGTCAGTACGATGCTCTGCCGGGCAGCCATCGTGGGCGGTACGCAACGCATCAAACGATTGCTTCTCACTGCGGCCGTAGCCGGGAATGGCGTATGGGCGACGCATTTCCTGGCCATGCCTTCTCCCGGCACATCCCTGGAGGCCAGCTACGATCCTGCTCTGACCGTTCTCTCCATGGTCGTGGCGTTCGTGATCTTCTTCGCGGCATGGTGGATCGAAAGACGGACGCCGGGACGGTCGCTTTCACCGCTGACAGCCCTTGTCATGACAGCTGCGGTCGGCGGAATGCATTATATCGGCATCAGTGCAATGAATGGCGGCACATTGCCAGCCATGGGTGCTGCCCACGTCGCCGGCTCACTGTGCTCTGGGTTTATCCTGTTTTACGCCGGCGTGCTGCTTCTCCGCCGCCAGCGGGGGCCGTGGCGCGTCATGGCCGCCCTTCCCTGGATTCTCGGGGTCTGCGCGCTGCATTTCCTCGGAACTCCGGCCGACGCGCCGATGCATGCCATGATGGCGGGCCGGACGGGGACGAATCCATCTTCGGTCCCTCTAGCCGGGATGGTGATCACCGGCACCATGACCTTCCTGATGCTCGCTCTCATTTTTCTCGGGTTCGAATATCGCGCAGGCCAGCGGCGGCAGGAAGACAATATGCGCGCCCGTAACTTCGCGGATGCGGCGATCGAGGGGCTTGTCGTGACGGACGGCACGCACATCCTGGATGCGAACGATGCATTCCGGAAACTCGTTTCCTGGTCATGTCATGATACAGGCCTGCTGGCCGTTCCATTGCCGGACCTGGTTTCCGGTGATGCTCTGAAACTGCTGATCGCGGATGAAAAGCCTCGGGAGATGCGGCTGGTCACCGGCATGGACCAGGCCATTCCGGTCGAAGTCTACGCCCGCAACGCGACATGGAAAGGCAGGGACCGCACCATTCTGGCGATCGTCGATCTTCGGGCACGCAAGGAAGCGGAAGCCGCGATGCGAGCGATCTCCTTCCAGGACCCGCTGACCGGAATCGGCAATCGTCCTTTCTTCGTTTCCAGACTGACCGATCTGCTGCGGCAGCGTGACATGCGGCCAAGAATTGCCGCATTTCTGATCGATGTCGATCGCTTCAAGAATATCAACGAAACCGGCGGGCACGCCGCCGGCGACGCCGTTCTCGCCCACATTGCTGTGGCATTAGGTCGCCTTGTGCCGGAAGACGCTGTTATCGCGCGTATTGCCGGTGATGAATTTGCCGTCGCTTTCCCGGCGGACGGCCGGAACCCGCCCGCATTCGCGGCGGAACTCGCACAGCAGCTCAGAATCACGCCGGATGACGGCCGGGATACGATGCCCGTCTCTGTGAGTGTCGGCTTTGCCGTTTCCGATCGCGATACCGTGGACGGTGAAGCCCTGCTGCATCGTCTGGGCGTCGCCCTGCTCGCCGCCAAACAGGCCGGCCGTGGCAGTGTGCGGGAGTATGACTACAATTTTGACTCGTCCATTCAGGACCGGTTCCGGATGGAGAAGGAAATCCGCCGCGCGCTCGACCGGAACGAATTCTTTCTCGAATATCAGCCCATCATGTGCACGCGCACCCATCGTCTGACCGGCTATGAGGCGCTTGTCCGGTGGCAGCATCCGGAGCGAGGCCGCGTTCCGCCGGATCAGTTCATCGGTGTCGCGGAAGAATGCGGGCTGATCGCGGAACTTGGCGAATGGGTGGTCCGGCGGGCCTGTGCCGATGCCGCAGGCTGGCGCAACGGACTGGGCGTTTCCGTCAACGTCTCCCCGTTGCAATTCTCCACATCTGATCTCCCGGCAGTCATAACGGCAGCGGTGCGCGACGCCGGTCTTGATCCGGTCAGGCTCAGCATTGAGATTACTGAGAACACGCTGCTTCAGCAGGGACGACAGAATATGGAAATTCTGCGCAGCCTGCGCAGCCTGGGCGCCGGCGTGGTCATGGATGATTTCGGCACCGGCTATTCCAGCCTGAGTTATCTCCGGGATTTCCAGTTCGATAAGGTCAAGATCGACCGCTCTTTCATCCGCGACATGTTGCAGCAACCGCACTCCGCCGCCATTGTCGACGCCGTTCTGTCGCTCGGGAAGGGTCTCGGAATCGATATCGTTGCAGAAGGCATCGAGACGCCGGAGCAGCTTTCCTATCTCGAAAAACGGTGCTGCTCCTTTGTGCAGGGATATTTCATCGGGCGTCCGAGCCGTGAAATTGCCGAAGCCCCGGCCAGCGGAGCGCTGGCACCCGTAACGGCGGACGCCTGAACGTCTGGCCTTTCCATTGCTTTACAAGCGATACGGAACCGTCATTTCCAGCGGCCTTACAGCGCTATCAGGTAAGTTCATCGGGAATATGCCGTGCATCGATCTGTCATCGGTAATTTCTGTCATATTTTGCCTGAAATATCCGTCAGTACGTTCTGGTGACGGACTATATAATCCCGGTTTCTGACAAACCATCCTGTAAACTGGTTTTCAAAACCGCTTTCGGGGCGGGTGTGCTACGAAATCTGAACCAGAGTGATTCTCGCCAGCCGATGATAACTGCGATTTCCTCACCACGGAACATACCCTGCGTTACGTCAGTAACCTGCGAAAAGACTTGCCACTTTTAAGCAACCGTCTCTGAACACGGCAACTACCTGCTCAGCCTCGGGATCGGACGTTCATGAAACCCAAGCAGGAAACGATGCTGAAACGCTGTTTCGGATATCAGGTGTCACTGTCCCATGAACAGCAGCCGGGAACTGGTGGAATCACATCACTGGATGGTTTCCCTTAAGAAACTTCAGATATTTTCCGTGCCGTCGACTTTTACAAATCACGTCCTGAGGCAGGCACAGAACAGAAAACCGTATCCCCGACACCCTTTATCAGAAGCGGGCGGGAATCATCATCGCCTGACGAATCATGTGGACCGGACTGGCGCGATAGGATGCCAGAGTACGCCCCATGCCGCCTGCTGTCGTCGGTCGCGATGGCGGCGGGCTATAACCATGCATACCGGGATGAAACGTGCTCTGCGCCGGCGCCAGGGCCGCCGCCCCGGCACGGGTTGCAGAAGCCACGACCGGCTGGGACGTCCGCTGCACTGGCGTAACATGCGCACTGTTCCGGGACACGGGAATAACACCGCGCCCGCCATCGGCTGGCATCGCCCAGGATTCCAGCACTTTCCACTGATAGGCCGTGCCGATCTCTGGCGTGAAGGAATGATACGCCGCCGCAGCCCGCGGCCAGCTTCCGGTACGCGTGAACAGATCTGCGAGAAAGCGGGCTGCATATCGCGCATTGGTCATGGGGTCGAACGCCGCCTCGAGCGACGGAAACGCATCCGCGTGCTGCTGGAGATTGACCTGCAGGCATCCCACATCGATCGAACGGATTCCCTGATCCTGAAAGGCTCTTACCGCTTCGACAGCCTGCTGCTTCGTGCCGTACACATAACCTCTGCCCTGAGCATTGACCGTCCATGGCCAGGCAACGAACTGTCCATTCTGAAGATGGCGGCCGCTCTCGACACGCCCCATCGCCACCAGAAACTGGTCAGGAATACGGGCAGCGCGCTCGGCAGAAAGCGCTGCCTGAGCACATAGCCCGGTATCACCGGGGGAAATGACATTCTCCGAAGCTCCCGCTGCGGTGGCGCTGTCAGCGGACATGGTGGCCGGAATCGCACCCACCGGGAATGGCGGGCTGGCGGGAAGTACGCCGGCGGTATCATTCCGGGGCACCGCTGGCATTCCGGCTACGCCCGCAAGCGGAAAAGCCGAGGCGCCTGAGCCGGCCATACAAACTGCGGCCACACAGACAGGAACCATCGGGAAGGGGAAAAGAACGCGACGCATTGCACGCCGATTATGGCCGGATTCCGTTAACCGGACGTTATGCCGGGAGCGGCAAAATCGTTCAGGTCAGAAACGCAGCAGCCCCGTACCACAGAATGACAAAAACTGCCTGCGTCATCCCGAACAGGATCAGGACCAGCAGCGCGAATTCACGCGGCAGAAAATCCAGAAAGCGCGCAATCATGCACAGCATCACGGGATTGGCGAACATAAAGCGCGGCAGAGCCTCAAGTCCCGAACTGGTCGCCGTATACAGGGTGACCAGCATGACCGAGGACTCAATCCAGAACTTCCTGCAAAACCCACATAAGATCAGGATAAATGCGACAATGGCAGCCCAGGCCAGATAAGCCTGACTGCGGCATGGTCATCACAACAAAGCTGTCGGCCGTCATGTCATGGCTCCGGAGCGCCAGCAGCACCCGCGTCACCGGATTGATGAACTCGCGTCCCCACGCCGCCTCGATATGTTTGAAGGCGAGCGCATCCCCCACGTGGAAATGAAGATACGTCATATAAGAGAAAATGCCGGCACTGCTGATGACCGCCGCCAGCAGGACAGCCCCGGAGCGGCGCACACGTCCTTCGGTGATCCGGAACGGCCGCTCTTCCGAAAGCCAGATCGTCAGCCATTCGATACAGCAGACGGTCGCGATCACAAGCGCGCCGGTCGGCCGGGTCGCGGATAAAAACAGTCCCGCCAGGCCAGCAACGGGATATGCCCTGCGATAAAAGAAGAACAGAAATAAAATCAGAAACAGGCCATACAACGATTCAGAATAAGGAAAGTGAAAATAGATACTGAACGGAGCAGAGAGAAATACAAGGACATAAAAATACGTATTGTTTCCACCAAATTTTTTACTGATGTACAAAGCCGATACAAACAGCGTAAAACAGAATGCAATATTATTGACGATATCAGCAGCAAACTGATCGACAATTCCGGTCAGGTGCGAAACATAATATACTGTCAGCGGAAATACCGGGAAAAAGGCATAATTCCGATAAGGATCACCGGGTGCTGGCAGCCGGGTATCGTAACCGTCCCGGACGATTTTCATATACCAGCCGCAGTCCCACCGGCAGGTTGCCTGTGAATAGCCACCGAAATGCTGTGCCAGAACGGCATAGAAGACGATGAACAGGACATTGGCCATCAGCGCGAACAGAAACAGCCTGCCCCACCTCGAAATACGCCCGTCTACGCCGCCGACGCGCAACACCCGGGCGATATTCACCCGTTCAGAAACAGCCATCCGGAACACCTGCCGACAAAACCCGGGACAACCAGGTTCTGCCTGTCCCCAAAGGCTTCAGCCTATATCACGGCGCACAGGGGCGGCACAGCACGGAACCAACACATAAATATGGGCTTATGGAGCTGATTTCCGGGAGAGAGCCGGGCTCTGCCCGGACCCGGGAGGGACCGCAGACCCCTGCACCCCGATTTATTAAAACAGATCTGTTTCGAGAGGTTCGAGACTTTTTGACGGGTTTCAGGGCGGAGCTCTGTGGAGAAACCTCAGTCCAGCCTTTCCACACCACCCATGTAAGAACGCAGAACCGGCGGCACCGTCACGCTGCCATCCTCGTTCTGCCAGTTCTCCATCACCGCGATCAGCGTCCGCCCCACGGCCAGGCCGGACCCGTTCAGCGTGTGGACAAAGACCGGCGCGCCGCCGCCCTTAGGACGGTAACGCGCATTCATCCGCCGCGCCTGAAAGTCCCGCGTGTTGGAGCAGGAGGAGATTTCCCGCCACGCCTGCTGTCCCGGCAGCCATGCTTCCAGATCGAACGTCCGCGCCGCGCCGAAACCGGTGTCGCCCGCGCAAAGCGCCATCCGACGGAATGGAATTTCGAGCAGTTCCAGAACACGCTCGGCACAGACCGTCATCCGCTCGTGCTCGGCCTCGCTGTCTTCCGGGGCGACGACGGACACCATCTCGACCTTTTCGAACTGGTGCTGACGCAGCATCCCGCGCACATCGCGGCCAGCGGACCCGGCCTCGGAACGGAAGCACAGCGACAGCGCCGTCATACGGAGCGGCAGCTGCGCCTCCTCCAGAATGTCTCCCATGACGGACGCCGTCAGCGGCACTTCAGCCGTCGGCACCAGCCAGAACCCTTCCTGCGTGCAGAAAGACTGATCGGCGAATTTCGGCAGCTTGTCCGTGCCGTACATGGCCGGCTCGTTCACCAGAACCGGGACCTGTGTTTCGCTGTAACCATGCTCATTCACATGCAGATCCAGCATGAACTGTCCCAGCGCACGTTCAAGCCGGGCGATCCCACCGCGCAGCAGGACGAAGCGCGCACCGGACAGCTTCGAGGCCGTACCGAAATCCATCTGCGGCAGGCCGTTCTGCGTCATCGCCTCGCCGAGCTCGAAATGCTGTTTCGGTGTGAAGGCGAAGTTCCGCCGCACGCCACGCTCATGTACAACGACATTGGCGGTCTCGTCCGCGCCGGGCGGCACAACCGGGTCGAGCCGGTTCGGAATGACCGCCAGCGCCGCCTTCACTTCTGTATCAAGGGCCTGCGCCTTCGCATCGAGCTGCTCCATTTCCTCGCGGAGCGTGCGGGCTTCGGCCTCCAGGGCCGTGCTGTCACCCTTCTGACGTTTTATCGCGCCAATCTCTCTCGCCAGCGCATTACGACGGGTCTGCCGCTCCTGCGCCGCCGTCTGCGCCGCCCGGCGTTCCTCATCGAGGGTGAGGATGGACGCCGCCACCGGCTCCAGTCCACGGCGGGCCAGATCGGCGTCGAAACCGTCGGGATCAGCGCGGAGAGCGCGAATGTCGTGCATCAGGGGGCCTCTTTGTCTTCTGTGTCAGGCGTGATTTTCGGTTCGACAAGTCGCGCCGATATGATGGAAATTTCGTAAAGTATGATCAGTGGAACGGCCAGGCCGGTCTGCGTGATCACATCCGGGGGCGTCAGGATCGCCGCTGCGACAAACGCGCCGACAATCGCATAACGCCGCATTTTTTTCAGCTGCGCCGAGGTCACGATGCCGACTTTGGCCAGCAGGGTCAGGACCACCGGCAGTTCGAACGCGATGCCGAACGCCATGATCAGCTTCATGACCAGCGCCAGATATTCCGACACCTTGGCCTGAAGCTGAATCTGCAGCCCGTCATCTCCGCCAGACGTCTGGAAAGACAGAAAGAACCGCCAGGCGACAGGGAAGATGAAATAATATGCCAGCGCCGCACCAAGCAGGAACAGGATAGGCGTCGCGATCAGAAACGGCGCGAAGGCCCGCTTTTCGGACCGGTAAAGGCCGGGCGCGATAAATATCCATGCCTGCACCGCCACCACGGGAAACGAAAGAAACGCCGCGCCGAAAATTGCTACCTTGATATAAGTAAAAAACGCCTCGTACAGCGCTGTGTAGATCAGATGCGGCTGCTCTCCCTTCTGGCGCATGATGTCGCCAAGAGGCTTCGCCAGAAACAGGTAGATATCGCCAGCATAGTGGTAGCAGAGCGCGAAACACAGCGCGAAGCTCACGGCGGACCAGATCAGGCGGCGGCGCAGCTCGATCAGATGATCGAGCAGCGGCATGGGCTCGTCCTGGATGGGATCGTCTTTCAGGACGCGTCCTCCTTCAGCTTCGCAGTCACCCGCGCTCCTCCTGAGCGTGCGGCGCCCGGACAGGCGTCTCGAACGGCGCCACGCGCCGGTTGCCGTGCAGAACCCGGGCGGGAGGCAGGATGGCCGGCGTCTGCATCATATGCCGGCGTCCCGACGCGACACGCCGGGCGACCGAAGGCGGCAGAAAGGCCGGAACATCCGTCATGCCGGCAGTCATATCCGCACCGGTATCCGGGCTTCCCAGTGAAACCGCGCTGATCGCCGGTCTGGCCGGAGGCGGAACGAGATATGGCGGTTCAGTCCCCGTGCCCCCGTCAGGCGAGGAGAGTGTCGCCTCCGGCTGCACCGCAGAGCCGATCAGCGGCGGCTGATGCACCATCGGATCGTCCAGCGACCGACGCAGACGGCCATCCTCGTCGATGGTCCGCATGATCTTCCCGCGCACATCCAGGTTCCGCAGACTCCGGACGTGATCGCGCACGTCGCCGAGATCGGCTTCACGAACCATCTCATCGACATGGGACTGGAATTCGCCCGCCAGCCCCCGCGCTTTGCGGACGGCCCGCGCCACGGTCCGGATCGCGACAGGCATATCCTTCGGGCCGATGACCAGAAGCGCCACAACCCCGATCAGCGCGAATTCCGACCAGGCAAAATCAAACATTGTTCCCGCCGGCACCAGCAGCGCCCCGCGATCCCGGCAAAATGCCGGAGACCACCGTCAGGCGCGGACACACTTCATATCTCAGCAAATCCGGCGACACCGCCGGAGCCGGAGACAGACCTATCATGACCCGTCCCGCCGTCAAACCGGCTGACGAAACAGCTCATTCATCCGGACCGGCCCGTTCCGCAGTTCCTTCCGGCACAGCATCCTCCGGTGCGGCCTCTTCACCAGCCTCGCCCGCTGCGGTTTCGCACACAATCTCACCGTCTTCCACGTCGTCGTCATCATCGCCATTCTCCCGGGGCTTCTGCGCCAGAAGATCCGTCGCGCCGCTGACCGGGATTTTCGGCGAGGTCGGCATATCGCCCAGCAGTTCCTCACGGCGAGGCAGATCATTCAGGCTTTTCAGCCCGAAATGCCGCAGGAAATCCGGCGTCGTCCCCCACAGAACCGGCCGCCCCGGCACTTCCTTGCGACCCCGCGGCGCGACGAGCGATTCCTCGATCAGCGTATCCAGCGCGCTCTGGCTGACGCTGACGCCGCGGATTTCCTCGATCTCCGCCCGTGTGCAGGGCTGGTGATAGGCGATGATCGCCAGCGTCTCCATCGTCGCCCGCTGCAGCCGTCGCGGCTTCGGCAGCACCCGCGTCAGCAGCGGCGCCAGATCAGGCGCGGTACGGAACTGCCACCCGCCGGCGACCTCGACCGGCCCGACGCCCCGGTCTTCATAATGTGTGACCAGCGCCGCCAGCACGGCCCGGACATAGGCGCCAAGATCGTCCACGGCATCCGGGATCAGCGCGCGTCCTTCCAGCACCGAGAGAATCGTGCGGGGGCTGACCGGCTCGGTGCTGGCGAAAATCAGCGCCTCGGCCAGACGCACCGCCTGGGCGGAAGGCGGGTCCGTTTCCGGCGACCAGGCGGCGACCGGCGCGGCTTCCTCTGTGATGGTATTTTCTGGCGCCGCGCTGTCCGCCGCCATGTCTTCCGGCAGAACGACGGCGATATCCTCCGACACCTCAGCCTCCGGGATCTCCGGCGTCACGTCCGTGTCACTCATGCAGCCGCCTCCGGTTCCGCGTTCGTCTTTCCGTTCTCTGCGTCCTGCGGCCTGAGCATAATGCGCCCGAAAGCCTCCTCCTGCTTCAGTTCCAGCATCCCGCTTTTTGCCAGCTCCAGCCCGGCGATCAGCGTGCCGGCCATCGCAGCCCGCCGGACCTGCACCGCCTCCCGCTCATCCGCCGGCTCCGGCAGATCCGGCATGAAGGCGTCCAGTGCGCTCCAGCCCGGCGGGGTATCGCCCAGCAGGCGCTTCAGCCGGCTCAGCGCGTCCTGCACTGTCCAGAACCGGATCGTCCGGGGCGTGTAGATGCGATGTCGCACCGTGCGGCGGATCGCTGCCATATAGGCGCGCATCAGCTGCGGCACATCCAGCGCCAGACCGGAGCGATCGATCTCCACGAGTGTCTCGCTCTCGCCACGGGCGAAGACGTCACGGCCGAGCTGCGGCCGCTCCGCCAGCCATCCGGCCGCCACGCTGATCCGCGCCAGTTCCTCCAGCCGCGCCGCCAGAAGCTCCGCCGCGTCCTCCGCTTCCTCGTCAGGGCCTTCTTCCGGAGGCAGCAGCAGGCGCGACTTCAGCCATGCGAGCCAGGCGGCCATGACCAGCCAGTCCGCCGCCAGTTCCAGCCGGATCGACTGTGCCGATTCCACAACCGCCAGATACTGCTCGACAAGCTGAAGGATCGAGATCCGTGCGAGATCGACTTTCTGCGCCCGCGCCAGATCCAGAAGCAGATCGAGCGGACCATCGAACCCGTCCAGATGCAGAAGCGGAGACCGGTGCGCGGTCTCCTGTCCTTCAGTCTCCGGTCCGGTCTCAGGGACGGAGGGGGTTGCAGGCATGTCCATGTTCACGAATTTTCACGCAGAACGCCTGAGCCGCCGCAACACTGTCAAACCCGCGCATGCGCAGCCGGTAGAAAATCGCATTGCTGTGCACGACCTTCTCGATCAGCGGGGAATGTCCGGCGAAAAGCTGCGGCGAGATAGCCGTCACCCGCTCCCATTCCTTATGTGCCGAAGCCTCAGAATCCACGGCCGCGAGCTGCACGCCGTAGGGTCCGGTCGCAGCCGCGACCGGGGCTTCCGGTACCTTCGGCGCTGCGGGTGTATCGGCTTCTGCCGATGCGGTTTTCTTCGTCACCGGAACAGGAGGCGGCAGAGTCGCTTCCCGCACCGGCGCCGGTTCTGCTTTCGGAGCTTTCTCCGATGCCGGCGCAGCCTCGGGTGCAGCCGGCGTCGCACTGCCGGTGTCTTCCTTTCCCTGAGCAGGCGCAGCGGCGTCGCCAGCCGCGGCCGGAGCCGGAGCGGAATCTGCTTCTCCGGCGTCTTCCTTCGCCTTTCCGCCATAACGGGCCGCCAGCGCCGCCGGATCAGGCTGCTCCGGTCCGGGCGCAAGACGCGCCGCACCCGCCGGGACATCCGCCGGCGCCATCGCCCCGTCCAGCTCCATGCCTCCCGGATCGGCCGGTTTGTCGCGAATGGGTTCCGGCGGCGGTCCGATGACGGGAATTCCGCTCTGATGGTGGCCGAACAGCGTCCATCCCCCCACGCCCAGAACCAGCAGAGCTCCGAGGCCAAAGGCGCCGTAGGTCAGCCGCCGGGTTGTGGGATCGCCTGCAAGAGCCGGTCCCAGTTCCCACCATTTCCGTTTCGTCTCCCGGCGCGACGGCGGCGGATCATCATAATCCATGCTCATCCGCTCACGGGCCCGGCTCAGCCGGTCCGCGTGCGGGTCCGGCGGTGTATCGTCGCGCTCTGTCATCGCATCTCCTCTACCGGCTCCACGCCCATCACAGCCAGTCCGGACCGCAGCGTCATCGCCGTAGCCGCCACCAGCGCCACACGCGCCAGCGTTGCTTCCGGCGCGTCCGCCTGCAGGAAGCGCAGCGCCGCATCATCACGGCCCCGGTTCCACAGCGCATGGAAATCCGCCGCCAGATCGCCAAGATAGAACGCGATCCGATGCGGCTCACGCGCCAGCGCCGCACTTTCGACCGTGCGCGGCCAGCTGGCGATCCGCCGCAGCAGTCCCAGCTCCACATCCGCCGTCAGATCAGACAGCGTCACCTGGCTCAGAGCGGCCACGCTCACGGCCTCCGCGCCCAGCATCTCTTCCGCCGCCCGCAGAACGGAACGACAGCGCGCATGAGCATACTGGACATAGAACACCGGGTTATCGCGGGTCTGCGCCACGACGGCATCCAGATCGAATTCCATCTGCGCGTCGCTCTTGCGCGTCAGCATCGTGAAGCGGACCGCATCCCGGCCCACCTCGTCCAGAAGATCCCGCAATGTGACGAACGTTCCGGCCCGTTTCGACATTTTTACCGGCTGTCCGTCACGCACGATATGCACGATCTGACATAGCACGACCTCAAGCGGCACCCGGTTATCGGTCAGCGCCCGCACGGCCGCCTTCATCCGGCTGACATAACCGCCGTGATCCGCGCCCAGCACGTCGATCAGCACCTGTTCGCCGCGCTCCACCTTGTTCAGATGGTAGCCGATATCGTTGGCAAAATAGGTATTCGACCCGTCCGACTTCCGCAGCGGACGATCCACGTCGTCCCCGAACCCCGTGGACTTAAACAGGGTCTGAGGCCGCGCTTCCCAGTCTTCCGGCAGCTTGCCCTTCGGCGGCTCCAGCACGCCTTCATAGAGCAGGCCCTTACCCTCCAGCGCGCTGATCGCCCGGTCCGTCACGCCATCCGCCAGCACTTTCGCCTCGGAGGTGAATACACCGTGCGCCACGCCCAGCGCCGCCAGATCCTCACGAATGCCCTCCATCATCCGGGCCACCGCGAACTCGCGAACCAGCGTGAACCAGCGATCCGGCGCAGCAGGGCGCGATCCGTCCTCCGCCAGCGCCGTGCCGTGCGCTTCCGCCAGCGCCTGCCCGATCGGGATCAGATACTCGCCTTTATACTGCAGGCCGCCCGGTACCAGCGCGTCGAACTCTTCCTCGGTCAGCGTGGCGCCAATCGCCTGGAGATACCGCCAGTATGTCGCCCAGGCGAGCGCCGCCACCTGTGCCCCGGCGTCGTTGATATAAAACTCTTTGGTGACGCCGTACCCGGCCTTCTCCATCAGATTGGCGAGTGCATCGCCCACCACTGCGCCACGGCAATGACCGACGTGAATCGGCCCGGTCGGGTTGCACGACACATACTCGACATTCACCGGTGTTCCGTGTCCGAGCTTTGAGTCCCCGAAGGACTCCCCTGCCCCCAGCACCGCCGGAATGACGCTCTGAAACACGGCCGGGTCGTATGTGATATTGACGAAGCCCGGCCCCGCCGCCTCCGCCCGTGTAATGCCGTCGATCCCGAGCAGCCCGGTCGCCAGCTCAGCCGCGATATCCGCCGGTTTCCGCCGCGCCGGCTTTGCCGCCAGCAGCGCCGCGTTCGTCGCCATGTCCCCATGCGCCGGATCGCGCGTCGGCGTCAGTTCCACGCGGGCCAGAATATCGTCCCCGATCCCCGGCACCACACGGCGCAGAACATCCACGACATGCGCGCGGTAGCGTTGGAACAGACAATCAGACATGCGTGCGGGCTCCCCCTTTATCCCGATGGCCGCAGACCGGTGCGGCACGGCGGATGCCGTCATACCGCGCAATGCCGGGAAACGCGACGGTCTGTTTGAGGAAGGTTTGTGAAGGCGCTGTTGTGGCTTCAGGGCGCTCCGCTGTACGCTGACTGTACGGCATTTGTTACGTTTGCCGGAGCCGACCGCTCACCCCGGCACATTCCGCTCCAGCTCCTCCAGCCACACCCGCGCATTCCCGTCCGACGGAGCCCGCCAGTCGCCACGCGGCGACAGTGCCCCGCCAGCCATGACCTTCGCCCCGTTCGGCATGGCCGAGCGCTTGAACTGGCTGGTCGTGAAGAACCGCCGCAGAAACACGCCGAGCCAGTGCCGGATGACCGGCAGATCGTAGGCCCGATGCTCGGTCTCCGGAAAACCGGGCGGCCAGGCGCCTGCCGCCTTATCCCGCCAGGCAACCTCCGCCAGGAAAGCGATCTTCGACGGCCGGAACCCGTAGCGCAGCACATAAAACAGCGTGAAATCATGCAGCGCGTAAGGCCCGATCGTCGCCTCCGTGCTCTGCACCGCGCCATCCGCTCCCGCCGGCACCAGCTCCGGTGAAATCTCCGTCGCCAGAATGGCCCGCAGGATCGCGCCCGCTTCGGCGTCGAACCGGCCGGAGGAAATAAACCAGCGGATCAGATGCTGGATCAGCGTCTTCGGCAAACCCGCATTCACATTATAATGTGCCATCTGGTCGCCCACGCCATAGGTACACCACCCCAGCGCCAGCTCCGACAGATCGCCCGTGCCCAGCACGATGCCGCCACGCTGATTGGCCAGCCGGAACAGAAAATCCGTCCGCAGTCCCGCCTGCACGTTTTCGAACGTGATGTCGTACACCGCCTCGCCTTTCGCGAAGGGATGGCCCATCTGCTCCAGCATCAGCCGCGCCACCGGACGGATATCGATCTCCTCCGCCGTCACCCCCAGCGCCTTCATCAGGGCATGAGCGTTGCGCAGCGTCTCCTCACTGGTCCCGAAGCCCGGCATCGTAAACGCCAGCACCGCATCCCGTCCGAGGCCCAGTTCATCCGCCGTGCGCACCGCGATGAGCAGCGCCTGGGTCGAATCGAGCCCGCCCGACACGCCGATGACCATTTTCTTCGCGCCGCTCGCTGCCATCCGCTGCCGCAGCGCCGAGACCTGAATCGTGCAGGCTTCGTAGCAATCCTGCTCCAGCCGCGCCGCATCCGCCGGCACGAACGGGAACCGCGCCACCTCGCGCCGCAGTCCCAGATCGCGCCCCGGCGGATAGAACCGGCGCGTGATCCGCCGCCATGCAGCCGGAGCGGCCAGCGCCCCGAGCGCCTCCGCGTTGTGCCCGAACGACGTCATCCGCATCCGTTCCTGACGCAGCAGGTCCAGATCGATATCCGCCATCACATGCCGCGCGCCGGTCGGAAACCGCTCGCTCTCAGTCAGTTTCCGCCCGTTTTCAAAGATCGAAACCTGTCCGTCCCACGCCACGTCAGTCGTCGACTCGCCTTCTCCCGCTGCCGCGTAGAGATAGGCCGCGTGGCACCGTGAGGACTGCGAGAGGCACAGCATGTCCCGCTCTTCCGCCTTGCCGACGGTGATATCGCTGGCCGACAGATTGGCGATCACCGTTGCTCCGGCCAGGCTCGCCAGCGTTGAGGGAGGCAGCGGAATCCACACATCCTCGCAGATCTCCACGCCAAGCCGGAAACCGGGAATATCCTGCGCCTCGAACAGCAGATCGGTCCCGAACGGCACTTCCGTACCCGCGACCCGGATCGTCTCGCCTTTTATGCCGGCGCCGGCGGTAAACTGGCGCGCCTCATAAAACTCCCGGTAATTCGGGAGATAGGATTTCGGCACGACGCCCAGAATTTCACCACGATGGATCGCCACCGCGCAGTTATAAAGCGCGTTCCCATGCCGAAGCGGCGCGCCAACCAGCGTCAGCGGCAGCAGGGTTCCGGTCGCTTCCGCCACCGTGGCCACCGCCTGCTCCACCGCATCAAGCAGCACGTCCTGCTGTCGCAGATCGTCGATCGCGTAACCCGACAGTCCCAGTTCCGGGAACACCGCCAGCACAGCGCCCTCTTCCGAGCAGGTTTTCAGGGAGTCGATCACGCGCAGGGCGTTGGTGTGCGGATCAGCCAGCGACACCGGCAGCGTGCAGGCCGCGACCCGGGCAAAGCCGTGACGGTACAGGGAGCGGAAATCCCGCATGAACACCTCGCGCGCCGGAGAAATAAAGCGTGGCTCACTATATCTGCGAGGGGCGGCTGTACAAAATCGGACCCGATAAGCGGCAAGGTTTAAGCCGGGCTCTGCCCGGACCCGGCAAAGGTCGCGACCTTTGCAAACCATTTTGTTTAATTAAGTCAGGGCGCAGGGAGCCGCGCTCCCTGCCGGGTTTCAGGGCAGCGCCCTGAGACCGGTCAGAAAGTCAGTATTACTTGGCAGGCAGCCGCAGGAAAGCTATGCAGCGCGCTGTCACTTCCCGGATCATGAGCCGGGCATCTGTTGTTCTGTCGCGTGATCCCGTGCCGCAGGCCTGTCCTCCGGCCATCACGCTCTGGTTATGGAGTTCAGGCATGAGCTGGCTTACCGAATATGTCCGGCCCAAAATCCGCGGCCTGCTCAAGCGCGAGGTGCCGGACAACCTCTGGACCAACTGCCCGTCCTGTCACCAGATGGTGCTGGTCAAGGAACTGGAGCGGACCCTGAACGTCTGCCCGCATTGCGGCTTCCATATGAAGGTGCCTGTCGCCGAGCGTCTGAAATGGACGTTCGACGCCGACAGCTACACCCGGATCGAACTGCCGAAAGTCGCCAGTGACCCGCTCGGCTTCCGCGATCACAAGCGTTACGCCGATCGCCTGAAGGACGCCCGCGCCAAAACGCAGCTCGA
Organism: Acetobacter musti; assembly: GCF_011516835.1. Taxonomy (GTDB): domain Bacteria; phylum Pseudomonadota; class Alphaproteobacteria; order Acetobacterales; family Acetobacteraceae; genus Acetobacter; species Acetobacter musti. The sequence continues at coordinate 11,777 of NZ_WOTB01000040.1, read as the reverse complement.
TGATTCCATCGCTGTCGCACATGGAAAGATCATGGGTTATCCGGCGGTTGTCGCCGTCATGGCCTACGAGTTCATGAGCGGCACCATGGGCACGGCCTTTGGCGAGGGCTTCATCGCCGCCGCGCGGCTTGCCATTCTGCAGCGTTCGCCGCTGATCGTCTTCACGGCTTCCGGTGGCGCCCGCATGCAGGAAGGCGTCATGAGCCTGATGCAGATGCCGCGCACCACTGTTGCGGTCGAGATGCTCAAAGAGGCCGGCCTTCCCTATATCGTCGTGCTGACCGATCCGACAACCGGCGGCGTCAGCGCCTCTTTCGCCATGCTGGGCGACGTGCAGATCGCCGAGCCGAAAGCCCTGATCGGCTTCGCCGGTCCGCGCGTGATTGAAGACACCGTCCGCGAAAAACTGCCGGAGGGCTTCCAGCGCTCTGAATATCTGCTGGAACATGGCATGCTCGATATGGTCGTGGAGCGGAAAAATCTGCGCGCAACCCTGGGGCGTCTGGTCGGATTGCTGACCGCCGCGCCTCCGGGCGATGTGTTCACCAGCACGCTGCCAGACCCGGAAGAGCCCGGCTCGGAAACGCCGCTGCCAGTGAACTGAGGCATGGGAGCCTCCGGGCTCTGCCCGGACCCGGAAGGGGTCGCAGACCCCTTCACCCCGGTCTGCTAATAAACTGGTTTGCAAAGGTCTGTGACCTTTGCCGGGGTTCGGGGCAGAGCCCCGGACTTTTCTTTCACTTTCTCCCAGAAGCTGCCCGCCAGAGAGCCGCCCATGACCGACCCCGCGCTTCAGACTCCGGCGACCGGCGAAGCAAAACCAGCCCCGAAACTGAGCGCCGAATTCACCGGCCGCACCGGCACGGTGCTTGAGCGGCTGAACAAACTTTACCCGGCGCTGATCGACCTCTCTCTGGGCCGTCTTGAAGCCCTGCTGGCCCGGCTTGGCCACCCGGAGCGGAAGCTCCCGCCTGTCATCCATGTCGCCGGCACCAACGGCAAAGGCAGCACCTGCGCCAACCTTCGGGCCATCGGCGAGGCCGCCGGCTGGCGTGTCCATGTCATGTCCTCCCCTCATCTTGTCGATGTCACGGAACGCTTTCGCATCGCCGGAAAGCTGGTCAGCGAAGACGAACTGATCGCCACGCTGGAAGAAATCGAGCGCATCAATGACGGCGCGCCGATCACCGTGTTCGAGGTTCTCACCGCCGCCGGATTTCTGCTGTTCGCGCGCCATCCGGCGCAGCTCGCGATCATCGAGGTCGGCCTTGGCGGTCGCTTCGACGCCACCAACGTCATCCCGAACCCCGCTGCCTGCGCCATCACCGCTATTTCGATGGACCACGAGGCTTTCCTTGGTTCGACACTGACCGCCATCGCCGGAGAAAAAGCCGGTATCATCAAACCCGGTGTGCCCGTCGTCACAGGCCGCCAGGAGCCGGTCGTCATACAGGTGCTGGAAGAGGAAGCCGCCCGCAAAGGCGCGCCTCTGCTGCGCCGGGACCGGGACTGGACAGCAGGACATGCTGACCAGCCAGCGCCGGGCCTCAGCTTTACCGATGCAGCCGGCACGCTGCGCCTTCCGGCGCCGGCCCTTACCGGCCCGCACCAGGACGATAATGCCGCCCTGGCCATCGCGGCTCTCCGCGCCAGTGGTCTGTCCCTGCCCGATACCGCATGGGGCGGCATCGCCCACACCACCTGGCCAGCCCGTCTCCAGCGCCTGCATGGCACACTCGCCGGTCGCCTCCCGTCCGACTGGGAACTCTGGCTCGACGGCGGCCATAACCCCGGTGCCGGCGAAGCTCTGGCGCCCGTACTGGATTCCTGGTCGGACCGTCCCGTTCATGTCATCGTCGGCATGAAGCAGACGAAGGACGCTACCGGCTTCCTCGCTCCGCTTCTCTCCCGCGCAACCAGCATTTATGCTGTCGCCGAGCCCGACCAGCACCTGGCCCAGCCCGTCGGGTCCATCGTGGATGCGGGACAGGGGAAAGTCCTTCCCGGCCCGACCCTCGATGCCGCTCTGGACGCGCTCCCGCGCACAGACGGACAGCCGGCCCGTGTGCTGATCTGCGGGAGCCTCTACCTGGCGGGTGTCGTGCTGAAAAGAGACGGGTGGCAGGCGAGCTGAGTTTCCGACGTGTGGCTTTTAGGGACTTTGCCCCGCACCCCACAAAGGGACGCGGTCCCTTTGATCCCGGTTTGTTTAATGAAATTTCCTGCCAGAGACAGCATCCTGCAGATCAGATCAGGCTCAGAGGCCAGAAAAGATTTCTTAACAACAAACCGGTTTCCAAAGGTCGCCGGCCTTTGGCGGGTCTCAGGGCAGAGCCCTGAAAAACGAACTGCCTGGACTCAAAGCCTTTAAATCACCCGGCACAGAACCTTCTGCCAGGTTATCTTTAACCACTGCCCCTTAGGGAGAAACGGACCAGTCTGTTTCCGACCCGATGAGGCGTGCGTGCGCAAAACGATTCTGTGTCTCGGTCTTTCTTTCTCCGCCCTGACCGTCGGCACCAGAGCGCATGCGCAGTTCGCCCCGTCGCATACGACAGAATATCTCGACAGCCGGCGGGAATCCGAACTGCGCCATCAGACTCTCGCCCGCATGCTGATGACCATCGGTATGAACCCGGCCGATAATGCACCGGTCGTGACTGACACATCCTCGACCTTCAGCACGCCCGTCCGCCCGTTTGAACCACGCCCCCGAAAACCACGCGTACGGGGCGATGACAGCAACGCCTACGGCCTTCATCAGTCAGCAGCCCCTTACCTGGCAGAACGACCTGCTCCCGCTGTCGTGCAGGTCAATCGTGAAATCGCATTTTCCATGACCGGCGGCTGGAGTGATCTTCGTGCCCATCTTCCTGACAATCAATATATTTCCGCGCATGGTCACGAAACGGCCTGGGTGCCTGGCTTCCAGCTGGATGCCTCGACAATGTTCGATCTGGAAGAGGTAAGTAATATCCTGCTCGCAGTGCATTTCTCTCTCGGAGATGGCGACACACGCCTGCGCGGCAAATATTACCTGCCTTACTTCGATGACGGAGACAGAGGGAAAACCACAGGAAACCGTCTGACAACCGATACCAGAGGCGAAATCGGTAAAGGCCTGATGGTGAGTAACCTTTTCATGATCACGCCTTCCGTACAGGCAGGCTACCGGACATGGAACAGAGACGTTGTTCTTTCCGATGACATCGTGTCTGTAGCCGGATCTTCCGGCAACGCCCTGGCCGGCATTCTGATCCATCTTGATTATGCCGCCACAGACTCATTTGTTATCCGCGGGCGGCTTGGGTGGGCCGAAATCATCGGTGCCCGCCTTCACAGTCACGCTCTGTATGGAAACCTTCGTGAAAGTACAAGATCAGAATGGGATGCTGCTCTTGACTTCGATTATCGTATTTCGAGCGCTCTGCATTTTGTAGCCGGCGTTCAGTACAGATATGATGCTTTTGGCCGTCTGACCTATAGTCGGCACTCTCATGATGATATCAGACTGCAGGCTGATAACCGGACGCATTACGTAACGCTTCATACAGGTCTGGCCTACGCATTCTGATATCCGGTTACATCAGAACAAAAGATTTTCCAGAAACTTCTTCGTCTCATCGAACCCAGGCACCGGATTCTGTAGCGCGTCTTATGTCTAAAATATAGAAACAGACGAGAGTACTGCCATGAGTTTGGCTGATTACTTTACGCACGACACCATTCTTCTCACAGAGAAGTGCAGATAAACCGAAACGTAATTTAATTGATAAATCTTCCTGTTGCTGCATAGCCTGTTCAGAACAAACAACAAAAAGCAGGCACACGTCACCGGTCAGATGACGGAAACAGCCTGAAGGATTGTATCATGAACGCACGCCGTGCTTTCCTCTCGTCCGGTCTCAGTGTGGCCGGGCTGGCCAGTCTCGCGTTAAGTTCGACCCGCCTCAGCGCAGCAGCCACTCCGCCACGCATGGTCATTCCCCCGCTTCCCGTTCCTGTCCTGCCTGTTGCCGGCCAGAACGCCGTGTTTCCTGTCCGCAGGATTTACTGCGTCGGCCGGAATTATCTGGCGCATATAAAGGAACTCAATCACGATATCCGCGAACCGCCGTTCTTCTTTCAGAAGGCACGCGACATGCTGGTGCAGAATGGTTCTGCCATCCCCTACCCGACACTGACTCATGATTACGAGCATGAAATCGAGCTCGTCCTGGCAATGAAATCCGGTGGCATGAACATCCCGGTCGCCGATGCTCCGGCTCATATCTACGGATATGCGGTCGGACTGGATATGACACGCCGGGACCTGCAGAATCAGGCGCAGGAAAAACGCCACCCCTGGGAAGCCGGGAAGTCATTTGACAATGCCGCACCCTGCGGGACCATCGTCCCGGTGGCACAGACCGGACACATGAAAACCGGCCGTATTCATCTTGAAGTCAACGGCACCACTGCGGCCGACGGACAACTCGACGATATGATCTGGAGTCCGGCTGAAATCATCGCCCACCTGTCGACAGCCTTCGAAGTTGCCGCAGGAGACCTGATCTATACAGGCACACCGCGCGCCGTTGGAAAGATCGGTCCAGGCGACAGCCTCGTCGCTTCCATAGACGGTCTGCCGTCTTTACAGATCAGTATTACGTCCTGACTACGTAACGACATGTCATCGCACCGGAAGAAAATGCCTCCATCCGGCGTCACGGTACCGGAACGAAAAATGTCCATAACTTTCTGGAATCAGGCGGATCAATCCGCCCGTCTCCGGAACGGTCTCCTGCATCCGCAGTCAGAATCAGAAAATAAATAAGCCGCCCTTTCTTTCAGAGACAGGTTTTATCAGCGGCAAAAGGAGAGTTTATGCAGAGTCTTCAGATGTCTGGCAGGTCTTTGCGGCCTTCCACGATTGCCGTTCCCGCGTTCGGGAGGCCGCAAAGAAAATCCTGATATTACTGCTCAGCACCACGCCGGGCGTCGATATCGGCTTTCATATGTGCCTGGACCTTTTCAAAAGCCCGGGTCTCGATCTGACGCACGCGTTCACGCGAGATACCATAATGCTGCGCGAGCTCTTCAAGCGTGACCGGATCATCCTTCAGACGACGCTCCTCGAAGATATGACGCTCGCGGTCATTCAGGGATTCCAGAGCGCTCGTCAGAAGCGCCTTGCGATCCGAGAATTCCTCATGCTCACCAAGCGCCGATTCCTGATTCTCGGCATCATCAACCAGCCAGTCCTGCCATTCCCCCTCGCCATCACTGCGCAGCGGCGCATTCAGGCTGTGGTCCGCCGCGGCAAGACGACGGTTCATGTTGACGACATCCTGCTCCGGCACTCCAAGCGCCGTGGCAATCTGATTTACCTGTTCAGGCGCAAGGTCACCGTCATCAATGGCTTTCATCTGCCCTTTGAGACGACGAAGGTTGAAGAACAGCTTTTTCTGCGCTGACGTCGTGCCAATTTTTACGAGAGACCAGCTATGCAGGATATATTCCTGAATAGCCGCTCTGATCCACCACATCGCGTAGGTGGCGAGCCGAAAGCCGCGCTCAGGATCAAAGCGGCGAACCGCCTGCATCATCCCGACATTGCCTTCACTGATCAGCTCATTCACAGGAAGGCCATAGCCACGATAACCCATCGCGATTTTCGCAACGAGACGAAGATGTGAGGTGACAAGCTTATGAGCCGCCTTGACGTCCCCGTCATCACGCCAGCGGCGGGACAGAGCCGTTTCTTCCTCGGCGGACAGAAGAGGATATTTGCGGATTTCCTGAAGATAGCGCGAAAGGCTGGTTTCAGGACCGAGTGTGAGAACCGATGAGGCCATGGGGATTCTCCTTCATCCCGATCACTGGCTTTATCGATATCCCGGCTTCATCTGAACGTCGGGCATCGGCCTGCATATCGGGCGACGCTGGGAGTGGACTTCACTGTCCCCGGATCGCTCTCCCGAAAGCGGCGAGAAGAACCCGGGACATCCATTCCGGCGGCCCTCCGGGCGCGTCGAAAAGATGTACAATTGCTAGAATAATCTGCCCCGAAAGTCAAGATTAACAAAAGATTATGTATCTAATCGCTGCCCAGCTGTAATTCAAGGGTCTGAAAATCCTCGGGTGGCGGCGTCTCAAACAGCAAAGCCTCGCCGGTGCGGGGATGCGTGAATCCCAGGCGTGCCGCATGCAGGGCCTGACGCGGAAAATCGAGCGCTGCATCACGTGTTTCGGACGGACATTTCCGCGCAACGGCAGGGATCCGGCGAAGATAAACCGGGTCGCCGATCAGAGGATGTCCGTTAGCTGAAAAATGCACACGGATCTGATGCGTGCGCCCTGTTGCCAGCCGGCATTCCACGAGCGCTGCATATCCCCCGAACGGACGCAGAACGGAATAGCGGGTCAGAGCCTCTTTCCCGCCGTGGCCGACAATCGCCATGCGCTTCCGGTCACGCCGGTCGCGCCCGATATTACCCTCATACTCTCCTCTGGCCGGGATCGGCACACCCCAGCATAACGCCAGATAGGACCGGTCGATGCGCCGGGCTGCGAAATCTTCTGACAGAGCATGATGGGCTTTCTCTGTCTTGGCCACGACCATCACACCTGAGGTGTCCTTATCGAGCCGATGCACAATTCCGGGCCGCTTCTCGCCTCCGATTCCGACAAGACTGTCGCCGCAATGCGCAATCAGCGCGTTGACGAGAGTACCCGTCTCGTTACCCGGCGCCGGATGAACAACAAGACCTGCTGGTTTATCGAGAACAATCAGATCACTGTCTTCATACAGAATGCTGAACGGAATAATCTCGCCCACCGGGGTTGCCGGAGCCGGCGCAGGCACATCAACAACAAGCGTAACACCTGCACGGGCCGGGTCCGCCGGCTCGCGAAAGACAGCGCCATCGCGGGTCACATGTCCTGCCTCGATCAGCCCTTTGATGCGGGAACGTGACAGATCAGGAAAACACAGAGCCAGCAGGCGATCGGTTCGCTGTCCTGCCAGTTCCTCGCTTACAAGCAGAGTGCGCACGCCGCAGGTTGTGTCCGTCACGGACGTCATCTACAGCCGGACACGTTAAACAGAAGGTAAGATGACGGCATGGAGCAAAGCACTTTCGCGCGGCGTGGACTTCTGGCAGCCATCATCGGTATGGGCATCCTGATCATCGTCGGAACGGTCGCTCTTCTTGCCGTCATCATGCACAGAATGTCACATCCGGCCGCTTCATCACCGGCTGTATCATCCCATCCTTCGGCAGAAAAGACGATCACTCTTGAGGAACCGGCCGGCACGACAATCGGACAAATCGCCTGGCAGACCGGTCCGATACTCGCTGTACGCCTTACAGGCGGCGGACCGGACAGGATCGTCCTGTGGGACACCGCTGCCGGACATATCACCGGCAAACTCGCACTCCCGCAGTAAGCGGCGACCCGCGAAACACAAATATTTTTAATAACCGCTTGTGCTGCGTCACCACTTCCCGTAAAAGCCCGCTCGTCCGCCGTCCCATTCGTCTAGAGGCCTAGGACACCGCCCTCTCACGGCGGCAACAGGGGTTCGAATCCCCTATGGGACGCCAATTTTATTTGGCGATGTTATCAGTGGCTTACGGGTAAATCGCCCTATCCCATCCAAAAATTAAGTAGTGATTTTGGACCAATTCTGGACCAATGACGATTCCGCCCCCTTTTCGGAGTTCGTCTCATGGCCCGCACAAAATCCGCCGAGAATGCCAACGATCCCGCCACGGGACGTCCGCTGCCCGATGGTGTGAGTTGCCGGGGTCCAAAGCAGTATCGGGCACGCAAACTGGTCAACGGCGAGCGGATCGTCAGAACATTCGATACAGCCCGTCTCGCCCGCGCGTGGCTTGAAGAGACCTCGGTCAAGGTCCGCGAGGGCCGCAATATCGATGTCCGTACCCTCGACGGAATCATGCTGCGAGCGCTGATCGAAAGATATCGCGATGAGTGCATGGCTCATCGCGAGCGCGATCGCACTGGTCATATTCCGGCTCTGCTCCGCGACACGATCGCTGACCTGAAGCTCTCCCGCCTGACGATCCCGGCTGTCAGAGGTTTCCGGGACAGGCAGGCGAAAGATCTGGCCCCCGCGACCGTTGTGAAGAGACTCAATTTGCTTGCATCCATTCTGCAGCACGCCATGAGCGAATGGGACGTACCACTGCCGCAAAATCCAGCTTCAGGGCGCCTGATCAAGCGACCGGCGGGGGCAGACCGAAAGCGCAATCGCAGGCTGGAAGAGGCAGCCTGTTCCGCAGGGAGCGTCTCGCCGGGAGAGCACGAGTCTTCCGGAGAGTATGAGCGTCTGCTGGACGCCGTGAGATCAGACACCCATCCTGATGATGTATGGCTTGTCAGATGGTCCATCGAGCAGGCAACCCGCCTGAGCGAAGCCACCTCCTTGCGCTGGTGTGACGTCGACCTCGCAGCAAGAACCATCCGTCTGTCGCACACCAAAACCATCCATCTCGCGGAAGAGCGAGGCCCTGAAATCCGGCCCCTGATGCCCGGCGCGCGGGCTCTGCTTCGTGAGAAACTCGCTTCGTTCGACGCTCTGCCACCACCCGATGATCTGATTTTCGATGTCGGCGACGAACGCGCTTTTTCGGTCCGCTATGGCCGGATGGTGAAACGGGCCGGTCTTCACGACCTGACCTTCCACGACTTAAGGCACGAGGCAACCTCGCGACTGGCCCGTCTGTTTCCAAATCCGCTCGATTTATGCCGCGTGACCGGGCACCGCGATCTTAAAAGTCTGGATCGCTACTACCAGCCCGTGCTCACGACCCTTGCGGAGAATGCGGAAGAGCGCGCTCGTGTGCTTGGCTTCATTTATGACAGCGGTGAAAGCGCGGCCAGGTAGATCCGGGCCACAGGATACGTATGTGAGCCTGACAAAACCCACTTTGAAATATTTTGTTATCGTTCTTGCTGCTGCGGAAAATCTCTCTGGCCAGAAACCGGAAATGCCCCACAAAAATAATATTCGGAACGAAAGCGAAATTACTTCCATCGGTTTCGCATTGAATTTTACTGGATACTTCCGACTATCCTGAATGCGGCACAGGGAAGCAGTGAGGATGGGCGTGGATCACAGGAAGAACAGCAGCGCCTGCGAGGTCATGACTTCGAGAGAGGCGGCGGACTACCTGCGAATATCGTATGATGGGTTCCGTACGATGCGCTCGCGTGGTCAGGGGCCGGCCGTCTTTATTGCGATCGGTCGACGACTTCGCTTTCGCAAGCAGGATCTGGACGCATTTTTGACGTCGCGAGTTCAGTGTGATCCCCGTGTACCCAACATGGGACATGGCATGGATAACTCTGCTGCACCTGACCAGAACATCGTCCTGGCAAAGCGTAAAAGAGGTCGTCCGCGAGCGACAGGCCAGATCGTGGTCATGCCGGCCTCTGTTTACGTACAGGCCGGTATTCTGCTCGCCCTGGCTATTGCCGGACGCATGATCTGTCTTTTGTTTTCCTGAAAAGCCAGCACACGCTCAGCCCTTAACTGATGACACGCCGTAGTGCCGACCTCGGAAAGAGTGAACTTCAGTCATGAGCGTCTGCAAAACTATGAGCCATCTAAACAGTATTCCTCTGGACGTGCTCCCGCACTGGCACAGGGACACGCCTCGGATATTACAGGAAGCTCTTTCAGAAATCGGAAATTTTGAACCGGCTCAACGCATCATCGCTGAAACGCTGTTGCTTCGATTTCCGCGTTGGACGGAGACACGTAGCGCATCCAGCGAGCAGGTTAACCGCGTTCCGCTTCCTGTTGCAGTTCATCAGAACTATCTGTGTGCGAATACACGGCAAGCGCGCAATATCCTGATCTGGCTTCTCAACCCGGGCTGGGAGGAGACGCAGATCGCCTTACTCCCAATCGAGATCCGTCCATGGATCTTGAGGGATCAGATTACCGGACAGGATTTTGCGGTCCTGTGGCTGAAGGATCCCGTAATTTTAGGGAGAAGAGCCAGAAAGGCACCGCAGCGTTATGCAGACCTCGCAGAAAGCCTGATAGGAAAATTTTTAGGAGCCACACCTCAGCCACCTGAAACGCTCATCCCAGCGCCCTGGGGAGCATATGTTGAGACAACTCCTGGAGCTGCTCCTGTCGATCTGCATCTTCTCAATTGCACATTATTGAATCTTCTTGCAAAACAGACGATCTCTGATGAACATCTTGACGAGGACCTGTCGGTTCCTGAGCGAAACAGGCTTCTCTTTGATATTGTGCGTCTGCGTTTCCGGGGTGAAGCGTCCCTCGATGTGATCCAGAAGTTTGCCTGTCGGGTGAACAGCCGCTTCGCCGTTCCCCTGAAACGTTTCAACGTTCTGACAATGTGCGAGCGTATTCACGCCTACCGTGAGCGACAGGCTGCGCAGGCTGCACGCAACAGCATCCCGGGCCGGGAGAGGCAAGCGGCAGCAGGACGAGAAAGTGCACGACGCAGATCCCAACGTATGCGTAAGCTGCTCGTCGACACCGTCCGCGTGTGGCCAGCAGGGAAGAAGATCACACAGACGGCGCTGGCGGAAAAAACCGGGGTCAGCGAGCGCACGGTTAGGAAATACTGGCGGTCGATACCATGCCTTGCGGCGGACTCAACCGGCAAGACGCTTTCGCTATCTGGTAGTAGTCATCACGAAGATAATAAGAATCTTTATAATACAGCTCTTACTATTCACATCATTCGCCGCGAGGCCGAAGTGCGGGATTTCCTGTACTACCAATCGCACTTAGCCTCGCAAAACCGGCGAGGCGCGCAGCCCGAAATGCCGCGCACTCCGGATTCTGGCTGGGACAATCCGGAAATTGCGATGGCGTATCGGGCGTCGGAACTGGCTTATGAAAATGCGTCACGGCGCGCAGAAGCAAGAACCCGAACTCGCAGCCGAAAGATCCTGAAAGAGCGCCTGTTTATCGGAGGTCTGCTGGGCAGGCGACCCTTGCTGGAAGAAGCGATACAGGCTGCGAGAAGAAAATTCAGGAGACTCCGAGAAATCAGAAACACTCTTACTGACATACCGAAGTTCTTTGAATTTCTGGACCACATTGAATTCCGATCCATTTTCGGCCTGCATCACGCCTATCAGAGCGGAGTTACAGCCCGGGACGAGCCGATAGGTTGATCAGACAGGCTCATTAGCGATGGGGCAGCGGTTTTGCCGCACTACAGGGAGTGAACGGTCCATCCTGGGGAGGTATCAGGACCAGCAATAGGAAACTGACCGGATGCCCGCATCCGTCGCCTGAATGCTATGTGGCCGGTGCAGCAGGATACCTCGGACAATCGCACGGCAGTATCCTCTCTCATTAACAGAGAAACCTTTGGATTATTTACGTCCGACGATTCCATCGCACCTTACTCAAACCCTGACGATCTGAATTTAAGTTGTGTGGCATTGTCACGAACGACACTGACATCTTCAGCATCAAAACCATCATCGCTCTCGGCTTCAACATCCAGCGTCAGTGTAACACGCACGCCAGGCGCACGCTGTAATTCAGCAACGACCGATGTGAGTATCGTCTCGACATTCTTCACTGTTCGAAGAGTATCCAGCGTGACGCTTCCATAGAAACGGGTAGGCCGCGTTCGTTCAGGAGACGGCTGGGCAGATGGAGGGTTCTAAAAACCCCCTGGTTTTGAGGTCTTCTGTATGATTCTATTTCTTCTGCGTTGATTGAGGGAATGGCGATATGAAGCAGTCTGGTTTCTTTGATGTTGAAG
>NZ_WOTB01000039.1 GCF_011516835.1 Acetobacter musti | reverse complement strand
TGACTTGAACTCTGCCGCATACCGTTTCCGCGTAACCTTGCCCATAAAACCCGTCCTCGTTCAGGCCAGATGATAGCTTATCGCCCTGTCCGAAAAATGGGGACCACCTCTAAGACACCCAGGCGGCTCCACCGGATGAAGCGATTATATAAAGTCTTGTGCGGACCATACGCTTTCGGGGCGTCTTTCCACTGAAGACCGTTGCGGATCACATAAACGATCCCGCTCAGAACACGCCGGTCATCCACACGTGGCACTCCGTGCGCCAGTGGGAAAAACGGCTCAATCCGCTCCATCTGGCTCTCAGACAGCAAAAACACGGCACTCACAGCCTCACCTCCATTGGTAAGCCTGTGAATCACAACGTCTCGCTCAGTTCAATAAATTAACAGGTCCTGAGCCTAGGCACTCCTCCTGCAGAAAGGAGGAGTGCTTTTCTCTTATGAAAAACTGATAACGTCAGAAAAATGAATAAACCCGAAGATTTTGCTGGGTGAGTGAAGCGAGGCTTGTCACAGCCGGAGGCATAATGTCCTGTATTGTGGATACACCAAGTGGATGTGTGCCATCTGCCGATGGCATGGTTGAGGTGAACCAGCCATCTGTCGAGACCCATCTGACCAAGCCGTTGGTGCATTCAGCTACAGCGGCCTGAAGCGCCGCGGTAACAGTCGTCCGGGCGGTAGTAGTGAAGTAACTCCCGTTACCCTGAAACGGCTGCATAACAACGATACGGGCGGATGGACAGGTTGCGATCAGATTTTTCAAAACGGTCACTGCGGCAGTCTGAACAGCACTCTGCGACGCATTGTGCGCACCATCATTTGTCCCTTCATTCATGACAACTACATCGGGAGCTACCGTGAAATCTCGCGGCTGGCCATTCCAAAGCTGATTCCATGTAGCCGTCAAAGGCGGCACGTTACCGTTTCCCGTGACGGTCAGACCAGATCCTGTAAAGGCTACAATTCCAACTTCAACGCCAAGCGCGTGACGAAGGCGATATCCCCAGGCAAGACTTGCATCGCTTACCGCTGCGTCAGTGGTTGTGCTGGCAAGCTTCTGAAGCGACTGATAGCCTTCTGTAATACTGTCCCCATACACCAGAATTTTTTTCTCAAATGGCGCAATAACCGACAGTGAGGCATCAGATGACAGGGTAATATCTGTAATCACAAGACTGGTTTGCTGCGGCGACCACCGGTTCTCCGTACATGTAGAGGATTTGAAAATCAGTTCACACGTATGCGTTGACCACGATGACGTTGTCGAAGGCATAGCGACCGTCACTGTTGACGCCGCAGTAAACAACTGGGGAGCCTGTCCATCGATGACAACATAGAATTCAGGCAGAGGTCCACTGTTCGCACTGACATCGCAGATAATCTGGAGCGTGCTCCCTGTAAATCCAAAGTTCAGATATGCTCCGGGATTTGCTGACACAGCGCCGGTTGCGGAAACCGACCAGTTCCAAGGTGAATAAGTAATGGCCGCATTGTTCATCGGTCCTGTCTGTACTGCCTGAGCAGCAACGGCGATCGACATGGAAGCAGGGTTGGTAAGGCTGCCGCTGTTGGTCGCGCTGAGCGTCCCTGCCCCGGCTGCCCCGGGTGTAAATCTGAATGTCTGAGCCGCTGTGGAACCAGCAGGAATCATCACCGAATACGGGCTGAATGTTCCGCTGAGAGTGCATGCCGGCGTAATAGTAACCGCGGTCGAAAGCGCTGCTCCTGATCCGGGTGTGATCGTGTAACCGGAAGCCGAGCCAGCCGTTAATGAAGCCGGCCCTGTCAGTGTATAAGTCGTGAATGATGTGGTCGCAGCAGTAACCGAAAATGTTGTTCCGGACGGATTGGTAAGTGATGCGTTGTTTGTCGTGCTGATTGTGCCGGTGCCGGTTGCATCTGGGATAAAGGAAAAAGTAACAGCCGATGTGCTTCCTGCGGGAATCGTTGCCGTTGTGGGGTTGAAGGTCCCCGCTAGCGTAGACTGGGGGGTAATGACGGCGGCACTGGTCCTGGCTGCTCCTGCTCCGGGCGTCACTGTGCAGGTTGCAGCAACCGATTCAGTCATGGCTGACGGGACATTCAGCGTATAAGTGCTGAAAGCGGCCGGCGTGGATACTGTAAGCGCCGGCGGATTAGTAAGACCGCCGTTATTGGTACTGCTGAGCGTTCCGGAAGAACCGGCATTATCGGGCGTAAATGTGAATGTTTCCGCTGCTGTCGATCCGGCAGGAATTGTGACAGTTGCCGGAGAGAATGTTCCGGCAAGCGTACTTGCCAGTGTAATCGTAATCGCACTGCCAGCAGCGGAACCTGCTCCCGGTGTCACGGTAAATGTACTCGCGCTCCCCGCCGTCAGAGAGGACGGACCAGTCAGCGTATAGGTGCTGAAAGGCGTACTGGCTGATGTCGCTGAAATTGAAAGAGTGGCCGGATCTGTAAGGCTTCCATTGTTTGTTGTGGAAAGCGTGCCGGTGCCGGTCGTGGAAGCTGTAAACGTGAACGTCGCGGATGCTGTCGAACTGGCCTGGAGAGTGACAGACTCAGGACTGAATACACCAGAGAGCGATGAAACGGGTGTAATTGTGACCGCGCTCGCTGGCCCGCTTCCATCAGGGACCAGAGTGTAGGTTGCGGCAGAGCCTGTTGTCAGAGAGGTCGGACCGGCCAGCGTATATGTCGTGGAGACCGTAATAGTAGCCTTACTGTCAGTTCCGTCTCCATCAAGGTGGTAAAGCGCGACAAGACCGGCCTCAGCCCCTGTGTAAGGTGCAGTCGCAGGTGTGTAGGCAGCGGTATGCCTCGCAGGGGAAAATACCGCTATTTCGTCGATGGTACCCTGGTTGACGTATGGCTGTGAAGAACCAGGATAATATCCGATACCCCACTGGCTGCTTGTCCAGCTGATCGCAGCGAGCACCGCCGATGTGCAGGCGGTCGTGCCCGATAGCACACCGTCGATAAACACAAGCGCGCTGACACCATCAAAGACAGCTGCGATGCGATGAGGATTGCCGTCGAGAATCGTCGTGGATGAGGTCGCAGAGACCTGAATGCCGCTTTTCAGACTTCCAACATACGCCTGTACGGTCCCGGAGGGTGTCACCGCCAGCGCGATGAGTCCATCCTGCATTGCGACGATGGAGTTACGTGTTACGACAGACGTACCGGTAAAAATCACTTCGATCTCTACGGTCGTTCCGGCCGCTGAGAACAAAGAGTTAGTTCCCAGACTTGAAATCAGCCAGCCAAAACTTTTCGATCCAGGACCGAGAGCTTCACCATAGCCGGCAGACGGTGATGTCAGAAAACTGGCACCTGTCTGCATCGTTACATTAAAGGCCATCGTTTACCGGCCCTTTGTCATTGCTTCTGCAGCGATACTGCAGCTGTTATCAATGCGTATATATGCGGTCATTCATAATCCCTTCATTTTGAATGACGCTATTATTCGTGTCTTTACATAGAAGCGCTCCTGCCTGAATCCATTTCCTGCTCTTTTTCTGCGTCAGACACTTACGGGAGTCGCTGTTCTGTTTTGTCATCCAGTCTGGCATATCAGAATATACACAGTATAAAATAAAATAATTATTTTATACACATCATAGAAATACAAGACAATTAATGCAATCTATATTTTAAATTAATTGTTTTATATTATACAGACTATGTAATCCATATTTTAATATATCTTACTGGTCGTCATGCAGAAAATCGTTCCTCAACACCAGACAACAGAGCATCACGAGTGAACGGTTTAGGAAGCACCCTAGCATGTTCAGGGAGAATAGCCCGGTCAGCAAAGCCTGTCACAAAAAGAACCTTCAGATCCGGACGCAGAATCGCAATACGACGCGCGCATTCATCACCATTCATCTCGGGCATGAGAAGGTCCATTATGATCAATCCTATATCCGGACGTTGCCTGACCAGTTCAATAGCCTGCAATCCGCTATGACTTTCCATAACCACGAACCCGGCTTTTTTGAGAAAACCGACTGTCACAGCAGCTACATTTGGATCGTCGTCGACGACGAGAATACTGCGCCCCCCTGCCGGCCCAGGCGCCGTATCATTATTTTTGTCCGAATCTGACTGGGAATTTGCCTCCGCATGGATAGCAGGGAGCCACAATGCGATCGAAGTTCCTGCGCCAGGGGTGCTGACAACACGTACATCTCCACCATTGCGCTGCATATAACCATAGACCATGGGAAGGCCCAGACCGATACCACTACCGACTGATTTCGTGGTGAAAAACGGCTCAAAAATACGTGCCTGTGTTTCAGGCGACATTCCGACGCCCCGATCTTTGACGGTGATAACGACATATTGCCCAGGCGAAAGCGGCCGGCTGGTGCGTCCGTCTCCTTTATCTGCAACAACAGCACTGTCCGGACTGATGGTCGCCTCCCGGGCCGAGATGATAATCTCTCCACCCTTTGGCTGTGCATCGCGGGCATTGAGGCAAAGATTGACCAGTGCGACTTCCAGTAAGGACGGATCGGTTGAAGCGAACGGAAGACGCGAGCCAGGAAGATCGAGACGAACGGGAATAGCGCGCGGACCACCTCCGCCAATGCTCTGAGTTAACAATCCCTGCATCTGCCCGAGAAGTTTCGGAACATCAACCGGGCGACGCGCGAGGTCACGGGGACGGCTGAAATCGAGCAGTTTCTGAGTCAGAACAGCACCACGACGGGCAGCATCCATAGCATTGGTGAACAAACGCGCGACATTCGGATCAGTCGGAGGCTGCAGATCTGTTACGAGTTCGAGAGAACCGAGGACGGCCGTCAGCAGATTATTAAAATCATGGGCGATGCCCCCCGCCAGCGTTGCGATCGCCTGCATTTTGTCAGCCTGGCGTGCTCGCTTTTCCATCTCAATCAGATCGGTAACGTCCTGGTCAATCAGCACAGAAATGGTGCCCGTCCCCGGCATAGTGACCGCCGTCTGATTTTTACCCTGTGCACCGACAGGCGTATCGAGTGTTACACGGGAAATGCGGTGCCAGTGTTCGCGTCCGTCGGAGCTCGTTCTTCTGACAAGATCCTGCCTGTCATTGCTTCTGATATCCGTTGTCGGGGACGGTTCCGGGAGCAATTCGCCTTCTGTATGCCCCAGACAGTCTTTCAGTGGACGCCCAAAAGAGAGTGCCGCCAGGTCGTTAAGCCGCGTGATACGTCCGCGTCCGTCCGTAAAGGCAAGACCAAGTGGAAGATTATCGAACAGACTGCGCAGCATCGCGCGTTCCATGGCCAGCGCGCGACGAGTTCGGCAGGCAGTAGCAGCCTCGCGCACCATGGCGCGCAGAGCGCCGGGCTCCCATGGTTTAGAAGCATAAAATGTAATGGCACCGCGATTCAGTGCGCCGACGACGGTATCGAGCTCCGCGTAACCCGTCAGAAGAATAGTTCCGGCATCAGAATATGATCGGGTTTCTGCGAGGAAGATGTCGCCGGTCATATCCCGCATTCTCTGGTCTGATATAATAACCGAGATTTCCGGATGATCCGCAAGGACGACAAGAGCTTCCTGACCCGATACGGCACTGAGTATATCAAACTCGTCTTCGAGCAGATCCGTCAGAGCAACAAGAATTTCTGTCTCATCGTCAACAATAAGCACCTTATCCCGCTCTGTCGCACTGGCCGAAAAAAGAGGATCAGACATTTTCATGATGAACCTCGGTGATATGTATATCTGTCGTAGCCCGTGGGTCAGACAGATGCGGCAAGATCGGAACAGAAATTGAAAAACATGCGCCGCCTTCAGAAGATTCAGTCACATCAATGATTCCGTGATGCGCCTTTACAATACCATACGCTGTCGCAAGGCCGAGACCAGTCCCCTCCCCTACCGGTTTGGTTGTAAAAAACGGCTCGAATACGCGTTCTCGCAGGAGCGGTGGAATACCCGGCCCGTTATCACTGACGGTAATGACATATTGTTCAGTTGCTCCGTCAGGACGAGAAAAATCAGCCGGCTCAATGTAAGTCGCAATTCTGATCCACGGTGCCTCTGTATCCCTGCGACCTTTGTGCAGTGGATCATCTGCCCGCGTCCGTTCAGGTGTAGTAAAAGCGTCGGCTGCGTTGCTGATGACGTTCATGACCACCTGATGCACCAGAGCCATCTGGCAGCGAAGTACGGACGGAGCCTTAAAATCGCAGGATATGCTTATTTTGTCTTCCAGTTTTGGCTTAAGCAGGGCGAGAACCGTGTTGATAGCTTCCGGCATATTCACGTCATCGAAAGCGCCCTGATCGAGACGGGAAAATCTTCTGAGACTGCTGACGAGATCACGCATACGCCCGAGCCCCATTGAGGAAGCTCCGAGGCGATCACGACTCTTTTCCAGCATCGCATGCGCTTCCGGGATATGTCCCGCGTGAAGAGCAGCAAGTGCACGTTCGAGGTTACGGGCTACAGTGTCTTCGTGCGCCAGAACGAAGGCAAGAGGATTATTGAATTCATGCGCGATACCGGCGACCAGTTCGCCGAGCGATGCCATTTTTGCAGACTGCACAAGTTTGGTCTGTGCGTCGATCAGCTTGCGATTGGCGTCGGCAAGTTCGTCATTTGCCTGTTCGAGGGCTTCGGCCAGAACAGTTTTTGCCCGCGCCCCCTCCATTGCCGCCTTACGCGCGACGCGCTCGGCTTCACTTCGGCAGGTTTCTTCAAGAAGAGCCTTCCGACGCAGGAGAACACGGATACGCAACAACAGAAATTCTGCGCAGATACTGGAATCAACCAGGTCATCAGAACCCGCAGCATAGACCGCTGCGACAAATCCGTCACGATTCTGCCGGGCATCCATAAAGCCCAGAAGGCGAAGAGACGCACCACCGGAAATACTGTTACCCGCACGGCACACATTATACATCCGACAAAGTGACAACCCGTCAAAAAGCGGACAGGACAGATCAATCAGAGCGCAGTCAACAGCATCAATCCAGTGTTCCGGCGATGAGAGATCTGATCCGCCGAGCAGGATGACCTTCATCCCTTCTCCGCGCAGGAGATCGACGATAGCAGGCGTATCTTTTGCCAGCGCCGGATTTAGCAGACTGCTGCCACGCGTTACATCGGGTGGAGCCCAGGCCATCAACGCTCCACCAGCACCTGTAGCAACGGCGATTGTCGGACGACGGAACGGCTCTTTTGGCGTGGTCCGCGGCGCATGATATCCTCGCAGAAGAGCGTGGATACGAAATGCGAGAAAACGTGCGTCCGCTGAGCGCGGAATACAGGCATCAACGCCAGCAAGCAGCGCCTGACGCTCTTTGTCAGGCTGATGACCGTCCATTAGCAGAATAATGGGAAGGGCACGCGTTGCCAGATTGAGCCGAAGCTGACGCGCCATCTGTTCGCCCGTCATGCCCGGCAGATCCAGATCCGTGACGACGATAGCCGGAATCCATCTGTCCAGACTCTCAAGCGCAATTTCAGCGCTGCTGGCGCTTTCTACTATAAAGCCGCAACTTTCAAGCGCGCGACCGATCCGGAGACTCAGCGTTGCCGCATTTTCTACAAGAAGCACACGCGGCAACGCTCCCGTCATGACACGCGACCTGTTTTATCGTGACAATCAGCTATGTCGCGCAGACAGATCGCAAGATCGGCAGGTGACCCACAGATTTCTGAAGCATGGATCTGGCTGGCCAGAACCGGC
Source organism: Acetobacter musti (assembly GCF_011516835.1). GTDB lineage: Bacteria > Pseudomonadota > Alphaproteobacteria > Acetobacterales > Acetobacteraceae > Acetobacter > Acetobacter musti. The sequence continues at coordinate 22,399 of NZ_WOTB01000039.1, read as the reverse complement.
GCCTGGGCAAAAGGGCAGAGGGCAGGAAATTCCGCAAGCGTGCATCCCCCGATCCGCTTTATCGCGAGGAGGCCCGAGACTCCTGCGTTACCAATATGCCCAAAAAGAACTGCCATTGCCGCGGAGCCAAGCGACTGCGCCATCGTAAATAACAGCAGATCGGCTGCCGAGACATCTCCGATTCCGGCACTCGACTGGCCAGGGGGCGGAGCCGATATGGAAAGAGTTGCTCCGGGTGTTACCGTTGCAATCATTTCGGACGAAAGCACATAAATCCTGTCGGGCGCCAGAACCCCTTCGCCAGAAGGTGCCGCAGCCACAACTTCCTGTCGAATAGACGCATCCAGCCATGACACAAAAGCAGGAAAAAATGCATTGTCGATATCGACCGACAGGAGAACCGGAACGCTCAGCGGAGGTAAGTCATCAAGCATACGCATGAGCGAACCAGTCGCACCGGCATCTGCTATCAGCGCGATAAGACGTGGCGGACTGAAAGAAGCCAGCAACGGCGGCGTATCCGGTATCCGGAACTGAGCGCCTTTCCTAGTCATCGCTGTGCGGACACACGCGACCATATGTCCGATGACATCCGAAGTTTCAGAACCAGAAACCGGACGCGGGATCAGCGCCAGCGCACCGGAACGGAGACTTTCAAAAGCGATTTCGGGATCAGATGACTGGGCATCAATCATCACAACGATCGGAACCGGATTACGAACCATGATCGAACGGGTTATCTGCAGGCCGCTCATGCCCGGCAGATCGGCACGCATCACAATCAGATCAGGCTTTGCGCGGGAAATAAGATCAAAAGTCTCTTCGGAATCGATTGCTTCGCCGCATACATCCGCGCCGGCAATGACACGCACAGCGTCTCCGAGAATCTGCCGGACCGTTGCATTGTCATCGACAATCAGCACTCTGACAACAGTAAGTCCGCCCGAAGACCGTGACTTTCCCCGGTTCAGAGCAGCTTCAAGAGAGAATATCTCATCCGACATGGTCAGTGTCCTGCACCGATCTCAGATGACAACCACTCAGGTAACCGACTCTGGCAGATTTTATACATTAGCGGCTGATTCCCCGGTTTCCGTCAGCGTGACATCCGAATGCTAATGCACAGCATACGACGACCCATCGCACCATGCTTTTCGCAAGTTCGTGAACATCTTCTTTCAAAAAATGTCCTGATGAAGAAACTGGTGCAATTCCGCCACTGCACGGAGGTGCGTCCATATTTTCATAAAATTATGGCTGTTTATCCCGGAATGATGGTCGTCTGCGGCGCTTCGTCCATTATTCCCGACAGCTTCATCACCTGAGCAAGTCTCGTAAGGCGGCGACGAACAGCGTCTCCGCGCACCGCAACACGTGCTGATGTCAGATGAAGACAGAGTTCAGTATCATTCAGTTCAAGACGCGTACCCTGAAGCAGTCTTTCGGTGCCGCCGCAGAGAACATATGCCAGCCGAAGGGCAAGGCCCAGAGTAATCCCCCAGGTAAACATCTCATCATTGAGCAGGGAACGGGATGTTCTGAGATAGGACGCAGTGTCCGGCTCCGCTTCATAACGGATGGCGAGAGCGAGGGCCAGAGCAGCCCGGGCCTGATGATCAAAGCCCGCCCCCTGCAATCGCAGCACACGCAGATATGTCTGTTCAGCGCGATATTCCGGATGATCGTGGCTGCCAACATCGGAAAGCCTGCATGCGGTCTCGCGAAGACGACGCTGATGATCGGTCTCACCTCTGAAGATTGGCTGAATCCAGTCGATCAGAGCATTCGGAAGAGTGTCGCTACGCCCCAGCCGCGCGCACATGTCGCGGGAAACAGTTTCAAGCGGGTCAAGAGACTGGAGATCAGGAGCGACGTTCAGCGCGTACCAGCCTTCGCGCAGTCCGTCGACACAGAATACAATTTTTTCCGGCTCAATGCGCCTGATAAGTCGACGGAGAACGGTCGCTGCAAACGGGACGTCATCCAGACGTTTGCGGGGTGCGTTTGGCAGACGCTCAAGAGCCTTGCGATTGCTCTGAATGAGCCAGCCGGTCATGTCGCGGGCGGCAAGCGGATTCAGCGTATAATAATGTACAATATTGAGCGGATAATCCGTGCGCGCGATTTCGAGACGAGCTAGTGCGCGGAACGCGCCGCCAACGAGATAGAGAGTTTTACCGCGCATCCCGGTGAGCCACTGCACGCCCGCCAGATCGGCGTCAGCAATGACCTTGGCGTTTGCGATATTGCCACTCGCGCGGTCGCTGAGGTGGATGACACCGAGAGGGAGCGTGTCGGCATCGTGCCGCCCCTCACTGTCAATACGGATGAGTTCAAGCGAACCACCACCGATATCGGCAACGAGGCCATTGGCTTCCGGAATGCCACAGAGCACACCAAGTGCGGAATGATCGGCTTCCTCGATCCCTGACAGGATGCGGATTGGGACATCCGGCATCAGCTGACGCAGGGAAGCAACGAATTCCGGACCGTTGACTGCATCGCGGACGGCGGCGGTAGCAAGAATCTCGAAGGGGTCAGCATTCATGCCGCGGGCAATGGCGTAAAAACGACGAAGCACGTCCACAGCCAGGGCCACGCCTTCTTCGTTCAGCCTCCCGGTCGTCGTCAGGCCGCGCCCGAGACGCAGAACGGCCTTTTCGTTGAAAATAGGTACCGGATTGCGGGACACACCGTCGAACACGACCATACGGACGGAGTTGGAGCCGAGATCGACGACGGCAGAGCGCGCCGGGGGATCAGCCTGCATATTTGCTCCTCTGGACGCCTTGAAAGCGCCGGGCCTCCATGGGGTGCGCAAGATCTGAGCTTCGTGCCCGCCCTGAGCAAGCCCTATAGCTGATCGTGTTCCGGTGGAAGCCAGAATCGATCAGGTGCCTGCTTATCCGGATTTATGCGGAAAGCGCGGCAGCAACATCTTCCGGCAGGTCGAAATTAGCGTATACGTTCTGGACGTCATCGCTGTCTTCAAGGGCATCGAGAAGTTTCAGGACGCTGCGGGCCTTCTCTTCATCGAGCGGCACCGAGTTTTCCGGACGCCAGTCAAGTTTCGCACTTTCGGGCTCGCCGAATTTCGTCTCAAGTGCGTCTCTGACGGTAAAGAAAGATTCGACCGCGCAGGTGATTTCGTGAATTTCGTCGGTAGAGACGACGTTTTCGGCGCCGGCCTCAATGGCCGCTTCCAGCATATCGTCCTCGGAAGCCGCGCTGACGGGATATGTGATCACGCCGGTACGGTTGAACATGAAGGAGACGGAGTTGGTCTCGCCCAGGGAGCCGCCATGTTTGGAGAACGCGGCGCGGACATCGGAGGCGGTACGGTTGCGGTTGTCGGTAAGGGCCTCAACGATTACAGCGATGCCGGCGGGACCGTAGCCTTCGTAGCGAACTTCGGTGTAATCATCGCCACCACCGGTGCCGGTAGCTTTTTTGATCGCACGCTCAACCGTGTCTTTCGGCATATTGACCTCCCGTGCTGCGGAGATGGCGGCACGCAGGCGGGGGTTGGTTGACGGATCGGGGAGGCCAGATCGCGCGGCGACGGTGATTTCGCGGATGACCTTAGCGAACTGTTTCGCACGCTTTGCGTCCTGTGCACCTTTACGGTGCATGATGTTCTTGAACTGTGAATGGCCAGCCATGCCGCCCTCGTTATCTTTCTGTCTGTACCGGTCGCCGGACCGGCCTGTTCATAATACAGCGGGGTGATGGAGAACCACTACCCGGATGCAAACATAAGCTGGGATTTTCCCCCGGCTTTCTCCCTGGGACTATCAGCTACCGTCTGTCCGGGCTTTCCTTTCCGGAGCGGTTGGCGAACCGCCCCACTCAGGCATGACTGCCATGACAATGTTTGAACTTTTTCCCCGACCCGCAGGGACAGGGAGCGTTCCGTGGCGTCTCACCCCACGTTTCCGGATCATCAGGCAGGATCGCACCGGAACTGACCGGCTCGGATGAAACAGAAACAGGCATCTGCGCATAATGCGCCGGCTCTGAAGCAAGGCCAGGCACTTCGGGATCGGGGTGAAACTCGCCGATACCTTCAAACGGATTGGATTCGAGCGGTGGCGCAACTTCAACACGGCTAAGCATCGAAACGACGCGTTCACGCATTTCACTCAGCATCACGTTAAAGAGCTGAAAGGCTTCATGTTTATATTCGTTTAGCGGGTCTTTCTGACCGTAGGCGCGCAGACCGATACCCTGACGAAGCTGATCAAGGGCATGGAGGTGTTCTTTCCACACAGAATCAAAGGTCGTGAGCAGAATCTGCTTCTCAAGATACCGCATAAGGTCTGGCCCGAAATTGGCCGTACGAACCGCCTGTGCCTGCGCAGCAGCATCTTCAACCCGGGCGGCAACCTGCTCCCTGTCCATTCCATCTTCCCTCGCCCATTCAGCGACCGGAAGTTCAAGATTCAGAATACGACGAAGGTCATCAGCAAGTTCCTCGCTCTGCCACTGTTCGGCAAATGCTTTTTCCGGAATGCGCTGATCAACGAGCGACAGGATCAGTTCCTCCCGCATATCGTTTACGATTGCGGCGACATCATCCTCCATCATGAATTCGCGGCGCTGGGCGTAAACCTCCTTGCGCTGATCATTCATGACATCGTCGTATTTAAGCGTATTCTTACGCATATCGAAGTTACGGGCTTCGACTTTTTTCTGAGCGCGCTCAAGAGCCTTGTTCAGCCAGGGATGAACGATGGCCTCGCCGTCCTGCATGCCCATCTTCTGCAGCATTCCGGTCATCCTTTCGGAACCGAAGATACGCATCAGATCGTCCTGGAGCGAGACGAAGAAGCGGGAGTTACCGGGATCACCCTGACGGCCTGCACGACCGCGGAGCTGATTGTCAATGCGGCGGCTTTCGTGACGTTCCGTACCTATAACATATAAACCGCCGGCAGCTTTAACAATTTCCTGGTTACGGGCGACTTCTCCACGAATAGCCGCTTCAGCGGCTTCACGTTCAGCAGGATCGGTGATGTGGTTCAGTTCCTGCTGGATCCGCATCTCAACATTACCGCCGAGTTTGATATCGGTGCCACGACCGGCCATGTTGGTTGCAATAGTAATGGCGCCTGGCGCACCGGCCTGGGCGACGATGGCGGCTTCCATTTCATGGAAGCGGGCATTCAGCACATTGTGCGGAATGCCGCGTGCCTTCAGGGTCGCCGAAAGGGCTTCACTTTTTTCGACGGACGTTGTGCCAACGAGGATCGGCTGACCGGTCTCATGGATTTCCTCGACGAGGTTCCCAACGGCCGTGAACTTCTGTTCTTCGTTCAGATAGATTTCATCGTCTTCGTCCTTACGGGCGACCGGCAGATTTGTCGGGATTTCAATGACGTCAAGTTTGTAAATTTCAGCGAATTCATCCGCTTCGGTCATGGCAGTGCCAGTCATACCGGACAGCTTGGGATAAAGGCGGAAATAATTCTGGAAGGTGATGGAGGCCAGCGTCTGGTTTTCCTGCTGGACTTCGACATGTTCCTTGGCTTCGAGCGCCTGGTGCAGGCCGTCCGAATAGCGGCGGCCATCCATCATACGACCGGTGAATTCATCGATGATAACGACTTTGCCGTTCCGAACGATGTAATCCACGTCGCGGGAAAAAAGCGTATGGGCGCGCAATGACTGCTGAACATGATGGACAGCGGCAACGTTGTGAACGTCGTAGAGGCCACCATTTTCGAGCAGCCCGGCATTACGGAGCAGTTCCTCGACGCGATCGGAGCCTTCCTCCGTGAGAATGACAGTACGGAGTTTCTCGTCCTTGTCGTAAGCTGCTGTGTCCTTCACCAGTTCGGCCACAACGGCGTCGACGCTGTTGTAGAGCTCCGTATCGCCTTCCGCCGGACCGGAGATGATGAGCGGGGTCCGGGCTTCATCAATAAGGATTGAGTCAACTTCATCAACAATGGCGTGGCTGAATGGCCGCTGGACCATCTCGTCCAGGCGGTATTTCATATTGTCGCGCAGGTAGTCGAAGCCGAATTCGTTGTTGGTTCCGTAAGTAATATCGGCGGCGTATGCAGCGCGACGGGCCTCATCCGGGAGGTTCGGCACGATGACGCCGGTTGTGAGCCCCAGAAAGCCATAAAGTCTGCTCATCTCTTCGGCATCACGACGGGCAAGGTAGTCGTTGACGGTGACGACGTGGACGCCTTTTCCGGTCAGCGCGTTAAGATAGACGGCCAGAGTCGCCACGAGAGTTTTGCCCTCGCCGGTGCGCATCTCGGCAATCTTGCCTGCATGCAGGACCATGCCGCCGATAAGCTGGACATCGAAATGGCGCATACCCAGAACACGCTTCGACGCCTCCCGGCAGACAGCGAAAGCTTCGGGTAGCAGAGCGTCCAGGGTTTCACCTGACGCCAGACGTTCCCGGAATTCGATTGTCTTGTGAGCAAGAGCAGCATCATCCAGAGCGGCGACGGACGACTCCAGCGCGTTGATCTGGGGCACGCGGCGCTGAAAAGCCTTAAGTGAACGGTCATTGGAAGTGCCGAACAGGGCGCGGGCGAGCGAGGCGAGCATGAATACCTTTCCGGAACAGCACGCTGCCTGACCGGCGCCTGACTCCGTTCATACCTCCGAACAGGGAGGAACCGTGTCGGGGTCAGAGACTCACGACAAACAACCGGTCGCGTGCGAGCACTGAGATAAGGCCGGCAATGCTCCGGGTCAACCGATGAGCCACAAAACGGCTGTTATCTGCTGCCCGCCATACCGACCCTGACCATATTATCCCATCATATTGCAGGAGCGTGAATTGCTCACCCCGCGCCCTTGCGGGTGCCAGTCGTGTCGGCCATGATGCGCGCCGCTCAGAAACACAGGGTTTATCTCTCATGCGGTTTACCAGCCCGGCTTCCATTATCGCTATGGCGGCCCTGCTTACCTCGACTCTCCTGTCTTCCCCCAGCGCGTCTGCTGCGCCCGCAGCCGCAACTGCGGCGCCTGCTCCCGCAGGCAGCCCGACGCCACCACCGGCGGAAGCGCCTGCTGATCCGAACCTTGTGGTAGCGACGGTGGATGGCAATAAAATTACGCTTGGCGACATTCGTCAGTCGGCGGCGAATATGCCACCGCAGCTTCGCCAGTTACCACCAAATGTAATTTTCCCGATGCTGGTCAATCAGGCGGTAGATCAGAAAGCGATCCAGATCGTGGCGCGCAAGGCTAATCTCCAGGCCGATCCTGAAGTCAAAGCCGCGATGGATGTTGCCGCAAATAACGCATTACAGACGGCCTGGCTTTCCCGGCAGGTCACTCCTCAGCTCACTGATGCGGCTATTCATGATTTTTATTTAAAAAATTACGCGAATAAAGCACCTGAGAAAGAAGTCCATGCACGCCATATCCTCGTGAAAACCGAGGCGGAGGCCCAGGATGTGATCAAAAAGCTAAAAGCTGGTGAGGCATTCGGCCCACTTGCCGAGAAGCTGTCGATTGACAAGGGAAGCGCGAAGAATAACGGCGGTGATCTTGGCTGGTTTAAAAAGGGCGACATGGTTCCGGTCTTCTCGGATGCTGCTTTTGCGATGAAACCGAATACGTTCAGCGAAACTCCGGTTAAGAGCCAGTTCGGATATCATGTCATCCAGGTTCTCGACACGAGGACCGCTCCGATTCCAAAGGAAGATGAGGTTAAGGACAAAATCCGACAGCAGCTGATACAGCAGGATGTAAGGTCTGCGGTCGAAAAAGCTGCGTCTCAGGTAAAGATCGTACGCTATGGGCCTGATGGAAAACCCGTTCCCGATAACGCTCAGCCTGCGATCGCCGGAACGCCGACCGCTGCACCTAAAAAATAAATCTCTGTCGAATCTGTTCCCGCGGCTGGCAGGAGCAGCTTTCTCATGCAGATACAGGAAAAGGGGCGTCGTTCTGGCGTCCCTTTTCCTGTATCTGAGACCATTCAACAGACTTCTGTGGTCCTCAAATCTGCATCGGCCTGACGCACAAGGTTTTCACAAATGGCAAAATCGCTGCCTGTTTCTCCCCTCGCCTCTTCTCTTCCGGCGCTCGGTGTGGTGCCGGGTGTTCGGCTCGGTGCCGTGGCCGCTGGTATTCGCTATCACGGCCGGACAGACCTTGTTGTCGCTGAGTTCATAGAAGGCACCACTGTCGCAGGCGTGTTCACGCAATCAAAGTGTCCGGGCGCGCCGGTTGACTGGTCGAGGAAGGCGCTGACAGGCGGTTCGGCGCGGGCACTGGTCGTCAACGCGGGCAATGCGAATGTGTTTACCGGTCAGGCCGGAGTTGAGACATGCCGTATCACCGCCATCGCTGAAGCCGGACTTGCGGGCTGCTCTCCGCAGGAAGTGTTTCTTGCGTCAACAGGTGTCATTGGAGAGATATTGCCGGCAGACCGCATTACGAAGGCGCTGCCGGAATTGCACGCTGGTCTCTCTGAGACCGGGTGGGAGGACGCTGCCCGCGGAATCATGACGACGGATACCTTCCCGAAGGCAGCCTTACGCAAGGTCGAAATTGAGGGTGTGTCTGTGACGATTCAGGGTATTGCCAAGGGTAGTGGTATGATCGCCCCGGACATGGCAACGATGCTGGGCTTTGTCGCGACGGATGCATCACTTCCCGCACCTGTTCTCCAGACGCTTCTGGCCAGAGGCATAACAGGCAGTTTCAATTCGATCACGGTGGACTCCGATACATCGACCTCCGACATGGTTCTGCTGTTTGCAACGGGATATGCGGGCAACCGGATCATCAGCAGCGCAGATGATCCGGCACTGGCGGCATTCCGCGATGCACTGAACGGGCTGCTGCTCGATCTGGCGCTGATGGTGGTGAGGGATGGCGAAGGTGCTACCAAGCAGATCAAAATCACGGTGAACAGCGCCGTGTCCAATGCTTCAGCACGCGAAGTTGCTAAGGCGATTGCCAATTCACCGCTGGTAAAGACAGCAGTTGCCGGTGAGGACGCGAACTGGGGTCGTGTGGTGATGGCTGTCGGCAAGAGTGGCGAACCGGCAGATCGCGACCGGCTGTCGATCGCGATTGGGGGCGTGATCATTGCGCGGGACGGTACAGTTGTCGAAGGTTACGATGAAACTCCGGTAGTAGCGCATATGAAAGGGCGCGAGATCGACATCGTGGTCGATCTGGGGCTTGGTAACGGGACGGCAACCATGTGGAGTTGCGACCTGACTCACGGCTATATCGATATCAATGGCTCTTATCGGAGCTGATAGCTAAGGACAGCGCGACCACGTTTTGCCGAAAGGATAATATCTGATGTCGAACTCCCTTCCTCCGGGCTGGGGTCAGAATGCGTGGTCCACGAAGACGGCCGGACCGGCGGATGACTGGACCGGAGGAGAACAAAGCGCTTTTGGCTATGCCGGATTCTGGATCCGGACAGCGGCGGCGCTGCTCGACTGGTTTATTCTGAGCATGGCGGGATATTTTCTTCGTCTGCTGGCTGTTCCCACATTACGGTTTGATACGATCGAAGTTCCCGGGGATACGCCGTCCTATGAAGTCGCTTACCGTACGACGGATTACTTTTATTCTGTCCCTTTCCCGCACACGCACATAGACACCTCCGGCAATAATCCGGTCTTTTTCCTTCTGACGCTGGCCTGGGCGGTTGCATTTGAAGCATCGGCCATGCGTGGAACACCGGGCAAATGGGTTCTGGGGCTGCAGGTATGCGATCTGAATGGCCAGCGCATCTCGCTCCTTCGTTCGCTGGCGCGTAACCTTGTTAAAATCTTCGTTTCTTTCCCATTTCTGTGCGTCGGCGTGATCATGGTGGCCTTCACAGCACGCAAGCAGGGACTGCATGACATGGTAGCGGGCACTCTGGTGTTACGGCGGCAACGGATTGTCCGGTTCGGCGGTCAGATCTGACAGGCCGGCTGCTCACGTCCGCTCCGGGACTTCCTGAAAGCCCGGGACTTTCAATGTCAAACAAAAACAGACACTTTTGACTCAATATTTTTTGTCGCGGCAGAAGCCCTCTTCTGTCGCGACAAATGCAGATCGGAGCGGAATACAATGACAGGAACCAGGACATCTCTGAAACCGTCGGCCCGGAACGACGCAGGGCTGTCCGTAAGGCGTTCCTTCGAATGGTTACGGGGTTCCGGGTTTGTGCTGGCCATTCTCCTGTTTCTGCTCCCTTACGGAGCGAAGGCCGCGCAAGCGGACCCCATTGTATCGCCGCAAACCACAGGGGCTCAGGCGCTTTCACCAAAGGAAGCGCAGGAACTTCTCAACGTCCTGAACGACCCTAAACAGCGTGACGCATTTACGCATGATCTGTCGCTCATGACACGCGGAATACAGGCGACGGCACCGGGACCGCAGACCGGTATCACGAAGAAGGGCACAACTGCACCGAATGCAGTGGTTTTGCACAACGATCTGTCGTCCGGATTTTCATCCATAAAAACTGAGATAGCCGGGTATCTTGAGAATTTCCTCGCTCTTTTCAAAGATCTGAAAACAGTCGGGACGTGGTTCCAGAATGAGATCAATAATCCCCAGACGCGCGGTGTCCTGATCGGGGCTTTCACACGAGCTTTCATGATAGTCGGTGTGGCGCTGCTGACCGAATGGGGAACGGCTCTGATGATTCAGAAGCCTCTTCGGCGAGTGACGGACCGTGCGATAGCCCGTGAGGAACGGATCGGGGCCAGTGAACCGGTGCAGAACGGGAAGGTCGAGCCTGACACCGACGAAGCTGTTTCCGATGATCAGGTTGCGCAGGCCGCTGCGGCGTCCGGAGCGCCACAGGAAGAAGTGCAGACTCTTGAAACGCGAGCCGACGACCAGCGGCGCCAGATTGAAACCCTTCGGTTTCTCGCGCGTGTTCCTTATGCGCTGATGCATCTGGGACTCAAGCTGCTGCCTGTCGGTGCGTTTCTCGGCATCGCATTTGCGGGTTCGGCGGTTGCCACGAACACAACCGAGTCAGCGACGGTGACGGAAACACTGGCTCTCGCCTATGCGGCGGCGCGTGCGCTGTTTATTTTTCTGGAAACCGCCATTGCGCCGCGTTCTCCGGCCATCCGTCTGATGCCAGCAGGCGATTCGACCGCATGGATGCTGACCCGCTGGTGGAACATTCTGGTCGCCGGCCCGTCGATTGTTGTCTGTCTTTCTGTTCTCGGCGGAGAATTCGACCTGTCCGATCGTGGCACGGAAGCAATGATCCGGGCAGTCGTGCTTGTCGAGCATATTCTGATTGCGATCTTTATCTGGCGTCTTCGCCCAGTTGTCGCCCGTACAATTGAACCGAAACGGAAAGCGTCCAAGAGCGCGTTCTGGTCTTTCATGCTTGCACTTGCGCGTGTCTGGTGGGTTCCGGCACTGTTCCTCGACGCGGCGCTCTGGGTGGTATGGGCGGTGCATCTGCGCGGAGGGTACGACTGGATTCTGCGCACCACAGCGATGACCATCGTTATTATTGCTGCCTCGCGTCTGCTGGCCGTACTGGCCTATGGAGCTCAGGACCGGCTGTTTCGTCTCAATCCTGAGGAGGTGAAGCGCCGGCCCGATCTGCAGAAACGGGCAGATGTTTATTACCCTTTTGTACGCGGTGCTCTGACTATTTTCATTACCTTCGTCAGCTTCCTTGCGCTGACGGAAGCGTGGGGCATCAGCAGCGTACAGTTCTTCTTCTCAAACCGTCTTGGATCCAGACTGCTGGGCGCCGCAGTGACGGTCGTGATCGCGTTGACGATTGCAGCGGCGATCTGGGAGGTTGTCAATGCGATGCTGAATCGTCAGCTTGAGCGCTACGCTCAGACGGCCCAAGAGACACGGGCCACCCGGCTGAAGACGGTTCTGCCAATCATCCGTACCGTGCTGCGGGCAGCAATCATTGTCATCGTAACGGTAACGTCCCTATCGCAGATCGGAATCAACGTCACACCGCTGCTGACCGGTGCGGGCATTATGGGCGCGGCGCTGGCCTTCGGTTCACAGAGCCTGGTGAAAGATTTCATCACAGGGTTCTTCATGCTGGTCGAGGATGCGATTCAGGTTGGTGACTGGGTAACGACCGGAGGCGTGGCCGGGTTTGTGGAGCATCTGTCGATCCGGACGGTGCGGGTCCGTGCGATCAACGGTGACCTGCACATCATTCCGTTTTCGTCCGTGACATCGATTGCGAACACGGGCCGGGATTTCAATCAGATCATTATCCGACAGACAGTGGATCTGTCCGAGGATGTATCACGTGTCGTGAAGATCATGTCGGATGTTGTGGATCAGATGCGGAAGGAAGAGACGTTCAGAGGTATCATTTATTCCGGCTACAATGATCTCGGCGTGGATAACACGGATGGCAACGGTGCCGTTATTATTGGCTCGATAAGGACCGCCGCCATGATGAAGTGGAAGGTTCAGCGCGAATTCTACAAGCGCATCGCGCATCCTATGGCAAAAGCAGGTGTTCTGTTCTTTACCCCGACCTCATACACAGCGTCCGCACCTGGCACGGCGCTGAACATCACGGGGGAAATGTCTGCGCTTCCAGGCAGTACCCCTGCAAACGAGGACAAGCCTGCTGCAGACCGGACCACAGCGACGCAGACGGGCACGGTGCAGGCTGACAATAAAGCAAATGATGGCAAGGTAACCAGCGAAGCACCCGGAGATGGTCATGATAGAAAATAACGAGGCCCGGTTTCCGGCAGCGGCTGTTCTTGAGATGATCGAGGACGAGACACGTGCAGTGCATTTTGCCCGCATCATTTCAGGCGAGATGAAGCCGCTGCTTGAAGCATTCGGAATGTCGGACTGGGCTGGTTTTGCAGCGAGCTGGCAGCGCCTTGGCGTTGATCGTTATATGGCTGACGGTGGTCGTTATCGACGGCGGCGTTATGCCACTTTTTCACTGACACAGGACGCAATCATTCGAAAACGTCACCAGCCACATTATCAGAGCCGGGATTACAATGCGCTGAATGGAGGCGTCGAACGATGGTTCGAACCTGTCGAACGGGAAATCGGTGCGCATCCGGTGATGCATGCGGCTCTTGCTCTGATACGGCGACTGGCGACAGATCTTACACCATTACAGTCACGGCCGGATGTATGGCATGCCGAGGTGCATCAGTTCCGGATTGAGGCGCAGGAGGCGCATGAAGGCCGGCCTACACCGGAGGGACTGCATCGGGATGGGGTTGACTGGGTTCTGGTAATGATGATCCGGCGTGAGAATGTCGTGAGTGGCGACACGACTATTCATGACCTGACGGGGCGTGAGTCAGGCAGTTTTACGCTTTCAGCACCTCTGGACGCTGCATTCGTCGATGATAATCGGGTTTTTCACGGCGTGACTCCAATCCAGCCAGTCGATCCGTCCCGTCCGGCTTATCGTGATGTTCTTGTTGTCACTCTGCGTCACCAGTGACGTCAGCAATTCAGTAAGGCCATGCCCCGGAATAATGCGCTGCGTGCCAGCCAACCGCCGTCAGCAATGCAACAAACATCATAGCACCAAGCATTTGCGCCAGTTCTTTTACAGAGGCACGGTCCATATGACCGGCATCTGAAGAAAGCTCTGTCGATGTGCCTAGTCTCGCGACGGGGTTCGGAGCTACCGGAATAACAGGATCTGCATGAGTGTCCTGATGGGGCGATGCAGCAGATATATTTTCCTGCACTGAGATCCCTTCGGCATGTCCTGCCCCACTCTCAGACGAGGCAGAATGGTCATTAACCGAAGCGTTACCGGTGGCTTCAGGTCCTGTCATGTTATCGCTCATCCGCTTCCTCCAGCGTTGAATAATAACATGCCATGCAGAAGATGCATGCATCTTTTCCACAATCACAGGAAAATACAATGCTCTGGAGAGCATCTGTCTCCATCCGCGGGTAAAGTTAACCCGCAAGAAAGCATCCTGCCTTTAGCATGGCTTCATGGGCCGGATAACGCGACAAAAAAACACAGTAATGAGTGGCCATGTCTGATCTCAGGCATCTTTTAACGCACGTAACGCGACGACCGGCCATCCTGCCTTTTCGAAATCAGCTTATCTTCTCTACCCTATGCCTGATGGCCCTGAACGCAGGAAATGCGCACGCCCAAACTCTGGATTACAACGCATTTGAGACGCTTTTCGGCGAACCGGTCACATCTTCCGCAACCGGAAAACCGCAGAGAGCCAGTGATCTTCCGACAGACATGCAGATTATCACCCACGATCAGATTGTAAGTTCCGGCGCACAATCGGTGCCCGATGTACTCCGAATGGTCGCCGGCATTAACGTGCGCAGTTATTCGACACTGGGTGCAAACGTTTCGATCAGAGGTAATGATGCAGCGGGCGGCTCACGAACGCTGGTTCTTGTCGACGGCCGGCAGGTCTATCTGGATGGTTACAATTTTACAGATTGGGGCCTGCTGCCTGTGTCCCTTCGCGATATCCGTCAGATCGAGGTTGTTCGTGGCCCGAATTCAGCCGTTTACGGTTTCAATGCATCGGGCGGTGTGATCAATATCGTGACGCGCGACGTCCTTCACGAAAACAAAAGCTATATTCATCTCAATGGTGGCAGTCTGGGAAATTTTGGCGGCGAACTGGTCGCCTCACATAAATTCTCCAGTCAGCTAGCGGCGAAACTTTCGTTAAACGGTTTTCAGGCGGATGAATACCGTGATGCCCGGTCGCGCGGTACTATACTGAAAACACATACGCTGAATGCCTCTCTTGATCTGCGTGGACAAATCACTTCACCGATCGACTGGCAGCTTTCAGGAACCATCGGACAGGAGAGAACGCCATTCTGGGCCGACCTCGGGACTTACGCCGTTACAAATCCTCTTTCAAAGAGTCTGGAGGGAAAGATCAATGCCGATACATCGGCAGGTCTTATCGAATTTAAGGCATATCAGAATTCTTATACCAGCGGCGCTTATGATACGGTGTCTGCACTCGGGATGACATTGCCTATAGATTTTGATTACAGTCTTGACACAACTGATACTCAGCTGTCTGACACAATTTCGCTTAATAGTCAGAACGATCTCCGGCTTGCTGCTGAATATCGTTATACTACGCTTAGCGCGCGTGAAGCCGGAATGCAGCTGGCAAGCGAGTACGACATGCTGGCAGCAGGCTCAGTTGTGTGGGATTACAGGATTCTTCCTGATTTAACGCTGACAAACGCTGTCCGTCTCGACGCGTTCTATGTTCCGTCCATGCGAAATCCATTACCGGCATATGGGGAGATATCTGCTTCCCACCAATATATAGAACCAAGTTTCAACAGCCGTATCCGTTATGATGCCGGGGCAGCAGGCGTATTTGGACTAAATGTCGCACGAGGAATTCAGTTGCCGGCATTGTTCGATTTCGCTCCGACCATGAGCTTCGGAGCTGCTACGATTTTAAATAATGCATCGATTATGCCGTCAACGACCATCAATATTGGGCTTAATTATTCACGAAATATCCGGCCTGTTGGTGCATATTTCTCTCTGGCGCTATTTGCACAGCGAACCAGTAATATGCTGGGAACACCTTTTTCACCGAACTTCAATTACTCTCCACCGGCAACGCTTACTACACAGCCCGAAAATTACGGTCGCGTCGATGTCGCCGGTGGTGAAGCCAGGCTGAATGGTTCGGTATTGGCTGGTCTGAAATGGGATTTATCCTATGCAATGACTGCCGTACGTGATCTGAATAAAAGTTCCCTGATTAATTTTCAGCGCCAGACACCTGTTAACTCCGTTATCGGTGGTTTTTCTTACAATCTCGGTAAATTCGAACTGAGTTCCCATGTACGCTGGCAATCACATTATCAGGATATCATTGCTGACTTTTCGCGTCTCACACTTAATAACGTGAAAATTCATGGGTTTGTAACTTTGAATGCTCGCATTGCATGGCACTTCGATAAACGGTTTATATTGTCTCTCAGCGGTGATCAGCTCGCGGATCCCGAACTCCGTGAGACATCGGGACTCAGAATACAAAGGCGACTCCTTGGCGGCCTGACGGCGCAGTTCTGAACATCCGCATTTACTGTTATGAGGCCAACCACCTTAATGAACAGGATGGCCGATATGTCGGATGCGTTTCCCCTCGTACTTTCTTTTGGCAGCATAAATATTGACGTAGCGGCACGAGCGCTTCGCCTCCCCTCGCCCGGAGAAACAATACATGCGGAAAGCTACGTTCTCGGTCTGGGTGGTAAAGGGAGCAATCAGGCTGCGGCTGCGGCCCGGTTGAGTCGTTCCTTACCGATTCGGACGGCTTTGGTCGGGCGCGTAGGTCTCGACGCATTTGGAATTCAGGCACGGACAGAACTGCTCGCATTTGGTGTTGAATTGAAGGCGTTGCTGAACGACCCGGACCATCCTACCGGTCTGGCCCTCATCATCGTGGATCAAAAATCGGGGGAAAACAGCATTACTGTCATCGGAGGGGCCAACATGGCTATCGATGATACAGATATTACCCGCGCTGATGTGCTGTTTTCTGAAGCCAACGTCCTTCTGCTGCAACTGGAAGTTCCAATAAATGCTGTTCTTTCAGCAGCCAGACGCGCTGCGCGTTCTGGCGTTTCAGTTATTCTTGATCCGGCGCCCGCACCTGCAAACGGACTCCCTGTGGAACTCTGGCCATTGATTGACGTGATTACGCCCAATGAAAGTGAGACTCTCATTCTGACAGGGATAAATCCGGAAACTCCGGAATTGGCGGCCCACGCAGCAGCTTCGTTGCTTCGTCGCGGCGTCAGAGCAGCAGTCGTGAAAATGGGAGCAAAGGGAGTGTGGTGGCAGGACGAAACCACAGGCGGATTCATACCCCCATTCCCGGTAACGCCGTGCGATACGGTCGCCGCCGGCGACTGTTTCAACGCGGGTCTCGCCATCGGTCTGGCACAAGGTCGACCTCTTGCCGAAGCGACACGCGTAGGCGCTGCATGCGGTGCACTCGCAACGACCCGAACAGGAGCTGCACAGGCGGCACCTGAGTGGAGTGAAGTCGTTACGCTTTTGACGAGTATTATGGAGTGAGAAGGCTACTACGGTCTTAAGCGTGAAACATACGAATGCAACGAGATTGTAGTTCGTGAAGCATTGCTAAAAGCCGTTCATAATCTCGGACGAGCCTTCGAAAGCAAGTTGTTCATACGAAAGATCGCCTGCAATCTCTGGTCAAGGAAGCAGCAGGAAGCTTTTTACGACCTTTGACGATCTCAGTGGAGTTTTCCATGGTCCGTTATAACTGCAGAAATTTTCTGGCTATTATAATCCTGCCCTACTTTTGATCCGGTGTAGCCCTGATCAGCCTGACCAGCCTGACGTTCTCGTCTGTCGCCTGCTGAATGGCCTCAGTCAATGAACCGGCTTCTTACCCTCGGTCATCCCCGCTGGCCGAGGTGACGTGCAGAGCCAGATGTCCTTGGGCGTGGGCCGCCATATCGCAGCTTCGAGCCATTCTTTTTTTTTGCACCGTCATACTCGGATCTGGCGCCGCTTTCCAGCTGCAATTCGCAGCACAGCCCGCAGATCGTGAACCAGTGCCTCGAAACAACCGGTTTCCATCCAGCGACGGGATTGCCGATAAACCGCAGATACGGTAGCAAATTGTCGGGCATCGCACGCCATGCAATCCCGTAACGGCTCATATACCGAAAACCGCTGAACGGCTTTCTTAAAATCGTTGTGCCGCTGTTCCGTATCTTCTGCTGATGCGTGAGGATACGGAACAGCGGCATTACTCTTCATCGCTGACGTCAGATGGATATGGTCATACACGCAGTATTCATCTATACTATTCAGCATTACTCGCGCCAAAAAAAGATAATATCCTTTGGTTAGAAAATGATAATATTATAATTAATTTATGATACTATAATTACCATATCTTCCAAGGGGCTTTATTTGAACTCCACAAATGATCTAAATAACGCTTATCTCGAAGTGTATCCATCGAATACCAGAACCCTTCATGGGTAATCGCCATTAATTGCTTATTATCAGCTAGTCTTTCAAGGGGTCTACGTTCAAAGATAGTCGTATCATCTTCCAGATAATCAAAAACACCTGGAGAAAGCACAAAAAACCCGCCATTCACGAGACCCTTCCCCTCAGGTTTTTCATGAAATTCAACAACCTGACCATCATTAATATTCAGCGATCCAAAGCGGGCCAGAGGGCTTACCGCTGTTACCGTACTTATTTTGCCGTGAGATTTATGAAATTGAATAGTGTCCTTAATATTCAGATCGGTAACACCGTCCCCATATGTCAAACAAAAATCTTCATCACGCAGATAATCTTTCAGACGCAACAGACGTCCTCCTGTCATGGTCTCAAGACCCGTATCTACAAGAGTAATTTTCCACGGCTCAGCACTTTTTTTGAGAGTTTTTACGGAATTGTTTTCAACATCCACTTCTATATCTGATAAATTCGAATAATATTCAATAAAATACCGCTTTATCATGTCAGCTTTATAACCAAGCGGAACAACAAATTCATTTACGCCATATACGGAATATATCTTCATAATATGCCAAAGTATGGGCCTCCCTCCAATCTCCACCATAGGCTTCGGACGGGCTTCTGTTTCCTCCATAAGACGAGTACCGTAACCACCCGAAAGAATAACTGCTTTCATGTCTAAATCCTAAGTTAGAAATAAATAATATATAAATCAGAGTTATGAGAACACGTCTCTTTTTTCTACCGTATAATCCATCTTAACTCCTTATCAATTATTCCAGCATCAATAAAATTAGCCAGAACTTGAAGTCTGACGAGATCACTCCACCCTGCGTCAGATCGCAAAAGGCCTGAATTACTTATTCCAGCTATAAGATCTTCGATTGTCGATGATAACGATATTCTGGGAAGATAATTGGGAGCTAATTGTGCGAGAAGCGAAAAATCAACTTTATAAGATCTCTTGTCTGGTAACGCACCATAATTAATATCAATCTGCGTTCCAGGTATGGCATCTGCCACGGCAAACGCTAACTCTTTTACTGTATAATTACCACTATCGACGCCAGAATTAACAATTAAAAAACCCGCCCCAGATCTCGTTATCGCCCATTCCATAATGCGGGCCATATCTTTCACGTCGATTAAAGGGCGGCATGGAGAGCCATCGCTCAACACCGAGACTTTACCTGTCCGCAGGGCAGCAGACACAAAGTCGTTAAGGACGAGATCAAGCCTAAGACGTCCAGAGAAACCACAAGCCGTAGCAAAGCGAAGGCAGGATATCATCATTCTGTCTGACTGCATTTCAGCTAGTTTTTTCTCTGCTGCGATCTTAGATTTTGCATATGCAGTAAGGGGACTGACATCGTCCTGCTCCGTGCGTGGCACCTCTGACGCAGCGCCATATACACTACAACTGGATGCCAGAACAAAATGTGTTACGCCCGCTTTTTCAGATAAGTGTGCAGCTTTAACACAGCACTTGTTATTTACTTCGTCAGTTACGTTAGCAAACTGTTGACCCATCGGATCATTTGAAATCGCGGCCAGATAAATAACAGCGTCTACACCGTGAAAAGTCGAAAGAGTCAATTCACGCACGTCCCCAAATAATTGCTCATTAAGAACCACTTCGGGAACCGGGTCACTACTGACCAGACAATGCGCAAATAATGCACTATCGAAACCCGACAAATGAGCATCCGGAAATCTATTCCGCATATAACGACTAACGACTGAACCAACATAACCCATATTTCCAATAATAAGGATATGCATGTTGTTTTCTTTCCCAGATGTCATTTAATGGAATTAATTCGCAACATATTTTCTGATTATTATATTTTTCCTGCGAACTAGTTTTCAGATATTTAGATCAGATTTTTTTGCAAACGCTTGAAAAATGTCGAATTTTATTTTTTACCCAAATAGACGTAGTCCTTATATCACACGAGACTCGACTCTCCTGCCTTACACATTCGCGTGATCATGGTGTGTAAAATACAACAATTATTTTTTTTACAAAAAAAACTATGCCATATACTGAATGCAGAGATAAACCAGTTCACCATAATAAGGGCTACCCGATCGCGACTCATGATATTATCTATTCGTATAAATCAGTATTCTCGTCGTGAACACCAAGACGATAAAATTGAGTTTGATATTCTATAGATTTGATAATTATAGTTATCATATAATTGCGTTTAGGCATTTGCAATTTATAAATTTACCTATAAAAGTACTATGCAATAATACCATAAACTAAACAATGGAAATATTCAATGATATTTGAAAAAACTTCTATATTAGATATGTGGAAAATCAAAATAAAACGAGAAAGTGATGAACGCGGCTCATTTGGAAGAATATTTTGCGAAGATTTATTTCGAATAAATGGACTTGAGAGTAAATTCATACAAATTAGTAGTTCTAGAAGCAACAGAGAAGGTATAATACGTGGTATGCATCTCCAGCACTCGCCTTCATCTGAAGTAAAATTAGTTCAATGCATAAAGGGGGGCCTGCACGATGTGGTATGTGACGTACGACCTTGGTCGTCTACCTATCTCGCCAAGGAAATAAATATACTTCATGAACAGGACGATCAGATTCTTTATATCCCGAAAGGATGTCTCCATGGATTCCAGACTCTTCAGCCTAATACTGAAGTGTACTATTCTATTTCAACTCAATACGACCCAATAAATGCCGCTGGCATTCGTTATGATGATCCAATTCTAAGTATAAAATGGCCACTACCCCCAACATGTATTTCTAACAGGGACCGTGAACTTCCATTTTATACGCATGATTTTTTGAAATAATAATCTACTTCCTTGCTAAAGTGCAGTTAATATAAAATTCGGAGACGAATATGGATAATTTCTATGCGACTGACAGTAGTGTTACATTGGCTAAATCGGGAAGTTCATCCGTTTGTCGTCTTTGTGCTGCCAATCTGAATACAACTGTTGTGGATCTTGGTGTCTCGCCATTAGCTAATGCGTTTATCAGTATAAAAAATAAAAATAAAATGGAGCCATTTTATCCATTACATGCAATGATTTGCGATCATTGCTGGCTTGTTCAACTGGAGCAATTTGAGACACCTCAACAAATATTTGAAGATTATCTATATTATTCGTCATACTCTACATCGTGGCTGAGGCACGCTGAGAGTTATATCGAAGATATGGTTCGGTGCTTTAATCTTAATTCCTCATCTTTAATTGTTGAAATAGCAAGTAACGATGGCTATCTTCTTCAATATGCACAAAAAAAATGTATAAAAGTTCTTGGGATTGAGCCAGCATCCACAGTTGCAGAAGTAGCTATATCTAAGGGAATCAATACAGAGGTTGCATTTTTCGATAAAGAAACAGCTATGCGCCTGAGAAACAACGGTGTTAAAGCGGATCTGATGGTCGCTAACAATGTTCTTGCTCACGTTCCAGATCTTCACAATTTTCTTGAAGGATTTCGTATTCTTTTGAAGGATGATGGAGTTATTACATTTGAATTTCCTCATCTTATGAAATTATTAACGGAAGCACAATTTGATACAATTTATCATGAGCATTTTTCGTATTTTTCTTTGAAAACTGTAATCGAAGCTCTTCGCATACATAACCTAAGAGTGTTTGATGTTGATCAATTATCCACACATGGTGGTTCGCTACGAGTATATGTTACTCACGAAAAAAATAAAAATCATCAACAAACAGGAGCGATACAAAACATTCTGAACCAAGAATATTCAGCCGGATTATATAATATTGAGACATATAAATCTTTCTCAGAGAGAGTGATAAAAATCAAAGAAGATTTTGTTGAATTTTTAATTAATGAAAGAAGGCTAAATAAGAAAATTATCGCTTATGGCGCTCCTGCCAAAGGCAATACGTTACTCAATTTTTGTGGAATTGGACCAGAATTTATTTCTTTCACAACCGATATAAATCCTCATAAGCAAGGAATGCTTCTCCCAGGCTCAAGGATCCCAGTCATGTCACCTGAAGTAATCCGACACGAAAAGCCCGATGTAGTTATTATTTTACCTTGGAATTTAAAAGATGAAATAATGTCTCAATTATCATATATTCGTAGCTGGGGTGGCCGGTTTGCACTTTCGATACCTGATCTTTTAATAATATAGAGTAATATATAATTCAAAAAATTATACGTGTATTGACTTTATAAAGTAGTAAATTTATTTAATTTTAGTTATTATAAATAATAAAAAGAGACATGCCCCCAATATTAAGATTTATAGCCAGAACATGACGGTTACGGCAAGACAGATGACTAGGGCGTATCGTCAGTTAAGTCCGAGAATTGCGGCGACGAGTTGCACGACTGCGAGGAAGGTTGATTTCATCCTGTCACAGCGCGTTGCGATACCTCTGAACTGCCTCA
>NZ_WOTB01000038.1 GCF_011516835.1 Acetobacter musti | reverse complement strand
GCAGGAGCGGTTCAATAACTGCCCATAATTTATCGGAAACGAGAGGTGAAGCCATGGAGCCTCATCCCTCATTCAGGACCACAGTACAAGGGGTTTTGAAAGGCGCTCTTACTGTGATCGCGCGTCCTGGGGCATGGCGCTGTTCTGTCTCGTCAGAATCTACGTTTTTCTGCAATCATCGCAAACAGAGACAAGCCGCTTTCTTTAACGTAGCGTTCAACATGCGAAGTTCCATTGTTCCCGGCGGCCAGGAGCGTCCCAGAAAGTCTTCCACGATCCGCCTTGACGTCACGTGCCCCTCATTCAAAGCAGCCCATTTTTCAAAAACATCAAAATCGAAATCCAGACTTTCTCCGTCAGAAGATAAAGTCAACACATTTTCCCCACCACCCCCGAACAATAATCTGCAGACTGCGTCGTCAGAAGATATCCCCGGATTTACTACAGTATTACTTTTCGGCGCTCTGAGTTCACGCTCCGCCGTTACAAAGCAGCGCGATATTACTGCTATATGTCTTCCAGAAAAGAAATCATTCGGGATATATATCTTCCAGTCACGGTTTCCCTTGCTGTACCATTCCCGATCAATCGGATTTCTTATTTCCATTTTACCGTCGTCTACTGATATTCTCTGGTTTTCATACGCCCAGCGACTTATGGCCTGCGTTGAATAATCCTCAAAAGGGGGCCGCTCTCCCTCATAAGATGGATCCATCCGAGCACTATGCTCGATTTCTTTCCATGCCACCTCAACTGTCAGAGAACCTCTGACCATAGCGGGATAAATTTTCGACAAAGCATCGGGCCTGACTTCCTGCCACTCGCAGAGCAGGATGTTCCACATCTCGATCCGTCCCTCTGGGGAAGCAATCCGTGTGTGATCACACAGCCAGGCCAGCCGCTGACGACCGGAATAGTACGTTGTCTTGTTGTTCATAGTGATTGTCCTTTGTTGTTTGTTGGGGTGTAAAACAACAAAGGCAGGCAGGTGGCCCTGTAGGCCACGGCGCGATGGAGACACGCGCAATCGCCTGGCCTTCTTTCGAGGGTCGGGACACGCGTAAGCGACTGATAAGACGCGGGAACATCTGCGTCAGCAGTCGATTTGTAGTGAGTTATGCTGTAAGTGGTTGCGGGGGCCTGCAACCGAAGAAAACTGCTGCTTGTCAGCGGGTTCGTAGAGAGGCTCGCTGCATGACATAATCGATTGATAAACAATCTTTTTATCAATATTCTGTCTCGCCAAGCCTTTCGCGGTCAGACCGTGTCAGTCAGCCAGTCCTCCGTTCGAAGACCCTCCACCCGCTGGAATTCCCGAAGGTTCCCGGTCACCACAATCAGCCCCCTGCTCCGGGCATGCCCGGCAATCATGAGATCATATGGACCTATGATACGGCCATTCCGTTCAAGAGCAGCCCGAATATCCGCCGTATGGGCAGCCGCTTCACTGTCGAATGGCAGAACTGCCAGCCTTGCCGCGAAGTGCTCAACCTCGCGTCTGATGCGCACAGGATCAGACGAGCGCTCCGCGCCATAAAGCAGCTCATACAGAACCACGTCCGAAATGCAGAGTTCCTCCGCACAGTTGTTGAATCTCGGACGCAGCCCCTGTGGTCGATGCCGCAACACCCGGATACAGAGGTTCGTATCCAGCAGATAACGCAGCATTCAGAGCGCCTCGCGTTCCTGCATGGCTGGCTGGTTCCGCTCCCCCAGATCGACCCCGGGGGCCGCAAAGAAATCATCCCACGCCGCATCGGCCGGAGCAATGATCCGCCGGGAACCTTCGGACACGATGACCACGTCACGCACCTGTTCCCCGAAGGCGACCATCTTCGGCAGACGCACCGCCTGCGATCGGTTGGATAGAAAGAGTGTCGTACGGGTCAGCATCGGCTATCCCCCAATGGATATATGTCATGTATATCCCATTTGGACGACGATGTCCCGTATTTTTAGGGCCCTCCGCACCGAATGCATACAAGCGGGCCGAATGATACAGTAGATCTTCCGCGCGCCCCACGATGGGATCGCTCTCCTCTCTCCCTGAAAGACAAAAAGACAGCATTCATGACAGATAGGCCACGAACACGAAGTGAGGCTTTCGCCCGCGCAGAAGAACGGGGTCGTCACCTGACAGCCACCATTCTGTCAGGGCCGGACATGCTGACGGGAGAGGTTTTTTGCCCATCGTCTTGGTCTGACTGTCTCAGCCCTGCATGATTTGGAACAGGCCCATGCTGTCCTCGTTCTGCCAGAATCCTCACCACGAGAAGCGCGCTATCCGGCCTGGCAGATCGACGCGACACTGATTGCACGCTTTATGGTTGTGCGCCCAGAAGTAGGGCGAACACTTCGCAATGAAAACCTCCAGATTCTCTGTGCAACGACGGTTCGCAGAGTTCAGATGGTAACTCTCTCTGCCAAGATTAAGCGCGTCGAAAGCAGTGTTTGAGCACTGAATTGGAGGATATGGATAGTAGTCTCAAAGCATTTCTTGAGAGGTAGGTCAGCGAGATCTAACACCGGATTGAAGGCGTCATCCCAGAAACCCCAGAACTCGGCTGCATGACAGCAAGCGGAGCCGCTGCGACGGCCAGACTTACACAAACGGCGCATGAGAGGCGCGCGATGCGCAAGAAACGTGTCACTCCAGGGGAACGGGGTCTCTCTGCCATGTCATGTTCCAGGCCGGATATGTATCTTGATGCCATAATCCGGTTCTGAGAGCCGTTGGCAGGCACATGAAAGAGCGTGGCACGGTCAATAAACGTTCGGAATCTACCTTTTTAACCACAAACCTCAAGCCGTACGGTGTGTCTTGAAAAAGAAAGCGACAGTCGGCGTACGACCCCATCCTCGACAGGATACGGCCCCAGACAATGGACCCAACAAAGATAAAAAAAGCCACCAAAGCATAAACTTTGGCGGCCTTTCTTTATTCAAAAACTACGTCCAATCTGAGCAAAAACATAACGCCCTATGATTTCCTCGCTATACATCGACAATGCGGTATTGGTTGCACCATCGGGCACAAATGGAGGCTTCTTATCGAGAATATTATTAACCCCAACCTCGAACTGCCAATTCTTAGTGTTGTAGTTCAAGGTCACATCATGTGCGAAAATACCGGGAACCTTGCAATAAGAATAGACCTTGCAACTCAGGTCATTGGAACCATCATTGAAGCGCATTCCACCGGTGTAACTCATCATATAAGTAAGACTGAAGTTGTTGTGGCTCCAGGTTGCAGTAGCATAATCGCGAACACGCGGCATGCCATAGCCACTTTGGTAAAACAGGCGCCCAGCATAGTTATACCACGTACCACCAGGTTCGTTCTGCTGAAGATACCCAATCAGCTGCTGAAAATTATTACTCAAATTCAAGTGATCATGCGGTGACAGGCGGATACGGTAATTCAGGTCAAAATCTAGACCATTAGTCCTCAAACCACCTGCATTTGAATAAAGATCGTCAACTTGCGTCAGCTGCCCTGCCGAACTCCGTGATGCGACATTGCTACACCACCCGGTATTTGTTCCCGTATAGCAGCTATCAACAATATATTGCACCGGCAAAGTGGTAATCATATTCTTGATTGTGTAGTGCCAGTACTCAACGGAAACCATAAGATTTGGAATCCAGCGAGGTGTTATGACCGTACCGAACGTATATGTACGGCCTTCCTCTGGTTTCAGAGCGGAGTTACCGCCTACCAACGTCGGGATTTGACTTGAATTAGCATTAACGAAAGTCGCAGTGTTGACGCCCTGCTTTGCACAAGTCGCAACAACATTCGCACTGAGCGATCCGTAACTGCTTGCTTGAGCACAAGGGTCGTTACCCGAATTGTAGCTAATCGAATGGCCGCCATAAAGCTCGGTCATGGTCGGTGCGCGGAAAGACGTACCAAGCGTTGCGCGAAAGCGGATATCTCGCACTGGGGCCCAGTTGATGCTGGTCTTCCAGTTATAAGCGGTTCCAAACGTATTGTAATCAGACCAACGCCCTTGAGCATCAACACTCAAATCATGTGCGAATGGCATATTATGAAGCAACGGAAGGTTACCCTCAATATAGGCTTCCGTTACGTTGTAACCGCCGCCAGTATATGTTGCTCCGCCGCCCAGGTCTCCATTTGAAGCAAGAACATCAGGCGTATAACTTGCCTGTTCACTGCGATGTTCCAGTCCCATGGCGATACCGAAATCACCGCCGCCCTGCCACGGCATATGCACCAGATGATTGTTATGAACGCGGGCATTAAAGTCACGCATCTGGTACGTGCTGTGATCATTTTGCGTATAGCGTAGATAGTCTGCCTGTTGCGACGTTAGTTTGCCGAATGGGTTTGTCAGCGAACAACCAGCAGATGCCTGACAGATTGATGGATTATAAACCACAGCACTATTAGCGTCAGAAGGATCTACTTGTTGGATCCCCAATTCCTGCAGATAATGCGCGTAATTCGTCATATTCTCGGTTGAGAATTTCGCCAGCGTCTGACCATACGACATGGATACGTCATACATCCAATTGCCGACAATCTTACCCTTGGAGCCACCAGTATACTGCCACTGATCAAACGCTTCTTCATATTTGCGCTCACCCAGGTCACTAAATCGCCGGTATAGGGATACATCTTCTCCCCAAATATTATACGGACTGGCAGCTGGCAGGGTGACGGCCGAAGACAACGTAGACGGATAGGTTGCACCGGTAACTGGATTGCCTGCCAGCGTATTCATGGCGTCTTTATGTGTATACCGGATTGACGAGTACAGATCGAAATGCTCGTTAACCTCGTAATGCATGTCACCGCTGAGAACAGCCTGCTGCAATGAGTTCGTTAGCATTTGGTCAGAAGCAAAATTATACCTGTCGGAGGATGCGAAGTTATGGAACGCTCCGCTGTTGCCTCCCCCCGTGCCATTACTGACAACATCAAAATTGGAGCCGATCACGCGGGTATTGGTCGTCACAGAGCTGCCAATTGTTGGGGTCTCACCAACTTCTGCGTCGGAGTTCCATGGATTGGCAGCCCAGTCACGCGTCTTCTGCCGAATACCAGACTGAGTCATGTATGAACCGAAAAGCGTGATGTTACCCTTGCCGTGATCGAAGTCGAACCCCTTGTAACCAGAGATCTTCCCCATCTGACCATCGCCATGATCAGTGATACCACCACGGATCAGAATATCACCCTTGGTTGTATTGTGCCGAAGTTTAATGTTAATGACACCGGATACAGCATCTGCGCCGTAAAGTTCTGATCCACCGTCCTTGAGGATTTCAACAGATTCAATCTGGTCCACAGGTATCGAGTTGAGATCAACACATTGAGAGCCACTACCGAAAGTCGGAACCTGACGCTTTCCATCAACCAGAACCAACACACGGGAAGGACCAAGGTTACGGATGTCCGTACAGGACATGCCAAGACCACCATTGGTATTCGTATTGTTAGTTCCGCTCGAACCAATTGACGGCAAACGCAGAAGATAGTCCCCCAGCGTGGTTGCCGACGTAGACGTGATTTGCTTCGCTGTAATCGTCTGAACCGGGTTCGCGTTGGAATCCGCACGCGTTGCAAGCGCAGAACCCGTAACCACAATAGTTTCATCAGCAGAACGTGGGGTAAAAAGCCGACGTCGCGCGGCTGTTGACATCTGAACCGAAGAGGCAGCGGTAGAGGCTACCGGCACGACCGTTACAGGCATTGCCTTCGCATGAGTCGTCACAGACGATGTCTGCTGTGATGATTTTGAACGATGACCTGTATGCTTTTTTGTGACCGTTTCGGCTGAAGCCGTGGCGAACAATGTCGCGCAAACCAGTCCTATAGACGTTGAAAATGTGAGGGTTTGCCTGTGCGCCTGTCTCATTTCAACACGAACCTTATCCTTTGGATTTCTTATATCGTATACACATATATGTCGGATTCGAAACAGATAATTCTTGATAAGTGAATCGAAATTCAAAATCACGAAAGGTCTTTCCCTTTCTTATATTATCTTTCCAAAACAACATTTTAATAGAAATTTTTATCGATGAGCTCTTATTATCGGCACTTGGAAAGAGTATTGGCCACCCTGCTTTCCGTTGATATTCACGCCGTATGTGGCGGATACGACACAACCGTTCAGGCCTTCTCCCTGAGGGGATGCGAAGTTCATTCCTGATGGCAAGCGCACATAAAGGCGAACATCCCTCGGTGCCGTTTTCGGGAGAGAAATGTTGACCGAAATATGCCTTAGATCCGGTTCATATCGCAGTGCCATGGACAGTCTGCCCCAGCGTGTAGGGGCATTTTCCACGCTTATTTCCTTGCCGGACAACAGCCAGCGATATGGTATGGCCCGCGCAAGATGGAGAATCTCCTCTCCGTCATCCTCATAGACCAATGCCCAGCGCAGAAGAATTGGAACCGTCATCTGGGCCGGAAGGCAGAACAGTGCGAGCTCCCCTTTCAAACCCGCCACCTCTGCTGCCGTCCAACTTCCACGTGTATGGACATGATAGCGATGCGCGTAGAGAAACAGGAGGTACTCTTCAATCCGATCCTGCCGTAACAGCGCCTGCGCATAACCGTAAGAAATAAAGCCGAGAATATCCCTCTGCGCCCGACTTGGTGGCGCCAGGTTCCCGACAACTCCCATGACTGTCGCGCCGTAAGCCCGCATTGAATTAATCGTCGCAACTTCAAGATCCGTTGGCAGTACACCGGCCTGAAGCATTTCCGCGTAAACGCGATGTGCCCATTGCTGCTCACTGTATTGGTGCCGCGCAAGCGACACCCGAAACGTCTCTCGAGAGCCGGGTAAAATGGGAACATAAGGGGGTGAACGATCTTCAAACAGCGACGCCCTCACAGCCCCCTCAAGCCGAACCGATAATAAATCCGCCCGCCTCTTCCAATCCTCTGCTTTTGCAGCTTCGCCTGGCCGAATACGCAACCAAATAGCCGCAAGATCACGCCACCCCCGGACAGCCATAGCTGAGTTCCCAAAATAGGGCTTCCACCACACCGACGGATCAGGAAACAGGCACGCATCGCTCTCACTCCATCCATGGAGCAGTCCGTATCCCGGGTTCGTTTGCGGCAGGGTCAGGGCTTGATCGTGCAGTGTCGTCAGGACACCCGCCATGGCGGCAATACGATCAGCATGATGCTGAAGTATGGCGGCATCGCCAGTCAGATGCAGATAGCGGGCAACCAACGACAATGTCAGGCCGGTCTGCCCCACTTCAGGGCCACGCATCGCCACCAACCCGTCATCGCCGACGAATGCAGTGAACTGGTTGTCGAGTATGGCTCGTGCGACGGCAAAACGGCCCCACTCCAAATTAGCCAGAAGCGAGGAGGTGAAAATGTCTTGAAAGCCGTCATATTCCGAGCCTTCGTAATCCCGATCAACAACCCCATACCGTGGCCAGATACCGTCAGGACGCACCATGGCCTCTTTGACAAAGGCATGCCGTGCAAAATCAGCCCAGTCAGAGTCTGGCAAAACGGGCGACAGTGTGCCGTCCAGAACTTCGTGCCAGACCTCAACGCAACGTGCGAGAGCCTGATTGAACTGCACTGCGCTCGGCTCATGTCGAAACGGCCCGAACGGGATGTAGCTTGCACCATAAACGGCACACACAACCGCACCATTCTCGATCAGCATCATCCGCGTCCACGTTGGAACCTGATGCGGTATAACTGGATCTACATCCGCGAATGTCAGGACTTCCCAATAACGCCCCTTCCCCAATGGAAACTGTTTGACGACGATAGGCAGGAAACCACCCAACAGGCCTTCCCTGCGGCGGCGAACAACCAGGCTGTCCGCCGAAAGCTCCGGCGCAATCCGATTGACATGCCAGTTACGGGTGTTTCCGGCAGGCGTGAGTGGCATCACCTCTCCGGCATAAGGTGGTGCTACAAATGAAGTCCAGACAATCCGCCCAATCTGCTCAGGGGTAAAACGACTATCAATAGGCGGGGCAGCAGCGCGAACTGCCAATGGATCAGGATCTCCACCTCCCGCCAAAAGACGTTCAGCCATAAGATCGCGCTCCGCAATCGCTAATGTTCCAAAGTCAAGTCCGCAATAACAGCCGTTTGAATGGGTTTCGCACTCTTCCATAAAGCGTTTCAGGACATGAATTCGCCCGCTAGGGCCGGTCAGGGTCATGGTACCTTCCATGCCCGTCAGATCTTCTTTGACCAACCATTCATCTTCAGAAGACGAGGAGGCAAAAGCCTGACCAGACATGGCGCGCCATGCCCCCAATGTAACGCTGCCAAGAAGAAAAAAACGACGACGGATCATACCAGAAACTTCTTTGGATCAATCACGGCCCAAGCCTCTCGGAACATGAATTATGGTGCGAACATCTTACGCTTTTGAATAATTGTATACGATATAAGTTTTCACATTATGTACTAAAATCTGCACAAAGAGGAGTGTTCGCATCCGAGGCCAGCCATGTATAATAAGACCAAACAATGCGAAGAGACTCAGACCCCTCATGAAAGCCCAGACCGGGAAGATTCAGCCTCTAATTGTCAGAACGATTAGTGATCAGCTTTATGATATTCTGCGGGAACAGATTCTCAGTGGTGCACTCGCGGCTGATCAGCCAATCCGACAGGATGCTGTGGCCGCAGAGCTCAATATCAGCAAGATACCCCTTCGCGAGACGCTGGCCCGGCTAGAGCAGGACGGCCTTGTCGTTGCCCATGCCAAGCGGGGTTTCACTGTCGCGACGCTTTCGGCCAGCGAAGCAGAGGAAGTTTTCGAACTCCGGATACGACTGGAGCCAGAAGCCGCTGCCAAATCCTCGCTTGTTGCGACTGCTGCCGACCATAAGGCCGCACGCCGTCATCTTTCAGAACTTGAAACCGTCATTCGACATAAAGATCAGGATCACAGTCTTTATAACCGACTGTTCCACCTTTCCCTTGTCCAGCCGGGGGCCGGAAGACTGACCTATCGTCTATTGGAAACCATTAGTGTCATTGCGGATCGCTATGTGCGCCTGCATCTCAGCACACAGGGGCGGGACAAGCGTGCCGTAGAAGAGCACCGGCAGTTGCTGAAAGCCTGGATCAACCGGGACGCTGCAGAGGTTGAAGCTCTTCTGACCCAGCATATTGCAGACACATTGAACGATCTACGCAACCAGTTGGCGTCCGAGAGCGCCATTAGTTAGAAGGTACCTCCTCTTCTTAGGCTGATATAAGCAGAGGAGGCAAAGAAGCCGTCAAGAACCTTTGGTTTTAGCGATCCAGCCTTTTACCTGTTCGGACATAAGATCCAGCGGCATCGCACCATTTTCCAAAATCACATCATGAAATGCCTTGATATCAAACTTGTCCCCAAGTTCTGTTCGGGCCTGTTCCCTAAGCTGCAGAATGGTCTGCTGTCCTAGCATGTAGCCCAAAGCCTGCCCGGGCCAGGCAACATAACGATCCGTTTCAGCCTGCATATCCGGCTCACTCGTCGGCGGATGCGCATGAAAGAAATCGCTCATCTGCTGGCGCGTCCAGTGTTTGTAGTGCACGCCCGTATCCAGAACCAGACGATCCGCGCGAAGCAACGCCCCGTTCAGGCGCCCATAGTCGCTGTACAGATCCTGATAAAAGCCCAGCTCTTTTCCGAGCCCTTCCGCATACAGGGCCCATCCCTCAATGTAGGAATTATACGCGCCCTGTTGGCGGAACGCTGGCAACGGCAAATCCTGCGCCAGTGAAATCTGGAAATGATGCCCCGGCACGCCTTCATGATAGGCTGTGTCTTCAATGGTATACAGGTCACGCTTGGTGTAGTCGCCGGTATTGACGAACACGATACCAGGCCGAGACCCATCCGGCGTTCCCTGATGATATTCTGCCCCCGCAGCATCTGCCTCCCGGTAGCTTTCCACGGATCGCACCTCCAAGCGCGTTTTGGGTATTCTGTTGAAAATCTTCGGAAGGGCGGGCCACATCTGCGCGATCGCCGCACGATATCTATTGAGGATTTCCTCTCGCGAATGGGCGTAAAGCTTCGGGTCATGATCAACGGACGCGCGCAGAGCTGCCAGATCCGCGAAACCCAGCTTGTGGGCGATGGCCGTCATCTGCCCTTCAATCAGGCTCACCTGTTTCAAGCCGAGCTGATGAATCTCTTCCGACGTCATCGAACTCGTCGTTTGAGCCCGGATATCATACCGATAGATGGCGTCCCCATTCGGCAATGACCACACGCCTTCATGCTCTCGACCATGAGGGACATAGTCCGTTTTTACGAACTCTGCGAAGGCCGCGAACGCAGGACGGACTTCTGTATCCACCGCTTTCAGGATGCTCTGCCGCAGCTGCCTCTGCTGCTCGGGAGAGATCCCTTTAGGGAAGGTCTCCACCGGCTGGCCAAAGACATTCTTGACCCCGGCAGGTTCGGCAACCTCCAGCAACTGTGTAACAACCTTTTCCAGCAGGTAGCGCGGTGGAACCAGGCCATCTTTCATGCCCTGCTGCGCCAGCGCCTTGAGCTGAGCCAGAACCGTCGGCAACGCATGGAGCCGTGCGAGATAATCCTGATATTGTGCTGCCGTATCGAAAGGAATGGAGGAGACAAAACCGGGCAGCATCAGCTGCACGCCCTGTACCTGATCAATCGGCATTTCATAGGTCTTAAGCTTGATCCCTTCCAGCTTGTCCTGAAGCTGGCGGATCATCATCGCACGGCTGATCTGTTCCTGTTCCGTCAATGCCGCGGGATCGACAGCCTGAAAGCGCTTGAGGAACCAAGCACTCGTCACGGAATCCTTTGAAACCTGCTCAAGGGAATAGTCCGTCCAGAACCTGTTGTATCGATAGCAGCCAATGGTCGTGGCCAGTTCCGGTGAAGTCCGAAGCTGGTACTGCCATTCCTCATCCAGAAGTGCCGCAAAAGCCCGACTGCCACTTGCAACGGCGGGAGCAACCTGTGCCGAAATTCCTGCACCGGGAGCCGCCAGAGCCACACCGCCCGCCTGAGCACAAACCAGCAGCAGACCCGCCAGCCCATATCGTAGGAACACAGCAAAATTCTCCATGCCAGTCATGTTGTACCACCTTCACGGCGGCAGGCACCCACGCCACTCACCAGATCAGGAAACCTGGAATCCGTGACAGAAGCGGTCCTCATCATCAATCCAGATCGTATTAAAACCCGTCGAAACGGCACTTCCCTCAATAATGGGAATAATGGCTTTATGTCCCCCCAGCATCGTTTCTTCCGAAACCGTCCCCTTGAAGACGCTGCGGATGTAGCTTTCATGGGTGAAGACGTCTCCCACTTTAAGAACACCTTTGTGATACAGATGGGCAAGTCTCGCCGAGGTTCCAGTCCCGCAGGGGCTGCGATCAATGGCATGATCACCATAAAAGACCGCGTTGCGCCCCCGGGAGGCGGTTGTGTCCGTGTCGACCCACAGGACATGACTCACGCCTTGAATACGCTCATCCAGTGGATGGACCGGCGTGATTGCCTCACGCATCCGCTCACGCACCACCGGGCTGAAGTCCAGAATACGCTGCGCGCTAAGCTGATCCAGACTTTCATATCCTCCCTGCGGCTCGACAATGGCGTAGAAGTTCCCGCCATAGGCAACATCAACCGTTAACGGCCCCAAACCAGGCACATCGATCTTCACGCCCGTCGCCGCAACATAGGCAGGCACATTCCGGATCGCCACGCTCCGCACGCGGCCGTTCTCCTCGATGTAGGTAATGTCGATTATCCCCGCAGGCACCTCAAGCCGAAGTTTTCCGGGTGTCCGTGGGACAAGCAGTCCGTGCTCCAACCCGAAAGTCACCAACCCGATCGTCCCATGTCCACACATGGGAAGACATCCACTAGTCTCGATGAACAGAATGCCCGCGTCGGTATCCGGCTGTGTTGGGGGGTAGAAGAACCCACCGGACATCATGTCATGGCCACGCGGCTCAAAACACAACCCGGTCCGTATCCAATCGAACCGTTCCAGAAAATCCTGCCTCCGTTCACCCATGGACGTCCCGCGCAGGAGTGGCGCGCCTCCACAGACGAGGCGGACAGGATTTCCGGCCGTATGTCCATCAATGCAAAAAAACGTATGCCGCATGGCGTTCAGTCCGTCGCAGGGTTTTCTTTTGTTTTCAGAACGGCCTATCGCGCCTGTTCACCCGATGTCACGGCATAGGGTGAACGACCGCCGCTCTGAATAAAACGGTCGATTGCAGCATCCAGCACCGGAAGAGGAACAGACCCGGTCGCAAGAACCGCATCGTGGAACCCACGGATATCGAAGGCCTTTCCCAAGGCCTTCTGAGCGCGCGTGCGGTTCCGGCGAATATCAGCCTCCCCCAGATAATAGGAAAGCGCCTGAGCAGGCCACGCGATGTATCGATCGACTTCAGTGTCAATTTCATGTTCGGAAAGCGCCGTGTTCTCACGCAGATAGGCCCGCGCCTGCTCCCGGCTCCAATGAAAATGATGCAATCCGGTATCCACGACCAGACGTGCTGCCCGCCATGCCTGATAGGAGAGATACCCGAAGCGGTCATACGCCGTTTCGTAGATCCCCATTTCGTTGCCGAGATATTCGCAATATAGCGCCCAGCCTTCCCCATAGGCCGAAATATAGTTGAACCGGCGATAGGGGGGCACTTCCGGCTGCTCTTCTGCCAGAGACAATTGCAGGGAGTGCCCCGGCGAGGATTCATGCAGCGTCAGGGCTGGCAGGGCATAAAGCGGGCGGGACGGCAAATCGTAGGTATTCACCAGATAGACGTGCGGGCCGCCCCGCCCGGCGGTGTAGACGGGAGCCACATCAGCGGGAACAGGCTCGATCGTGAAACGCCCTCGTGGCAGACGCCCGATGAAATCACCAACCTTGCCGTCAACCCGTTTGGCCAACCATGCAGCATCTTTCAGCAATTCATCGCCGGTTTTTGGATAAAACTGCGGGTCAGTCCGCAGAAATTTCAGGAAAGCCGGAAAATCGCCTTTGAAATGCGTTTCCGCTATGACGTCGAGCATCTGCCTGTGCAGGCCCGCGACTTCCTTCAGACCGATCTTGTGAATCTCGTCCGGGCTCATATCCAGCGTTGTGTATTCCAGGATCTGGGAGCGATAATATGCAGCCCCATCCGGCTGGTCTTCAGCCCCCAACGATGCACGGGCATGAGGGAGATAGTCGTCCTTCATGAAAGCATACAACGTCTTGTATGCGGGAATGACCGTATCACGAATGGCAACCAGACCATCCTTGCGCAAGGCATCCTGTGTCTTGAGCGAAATCCCGTCCGCGAAATTCTGGAATGGTGGAGCGAACGCGCTCTTTTCCGGCGTGACAGAGGCCATTTTCTCAAGATCATGGAGCCTCTGCTCCACAATCAGCCTTGGCTGAACGAAGCCGCGCGCCAGGCCCGCTTTCATGGCGGCAATCTCATCAGCAAAATACCGGCCCGTTTCTTGCAAACGGCTAATATAATCGCGGTAGTCCTTTTCAGACAGAAACGAGACGTCTGAAGGCGGCAGATCGCTCCAGAAGCCTGAGTCCGCATCAAACGGAATTTCCCAGACCCGTAATTTCTGGTCTTCCAGCAGAACCATCAACTGCTGCTTGTAGACCGCGTAGTTCACCTGATCCTGCGCGGAAAGCTGCTGCACAGGGATGGCGTTCAGTTTTTCCAGCGTTTTAGTCCATGTTTTCAGTCGGACCTGCTGGGTGTCAGGATCTTCCTTAGGCAGGTGTGCCGACGGTTTGCCATCCAGAAGACTTCCCTGAAGGCCCATCCGCCAGGCCCATTCCTGCTCATACAGGTCATGAAAGGCTTTTTGCGCGCTATCATTTGTTGCAGCTCTCGCCTGCGACAAACCAATCCCTCCCAAGAGGACCACCGTCGCCATCAAAGCCACACGCTGAAAACCTGAACCTCGTCGCGCGCAACAAACCAGCATAATGCAGAACCCTTCCCGTCAGGCATGACGTTCTCATGCCTGACCCAGCTTTCCGGAAAACAGATCAGGTAACAAAACCGACCTCAGATAACAGGAAGTCGGCTGGGTATAAAAGCGATCAGCTCAGCTTGGGACAACTGGCCGCTGCGGCTTCCACCATATCAATCACCTGCTTGCGGCGTGCACCTTCAAGCAGGAGACGCGGCGAACGGACCCGCTCACTACCACGCCCCATCACCTGCTCCGCAAGCTTGATGGACTGTACAAGATCGTGTGCGGCATCCAGGTGCAGGAGCGGCATGAACCAGCGATAGATCCGCAAAGCCGTATCGATATCACCCCGCGCAAGAGACTCAACCAACGCCACCGATTCCTGTGGGAAGGCACTGGTTAAACCCGAAATCCAGCCCTTGGCGCCAAGGGTCAGTCCTTCGAACGCCACATCATCCAGACCCGCCATCATCAGGAAACGATCACCAAAGCGGTTGGGCACATCGGTATAACGCCGCGTATCAGAAGAACTCTCCTTCAGCCCGACGATGGTCTTGCAGTCTTCCAGTTCCGCCAGAACATCCAGTTCGACGTTCACACGATACGAGGTCGGATTGTTATAGATGATGATCGGCAGGTCAGTCGCCTGCGAAATCGCACGGAAATGGGCAACAAGTTCATTCGGCTTGGGCACATACACCATGGCCGGAAGGACCATGAGTGCATCAGCGCCGCTTTTTGCAGCCTGCTTGGCAAACGCCACAGCACGCGGCGTCGTCATTTCAGACACACCCACGAAAAGCGGCGCACGCGTTCCCGCAACTTCCCGCGCCGCTTCCAAAATCTGTACTTTTTCGTCGGGTTCGAGCGAATTGTTCTCGCCGCACGTCCCCATCATGACCAGACCGTGTACCCCATCATTGATCAGTGCATCGATCACCTTCTGCGTTCCGCTCAGGTCAACGGACAGGTCTTCGTTGAACTGAGTGGTCACTGCAGGGAAAACACCTTCCCAAGTCATTTCCAGAGCCATCCGGGATCCCCTCTCGAATTTTGTAAAAATTATATCGTATACGTATCACGCTCTTTAAAACCGGTAAAGCGCGTCTTCTTCCCATCATGAAAAAAGTCATCTCAATTCAGTATGACAACTCAGCCGAACACGGTACGAGACTGTGTCGAGCACAAAACGGATCACTTGTTCGAGCTTGATAATTCGTCTATCGTATACGTAATAACCGTCCTATTTTGAGGCTGGAAACGCATCCCGTGAGCAACTCAAGCCCTCTCCCTGCCCCACCCGCTTTCATCAACACAGCATCTTTCACGCAGCGTATCCACGCAGCCCAAAGCCACCTCGAAGCCGCCGGTTTTGACGCCCTTGCAGTGAATGCTGGAAACAGCCTGCGTTATTTCACCGGGGTTCCTTGGGATGCAACAGAGAGGCTGGTTACGCTCGTCATTCCCCGTAAGGGGACGCCTGTGATGGTCTGCCCGCATTTTGAAACAGGATCTTTGAAGGCTTGCCTTAAGACGGAAACGGAAATCGCCACCTGGCAGGAAGATGAAAATCCGGCCCTGTGTGCCTTTGCACCCTACACTGCAGGAACACGCATCGCCCTGGACCCGGACTTCACCCTCGGCACCGTGACCGCCATGCGCAGGGCGCGACCCGACCTTGTTCTTGAAGATGACAACGGGCTGATTTCCGGCATGAGGGCCTGCAAGTCAGCCGAGGAAATCGCGCTGATCTCGCATGCCATGGCCATAACACTGCAGGTTCACAAAGACGCCCGCTCGTTTTTGAAACCAGGCCTTCTGGCAAGCGAGATACGACATTTCATCGATACCCGTCATCGGGAGCTTGGTGCGGATAACGGGTCCTATTTCTGCGCCGTACAGTTTGGTCACGCTACGGCTTACCCTCATGGCATTCCGGACAATCAGGTCCTGAAGGAGAACGATCTGGTCCTGATTGATACCGGTTGTCGATTGGATGGCTATCATTCCGATATCACGCGCACTTTCG
The DNA here is from genome assembly GCF_011516835.1 of Acetobacter musti. Taxonomy (GTDB): domain Bacteria; phylum Pseudomonadota; class Alphaproteobacteria; order Acetobacterales; family Acetobacteraceae; genus Acetobacter; species Acetobacter musti. The sequence goes on along the minus strand of NZ_WOTB01000038.1, from coordinate 14,678 downwards.
CTTTCGGCAAGCCCGACCCCGAGCAGGAACGCATCTGGACCATCGAAAAGGAAGCACAATACGCTGCTTTCAACGCAGCCCGGATCGGCGTGCCATGTCATGAAGTGGATGATGCGGCCCGTGCTGTCCTTATCCGGCATGGTCTGGGACCGGATTACACCCTCCCCGGGCTACCTCATCGCACCGGGCATGGTATCGGCCTGTCCATTCATGAAGCGCCCTATCTTGTTCGTGGAAATGCAACGCCTCTTAAGGCCGGCCATTGCGTGTCCAACGAACCGATGATCGTTGTTCCGGGACAGTTCGGCATCCGTCATGAAGACCATTTCTACATGACGGATGACGGCCCACGCTGGTTCACCGAACCAGCACACAGTTTCACCGCCCCGTTCAACTGAATTTCCGACCTGAAAGAAGGATATCCCGCATGTCTTCTCTTCCCCTTGCGGGCCGCCTGACTGCTCTCCGCCATGCTCTGTCAGAGTTTGGCGTGGATGGGTTCTTCCTTCCCCGCAGCGATGAACATCTGGGCGAGTATGTACCCGCCTGTGCTGAGCGTCTTGCATGGCTGACCGGCTTTACCGGCAGCGCGGGGGTGGCGCTTGTCCTGCCAGAGGCGGCGGCTGTGTTCTCCGACGGGCGATACCAGATCCAAATGCGTCAGCAGGTAGACCAATCCGTCTGGTCCATTGAGCACATGTACGAAACCGCCCCACCTCTCTGGGCGGCCAAACATGCGAAGGGGAAAGCCATCGGCTATGACCCACGCATCGTCAGCGTTCAGGATATCGAGGCCTTCCGGAAGGCCGGATGCCAGATGGTGGCTCTAAACCGCAACCCGATTGACGGGATCTGGACGGATCGCCCTGCGCCGCCGTCATCGCCGGTTCTGGTACAGCCACTGGAACTAACTGGACGTGAGAACCGCGCCAAGGTCCGGGAGATCGCAGATATTTTGCGCCAGAATGCTCAGGACGCCGTTCTCCTGCCCGACCCAACCAGTATCGCCTGGTTGCTGAACATTCGCGGACGGGATCTGCCTTTTCTACCGGTCGCCCTGTGTTTCGCCATCCTGCACGTCGATGAAACAGTCGATCTGTTCATTGATCCTGCCCGTATCGATGGCAGCGTCAGCACTCATCTGGGTGATGCGGTCCGCGTGCGAAAACCCGCAGAAATGGCACAGGTTCTACAGACCCTTCACGGCAAAACCATTCGTCTGGACCCGGCCCGCTGCCCGGTCTGGTTCGCCGTCACACTTGAAAGCGTGAATGCGACGCTCGCCCATGGTACGGACCCGTGCCTGATGCCCCGCGCCAGCAAGACAACTGCAGAGCTGGACGGTATGCGCCGTGCCCATCTTGTGGATGGCGTTGCATTGTGCCGCTTCCTCTGCTGGCTTGAGGTCCACGGCGTCGGCAAAACCGAAATCGCCATTTCGGACCATCTTCTTGCCCTGCGCCGAGAGGCCGAAAGCTGCATTGGACCCAGCTTTCACACCATCGCAGGCACCGGGCCGAATGCCGCCATCATGCACTATGCTCCCACGCAGGAGCACTGCGACACGGTGCAACCCGATACTTTCCTGCTCATCGACAGCGGCGGCCAGTACACTGATGCGACCACCGATGTTACCCGTACCGTCTGGATGGGAACCGGCACACCTCCCGAAGCATGGAAAACGCATTATACCTGCGTGCTCAAGGGGCTGATCGCTCTGCATTCCGCCGTTTTCCCGGCGGGCACGCATGGATACAGGCTGGACCCACTGGCTCGGCTGGCACTCTGGCAGGAAGGTCTGGATTTCGATCACGGGGCTGGACATGGCGTTGGAAGTTGCCTGTCCGTGCATGAATGGCCGCTCGGCTTCACCCGACGGCCGGTTCTGGACCCGATCTGCGAACACATGGTTCTGACCAACGAACCGGGATTCTACGCTCCCGGTTCCCATGGCATCCGGCTGGAAAACCAGATGGAAACCTGCCTGGCGCATCGAACCGAGACCGGCGACATGCTCTGCTTCAGAACATTGACCCTGGCCCCGATAGACCAGCGCGGTATCGACCCCTCCCGTCTGACAGACGCGGAACGGAGCTGGCTGAACGACTATCACGCCGAAGTTCTGGCTCAGATCGGCCCGCATCTGGCAACAGAGGACTATGCCTGGCTGGAACGCGCATGTCGGAAACTGTGACATCCACGCGTCCTGCTCCCCGTTCCGTGCTCGTGCTGGGTGGTGGGATCGTGGCACGATGCTGCGCCCTGCGCCTTCAGGAACAGGGATGCGCCGTCACACTTGTGGCCAAGCCGGATGCCACACCGCCCTCATGGGGTAATGCCGGGCACATCGCCAGCGAACAGGTGCAGGTTCTGGCCTGCCTCTCCACCGCGTCCCGCGTTGTGACGGACCTGTTCCCGCGAGGTCCTGTCGCGCTGGACTGGCGCAATATACAGGCATGGCTGCCCTGGTCTTTCCGGTTTTTGCACGCCTGTCGTCCAGTCACCGTCCGTCAGGGTGGTTCTGCCCTGAAGAGCCTCATGGCAGACGCGCTTCCTGCATGGAAACGACTGACTGAAACCCTGGGCCAGCCAGACCTGTTGGATCCTCAAGGCATTATCAAGCTCTGGGAAGGCGCCACCGCCGAGCGAAACACTATTGCCTCTCTGCAAGCAGACAGTGGGCCCGCCATCGCCACGCGCGTCGAAGCTGGACTGATAGACACCTTTAATCGGAGCCTGTCCTCTCCGGTAAAGGCCGGGGTTCATTTCGGGGGTACGGCTCACATTACCAGCCCTCGAGATGTTCTCGACAGGCTTCTGGCACGCTTCACGCTGTCCGGCGGCGTTCATCTGCCAGCGACGGCTCTAAACATAGATCATACTGCGAAGGACGTTCGCGTCAGAACGACAGACGGTGATCTTGTCGCGGACCGGGTCATCGTCGCCTGCGGCGTCCGTTCAGGGGACCTCCTCCCGCAGGTCACAGCCCCCCTCATCGCGGAGCGTGGTTATCACGTGGAATGGGACCATGGTGGCGGCTGGACGCTCCCCAACGTGGTCTTTGAAGATCGAGCCGTTGTCGTCACCCGTTTTGGACCACGGCTGCGCGCAACATCTTTTGTCGAATTCACACGGGATGCTTCCAGCCCGGACCCGCGCAAATGGGACCGGCTGGAAGCCCATGTCCGGGAGCTTGGCCTTCCCGTCGCATCCGCTTTCAGTCGCTGGCATGGTTCACGGCCGACATTGCCGGACTATCTTCCGGCTCTCGGGACTCTCCGTCATACACCTCGCGTCGTTGCAGCCTACGGACACAACCACCTGGGGCTCACCCTCGCTCCCATCACGGCAGAGCTCATAACCGCGCATCTCCTGCATGGCACGCCTTTGCCGACAGCATTCAATCCGGACAGGTTCAGCCTGTCTCCCCTGTTTTCACGAAATAAAAAGGACTCCTCATGACCCTGACAGGCGCCCTTCTGATTGGTCAGAACACAGTTCTCCGTCCCCGGACATTTCATGCCGTCAATGCAACGACGGGTGATGCTTTGGAAACCGCCTTTTCCTGCGCAACACCCGAGGACGTCAACAGCGCCTGCCAACTGGCAGACGCCGCGTTTGATACGTTCCGTGCCCTTTCCCCCGATACTCGTGCACAGTTCCTGGAGGACGTCGCGGACGCAATCGAAGCCCTTGGCCAGCCTCTGCTGGATCGTGCCCATGCTGAAACCGGGCTACCACTAGGCCGCCTGACCGGCGAACGAGGGCGCACCATGGGTCAGCTCCGCATGTTCGCACAGGAACTGCGCGCCGGACGTTGCTTCGATATCCGGATTGACCCAGCCCTGCCGGATCGCACCCCGATGCCAAGGGCCGACCTGCGTCAGATCCGTATCGGGGTCGGCCCGGTTGCCGTCTTCGGAGCCAGTAATTTCCCTTTGGCGTTCTCAGTAGCGGGAGGGGATACAGCCTCCGCCTTCGCTGCGGGATGTCCTGTAGTGGTCAGGGCGCATCCGGCGCATCCCGGCACCAGCGAACTGGTCGGTCGTGCCATTCAGGCCGCCGTAAAAAAGAACAACCTGCCGGACGGAACATTCTCGCTTCTTGGTGGTCCGGATCATGACCTCGGGGCTGCATTAGTCCGCCATCCGGCCATTATGGCTGTGGGGTATACGGGTTCTCGCACAGGCGGTCTGGCGCTCAGCCAGATTGCAGCCGTCCGTCCTGTTCCTGTGCCCGTCTATGCAGAAATGAGCAGCATCAACCCTGTCTATCTGCTGCCGAACGCCCTGGAAAACACAGCCGAAAAACTCGGGTCCGCCTTTGTTGGCTCCCTGACCATGGGCGCGGGTCAGTTCTGCACCAATCCAGGACTGATCCTGGCCCTGGCTGGCCCGGCTCTGGACCGGTTTCAGGACAGCACACGCAAAGCGCTTGAAACCGCCCCGGCCGCCACCATGCTGACAGGCGGCATTCACGCAGCTTACGACGCAGGCGTGAAAGCTCTGGCCGAACGCACAGGCGTAACACTGCTGGGACGTGGACCGAAAGGAGATGCGTCTGGCTGTCAGGCCGCCGTCTTCACCACCGAGGCCGAAAGCTTCATGAAAGACCCCTTCATGCAGCATGAGATTTTCGGCTCCTGCTCCCTGATCGTGTCTTGTCCGGACTTAAAGACCCTGCAAGCCCTAACCAGCGGACTTGAAGGGCAGCTCACCGCCACTCTGCATCTGGAAGACGCTGACATCCCCATGGCCCGGGCGCTCATGCCTCTGCTGGAGCGCAAGGTTGGTCGTATCCTGGCCAATGCATGGCCCACCGGTGTGGAAGTCTGTGCTGCCATGGTGCATGGCGGTCCCTTCCCGGCTACAACGGACCCGCGCAGCACCTCTGTCGGCACCGCAGCCATGGAACGCTTCCTTCGCCCGGTCTGCTATCAGGACCTGCCGGACGAACTCCTTCCCGCAGGCCTTCGCAGAAGCGTCTCCCCGTAAAACCCGGAACAGACGTCAGCTCAAGCAGCCCGGATAACAGGAGTGTTTCATGCCCCACGAGGAATCAGGCTATTTCCGACAGCGCCTTGGCCTTTTCGACCTGACCATGATCGGCTTCGGGTCCATCTTCGGTTCTGGCTGGCTGTTCGCAGCAGCCCATGTGGCTGATATGGCCGGTCCTGCCAGTATTCTGTCCTGGCTTATCGGAGGCGTGGCCGTCCTGCTGATCGGGCTGGTTTACTGTGAGCTTGGCGCCGCCCTGCCTCTGGCGGGAAGTGTGGTTCGTTATCCAGAGCAGGCACATGGATCAACAGCCGCATTCCTGACCGGAGCGATGACCACCATCGCCTTTTCCAGCCTGATTTCCATCGAGATCGTCGCGGCCAGACAATATGCCGATGCCTGGACAGGCGGACTAACCCGCAACGCCAATGGCGATCCCACGCTGGCAGGATGGCTCGTGCAATTCGCGGTCATGGTGGTGCTTTATGCGATTAACCGGCGCGGCATCGGCAGCTTTGCCCTGATCAACAACATCGTCACCGTTTTCAAGTTTCTGGTTCCGACACTGGTCATCGTGCTGCTGCTGGCTCATCTGCGCATGGACAATTTCAGCCTGCATGGATTTGCGCCGCATGGATTTCAAGGCGTAGAAACGGCCATCTCCGCCGGTGGGGTCGTATTCGCTTATCTGGGACTCACACCCATTCTGTCCGTAGCAGGTGAGGTCCGCAATCCTCAGCGAACCATTCCTATCGCACTCATGGCCTCCATAATCTTAGCCATGCTGGTCTATCTCTTGCTACAGACCGCCTTTATCGGCGCGCTACCCAGCACCCTGCTCGCGACAGGCTGGAGCGGTCTCTCAACGCGCATGGCTCTTCCCTTTCATGATATCGCCGTACAGCTCGGGCTGGGCTTTCTAGCTATTCTGGTTGTGACAGATGCCATTCTTTCTCCCACCGGGACTGGCAATATCTATATGTCGTCCACGGCCCGCGTGATTTATGCCTGGTCCAGAAGCGGCACGTTCTTTCCCGTTTTCCAGAAAGTCGACACGAAACGCGGCGTACCGGACAAGGCCCTGCTGCTGACCTTCGGACTGGCCCTTTTCTGGACATTACCATTTCCTTCATGGCAGGCCCTGATCGGGGTCGTCTCGTCTGCGCTGATGCTCAGCTATGCCATGGCCCCACCTTCTGCCGCGGCGTTGCGTCGTTCCCAGCCTAAACTGTCCCGCCCTTTCCGCACACCATGCTTTGAAATTCTCTCCCCACTGGCCTTCGCCATCGCATCGTTGATTGTTCTCTGGACGGGCTGGCACACCTTGAGCTGGCTAATGCCAACATTGCTCGCCCTGACTGCCATTTTCATGACTGCGGCTTGGCGAAGTCTTTCTCGCGATGACTGGAAACAGAACCTCCGGTGCAGCTTCTGGATGCCAGCCTATTTTCTGGGACTGCTCGTCCTGTCGTGGCTTGGCCCTTTCGAAGGCACTTCACACCTGGGCGATGGATACGATGATATCGTCACGATCCTGTTCGCACTCCTCATCCATCACTGGGCCGCTGCCTGTGGCCTCAGGACACTTCCGTCAGCCACACACCTGCCCGTTCGCGCATAACGCTCAGGACCTGACAGACAGCACACGGACGTCAAAGAACGGTCCGCTTGTCCGGCCACTACCGGGCTCAATCCTCAGAGTGAAGATCTTCCTGCCACGTACCCAGGCTTCCGGGATCAGGGCCTCCACGTCCACGAACTGTGCAGGCTTGTCAGCAGGCCATTTCACATCGGGAAGCGCCCTGCCGTTTACCAGAAGCCGGGCACCACGCGTGCGGGTAATGTCCGCACTCCACACAGTCACCTTCAGGGCCAGTGGTCCCGGTCTGGTTTTCATGGTGCATTCAATAAACCCGCCAGAACGCAGATCCCTCCCGTTTCGTCCACGATAGACCAGGGGCCAGGAATTTTCTGCACGGAGAGCATGGTCATGCTCCTGCTGCATTTCCCCCAGATGAATCACATCGATCGTTCGTGCAGCGATGTCCTTCTGACGCTGCTGCTCCTTGCGATAAGACGCTTCTTCCTGTGTCCACTCCGCCTCTGAAAAACAACGGAGATACAAGGCACTCCGTCGCCTGTACTGAGCGTAAAAAGGCCTGAACTCAAGCTGAGACGGCCGCCCTGACTGTATCGTGCGAAAAACGGAGGCCTGACCTTCCACCGGAACAAGATCCTGCGTCAAATCGTCAGTAACAACGGCAGGGTCTACCGCATCATACACACCTTCCGCCGGAGCCAGATCAGCCGCCAGCACCAGTGGCCCGCGCAGAAGCGTCACGAGTTTCGGTTCATCAACCGGACTTTCCGTCCGCACTGTCATGGGAAGATCCAGCACGACGTGATCTCCCACACGCCATTTCCGATCGAGAACGATATACCCATCAGAAGAAGTCACTGGCACATCCTGGCCATTCACGGCCACACGGATCGGCTCCCTGACCCAGCCTGGCACACGCAGTGCCAGCCTGAAAGCTATGGGGGACTTCAGATCTTCCACCAAAAGACTGACACGCCCGTCGTGCGGATATCCGGTTTCCATCCTCCACGAAACATCCTTGCGGGCCCAGACCATCCGCGACGGGATATACAGATTGACGAAGAGCGTTTCTTTCCCTTGCCACCAGATGGAATCCCCGTGCTTGGCATGGCTTTCCATCCCCGTGCCGACACAGCACCAAAAGCTCTCCGTCGGAGTGGACCACTCCCGCACACCTGCCGTAATCGTGGGCGTCATATACGTGAACATGCCGGTCTGCGGGTCATGAGCCGCCAGAATATGGTTCAGATGCGCCCGCTCGTAATAATCGAACAGTGCAGCCTGCGGGTTCGATGCATAATGCTGACGGGTAAGCTTGAGCATGTTGTAGGTATTACAATGCTCGCAGGTCTGCTCGGTAATATGCTGTGCGATCGTATCAGGTTCGGAGAAATATTCCCGATCAGCGTTGCCGCCGATCACATAGCTATGATGCTGCGTGACAGCTTTCCAGAAAAACTCCGGACCAGTCATCCAGCGCCTATCCTGACTGACTTCAGCAATACGCCCCAAGCCAATAAGCTTTGGAATCTGTGTGTTGGCATGACGGTTCGCCAGATCGTCATGTTCCTCCATCAAAGGATCCAAAACGGGCCGATCATAAATCCGACGGGCCAGATGCAGCCATTTCTCATCCCCTGTCCGGGACGCCAGTTCCGCAAAACTTTCGTTCAGGCCGCCATATTCACAGGTCAGAACCTTTTGCACCTGAGCATCAGTCAGCTTACCGAAAAAGGTCTCCAGGAACTCTCCCAGCCCGACTGCGACTTCCAAAGCCTGATGACACTGACAATGAATGTGCGCATCAAACAAACCTGCAAAGGTTTTATGGAGATTATAAAGTGGTGACCACGCTCCGTTCAGATCGAACCCGGACGAACGGATATCGCCTGCCTCAATCTCGGCAAATATTCTTTTGCCATCGACCATCGCTCCGTCTTTTTCTTTGCGTGTAAAGCCAGCGATATAGCCATCGCCCCACTGCCCCTGAACGACAGCCAGTTCCTGCACGATATATACGACCCGCGCCCTGCACGCGATTTCACCCGTCTGAGCATACATCAAAGCCAGAGCAGACAGGTAATGACCCAATGTATGCCCGGCGATCGTGTCGCTTTCCCAACCGCCATACAGAGCGCCCTTCGGCAGGAGCCCAGCCTGTTTGCGGAAATTGTGAAGAAGGCGGTCCGCTTCCAGACTGAGAAGATAGACCCTGTTACGTTCAACAGCGTCCAGCCACGGAGAGGGTAAAAGCCTTACATTCGAAAGCGGTACTGGCGTGACATCTGCTTCAAAGCCACCCTGAAGCCGCGCCGCATAAGCACTCTGCCGCCCCCCTGGCACAACGGCATTCACACTTCCCGCAGCCGCACTAGCCAGCAGGAAGCGCCGTTTCATTTTGACGATCATGGCTATCTCCCTACCTGCCGCTGAATGGGGTAATCCTGTTTTATATATCGTATACAATTATTAGCAAACAATACAGCCTACGCCATCATTCCTTCATATTGTTTTCTTTCCAGAACGGACATCTTTCTATAATCGTATACTAAATAACAAACTTGGTGTTGTCATGGGTTCAAATACGCTCTCACCTCAAGAACGACGCTCCTCCTTTGCTACCGTTTTGGTCGCAGAAGCAGCAGAACGGGCCGGGTTCTATGGTGTAGATGCTATTCTGCTCCTGTTCATGGTTCAGCAACTTGGCATAACCGATCACAGAGCAGATCTCATGGTCGGTGCGTTCGCCGCAATGACCTACGCAACCCCTCTTCTGGGTGGATGGATTGGTGACTGCTTATACGGGCCACGTTGGACAGCCATCTTTGGCACACTTTTATTAAGTGCCGGATACGCGCTACTTGCATGCACCACCTTGACGTCACGGTCTTTTTTCGAACCTGCTCTGGCATTAGTCGCGACTGGAAACGGACTTTTCAAACCCAATGCCGCCCAGCTGGTGCGCCGCCTTTACGAAAAATATCCGCTGAAGAGAGATTCAGCGTTTACACTCTATTATATGGCGGCCAACGTGGGGTCTGCCCTCTCCATGTTTCTTATTCCATGGGTGAGAAACACGTTTGATCCACTGTTAGCCTTTTCTCTGTGCGTGGCTGGACCAGCATGCGCCTTGTTTATCCTCCTGACGCAAACCGGCACGCTACGCGATCTTGGCATACTCACCAGACAATCCGTTTCCCTGAAACGTGCGACTGCATTCGGAACAGGATCTGTTATCCTATGTATACTGTCGGTGACGTTTATTTTGTATAGTACATCACTTGCACGATTGGCAGTATTCAGTTGCCTCACATTAGTATTCATTCTCTGGGCTACCCTTTATCGTCGTGCAACCCCGTCCGAACGATTAAGCCTCGTTACTTTGGGCATCATGTTGATTCAAAGCATTGCCTTTTACTGTTTCTACCAGCAGATGCAGACGTCGCTTACCCAGTTCGCCCTGACCAATGTAGACGGGACTTTCCGTATTTTAGGGCATCGGATTGTCAATTTTTCTGCTGCACAATTTCAGGCATTGGACCCACTTTTCATCATTCTCTTCAGTTCGCCAATGGCCGGAATTTATAACGTCTTGAGCCGTCGGAACCGCGACGTCTCCTTGCCCACCAAATTCGCCATCGGGTTCGGATTTGTCGTAGTAGCCTTTTTTATCTGGTGGGGCGGCATACATCTGGCCGCAGGAAACCTGACCAGTGCATGGTTTATGGCGGGCGGCTATCTCGCGCTTGCCATGGCAGAAGTCCTGATTGGCGGGTTGGGACTTGCTGTCGTCGCCAAATACGCTCCGGCCAGCCTGAATGGCATCATGGTTGGTGCATATTACCTCACCGTGGGGGCAGGTATGTATCTGGGAAGCGAAATCGCCAGTAAGGCTAGTAGCACAGCGATGTCTCAGGCCGTCCAAAGCCAGCACTACGAGAACTTATTCGGTATTCTGTGTCTGTGCGCTCTAGCCCTAGCCCTCCTCACTCTTTTTCTTGCCCAACAACTCAACAGGATGGAGAAGCGCATATCCGGAAAAAACGTTTCTAATACGGAGATTTAAAGTATACGATAGACGATAAGATCCATTGAGAACCCGGTAGCATGCATCATCGCGACCGCTGCCGACAGCCATCCGGTCTGACAGACATGCGCCGTACCCAACCAAACCTTCCTTCATTACGCACACCACAGCTCTTACTGCGAGCCGCATTAACGGCCCTTGTGCTCGTGGTATCCGCTCATAGGGCCACTGCCGATGATATGCCGCGTATTGTCGGAAAGGACGGTCATTTTCACCTGGAGGTAGACGGAAAGCCCTTTTTCGTTCTTGCCGCACAGATGCACAATTCCAGCGCATTTCCCTCAACCCTTCCGGTATTCTGGGACACAGCGGCTCGTTTGCACGTCAACACGGTACAGGCCCCCGTTTACTGGGAAACTTTTGAGCCGTCTCCCGGTCATTACGACTTCTCCACAGCGGACCAGTTGATCGACGGCGCGCGCGCTCATCATGTCCGGCTGATATTATTGTGGTTCGGCACATGGAAGAATGGTGCCGGACATTACGTCCCGCTCTGGATAAAGCGAAGTCCTCAAGTTTATCCGCGCCTTGAAAGCGCCGATCACCTTCCCTTGGACGGAATGTCACCTTTCGGGGAGCAGACACTCACCCGCGATAAAGCTGCCTTCAAAGCTTTAATGACCCATCTCCGAGAACATGACGCCGAGAGACATACGGTCATCATGGTGCAGGTTGAAAATGAACCGGGCCTGCTTGGCACGGTCCGCGACCATACCGCCACTGCCGACCGCACATTCGACGCCCCTGTTCCCACTGACGTCCTGAACGCTATAGGACCATCACGTCACGGTAACTGGAGCGAGGTTTTTGGCTCACAGGCGGCTGAAATCTTCAGTGCCTGGGCCGTGTCCCACTACATTAATCAGGTCGCCGAAGCTGGTCGTGTAGTCTATTCGCTTCCGCTTTATGTCAACGCCTGGCTGCATTATCGCGGCCTAAAAGATCCTGGCGCCGACTTCCCGAGCGGTGGCGCGACGTATGACATGCTGAACGTCTGGAAAAGCCAGAGCCCTGCCATCAGCATTATCGGCACAGACAGCTACACCAACAATCTCGAACAGTTCCATGGGGGCGTACTACCCTATCAACGAGAGGATAACGCGCCCTGGCTGTCCGAAAGCGGCATAACGGTTCCCAACGCCCGCTGGACCTACGACCTCATGGCGCGCGGTGGCATCGGTGCTTCCGTTTTTGGTGTGGACGATCCGGATCATGACGAAGCAATTTCAGCCCACGGCCTTGATAATACCCTGCTCGCCCCGCTGATACCAACGCTCGTCACGGCTGCCAGCAACAACAATGTAGCGGCTTTGCTTGAAGAACGAGGGCGCCCCTCCCCGACCCATATATTCGGAAGCTGGATGGTTCGCGCAGCTTTCGGCGCCTCGTGGGGACTGCCGGATCCAGCAGAGGCACCGTCAGACGGTCAGGAAACAGGTCGCGCCCTTGTCGCTCGTCTTGACGCCACACATTTTCTTGTCGCCGGAACTGGTGCGCGCATCAACTTCCTTTCCCGAAACCATGATGGCGGCATCCATGAAGTCGTGCGTGTCGAGGAAGGCACATACGATGCACAGGGGATATGGCATGTCGTGCGCATCTGGAACGGCGACGAGACCGATTATGGGATGCGTTTACCCGAAAAAACCAGTATAGCATTACGAGTTGAAGTTCTGGACATTTCGCCCAGTTTTCTGCGCCATACAATGATTCCATAGGACAAGTGAGCGAGGCTCAAGAGCCAATGATATTCTTGTAGAAATCTGATCCAGACTTAGTCAGCAGAGCGACCTGTACGGGCAGCGGACCAAACAGATGGTGCGTCCTTCTCACGAGCTAAAGGCGCCTTTACAATCGGCCATACTATGCTTCTCATGGACCGAGAACTGTCACTCCGGAATACCTGAAATCTTCCGTGTTCTGTGTCACGACCGTCATGCCATGCACCAGTCCGGTCGCGGCGATGAGGGTATCGCGCTCCGGACACTGATCTGAAACATTCAGGTGAGCGCAGCGGCGGCCGACTGCCAGATCGACGGGAAGTATCCGGTTGGAAAATTCGGGTAGAACGTAGTTCTCCAGCCAGTTTTGCAGAACGCTTTCTTGGGCGGGATCCCCGCGCTCAATCCGCATAACGCCGACACCCAGCTGCCACGACGGTGATGGAGATAGAAAAGAGTCTCGGCCTCCAACTGGAGGGATCGAAGAACTATGGCATCCGCTCCGCGTTTTGAGCAAATCGGGAGCTCTCATCCGCTGGATTGTTACGCAGCGAGGCTGATTCATTCCAGGAGGAGGAAGTGGCGCATATTATAAATGATATTGACCAGCCCGATTCTCATAGTGGCTCGCGCCAGATCGACGGTCCGGATGAACAATCCCGTCTGTGATTTCTGGTCACCAAATCCACGCAGCCGAGCAAGCCGCTCTTCAACATCAAAGAAACCGGCCTGCTTCATACCATCCCCCTCACCACAAGATGAATGAAGAAATTCAAAAATCACGCTGAATCAGTGACGTCTTACCTGGCTCTGTACATGGAGTACAGAGCTGGAACAGAAGAAAAGTCATCTCGATGAAAGCCTCGCCGGACCTGGTCCCTGATGGCAGCTGGACATGTGGCGGACATGAAAAACCATGTGAGCACTATGCCATAAAGAACATGACCATTGTGGGTGGCGTCACCGATTCAGCGTGGAATCAATCTGGGCTGATTGCGAACGTTCATGTGAGGATTTTGCCATTACGCACGGTCACGCCGCGGACCTGGGTGCGGGGCACGACGCAGGGAGACGGACGAAGGAGCAGACCGCGCTGCGTCACTTCGACATTCGCCTCGGGATAGGCGGTCATGACGTCCGGGAGGATTTCACGGATACGCGCACCCAGCTGGCGATGCTGCTTCATTTCCGCACCCACCTGCCCCTGCAACTGCGACCAACTCAGTTCGAGCGGCTTATTCAGCTTCGGCAGACGGTAGGCAAAGAATGTATAGAGGTCGAGACCAAGGCTGTTGCCAACCAGATGCGCGATGCCACGCTTGTCCGAGGGGACAGCATGCTCAAGAAGATTCTCGTGGAATTTCTGGTTCAGCTCGACCACGCCGTTCCACTCGCCCGAACTGGATTTCCAGAAGTCCAGTCCATCGGTAATGCGTGCATCGGTCAACTGGGTATGCTCTTCGCCATTGGCCCCAACCGAGGTGAATTGCAAGACGAACTGGCAGCGGGTCAGACGCAGGGTCTGTTTCTTGACGGCATTGATGGAGCCGCGAACGCCGCCTGTGATGGAAAGGCCGAGGCTACGCATGAAGGCCGTTTGGGTAGCACCCAGGGAGACAACGCGGCTCTTGAGGCCTTCGCTCTGCAAGTAAATGAGGATGAGTCTGGCCTTGGGACCGTATGGGACACCAACGTAATCACTACTACCCTTGCTCGTCAGTATCTGGTTGCCGACGTCGCGGGCTTCGGAACGGAACACACCAGGCTGCACAGAGGTGGACCCGTCCGTTCGGACAGTTTTGTGGGCTTGATAAGCTATACCCGGTTGTTGTTATGCCGCCATTCTGACGGCGTTGCTGTTGGCCATCTGGTCCGGGGTTAACCCCGGACCAGATGGCGTCGGCACGTCATGATACGCCTCATCGGGCGTGCGTCCAGCCAGTGCCGAGTGCGGACGCTGCCCGTTATAATGGGTGATCCATCCGGCAAGCCCGGCCCGTAGCTCCGATCCGGTCTCGAACGCATGCAAATAGACGCATTCGTATTTCAGCGACCGCCACAGACGCTCGATGAACACGTTGTCCAGCCATCGCCCGCGCCCGTCCATGCTGATGCGGATCTGACGCTCTTCCAGGAGCCCGGTGAAACGGGGCGTCGTAAACTGCGACCCCTGGTCAGTATTGAAAATGTCCGGGGCGCCATAGCGCATGAGGGCATCCTGTAGCGCCTCGATACAGAACTCCACGTCCATCGTGTTCGACAGACGCCAGGAC
>NZ_WOTB01000037.1 GCF_011516835.1 Acetobacter musti | reverse complement strand
CGATCAGGTCGGGACAGCGTGTCACCCGGCCCCGGGCATCGCGCCACACCCCCTGCCCGGCGTCGAACCACAGGCCCGGGGCGACCGTCCGGACCCGCTCACCGTGCGGGCGGCCGCACCGCTGGCAGCGTCCCTGCGCCCGTTCAAAGCGCACAGACCGGCTGATCTGCGGCCAGTCAGCCGGATAGAGCGGCTTCAGTTCAGGGCGGATCGGCACGGCCTGTTATTCCCGATATAATCACCTTCTGTTCTCATAGCATACAGCACACAGAAACGCAGAGAGATGCCGGAGCGACAGGCAGCTATCGCCTCTTTGCAGACGCACACGCGGGCTTGACGGGCGCCCAAAAACCGACACTGCCACGTGATCAGCCCTAAAGCCAACCTTCACGCAGCTAGAAACGCGACGGGAATACCACCAAGCGTCCGTCCTACTCTTTCCGGGGCCAGTTGCTATACAGGCCCTCTTGCGAAATCTCGAATTCGGTATGGAATGGCTTGATGGTTTCCGTCATCGCCGTGACGGCGGCGGCCAACGGTGCTGGCATCTTTTCGCCGCCTGCCCATGACCGTTCACTCAGGAACAGGCTGAAAGAAGTAAGTGAAACCATGTCGCTCAGCATTCGGCAAATATGTCCCATTTCCAACGGGACGAGGTCGCTTCCCCGGGTTGCACGGTCTTCTAAGAGGTCCAGCGCCCTCGAGTTAGCGTGAGCAACGTGGCTAGACATGCTATAGTTGTGTGCAAAAACCTCAATGCCAATCAGTGGAATGATACCATGACGACCACTGTTTAACGCTTCAAGTATTCCAGAGAACGACCATCGTTGCTCCAATCGTTTCCGGAAGCGCTTATCCCCAAGCGGGTCGGTCCTGTAGACGCGGTTATCGCGAAGCGTTGCCATCACGCGAGAACTGCCATCGCTGCCAGAGCAATTGAAGAGACGTTCGCATGGCTCGGCTTTTAAGGCTGCCTGCCTGTCATAGACAGCGCCGAGCAGCTCCCAATACTCGTGGAGCAATTCCGGACGTTGCTCTTCAGAAGCAGTTGCCAGAAAAGCCACCTTAGCGAACGTCTCATAAACGACCCGGATTATGACCTCGGCATCCCAGACGAGCCCATTTACTATAAGACAATATGCTGCCTGAGTGCGGTCTTGCTGAAATTGGTTCAGCACCCGCAGCGTCTCGGAATACAAGGTTTTTTCTGGATTTTTTGTAAAAACTTGAAAGTGGTAGTCCTTGATGATTCGCATGCACTCAACAAATTTCACAAATAATGGCTTACTCGTGACGAGTGCCGTCTCTGATATCTGCATGTCTTCGTGCCTTTGCTGCTAACTAGGATTTTCCACTTACCGTTCTAGCTCAATTCTGCGTCGTGGGATCATTGAGGGCAGTTTTTAATTTCGTGCCACATCGGATTGAACTGGGAGATTTGGGCTGCGTAGCTGGTAATCAGCTCTCTAAGATTGCGAACGATCAGTCCCTGCGTGAACGGGCATTCCTACGACCACCTCAAAACGACTTGAGTTGACCGACAGCTGTTATGAACGTGAGCGCTGCGAATGGCTGATTTCGGTCTTCTTTTCCCCATAACCGGACATTCAGCTTGTCCTGAAGGGTTTCGGGCGCTGCGAGGCGTACGAAAGTCTGGGAAGACCGAACCCGCGACACCGGGACTCAGTTATGGAGAATTTGCAACTGGCGCCACCCCGTGGGAGAGCCTGAGCCAGAGCATACAGGTGCGTTTGTGGAACTGGAACGGGTTTTTGTGACCGGATCTGCATGACGCGATGTCAGAACTGGCGGTGCAGGCAGCGATTTTCCCGATTTTTTCAGTGATGCGTACAGGAGCCTCGGTTTGCCGGCGCGGAGCCACTCCGACATCGGGATCGGTCATGCTGTCGTATCTGCGGGCTGTCATGGTGATCCCTTGGTTGGATCACTCGCCTGTGGCGGCCCTCGGGGCTGGCACCATCGGGGAAGGATCTGGATGACGACCATCGGACCACCACAGCATGGGCACGGCGGTGGCGTGACCGGTTCGGCTTCCGGGACTTCTGGCGCTGGTGTGGATATGACATTCAGCAGTTCCCGCACCCGGGCGAGGCTGGCCTTGCGGCTGGAACTGGCCAGCAGGCCATAATGGCGGATGCGATGAAATCCCCGTGGCAGGACATGCAGCATGAAGCGGCGGATGAACTCATCCGTGGCGAGTGTCATGACCTGCTGCTGCTGGGCCGTGTCCCGCCGGTAGTCCTTGTAGCGGAACGTCACGCCGTTTTCGTTGAACGCCAGGAGGCGGCGGTTCGAGATGGCGACACGGTGGGTATAGCGCGACAGGTAGGCCAGCACTGCTTTAGGACCGGCAAAAGGCGGTTTGGCGTAGACGACCCAGCGCGTGCTGCGCACAGGAGCCAGATACCGCATAAAGGCACGGCGGTCTGCCAGAGGGGCAAGCTGCCCCCGAAAGGCCAGCCGGTCGGCATCGAAAAGTGCGCGCAGCCGGGTCAGGAACAGGCGGCGGAACAGTTTGCCCAGCACGCGAACGGGCAGCAGGAAGGCAGGGCGTGACGAGATCCAGCGCCGGCCATCGGGCGAGAGACCGCCACCCGGCACGATCATGTGCACGTGGGGATGGTGGGTCAGCGCCGACCCCCAGCTGTGCAGCACGGCGGTGATGCCGATGCGGGCACCCAGATGCCGGGGATCGGCGGCGATCGTCATCATCGTCTCCGAGGCGGCCTGGAACAGCAGGGCGTAGAGAACGGCCTTGTTTTGAAGTGCGATGTCGGCGATCCGTGCAGGCAGGGTGAAGACGACATGGAAATACCCGACCGGCAGCAGATCGGCCTCCCGCTCGGCCAGCCATGTCCGCGCGGCGTTCCCCTGACAGCGCGGACAATGACGGTTGCGGCAGCTGTTATAGGCGATCCGCCAGTGTCCGCAGTCCCCGCAGGCCGCGACATGACCACCAAGGGCCGCGGTGCGACAATGTTCGATCGCCGCCATGACCTTGAGCTGCTGCAGGGGGAGACGGCCGGCATGGGCTGCCCGCCAGGCAGGGCCGGCAGCCCGGAAGATGTCCCCCAGTGCGAGGGAGGCGGACATGACCGCCCCCGCCCGGGGATCAGCCGTCGGGCCTTGCCTGCGCCGTCGTCAGCATACCCAGCCTGTCGAGCGGACTGATGACGGCCCGCACGGTCCGTGTCGCAACCTTTGTATAAAGGGCCGTGGTCTCCAGACGGGAATGACCCAGCAGGACCTGGATCACGCGGACATCGACACCATCCTCAAGCAGGTGCGTGGCAAAGCTGTGCCGCAGGGTATGAGGCCCCACACGTCTGGTGATCGAAGCAGCCCGCGCGGCATCGACAACCACGCGATGGAGCTGCCGTGTGCTGATGGGCCTCATGGTGTCCTGCCCGGGAAACAGCCAGCCACCGGAATGCATCACGCCCTGCTGGCGTCCGGCCTTCCACCACTCCCGCAGCAGGGGCAGAAGGTCTGCCGGAAGCATGGCGTTGCGATATCGTCCCCCTTTGCCCCGTTCGACCCTGAGCAGCATGCGCTCGCTGTCGATATCGCTGATCTTGAGAGCTGCAACCTCGGCCACCCGCAGGCCTGCCCCATAGGCGACCGACAGGGCGGCCTGATGCTTGAGGCATACGGTCGCGTTGAGCAACCGGGCAACTTCATCGCGGCTCAGCACGACGGGCAGGTTGCGGGGCTGCGCTACCCGTACCAGCTTGCGTGCAAGGTCGGGGCGGTCGAGCGTCTGGGTGAAGAAAAACCGCAGCGCCGACACGATGGCATTCATGGTCGGTGTCGGCATGCCAGCCTCGTTCTGCGCAATCTGGAACTGGCGCACATCCTCGGCTGTTGCCGTATGGGGTGAGCGGCCCAGAAACGTGGCGAAACGGCCGACATCGCGAAGGTAATTGCGCTGCGTCTCCCGGGAGAACCGCCGCACCGCCATGTCATCAAGCAGGCGCTGGCGAAGGGGACTGATTGCAGCAATGCACAGGGACTCTGTCATCATCCGGCTCCTTCTGGTGGGAAGAAGCCAGAGTGCTTGGCCCGATCAGGACAGTTCCAAATAAAACAGATCGCTCACGCCGTGGTGACAGACCTGCACACCGCACCAATCCCGCGCAGCGGGTTCGTTCTCCCCCAGTCACCCGACGAGTAATCTTGTTCGTTCGCGCACCGCTTCCAGTTCTCTTTCGGAGACCCGACCTTTATGCTTTGCTCGTCTGGCGCGCCAATCAAGACTGCGAACCTGATCAGAGAGAACCACGCTTGTCGGCTCTCCTGTCAAAGGCACTTCAAAGGGATACCCTTTGATTTTTGTCGTTGTCGGGCAACAAACAATCATACCAGATTTTTTGTTGTAACTAACTGGCGAAAGCACCACAGCCGGGCGATGCCCAGATTGTTCACGCCCTGCCTGAGGATCAAACTCCAGCCAGACGATGTCTCCGCAATCTGGCACCCATGCTGACATTTACCAGATCTCTCCGCCAATTTCAGGCCCAAAACTCACTTCACCGTGACGGTTATCATCCGTGATGGCGGCAGTCAGGGTGTCCAGCGAAAGGACAGCAGGGTGAACCGGTTGAATGATGATACGCCCATCTTCTTCCCGGACATCAACAGCCTGATTGATCTGTAGGTGAACCGCTTCAAGGATATTGGCTGGTAGACGGATGGCAGCGCTGTTCCCCCATTTGCGAACGGTCCCATGCATTGGATCTCTCCCTTGTGTGTCTACATTGTAGATACACCTTCGGCCACTTCTGTTTCAAGCTAAAAGTAGCCAATGTCCGCTTCCAATGAGCCAGGTATGCAAACCGGACCTTCCGCTTTCCCGGCTTGGGCGCCCAGAAGCGGTCGGGCAGCTTGTCCTGAAGGGTTTCGGGCGCTGCGAGGCGTACGAAAGTCTGGGAAGACCGAACCCGCGACACCGGGACTCAGTTATGGAGAATTTGCAACTGGCGCCACCCCGTGGGAGAGCCTGAGCCAGAGCATACAGGTGCGTTTGTGGAACTGGAACGGGTTTTTGTGACCGGATCTGCATGACGCGATGTCAGAACTGGCGGTGCAGGCAGCGATTTTCCCGATTTTTTCAGTGATGCGTACAGGAGCCTCGGTTTGCCGGCGCGGAGCCACTCCGACATCGGGATCGGTCATGCTGTCGTATCTGCGGGCTGTCATGGTGATCCCTTGGTTGGATCACTCGCCTGTGGCGGCCCTCGGGGCTGGCACCATCGGGGAAGGATCTGGATGACGACCATCGGACCACCACAGCATGGGCACGGCGGTGGCGTGACCGGTTCGGCTTCCGGGACTTCTGGCGCTGGTGTGGATATGACATTCAGCAGTTCCCGCACCCGGGCGAGGCTGGCCTTGCGGCTGGAACTGGCCAGCAGGCCATAATGGCGGATGCGATGAAATCCCCGTGGCAGGACATGCAGCATGAAGCGGCGGATGAACTCATCCGTGGCGAGTGTCATGACCTGCTGCTGCTGGGCCGTGTCCCGCCGGTAGTCCTTGTAGCGGAACGTCACGCCGTTTTCGTTGAACGCCAGGAGGCGGCGGTTCGAGATGGCGACACGGTGGGTATAGCGCGACAGGTAGGCCAGCACTGCTTTAGGACCGGCAAAAGGCGGTTTGGCGTAGACGACCCAGCGCGTGCTGCGCACAGGAGCCAGATACCGCATAAAGGCACGGCGGTCTGCCAGAGGGGCAAGCTGCCCCCGAAAGGCCAGCCGGTCGGCATCGAAAAGTGCGCGCAGCCGGGTCAGGAACAGGCGGCGGAACAGTTTGCCCAGCACGCGAACGGGCAGCAGGAAGGCAGGGCGTGACGAGATCCAGCGCCGGCCATCGGGCGAGAGACCGCCACCCGGCACGATCATGTGCACGTGGGGATGGTGGGTCAGCGCCGACCCCCAGCTGTGCAGCACGGCGGTGATGCCGATGCGGGCACCCAGATGCCGGGGATCGGCGGCGATCGTCATCATCGTCTCCGAGGCGGCCTGGAACAGCAGGGCGTAGAGAACGGCCTTGTTTTGAAGTGCGATGTCGGCGATCCGTGCAGGCAGGGTGAAGACGACATGGAAATACCCGACCGGCAGCAGATCGGCCTCCCGCTCGGCCAGCCATGTCCGCGCGGCGTTCCCCTGACAGCGCGGACAATGACGGTTGCGGCAGCTGTTATAGGCGATCCGCCAGTGTCCGCAGTCCCCGCAGGCCGCGACATGACCACCAAGGGCCGCGGTGCGACAATGTTCGATCGCCGCCATGACCTTGAGCTGCTGCAGGGGGAGACGGCCGGCATGGGCTGCCCGCCAGGCAGGGCCGGCAGCCCGGAAGATGTCCCCCAGTGCGAGGGAGGCGGACATGACCGCCCCCGCCCGGGGATCAGCCGTCGGGCCTTGCCTGCGCCGTCGTCAGCATACCCAGCCTGTCGAGCGGACTGATGACGGCCCGCACGGTCCGTGTCGCAACCTTTGTATAAAGGGCCGTGGTCTCCAGACGGGAATGACCCAGCAGGACCTGGATCACGCGGACATCGACACCATCCTCAAGCAGGTGCGTGGCAAAGCTGTGCCGCAGGGTATGAGGCCCCACACGTCTGGTGATCGAAGCAGCCCGCGCGGCATCGACAACCACGCGATGGAGCTGCCGTGTGCTGATGGGCCTCATGGTGTCCTGCCCGGGAAACAGCCAGCCACCGGAATGCATCACGCCCTGCTGGCGTCCGGCCTTCCACCACTCCCGCAGCAGGGGCAGAAGGTCTGCCGGAAGCATGGCGTTGCGATATCGTCCCCCTTTGCCCCGTTCGACCCTGAGCAGCATGCGCTCGCTGTCGATATCGCTGATCTTGAGAGCTGCAACCTCGGCCACCCGCAGGCCTGCCCCATAGGCGACCGACAGGGCGGCCTGATGCTTGAGGCATACGGTCGCGTTGAGCAACCGGGCAACTTCATCGCGGCTCAGCACGACGGGCAGGTTGCGGGGCTGCGCTACCCGTACCAGCTTGCGTGCAAGGTCGGGGCGGTCGAGCGTCTGGGTGAAGAAAAACCGCAGCGCCGACACGATGGCATTCATGGTCGGTGTCGGCATGCCAGCCTCGTTCTGCGCAATCTGGAACTGGCGCACATCCTCGGCTGTTGCCGTATGGGGTGAGCGGCCCAGAAACGTGGCGAAACGGCCGACATCGCGAAGGTAATTGCGCTGCGTCTCCCGGGAGAACCGCCGCACCGCCATGTCATCAAGCAGGCGCTGGCGAAGGGGACTGATTGCAGCAATGCACAGGGACTCTGTCATCATCCGGCTCCTTCTGGTGGGAAGAAGCCAGAGTGCTTGGCCCGATCAGGACAGTTCCAAATAAAACAGATCGCTCACGCCGTGGTGACAGACCTGCACACCGCACCAATCCCGCGCAGCGGGTTCGTTCTCCCCCCCCGAAGCAGACATAAGGTATCGGGCAAAATTCATTTTGCCATTTCTAAACCCGATTTCCGATCATCTGGTTGTCAGTCATGCAAATTCTCCAGCCAGTTCTCGACGGTCAGCCCCCGGATGCGACCAAACTCACGGGTGTTGTTCGTTACCAGCGTTGCCTTGAGGGTGTAAGCATGGGCCGCGATCAGCAAATCATTCATACCAATTATCTGCCCTGCTGCTTCGAGTTCGGCGCGGATGCCGCCGTATTCACCATCAGCCGGAATATCGAATGGCAGTACTGGTACAAACGCCAGCACGCTTTCAACGCGGGTCAGCAGCTTCAAGGAGCCCTTTTTAGCGCACCCATATCGCAGTTCGGCCGCCACGATGATGCTGGTGCAGAGGTCGCCTGGGTCGAGATGTTCAATGCGTTGCGCGGCAGCTCCTGATGGATTGCGGACAAGATCGCTGATGATGTTGGTATCGAGAAGGTAGGCGCTCACAGGATATCTTCAGGTCTGGCGGCGACATCGTGAACGTCGGGCAAATCGTCGCCAGGACCTAACGGCGGCTCTTCGCGCCATGCCGCGAGGAGTTCTTTCAGCGTAGATGGTGCCTTGACGGGCTCAAGAACCAGCCTGTCACCGTCGCGGCGGATAAGCACCCGGTCTCCCGGCAGTTCAAATTCGACCGGAATACGCACTGCCTGACTGCGATTATTCCGGAAGAGTTTTACTTCCCGAGGTCGCGGATGGATTTCAGGAACTGGCATGGTGGACTCCCAGATGTATATGTCATAGTGTATATACCTCGTCATAAGAGAACAAGGTTTTTGATTATCTCGACTGGGGGAGCGGAGAAAGATGCGGATTACGCTGAAGAGCGATAATCCGTTGTTTTGCCGTCGGTTATCGGCGCGACTTATGTCCCGGTTCGATAATCATACCGTCCTCTCTGATCGGTTCAGCGCGTGGATATTTTTGCAGTGTTCCCCTCCGGAACTGTGACGGCTACCGGCTAACCGCATTCCAGATGGAGCCCGCAAACGAATGCAACAACCTCTGACTTCGGATTATTCATAATTTCATGGATATCTTCTGAGTTGTCAGGAATTGTAGTCCGCCAAATTTGGCTGAATGGTGCGGAAAGTTTGGCTGTTTTACAGCATGCTGTCAGTTAATTCCGACAGCAGTTGCGACGAGTTGAACGGACGCGAGGAAGGTTGAGTTCAGCTTATCACAGCATGTTGCAATGCCTCTGAACCGCTTCAGTCTGGCGAAGAACCATTCAACGATGTTTCGTTTTATAAAGCAAACATAGGATTTTCCGGGGATTACGTCGGTTTCCCCTTGACGGAATAACCGGGCTGATCTGCCGTTCTTCAAGATTTTCAATGAACGGATTGGCGCCATAAGCCTTGTCAACGATCAAGGATTCGGGATCGACTTCATCCAGCAGCGGTTCCGCTTCAGTGATATCTGCTCTCTGCCTAGGCATCAGAGAAAGAACTGCTGTTTCTCCTGACGCGTCAACAATAGCATGAATTTTAATGGTCAGTCCGCCACGGGATCGTCCGATGGCCTGATCCGCGCCCTTTTTTACGGGCGCGCCGGTGTGCACGGACAACTGTGCTGTCGATCATCCTGTATTCATTGTCGCGCTCAGCGGCCAGATGCCGGAAAATCTGCTCGATGACGCCGCTTTCGCACCAGAGACACAGACGCCCGTGAACATTCTTCCAGGTCGCCGAAGCGGGGTGGCAGATGGAGGGATCGAAGAACCGTTGGTTGATGCGCCTGGCTCGTGATTTCAGGGTTTTGGCGATTTGATTTACGGTTTTTGGGGTAGCTTTTGATCTGCGTTTTGAGCAGATCGGGGACTGCCCTCCCGCTGGATGACTACGCGCTCGCGTTCAACCTTTCGAGGAAGAGGAAGCGGCGCATGTTGTAGACGATATTGGCCAGCCCGATCCTCATGGTGGCCCGGGTGATACCGACAGTTCGGATGAACAATCCCGTCTGTGATTTCTGGTCGGCAAAGACGTGCTCGACGCGTGATCGGATCACGGACTTTCCAGCATTCGATTTCTGGATATGTCGGGGCATAGGCTTGAGATGCGGCTTTTTTCTGTGAACCTTTGAGACAAAACCCTCTTTGTCCATGAAGTCCTCATTCGCTTTCGAGCGATAAGCTGTATCAGCCCAAACGCTTGAGGCCGTATTGGTTTTATCTAACAGCCCCTCTCTCAATCGCGCACCATCACTGGCGGCGGCATCCGTCGTCTTCCATTTTCGGATGAACCGAAACTTCCGGTCGATGGAGATGTGGGATTTGTAGCCAAAGAACGGGATGGCGAGATCGCTCGACGGTATGGTTCCATCGTCCTGCCGCTTCGCCTTCGTGAACTTAAGTGTCCATCGTGCATGACGATCCTTGTGCGACATCTTTGCGGGCTTGTCCTGCCAGTCTTCTGGAATACGTCCCGCCCGGAGATCCGCTTTCTCCCCTTTGGTATTGCGCTGCTTTGGCGCTGCCACCAGCGTGGCATCCAGGATCTGGCCGGACATCGGCAGATACCCAGCGTTACGCAGGGTGGCGTCAAAGCGCTCGAACAGCTTCTGGATGGCGCCTGCCTCGGTCAGACGCTCGCGAAACAGCCAGACCGTTTTGGCATCGGGCACCCGGTCCGACAGTCCCAGACCGAGGAAACGCATGAAGGACGGGCGGTCGTTGATCAGATATTCCGTTCGCTCGTCGGAGAGATTGTTCAGCGTCTGGATGACTAGGATCTTGAACATCAGCACCGGATCGAACGGGGGACGGCCGCCTTTGCTCCTGTCTGAATAGGCCAGAGCCTTCTCCAGATCAGGGCGGAACGCCTCAAAATCCACAGTCCGGGAAAATGCCTCCAACTGATCGCCAAGCCCGCTTAACCGGGCAAGCCGCTCGTCAACATCAAAGAAACCCGGCTGCTTCATGAGCCATCCCCCCAATCATCACACAAGGTATGGAATCACAGCCACCAATTCAGAGCCAAGGGGTTTTTCGAACCCTCCAGGTTGTACTTTTTGTCGCTCTGTGCTGACTGTTTTTCCGGCTTTGGAGGAGAACAACAGATGCGGCGCTATGGCTTACGTGACGACCAGTGGGAGCGGATAAAAGACCTTCTTCCGGGGCGTGAGGGTCATGTCGGAGGCACTGCCGCAGACAACCGCCTTTTCGTAGAAGCTGTGCTGTATCGCTACCGTGCAGGCATCCCCTGGCGTGATCTTCCGGGCCGTTTCGGGGATTGGAAAAACGTGCACCGACGTCTGCGTCGCTGGTGTGAAACTGGTGTTATTGAGCGGATCTTTCGCCATCTGGCAGCAGATCACGACAATGAATACATGATGATCGACAGCACCATTGTCCGGGCGCATCAGCACAGTGCCGGAGCTCTCAAAAAGGGGGCGCGGATCAGGCCATCGGACGATCCCGGGGCGGATTGACCACAAAGATCCATGCTATCTGCGATGCTCTGGGCAATCCGGTGGAGATCGACATCACACCGGGACAGGATGCGGATATTAACCGAGCGGAACCGATGCTGGAAAACATCGATCCGGATGCCTTCCTTGCTGACAGGGCGTATGACGCAGACAGGTTGATCGACCGATTGACAGAGCGCGGGATTACCCCGGTCATACCGTCAAAACGCAATAGAGCGATGCAGCGCGAAACCGACTTCGCTCTTTACAGGGAACGTAATCTTGTCGAGCGGTTCTTCAATAAACTCAAACAGTTCCGCGCCATCGCAACCCGCTACGATAAACTGAAATCAACTTTCCTCGCAGCAGTGCAGTTCGCCTCAATCATTATCCTCCTTAACTGACGACACGCCGTAACATTATTTGCGCGACCCGACAAAAAATATGCACAGGTGCACCAGCATCAATTCAGTTAAACACTCGGACGGCGCGGGCGTAGCAAAGATAGGTCGTCATCGTTGTGACCTTCCGGATACCCGATCAGCCTGACTGCGCAGCGGGGATGTTCTGACGTCAGAACATGGGTCACAACAATCTGAGTGCTCCCCAGGCCGGTCGACCGGCGAAACGCATCAATCAACCCGCGCCCGCCCTTTGTATGAGCCAATCACGACCAGTCCCGTAACATCCATACGATGTTCTGACGTCAGAACATAAATCGTCAGTATGGGAACAATGGAGCGGCGCGCCTGCGCACGCGAACATTTTCGCAGTCCGAATAGAAATAGTTGACGCGATAACTTGACTCCGCGCGGAATATAAAGACAACATCAACCATCATTGTTGATGTTGATGGCGTTGAGCAACGCAGCATTAAGAATCTGGAGAATTGCACGTGAATGGGCAGGCACTTCGCAACAGCCGGCTAAATCTGCGCTTGAGCCAAGGCGAACTTAAGGATGAACTAAACCGTCGGCTAGGCAGAAGCTATGACAAACCCAAAATAAGCCGATGGGAAAACGATAAGGAACCTATCCCTGATGACGTCGCCGACATAATCGAAAGCATGACTGGCGCTATCCAGGATACAGCGCGAGTCTTGGTCCTCGCCAACCAAAAGGGCGGTGTCGGAAAAACGACGTCATCACTCAATCTTGCGTACGCATTCTCTTTGTTGGGCTGCCGAGTTCTTTTGATCGACATGGACCCGCAAGCCACAGCCACAGCCGGGATCCTAGCTGGCACGAACACTGACCTTTACCACCAGGGGAAAACCACCGCCCATCTGATCCTGGGAGGCAAGCCTATTTCCGAAGTGATAGTGCACGCAGGTGTGCTGCCTGACGGCCGGTCACTACCTTTCGATTTCATAGCAAGCCACATTGATTTGGCCGAAACAGACGGAAAGCGAGAGCCTGGCTTCGACGCAGCTCTGCGCGAAGCGTTAGAGCCGGCACGAGCGAATTACGACTGGATCGTAATAGATGCACCTCCCAATCTCGGAATGCTGACATGGATGAGTTTAGCGGCGGCCGACGAAGCAATCGTGCCCGTTAGAACTGAGCCCTACGACACTATGGGCGTCGGACTTATTATTGGGACAATAGGAAAAATCCAGAGACGTCTCAATCCGAGTTTAAGATTAGCAGGAATTCTCCCTACCCAGTACAGCGTTAGAAAATCTGTCGACCGCGAAGTGCTTCATCATTTGTGGCTGATGATGAGAGACCGTGCACCCGTCTTGCAGCCAGTTCCAGCCAGCGCCGTGTACGGTCACGCTGCGCGCGCTGGACGCGTCGCTCTTGAAGCATCACCTTCCGCAAACTCCACGGTCCCGTATCTCAATCTCGCCAAAGCACTTCAATCCAGGACTGACCTGCCACTCGCCGAAATCCAGACTTTGGAGGAAACTCCCTAATGACAACGAAGCGAAAGCCAAAAACTCCATCACCCATTCTTGGTGTGGCTGCGGGACTAGTCTCTGATGCTGGCAATAACTTCATCCGCCAAGGGGGACGATTTCGACATACTTTTGAAGTAGAAGTCGCCAGTACTGCGCCCGATCCGGAGCAGCCAAGAAAAACATTTGAAGAAGAAAGCATTACAAAACTTGCGGAGACGATGGATGCTGAAGGACAACTTCAGCCCATCCTTGTCAGGCGAGCACAGGACAGTACCGCCAAGCATCCGAAATGGACGATTGTAGCGGGTGAGCGTCGTTGGCGCGCCGCAAAGCTCATCGGCTGGAACACGATGCTTGGAATTGAACACGATGGCGATCCGGAAATCGCGTCGCTATTAGAAAATCTGCAAAGAATAGATTTGAATCCACAGGAGGAAGCAACCGCTATAGATCGTCTGATTACCCAAAAAGGCTGGTCTCAGACGCAGGCGGCCGAAGCGCTGGGCAAGAGCCGCGCTGAAGTCAGTGCCATCCTCAAGATTCTGACCTTGCCCCCGGAGGTATTGAATGAACTAGCGTCCGAGCGCGCGGTAGCAAGAAACGCGCTGGTCGAACTCGCGCGGGTTCAAGACCCAGATCGGCGCAATGAGCTTATCGAGCAAGCAAAATCCGGACAGCTTACCGTCAAAGCCATTCGTCTTGGAAAATTGGATGGTATTCGGGACTCAGAGCAACAACCGGGCAAAACAAGGCATTTTACTTTTGGATCTGTCGAAAAAATGGCCCACCGTCTGAGCCAAGTCCGGGCTCAGCATGTCAACCTTACCGAACTCGACCGCACCCGACTGCAGATGCTCAGGGCTGAAATTGACCAGATACTGGAGCAAGCCGAGGACGAAAATCCTTGACCCTTAACCTCACCATCCTCCTACTATTCGGAACTTCGCGCACATTCCTCGGGAGCCGGTAAACTATGGCTGGAAACGAAACCGACCTCTTTATCGACTCCCTTGTGGGAGCTCCCCTCAAAGACGACAGGGCACTTATGGAGTTCCCGTTTTTCAGCATCCAGAAACAGCCCAGAATGGAGCCGCTGATTTATGACGATGGACGAACTCAAATTACGATCGAACCCGGACCAAAAGGATTAGCCACAATCTGGGATAAGGACGTTCTTCTGTATGTTGTCTCATTGATTAACGAGCGCATCGAACGCGGGATGGAGGTTGATCATACTGTCCGCTTCGCGGCTCACGATCTCTTGCGCGTCACAGGCCGCGGAACAGGAAAACGCAGCTATGAGCTCCTTCTCGATGCGCTGTTCCGTCTTCGATCGACAAACATCATGACCTCCATTGAGTCAGCGGACGAGAGAGATCGGCGGGGTTTTGGCTGGATTGAAACCTGGCGCGTGGTAGAACGGAAGACGTCAACGGGCCGAAAAATTATGGCTGCGATCGAGATTACTCTGAATGATTGGATGTTTCGCGCGCTGGTCAAAGAGAGACGCGTGCTGACAATCAATCCCACCTATTTCGATCTTGAGAGCGGCCTCGGTCGTCGATTATATGAGATCGGGCGTAAGCATCTTGGCAACCAAGACTCCTGGCGAATCAGTCTTGAAAAACTGGCGAAGAAGATTGGGACATCACGTGAACTGCGTTTCTTCAAACGAGATCTCTTGAAGATAATCAACGACGACGTGATCCCAGATTATAAATTGGCGCTGGAGCTCGGTCCCAGAGGTGGACGGCCTGTTGTTGTATTCGAGCATCGAGACAGCGAACCCACGGCGGCGAGCATCTGACTCCACGTCATGTGCGCGATGTTCCGATCCATCGAGGGTGCCTGAACGCCGGACACTCATCAGGAAACTTGCAGTCCGTCGCTATATATGGTGTGCGCGATGTTCCGATGTTTGCTCTTTACACTTTCCGATGGCCGCATTCATGGTTGCTGTCGAAGGTCACGCAACTTGCGTGCGCGATGTTCCGATCTTTTGCGCACCAGGTCTAAAACCGAGCGAGACCGCGCGATTTTACTTGCAAATCGCAAGATATAATCGACTCGCGCCGCGATTTAACGACCGTGCACACGACTCGATTATCAGTTATCCACAGATTATCCACAGATTGCCACTGCGATAACGGAACATCGCGCACATTCGCTCGGAACATCGAGCACACTCAAACGGTATATCACGCACAAAACCAAACAGAACATCGCGCACGCATCTTCGGAACATCGAGCACGAATACCAACGATAACCAATTGATATATATTGCGTTTTCAGCCCTATAACTCTTTAACAACTTAAAATAACTCTCTAACGATGTCCTTGTGGATAATTGTCCCTTGCACGCAAAAGCCAACCTTGCCACAAACAATGAGAAAATAATTTAAACAACAAAATAAACAAAACACTCCACAATTATTCATACGTTAGAAAGATAAATCTCAATTACTCTTAAAACTTACGATATAATAAAATATATATCATAGTTATTATAGTAATTACTGCACATAATCCTGAGCCTAGTTAAAATCTCCACACCGGGTCGGCCGGCGTGCCGCAAGGGGTGGCTCCTCCCCGTGCTCGCCGGCTTCGCCGTCTGTGCGCGGGATGCGGTGCCGCCGCTGCGCGGCGCCCTTGCGTCCCCCCATCCGACCCGGTCGCGATGAAGGCTGAAGGAAAGAGAAAAAGCCTTTCCTGACACCCTGAAAACCTGAACCCGGCAATCCCCCGGCCTGCGCGAGCAGGGCCGGGCGCCGGCGTTTGTACGGAGCCCGGTCATGTCACTCCAGCTCAGCCTTTTTGGCACAACCGCACTCGGCGATCCGCAGAGCGATCTCTTCTGGGGCGAACTCGAAGGAGAAGAGGGAACATCTCCCGTCCCCGCCTCGTCCGTACCCGTTGCCTCGCTCGCCATTCCTCAGACCGACTTCCGTCTCTGCGGCACACGCGGCCTGGCAGAAGGCTGGCGGCAGCGCGCCCGCGACAACGTGCTGGCCATCGCCCTGCTCAGAGAACTCGAAGAGGAAGACCGCAACGCGACGGCTGCTGAACAGGTCGTGCTGTCACGGTTTATCGGCTTCGGGGCAGGGGACCTTGCCAATAACCTGTTTCCGCCCGACCAGGACGGCTTTAAGACCGGATGGGAGGAGATCGGGGAGAGCCTGCTTGCCACGACTACGGACGCGGAGCGGGCAGGGCTCAAACGCGCCACGCAGTATGCGCATTTCACGCCCAAGACGATCGTGCGTGCCCTGTGGGATACGGCGCTGCGCATGGGCTTCAGAGGCGGTTCCGTGCTGGAGCCGGGCTGTGGAAGCGGCCTCTTCATTGCCGCCCGCCCGGAAAACCTTGAAGGCCGGATCGCCTTCACCGGAATCGAGAATGATTCGATCACGGCGCGGATCGCGCGCAAACTCTATCCGAACCAGTGGATCCGCAGCGAGGATTTCACCACGGCGAAGCTGGCGGCCGGATACGATCTCGCCATTGGCAATCTGCCGTTTTCCAATCGCACCGTGCGCGGACCGGAAGGCCTGGCGCGCCTCGGACTGAGCCTGCATGACTATTTCATTGCCCGCTCCGTCGAGGCGCTGCGTCCGGGCGGCGTCGCGATGTTCGTGACCTCCCGCTACACGCTGGACAAGACCGACAGCACCGCCCGCCGCACGATCGCGGAGATGGCTGACCTCGTGGGGGCGGTGCGCCTGCCTGCCGGCGCGATGCGGAACGAGGCCGGCACCGATGTGGTCATTGATGTGCTCGTGTTCCGCAAACGCGGGATCGGCGATCTGCCCGGAGATGAGAACTGGCTGGAAACCGGCGAGGTGCCCGGGAGCAACCAGGGCAATGGACCGCTGGTGATCAGCCGCTATTTCCTCGACCGTCCGGAACAGGTGGCGGGCCGTCATGGCTGGACCACGACACAGTTCGGCCCGGATTACACCTGCGAGGCGGCGGACGGGCTCGCCCCCGATGCCGTGCTGCCCGAGGCTCTGGCCCGGATCGGGCAGGATGTGCGGTTCCCGGCCCCGGCGGAGCAGCGCATCGTCAGGCCGGCAGGATCCGACGTTCTGGTCGGCACCGCAGCGGACGGCGCCCTCCTGAAGGGAGGCTCGTATTTCGTCACCAGGGGCGTCCTGCAGCAGATTGCGGACGGACAGGCGGTGACGGTCCCGATCAGAAAAGGCGAGCAGAAGGAGGGCATTTTCCAGAAGCACGCCCGCATCATCTCCGCTCTCGTGCCGCTCCGCGATGCCGCCCGGGCGGTCCTGCGGGCACAGATGGAAAACCTGCCTTATGGCCGCCTGCAGGGTGAGCTGAAGCGGGCTTATCTCAGTTTTGTACGGCAGTACGGTCCGATCAACCTGACGAACGTGACCGTCCGCGTCGATCCGGAAACCGGGGTGGAGAACGAGACCCAGCGGCGGCCGAACCTGACGCCGTTCTACGACGACCCTGATGTCTGGCTGGTCTCCTCGATCGAGGAGTATGACGAGGCGACACAGAAGGGCCGGATGGGACCGATCTTCTCGGAGCGGGTGATCCACGCCCCGGTCGAGCCGGAGATCCATTCCGCGCACGATGCCCTGGCGGTCTGTCTGCATGAAACGGGCGGCGTGGAGATGCCGCGCATCGCAGAGCTTCTGGGACAGCCCGAAGGCGATGTCGTCGCAGCCCTTGGCGAGGCGGTGTATCTCGACCCGGAGCGCAGCACGGACGGGCGCGATGTCTGGGTCACGTCGGATGAGATGCTCTCCGGCGCGGTGCGCACAAAACTGGAGCAGGCCCGCGATGCGGCCCGGGCCGACCCCCGCTACGCCCGCAATGTGACGGCGCTGGAAGCCGTGCAGCCGGTCGATCTGCGCCCGTCCGAAATCACGGCGCGCCTCGGAGCCCCCTGGCTGCCGGTCAGCGACATCATCGCCTTTACCGCCGAGGTTCTGGGGGTGGAAACCACCATCCATCATTCCGCCGCCGTAGCGTGCTGGACGGTGGAGAAGCGGGGCTTCCTGGGCAAGGCCGAGGCCACCTCTGTCTGGGGGACGGAACGCCGCCATGCGGGCGAGCTGCTGGAAGATGCGCTGACCCAGGCGTCACCGAAGATCTGGGACGTCTGGCGCGACGGTGACGGCAATGAGCACCGCGAGCTCAACACGAAGGAAACGGAAGCCGCAAAGGAAAAACTCGCGGCGATCAGGCGTGCTTTCGAGACATGGGTCTGGCAGGACGGCGAGCGGGCGGAGCGGCTGGTCCGGCTGTATAACGATACCTACAACAACCTCGTGGCGCGGGAGTTCGACGGCTCCCATCTCCGCCTGCCCGGCGCCAGCACCACGATCAGCCTGCGCAGCCACCAGAAGCGGGTGATCTGGCGGATCATCGCGGCTGGCGGCACGTATATCGCCCACGCCGTCGGCTCGGGAAAGACGTTCTCGATGGTCGCCGCCGTCATGGAGCAGAAGCGTCTCGGCCTGATCAGCAAGGCGATGATCGCCGTGCCCGGTCACTGTCTTGCGCAGATGGCCCGCGAGTTCCTGATGCTCTACCCGACGGCGCGGACCCTTGTCGCCGATGAGACCAACTTCGTGAAGGCGAAGCGGCAGCGTTTCCTCGCCCGGGCCGCGACCGGCAACTGGGACGCGATCATCATCACGCATGATGCGTTCAAATTCATTCCGGTGGAGGGGGATTTCGAGCGCCGGATGATCGAGGAGCAGATCGCCTCCTTCGAGGAAGTGCTGGAAAGCGTCGATGCGGATGACCGGCTCTCGCGCAAGCGGATCGAGAGCATGAAGGAGAAGATGCAGGCGAAGCTGGAAGGCCTCTCCGGCCACAAGGACGACCTTCTGCATCTGGGCGAAATCGGCATCGATCAGATTCTTGTCGATGAGGCACAGCAGTTCCGCAAGCTGAGCTTCGCCACCAACCAGTCCGACCTGAAAGGCGTCGATCCGAACGGCTCACAGCGGGCGTGGGATCTGTTCGTGAAAACCCGCTATCTGGCAGCGAAGAATCCGGAACGGCCGCTGATCATGGCGTCCGGTTCGCCGATCACGAACACACTGGCCGAGATGTGGACGGTCAGCCGCTATATGGATCTCGAAGCCCTGCAGAAGCGCTTCCTGCATGAGTTCGATGCCTGGGCGGCGAATTTCGGCGAAACCCGCACCGAACTGGAGCTGCAGCCGAGCGGCCTTTACAAGCCGGTCACACGGTTCACAGAGTTTGTGAATGTCGCCGATCTGATGGCGATGTATCGCGACTTCGCTGATGTCGTTCAGCAGGATGACCTGCGCCAGTATGTGAAACTGCCGGCGATCCGGGGAGGCCGGCGCGAGATCATCGTCGCCCCGACGAACGACAACTTCCGGGCGTATCAGAAGACGCTCGCGGCGCGGATCGACGCCATCGAGGCGCGTGAGGGCCGGCCACAGAAGGGCGATGACATCCTTCTGTCCGTCATCACCGACGCCCGTCATGCGTCGATCGATCTGCGGTTCGTGGCGCCGCTGGCCGCCAATGATGACAGCTCGAAGCTGAACCTGATGATCGGGAACGTGTTCCGGATCTGGCAGGAAACGACGGACAACCGCTACACCGATCCGGAGACCGGCCGGCCCTATGATCTGCCGGGCGCGGTGCAGATGATCTTCTCCGACCTCGGCACCGAGAGCGCGATGGAGACGCGGGGTTTCTCGGCCTACACCTGGATCCGTGACGAGCTGATCCGCATGGGCGTGCCGCGCGCGGAAATCGCGTTCATGCAGCACTACAAAAAGAGCGCTGCGAAGCAGAAGCTGTTCGGCGACCTCAATGCGGGACGCAAGCGGATCCTGATCGGCTCGACCGCGACCATGGGCACGGGCGTCAATGCCCAGCAGCGGCTGAAAGCCCTGCATCATCTCGATGTGCCGTGGCTGGTCTCGGACATCATCCAGCGCGAGGGCCGGATCGAGCGGCAGGGCAATCAGCACGAGGAAATCGAGCTGTACGCCTATGCCCAGCAGGGGTCCGTTGATGCGACAAACTGGCAGCTTCTGGAGCGCAAGCAGCGTTTCATCGGCCTCGCCATGTCGGGCAACCGGTCCATCCGCCGGATCGAGGACATTGGCGGGGAAGGGGGCAACCAGTTCGCCATGGCCAAGGCTCTGGCCTCGGGCGATGCGCGCCTGATGCAGAAAGCCGGGCTGGAAGCCGATCTGGCGCGGCTGGAGCGGCTGGCGGCTGCTCATTACGATGATCAGTTTGCGGTGAAGCGCGCCATTGAACGGGCTGAGCGCGAGATTGCCGGTGCCGACCGTCTGATCCCGCTGATCGAGGCGGATCTTGCTGTCCGCCAGCCCACCAGAGGCGAGGTCTTCGCGCTGTGTCGTGAGAAAGGCAATGTGACGGAGCGCGAGAAGGCCGGATCGTGGCTCCTGTCCCAGGTGCGGATGGCGGCGAAGAATGGCGAGGAAGGGAGGTGGACCCTCGGACAGATCGGGGGCTTCGCTGTCGTATGCGAGGCCGAACCGAGCTGGATCCGGCGCTCCGACAAGCGCACCGTCGATGTGACGCTGTTCCTCGAAGCGCGGTCGGGCCGCATCACCATCACGATCGAAGAAGACACGAAAGGTCCCGGGCTGGTTTCGCGCATCGAGCACGCGCTGCTGCGGCTTGATGATGCGCTGCGCGACGCCATCAGGACGCGGGAGGAAGCGGAGCGTCGCCTGCCGTCCTACCAGTCCCGGCTGGGTCTGCCCTTTGCCGAACAGCCGATGCTCGATGAAAAGCGCGCCGAACTGAAAGCTCTGGAAGACGATCTCGCCGCCACCTCGACCGAAGAGGAGGCGGCGAATGATGACGGTCAGGACAAGGAAAAGGAAGAGACGGCAGCCTGAGAGCGGCTGCCATCTCCGGCCAGCCGCCGCAAGGGGTGGGTCGGCATGTGTCCTCGCTTCGCTGCGGGCCATGCCGATCCCGCCGCTGCGCGGCGCCCGTGCCCCGCCTGTCCGGCGCTGCCTGCCGGAAAAGCATCAGGAAAGAGTCCTGAAAACAGGAGTGCAAACCATGGAACTGCGCGAAGTCGATCCGAAGACGCTGCTCGACAATCCCGAAAATCCCCGCACCGCAGCCCCGAACGAGACGGAAGACCGGCAGCTGGCGCTGAACGTCAAGGCGGTCGGGATTATCCATCCGCCTCTGGTCCGGGAAACCCCGGATGGCCTGATGATCGTTGCCGGCCATCGGCGACGTCGCGCCGCCGTGAAGGCCGGGCTGAAGACGATTCAGGTGGTCGTGGCGGGCGATGACGAGGAACTGGACCGGATGCGCGCGGCGTCGGAAAACATGATCCGCCAGCCAATGACACAGGTGGAACAGTGGCGGGTCATCTCCTCGCTCCGGGCGGAAAAGCAGTGGAACGACACCGCGATCTGCAAGGCGCTGATGCTGACGCCGGTGCAGCTGAAACAGATCAGCCGGCTGTCATCGGTCCTGCCGGACATTCTCGCCTGGATCGAGGCCGGAAAAGGACCGGAGAGCCGTGAGCTGGCCAGTATCGCGCTGGCCTCGAAAGGCCTGCAGGAACAGGTCTGGCGCTATTTCGGGTTTCCGGTCGGCACGGAGCCCCCGGAAGACGTCGAGGCCTGCGAGGGAGACCGGGTGCGGCTGCCGGACGGATCGTGGCAGCCGGGAGCGGCCGAGCCCGACTGGAGCCGGATTGCCTCGGCGCTGCGACAGGATCGTTTTTACGCGGCCGATGCGTCCTTTGACGATGCCATCGCGAAAAGCTGCAGGATCGTCTGGCAGGAGGATCTGTTCGGTGAGGCCGGCAAGGACGGGCGCTACACCGAGGACGGGATCGCCTATGAGAAGGCGCAGCGCCAGTGGCTGAGCCAGAGCACACCCGAAGACGCGGTGATCGTGCAGAGCGACGAGGATGGCGAGCCCCTGTTCGAGGATGGAAGCGCCCGGATTTACTGGGAGCGGGAAGGGGCGACCAAGTGCTTCTGGCTCAATCACAGGCTGAAGGTCGAAAGTGGCTGGTGCATTCTCGCCGGCAGCGCGGCCGCGAACCGGATCACACCGTCCGCCGTGATTGACGCGCTGCCCGACGTGCCGAAGGAACGGGCGGACATTTCCGGGCGCGGACATGACATGATCGGAAGCTTCCGGACACAGGCCCTGCACGCGACGCTGGACGGGATGCAGGAGAGCGTCGATCCGTGGACGCTGGTCGGGCTGATGATCGCGGCCTTCAACGCGCAGAACGTCCGGGTCGAAGGAGATGCGGGCGCGTGGTATCCGCAGCGCCGGCCCTCGCAGAGGCTGGTAGCGGCTGCCGGACTGTTTCAGGACGGGGAACTGGCGCTGGACGAGACCCTGTTGCGCGGAGCGGCGATCCGCGTGCTGAAAGCCGTGCTCTCCTGCGAGAAAAATAGCACGAACAGCGGCGAATGGAGCGTGCTGGTCGGCCATATCGTCAATGCCGACGCCCGGCTCCCCACCATGGCCGATGAGGACTTCCTCAAGACGCTCAGCAAGCCGGGCATCACGAAGGTGGTTCAGGCCGAGGGCATTCTGCCGCGCAACACGGGCAAGGAGATGCGCAAGGCGCTGATGGACCGGGCGGGGCAGGGGATCTGGGTCCATCCCGAGGCCCGGTTCGGGCTCGATGTCGCGAAGCTGAACGCCTCGTTTCAGGAAGCCCTCAGTCCACCGCCACCCGAAGCCAGCGACGACGATCTGGAGGACGCCGATGAAGACGAAACGGAGCACGGCGACGACGCAGTCACGGATGGCGGTGCGATGGCTGTTGCGGAGACGGCCGAACCTGAGCAGGAGATTGCTCAGGACGATGATGAGGTCGGGCCTTCGCGGCGCGCGGCAGAAGAGGAAGGGGAGGGTGATCCTGACGACGAGGAGGAGAACCCGCTTTCACCGCCGCAGACGCCGGATGAGTTCCTGAGATCGCATGTCGAGTTCATCGCGATCCGATGAAGCGTATCGGGAACGCATATCCAGAGAGCGCCGTCATGGCGCTCTCTGCACTTCATTCTGATATCGGAATAGTAAAGAGTGCAGCCTTGAAAGGATCCTGGAAGAAGACGCAACCCCATCCGGTGCTTTTTCGTTTCAGTAAGCATGCTCAGGAAAGGAACAGAAAAACCGGAGGATATACTGTCTCCGCGCACTGTCTGAAGCAGGCCTGCAATCATGAGGAAAAGACAACGGATTTCGGACTGACGGATAAAGTTGCTGTCGTCACCGGCGCGAGTGCGGGGATCGGGCTGGCGGTTGCGAGAGGGCTGGCGGCAGAAGGAGCGGATCTCGTGCTTGTCGCACGGCAGGCAGAGCGGCTGAATGAAGCAGCTCAGGCTCTTTCATCGGAATTCGGGATCCGTGCAGTCGGAGCAGCGGCCGATATCGCGACATCCGGCGGAGTGGATGCGGTTCTCGAAATGACCACCAGGGAGTTCGGCGGCGCGGATATTCTGATCAACAATGCGGGAACCGGATCGAACGAGACCATTATGGAAGCGGATGATTCCAAATGGCAGTTTTACTGGGATCTTCATGTGATGGCAGCGGTGCGTCTCGCACGCGGTCTGGTTCCCGGCATGAAATCACGGGGCGGCGGAGTGATCCTGCATAATGCGTCGATCTGTGCTGCGCAGCCGCTCTGGTACGAACCGATCTACAATGTCACCAAGGCCGCGCTGATGATGTTTTCCAAGACTCTGTCTACTGAAGTCATCAAAGACAACATCCGCGTCAACTATGTCAATCCAGGACTGATTCTGACGCCGGACTGGATCAAAACAGCGAAGCAGCTGACAGAGGAAACTGGTGGTGACTGGGAAGCCTATCTGCAAAGCGTTGCAGACAGCATGGAGTTCTGACCGTCCGGCCTGTTCTGTCGGCGCCGTTAAAACCCGATCGAAGACCCGCAGGTCGCAGATGGCTCCATCTGATAAAACGGTTGCATTAAGTCTTATGATGGCCAGGCGCGCTTCATGATCTGCCTGCCTCTCGGTATCAGATCCCCGATCAGCACCACGGTCGCCCCCGGATGAACAGGTTGCGACGGATCCGCCGGCCCCGTCAGGCACAACAGATCGCTGCAATCCTTCGACCAGCAAAAAACTGAAGGCTGCCTCGGGCCCTTCATTGCGGCGTTGACTGAAACGCCTTTGGTCCTTGTGCATCCAATGCCGCGAAATCTTCATCGGATAAGGATGCACCACCTCTTTAATCGGCCCTTCCGACACATCCGGCCCGTAGGCGTCCGCCGTGTCGATGAAATTGACGCCAAATTCAGGAAGACGCCTCAGCGTACGGATGACTTCGTCGTGATCGGCGGGCGGCCCCTATATGCCATTGTGCGTTCGCGCACACCCGGCGATGCGACGCAGGGTTCTTTGATCGCATCGCGGCGCAGAGCGTCGCCTTGACCGGGCACAAAATAGGTTGGGGAAGGCGGGTCGATTACGATTGACATAATGTGTTCCTGCCAGCCCGAAGGCCAGCAGGACCAGCTAAAATCAGCCGTGACAGGCGCATCCGGCGTGATGGCATCCGGCTCCATCTTTGTGATGCGTCGCGCAGGCGTCGTCACAATAGATGCGGCCATCTTTCTTGACGCCCTTACTGACGCTGACAACACACACGCAGTCAGGGCAGGCACATTTTACGGATTCAATGGTTACGCTCATGAGTCTTCTCCTTCGGTGATGGCTTCATCCACGTCATGCGGTTCGGTGACGTGTTCGATCATGTTGGTCAGCATCTGCCGGACATGGCAGTCCGGCAGGTCATAGAACACCTGCTTGCCGCGCCGCGTTCCCTTGAGCAGGCGCGCGCTGCGAAGCAGACGGAGATGATGCGAAGTCAGCGAGGGGCTGAGATCCAGTGTTTCCGCAATGTCTCCGACGCTCATGGGCCGGGAAAGACAGGATGCGACAATCCGCAGCCGGTTCGGATCGCCAAGCAGGCGAAACATTTCTCCGAGTTCGGTGGCATGATCTGGTGTCAGCATCTTCTCTCCAAATAAATGAACAGCTATTCATATATAGATATGATGACGGGAGAGCAAGCTTTTTTGCCATAGGAATAAAACGGTGAGAGGCCGGGATGGGGAAGGAATTAAGGGCGCAAGATAAAGGCATCCGGCACTCCTGAGGTCGCGGGCCGGATTTTTCTTTGTCTGCACATGGGTTTGGGAGGTTTTCAGCGGCACTACGGAAAAGAGGGCAACGTGCCGCTATCTTTCAGAAATGGCGGAAAAGTGCGCCTTCCGCTGGCACCATGCGTCCCGATGCAATGGTTTTGCTGGCGATGGGGATATGATCGTGCTAATGTGACCACTGTAGTCACGGGAGGCTTCGATGCAGGAAATCCAGATCAGGGATGCCAAGGCCAATCTGTCGGCGGTGATCGATCACGCCACGCAGGGGGAGCCGTCGATCATTACGCGCCACGGCAAGCCCACGGCGGTCGTGTTGTCCTATGAGGAATATCGCCGGTTGAGCGCCGTGCCCTCGTTCGGGCGGCTGCTGATGTCCCTACCCGACGAGATCGAGACGGAACGGGGCGGCGAGGGGCTACGGGACGTGGCGTTCTGACGTGTATCTGCTCGATACGAACGTCATTTCAGAGTCTGCCCCGTCGAAAAAGGTCGCCAGCCCCGAACTGCGCCACTGGATGGATGCGAACAGCGATCGTCTGTTTCTCAGCGTCATCACCGTTGCGGAGATCATCGCCGGGATCGAGAAGGTGAAACGCGCAGGGCATGAGGCGAAAGCCGGACGGCTGGGGGAATGGCTGGCGACGCTCGTGCATCTCTACGCACGGCGGATATTGCCGGTCGATCTGCCTGTGTCGCAGGCGCTGGGAATACTGACCGATCAGGTCCGGGCGCGTGGACATGATCCACAAATGGGCGACCTGACGATTGCCGCGACGGCCCGCGTTCATGGCCTGACCGTCCTGACCCGGAATGTGCGGCATTTTCAGTTGCCTGGACTCGTGGTGGTCAATCCCTTTGGAAAACTGCCGGGCGCCCCTCTCCCGTAAACGTGATCGGACCGTCTTTTCTTCGCTTGTTTTCTTTTTGAACGCTACGGCTGCGCTGTTTATACCTCTGATACTCCGCACGGTTTTCAGTATGTTGCAGGAACTCTTGCGCCAGGGCGTGTCGTCAGTCAGTACCCGGCGCCATGAGACTTGTACTCCCGTTTGATCTGCGATGTTTTCTCCCTGTTTTTCGGGGAGATATATAGATGCGTCGGTGTGGTCTGAGCGATGGTTAGTGGGAGCGGATAAAGGATCTTCTCCCGGTCCGCGAAGGTCATGTCTGTGGCACGGCCGCCGATAACCACCTGTTTGTTGAAGCCGTGCTGTATCGTTATCGCGCAGGCATTCCCTGGCGTGACCTGCCCGCCCGGTTCGGGGACTGGAAGAACGTGCACCGGCGGCTGCGTCGCTGGTGCGAAAGCGGTGTGATCGAGCGGATTTTCCGGCATCTGGCCTCTGATCACGACAACGAATACATGATGATCAACAGCACAATTGGCCGGGCCCACCAACACAGCGCGGGCACCCGTAAAAAAAGGGGCACAGATCAGGCCATCGGACGGTCCCGTCGCGGACTGACCACGAAAATCCACGCTGTTGTCGACGCGTCAGGAAAAGCAGCGATTCTTTCCCTGACGCCTGGGCAAAGAGCGGATATCACTGAAGCAGAACCGCTGCTGGATGAAGTCGAGCCCAAAGCCTTTATCGCCGATAAGGCCGATGATGCCGATCCATTCATCAAAAAACTCAAAGAGCGGCAGATTACAGTAGCCATTCCCTCAAGAAGAAGCCGTCGCAATCCACGGAAAATCAGCTCCCAGCTCTACAAAAACAGAAACATCATTGAACGCCTCTCCGTCAGACTAAAGCAGTTCGGAGGCGTAGCGACACGCTACGACAAGCTGAAGTCAACCTTTATCGCGGCCATGCAACTCGTCTCCGCTATCATCGGGCTTAACTGACGACATGCCGCAGGACACAAAGTTCCGGATGGAGCGGCCTATGCGGGGCATGCCGTTTTTGGTCAGTAATGACCGCGAATTGTAAAATTGAATGTCCGGGGCTCACCAAAGATCATACCATCATAAAATCCGGCCTGACGGACATAGGTCTTGTTTGTAAGATTCGTGATGTTTCCGGCGATATCAAGCCATTTCGTCGCACGATATCGTGCCATGAGATTGATCAGCGTGTACCCACCGACACGAAGGTTGGATGTATCATACTTTCCATTTCCCAAAGGACGTCCCGGGCTGCTGGTCCATTCGGTGTTCGTCTGGCCTGATATCCCGCCTCCCACCGTCAGGTGTCGCAGCATGCCGGGGAAGGTATAGCTTGTGGTCAGACGAACGAGATGATGGGGATCCTGACGATAACTCAGACCTTTTTCATGAAGATAGCTGTATCCGAAAAACACGTTCCAGCCCGGTAGTAGTTCACCCGAGGCGTCCAGATCTATGCCTTCTGTCTTCACTCCGTTGATTGACCGATAGATCGACTCGCCGGTCGTCGGATTGGTTTCCCCCGTGGCTTCGGCGACATTGCTTTGTCTGTTCAGATAGAATGCAAGAGACGCATTGAGGCGCTGTCTGAAAAATGTTCCTTTCAGACCTGTCTCGTAGCTTTTTCCCATCACAGGATCGAGTGGCCGGTTGTCAGCATCTCGCAGGCTCGACTGCGGTGTATAGATATTCGTGTAACTTCCATAGACTGACATCGTCGATGTGAAATCATATACCATGCCCGCATAAGGGGTCAGGACAGCATTCTGACGGCCCGTGCCTGTGGCACCCGAATACCGATTTTGGGTATCGTAAGTACCGCTATAGGCTTCGTAGGTGCTTATGCGCCCCCCAAGAATGAGCGAAAGTCCTTTCACAAGAATGAAGCGCCCTGATGCATACGCGCCGTAGTTACGTGTGACATCGACTTCGCGCGCATGAGTTCGATGGGTCGCGAAGTGCGGGTAGGAACCATCCCAGGTTTGCCAATTGTCGATAGGAAGACCGGCTGCACGATACTGACAGGCGTTATAGGGAGTCACGCCTGCTATATCGCAGTTACCGAGTGCCTTGCTGAACGTATATTGGGTCAGCACATCATTATAGCCATTGAAGCCGAATACGAGTTGATGCTCACGTCCAAAGGCGTGCAGAGGTCCGGAAATATGGACATCGGCATTGTCACGGGCATCGGCATATTCCGCATGCAGCGCATTCAGATAGGCTCCGGTCCCGTCCTGGTTCCAGAAACCAGCGTATCCACCAACGTTCTTTGCTGCGTTATTGATTTTTGCGACACCAAGATCGTTGTAGGAACTTCCCTGTGTTCGCATATAGCCGACCTTGAGGTGCCACCCTGCCGAGAAGTCATGGTCGTAATTGATGAATGCCGTATATTGACCGCGTGTGGCCTGGCTCCAGTCCGCTACGGGATTGGTACCGCGCGGGAGATGCGTTCTGGTGCCGTCCGCATACCAGATCGGCACGTTAGTACCCCAGGATGCCCCGTCGTTTCGGGTTCTTTCATACTGAAAGCCGAAATTCACTGTGTCTCTCGAAGACAGATCTGCGGCGAAACTCGCAAGCGCACCAACGCGATTCACATGCTCACGGACCCGAAACGTGTCAGTATCATCCCACGTAAAAACATAACGGCTTCGGATTGTGCCTGAATGATTAAGGGGCGTGTTCACATCCGCCATAACGCGGTGTTCGTTCCAGTTACCCAGCCGCAGAAGACCATTGGCGGAAAATTCCTTCTGCGGGGCTTTGCGCTGCAGGTAGATAGTTGCAGACGGATCCCCCGTCCCGCCCAGAAGGCCGTTCGCGCCTCTCACGATCTGGGCATTATCGTAAAGATCCATATTCATTGAAGAACCTACACCGCCGAAACTCGTGGACGCGTCGATCTGCATGCCATCAATTTTATAGTTCGTTATATTAAATCCGCGAGCCCTGTAAGTGGTTCTGCCTGCATTGTCGTTCGCGTAGGACGTGACGCCCGGCGTTGTGTTCAGGATATCGTCGAGACTGTTGATCTGCTGGTCATCCATGATCTGTCGTGTCACGACTGTAACTGTCTGTGGAGTTTCTCGCAGGCTCAACGGCAGTCCGGTTGAGGCGCTCGTTTCCGGTGCAGTATAACTTCCCTTCTCCCACCTGTGCGATCGGACGATGATGTTTTCCGTCGTATTCTCTTTGTTTTTACTGAAAGTATTCAGGTCCTTGCTTTGAGCATGTTCTGCACGCTTCTTTGCTGTGTTCTGATGAGCCGCAGCTTTTTTATGAGCCGAAGTCTCATTCTGCGGTTCTGTCGCGTACGCCGGCAGTGAGTCGGTCGCGACAAGAAATGTCGAGGCAAGAAGAGCGGTAACTCCGTAATGTGTCACACTGCGTAGTGTCACCTCGACGATCCCTTCACAAATGATCATGATAATTATTATCATCTTGGGGGCTGGTAGCAGTTCGAAAACAAAACGAAAAGAAACCAACTCATTACGAAGTATGTCCACGCTCGGGATTCTTTACGGCATCCAGAAGATAACGGTCGCCGCGAGGCAGATGGCTGAGAAGAACGTATGGGCGCAGCGCTCATAACGCGTTGCGATACGACGCCAGTCCCTTGGTTTCCCGAAGAGGGGCGCGCCCCTGTAGCGCTGTCCATATCCGGCAATGGAACGTCCCACACCATGACGGACGGTATGAAGCTTCGACTTCACTCCGCCGCATCGGCGTCCGATCCTGCGGGGCGCTGACTCTTTTTTCGCAGTGAGGCTGCCGTCCGGTGCACCCTGAGATGTGTGCTGCGATCATGAGGCA
Source organism: Acetobacter musti (assembly GCF_011516835.1). Taxonomy (GTDB): domain Bacteria; phylum Pseudomonadota; class Alphaproteobacteria; order Acetobacterales; family Acetobacteraceae; genus Acetobacter; species Acetobacter musti. The sequence continues at coordinate 3,290 of NZ_WOTB01000037.1, read as the reverse complement.
TTCCGTACGGCGATCGTCGATCAGCTCTATCTCCCCGCCTGCCTCCGTCCCGGGGTGAAGACGCGACGTCCGACAAGCGAGGACATTGACCGGACGAAGATCCCTGCTGGTCTCATGCTGGTGGGCGACCAGGGGATCTATCTGATGTCGAATGGTTATCCGAGCCCTGGCGACAACGGTGAGGTGAACCTTGTCGCCTACGCCAGAGAGGCGGATCCGCAAGCCTCTCCCGAGGACTGGTACGACGTGAAACGTGCGTCTTTTGGCGGGGATGATGGCGCGGAATTCCTGTCTGCCGGGACTATCCGCAAGGCGCCTGAGGCGACCGCGCGCGGTCGCTTCTGGATCGACGTGTCCCCGACACAGATCCGATGTCCCTTCCTCGCACCAGCAAAAAAGCCCCGTGCCAGCCCGTCAGGCACGAAAGGGAAGGGGCCTTCGCGGTAAGAAAAGAAGAGGAAAATCTAAGAAAGGAAGGGAAGGAAACGGAAAAGAGGATCGGCACCACAGTTCAGCCTGCCGCGCAAGGGGTGGGTCGGCATGTGTCCTCGCTTCGCTGCGGGCCTGGCCGATCCCGCCGCTGCGCGGCGCCCTTGCCCGTCAGTCTGACCAGCGGTCGCCGGAAAGGGTCAGAAACGCCAGAAAAAAGGATCTGGACAATGGCTCAGGACCGCACCGTCTCTCCACCTCAACCCCATCCCGCCGTGGAAATCATCAGGTTTCTCGGGCTCGTGCTCCTCTGGACGCTCGCCCTGGTCGTCGCTCTCGTGCTTCCGGACCTGTTCCTGGATCCCACGACCGGGGTGCTCGATCTCGGATGAAACCCGTCCGCCCATCCGTAGCAGAGAATGGCCGTCCTTCGGGGCGGCCTTTGCATTTTCGGGAGACAGATCATGGCCAGAACCGAACGCACTGACATCCATCAGACCGTAACAGACCGGATCATCCGCGAGCTTGAGAATGGCAGCGTGCCGTGGGTGTGCCCGTGGAGCCGCTCGAAATGCGGTGTAGCCCTGCCCCGTAATGCTTCGACGGGCCGCGCCTATTCCGGAATCAACATCCTGATGTTGTGGGGGGCAGTTGAAATGCAGGGGTTCTCCACGCAGAAATGGCTGACATTCCGGCAGGCGCTGGCCGAGGGCGGGAATGTCAGAAAAGACGAGCATGGAACGACGGTTTTCTATGCCGACCGCTTCACGCCGAAGTCGGAAGCAGGATCCGACGATCCCCGGACGATTCCGTTCCTGAAGCGCTTTACGGTGTTCAATGTGGACCAGTGCGAGAACCTGCCGGAAGGCATGGGGGATGCGCCCACACCGTTGCCCGAGCGCGAGATTGTGCCGCAGGCTGAAGCGCTGATGCGCGACACCGGGGCGGACATCCGGGTAGGGGGCGATAAGGCGTTTTATGTGCCTGATCCGGACTATATCCGCGTTCCGCCACAGCAATCCTATTTCGCACAAATTGACTGGTATCGCACGGTGTTTCACGAAATAGGGCACTGGACGGGATCGAAAAAACGGCTGGCCCGCACATTCGGAAAACGGTTCGGAGACCGCGCCTATGCCGCCGAGGAACTGGTCGCCGAGATGGTGTCAGCGTTCGTGTGTGCGGAACTGCAGATCGAGCCGACCGTCCGTCACTCGGATTACATTGGAAGCTGGCTTGATCTTCTGAAAGCGGACAAGCGGGCGATTTTCACAGCTGCGAGCGCCGCGTCGGCCGCTGCCGAATACATTTTCAACACATCGACACGCCGCCAGCCCATCGGGGACATGGCGGACGCGGCCTGAGTGTTTCCGAAAAATACATGCCCGAAACGGGTGTTTTACAGATGGAGTCTGTCATGCCTGTCTTTGCTCTGATTGCGACCCCTGCCGTGCGCAGGCTTTCCGGCACCGGCAAAGTGCTGGTCGCTCTGCCCATGAATCACCTCGGAAACCGGGGAATGACCGAAGCCCGTACGCTGGCAGATCTCGCGAAGGCGGTGACGCTTTATGGCGACAGGATCGCCACTGACCATCCCGGGCGGTCGTTCTCCATCGGCGTGCATATCCGCCGGGGCGACCGCAAACCACGCGGGTTCGATACCGCATATCGCAGCGGTGCGCTCGGAACGGACAAATGGATCGTGACCGTGGAGAGCGACGCTGCCGAGACGCTTGCCCTGAACGGTCCTGCGTCCGGCGCGAACAAAGGCTCTGAGACAAAAGGAGAAGCGGCATGAACCGGCAGTATTACACGTCCCCGTTCCAGGGAAGCGACAATCCTCTCCGGGTGGGAACCGTGCCCGTCGGCGCCATTTTCTATTTGCCGGCTCCCCAGCGTGGCCGGCCGGAGCGCGCTTCACGCTGGATCGTGGAGGCATTCCTGAATGGCACACAGGCTGCGGCCGCGCGCCATCCCCAGACGGGTCTGTGGGAAGACCGTTACATCAGCGGACGATCAGACCTTGCGGTGATGCGCAGTCTTCGGGACGGGCGCAGGACACATCTCAGCGTGAGGTTGCTCGAACAGATGGTACTGGAAGGGAATGGTCCCGGCACATATCCGGATCTGCCGGACGTAAGCCGTTTCCATAACAGGTATCGGAACCGGAGCCCGGTCGCATGAGTGGTGTGCCGATCCTGTGCGAGCGGATCCGCACGCCGCCGCTCGATCCGGCTTTCCTGAAACCGACCAGATGGGCGACGGTCGAGGAAAAAGCGAAGCTGGGTAACGCCATGCTGCGGTTCATCGCCGAGGGAATGCCTGCCGGGAAATTCACGGCGTCCCTGTACAAGCGTCTGAGCAATATGTTCGGCTTCATTGCTCATTATGACCGGCACGGCTTCGCTCAGACATGGTTCGACAGCGCCGCGACACGACGGGATTTCCTTGACAGATCGCGCGACATCCCTGCTGGGGAGATCCCGGCTTTGTCTGGTCGGACGTGGAGCGGGAAATCGGCCAGCGTGTCCGTGAGAACCTTCTGGTCGAGGCATGGGCCCAGCCGTGCCGGGGAAGATCAGAATGCGCGCGAGAAGGCGGAACTGGGCCGCCTGATGGCGAAGCACGGCGTGGCGCCGGTATCCCCGGTCGCGGCCGCGCCAGCCGTGCAGCTGGGGCTGTTCTAGCCCCGCGCCACGGTCCATGAACCGTGACCTTCGAGGCACCGGGCCAGAAAGTCGAGTGCCGCGCGGGGATAATTACGGATTTCAAGCAGGGTGCCGGACGGCACGTCCATCTCATAGGCGCCGCGCTGAAGAACACAGCACGGCCCGCCGCGCAGGAACTTCACGCCCTTGCCT
>NZ_WOTB01000036.1 GCF_011516835.1 Acetobacter musti | reverse complement strand
TCAAGGAATGGCGCGCTGTCGCAACCAGATACGAAAAAACAGCAACCTCGTTCCTCGCGGTCATCCACATCGCTGCCGCCGCAGACTGGATCAAGTGCTAACAGGCCCTAAGCAGGCGGTGCATGGGGCGCTGTCTCTGCCGGATTACGCGTCTGTCTGACTGTGACGGGATCATCATGACGGAGCGCCGGAAGCATGGAGGCGGACCGGTTTCCATGTCCGGCGACCGGAATGAAAGCATAAGCCGCCAGCCCGCTCATTCCATACTGAAAGACTGTCTCAAAAGTCTTCAGGTTCGGTTCACTGTAGCAGGCTGAGAGAGCACTGAGCGACAAATCTTTGATAAAAACAAACAAAAGTTTTTGGGTGCCGCCTTTTTTCAAAAAGGCGGTGTCTTCCGAAGCTTTTTGAAAAAAGCTTCACCAAAAACTTTTATAATTGACCGAAGGCTTCACGGGCAGGTTTTTGAAGCACTCTCTGAGTCCCCCGTCAGCCCTCACCCCGAACCCGCCGCATCGCGCAGCGCCGCTCCGGCGGCAGCCCCAGCGTCACCTCATGATCCACACAGGCGCGCAGCTGCGGCGACATTCCGTCAGCCGTCAGACGCTCAAAACCCAGCTTCCGGTAAAACCCTTCATTGAACGGCAGACCGGCAAACGTCGTGAGCGTCACTGAGCTTTTACCAGCCTCTTCCGCCGCCGCGATCACCGCCCGGACAAGCCCGGCCCCCACCCCGCAGCGCTGCGCCTCATGCGCCACGGCCAGCTCCATCAGATGCAGCTCGTCCCCATGATCCTCCGCGAGAGCAAACCCCACGAGCACCCCGTCCCGCACAGCCACCCAGCTTCGCCCGGCCCAGATCGCCTCGCCATGGACGGCTTCGGACGTCACATCATGCGAAACAACCCATTCCAGACCGTCAATGTTCCGGAAAGCCAGCGCCGCAGACCGCTCCAGCGCCGGCAGAAGCGCCGCCTCGTCAAGCCGCGTCCGCCGGATCAGCACCGCCCGCCGCCCATCAGCAGCCTCCGTCACCCCGCCATCCTCGCCCGGCCCACCCCCAGCAGACGCGAGGCACTGACCAGCGCCGCCGTGACAGCAAACAGAATCCCCCCGTCCACACAGGTCATCGTGCCGTCCGTCTGAACAAGACGCAGCGTCAGTGCAACCGCCATGGCGCCCAGCGTCTGGCCGCCCTGCCGCGCCACCTGCACCATGCCGCTCGCGCCGCCCTCCCGGCCGGCGGGAGCCGAGAGCATCATCGCCCGGTTGTTCGGCACCTGAAAAACGCCAAAACCAAACCCCGCCACGGCAATGCGCCACGCAATGTCAAACGCCCCCGGCGCCGCCGGAAGAAAACGAAACGCAACAAACCCCGCCGCTGTCATCAGCAGCCCGGCGGACGACATCTTTCCCGCCGCAATCCGGTCCGCCAGCCGCTTCGTCACATTCGTCGACAGAATCAGCCCGGCCGCCCAGGACGTCATCAGCAGCCCCGTCGCCGTCGCGCTCCAGCCGAAATGCTGATTCAGCGAAAACGGCAGCGAAATCAGAAAGAAATTCGACGCGATATAACCAAGAAGCCCCGTCGCGAACGCCACCCGGAACCCGCCCCCCCGCAACAGATCGACCGGCAGAATCGGCTGTGCCAAATCCGCCTCATGCCGCACCAGCGTCACCGTCGCCGCCACACCACCCGCCAGCAGTGCGATATTGCTCAGAACATTGTTGCCATGCGCGAAACCGTCGCCCCCGAGCCCCAGCGCCCCCAGCCCGACAATACAGAGCAGAGCGCACAGCGGATCGGGCATCTCCGAACGCGGCTGCGAGCGGGGCAGGGAGGTCTGCGCCAGAAACAGCGCCACAGCCCCAAACGGAATGTTGATCCAGAACAGCCACGGCCAGGTCGTGAACGCCAGCACCACCCCCGCCACGGACGGCCCGAGCGCCAGCCCGAGCCCGACCATCAGCATGTTCAGCGAAATCCCCCGACCCAGCTCCTTCTTCGGATAGATGAAGCGGATCAGCGCCGTGTTCACACCCAGCATACACGCGGCGCCCAGTCCCTGCACCGCCCGCGCCAGCGCCAGCACCAGCAGCGTCGGCGCCATCGCACAGCCCACCGAAGACACCATGAACAGAATCACGCCAATAACGCAGAGCCGCGCATACCCGAGCCACGCCCCCACCGCCGCAAGCGGCAGCAGGGAAACAATGCTGGAAAGCTGATACGCATTCACCACCCAGATCGTCTCGGACGCCGTCGTGCGCAGATCCGCCGCAATATCCGGCAGCGCCACATTGGCAATCGCATAATCAAGCAGCGCCAGCAGAATGGACAGACAGACCGCCGCCATCGCCCTGGCCCGCGCCGCGCCATACAGACCGTCAGGCACACCGCCAGAAAGCGTATTGGCAGAAGACGTACCGGCAGAGGGTGCGCCGCCGGAAGATGCCCCGGCAGAAACCACATCCGCAGTGGACGCCCCGGCCGGGACCGCATCTACGGGAAGCGTGCCGGCAGAAGAAGAAACGCCGGCGGCGGAGACGGAAGGGGCGGGATCAGCAGATGTCATGGTCCGGCGGAGCATAATGCGCCTTCGCCATTTTGCAGAGTCGCGTAATACGAAACCCGCCGCCATCCCCGGATTGCGTCAGATCAGGAATGATCCGCCCTGAGAGACCGCTTCAAAAGCCTCGTCATGAAGCCTCCGGTCATTAAAAAAGTTTTTGGCGAAGCTTTTTTCAAAAAGCTTCGGAAGATACCGCCTTTTTGAAAAAAGGCGGCACCCAAAAACTTTTATTGTTTTTATCAAAGACTTATCGCTAGTGCTTTCTGCCCCTGACTGAAGCGAGCAGATGGCATAAAAAATAATATGATCAATAACTTACGAAAGTTGTTGCCCGCGCACTGCTTCTGAAACAGTCTCTGAACACCTCAGATTATGACACCGGGCCATAAAATCAGACGAGCGACCGGGACACTCATCTCCCCGGTCGCCCCTCTGCCCGCTGCACAAACAACAACATCGGGCCACGAAACCGCCAGGCGCGGGCCTCCCCCAAAGCCCCTGAACAACAGCCCGTCTCCCACACCCCCCGATGCAGGCTCCGGACGCTGCCTACACCGCCGGAGTGGATGCCCCCGGCAGCCAGCTGATGTCGCTCCCCACCGTCACATCCTCGCCGGCCGCCGACTGACCAACCACAATGCCCGGCGGCCAGATGCCCGGCGAATTCAGCAGAAGATGACTGTCAGTTTCCGGAACGGCAAATGAATTGATCGTCCCGCCCAGCGTCCATCGCGAAAGCTGCCAGTGCAGAACCGGCAGATCGTCGCCGCTCGCCTGCAGGAACAGCGCCAGCCGGCAGGCCAGCGGCCACGCCGCCTCCGTGGAAATGATCGGCTGCGTCACCGGCCGGGTGTCTCTCGAACCATTCAGCGCCGTGAACCGAACCGGAACCCGGCTGTATCCGGAAACCGTCAGCTCCAGCCTGTTTGCATCCAGCAGTCCCAGCCAGCCGTCAAAAAAATATTCACTCATATAGTCTCGCCTAACCTCTCTCTGATGAGCAGCACCGTTCCGGCCTGTCCCCGCCCGTGCCGGAACAGGACCCGCCCTCCCGCTTCAGAAAACGGTCGGCCCATCCTGAAGAAAACACCGGAGATCCATGCGGTGAGGAGCCGCGCCGCGAAGGCATCATGCCTGTCCCCGAACAGACGACGCCATTTTCCGGAAACAGACGGCGTCCTCACCCGTCCACCCGCTGCCCGTCCGACCCGAACCCATGCACCCCTCACCGGCGCGGAACACACCAGCAACGGCAAGAGCCACCACAGCCTCACACCGCCCCCGCCCCGGAGACAGCTACCTTCCCGGCACCACAGAACAGGACACCCCCATGCCGGAAGACAGGACACATTCCGGACTGATCTCCGTCAGCCAGGCCCTCGAAAAATTCAGCCTCTCCAGGGCCGCCTTATACCGGCTGATCAGCGACGGCCGCGTCTTCTTCGAAAAAACCGCGAACCGCACCTTCCTCTGCCCGGACGACCTCCGCAGATGCACGGAGGCCGACAGGCAGGACAACGCCATGCCGCCCCGCGAACGCTACGAATGTCACCTGTTCGCTTCCTTTCTGCTCGCCGAACATACCGTCCACGCCACCGCCGGAATAAATGCGGAAACAGATCCGCATCGCCGCCGCGTCAGACAGTTCTTCGCCGGAATCACAGCGCGCGCGGCCCGGTCCGAACTGGCCCAGGCCAGGAAATGGCAGGGCAGGGCGGTCGCCGATATGAGCTCCTCTGACGCGCAGGCCTGGCTGAACACCACCGAACAGGAACTGAAAAACCGCGCCACACGGGACGCCCGGATCTGATCCTCTGGTCCGATCGTCCGGCTGCTCACCTTTCTGGCTGCCCGTCCTTTTATGTTCCGGTCAGAACCCGGCTTCTGCTACCCTGATCCCCTTCATGGAGGCCGGCATTATGTACGAAAGCTCCACCAGCATCGTCATCCACGCCCCGCAGGACGCCGTCTGGCGCGCCCTCACGGAACCGGACCTCATCACCCGCTATTTCTTCGGAACCCGGCTCGAAACCGACTGGAAACCCGGTTCCGACATGACCTTCAGCGGCGAATGGGAAGGCCAGACCTACCAGGATCGCGGCACCGTCCTGACGTTCAGCCCGCCCTCAGCCCTGTCCTACAGCTACTGGTCGGGCTTCTCCGGCACCGAAGACCATCCGAACCGGCGCATGATCATCCATTACGACCTGCAACCCGCCGGCGACGCGGTGCAGCTGACCGTCCGCACCTCCGGCTGCGACACGAAAGAGCGCGCCGAACACAGCAGCCAGAACTGGCAGCATGTTCTGACAGCCCTCAGGCAGATGCTCGAAACATCCTGACCAGCCGCCCTGCCCGATCACGCGAAACGACCGGCCACACCATCACCTGACCGCACGATAAAGCCGCAGCTTTCCGTCCGGAGACAGCGGCCCCGCCTGCTCATCATCGGTAATCCGGACCAGCAGAGCCTCCTGCCGCCGCATTTCGGCATCCCGACGGCCAGTACAATGCCGGGCGAAACAGGCCGGAAGAACGAAACCCGAAAGATCAGGACGCGCAAGCAGCGCCCTGAATGCAGTCTCATCGCCCCCCGTCGCGACATATTCACTGTAGTTGAAGACGTCGATCAGATTGTCCTTCCCCGCCCAGTAACAGACCGAACTCATGAAACAGCCGACCTCGCCCGGTTCGCGCCGCACGTCGTCAATAAAAACGTTCCAGGCCCGGACATTCCGGTTCAGATCCGCCACCTGTCGTACACCGCGCGGCAGTAAAGTCCACGAACCGATCAGAAACGGCACCAGAGCAATCCCAAGCAGACCCGCCGGCCCGATCCGGGACACCCATCGTGCGGACGCAGCCCCCCGCCCAACACATCTCCGGCCCGCCGCCACCGAAAGCGCAACGCCGGTCAGAATCGACAGCACAATCAGCGGCTCGAACCACGCATTCAGCGTCACACCCTCGCCGGTCCGCTGGATCAGGCTCCAGACAATGGAACAGAAGGCAGCCCAGGCCAGCAGACCGCCATTGCGTATCCGCGCCCCGCTTCCCGCCAGCGTCAGAGCCACCAGACCCAGAGACAGAATTTCAGACGTCCGACGCGCCCCGCCCAGAACCAGCGCAGGACTGATCACCCGCGGATGATGCAGCAGATCGGTCAGAAAAACCGGACCGAACGCCAGCACACACAGCCCCACGGCAAGAGCCGCAAAGCCGAACCCGCCGACCAGCCATACGCAGAGCCGCCGCCAGCTTTCCCCGTCCCGCCGCGTCAGAGCGCCCGCCCCAAGCCAGAACGTCACCGCCGCCGGCCATGACAGCACATTGTGCTTGACCATTCCCGCCAGCACCATCAGCGCCGCCGTGGCGACAAGCCGCGCCGCGCCGGGGACCGGACGGCCTGCCGCATCCGACGGACCCGAGACAAAAACCAGAACCGCCGTCAGCATGATCGCAATGCCGGACCATTGCGGATCGTCCATCGCCACATAATCATGGCTGAACGCCCCGACATAAAGCAGCGGCAGCAGAACCGCCGCCAGCGCCCCCCATCCGCAGGCCCCGCAACGCCGCGCAATCGCCCCCGCAAGCCCGGCCGACGCCAGCAGCGACACCAGAGCGATCACGCGCCCGGCAACGATCATGTCCCCGAGCAGCCAGCCCAGACAGCCCGTCACAAAGAAGGAGAGCGGCGGATAATTGTTGGCGATCAGCCCGCCCGGCGCGGGATAAAGCGGCCCGCCCCCCATCCCCAGAGCCCGCATGGCCGCATAGGCGTTCCAGCCTTCATTGTAATCCAGCGGAATCCGAGCCCGCAGACCCAGGACCGGCGCCGCCAGAAGGACCAGAACGGAGATCGCGACAAACGCCATCGCAATCCTGAACATCACCCCATATCCGCATGGCTTCCCGCCGGCCGCCATGCCCCCGTCACTCACCGGTTCGCAATTCATGGCCCGCTTATAAGCATCCGGAACGCGCTTGCCAGGAACAGGAAGACCGAAAAACCGATGCCATCCTGTGGCTTTTTATTTCAGAGTATGTCAGCGCCGGACACGGACCGGAACGACCCGCAACGACATCCGTTACCCACGCCGCGAAACCGGCGAAAACCACGCCGTCCCGCCGCGAATCCCACCAAGAAACCGGCCGCGATCAGCGCGATCCGTCCCCCTGCGTCCCCACGGATGCCCCTGTGCGCATCCCCACATCCGCCCCGGCCTGAATCTCCGGCGCCCCGTTCCGCGCCCGCCGGCTCCCCCGTCGCGGCCGCCCCGTCAGCGGATTGATGCGCGGCTCACGCTTCGTCCCGCCCTCCGTGTCCGGAACCACGTGACAGTCCACGCCTTCCGCCCGTCGCGCCGCCGCGAAAGCTTCCGCATGAGAAAGCTGTGCTGCCCGCCAGAGCACGCGGCCGCCCAGCATGACCCTGTGCTGTTTCATGCTCTCATCATGCCACGCGAAAAGACACAGACACAAACAGGGATGTATCTTTTGCAGATAAGCAGATGCAGTGGCATTCCGGGGCTTTGCCCCGGACCCCACAAAGGGACACGGTCCCTTTGATCCCGGGTAAAGAGGCGAAGCGGTCCTAACCCTGTCCAGATGCAGGGCAGAGCTCTGCTCTGTCTCCCGCCTGCAAAATCCATAAACGCCGACATAACCTTCGCGGTCCCGGCTCTGCCATCGATCTTAATCAGTAATCCTTACCGGCCCATCTCCACCCGCCACTTTCCCCGGCTCGCCGTCCCGTCCCGCTTTCAGCAGTCGCTTTTCCGGACCACCCGTCCTACAGTAACGCCATGAGCGACGAAGACTGGACAGCCGCAGACCCCGCGGCAATGGAAGCCGACGAAGAAGCAACCCGCATCGATGCCGCCGCCGGCATTCCCGAGCCGCGTCAGACTTCCAGCAGCTTCGCCTCCTCCATCCTGCTCCCCGTCATCATCGGCGGAATCGTCCTGCTCGGCGCATTCTGGTGGGCGGCTGGCCAGCTCGGCCTGTTCTGACCGGTAAAACCCGCCACACCCTCAGGCCACAGGCTCCAGAAACACCACCGTCGACCCGCCGCCCTCAACCAGCGTTTCAATCGCCGCATTGAACGCCCGCCCATGCGGCATCCCGATATGGGTCTCAAACGCCGCCTGATCCCGGTACGTCTCCTCAACATGGAAAAACGCCGGATCATCCGCCAGCCGGTACACCACGAACCGCACATTGCCCGGCTCGGAGCGCACCTTCCCGGCCAGATCGCGCAGCAGCCCCGCCACCACTTCCTCCTGACCCGGCAGCGCTCGCATCGTCGCGTAAAGTGCCTTTTCCACGCTCAGTCCTTTCTCAAAGCCGCCCGTACAGCGACACATCGACATTCCCGCCCGACAGGATCACCCCCACGCGCTTCCCACGCACATCGACAATCCCCTCAAGAGCCGCCGCTGCCGCCAGACACCCCGTCGGCTCCACGACCAGCTTCATCCGCTCCGCCAGCGCCCGCATTACCCGCAGCAGCTGCGCATCCGTCGCCGTCACAATCTGCGAGACCAGCTCACGCAGAATCGCAAACGTCAGATCACCCAGCGCCGTCGTCTGCGCCCCGTCCGCCAGCGTCTGCGGCACCGGAATCGTCACGATCCGCCCCGCCGCCAGCGACTGCTGCCCGTCATTCCCCGCCTCAGGCTCCACCCCGATCACCGTGCAGCCCGGCGACAGCAGCGCCGCCGCCAGCGCCGTCCCGCCCAGCAGCCCGCCACCGCCCAGCGGCGCCAGCAGAAGATCCAGTGGCCCCGTCTCCTCAAGCAGCTCCAGCGCCGCCGTGCCCTGACCCGCAATGACATCCGGATGATTGAACGGCGGAATCAAAGTCAGTCCTCGCTCATCCGCCAGCCGGTTCCCGATCGCCTGCCGGTCCTCCGTGTAACGGTCATAAGAGACGATCTCCGCCCCGTACCCCTCCGTCGCCGCCCGCTTGATTGCCGGCGCATCGGCCGGCATCACGATCACCGCCGGAACCTCTGCCAGCTTCGCCGCCAGCGCAATCGCCTGAGCATGATTGCCCGACGAAAACGCCACCACGCCCCGGCGCCGCTGCGCCTCTGTCAGCCGCGCGATCGCATTCGCCGCACCCCGGAACTTGAACGCCCCGGTCCGCTGAAACGTCTCCGCCTTGAAAAACAGCCGCGCCCCCGTCCGCTCGTCAAAGGTGCGGGACGTCAGAACCGGCGTCCGGTGCGCCAGCCCCGCCAGACGGTCCGCCGCCGCACGAACATCGTCAGGGCAGGGTATCGGAGAAGAGGGCAGGGAAGGGGAAACCGTGTCCGTCACCATCGTCAGATCCGTCTCAGGGACCGGATTTCGCTGATTTCAGACCATCCTGATAGCCAAGAGCCTCCAGCTGCTCCTGTTTCGTCAGATGCTTCTTCGATGAGCCGTCACCGAACCACGAACACGCGGCAAGAACAGAGCAGCTGAGAGTAAGAAGAAAAGCCCGTTTCATTTCTGAGGTGATTCCCGTTTCTGACCGCCCGGAGCATGCACGAAAGCCCCGGCAAAGGCGAGACCCGCCCGGCGGCAGATCCCGTCCTCCGTCCCGCTCTCTCAGGGGCGCGCCACCGGACGCGGCGCAAGCGACAGCGGCAGCCAGTCCGCCGGCACGGCCTGAGCGCGATACACCATCGCACTGCTCACCCGCGCCCCGCCGAAACTCTCCTGCCCGCGATACGGATTCACATATTCCCAGACAATTTCTCCGCCCGGCGTGACCTGAAAGATCCGCCCGTTCATCCCCTCATCGATCAGCGTGTTCCCGTTCGGCAGACGCTGCGCACTGCTCACAAAGGAACTGAAAAACGCCCAGGGCGGCAGACCGGACCGCACCGCCGTATAATCCCACACAATCTGACGGCTCACCGGATCAATCTCCAGAACCCGCGATCCCCCGTAAACCCCCAGCGCCACACGAGGAAATCCGGCCGGCCCCTGATCGTCGAACAGCAGCAGATTCCCCGCCCCCGGAAGTCCCTCCGGGATCAGATGCGCGTCATGCTGCCCCGAAAGCTGATCCACCGGCCGCGGTGTATCCAGCCGCGTCAGCCTCCGGTCCGCCTCATGCGGCGTGCCCGGAAAATCAGGTCCCAGCCGCCAGACCACATGCCCCGTCCGCCGGTCGATGATCACAACGAAATTCCCCTTCCGGGAATCGATCATGATGTTGTCAGGCCGAAAACGCGCATCCCCGGCATCAAACCAGCGGTTCGGCCCCAGCGGCTGCATGTCGTTGATCTCAAGATAGCCCCAGGCGTCCGGACCGCCCTTCTGACCCGTCTCCTCCTTCAGATACGCCAGCCCGGCGGCGGAAAGCCCGAACTCCCGCAGATGATCTCCCGCCACCCAGCGCCAGACCACCCGCCCGTCCGGAGCCACCTCCTCGATCGCCTGATCGTTCACCACATGCCCGTCCAGCGCCGCAACCGGATGCGTCACCGCCACCAGCAGCAGCGTGTCGCCTCCCGCCAGCCGCGCCCAGTCGTGATTCTGTCTGGCGCCCCCGCTTCCCGGCACACCACTCCACCGCCATACCTCATGCCCGTCCCAGTCCAGCTCCGACACGGTCCGGTTCCCCGTAACTCCCGCGCCCGCATCGGGAACGGACTCCGTCTGCAGCAGCGTGTGCCCCTTCGCACCCCCCGTCACAGCCGGATTCATCATCGCCCCCGGCAGCCCCGGATGCGCCCAGCGATGCACCTCCCGCCCCGTCATGTCGATCAGATGCGTCGCCCCGTCCGGCCCGCTGAACATGACAAAAGAGTCGTACGTCTTTCCCGGTCTGTCCGTCGTCACCCCGGTCGGAAAAACACCCGGCATCGCCTGTGCGGCTGAAAGACCGCAGAACAGCCCGGCAGCAAGCAGAGAAAGAAAAGCAGCACGCGGAATGAACGTCATGATCGCAGAGCCCCGGAACAGATCGGTCAGAAACTGGTGGAGAGAGAAACAATGCCGGCAAAAACCCCGCCGACATAGTAAGTCGGCGCACCCGCCGCGGCGATTTCCGTTCCGTAGACGCCCCGCGTCGCCCGCGAGGACGCCGTGATCCCGGCCACGCCGGAAAGATAGTGATTATTCGAAAGATTGGTCAGATTGACCCTGATTACCGGATGCGCCCGACCGAGCGCCGGCAGATGATACCCCAGCGCCAGATCGGCCGTCACATAGCCCGGCATCGCCTGATCGTTCATCAGCGTGGAAAACTGCCGCCCGACATACCGCGTCGTAACGGTCGCAAAAAACGGCCCCCGGTCATAATTCACCACCAGAGCCGCCTGAAATTCCGGGCTGCGCACAGCCAGTTTTCCCGCCGTCGGCAGCAGATCGTTCCCAACCCGGAAATTGTTGTCCGTCGTCGCATGCAGATATTCCGCCGAGGCATAAAACCGGAACCCGTAAACCGGACGCGTGCCCAGCTCGATATCCACCCCGCGAGACGTCTGACCGCCCGCATTCACATTCTGGGTGATCTGCGCGCCATTGACGATCACCTGGCTCGCAATCTGCCGGTTGGTGAAATTGTAATTAAAGAACGTAATACTTCCGGTCAGCAGAGGGCCGTTATACCGGTATCCCGCCTCTTCGGAGATCGAATATTCGGATTTCTGCGACAGGTTCGCGCCCGTCACCACCTGTCCCGTCGAGGCGCTGTACGTGTCGTAAAGCGCATTCAGCGTCGGCACGCGAAAAGCCGTAGCAGCATTGAAAAATACCGACTGCCGCTCATCAATCCTGAATTTCGCCGCCAGACTCGGCAGGGATTCCGCCGCGCTCAGACCACTGCGCGGCGTCGCCCCGGGCAGGTAATTATGCCCCACCCGCGTCACCATCGCCTCCTTGAACCCGGCGTCCAGACCCAGCCGGCCTCCCATCAGATCCAGATGATCGCTGATGAACAGCGCATTGGTGCGCGTCACCGTCAGATTGTCATAGGACGCAAGACGCGTCCCGTCCGACAGCCGGTAAGACGCCGAAAGCCCGCCCGGACTCACCGGCCCGCCATCCTCCTGCACCGGACTGTACGGCGTGATCTGACGCAGCGCCGACCAGTCGAACCAGTAGCCGGCCATGAAATGGTTCGACCCCGCCTCCCAGTTCAGCCGCGAGACAAAACCCGGCCTGTATTCATAAGGCGTCACCGTCGGCGTAAAGGCGACGAACGTCCCATCCGGCGCCCCCGGCACCGCCCCGCTGACCTGCTCCGTCCCGTGCCAGAGAGACGATCCGTTCAGCAGAGACGCGCCGGCATACGTGCCGGAGGTGTAATAAAGGTAAGGCCGGAAATCGAGCGACACATTCCGGCTGAGAACGATATGCTGCGGCGCGCTCACCACGATCGTCCGGTAAGGATTGACGTGCAGACCGTAAAAATTCGTATTGCTGCCGGTATAAGCCCCGGCGAAATTCGCGTTCATCCCCTGCTGATGCCAGACGGACAGAGACGGATTGAGATACTGCGTCTTCCACGCATCGTCGTAAGTCAGCGTCACGCGGCTCGTCGAACCGTTGTCCCATTCCTTCAGCAGCCTGAAATCGGCATGCTTCTTCCTGTCCCACCCCGGCCCGCGAAAATGGTTGTCATACACATGGGAAATCGAGGCATAGGCCCGCACGCCGCTCGTCCCGATCTCACCCGTCTCCAGCCGCAGAAATTCCCGGTTGAACGAAAAAGACCCCGTCGAGGCATCCGCATAGCCCCCGGCTTTGCGCGACGGGTCCGCCATCTCCATCCGCATCATCCCGCCGGACGCCCCCGTCACAGGCGCATCCACATCGGACGATCCCGGCCGCAGACCGATGCTCTGAAGATTCTCCGTGTCCACATACTGATTCGGAAACACCATGTATGTACCGGCATCGTTGAGCGGCACCCCGTCCAGCGTCACCCCGATCTGATCGCTGTTCATGCCCCGCACGGACAGATTGCCCTGCGCCATGCCGAACGGATCGGCATTCGCCACATTCGCTCCCGGCATCGTCGTCATGAACGACAGCGGATTCGGACTGGGCGCCAGCCGCGAAATCGCCGCCTGTGTCACCGTGCTTTCCGTATGACTGCCGGTCTGAACCGTCATGAACCCGCCGCCCAGAGCCTCCCGCCGCGCATTGCCCACCACGCTGACCGCCTCCGCTTCCCGCGCCCGCAAAACTCTGCGCCGCTCTGCGGAAGACTTCCCGGACCGCCCCCCGGATGGCGACTTCCCGGAGACGGAAACAGGATGACGCGCACCCCTGTCCAGAGACGCCCTCTCCGGTGACACCCTATCCGGCGAGACCCCGGCATCCCCGGTCGTCCCGCTCCCCCGCGGCTGCGCAACCGCCTGCCGTTCCGCAGCCGCCAGCGCCACGAGCGAGACCATCGTCAGAAAAGCTGCCGGATACTTCATGATGATGTTCCCTGTATTCCGGACAGAGCCGGAATATATTCCGATATGCCGTCTGTTCTGTTTTCTGTATAAGTATTGGTGAGATATTACTGAGAAATATCTCATCCTGTTCTTCTGTTTGATACGGAACCGAAACCGCTCTAACAAGAAGTGATTTTTCTCAGGTCTGTGCGAAAAAACCGCACACTGGAGGCGCCATGCCACTGATCACAACCGCCGCCCGCTGCCTCATGGAAGTCGCGGAAGCCGGTTCCATCCGGCGCGCCGCGGAGCTGATGAACCTGTCCGCCTCAGCCGTGAACCGCCAGATCCTGAATCTCGAGGAGGAACTCGGCGCCCGCCTGCTCGAACGCCTCCCCAGAGGCGTCGCACTCACCCCGGCCGGAACCCTCGTGCTCAGCCGCCTCACCGGTTTCCGTAACGAAATCGACCGCCTGCACCGCGACCTGAACCAGCTCGTCGCCCCTCAGCAGATCAGCGTGACAATCGGTATTATGGACTGCCTCGTCGGCGACGCCTTCACGCAGTTCCTCCGCCAGATCGCCGAACGCTTCCCCGAAGTCACCCTGCATATCGAGGTCGCCTTCCTCGCCTCCGACCTGCTGACCCGGCTGGAAGACGGCGAGATTGATCTGGTCGTCGCCTTCGACCCGTCCGAACAATACGGGTTCTGGGTCATCGGCGCCGTGCAGGCCCCGGTCGGCGTCATCGTCCCGCCCGGCCATCCCTTCGCCGGCAGAACCGGCATCGACCTGAAAGACTGCTACGCCGAACGACTCTTCGTCCCGGACCGCAGCATGATCCTCGGCCGCCTCGTGCAGACCGCGCTGCCCGACCGGCTCCGGTTCGTCCCTTTCCGGACCAACTCCATGCGCCTGATCCGGGAGACCGTCAGACAGAACGCCGGCATCACCTTCATGAATATCATCGATGTGTGGAATGACATCCGGACCGGAACCCTCGCCTTCGTCCCGCTCAGGGACCCCGTCCTGAGCACCCGCCTGAGCTTCTGCGTCCGCGACCGTCACGGAGTCCGCAAAGAGGTCCGCACGATCGCCCGCAGCATGCAGACCATGGTCGAAGACGAAGTCACCCGTCTCCTCAGCCCCCGCGCCACACCCGCATAACCTTCCCGTTCACCCCCGGCCGGAACCGGACGAGGAACCCCTACCGTCGCAATTCCATCGTAATCGGCCCCTCGCGCCGCCCGTGGGTGAACTGATCCACCAGCGGATTGCCGCTGTGCATCAGCGAGGAGGCCGGCCCCTGCCAGACCAGCTTTCCTTTGTAGAGCATCGCCGCCTCATCGCCGATCCGCTGCGCCGAAGCCATATCATGCGTGATCGCAATCGCCGTCGAACCCATCTGCTTCACACAGTCGACAATCAGCCCGTCAATCACCGCGCCCATGATCGGATCGAGCCCCGTCGTCGGCTCGTCGAAAAACAATATCGCCGGCTTGTCCGCAATCGCCCGCGCCAGACCAACGCGTTTCTGCATGCCCCCCGAAAGCTCGGACGGCGACAGATCGCCCACCGACGCATCCAGCCCGACCTGATTCAGAATCTCGCCTGCCCGCACTTTCGCCTGCGCCCGCGTCAGCCGCGGATGCGCCGCCGAATGCCGCCGCGCCTCAGGCGCCAGCAGCCCGAACGCCACATTCTCCCAGACCGTCAGACTGTCGAACAGCGCGCCGTTCTGAAACAGCATGCCGATCTCACCGATGATCGCTTCCCGCTCCCGCCAGGAGGCCGTCAGCACATCCTTGCCGTCAATCTCGATCGTCCCCGCATCCGGCGTGATCAGCCCGAGAATGCAGCGCAGCAGCACGGATTTTCCCGACCCCGACCCGCCAATAATGACAAAGGACGTGCCTTCCGCGACATCCAGATCGACGCCGCTGAGAACATGCTTGCTCCCGAAGGACTTATACAGACCCCGGATACGGATTTTCGGCGGCTTCGAAGGGGAGGGGGGTTGTCCGGTCATTGCGCGAAAAACAGATCCGTCAGCAGATAGTCAAAGGCCAGAACAAGGATCGACGCTGACACCACGGCGGAGGTGGTCGCACTCCCCACACCCTCGGCGCCGCCCCGGCTGGTATAACCGTGGTAACACCCCATCAGGGCGATCAGAAACCCGAACACCGCCGCCTTCACCAGGCCGACCGTCACATCCGATGTCTTCACGGCGTTCATCGTCGCCGTGATATACGCCGTCGGCGAGAAGGCCAGCTTCGCCGTGGCGACCGTAAACCCACCCGCCACCCCAAGAATATCCGCCACCACCACAAGCAGCGGCAGCGCAATAATGCCCGCCAGCAGACGCGGCGTGACGAGATATTTCATCGGGCTGGTCCGCAGCGTCGTCAGCGCGTCGATCTGATCCGTCACCCGCATCGTGCCAATCTCCGCCGCCATCGCCGCGCCGACACGCCCCGCCACCATCAGACCGGCCAGAACCGGACCCAGTTCACGGGTCACGGACAGAACCACAATGCTCGCGATCGCACTCTGCGCATGATACTGCGCGAACCCGGTGTAAGACTGCAGCGCGATCACCCCGCCGGAGAACAGCGCCGTCAGCGCCACCACCGGCAGAGACAGAAACCCGGTATCCAGCAACGCCGTGCCGAAAACCCGCCAGTAAAACGGCGGCCGCACCGCATGAGACAGCCCCTCCAGCGCAAACAGCGCAATGGCGCCGGCGGACCGTATCAGAGCAAGGGCAGCGCGACCGATGGCGGCGATAAAATCAGCAACAGCATTCATCCGGCGCGATCAGCTCCCCGTTCGACCCGCTCCCGGCAGATAACCGACATCCCGTCCCGGAGACCGCCGGAAGCCGGAGACATGCCTGGACCGGCCGGCCGCCCGCCAGGCCGGGAAAACGCCCGCCACACCGGGGCAGAACCCGAAAGCCATCCTGTCCGCCGACAAACCACACATCACTCCCCGACTGCCCGCCATTTCTGACTGTCCGTTCTCCCGGAACCGACACCCGGAAGAGACATGCCGTAGCCCGAGACCTGTCCCACGTCAAAGCCATGACCCGCCATCGAAAAAATGCGATCAGGACAAAAAATGTCTCCCCGGAAATCAGTCTTCCGAAAAATCCGCTTCCGGGACGCAACTATGGCAGGTCAGGCACGATCAGGCGCTTGACCGGGCACGCGCAGACAGGTTCAAGTCACCTTGTCCGGACTGCCTGCTCAGTCCGTGTGAGCGGCGGACGGCATCCCCGCGCATCCGGCCCGTATCAGGTCCGGGCGACATTACCGGGCAATGGCCGGCCCCGAGACTGTTTCACAGGAAGGCCACCAGCGGCCGGGAGGAATTATAGTGCGTATTGCGATGATTGGCGGCGGTTATGTCGGCCTCGTCTCCGCAGCGTGTTTCGCTGAATTCGGGCTCGAAGTCGCCGTCGTGGAAAACAGCCCGACCCGTCTGGCCGCCCTGCGGGAAGGGCGGATCCCCATTTACGAACCCGGCCTCGACCGGCTTGTCGAATCGAACATGCAGGCCGGGCGCCTGTCTTTCGGTGACGACATCGCCGCAGCCGTGAAAGACGCAGAGGCGGTCTTCATCGCCGTCGGCACCCCGCCGCGTAACGGCGACGGCGCCGCGGACATGCAGTACGTCCATGCCGCCGCGAAACAGATCGCCAACGCTCTGACCGGCTATGCGGTGATCGTCACCAAATCGACCGTTCCCGCCGGTACCAGCCGCCGCATCGCGGAACTCGTCCGCGAAGCCCGCCCGGACGCGGAATTCGATGTCGCCTCCAATCCGGAATTCCTCCGCGAAGGCAACGCCATCGGCGATTTCATGCGCCCGGACCGCGTCATCGTCGGCCTCGACCGCACCGCCCCCGATGGCGGCGCCCGTTCCGAAGAAGTGATGCGTCGTGTCTATCGCCCGCTCTCCCTGATCGAGGCTCCCGTCCTGTTCACCACGCTGGAAACGGCGGAACTGACAAAATACGCCTCCAATTCTTTCCTCGCGGTAAAAATTTCCTTCATCAACGAGATGGCCAATCTCTGCGAAAAACTCGGCGCGGATGTGCACGATCTCGCAAAAGGCATGGGCCTCGACGGCCGTATCGGCCGCAAATTCCTGCATCCGGGCCCGGGCTACGGCGGCTCCTGCTTCCCGAAAGACACGCTCGCCCTCTCACGCATCGGTCAGGAAGCCGACAGCCCCTGTCGCCTCGTCGAAACCACCGTGCAGGTCAATGACGCCCGCAAGATCGGCATGGCCGGCCGCATCATCGCCGCGTGCGGCGGATCGGTGCACGGCAAAACCGTCGCCGTGCTCGGCCTGACCTTCAAGCCCGAAACCGACGACATGCGCGAATCCCCGTCGATCCCCATCCTGCACCGCCTCGCCGAGGCCGGCGCCGTCATCCGCGCCTACGACCCGGTCGGCATGGAACCCGCGAAACCGGCCCTGCCGCCTTCGGTGATCTACTGTCAGGACGCGCTCGACGCCGCAAAAGACGCCGACGCTCTGGTCGTCCTCACCGAATGGACCATGTTCCGCTCGATCCCGCCGAAATCACTGGTGGAAACCATGAAAGGCAAGGTCATCGTCGACCTGCGGAACATCTTCGATCCCGCCGCCATGCGCGCCGCCGGACTGCAGTACCAGTCGCTCGGCCGCCCCTGACCCGGTTTTAACCGGAGCCCTTCTGCCGGACACCCTTCACAGGGCTCTCCTTACGGCGCAAAAGGCACGACAGGCACACGCCCGTCGTGCCTTTTTCATTTCCCCGAAACCCGCACCGCCTTAAAATCCGTCGGACGCAACCTGTTTATAAAAATTATGTTATAGGGATGCCAGGAAGACACTCCGGGCTGGCTGTTTCCGGGCAAAACAGCGCCCGCCCGCAACGACCCGGCCCACACCAGACAGGAGACAGAAGATGGAATGGCAGGCCCTCATCTCTCTTCTCGTCTTTCTCTTCCTGTCCTTTATCCTGCCCTTCATCATCGCCGTTCTGATCGTCATGCACGACGCCAGAGACGACGGTCACGCCGAACGCGATGTCCTGTTCCGCCAGGTCATCCTGCGCCAGCACATCCCGTTCATGACCGAAACCATGTCAATGTCCACGGACGCGCCCGGCACTCCGGGATACCGTGAACGCCATCCCTCCGGCTCATAAAGCCGTCGTACTGAAAACCGGGCGCATTAAGAATGCTGTGGCCTCAGTCCGGCCACAAAAATTTCTGAACACATCATCATCTTATACCCGCTCACGCATTTGTTATAATCAGCACAGCGCTTTTCCGGAGCGATCATGTTCCGGACTCCGTCGGAAAATCTCTTTTCTCTTCTCTATGCGTCCGTTCGTAACGAAAACATTCCGACAGATACCAGTGAAATGACATAAAGGTGAAATCAGGCAGAGATGCAGCTCTGTACAGGTAAAATCAGACATCTGTGATGATACTGTACTCAGATGCCGCGCATAATCGCAGCGGAGGAGCACCTTTTCACAGAATGAAACCTTCTCTCATTCGTGGAACATTCCAGATGGTTCCATGTGCTTTCACAACGTTTTAGTCTGTTTCCGAATCAGAGGTTTTGCCAGGCCAGAAACCGTATTCAAGCGGTCGTCCTGAAGAGGAGAGGCAATGATGTGGGTATTAATGGCAGCAAAAAATGCCGACAAAATCGGCAGAATCCGCCGCCGTAAAATAGCGGCCGCGCTCTGGGGCAGCTCCGGCCAGAAAAGACATTTCAGAAGAAAACTGGTCGCTTTCAGGTCCAGTCCCACATGGCCGAAAAGCCATCATGGCGTAAGGAAACCCGGTATCGGCGCCCTGCCACACCCCGACAGACATGACCGCATCGATATGGCGCACGGTCAGGCCGTTGTGACCGGCGCACTCTGCATCGTCGATGACGACAACCGGTAAAGCAGCCCTGCTCCGAAAAGCTCTGGCCGGTTATCCCGTGTCAGAAAAATTGCCGTTTACAGATCGTGCAGACATGATTGGGAGCGGTTTTCCGGGGCTTTTGCCCCGCGCCCCGCAAAGGGACACGGTCCTTTTGATCCCGGTTCGCTGACATAAACCCGGAGCCCCGCTTCGTTTCCTGCCCGCGAAATACATAAACAGCGGCATCCGGAAACGCCGCCATTCCCCGTTTATGGATCAGTCCCCGGTCGCCCGGTCAACCGCACGTCCCGCCTTCTCAACCGGCCCCTTCGGCGGATCGATCGTATCCCGGACCTTCTCACCAAATGTCCGCTTGTGCGGCTCACAGGCCGTCAGCCCCAGACAACACACGGAAACAGCAAGCACGGCCGCAATGGTCAGACGCATGAAAATCCTCCGGTTAAGGCGCTCGGAACGAACACCCCCTGTCAGCGTGCCAGCGCCGCAAAGGTTCCATTGCCCACACCATCCGGCCACAACCGGACGCACCTGTCAGGCGCTCAGGCAGCTTCCGCCCGCCTGTCCCTCGCGGCTTTCCGGATGGCAATCGCGGAGGCGTCGTACCCCAGAAGACTCATGACATCGACAACACCGGGAATACTGATCCCCGCACTGATCTCCTCCGCCGTGACATGGTCCATCCAGCCATCATCATCGCGCTGCTTCGGAGAGGCCTGCCTGCCCAGCTTCACCACCATCTCCTGAGGATCGGCATATCTGCCCTCAGTCGCCTCCCGATGCAGAAAGGCAGCAGCGTCAAAGCCGGCATAATGAACGTAAGCCCCCCAGTTCCCACCCAGCGAGTGGCACGGGTAACGGAAGAATTCCGCGTAATCGACACCTCCCGTCACGCCCATGAAATTCAGCATGCGCGAGAAATAGCCCTCCGTATTCGTGTAAATCTCCTCATGCCGGAGCGCCATAAAGGGAATTCCGCGATGGAGAATGGCCCGCAGACAGTGGTTGTAGATATTCCGCCAGATCTCGACCCCCTGCCAGACTGGCGCCCCCGTCGCCTTGAAATGACTCCGGGCGAAAGCAAACGGATTCCGGGAAAGAACGATCGCCCCGCCGACAGACAGCCCGGCCGCCCATAACATCGTCATCCAGTCGGCATTCTTCGAACTGTCCAGAACAACCGGCCTGCCGGCCCTCGCGACCATCTCCTCATACGATCTGACCTTCTCCGCAGGCGAGGAAGGCCGGGACGGAAAATCATGCCAGACCGGACACGGACCGCCCTGATGACCAAGGCCGCAGAGCGCGCAGCCATGCACCGTGAGATTTGCATTCTCTCCGGTGTACTGACCGAAGAGATCCAGCCGGTCCACTTCCCCGGCATGAAAGATCTGGCTGCTGGTGTTGAGGATATTGCCAACCGCCGTCGATCCGCAGAACGGCGAACCAACGATAAAAAAATACTTCATTACTTTCCCGCGAAGGGGCCTTCCGGACAGCAGCGCGGCACGCGGCCGCGGAGACAGCGAATAACAGAGAGCAAGATAAATGCCGCCCGAAGCCCGTGCTGTATACCCGTCAGATCACACGGGCAGAGACCCGTCCCGGCCTGACACAGCCCGATATCCGCCTCGCGGAGAAAGCCGGAACGCCGCCATCAGAACATCGGATAAAAGAAAAAATGCCCTGTAAACACGGCAGGAAGGCCGCTCCCCATCTCCGAAAACCAGAGTTCCGGCAACGGAGTCCCGGTAAACAGACCGAATGTCTTTTCCACAGATCGTTACATACCCGCCGCAGGGTCTGGCCCGCTTCCGTCCCAAATCCCGCAGTTCCATGACAGCACGAATCGTCAGCCCCGCATCCCGATCCGGCGCGACCGCACCACTCAGAGCCCGCCAGGCACGCCCATCGTGCCGATCCCGGACGATCCGATCCCAGCGGTCCCGAGACCAGATGCTCCAATCCCGGCGCCGTATCCGTCAGGACTCACACCGGAGCCCGGATAGCCATAACCCCGCCCCGAACCAAAGTCGCTCTCCATCGAAACCGAGCCATGCACAGCCCCGTCTCTGACCGGCTGATCCGCCACCGGCGCCGGATTTCCGGCACCGCCCACGGAACTGAATAACGCCGAACGTGAGTCCTGCGGACGCTGATGCGAGCACGCGACAGGCGCACACCCCAGCAGCACGAGCACAAGCCATCTGTTCGTCATTCCCCACACTCCCCGCCGTCCGTCTTCCCGCTCCCGGCAAAATACGATAGATTCACCCGTCATCCGAACGACCCCGTTTGCCCTGGACCCTGTATCCCGGCAAATACGCCCGCATGCCTCTCCCGCTCCGTTTCCGCTGCCCGTTCTCCGTCATCCTTCTCCTTATCGCGCCAGTCTTCGCCCGAGCGGACTGCCCCGACCATTTTGCCGGCCAGAAACCGCCCGCGACCTCCGCCCCGGTCACACTTCTCTGCTCCACAGGCTTCGCTGCGGGCTATTCCGGACCCGACCATGAATCTCTGTGGAGCGCCGAACATCTGACAAAAGAAAGCATCATCCGCGCCCAGACCCTGCAGGGACGGGCGCCCTTTCACGAAGACCTGCGACTGCCACCCGCGGAGCGCTCCGAACTCTCCGATTACCGCCGCTCCGGATGGTCCCGGGGACATCTCACCCCCTCCGGTGACGCCCCGACCCGCGCCGCACGGGAGGAAACATTCGCGCTCTCCAATATTGTCCCCCAAGCAGCGAAAATGAATTCAGGCGCCTGGAACCGTATCGAGGGCAACCTGCGCAAAATCGTGAGACGCAAAGGGGAAGCCTGGGTCGTCACCGGCCCCGCTTTCCGCGAACCCCTCGGATCGATCGGCCCGGATCACGTCCGCGTCCCGTCCTCGGTCTGGAAAGCCGTTCTCGTCCCGTCCCTCAGCGCGGTGAGCGTCGTCGTCTGCAGGAATACGACACCATATCAGTGCAATACCGTGGCAATGGACTCTCTGCGCCGCGTCACAGGCGTAGACCCTTTCCCCGCCGTGCCACCAGCCCAGAAGACCAGAAACCGGAGCCTTGACGCCTTATTGCTGCGTTAGCGGCTGTTTCAGACGCCTGCCTGTGAAACTTTCGGTCGGTTAAACAGAAGTTTTTTCAGAAGGCTTAGAAGACGCCGCCTTTTTGAAAAAAGGCGGCACCCAAAAACTTTTGTTTGTTTTTATCAAAGGTTTGTCGCGGCAGGGGGCTTTCTGAGTGAGCAGGACGCTGCCCTTCATCCCGTTCAGTTTAACAAACCGGGATCAAAAGGACCGCCTCCCTTTGCGGGGTTCGGGGCAAAGCCCCGAAAAGCCGCCGAACCTGTATCAGCAAGGCATACAAAAATCCTGAAACCGGAGAGGCTGCAGAAAGAGTTTCCGGACAATGCCGCGAAACGCTCCCCGTTTCCCATCTTGCAGGATAACGGATGACCGCGACATGATCAGCAAAGCTGTGAGAGAAGGTTACAAAAAATCACCCGCAGCCGCGCCCCCGCGAGGGCGCACAAGCACGGAGCGACGGACCGATGATCCTTCTCAGAGACCTCAGAACAACCCTGCCCGCCGCCGTCCTGTTCGTATCCGGAACCTGCTGGTACCATTACCCCTGGACCGCCGGCGTCGCCGCCTTCATCGCCGTAAGCCTGCTGCTCCTCGGTGAAGGCCTGAACGAGCACGACGAATATCTGCGCGGCCAGAAGGACGGCTCGATGAAAATCGTCATCGACGATCCGGCGGAGTGAGCCGGACAAACCCGCCAGCCCGTTCCGCTTTCATCCCCGCCCGAAACTCCGCCCGTCCGCCTCAGACAGTTCCGCCTTCACCGGACAGATAACGGAACACCTTCAGCCATGTCTCCGCTCCGGCGGAATCTCCGGCTTTATGAGCCCGCTCGCACCGCTCGCCGGCCTCCATTCTCGCACCACGGCCATACCTGGCGACAAGCTCCGTGGCGAGCGTGATGACTGTGTCGTCACTCTTATTCCGCTCCATGATCTCTCAATCTCTCTGAAATCCGGCTTTCTGTGAAATCCGGCCGTCAGCCACATGACGACCTGAAAACGCTCCTTCGATGACACCGCGTCAGACGGAGGCTTCTTCTGAAAACATGAATCCATATATCAGGAATGGACGACCCGCCCGATGCGGCCCTCTCACCCTGAGACGCCCCGCCACATCAGTCAGCGCGTCCCGACCGGACTCACCGGCAGGGTCCGCCACAGGCCGGACGATGGAGGCAATAGTTTTCATGATGCACCAGAGATGCCCCCTGACTCAGACGCTGTCAGATATTCGCTTATTATAAAGGGAAGGTTAATAATGACTCTGCCAGCGAAGCGGATCGCGACACCGTGATTTCAAATCTCCCGACACCGCCACATGACAGCCGGAACAGCCATCCCTCAGAGGTGAAAAGCAGACCCGTCCGCTGACTGCGGCGGCCGATGGCCAGTTTCATGGCCCGTTTCGCTGCCAGTCTCACCACCAGTCCTGCCGCCGATCACCTCGTCCTTCCTCCTGCGAGACCACAGCAGGCCCTGCAGATCCCCGATCTCAGTGCCCGTGTCCGGGTCCACAGCCCGCCGGATTCTCCCTAGCCGGAAGCGACGCGGCCCGGACCTCAGTTCGCACCAGCCATCGAGGTATCTGATCGTCTCCGGCGCATTCACGTCATCCGACGGCACGATCGCATTCACGAAAACCGTCCTGCGCTCCGTCTCGCCGTCACTGTCACGATAGTTGAGAATAAGCCGGACCGGCTCGATGTCGATGATATGAAGAGGAACCGCGCCGGACGCGGTCTCTTCAGTCTCGGCAAGATCGCGGACGCTCTCCTCGTCCTGAATATCCCGCGGCGATACAAGAAACGCTTTGCCAATACGCCACACGACGGCAAAGCCCATAATCGCCAGAAGATAATACCAGAAAGACGGCCAGGTCTGATCGTACATGATGCGTTATCCCCTGACGGGAAAATACGCGACACGCAGAAGATTTTCCGCCATTCAGCCGCGCTGAGACTACCGGAAACCGCCTCGCGGCCGACCATGCGCCTCATAGCCGGGTCAATGCAAGGAATTACGAGTATTTAACGTATCGCGCCCTGCCCGGACCCGGCATCTTCCCTCCGCGCCGCAACCGCTCCGGATCTTCGCAGCAAAGGAAACCACGCCTTTGCCGTCACGAAATATACGGCCTCAGCCAGTGCATCAGGTCGCGCGTGCTGCGAAGCCCCTGCTTTACCAGCCCGCGCGTCACAGTCGTCAGAGCCTCTTCCGACATTCCGTCAATCGCCATCGCAACGGCTTTCTTCTGCTCCTCCGGCGCATCGGATCTGTCAATCTGAAGCCGGAGAAGCGCCTTTATCATTCCGGCATCAAGCTTCACGGTAACGGCGCCGGAGCCCGGAACAAGGCAGGTGTCGTCACGAAGACAGCTGATTCCGTGAGCAGTGATGCGGGAACCGCTCCAGGACCATTTCCCCCCGATGCCCCGGACAATCCCGGAATCGGACAGCCCATGTTCATCGAGATATTCCAGATTGGCGCAGAATTCTTCATCGCTGCATCCGGGGGGCGCAAGAACGCCCGCATCTGTGACAATATCATCAGGGCATTTTTCCATCGCCTTCAGCATGTGCATCCAGATTTCCGGACGGATGACGTCGTCGCTCATGTCAGTCTCTCCTGACGTGCAGGTGGATCAGAGGCTCGCCGCGTTCCTGATCCCGCCACTTCAGCGCAGCCGACGATCAGACTCGGTTATTCTGTTCCTCGCAGACAGGCTTCGCAATCATCTTCTTCTGCCCGACAGCGCACACTCAAAAACCCACGCTTCTCCCGTTCGCCAGTCACTGTCGCAAAAAATCACCCGACGGAAGCCCGCTCGCCACTCCCTGGAACAGCATCATTGTCGGAAACCCTCGCGATACGCCGCCCAGGTTCCCCGCACGGCTTCCGCTCCGGAGAAAAACCCCGCGCCACGCCCACAGGCAGGCTGCCCCCACCATCGAACGCCCTCTCCCAACGAAGCCTGCACAGCCCCCGCCTGCCCGATCTGAACATGCCGGCCAGCACTTCTTGTCAGATGCCGGGTATCCGTCATCAGAGACCACGCTTTCTGTGCGAGCCCATTTGTTCCGGACCGTAGGCTCTGTGTCACAAACTGGTCCGGAACCGGCACTTTCAGCATCCTACGCCCCCTGAATCTGTTCATCGATTCTGGCCATCGGCTCCCTACAGAGTGATCCTTATTTCCGCCTGTCCCTCCGGAAGGTTTTTCCCTTCGCGCCGTAAAGACAGAGGCGCCAGTGTCATAGTGGGCTGAGACATCAGATTCATCCTCCGACATAAGCAGGCGGAAAAAACGCGCGGGGAACTGCAACGCTCTCCCGCAACCCGAACGCAACGTCCCGCTGAATGTCCCCGCTATCCACTCATCGCAGCCGGTCACACATCCTGCCCCGGACCACGGATACCGGTTACTGCTTCGGGGTCGCCTTCACCGCGCCATGCGCCGTGCCGGTGTTCGGCATATCATGATCCATGTCCGGCCCCGCATTGGCCGGCGTCGGACCGCCGGGACCACTGACAGGAGATCCGCAGGCAGACAGCGCAACAGTCGCGACGAACAGGAGAATGAATCTTCGCATGAGGATGCCCCCGGCGCCGTTAATCGGCTCCGATACGAACGAAGCGCCGGCAGGGAAGTTGCTTTTCTTCTTGTGAATACCGCCGTCCGGCCGGAACCGTTCATGTGGAGGATATCCTGACGGGATTGCCCATCGCTTCAGCGTGTTTCAAAGCCGCTGACAGAGTTAGAAAAATAACTGACGAGAGCGGGGTCTGCGTCTTGTTCCCTGACGAATGACAAACAGTGACCGGGCCGCACACTGGCGACATGATTCCGAAAGCTTTCTGCATTGCCGGCACGGGACACGGCGCTGGCTGGCTGACTTCATGGCCGGGGGCACCAGCCAGCATAATATTCAGGGACAGCGCAGGCGAAGCGTTTAACTCCGGCGCAGGTATCAGGATCGCAGAACGGGCGGGGAACTGATTTCGCTTTTCTTATGATTTCAGAAACTGGCCGAGAATACTTCCTTTCCTTACGAGCCCGTACCGGATCATAAAAGGAAGAAGATAACGGTTGCTATGAGTTAACTTGATTACAGGAGGCACTGAACGAAGTCCGGTCAGCCGGCATAAAAGTGTGGCAATTTTCTCGCGATCCCATTTAACCGCCTGCTGGTAGAGAAACGGACCATCCTCAGCCCTTCGCAGATAAAGAGCGGGACTGACCTTACGCATCGCGATCTGCGCAGCCAGATAAATCATCAGGTATTGCGGTCGCTCGATACCCTGTCTGATTTGTTCGTAATCCGATCTGTTGCTTAACTCTTTAAAATATTCATCACTTCCAAGCGTAAGTATTTTTCTGAATTCATCGCGCCATTCACTCATAAACAGGGAATCCGGAGGAGAGGCGAGAAACCAGCTCTCAATGACCGGATAGCGTCGATCCGCCGTATCCTGGTCCCTGTAAAACCCTGCAAGCTCACAGGAGCGGTCATTAATCGCCGCACGCACCCAGGAGAAGTTTTCACTGAAAAAACACGTCGCGTCACACCATATGCCACCATATCGGGATAAGAGCTCAAGACGGATCAGGTCACTTTTCTGAGCGACTGTGATGTCGCGGCGATCCATAAAAGAGGCATCAATAAACCTGCCCATAGTCGCCGGGGTCAGAACCCGCACATCATAATCCGGATTTAATTCCTGAACGCGCCGTATCGTCGCCCCGACAAGAGCAGGGCGCTCTTCCCTGTCCCAGAAAAACCAGACAATAGCAGGTATTTTGTAAGACCGGGCAGATCTGCCTGTAGCAATTGTTTCATGCCAGCCACTGAACTCAGGAACAGGTATATTCCGTCTCGCTATCCCATAAAGAACCGCTTTCGCAGCATCTTTCCAGAGACGAAAATCTTTCCTGCCAACCATTGCCTGCAACGCTCACCCTGTTTGCCGGAAAGCTAGGCGTGCCAGTTTCAGGACACAAGCGACGAAAATTTGTTTTGTTAATATTAACGAACAAAAACCAATAAATTGAGACACTATATTATAATCATCAACTCCCTGTCATACTGCCCATAAGCTGCCATCTGTCACCCCGGCACAATATCTCCGCACGTCAGCACTCACAGCCTCATTCCGATCACACCGGCGACACAGCACCCTGAGTATGTCACCACCTGTCCGGACACTGGGACAAATCGCCTCCGTCACCCGGCTGTCTCGCCGCACCGGCCGGCACGGATCAATGCCCCCGCGCCTGTCCGGCATCCGGATCAGCCGGATTCGGAACGTTCACCCGGAGCATCCTTCCCGCATCCATAAGATCGCTGACACGATAAAGAACATCTATGGTTTCAACAGCATGTTTCATATCTCCCGCTTTGAGAAACTGATCCGCGAGAGCAGCTAACTGACGAAGTATCATCCTGGCGGGGTCCTTTTGGAGTGCAGCAGCCCCACTCGTGCTGTGCCGTATTTACGACATAATTCAATACGTCGCGCAGCACTATGAAATATAAAACCAGGAGAAATTGATCTCGATCAATCTTATCGCTGATATAGATAAAAATATTACGTATTCTATTTTATAGAACAATCAATATTTGCACTATTGGTATTTTGTTATTGCGTGTCCAGCAAATAACGTCCGGCATGCCCCGGCGGACAGCCATCGCCCGGGACAATTGCCAGTACAGGCCACCCCGTCCGAATCACATTATGGTGTCTCTATCCCGCAGCGCTACCGCCACACCGCCACGGCAGCCAAAGCACAATCCGCACGGCATCCGGCGCAGAACTCAGGCGCAGGAATTCACCGGAATACGGGCAGGGCAGGACAAGCCGCGCCGTCCCGGAAATACCCGAAACCCGGCAGCACGGATTCCATCGATCCGGATCGGACAGACCCGGACTGTTATCGCAACGATTTCTGAAAGATTACCCGGGCAAAACCGTGGTGGGTGCGACAGGGATTGAACCTGTGACCCCCGCCGTGTGAAGGCGATGCTCTACCGCTGAGCTACGCACCCCGGTCCCGGTGAAGACCGCTCATACCCAACAGCACCGGCAGAAGCAAGCGCGAAGCCAGGTCTTTTTGCGCAACCCGGCCCCACAGTCATCAGCCTCACTTCAGCGGCGTCAGAATCGCCCCCAGAACATCCGGCGCGCCCGCCACCCGCTCCAGATGCGGATAGCGCAGCCCCAGATGATACGGAATCACGACCGTCCGGAACCGGTCCCGCGCCCGCACCAGCAGCGTGATCGGCTCCTTCGCCGGAACCTTCGCCTGCGTGATCACATCCGACAGATCGTCCGCGTCAAACGCCATGCCGTTCACCGCAACAATCGTCTCATCCGCCGCCAGCCCCGCATTCCAGGCCGGACCGCCCCATTCAACATTGGTCAGGACACCCTTGCTGTCCACCGTAAAGCCCAGCGAGAAATCGAAATTCCGGACTTTCCGCAGCGCCTCGAACGCCTTCAGATAAGGCGAGGGCGTCTCCGTATACACAAGCTTATACCCGCCCCGCGTCAGCCCATCGAGCGGCGCATGAGGGCTCGGCCGGTCCACCCGGTCATGCAGGAACGTCGCCCAGTCATACGCCACAACCCCGTTCAGCGCCGCCACCACATCGTCGAACGTATAGGTCCGCGTCACATAGCTGCCCGGATCGACCCCGAAAAACGCCTTCGCGAAATCGTTCAGCGATTTCTGACCGCCCGTCTTCTCCCGGATCAGCGTGTCCGCATCCAGCCAGACAAGCTGCCCCTCGGAGTAATAATCCTCGCTCCGCTGCCAGCTCCGCCAGGACAGCGGCGCCCGCTGGGCAATGACCGGATCGTTCGTCGTGTCCACCAGCGGCCGCCACGTCCGCCCGGCACGACGGTCATAAACCGCCGCCACCATCGCAATCGCATCCAGCGTCTGCTCCGGCGTCATCAGACCGGACTGCGCCGCCAGAACATAGCCCCAGTACTGCGTCTGCCCCTCATACACCCACAGCATCGACCCGCGCTGCGGCGTGTTGAAATCCGGTGCCCACAGATCCGCCGGCCGCCGGAACTTGCCGTTCCAGCTATGGGTATATTCATGCGCCAGCAGATCCTTCGCCGGGAAGGTCTTGTCCCACTTCGTGAAATATCCCGGAGGCCCGCTGTTCTCGCTCGACCGGTGATGCTCCAGCCCGATCCCGCCCAGCTCATCCGTCAGCGCCAGCAGAAAATCATAGTGATCGTAATGATGCGTCCCGAACAGCAGCCCCGCCTGCGTCACCAGCGCCTGATGCAGCCCGATCTGCGCATCCGTCGCCGCCAGCCACTCCGGCCGGTCCGCCACCACGTTCAGCGCCACCGGCGTCTCGCCCGGCCGGTTCAGTCCGATCTTCCGGAAATACTGTCCCGCGAAAACCGGTGAATCCACCAGCGTATTGAACGGAACCGTCCCGAACGTCACCGTATCGCCCACAGCCGGTCCCGACGCCCGCAGCGCGGTTCCATACTGCCACCCGTGCGGCAGCGTCAGCTTCACGCTGTAGGGGATGTCCCGTGTGAAATACCCCGCCGGATACAGCGCCACCATGTTCCACTGCACGTTCACCATCGCCGGCGTCATCACCACACGCCCCTCGCGCGGCGTGATCGGCGTCAGAACCTGAAACGACACCTCCAGATCCTTCGCCCCGGCCGGAGCCGCGATGTGAAACGCATTCACATTCACCGTGTCCCGCACCCACGGCACCGTCTTTCCGCCGGCTTTCACGCCGATGCCGCCAACCTCGGAAATCGGCCCGCCCGGCGAATGATGTCCCGGCAGCCAGGACGGATACAGCAGCACCACGTCGCCGCCTTTCTCCGTCACGGAAGAAGGCAGGGGAACCCGCTCCGACACCGACAGAACATGCCGGTCCAGATCCGTCGCCGTCACCGCCAGCGCAACCGTCCCCGGATAGGCCACATCCTTCGCCATCGGAATCGCCGGAGGCAGAGCCAGAGGCTGCGGCCCCTCGGAAGCCACCGCCCCGGAAGCAGACAAGATTGAAGCGGATAAGATGGAAGCGGACAGAATGAAAACAGGCAGGGCGAAGGCCGCCGCCGGAGCCAGAGTTCCCAACAGTTTTTTACGCACGCACAAATCCCTGACACGGAATGAAAGCAAAGACGGCCATGCAACCACGCCCCTCCGCCCCGCGCAATCCGCGCTCCTATTCGTGCCCCCCGTATTTATGCCCAGCAGACACGCCGGTAACAGTCACGCCCGTAATCACGCCGGTCAGTGACTTCCATCCGCCATCCTCGTAAGACAGTGCCGCCCGAGACCCGCGGAAACGAAGCACCGGAGGAGCCACCCCATGCGCAACGGCAACATCCAGAACAACGCCCTGCTGCAGAAGCTCATACAGATCAACGGCGGCCGCTCCATGCAGGTCAACACCTTCAGCTTCATCGGCGCCCTCGTCATGCTCGGCTTCGCCAATCTCCTCAGCCGCTACGTCCTGAAAGTGGAACTGTCCTACCTCATTCCCTGGCTCGTCGCCGCAGCCGCCATCTGGTGCTTCCTCCCGCCTCTCATCCTCTGGCTCCTCACCGGAAGCCCGACGGGAAAGAAATAACTCTCTTTATTTTAACAAACCGGGATCAAAGGGACCGCGTCCCTTTGCGGGGTCCGGGGCAAAGCCCCTAAACTGTTCCCGCCGTTACCCGGCCGCTCCGGAAGGTCCCCGGCCTTCAGCCCCGGCCTTTCCCGACGGCTCCTGATCGAAATGCACCGTGAATCTGTGATCCCGCTCCCGGACAGGCATCCCGTTCAGCATCGCCG
The DNA here is from genome assembly GCF_011516835.1 of Acetobacter musti. Classification (GTDB taxonomy): domain Bacteria; phylum Pseudomonadota; class Alphaproteobacteria; order Acetobacterales; family Acetobacteraceae; genus Acetobacter; species Acetobacter musti. The sequence continues at coordinate 2,684 of NZ_WOTB01000036.1, read as the reverse complement.
GATCATGATGCGCCTGCTGACAGTATTTCAGCGCCGCCTCATTGTAGCGGCTGTCCGTCGATGACACGACGCGACAGTTTTCCGTCGATCCCTGGTCGCTGATATCGGCCAGCATCACAACCGAACCCTGCGGCGTCCCGTGCGAAGCCTCAGCGACAGGCTCCGCCGCCCTCAGCTCCCGCACCGGCAATCCGGCCAGAAGCAGACTCAGCATCAGCCCCGCCCGGACCGGCATCCTTACAGACATACCCCGCACCTTCCACGTAAGAAAAACCAGATCGGAGATGATAAACCGCACCGGCTGTAAAAAACGAAAACCCTCTGTACACCGCGCCGACCAGAGCCGAAGCAGGGGGCTGCCCTGCGCCGGCAACACCCTCCCTGAACACCGTCACCCCGAAAACACCGGCCCCGGCCGTTTTTCTTTCCCCCGCCCGTCATCACTTCTGTAATATCAGCCGACGCCCCTCAGCTCCGCTCCGGTTTACAGAAAGTTCAGCCCGCCACCGCACAGAGAACACCACCGGACATACCCCTCCGGACACCACCCGCCACGCCCATTCCACGATCAGAACCCCGCCGATCCCCAGTCAGAACCATGGATGTATGACCTCTCCCGCCGAAGACACGCCCGCCGACACCCTGCTCCCCGACAGCCCCGAAAGCAGTCCTGAAAACACACCCCACCCCGGACCCGCCACGGCAACCACCGCCGGCCATCCGGACGGACCGGAGACGGTAAAGCCAGCACCACTCCGCCCCGGCAAAAGTCCGTTCGTCGCAACGCTCGCTTTCGCCGCCCGCCGCTGGCTGGACTGGCCGCGCGACCTCACCGTCACCCTGCTCGGCGTCACCATCGCCACGCTGTCGGACGTCCTGACCCCGCTCGTCGCCGGCCGCCTGGTTGCCGATGTCACACAGCCCGCCGGACACGCCGCCCAGGCTCTGACCGACGCCGAATGGATGCTCGCCGCCATGGCTGCGCTCGGCCTCGTCAGCCTCGCCGGCCGCCGCGCGTCCTTCCTCGGCATCACCTGGCTGACACTCAACATGATGCGGGATGTCGCCCAGACCAGCTTCGCCAGACTCCAGCGTTTCTCCACCGACTGGCACGCCAACACATTCGCCGGATCGACCGTCCGCAAGCTCACGCGCGGCATGTGGGCCATGGACGCGCTGAACGACAACCTCCTGCTGATGCTGCTGCCGGAAATGCTCGTCCTCACCGGCACCACACTCGTCCTCGGCTGGCACTGGCCCATCATGGGGCTGCTGCTGGGCGCGATGTCAGTCTGTTTCGTCGCGCTCTCCTGCGCGCTGACCCTGCGCTACGTCGCCCCCGGCGCCCGCAAGGCGAACCGCTGGGACAGCCGCCTCGGCGCGGCGCTGGCCGACGCCATCACCTGCAACGCCGTGGTCAAGGCGTTCGGCGCCGAAACACGGGAAGAAAGCCGCCTCGGCAGGACCCTGGCCATCTGGCGCCTGCGGACAGGCAGAAGCTGGACCCGCGGCACGAACAGCGGCAACGTCCAGAACCTCGCCGTCACCGTCATGCGCCTCGTGCTCGCCTCGACCGTCGTCTGGCTGTGGTGGAACCACCGCGCCGGACCGGGTGACGTCGCCTATGTGCTGACCATGATCTTCCTGGTGCAGGGCTATCTGCGGGACATCGGCCAGCAGGTCTCCGTCGTGCAGCGCTCCGTCAACGAAATGGAGGAACTGGTCGCCATCTGGAACCAGCCCCCCGCCGTCGCCGACGCTCCCGGCGCACCCCCGATCACGATCACGCGCGGCGAAATCCGCTTCGAACACGTCCTGTTCCATTACAAAGGACAGACAGCGCCCCTGTTCCGCGATCTGAACGTCGTCATTCCCGCCGGCAGCCGCGTCGGCCTGATCGGCCCGTCCGGCTCCGGAAAATCGACCTTCACCAAACTGCTGCAACGCCTCTACGACATCGACGGCGGCCGCATTCTCATCGACGGCGTGGACATCGCCACCGTGCAGCAATCCTCCCTGCGCTCCCAGATCGCCATCGTGCAGCAGGAACCGATCCTGTTTCACCGCTCCCTGGCCGAAAACATCTCCTACGCCCGGCCAGGCGCGTCGCAGGAAGACATCGAACGGGCCGCCGAACTGGCAAACGCCTCCGGCTTCATCGCCCGCCTGCCGCAGGGCTACGACACCCTCGTCGGCGAACGCGGCGTGAAACTCTCCGGCGGCGAAAGACAGCGCGTCGCCATCGCGCGGGCCTTCCTGGCGGACGCTCCGATCCTGATCCTCGACGAGGCAACAGCCTCGCTGGACTCGGAATCAGAAGCCCTGGTCCAGGACGCAATGGAACGGCTGATGGCACACCGCACCGTCATCGTCATCGCCCACCGCCTCGCGACCGTCACCGGCCTCGACCGCATCCTCGCCTTCGAACGCGGCGCCATCGTCGAGGACGGCTCCCACGCCGAACTGATCCGCCACGAAGGCGGCCTCTACCGACGCCTGTACGAGCTGCAGACATTATAAGCCCCGCCACCCCGGCCTGAACGCCGAAACCCTCAGGCCGGGACAATCAGACCTCTTCTGTGGTTGCCGTCCGTTATGCAAGAGTTTTCTGACCCATATTGACGTGTGATCGTGTGCGGTCTTCTGTAAGGCCTGTTGATGTGGCCTTTCAGAAGCCACTGGCC
>NZ_WOTB01000035.1 GCF_011516835.1 Acetobacter musti | reverse complement strand
CGGCTATCTTTTCCCGGCAAGAAAAAAATGACGGAAAACACCTGTTTTCCGTCATATACCCTCAGCATCCGACCTTAGCGTATATCTGTGCCCGTTCTATGTACCGACCCCTGTTTAGTTCCGCAGTGACGCGGCGGCTCACCGATCCCGATTTTCAGGGCATCGTGGTGGACCGATCCCTGATGCTGAACGTCGCACTGGCTGTGGTTGTTGTCGCCTTCACCGCCCATGATGCCTATGTCCGCGCGCACCCGCCAAAGCCACTGTATTTTTTCGTGGACGGCCAGAACGCGCCGCGTCCGGCCGTGGCGCTGACAAGTCCGGTGCTCGGCCAGGACCAGCTCCTTGGCTGGGCGGTCAAATGGGCTATCGCGCCGTACAACATCAACTACCGCGATTTCCCAGCCCAGATGAACACGGCAGGGGCTCACTACACTCTCAACGGATGGAACACGTTTGCAAAATCATTCATAACACAAGGAAATCTCTCGAAACTCAAAGAAGCAAAACTACTCTGCTACGCACAACCCACCCGGGCAGCGACGGTGCGTGCGGAAACCGTCGTGCAGGGACATTCGCGCTACGTGGTGCAGTTTCCGTTCATCCAGACCTGCGAAAACGTTAATCAGCAAAACACGCAGATGCTGATGGCAACTGTCACGATTGATCGTGTCGAAGATCTCGATCACCCGGAAGGGCTGGCGATCGAGCAGCTTGTCGTCTCCTCGGGGAGGGAAGGATGACAATGAAATTTCTCCACTTCCTTCCGGTCGCCCTGTTTCTGCTCCCGCCACTCGCATCAGCCCAGGAGGCTCCGCAAACCGGCCCCGCGCGGGTAGCCACCGCCCCGGACCCGGCGCAGGAGGCCGAAGACGACGCGGAACACGATGCCATTCCCTTCACGCCCGAGGAAATTCTTCGTCTCGGCAAGCGGCTGAAGGCCGTCAGCCGGGCGAAAGAACAGGTCAGCACGGAATTTGCGACACCGAATGCCCGTCCGGCGATCCGTGTGTCCTTTGCCCCCGGCCAGCAAACAAGTCTGATCTTTACGACCAAAGGATACCCGACTGCGCTGTCTTTCGTGGACAGCACCGGCCAGCCCTGGCCAGTCGCGTGGAACACGTCCGGCAATTCAGCCAATCCGGACGGAAGCACGAACTGCGCATCCGGAAAGGGGGCCACATCCGGAAATCCCGCTGTAGAAACAACGGGGTTCTACACATGCGTCCCATTCAAAGGGTCCAATACAATCAATATCGAGCCGATTTCGCTCCAGCCGAGGGGCGGCCTTCTCGTCACCCTGCAGGGGGCACCGAAGCCTGTTTCCTTTCTGCTGATCGCAGGGCGTGGATCCTACGATGACAACCTCACAGTCCGGATTTCCGAAGCCGGACCAAATGCGAAGAAACCAGTGGACTCGCGTCCAGGAGCACCCGCAACCGGTGAGCCCTACATGAACGCGATGCTGAGTGGTGTTCCGCCGGCATCGGCGGTGCCACTTGCTGTTGAAGGCATTTCTCCCGACGACGTGCGGGCCTGGCGGATCGGCAATGAAGTCTATCTGCGGACCCGACTTCTGCTCATGACACCCTCCTCAGACAGCATGGAACATGGTGAAGGTGGTTATACCCTCTACGCCTTTCATGAATCTCCAGTGGTCCTTCTCTCCGATGCCGGACGAACAATCTCCGCTCATATCAGGGACGCACAGTGATGAAGCTCAAATTCAGACAAGTCTTCAGCCAGGCGTCTCGCGGTGGAAACCGCCGTCTGTTCGCCATAATCGGGGGTGTAGCCACCCTGCTCGGAATTACGCTGTTCGTTTCGTCCATCCATCACAAGGAACTTCCGCGCTCGGATCCCGGCAGGCCACCGGCAGCCAATCCTCTGCCAGGTGGTCTGAATTCAAACCCACGGCAGCAGGCGCTGCGTGAGGATCAGATCCGGGATGAGGCAAAGCACGCGCAGACATCCGGGCAATCCTATTCGCCGGATATAGCGCCGGGCACCCCAACCCATCCCTCGCATCAGCCTCCTCAGCTTGCCGTAGCTCAGGAGGTTGGCTCGGGAGATGAAGCCGACCCGGCCATGGCGAAGCCCGCAGCTCCCCCCGCTCCCCACGCGCCTTACGTGGTACCGAGCGTGCCTGTCGTGCCCGTGCAGACCGATCCGGGCTTCCGGGCGGCAGTTCCACGTGATCCGCAGCAGCAGAAAGATGCCTTTGCGCGATACAGGCGCGCAATCATGGACCTGTCCGGGCGTCTTAACGGACGCCTCCCGGTCACCGATGTCATGTATGAGCAGGCTGAAATGACGGGCACCCAGAAAAAGGAGGTTGCGGCCGCGCCGGCGCCGTCCTCGGCCGCAACCGCCAATTCACAGCGCACTTCGCCCCGCGTCCTTGTTCCCGCCGGTCGCGGCATCTTTGCTCATACGGTTTCGGCGACAAACAGTGATCTCGGCGGTGAAATCATTCTGGAAGCGGATTCCGGACCGCTCGCCGGGGACAGGATGAAAGCCTCGGTCCGGCGCGCGGGCGGACACCTGAACAGGCTTGTCGTTCACGTCGAACAGGTCTTCCACAAGGCCGAGCCAAAACCCATTGACGTCGACGGCGTGGTGATTGCACCTGATACGATGGAAGCTGCGGTCGCATCCAGCGTAGATCAGCTTTACCTTGAACGGTTTGTTCTGCCTGCTGCGGCTGCATTCGTGCAGGGGCTCGGGCAGGCTATCGAGATGACATCAAACACCACCGGTTCGATCGGGGCGCTGGGTAACGTCAATTACGTGCAGTCACTCAATTTTCCGCAACAGATTGGTGTGGCGGCCGGTGCTGCTGCCTCACAGGTGAACAGCGCTCTGACACAACAGATGCCGACCCAGCCCCGCGTCAATCTCGCAGCGCAGGTCAGCGTCGGGGTGATCTTCATGTCACCTGTTATCGGAACGAAGTAATTTTTGTACGCTGGTCGCATGATGTCGGTGAATTCTCTGTCCTCTCCATCTGAAGGCAGGATTCACCATGACATCAGCCGCCATCGCTCCGACGCCCCGGGATCCGTTCAGCGCGGACAGGGGTATCGGCCCGCTCCCTTTCCGCAAACTCGGCACGGCCCCCGATCCGGACTCTTCATCTGAGCCTGAGGAGACTGGCGAAATCCGGCCCGCCGTTGAACCCGGCACCCCAGAAGCGGCGGAAAAAGCCTCTTCGTCTGCGCGCGTTATCGCCCGTCTCACGGCACTTCCTCGCCGCAAGCAGCTCATGATAGGCGGTGCTACGGCCGTCACGGGCCTGCTCGCCGTATTTCTGTTTGTCAGCCTCTCAGGGCGATCAACGCCTCCAGTCGGGCGGGAGGTTGGTGTTACGCCCGCTTCCGTTCCGCCGGCTCAGATAACGGCCCAGCCGATCAGCAAGCCGCCCCTCGCGACGCCGCAGCCTGCCCAGACCGCTCAGGTCGCACAGCCTCAGGCTGAGAGCGATGATCTGAAGGCGATGCTTGCGATGAAAACACCGCCACATCCGGTGGTCAGAACGCCCGATGCAGCACCGACACCGCCAGCGGCAAGCGCTTCCGCACAAAAGCCTGACGCGACACCTGTGAGAAGCACTCCGGCCGAAGACGCGGTTCATAAGGCGGCACGCCTGCAGGCGGCTCCCATGACGCCTGATGATCAGGTGCAGGTGCTTCAGCTCGTAACGGAAGAAGCCGCCCTTGTGCAGCGGACCCGCAGCGAGATCGAGACCCTGCGGCAGGATCTCGATCGCCTGCGTATTTCGGACACGGCGAAGTCCGCAGATCTGAATCGCCGCATGTCTCTGCTCGAAGCGAAGAAGGCGGTCGCGGATGCCGAGGCCCCTCCCTCGGACGGGCTGGCGGCGACGCGGGCCGCAGCGGAGAAGGCGCGGGCTGCTCTTGAAGCCGCGCTTGCTGAGCCGCATTCGGCAGTGACACCGGCTAAATCTGTGACGGCTGCGCCATCGAACGTTCGGGAGACACCCCTGCCGCCGCCAGCGACATGGATACCGCGCTATCGGATCCTCGCCGCATCGCCCCAGCTTGCCATGGTGCAGGATGACGGGGCACCGGCGGGACAGGCTTCGCAGGCCGAGGTCCAGATCGGCACGGATTTGCGGGGTTATGGCCGCGTCCGCGCCATTGCTCAGCGCGGGACGATTTGGGTGATCCAGGCTGAACACGGAACAATCCAGTAAGGACAAAGCGCCGTGCAAGGTCTGGTCAATCTCGTCAATGATCTCGCGCTCGGCATGGCCTGGCTTCTGCCAATGGCCTGTTACATTGCGGCGTGGATTTCCTTTCTCACAGGAGCCTGGGGCCTGTGGCAGCAACGCCAGCCCCAGAACCCATTCGTCGGCAAGCCCTGGGTGCCGTGGCTCGGCATTGTTCTCTCCGGTGTTTTTGCCGCTTTTGACCGGATCCTCACCAAATCGAGCACTTCGACCGGCCTCGGTACTCAGGTCGCGCTTGGGTCGTCCGTCACCGGTTACACGGACGCAACGGCTGGCAGCGTGATTTCCGGCACCGGACCGCAGGATGCCATTCTGTCAATCGTCAGTGATTTTGCACTGTTTTTTGAAATGTTCGGTGCCTGGGCTGCATTCATGGCAGTTGTCGCGTGGAATGCCTCGGCTACCGGAAAAACAAATCGCTCGAAGCTGAGTTGCCTGCTTCAGTTTATCTTCGGCGTGATTCTGCTCAATCCCGTCAAGGAAGCGACATGGATCCTCAGTCACTGGACAACGTCGAGCTGAAATCACTCTTTTTTTGAAAAAAGCGTTCGAAGTCGCATGTTGGGGCCGGACAAATGCTCCTGAGGGACATGATCCCTCTCTCAATGGAGCCCTGAACATGAACCTCTCTCACGTCAACAAGATGGTGCCGGCGCGGGTGTCGCGTCCGGCACTCGCGCGCAACGGATATGGCCCGCGTGCCCTCGCCGCACTGGGCGCACTCTCTGCCCCGCTTCTCCTCGCCGGTCATGCCTTTGCCCAGACTGCAACGGGCAGCACGAACGGCATCGGCGCGCAGATGCAGGCAACAGCCCAGGAAGGCCTCACGGCGGGCGGATTTGTCGCCGCAGCCGCGATGTATATTGCTGCCTTCATCTGCTTCATCGCTGGTGTCTGGGCGGCATGGCAGAGCCGCAACGAACAGAACCGCAGCCCGGGGAAGGTCGGCATGGCTATTGCAGGCATCGTGCTGTGCGGCCTTTTCGCAACCGGTCCGCAGTGGATCAATAAGGCGGCCAACACGGCGTCGGGTGGTGCAGCGACCGTCGGCACCGAGGCGAAGGCCTATACGTTCACATCCGGCAGCGGCGGCTAAGGAACGGACTGAAATGGCCCGATCCACCTCATCTTTCCGGATGCTGCCGCGCCCCTGGGATCCGTCAGCGCTTCATTCCGGAGAGACGAAGACGGGTCATTTCACCTGTGGCTGCTGCGGCCTTGCCACAGCGGGCCGCAGTTTTTTCTGGAACAACGACAGGCGCGGCTCCGGCCGCGTCTGCGCTGTCTGCGACATCCTGCAAAACCTGACACGCCCGGCAATCGAGTGCGAAGCCGTGCTCGTGTGGTGGCCCGAATTCCCACAGACGCGGATCATGACTCTGACCCGCTGCGCACATCAGACGCTCATCGGAGCACTCGGAGACGATGGAGCCAGTCGAGACACGGCATGGCATCGCATCATCGATGCGATTGCTGCTGGCGCAGATGCTGGCATGATCCCGATGCGCTGCCAGCCCTCTGTTTCTGTCCTGCGCGCACTTCACGCGCGAAGCGGTGAAGCGCGGCGGCGCCTCGAAACGACCTCTCCCCGGCAACTCGCGACGGCTCTGCTGATGGCGAACCGCTCTGAACCGCAGACGGAAGCCAGCATCGCAGGTCTTCTGGAGGGTCTGCGAATCCTTCCTCTCGGCCGTCTTTATGATGGTGCAACCGACATTTATCCGGCGCTGCTCCGGGAATGGACCGGCGCAGTTCCCTCACACTCCACTTTATAACAGGACGATATTGATGGGCGGCATCCTTTCTGGTCTGCTGGCGAGCATCAGCCTCGGGCTGCGCCAGCCCCTGACCTCCTTCTGCGACGTAGAGAGCACACACGGCGAGCATCTCGTCACAAAACGCGGCGAGTATATCTCCATGCTTCGCATAAACGGCCTGCGCCGGATGTGTACCCGCCAGGAAGTGGAGGCTCTGGCTGAACAGCAGCGTATCGAGTTGCAGGGACTCCTGGAAGAGCGCGGTCATGCCATCGTCGGCTGGTACATCTCTGATCCCGAGAGATCAGGCATCGAGATTGACCGCCTCAGTCTTGATGGCTGCCGTTCGATTGCCCGTCAGATTGGCGCTGATCTGACAGACGTGATCGGTGAGAGGCGGCGCCGCTGGCCAAATGTCATGCGCTGGGAAGCCACATACTATGTCCTGTGGACAAGACCCAGCGTTCTGACGCGAGAGGACCGTAAACAGGTCGCTGAGGAGCGCAAAGCCCTCGCCGCCCAGTTCCCGCGTGTCGGAGACAGCCAGCGCTTCGCGGTACGATCAGACATCATGGCCGCCCGGCACGAGTCATTTATCTCGCGTGTGCAGACAACGATGCAGGGTTTTGATATTTCCTGCGAATTCCTCAATCCGCATCAGGCTCTTCAGGTTGCGCGCGAGGCAATCTACCGTGAAACGGCCGGCTCCGCATGGAAGCCGACCCTGCTGGGAGACCGGGTTATGCCGCGTCTTCCGGACGATCTGGACGATCCGAAGCCTCACCCACAAGGCCTGCTCTGGCCCGCCATCCGGGACCAGATTTTCAACGCCGACGCGGAAACGAAAGGCGGCCAGCTCGTCACGGTCGGCGATTACACGTACGCCCCGGTCGATATGGCAATCGGCCCCGAAGATCCACGACCCTTTGCGGAATTGTCCAGCGTGCTCGGGCGTAAACGGTTGCCCTGGCGAAGCGCAATGATTCTTGAAGGAGGCGGTCGTGCCGCATTCGGCTTCAAGGAGGCTGGTGCAGGGTTTCTGGCAATGTTCCCGGGAAACGGCGACATCCGCCGCGCCTTCGCGACGCTCAAGCACGAGCGCCAGAAAAACAACCACAATTCCGTACGAATGAGGATGACGGCCACAACGTGGGCGCCAATCGGGGAAGACGCGAAACTGCGCCGGCAGGCTTCGGATCTCGCTCAGGCAATCGACGCATGGGGCAACAGCAAGACGACGCGCATCTCCGGCGATCCGCTGGAGGCTGCCATGGGGTCTGTCCCCGGCCTCTCGCTCGGTTCCACTGCCACGTCATCGCTTGCGCTGGTCGGTGATGCGTTTGCCATGATGCCCTGGGCGCGCAGTGCGTCACCCTGGCAGAGAGGTTCCATTCTTTTCCGTAAGCCTGATGGGTCAATCTGGCCTTACGATCCGACCGGGGGAGGCCTGCGCCCATCCGTTGTGGACATCATCGTAGCGCCGCCTGGCGGGGGCAAGTCCGTTCTCGCCAACACCATTCTGCTCGGACTGATCCTCAGCAGTGCTGCGATCAGCAGCCACGGAACGAAGCTCCCATTCATCGGCAAGCTCGACATCGGCCCATCCTCGCGTGGTCTCATTGAGATGCTGCGCAATGCGCTCGGTCCCGAGCGTCAGCACGAAGCCGTCTACGTCAAGATGCAGGCGATTCCGGGGTTTGAGGTCAACGTCTTCGATACGCAGGTCGGGCTGGAATATCCGCTGCCGCTTGAGCGCGTTTTCCTGCAGAATTTTATCTCGCTTCTCGCCACGCCCCTGGAAGGTAAGCCGTGGGAGGGCATGGATCATCTGGTGGAGGATGTGGTTGATGAGGCCTATCGGCTTTGCACCGGCGTCCAGGGTGGCGCTCCGAAGATTTATACTCCGGGGATAGAACCTGAGGTCGATGCGGCAATCATGTCACTTGGAATCAGCCTTCCCCATCATGCCGGTGAGGACGAACCGACCTGGTGGCGCGATGTCGTTAATGCCCTTATCGACGTGAAGGAGTATCGTCTCGCTGGCTTCGCGCAGCGTCACGCAGTCCCCATCCTGCAGGATCTTCTGATGGCGGCCCGCAGTCCCGAAATCGAGAAGCGGTATTCAAAGATCACGCTGAAGACTGGTGAAAGTCTGATCGACACGTTCGACCGCTACATCATGAACGTGATCAAGAATTTTCCAATGCTGGCGTCGCCCACAAAGCTTGATATGGGCAATGCGCGCGTAATCGTTCTCGATCTCGCCGAGGTGGCACCCTCAGGTTCGCCGGGAGCGAACCGGCAGACGGCACTGATGTACATGCTTGGCCGCCAGATTCTGGCGCGGAATTTCTTTCTGCACCCCGATTACGCGGATGACCCGAATATGCCCGCGTCCATGCGGGACTATCACCTGGCGCGCTTCACCGAAATGTATGAGACGCTCAAACGTCTCGACTTCGATGAATGGCACCGGACCGAGCCTGCACCTCAGGTAGATCGACAGGCAGTGCGTGACGGTCGCGAAGGTCGAAAGCATAACGTCCAGCTCTGCTTCATTTCGCAGAACCATACTGACTTCAGTGAGGATCTGTACAAGATTTCAACGGCCCGGTGGGTGCTCAAATGTGGCGATCAGGAGACAGCGGACAGCCTCATCAAACGATTCAAGCTGTCTGATGCAAGCGCCTATGTTATCCGGAACGCATTGCCAGGTCCGGGGAAAGATGGAGCCCCGTTCTTCGTGGATATGTCTGCCGGCGAAGCAAAGTATGAGCAGCTCCTGATCAATGTCCTCGGCCCCATTGAACTCTGGTCGTTCTCTACCACCCCGGGGGACACAGCTCTGCGCGCCCGTCTTTACAAACGGATCCACTTCGCGCGTGCCCTGCGGATGCTGGCCACAGTGTTTCCGTCGGGATCAGCAAACAGCGAGATCGAGCGGCGCAAAAGTGAACGCATGAATGATCTCGGTCTTGCGACCGACGAAGCATTCGTGGGGGTTCTCGATGAACTGGCGGACGAAATCATCGAGGGGAAGGGTGTGGCAGCAGGGCTTTATGAAACCCTTCGTGCTATCGATGAAAAGGAAGAATTCTCGATCGCCGCCGAATAAAAAAGGTCGTGTCTCCCAACGGGCGAACGTACACCGGATAAATGCACAAGATGCCCCCAGAGGATCACGGCAAGCTGACGCTTCCACAAGGGAACCTGATAAGGCTCATTGTTCCATCGCTTCGATGTTGACCAGCACCCGTCTGAGCAGTGTCACAAGCGTGTTGATTTCGTCCGAGGTCAGACCCTTTGTCATATCGGCATTACCTTGACGCAATACCGCGCGGCCGGCCGGCAACCGCTCAAGCGCCGTCTTCGTCAGCGAGATCAGGCTCGAGCGCCTGTCATTCGGATCTGGCGTGCGCCGGATCAGGCCGTCGCGTTCCATGCGGGACAGCATCTGGGCCATGGTTGGTTGTTCAACTTTCGCCCAGTGTGCCAACTGTTTCTGTGAGAGCTGCGCGCCATCTTTGAGTGCGGTTAGGATCGGTAGTTGCGCCGTGGCCAATCCCAGATCGCGTAGCCGCGCATCGCCGACCCGGCTCAGGCCCCGGGCGATACGGCTGAAATAGTGGCCTGGCTGGCTCAAGGGATCCCACTCGTTGTTGCTCATTGCATAGGTCCCTATGTTATTATATATAGGTGCCTATATAACTGCAGGGCGCTGACATGGCAATGAATCGGATCGCGATCATCGGAGGTGGTCCGGGAGGCTTGATGCTTGCCCGGCTGTTGCAACGCTACGGCCGATCTCCCATGGTCTTCGAGCGGGATTCCCACGCTGACGAGCGCCCGCAGGGCGGCTCTCTCGATCTGCACAGTCGGACCGGCCAGTACGCGATGCGGCGGGCGGGTCTGGAAAGCAGGTTTGCCGCGGCCGCGCGGCCGGAGAATCAGGGCGACCGGCTCTACGATGCCGACGGCACCCTGTTGTTCGATCGTGACGAGCCCACGGATGACCGGCCTGAAATCGATCGAACGGCCTTACGTAAGATTCTCCTGGAATCGCTTCTGCCCGATACGATCCGCTGGGGATGTCGTGTCGCAGGGATCACTCCCGACGATGACGGTTTCGTGCTGGCTGGCGACGGCTGGACTGAACGGTTCGACGTCGTGATAGGGGCAGACGGTGCCTGGTCGAGTGTCCGTCCGCTGCTTAGCGACGCCAGGCCGGCCTATGAGGGAGTCACGTTGGTCGAGTTCGGCTTTGATGTCGCCAGGCATCCCGCGATCGACAGGTTGACTGGCAGCGGAAAGATGTTCGCGGTCGGCTACAACCGTGCCGTGATTACGCAACGGAACGGGTTTGGACATATTCGAGGTTATGTGGGCCTTCGTTTGGCTGAAGCCACGGCAAGAGAATGGCAGGCATCGTCCCCCGAGCGGCTACGACAGGCTCTGCGAGCGTCCTTCACTGGATGGGCGCCGATGTTGAGAGAGGTGATTGAGACTGGTGATGTGATCGATGTCCGGCCGCTTTATGCGTTACCTGTCGGGCATCAATGGCAAAGCCGGGCGGGTCTTACGCTGCTGGGCGACGCGGCGCATCTGATGTCTCCCTTCTCGGGTGAAGGCGTGAACCTCGCACTTGCCGACGCAGTCGACCTGGCGGAGGCACTGACCTCAAACGATGGCTGGACGTCCGTCACACTATATGAAGGAGCGATATTCGGGCGTGCCGCGACGGCGGCCAAAGGAGCTGCACAGGGGCTGAACGGCGCCTTCTCACCTGAGGGCGTTGCACCGGTCCTGAAACATTATCGCACGCGCGTCACCGATGCATGACGCGCGAATCAACCTTCCATTTCCGTAAGGCGCATCCTCGGAAAATAGTGGTGGTTAGCGCTTGCTTACATACCTGACTTCTTTCTGATGCCGGATCATCAGGACTGTGACGCGCTCTCCGTCATAATGATAGCGGGCGACGTACCCGCCTGATCCGAACTCGATAAGCCATTCGCGAAATTCGTCGGGCAGACCATCAATCAGCTTTCCGAGACGGGGTTGCTCCTCAAGAGTCCGGAGACTTTGTCTGATGGTCCGGGCTGCCTTACGAGCCGCTGCCGGACTGTTCGAACTGAGAAAATCATGCAGCCGCTGCAGATCCCTGATTGAAGCAGACGAAAAAACTACCTGCGGCATGCGGGAGCAGGCTTCTCATTTTCAGTGCCCCAGCTTTCAAGCCAGGTATCGACGTCGGCTGCAGGAACATGCAGTCCCGTGTCCCGGTATTCTTCCCAGGCTTTCAGGATGTCGCGCCGCAGCGTTTCCCGCTGCTCCTCCCGTTCGACATATTCGGCTATCGCTTCCCGCATGATCCAGTGCGCCGACCGACGTTTCGCATCGGCCAGACTCTCAACACGGTTTTTCAGATCATCATCGAGTTTGATCGATTTTACCGCTGCCACGCCAGCCTCCTGACCTTCGGGTACTACCTTTCGATACTACGCTTTTCCAGCCTTCTCTGTCCATGAGAGAAAAAATCACATCGGTCGTGTCTTTTCCATCTCAGGTCGCAAGATGCCATCCGAAGCTTCTCCTCACTATCCGGAGAAGCCCATGAAACGCCCTCTGCTCATTTTCCTTCTGCCCGTCGCCCTCAGCGCCTGCGCCGGGAAGCTGCCGCCGCCTTCACCCGTCGCGACAACGGGCATGGCCAGTCCCGAACTGGCGCTGCAGCGATCAATCGCAGCGACCACCACCGATCTGCGGGACCTCGGGAATATACGTCCGAGACCGCTGGCGGCATCAGCCACGTCTGTGCCGCTTCCGGATGATCTGACCCGTCGTATCTGGTTTGCCTGGAATGGCCCGCTCGGGGACGCCGTCACGAAACTCGGCCACGAGATCGGCTACACCGTGACCATCACCGGCCGCACCCGCACGCTCCGCGTCACGACCAACAGCGTCGCTCCCGTCGTGGACATCCTGCGCACCCTGGGCGACGAAGCCGGTGATCAGGCCACGGTCTCCGTCGATCCGCTCCGTCACGCAATCACGGTGGCCTGGCATGCGTAAAATCATACTCCTTCTGTCCCCAGCCCTGATAGCCATCGCGACAGACCGCGTGGCTCATGCGAGCCCGACCACGGCCGGCAAGGTCGTGGTCGAAGAAGGCCGGCACGTCGTGTTGCCCAACCCGTCTCCGTCTCTCCCACTTGCCCCAAGCGGCACGCTTGTCCCGATGCCGATGCCGCCTCAGCCGGGCGCTGACCAGGTCGATCAGGCAGACCCGGCTCTCGCCAATCCGATCAACAAACCCGTGACGGGTGCAGCCACACTGGATGAGGTGGTCGGCGGCGAGGCACCGCCCTCACTCGAAGCACTTCAGAATGCGCGGCCCAATGACGAGCCCGGCGATGACCTGAAACCCGGCAGGGGCGCCCAGCTCCGGGAAGCCGCGCATACTTACGGCGCACAGGGCGGGCTTGCCGCCCGGGCCTTTGCGATCAATGAAATGCTGCGCCGATACGAAGACACCCTCGACGCGACCTATGATTTCCGATCCATCGTACTCCCGGTCGGTGGCGGCCAGGCGCTGATGCAGCCCCCGATCGTCACCGAAGCACAGATGGCTTTTGCACTGAACGATACCGGCCAGGTCGCGCATGAGACGGAATGCGTCTTCGAGATCACCCGCGAGGCGCAGCTCACCTCGGCACCGCCCAACTGGCGCACCTATCTGGTCCGGACGTGGGGAAAGCCGTACCATCCCGTCGCGGCCGTGCTACCCCAGACAAAGGCCGAAGTAACACACTGGAACCAGTGGGTCGCCGAAGGCTGGGCGGACGGAGAAAAGCAGGCGACCGAGATCTTCCTTTCCGATCTGTCCCGTCTGCAGCGCGATATTACCGGAATGGCCCGTTACCGGGTTCTGCTCAATGCCGGCCGTGTCGAAGAACCACGTGTGGTCTTCGAGCATCAGGACGCCGTGGGCGGTGGCGACACACTGCACCTGAACGACCGCACCATCCGGATCACCAGCCAGCCCGGCCTGCAGGGCCATATCCGGCGGCGTAATGATTACGGGTATCCGGAGCAGTGCCGATGAATGTCATTGCTCCCATCGTGACAGAAGATCGCTGGCCAGACGAAGGCAAAAAGGAATTCGCCTGGGTGGAAGAGCGGCGTCGCAGTGCGCCGGGTCTCGACTCTCTTCTTCGCTGGGCGCACAGCCTCGGCGCGTCACGCATCGACATCAAGACCGGACACCTTGTGACGATCAAGGTCCATGGTGTGATCCGCCTGGCGACCCGGAAAGCAACGGACTCCCTCACTCTGGCCGACATCGTCGGGCATGTTTACGCGTCGGACGGCATGGCCATGCTGGGCGTCGGCCATATTCTCGACACAGCCTACAGCGTAGCGCTGGATCGCAAGGTGAATCTGCGCTTCCGCATGAACCTTACCCCGATTTCGGTAAAGCGCGGGGCAGGTGTTCACATCATCATGCGTCCAATTCCCGCGCGCCCGGCCAGTCTCGATCAGCAAATGGTCGAGCAGGAGATACGCGACACCAACAAGCTCAAGAGCGGCATGGTGCTGTTCGGCGGCGCGACAGGTTCGGGCAAAACGACGCTTCAATTCGGGCTCGCCATCGAAAAACTTATGGACCCGACTGTATATTGCGACATGGCGACCGGTGAGGAGCCGATTGAGTTCCTGCTGGATGATCTGCGTCCGCCATCCGGTTCAAAGATCAGCCAGACCGAAATGCGACCGCCCACCATGACGCTGCCATCCTTCACCCGCAGCCTGACACGACGGGAAATGACGGATGCCATCATCGTGGAATCACGCGACGGGGACACCATGACGGCCGCCATCAACATCGCGATGATGGGAGGCATCCTCGGAACAACGATCCACGCCGACAGCGTCTCACTGATGATCCAGCGGGCGATTGCGCTGTGCCCGCCCTCGGAACGTGACAATCTCGTCTCGGCTCTGGCTCAGGCGCTGCGCTTCTGCATCAACCAGCGCCTTGTGCCCCGCAAGGGCGGTGGCCGGATTGCAATCCGGGAATTCCTGACCTTCGACCGCGATCTCCGTCGCAAGCTGACCCGCACCGAACCGACGGACTGGCCCGATGTGGTGTCCGATGCAGTCGAGGCGCAGGGCCAGTCCTTCGGCCAGGCCATCCGCAAACTGCTCGAAGCCGATCTGATCACCGAAGACACCGCTTTTGCGGAAGAAAGGAGAGATGCCTGATGTGGCGCGCTACGGCCTACCCCGTGCGGGTATTCATTCTGGATGCCCGCAGCTGCTTTCCCATTCTCATTGCGGTCACGCACTGGAGCCTGACCACGCTGATGATCGCGATCTTCGGTGTCGTGTTCTTCGGCACCATCTCGTTCTTCGGGCTGACACTGCCGGCCGCGATCCGCTCCATGCGTCGCTTTCTCATCGGTCCGGTGCGCACCGCTCTGCCGACGTGGCGCAGGAGGCGGTATTCATGAGCACAATCAGTCTCCCGGCCATCAGTGCGGCACTGGCGCGTCTGCTGGCCGAGACCAGCAAGCCGGTCGAGCTTGTTGATCGAAAGACCGGGAACCGGATTGCCGTGCCCGCAGAGGACGCGGCGCATCCGGACGCCTACCTGCCGGTCTTCCTGGTCAGCGCGGAAGCGCTATGGCTGGAGCTGACCGGCACCGGCTTTGATCTCGATGTCCGGCCGACGCCTGCGAGTTCCCTTGGCTATGCGGTGCGCGACGTCCGCGCGGGCTCCTTCACCGTGATCATGCTGTGTCTGATCGACGTGACATTGCGCCTCGCAGAGATGGAAGATGCGCTGGTCCTGAATCATCTGATCGATTTCTGGGGCGAAGCCCACGGGCGGATCTCCGATGTCGCACCGGCCCTGCAGGGGGCAACATGAGCCCCCGGATCGCTCTGGCGGTGGTCGCCGCCCTGTCCTTTTTCTCCGTCAGCCCAGCCGCTTACGCCCAGAGCGCCGAAGAGAATGGTCGGCAGATAGCCGCCTGCCTCAACGCCTCAGCAAAAAATGCAGGCGTACCGCGCGGCGTCCTGCTTGTCCTGCTCTATGTCGAGGATGGGCGTCCCGGAATGGTCAGCCCGAACAGCAACGGCACAGCGGATCTCGGCCCGATGCAGGTCAACACGGCATGGGCCGATCGTATCGCCCGGCGCTGGCACAGCACGCATGAGCGGGCATACGCAGCCCTGCGCGACAGCTCCTGCGCCAATATAGAGGCCGGCGCGTGGATCCTGGGCCAGGCGATGCAGGAGACACGAGGCGATTTGTGGCAGGCCGTGGCCTTCTATCACTCGCACACGCCCCGTTACGGCGAGGCATATCTCCGGCGCTTCTATGACATCACGCAGAGATTGATGACCAGAATCCGGAAAGGGGAACGCTCATGAGCACCAGCCGTGTCCCGTGGTCATCGAGCGATGACTATCTGCTCTTCTCCTCGATCATCATTATCGTCGGGGTTTCGCTGTTCAGCTACATGGCATGGAGCATGTGGCATACCGAGATCAGCGCTTTCTATCTGCGGGCGATGATCGGGCAGATCAGTCTCTTGCACACGTCAGATCCGGATTTGCTGCGATTGAAGTTCCAGCTTCAGGCAGCGCAATATCGTCCGGATCTCGTTCGGGCGGTCCAGCTCTATTACGGTCTGGCGATCCTCGGAAATGCCGTAAAGTGGCCAGTGGCCATTCTGATTGCAGGTATGGGCGGTCTGTGCATGTGGCGTGCCGCACCCAGCCGCTTTGCAAAGGCTCTTGATCTCGAAGGACTGATCGCCGTCCAGGCCGAAATGTTTCCGACGCTGAAAGGCTTCGTCCGCCGCCGTCTGGACAAGCTCGTTACGCCCGCCGACGGTGCACCGCTCCCGGCAGATCCGGCGCTCACCCGCGCCGAATGGGGAGCCCGCTTCGCAGTCGATGCGCAGGGAAACTACAGCGAGGTCGGGGCACTCGATGCTTTCACCCGGCAGCTCGGACGGCACTGGTCCGGAGTCAGTGCGGCGTCACCTGTCGAGCAGGTGCTGCTGGTCGCCTTTGCGATGCACTATCTCCAGAAGCGCCAGGAAGCCCTTGCCCTGCTCGGAGACCTGTCGACCAGTCTGGCCGATGCAGGACTTGATGGTCCGCATGGTCCTCTCGTCCCGCTCACCGTGCCGGATACCGTTCTGCAAAGTGCCCGGTCGGCCCTGAAAAACGGGGAAATCGCAAACTGCATCGAGACGGTCTGCGAGCGTAGTGGCTGGACCGTAACCGCTCTCATGACCCTGCTGCACGAGGCCCGTCGGCGCGCCGGCGTGCTGGCGCCCCCTTCTTTCGCCATCGTGAAGCTGATCGACCGGCCGCTCTGGTACGCACTGCACGCTCTCGGCTTTCCCTCGGAAATTGCCGCCGAGGATCTCCATCCCAACCCGCGCATCGAGGCGGCGGGTGCCAGGGCGCACTGGGACGAAGAGCGGCGGTATCAGCGTCCAATCTACACACCTGCCCTCGAAAGCGCGCTCGCCATTCTGCGCCCCACCCCCGAAGCATAAGGACGTCCGTCATGACCCGTATCACTCTTCATGCCGATGGCCGGGCTCCCGTGACCATCGAACTGGACGGGACAAGCACACAGCCCCTGCACCTGCATCTTAGTTCCGAGTTTGGGCAGGCGGAAACGAACAACACGATGCCAGCTCTGGTTGCGCCAGCGTCCGCCCCGCGCCGGGCCTGGAAGAAAGCGCTTCCGGCGCTTGTGGCCGGGGGACTGGCCGCCATCGTCATCATTGGTTCCCGTCCTGCGGTGGTTCCGGGACTCAACGCGCCGGATGCCGAAACCGAAGCGGTTCCACAGCAGCCGGCACTTCTGCCGCCGCTGCCCGGCTCAGCCATGACCGGTGCCAGCCTTCCGGGCGTCTCGTCCACCTATATTCCCGGTGCGCGGCTACCCGGGAGTGGAAACGCCGCTGGCGGCATAACTGGTCACACGCCCGGCGAGCAGATTGAAGCCGCGCGCCGCGCCATGACCCGGCAACCGGTCGTTGCCTATCCCCAGTCACCTGGCGGGGCGCAGACCGCTCCGACCGCAGCGGTCGCCCCCGTTGCTCCGGCAGCGCCTGTTGCGCCCACGATCGGCACGGAGAAGTCCCCTTTTGGTCTGGAAAACTGAGCGATGGTGAAACGCGAGACCGGCGGACCGCAGGCCCGCCATCAGCTGAAGCACGGCGCCACCTATCGCGATACGCGCCCTTTCACCGTGCGAATGGGCGAGGAACTCCGTTCCAGCACGTCCGGGTTCGTGCTCCTGATTCTCGCAGGACTCTGCGTGCTGGCTCCCGTGGTCGTCGGCCTTGCCTTTCCGCTTGCCCTCTGTCTGACCCTCTGGGTCATCACGCGCCGTCCGGTGCTGCCGTTCCATCTGCCAAAATATTCCGGCCTGAGGGATGCGCATGATCTCGACCCGAAAACACGGCGGCCACGTGCGGCAGCCGGGATCATGTATCTCGGCACGGACGGGCTGACTGGCCAGCAGCTCTGGCTCTCCTCGGACGCGGCACGGCAGCACGCGGCCGTGCCCGGCACCACCGGCGCCGGCAAGACAACATCCGCGATCTCCCTTCTGGCCAACGCTCTGGCGCACGGATCGGGTTTCATCCTGATCGATGGCAAAGGCGACAACACCGTCCACGGGGATGTTCTCGCGCTGGCGCGCCGCTTCGGTCTGGATGATCAGGTGCTCAACCTCAATTTCCTGACCGCAAGCGGAATCCGCCAGTCCAACACGTTCAATCCGTTCGCGACCGGAAATGGCGACGCCATCCGCGAAATGCTGGTCAGTCAGCTCGGCGAGCCGTCGAGCAACGATGCGAACGGCGTCTTCCGGGACCGTGCGGTCGGGCTTGCCGGAACGATCGCACCCGTCCTCGCCTGGATGCGCGATACCCACGGCGTGCCGATCAACATCGAAACCATGCGGTACGCGATGGAGCTGCGCTGGATCGGCACGCTCGCCCGGCATCGGGTATTCCTGATCCGTAATCCCGGCTCAGACCGCCCCATTGAAGTCAGCGTCCCGGAAATCCCCGATGACATTCTCTATCCGGCACAGGCCTATCTCGGCGAACTGCCCGGATATGATTCTTCACTGGCATGGAACGAGCAGAAGGAGAACAAGCCCAGCGAGCAGCATGGCTACGCGAAGATGTATTTCACGAAGATCTTCACGCAGCTCGGCGTGAGCCTCGGGCATATCTTCCGGGCGCAGATCCCCGACATCGACATGCGCGACGTGGTGCTGAACCGGCGCATTCTGGTTGTCACCCTGCCGGCACTGGAAAACTCGTCCGATACGCTGGCCGGCCTTGGCAAGATCGTGGTCGCAGCCGGTCGCGGTGTGATGGCGCAGCTGCTCGGTGCGCGTCTCGACGGACCGGCCGAGGAAGTCTTCAAACTCAAGGCGGGATCGGGCGACGCGCCGTTCCATTTTTTCTATGATGAGCTTGCTGCCTATGTGACGGACGGCATGGATCGCCAGCTCGCCATGGGACGTGGCCTGAACTGCATGTTCTGGCTCGGCTTTCAGGACCTTCCCGGTCTCACGACACGCATCGGCGACAAGGCCTTTACCCTGCTCGGCAACGCCAACCTCACCCACGCCATGCGCCTGCAGGACGCCATGCGGACGCGGGAGTGGATCGAAAAGCAGAGTGATCGGATTGAGGTCAGTCAGGCCACGCATTTCGAGGGCAACTCCGCAGGAAGTTACCGCGAGGGCCGGGGCGCGGAAGTCCGGGAAGTGGCCCGTATCCCGTGGGCGGATCTCCAGGGGCTGATCGAAGGCGAAGCCATCACGATGTATGCGGGCCGCATCGTCCACTCGAAAACATTCTTTGCCGCCGTCAACGGACGGGCGGGCGCAATCCGCATGGCCCAGCCGGTCATGCTGCCCTCGGCGCTGGACCTGAATCGGGTCGCCCCGGATCAGCAGACGCTGGCCCTTCTTGCCACGATCGAGGGCGGCCTGTTCCAGTCCGAGCTGACGACGCCCCGCCACGAGCCGGACGTTCTGGCGCTGCAGGAAGCGGTCCCCCGCTTCGGAACAAGTCCCGGCGAGATCCTGCGCAACTTCAGCAAGATCGCCGACGTGGTGGCCGGTGCCTCGGGGCAGCTTCCCTGCGCCAACGACGACGGCGAAGGTGAGGACGACGACGATGCCGAAATCCTGACCCCGTTTTCCTACATGCTCCGGGACGCCGCTACCGTCCGGAGAGAAGGATTCCGTGCCGCACCCCGAACTCTTCCCCCAATCGACGGCCAGCTTCTGGGACGTCTGGAAAGCGTAGAACGGCGACTGGACCGCCAGCCCGGCGTCGCCCGGCGTCAGGCGCTCCTCATTCTCGGCGTCCGTGACGCCCTGATAAAGGGCGAGCGGAAGGAAGAGGCGGGTGTTCCAGGTCTCACCGAGAAAGAGATTCTCGCGCGAATCAGAACTCTGCGCGAGAGTACGGCCGCATGAGTGACACAATCATCATCCTGCCCGGCGGCGAGCGTTTCCGGCTTGAATGGCGCCAGAGCGATCCCGAACGCTGGGAGCGCCGCCTGAAGGCGAAATATGATGAGAGCCGCAAGGCGGCGCGGGCCGACAAGGCACGATGTCTGTGCCGGCATCGCGGCGCAGTCCTGCCGCTGCAGATCCGCTACCGGGCCGACAGTGACAGCTATCATCTCGCCGTCTGGCCACATGAAGGGCCACTGCATGAAAAGACATGCCCCTTCTTCAAACCCGATCCCGGGAAGAGCGGCCGTGCCGGCTATGTGTCCAGTGTGATCCGGGAAGAGGAGGACGGGGATGTGTCCGTTACCCTCTCCATCGGTCTGCGTCGGAAAGGACCGCCGCAGCCGGTCGATGAAACGCCTCTGCCTGCTCCCGACCGGCCGGGTCGAACCAGACAGCGCCGAATGTCGCCGCTCGGACTGCTCAATCTCCTGTGGGAGCGCGCCGGCCTCGCCGAGTGGAAGCCGCAGTTTGCGGGGCATCGCACCATGCCTGCTGCTCTTGGGCGGGTGGCCTCGGCCGGAACGCGGATCAGGACACAGAAAAGACCCCTGTCCGATCTCCTTTGCCCGGTCGCCCCGGATCACGAAGGATTTGCGCGGCGTCTACACGCGATTGTCCGGGCTGAAGGAAAGGAAAACCACCTTTTCCTGGCCGGGTTTGTCGATGCTATCGAACAGGGGCGCGGGAACGACTTCACTCTGACTCTGACCGGCCAGCGCAACGGGTATCGCTGTTTTCTGACATTGCCGGCCGCCGAGAGAAACCGCCTCGCCCGGTCGCACCGGCTGGCGGCCGCAACGCTTGCACTGCCAGAGGCAGAGCGCCAGGCACGGGTGGCCGCTTTGCTCTATGTGACCGCGCAGCACATCACAAAGCCGGACAGTCGCTGGAAGGGCTGGATTCAGGCGGAAGTCAGGACGGCTGCTCTGATGACGGTCTCGCCAGAAATGATCCCGGTCGAGAGCAGTTATGAGCTGGCGGTCGCGGAAGCTCTCGTGGCGGCGGACAGAACTTTCGAGAAACCACTTCGTTTCGATGCCGGGGAGGATCTGGTCTTTCCGGACTTCATTCTCCAGGACACCGTCAGGAGTGCCGGCTATCCCATGGAAGTCTTTGGACGCACGGATGAGGCTTACATGGCCCGGCGTGCGGAGAAAGAGGATTACTACAACACCACCTTCGGGGCAGGAGGCTGGTGGTCATGGGACGCAATCACACGAACCGGCATTCCTGCTTTTCCGCCAGCCCGAAACAGAGGCACCCCATGACGGCAATTTCGGATGATGACGTCCATATTTCGGATGATGACGTCCATAATGCTCTCGCTGAACTGATCCGGATCGAGCCGGATACAGATTCAATCGAGACGATCGAGGCTTATCGCGACCACATAATGCAGTATCGCGAGGAGGAGACGTACGCGATGGCAGTGCTTCGAGGTTATGCACGGCAGTTTACCGGCGACATCGTAGCCCTGAGAGAGCGGTATTATGCTCTGTCAGGCGACAAGCGCTACCGGCAGGAGACGACGGGCAAGGATCTCGGGGTCGTAACGGCAGCTCTGAAGGATGCGTGGTCCGTGGTGCCGGGGTGGCAGAACTGAGAAGGTAACGCGTTTTGCAATGATGGCTGCTTACGCCTCATGTCGGTCATAGAACGATGGCTTC
Source organism: Acetobacter musti (assembly GCF_011516835.1). Lineage (GTDB taxonomy): Bacteria > Pseudomonadota > Alphaproteobacteria > Acetobacterales > Acetobacteraceae > Acetobacter > Acetobacter musti. The sequence goes on along the minus strand of NZ_WOTB01000035.1, from coordinate 14,156 downwards.
AAGCTCTCCACAAGCAGACAGTCCGGTGAAACTATGTGTACCAGCTTGTCAGCCAGTGGATTATAGACCGTGCAATCCGCGCCGCTCCCCGCAGAAGTCCCGATGCACAGCTTCGCCGGAAATCATAACTCAGCAGCCTGAGGGTGAGGGTGCAATTCGGTGACAGCCTGGTGTTCCTCACCACGGCTCCATGAACAGCCGGTAGATCATATTGCTTTGATCTTTTCAGATCTTGCATTGGCACCGGTATTGCCGGGTGGGAAATGAACTGTAACGATAATACCTCTTGTTTTTCCCGGTATAGGGGAGGTTACCGTGATATCAGCCTGAAGTTGAAGAGAGACCTGTCGAACTATCGCGAGCCCGAGACCGCTCCCCTCGGCGTCTGTTTTTCCTCTCACGAAAGGCTTTTCCATATCCTGCAAAATTTCCGGCGTGAGTGGATCGCAATCATTGGAGATCAGAACCCTTGAGTCGTCTGTGACAAGCAGACGCACCGGTTGTAGTGACGAGCCATGAAGGACTGCGTTTTCCAGAAGATTGCGAAACAGGATTCCAGCGGTGTCCATGTCCCCCCGAATCATGAGATGAGACGCGCCTGACAATTCAATAGTCTGGCTTTTTTCCCGCTCAAGTTCCTGCGCCAGAAACCGTATGACAGGCACCAGATCAAATCGGTCTTCTGTAAGGGCGATCCCCGACGTTACGCGTGACAGTTGAAGTAGTTTTTCCATCATCCGGCCAATCCTGCGGGCCTGATGCATAATGGTCGTTGCTCGCTCTGCATGTTCCGAGTGCTGAAGCAAACCTCTCAGAATCTGCACCTGCGCCAGAAGAGCTCCGATCGGATTCCGAAGTTCATGGGCTGCATTGGCAGCGAACGCACGTTCGGTCGAAAGTGCCATTTCCAGGCGTTCCAGCAGAAGGTTGACGGCGGAGTGGATCGCGACAAGCTCTACGGGCAGATCCAGCGGCGGAATAGGCGTCAGATTCGCTCCGCCTCGGCTTCTGATTTCCTGCTGAAGACTTGTGAGGGGCTGCATGGCGCGACGCACGCGCCATCGGACCAGAAGCCAGATCGCAGGGAAAAAGATCACCATCGGCAGGACTGAAATCAGAATAGCCCGTCTGACGGCTTCAGTTCTGTGAAAAGTGGGCTCGCCCACCAGAATGTAATGATGACCGGAGACAGATGGAACGACATACACCCGGAAAGATGGAATATTGTAAAATCCTGTTTCCAGATGCGGAACGAACAGCGTCTCCGGTGCATTCTGCGACCGAACCTCAAGCTGACCGTCCGTTGAAGCAATCTGATAGGCCAGAGTGCGCCGATTCACACCAGGCAGGCGTGCGATCTGTCCGCCCGGCAAGGCAGATGTCGGACCGTTTTTATCCAATTCACCAATAACGAATTCCAGACGCTCCGCTACTTCCTGCAGGGAATTATCGAGACGCTCCGTAACTTCGTAACGGGTGAAGGCCGCGACAAGAACACTGAGAAGCACCAACGCCCCAAGGACAATGATCAGGGTTCCTGAGACGACACGGGACGCCAGACTCCAGCGTTTCACCGTGACGCCGTTCCTGTGAGGCTATAGCCCCGTCCGCGGACGGTCACGATCAGACCTGCTTCTGTTTTCTTGCGTATCCGGCTGATGAAAACCTCAATGGCATTGCTTTCCACATCATCGCTGAGACCATAAAGAGCGTCTTCGATCTGCTCACGGCTACACAGCGCGCCTGGTCGACGGGCAAGAAGTTCGACAATGGCCCACTCCCGCGCGGAAAGATCGACATCCTGTCCGTTGCGTCTGAGTTGCCGACGGGAGAGATCAGTCTCGATATCGCCAATCGTCACGACAGTGTCGGGGAGCGCCACATAGCGCCGGGCGACGGCCTCGATACGGGCGACGAGTTCGTCCAGATCATAAGGTTTGACGATATAGTCGTCCGCTCCGTCCGATAATCCGGCAATCCTGTCGCTGATCTGATCCCTCGCTGTCGTGATCAGGATCGCCAGCGGGGAACGATCGCGACGGATCTTCCGCAGCAGGTCCCGACCATTGCCATCCGGAAGACCGAGATCCAGCAATAGGAAATCATAGGATGAGGCTCGCAGGGCCGCACGGGCGTCGGAGAGGGTTCTGAACCAGTCGGCGACATGTCCTGCCTGTCGGATACGGTCCCTGACAGCCGAACCAAGCGCGCTTTCATCTTCGATGATCAGGATTTTCATGTGACATGATTCTTCATGACACGAGCATAGAGCGACGGCAGCACAAGTAACGTCAGAAGCGTCGAGGAGATCAGGCCACCGATTACAACCGTGGCCAATGGCCGTTCGACCTCAGCGCCGGCGCTGGTCGAAACAGCCATGGGAATGAAGCCCAGACTGGCGACGAGAGCGGTCGCCATCACCGGACGGAAACGCTCTTCAGCCGCTTCGAACGCCGCGCGCACCGCATCTTTTCCCGCCAGACGCAGGGAGCTTATCGCGGTCACGAGCACCACACCGTTCAGAACCGCCACACCGAACAGGGCGATAAAGCCGATCCCCGCTGAGACGCTGAACGGCAGCCCGCGCAGGAAGAGGGCCAGAATACCGCCTGTCGCGGCGACAGGCAGATTGATGAAGACGAGTCCGGCCAGTCGAATGGAATTCAGGGCGGCGACAAGCAGCGCGAAAATCAGCGCGAGCGCGATCGGCACGACAACTTCCAGACGCGCCATGGCCGAACGCAGATTCTGGAACTGCCCGGCCCAGACCATGCGATAGCCCGCAGGCAGCCGGACTTTCGTGCTGACGGCCTTCTGCGCTTCCGTCACAAAGGAACTCAGATCACGCCCGCGCACATTGGCCTGCACGATCAGGCGACGGCGGATATTGTCCCGACCGATGCGTGGTGGTCCGTCCTGCACCGTGACCTTCGCCACCTCTAGAAGCAGAACCGCCCCGCGTCCGTCTGCGCGACGTATCCTGAGGCGGCCGATCTGGTCCGGTGTGCCGACCTGAGCCGGATCATAACGAACCTGCGTGCTGATCAGGGCATCGCCGATCGTGACGGACTTTCCGATATGGCCTCCCACAGCTTCGACCACATTCAGAACCTCCTGTTGGGAGACGCCAAGACGAGCGGCCTGTCTGCGGTCGATGTCGATATGGATGAACGCAACACCTCCCTTTCCCTGCGGCGCAACGTCGGCTGCACCGGGGATGGCCTGCAGGACAGCCGCCACCCTGTCTCCGAGACGCGCGAGCGTGGCGAGATCGTCGCCATAGATGGAGACGGCGATCTGTGTGCGCACGCCGGACAGCAGATCATCCATCCGCATCTGAACGGGCTGGCTCCATGATTGTGCCACGCCCGGCAGTTCGTCGTCCAGAACCCGGTTCATCGCCGTGACGAGGCCTTCCTGCGTGCGCGCGGTGGTCCATTGCGATGGCGGCCTGAGGAAAATGAAGCTGTCGGTCTCGTTGACGCCCATCGGATCGGTCGGGATCGCAGACGTCCCGGTGTTGCTCACGACGCTCGTCACTTCCGGAAACCGGTGCAGGATGCGTTCCTGCAGGGTGACTTGCTTCACGGCCTCGGAGAGCGAGATTCCCGGCAGGCGCGTCGTCGTCACCGTCAGAGCTCCCTCGCCGAGGGAAGGAATAAACTCGCCGCCCAGATGCAGACTCATCCAGACCGACACGCCGAAGATCGCGATCGTCGTGCCGAAGAGGGTGCGCGGCCGGGTCTCGCACCAGCCCAGCATCGGCCCGTAAGCGCGGCGCAGGGCGGCGACCAGCCGCGTGTCGTTGTGGCGGCCGTCGGCTTTCATCGCCAGCACCGCGATGACGGGCACGCCGACGACGCAGTAAAAGAGCGAGGCGAGGAGGGCCATGATGACCGTCTGCGCCATGGGGCGGAACATTTTGCCCTCGATAGCCTGCAGGGTCAGGATCGGCAGATAGACCATGATGATGACGAGGATGCCGAAGCTCACGGGCCTGAGCACTTCGGCGGCGGACGACACCGCGAGTGTGGTCAGCGGCGTGTTCTGGCCGCTGGCGCGATCGCGCGCGCGATGGGTCATGAGGTTTTCCACCACGACCAGCGAACTGTCGACGATCATGCCGAAATCGATGGCCCCCAGACTCAGCAGGTTGGCGGAAATCCCGAAGGCGCGCATTCCTGTCATGGCGCAGACGAGGGCGAAGGGAATGACCGAGGCGATGACCAGCGACGCCCGCCAGTCGCCGATCACCACAATCAGCACGCCGAGTACGAGAACCGCGCCGATCACGAGGTTTTCCTTCACCGTTGCGATCGTGCTGTCCGTCAGCGTCGAGCGCACGTAATAGGGTTCAAGCGTCACTCCTTTCGGAAGGGACTGCCGGATACCGGGTAAAGCCGCATTGATGGCCGCCAGCGTCGCATCGGAGCTCGCGCCCATGCGCATCATGACGACACCGATCACGATCTCTCCCTGACCGTCGCGGGTCACAGCGCCCAGACGTGTTCTCGGCCCCATCGAAACGCGTCCGACATCGCGCAGGAAAATGGCGGAACCGTTGGCGTTGGTCCTGACAGGAATGGAGCCAAAATCGTCGAGTGAGCCGATCAGACCGCGTCCGACGACGATCTGCTGCTCCTCGTCATGCTCGATCCACCCGCCACCGGATGCGGAGTTGTTGCCGTCCACGGCCCGGAAGATATCGTCCACCGAAACGCCGAGCGCCAGAAGACGGGCCTGATCGAGAGCCACCTGAAAGGTCTGTTCCGCGCCCCCGTTCACATTGACGTCCACCACGCCGGGCACCAGTTTCAGTTGCGGTGCGACCGTCCACGTCATCAGGCGGTTCAGATCCATCAATGAATGGTCGTCCCCCCTGATCTGCAGCTGCATGATCTCGCCCAGACCCGTGGCCAGGGGACCGATGTTCACGCTCACTCCCGGCACGGAAATCAGGGTCCGGGCCTGCTGGATCCGCTCCTCGACGCGGGTGCGGTCAAGATTGATATCCGTGTCATCCGCGAACTGGACATACACGACGGAAACCCCGGAGCGCGACACGGACCGGAGATCGGTCATGTCGGGCAGGCCCGCCATGCTGGTCTCGATCGGAAAGGTGATCAGTCGTTCGACTTCTTCTGTGGCAAGACCCGGAGCAACAACGGAAACGAGCACCTGTCTGGGCGAGATGTCAGGCACGGCCTCAACGGGAAGGCCGCGCACAGTGAGGCAGCCGGCAATGAAAATCAGGCCAAGTACACCGAGAACCAGCCAGCGTCGGGTCTGAAGAGCAGAAATAAAGGCACGCATGGCGATGTCAGTCGCCGTCGGACAGATCGGAAATCTGCATGATGGCTTTCAGGGCGAATGCGCCATGCGTCACGACCTTGTCGCCCGCCGCCAGACCGGAAACGATAACCTTCCGTCCCGCGCTTTCGGCACCGACACGAACCTCCCGCGGGCGGAAACGGTCGGGTCCGGCGGGCAGAAAGACAGTGCTGACACCGTCAATATCCGTGACCGCGCCTTCCGGCACGATGATGCCCTCCATCTGTTTGCGGGTTGGCAGATGTGTATTGAGAAACATGCCCGGGTGAAGACGGCCACCCGGGTTGGATACGCGGCTGATGACACGAACAAGGCCGGTCGCGGGGTCCGCCAGATCGCCGACCGACGTTATCTTCGACGTCAGCAGCGTCATTGCGCCGTCTGCCGGAAGTTCTGTTGTCTGCTCGCCTCCTTCGACAACCTGGGTCGCATCCTGCGGCAGGATGTCCGACACGATCCAGACCGACGACATGTCGGCCAGATCCACCAGTTCCGTCGCGGGCGAGATATCATCCGCGACACCGACAGACACGCTCTGCACCTCACCCGCGGTCGGCGAGATGATCGAGGATGCCTCATCCGCGGGGCTGGTCTGCCCCCTGTCTGATTCCGTTACGGAGTTGTACTCTTCTTCAAGCTGATGTTTCAGCGTATCGACATCAGCCTGCCGGGCCGTAATATCATCATCTGCCGCTCTGAATGCAGCCAGACGGCGTCTGGTTTCTCCGGCGGCAACCGTCGTCCCTTCCAGTTCACGGCCCCGGCTGTAAGCCGCGGCAGCATTCTGATAGGCCGCCCGTGCCGTCGACAGCGCCGACTGCGCCTTCGCCATCTCAAGGCGGACCAGATGCAGGGAGTGATTCTGATACGTGAGAAGGACCTCGTCCCTGCGGACATGCTGTCCGGGCACAACAGCTATCGTCAGAACTTTTCCGGATCCTGCCGGATGAATGCGAACGACACGGCTCGCCTCGGACATCACGGTGCCCATTGCGTCGAGATTTTCCCCGAGCATGCCATGCTGCGCCACCGAGATCACCAGCCCGGCATTGGCCTGCGCCGCCGCTCCCATCATGATGATCTGTTCGTTGCCTGTCGCGAACGCGGGCCGTATGAGCGCTCCGGAGAGGCAGAACAGCGCCGGAAGCCACCTCCGGCGTCCGATGACGGCTGTTCTGAAACTCACTGGAATTCTCCTGCTGCGATTAATGTCCGGATGACTGCGACATGCCAGGCGATCTCCGCCTGATTGCGCGTCTGCAGCGCGCTGTATGCGGCAGCTCTGGCACGCAGAAGTTCGATCAGGGATGTCTCCCCGGCCTGCCACGACCGGGCCATCTCATTTGCGCGACTGTTCATGTCGTCAGCAGACGATACTGAGTTTCTGAATGTATCCTTCGCCGCTGTCAGGCGGGCAAAAACCTGTGCCAGTTCCTGGCGTACGCTGCGACGCGCCTGCTGCTCCTGGTTCGTGGCCGCTGCCAGTTTGTTTCTGGCATCGGCTTCCATCGGGACATCGCGGACATCGCTGGGCAGCGGAACAGACACTGTAACGCCGACCCGATCATCCCATGGACTCCCATATTGTTTCTCATGAATTGCGGCGACCCCGACTTCCGGATTGGGCATGAATGAGGCCCGCGCCAGACGCATCCCCTCTTCTGCGGCACGGACGGCCTGCCGCGCGGTCCTCACACGCGGATCGTTGTCTTCGAGAAGACTGGCGGGAGTCAGCCTTGCACGCGCCGCAGCCGGATCATCGTAGGAGAGGATGTCCGGGACCCCGGGACGACCCAGCACAATGCGAAGCGCTGATGCCGCCGTTTCAACCTGCTCGGCTGCCAGTGAATATTCGCTGGATGCATTTGCCAGTTCGGCGGAAACAACCTGCTCGTCAGTCAGGGTCGTCTCGCCATGCCGGCTGCTGTAGAGGACAGACAATTTGATTTTTTCCAGTGTCGCCCGCAGTGCATGAGCAATGCCGAGACGTCGCCGGGCCATCAGCACGCCAGCGGAGGCATCCATGACCCTCATGGCCACAGCCATCCGCTCCACATGCAGCCTTTGCTGCACCGTCAATGCTTCGGCTTTCGCAGCTTTGACGGTGGCGCTTCCCTGCCCGGGCAACCAGAGCGGAACGGAGACACTGCCTTCGTAGGTTGTGTAACCCTCATTACTGCCTAGGGCGTGATCGTCGAAATACTGACCCGATACAGTCGGACCACCCGCAAACCAGGAACCGGCAGCCTCGGCCCGGGCCGAGGCCGAACGATAGTTTGTATTCAGTTCAGTTCGACCCGGATCGACGGCCCATGCCGCTTCCACCCCTTGGGCGAAGGTGAGGTTCTGACCTCTGGCTTTTGAAATAAGACCTGAAGAAAAGCAGAGGGCAACCATGGTGAGAGCGATAGAGACTGTACGGATTTCCAGGAAACGAATGCCCGCCCATTCCGGGGTGCGGTTAATGACCTGACAATCGACATGACGAGCAAACATGAAATTCAGTCGGCTTTCTGTATCGTCGCGTGAATAAACCGCGGCAGGATCTTCAGCATACAAGGCGAACCTGACAGCTCCCTGAACGCCGCCCTGAACAGACGTCGGGATCATGAGACTGGCAGGTGACCTGATCCTTCTGTTGAGATAACATATTCAAGATATCGTGATATTCAGAGAAACTGGGAAATTTCTCTCTCTCACGGGCAGAGCTGGAAAACGCTTGCAGCACTCAAAATAATCCGGATTCATGCCTGAATTCCGCGGGCTGCCGTCCGGGTGGCAGGATGGCCCGGACGGCAGCCCGCGGAGGCATCCGTTCCGGCATGATCAGACTGAAATTCCTGGCGGGGTGACCAGACCTCAAATCAGGACTATGCTTTCGTCTTCAACCCATGCAGAGGAGACAGATCATGGCCTGGAACACACCGAAGATCACTGAAGTGCCACTGGGCGCCGAGATCAACAGTTACGTCTGCGGCCAGAAGAAATAAGGCCCGCAGTCCGAAGTGAAACGCCGCCAGTCTCGCGCTGGCGGCGTTTTGCTTTTATAGGCATGTCCCCATGATCGATCTTGTTGTGCTTGGCGCGGCGGCTGGTGGCGGCTTTCCGCAGTGGAACTCGAATGCGGCGGGATGCAACCGGGCACGCGCCGGTGATCCCTCCGCACTACCCCGCACACAGGCCTCTATTGCGATCAGCGGAGATGGCAAGCACTGGTTCATCGTCAATGCATCGCCCGATCTCCGCCAGCAGATCAACCAGACGCCAGTTTTGCATCCGAAAACCGGCCTGCGCTCAACGCCGATTGCGGGTGTGATTCTGACTGGAGCGGAGGTGGACACCATCACTGGCCTGTTGACACTGCGGGAGCGGCAGCCATTCGACATTCTTGGTACGCAGCAGGTTCTTGGCCAGCTTGACGCCAACCCGATCTTCGAGGCGCTGAACCGGGAGGTGGTGCGGCGGCGGGAGATTGCGCTGGACCAGCCCCTGGCGCTGACTACGCAGGATGGCCAGCCAGCCGGGCTTGAGATCACGCTGTTCGCCGTGCCGGGCAAGGTTCCGCTTTATGCCGAGCGTGGCGAGAATCCGGCGGCGATTCTGGAGAATGGGGAGACGGTTGGGCTGGAGATCGCGGACGGCGCGTCCCGTGTCCTTTTCATTCCCGGCTGTGCGTGCATGACCGACCGACTGCGGGAGCGGCTGCATGGCGCGGATGTGGTGCTGTTTGACGGGACACTCTGGCGAGATGACGAGATGATCCGAGCCGGGCTCGGGGAGAAAACCGGGCGACGGATGGGGCATATGTCGGTCGCCGATCCAGAGGGCACCATCAAGGCTTTTCGCGATCTTGGGATCGATCGGAAGGCTCTCATCCACATCAACAATTCCAACCCCATCCTGCTGACTGATTCGCCCGAGCGGGCGGAAGTCGAGGCGGCGGGATGGGATGTTTCCTACGACGGCATGAGGATCACGCGATGAGGGACGCTCTTCTTTCTCCGGAAAGTCTTGAAGCTGAGCTGCGGGCGATCGGTGCCGAGCGATATCACAACCTGCATCCGTTTCATCGGGCATTGCATGATGGGCGGCTGAACAGGGGGCAGGTTCAGGCCTGGGCGCTGAACCGGTATTATTATCAGGCCAGCATTCCAGCGAAGGATGCAACGCTTCTGGCGCGGCTGCCGACAGCAGCACTGCGGCGGGAGTGGCGACGGCGGCTGGAGGATCATGATGGTGATGCACCGGGCACGGGCGGCGTGGCGCGGTGGCTGCATCTGACGGACGGTCTGGGGCTGGACCGGGCTTATGTCGAATCGCTTGAGGGGCTTCTGCCTGGCACGCGGTTTGCAGTGGAGGCGTATGTTCATTTCGTGCGCGACCGGACGGTGCTGGCGGCGATTGCGTCTTCGCTGACGGAGCTGTTTTCGCCGACGATCATCAGCGAGCGGGTTTCGGGGATGCTGCGGAACTATGATTTCATCACGCAGGATACACTGGCTTATTTCACGCCGCGTCTGACGCAGGCGCCGCGGGATTCCGATTTTGCGCTGGCCTATGTGAAGGAGCATGCGCGGACGGTTGAGCAGCAGCGGGCGGTTCTGGGGGCGCTGAAGTTCAAGTGTGGCGTTTTGTGGTCGATGCTGGATGCGCTGGATTATGCCTATGTCACGCCGGGGAATATTCCGCCGGGTGCGTTCCGTCCTTCATGATTGCGGGGTTCCGTGATGGTGGAGGATGCGATGTCTGAGGGTGGGATCACGGAGGATGGGATTCCTGCCTTTGCGCGGGGGACGCGGCTTCAGCATGACCGGGTGCGCGACCAGTGGATCGTTCAGGCGCCGGAGCGGGCGTTCATTGCCGATGTGATTGCGGCGGAGATTCTGCAGCGGGTTGATGGCGTGGCGTCTCTGCGAGGGATCATTGACGGGCTGGCGGCGGCGTTTGAGGCGCCGCGCGAGGTTATCGCGCGGGATGTTATGACGATGGTGCGCGATCTGACGGGTCGGCAGGTGCTGGTATGGAAAGGGTGACTGTTCCGCCGCCGATGAGTCTGCTGGCGGAGCTGACGCATCGCTGTCCTTTGCAATGTCCTTATTGTTCCAATCCGCTGGTTCTGGACCCGAGGGTCGGGGAGCTTTCGACGGTGGAGTGGTGCCGGGTTTTGGACGAGGCGGCGGATCTGGGGGTGTTGCAGGTTCATTTCTCGGGTGGCGAGCCGATGGCGCGGAAGGATCTGCCGGAGCTGGTTGGGCATGCCGTTCGGCGGGGGCTTTATACGAATCTGATCACGTCCGGCGTGCTGATGGATGAGGCGGCGCTGGTGCGGCTGGCTGAGGCTGGTCTCGATCATGTCCAGCTTTCGTTTCAGGATGTCGAGGTGGTGTCGGCGGAGCGGATTGGCGGGATGAAGGGCGCGCAGGCGAAGAAGATCGCGGCGGCGCGGCTGATTGTGGCGGACGGGATGCCGCTGACGCTCAATTTCGTCATTCATCGGCTGAATGTGGAGCGGATTCCGGCGATGTTCGCTCTGGCCGAAGAACTCGGGGCACGGCGGGTCGAGATCGCGCACACGCAGTATTATGGCTGGGGGCTGAAGAACCGGGCGACACTGTTGCCGACGCGGGCGCAGCTTGAGCAGAGCGAGCGGGACGTGGCGGCGGCTCGGGCGCGATTCGGGACGTGGATGGCGATCGATTTCGTGACGCCGGATTATTATGCTGACGAGCCTAAGCCCTGCATGGGCGGCTGGGGGCGGCGGTTTCTGAATGTTGCGCCGTCGGGGCGGGTTCTGCCGTGTCATGCGGCGGAGACGATTCCGGGGGTGGTGTTTCCGACGGTGCGCGAGGAGACGCTGGCGGGGATCTGGAACGATTCCGCGCTGTTCGGGATGTTCCGGGGCACGGACTGGATGCCCGAGCCGTGTCGGTCGTGTCATCGGAAAGAGGAAGACTGGGGCGGGTGCCGGTGTCAGGCGCTGGCGCTCACGGGACGGGCGGATGCGGCGGACCCGGTGTGCCAGCGCTCGCCGGACCGTGCGGTGGTGGATGCGGCGCTAAGGGAGGTCGATGATACTGGCGGGAATTTAGCTTACCGACGCGTATCGGGCATCAAATAAGCAGATATAGCCTCAGGACGTGTTGATTCATTGAACTGAGCGGCGATCGGTGATTCACAGGCTCATCTGGGAAGCAGCCTGTAAACGGTCTGTTTTTGCAGGCTGAGAGCCAAACGAAATAGATCAGACTATCTTTTCTATTGGCGACTGGGTGCTGCATGACGATGAACACCACGCGCTCAGCGTATGTAATCCGGCAGACCTTTAGCGGAAACACCCCCTGAAAAGATCTGGTCTCCACAGGATTTTATACAATTCGGGCCGGACGGGCATGGCGTCTGAGCAAATGTTACACACCGAACAGATGACCGATTCCGCTCGTGACGAGCATGGCGATGACGCCCCAGAACGTCACCCGCAATGCGGGACGCAGAAGCGGCGCTCCGCCCGCGACCGCGCCGACCGCCCCCAGAATGGCGAGAGCAATGACGGAGATGATGGAGACGCTCCATGAAACCCAGGCCGCGGGAGTCAGAACAGCCGCCATGACGGGAAGCAAAGCGCCCGAGGAAAAAGCCGTGGCCGACGCAAAAGCCGCCTGAAGGGGCCTGGCGGCGGTCAGTTCGGATAATCCCAGCTCATCCCTCGCATGTGCGCCCAGCGCATCATGCTTCATGAGGGCGAGGGCGACCTTCTGTGCAAGATCCGCGTCCAGCCCTCTCTCCCGGTAGATCCCGGCCAGTTCGGCAACCTCCCCATCCCAGTCGGTCATCAGCTCCTGTTTCTCACGATCAATATCAGCCCGCTCCGAATCCGCCTGAGAACTGACCGAAACATATTCACCGGCCGACATCGAAAGGGCTCCGGCAACAAGCGCCGACAGACCCGCGATGAGAATGCTGTCACGTGTCGCGTGGGAACTCGCGACCCCGACAATGAGACTGCCGGTCGACAGGGTTCCATCATTGGCCCCGAGGACAGCCGCGCGCAGCCATCCCAGTTTCTCAACGGCATGACGTTCGGTCTGAGGGTGAAGGCGCGACATAAGACGACCTGTAGCTCCGGATCAGTACAGTTCAGGATTAGAAGCTGAAGCACTCCACCACAACAGGTATTTTATTTTGATATTGCGAGTTATTTTCAATACAGTTCGTGATCCGGAAAATCTGTTCTGTTCAGCGTCCTGTCAGGAAAGCATGATACCGGACAGTATTCAGACCCCATTTTCGCCAGGACACGCATGCCTCATCCAGTGCCGGACATCACCGATACCCTGCGCTACGACAGGCCGACGATCATCCTTCACTGGACGACCGCCTTTCTGGTGCTGTTTCAGTTCGCGCTCGGCGAGACCTGGAGCTGGCCATCAAAACCCGTCCATCACCTGATGGTCGTTGCACATCTGACAGCCGGTATCCTGCTGACCGCAATCATGGCGTTCCGTATCGTCTGGCGCCTGACGAAAGGCCGGCACCTGTCTGACCTCCTCCGCCCCGCGGACCGGATGGTCGCCGTCGGTGTGGAATACACGCTCTACGCCCTGCTCATGGCGGAAATCGCGCTCGGTTATCTCTGGCGATGGGGCGCCGGACAGACGATGAGTTTTTTCGGCCTCCTGATTCCTTCCCCGTTCGCACGGTTCCCCGCGGAAACCGTGTCATGGCTTCAGATGCTGCATGACCGGAACGCCTGGCTGATTGTTGGTCTTGCATCAGGCCATGGCGCGGCGGCCCTTTTTCACCAGTTCGTCCTGAAAGACAAAGTCCTCGGACGCATGCTGCCGCGGGCTTTCCCGTTCCATTCGTGAGGCCGGCGGAGACGTTCAGGAACGGGACGTGGCAGCGGCCATGACGCGTTGACCATGACGCCGGGGCCAGGAGAGAACTGTCCTCCTGGCTCCGCCAGAAGTGACCTGAGTCCGGAGCCCCGCCCTTCCGCAACCGACCCCATATCCGGCCTGATCTCGTCGTAATGCTCTCACGCTACCTTTTCTGATCAGGTAATTCCGGTTCATGGCAGGACCCGGTGTCAGGTAATGACGGTCAGGTTTGTCCGGTCATCCGGAACAGTCTGCCTGCCCGCTTATCTGCTCAAAACAGTTTCCCGGACACAGGAATTAATAAATGCCAACATTCAGGAAATCAGATTGCTCCTTCTCCTGTTTTTCTTTACGACCACCAGAATATCTTTTGTCACCAACCCATGGCTGCGGAATATCTTCAATCCAGAACTTCGCACAAAAACATCTGCATCCCGCCTCCTGTGTCTCCCGGGGACAGAGCTGTTTCAGCCGTGGCGTACGGAGACATTTCCTGATGCTGCCTGTTATCCTGAGATCATGAGGAACTGCATTGTCAGTTTGCATACATTCTGCGGGCACCATCCATCTATGCATTTTCCCTGTCACACATGCCCGATGTCTGAATTTACGCTGATCAGGACCTGGTCGAACATTCCGGACAGCGGGAGACAACAGAAAATCCCATGAACAGGGCAGGGGTCTGTCGTCCCGGGTCTCCGGTTGACACCACGTGCAGGACATCCGCGGCACATCACTCTCCACCCTGAATCCGGACCCGTCGGGTCCGGCGCACAATCGAGGAGGACGGGAGATCGTCCGCCCTGATCGTGATCGGCGGCTAAATCAAAGGATCTCTCCCTGATGACCGACAGCTGCAAGGTCCTGATGATCTTTCCGCTTTTCAACGCAGGTTCGTTCTGGAACTACAAAGAAACCTGCGATCTGACCGGCGCACGCTACCCGGCA
>NZ_WOTB01000034.1 GCF_011516835.1 Acetobacter musti | reverse complement strand
AGCGTGCGTGATGACATCCAAAGCCGGCCCCCCACCCGGCTGTCATCTTGAATCAGATCACGCGGCCCATGGGAATGCTCTACGATTCAAACCGCACAGAAAACGCTCTAGAACCTGTTTGGAAAATCACGGGTTGGCGTTTCTGCACATGAAATTGGAGCCCATAGCGACAAGGATCATGGCCTGTTGCACATTGATCCGAGTTCGTAATCGCGCACGAGATGTCGTCAGCAGGTTATCCAGCCGAATATTCGTTTCATAGCCCGTCTGTAGAGTAGCATCTCGAAACCTTTCGCGCCGTCACGGTGGCGGATGATCTCAAGAACGAAGTCGTGACAGAGCGTCTTGTCCATAAGTTTAAAGCAGTCATAAGCGCCACCAGCAAGCGTTCGTCCGTATTGACGACAATGTGGCACTGATTCTTTAATATAGAAGAACGTCTGGCTCGCTTGAGCGGATTGGGTGACCAGTCTGAAGCCTTCTCCCGATTGTAGATTTTAAAATGTTTTGATCTGATCAGGAGAAGGCAGATCTTCTAATCAGGAGAAGGCAGATCTTCTAGAAAGACGTCTTCCTGAGAACTGGAAAAACAAGCCGGCAAAGCTGCCTCATAAGGGCCGTCATGCCCGCTGGACGCTGGAATTAACAAAAGCAAAACGACAGGGTGACGGAACGATCTCCTCAACATATCTCGCTATCCGGTTCTCTCGTTACAAGTCCCATATTTCCATCGACCGGAAGTTCAGACTGATACGCAGATGGAAGATGACAGATGCAGCCGCCAGTGATGGCGCCAGACTACGCGAGGGCTGCTTGATCGAAGCAATACGGCGTCTGATGTCTGGACGGACATCGAGTATCGGTCAAAGGCCAATGAGACCTTGTATGGAAAAGCAGGGCTTTGTCTCGAAGCTTCACCGGAAAAAGCCCGCATCTCAAGCTGATGCTCCGGTATATCGAGATATCCAGAACCGGAAAGTCGGTCATCCGCTCACGCGTCGAGCATGTAATTGCCGACCAGAAATCACAGATGGAACTGTTCATCCGCACTGTCAGCATCACGATTGCCACTATAAAGATCAGCGCCGCCGCATAGCAATTCCCCCTCTGCTCTCAACGCAAAGTAGAATTCGTCACGCAGAACTATTAATCATCGTCCATTGTTCCCAGAATCAGGCCACAAGAACTTTAATCAATGGTCCTTCGATCTCTCCAACTGACTGAAGAAAAGTATCATTTCAGAATCGGCACGCTGTGGCGTTTTTTCTGCCCGGTACCGAGTCACATGGAGAAGGGGCCGGCTGCAGGCAGGGCATGAGTGGCCGGACATCTCACCGCAGTGACAGGTCTGGTTCGACGCCTAACCCGAATCCCCACCCGGATCGCCTGGCGTTCATGGCGAGACCTGGGTCGTTCGAGGTCGGCCGGCGCGATATTTGTCGGCCAGGTCTTCGATGCCATCCCCGACAAACCGCCGCGTCATTTGCCGACCACGTGCTCATGTACGCCCAAATGTGCAGCGACTTCTCTGCTCTTCAATTCCCCGGCGCAAAGCAGAACCATCCGGCAACAATCCGACAATGATCGTGGTGCTTTGCGACGTTGGACCTGCCCTTCAGGATAGGTTCGGATCTCTTAGCTCAGCATGAGCTGATCCGCCTGTCGTCCCGATATCATTGTGCTCCCGTCGTTGCGATAAGAGCATTTTGTAATGATGCTTACGTCAGTTCCGGGTGAAGCAGGTCAAATTACAGTTCCCTTTCGCTCCTGAGCACTACGCCAGTTCCACACACCGTAGAGAGCAAGGAAGGTAAACATCCCATAGAGTGCAGCGGTCAGTTCATTATGACGATATAAAAATACGAGAGAATAAAAAGCATCGACTATAATCCAGAGATACCAGCTCTCGGAATGGCGTCTGGCGGACCAAAATGATGCAAGCAGACTGAAGCAGGTCAAACCAGAATCGATCCATGGCAGAGCATCGTCAGTCCAGACTGCCATAACACCACCCAGAGCAGCAGACGAAAGTGTAGTTGCAGCGAGTCCGGCCACGATATTCGTAAACGTCATCGGTATAATCTGAATGGTGGTGTATCCGTTTTTCAGCACAGCAGACCAGTTTCGCCAGCCGTATATCTGAATGATGACATACACAAGCTGGAGAGCCATATCATCGTAAAGCTTCCATTCAAAGAACAAGCGGGCATACAGAATAACGGCAACAATTCCGACGGGCCAGCACAGCATTTTACGGCGTGCTGTCAACCAGACCCCGAGAACATTAACAATGACCGCTATGAGTTCGAGGCGAGACATGCTGCAGTAATCCGGTTACTTACTTGCTTCATGACGTCCGTCAGCAAAAGTGTTGAGATGATAAATAAGTTTTTTACCTTCTGTTTGTCGGAACCAGATAGCATGCCCCAGTAGATAGCGCTCATACGCAACAAGTGCATCGACATCATTCATGAGAATTCCGGAAAAATATTCAATTTCACTGAGGGCGAAGTCTGCATGCACGAGAGGTAAGAGCGCACTGATTTTGTAAAGCATCTCGCTGCTGAGAAAAGATATTGACCCATATCCCGCTAGCAAAGCATCCAGCTGATCAAAATCACAGACAGGTTCAATGCCTCGCCCGGCGTCAAGCCATGAGATCAGATTACGCTCAATTGCAGTACAAAGATCGAAGAGGGCGAAAGTACGGTCTGACAATCCGAAGTCGAGGACTGTCGTAACATGACCTGTGTCTCCGGAGGATGACCAGAGTAGATTGGAGCCGTGCCAGTCGCCATGAGTCCAGAGTGGAGGTTCATTCCTGAGCGCATCGTAGGCATGCTGATGGTACGGACCGATCAGATATTCATTAAGGTCTTTTTCCCATGAACGTGCTTCCAGAAACCGGGCAAGGGCCGGTCGTTCCACGAGATCTGTTCGAAGGGACTGAATCGGATCTGCCGATCCGAAAATATTATAATTGGCTACGAGCAACTTCGTTTGTCGTGAGGGTGCCTGGAATGTTTTTGCTGCCTCATGAAATTTTGCAAGCGTCCGACCAGCAGAAAAAGCATGAGCAGAACATGCAAAGGCCGTCCATGAAAAATTGTTACGATAAAGATCAAGCCCCCTGCCCGCCTCCTGTACTTCGTAAACCCAGATATCATCAACAACTGAGGTTTCACCATTCTCGCTCGTCAGAATATTAACGACAGGAAAATCTTTTTGTCGCAAGTGACTAATAAAACGATGTTCCTCCGCCAGATCTGCGATACTGCGGACACGGTGGTGGTGACGTTTAACAAAAAGAGTGACACATGTGGTTTTCACTTCGGCAGCGGCAGAAAATGGTCGGGGGCTGTGCCAGAGAATATTCTGCGGCCTGCCTGCGCACGGAAATCGTGAAAGCACCCGGTCAAGTTCTGCCAACCGGATACCAGGCCAGTCAGGCCGTTTCAGGTCGTTGCCCAGACCGTGAGCATAATGAGTATCATTCATGTCTGGAGATATCGTGTGTCCGGTGATTTCAACCGGGTTGCACTAAAGTCTGTAAAACTCGAAATCATAAAGTCTATCCGGAACGGAGATCTCAGAAACCGGTGGAGGCGGTGAACATAGCCGCGAACCCACCGCCTACATAGTAACTCGGCGCGCTTCCACTAATTATGGTGCCATATCGGCCTGTGGTATCACGGGCGTTCAGAGTCGGGTCAGCAACGCCGGAGAGGTAATGTTCGTTGGTAATATTGACGAAATTCATGCGCAGGGTCGGGGCATGCAGATGAACGGCGTCGGAAAAGCGATAGCCGATAGCTAGGTCACCAGTCGTGTGATCGGAAATGCGTTCATCGTTCATAAAGGTTGCAAACTGATGTCCGGTATAATGAATAGTTGCAACACCAAAGAAATGGCCGTCATCATAACTTATTCCGGCAGCGGCCTGAAGGGACGGACTGCGTACGGCGATTTTGCCTCTGGTGGGCAGAAGATCACCGTCTGAGGCGATGTCGTTGTCGATGGTGGCATGGAGGTATTCGCCAGAGAGATAAGGACTGAAATGATGCCAGGGGCGCGTGCCGATTTCGACATCGACTCCGCGAGAGCTCTGCCCACCACCGTTGATGGTGGACTGGATGATTGCACCATTCTGAGAAACAAGGGTAGATATCTGGCGATTTGTAAAATTGTAGTTGAACAGGGTGAGACTTCCGATAATCCAGGTTCCGCTACGGCGATAACCAAGTTCTTCAGAGACTGAATATTCAGGTTTCGTATTCGGTGTGGCGGCGACGGCAATTGCACCGGAAGACGGGTCATAGGTGTTATAAAAAGCGGTTTCGTCGGGAGCGCGGAAATTTGTCGTAGCGTTGAAGAATATCTGGTTGGCATCATCAATGCGAAAACGTAAGCCAAAGCGGGGAAGCGGTTCGGCATAATTTGCATTGGCATGATATTGCGGGCCGGGGACGTTATTCGTGCCGTTCCGGGTCAGCATGACCATTTTGAAGCCGGCGTCTATGAGCAGCCTGTCGTGCAGAAAAGCAAGGTGATCGCCTGCGTAGAGTGCGTTTGTTTGAGAAATGGTGTGATCGCTGCCAGCGAGCAGAGGCTGCCCGTCGGGAAAGCGGATCAGAGCGGACTTTTTTTCGGCCCAGATGTCTGCTGCGTAGCCATTTGCACTGACAGTGGTGAAGCTCTGCAATTCGGCGTCATCGGTGTAGTCATACCAGTAGCCGAGGACGAAATCGTTCCAGGTAAGTTTATAATGCAGAGCGGCATTAAAGCCTGAGCGATAGCTGCGCTGGGTGTAATTGGCACGGACTGTGGCTTCGCCATCCTGAGCACCGGGTAAAGTCAGAGTCCCCATCAGAGGCTGCGTTCCGTTATAGAGACCACTTTCAGACAGGGTAGAGCCGGCAGGAGCGTTTCCATAAGCGAACTGGCTGTAAGGAGTGACGTCCAGCGCGAGACGGTCCGTGAAGCGCAGATGAACAGGAGCGCCGACATAGAGCGTGCGTTCCGGATCGCGCCAGAGACGCCAGTAATCAGTGCCGGCATTGAGATTACCGGGATTGTAGCGTCCGGCGAGATTATCAGGCCCATGAATACCGTATTGTTTCCAGTCTGCCAGGGAGACCTGCGGGTAATAGCTGGTGATAATGTTCGTCCATGAGCCCAGAATCGCGGCATGGTTTCCGTTACCCCAGGCTTTGATGAATTTAAAGTCGACATGGTGCCGGTTATCGCGGCCAGGACCACGCCAGTTATCGGTGGCTCCATGTGAGTAGGAGATGAAAGCCCTTACGCCGGAGTGACCGATTTCGCCAGTCTGCAAACGGATGAATTCGCGACTGGTATTATACGAACCATAGGAAATACTGGCATAGCCACCGGGTTTTTCAGCAGGATCGAGAAAAGAAAGGCTCATCAGACCTCCGGCGGCATTAAGGACCGGGCTGTCTAAATCGGCAGCCCCCTGGGCGAGAGAGACTTCCTGATAGTTTTCACTATCGGCGAATTGTGCCGGATAGCCGGTGTAATAGGCGATGTCGTTCAGAGGCATACCCTCAAGAACGTAACCGAGAGCGTCTCCATTCAGCCCCCTGACGGATATATTGGTTGCTGGAGAAAAGCCGAACGGATCGGAAGTGGCAACACTGGCACCAGGAAGCATGGAAGCGAGCTGGAAGGCAGTTGAGGTCGGGGCCTGTTTGCTGATGTAGTCACGATCGACGGTGCTGACGGAACGCACCTCATCATGCAGTCGGATGAGACCACCTCCAGGCTGACGACCCAGGACGGAATCAACATTGCCTCTGATCAGAATGGTCTCGGTGCTGCGGGCAGCAATGCCTTTTGGAGGCAACAGTTGCATGGGGCCATGGGAGGCTTTTTTTGCGACGGGTCCGTTACTTTCCTTCGCTGCCAGTGCGGGTAATGCTGAGAAGCTGACAGTGGCGACGCTGGCGAGGACTGTCGTTGTGCGCCAGAAAAGAATGGTCAGAGGAGGCACAACCCATATCCTTTCCTGTAAAGACGCTGATGACGGTCTGTGGCTTCAGACCATTCAGGCGACAGCCAAAACTCTTTCGAACGGAGGCGGATTACTTCCGATTTTGTGCTTTTTCGGGAAAGTGAAGGTATGTGCCGGCCTGACCCGCTCCCGTGGAAAACGGTGCAAACGGGGGAAGGTTCTGTCCCCTTCCCTGCCCGGCTTCCGAATAGATTTCCGCAGATGCTCGGGTCTCAGGCGGCAGCTCGTTCTGCGTCCGCGACCGGTACGCGGATCAGGTAATCAAATGCCGCCAAAGAGGCTTTTGCTCCCTCTCCTGTAGCGATGACGATCTGTTTATAAGGTGTGGTCGTGGCGTCGCCAGCAGCGAAAACGCCCGGAACAGATGTTGCGCCATGATCGTCGACAATGATTTCACCGAAATCATTGAGTTTGACAGTCCCACGTAGCCAGTCCGTGTTCGGCAGCAGGCCGATCTGGACGAAAACACCGTCGACGCTGATATGGTGATCGGCACCGTCACCACCCCGGTAACTCAGACCGGTCACTTTGGTACCGTTTCCTTCAATCTTCGTAGTCAGCGCTTCGGTCAGCACGGTAACATTAGGCAGGCTGTACAGCTTGTCCTGCAACACCTTGTCCGCTTTGAGCTTCGAGCCACGCTGAAGCAGCGTTACATGCGAGACAATGCCCGCAAGGTCGATAGCGGCTTCAACACCGCTGTTTCCACCACCGGCCACGGCGACAGGTTTCCCTTTGTAGAACGGACCGTCACAATGCGGGCAGTAAGCGACACCTTTATTGCGATATTCTTCTTCGCCAGGAACACCCAGATGACGCCAGTGTGCACCGGTCGCGACGATAATTGTGCGAGCATGAAGAACTGCGCCGCTTTCCAGAACAACACCATGGAGACCACCGGGTTTTGCCGCAGGAAAGAGTTCCTTCGCACGCTGGGAGGAAATGATCTCCACATCGTACTGCCGGACATGGGCTTCAAGCGCAGCGGCGAGTTTTGGGCCGGTAGTCTCGATGACCGAAATGAAGTTCTCGATGCCCTCCGTGTCCATCACCTGGCCACCAAACCGGTCACCAACCATGCCTGTGCGGAGTCCTTTTCGTGCGGCGTAGATCGCGGCAGAGGCACCGGCAGGCCCTGTGCCAATGACCAGCATGTCAAACGGCGAAAGACTATTCAGCTTTTCGGCTGCACGTTTCGGCGCATCCGCGTCGAGTTTCGCCAGAATCTCCGCGACTTCCATGCGTCCTGAGCTGAATGGCTCGCCGTTCAGATACACCTGAGGGACAGACATGATATTTTTTTTGGCGACTTCATCCTGGAACAGCGCCCCGTCGATGGTGGTGTTGTGGATGTTGGGATTGATGATGCTCATGGCATTGAGCGCCTGCACCACATCCGGGCAGTTCTGACAGGAAAGCGAAACATAGGTTTCGAAATTGTAATGTCCGGGCAACGCTTTAATCTGAGCGACCACATCGTCCGCCAGTTTCGGCGCGTGCCCACCCGCCTGAAGCAGAGCCAGAATCAGGGAGGTGAATTCATGTCCCATCGGGATCGCTGCGAAAGTGACGCCTGTTCTGGCATCGGCACGCCGGATCATGAAGGAAGGACGTCGTGTAGCGGTCCCATCTTCTGAAACGCTGACTTTATTGGAAAGAGCGGCGATCTCATGCAGCAGTTCGTGCATCTCGCGCGCACCCTCGCTGTCATCGGACGACTCTTCGAGCACAATGGGGTGCGCAAGAGTGTCGAGATAGCCTTTGACCTGCGCTTTGAGGGTATCTGGCAGCATGAGAAGAACTCCGTTTCTTTCAGCAGATGGACCGTGGAGGCCCGGTCATAAGGACCGGACCTCCCATGCGTCGATCAGATCTTGCCGACGAGATCCAGCGACGGGGTCAGTGTCTTGTCGCCCTCTTTCCACTTTGCCGGACAGACCTCACCGGGGTGAGAAGCAACGTACTGGGCAGCCTGGATTTTATCGAGCAGTTCTGTTGCACTGCGGCCCACGCCACCGGCTGTGATTTCAATGTACTGAATCTTACCTTCGGGATCGATCAGAAAGGTGCCACGGTTAGCAAGGCCGGCTTCCTCGATCAGCACACCGAAATTGCGCGAGATCTGTGCAGTCGGGTCACCCAGCATGACATATTTGATCTTGCTGATGGCCGGAGACGTGTCATGCCAGGCTTTGTGTGTGAAATGCTTGTCGGTTGAAACCGAGTAGATTTCCACGCCAAGATTCTGGAACGCCGCGTAGTTGTCAGCAAGATCTTCCAGTTCCGTCGGGCAGACGAATGTAAAATCAGCCGGGTAAAAAAAGATGACGGACCATTTACCCCTCAGATCCTTGTCGGAAACCTTGACGAACTTGCCGTCATGGAAGGCATCGGTCTCAAACGGCTTAATCTCAGAATTGATTGTCGGCATACGACTATCCTCTGCTTTCACTTGTCTGTTGGCGACGGAGACTTTCTCCCACAGGTTCTGACCGCGGTGAAACAGTTTCTGTCGATGGGCATTATAGGCAAAACCTTTTGATAATCCAGTACGGATCGGGCATATCTATATCAATGAGCTATATTCCTCTTTCCGGCCTTTCTCTGCGAGACATTGAATACGTAGTCGCTGTCGACGATCTGCGGAACTTTTCACGCGCAGCTGAGCGATGCGGTGTAAGTCAGGCAGGACTGTCAGAACAGGTTCGTAAACTGGAATCTTTACTCGGGGTTGTGCTTTTTGAACGTACGCGGAGGCATGTCGTGCCGACCCCGGATGGAGCACGCCTGATTACTATGGGGCGGGACGTGCTTGCCGCAGCCCGGACAATGATCGAGGCGGCGCAAATCCGCTCAGGTCCTCTGGAAGGAGTGTTACGCATAGGTGTCATTGCCACTCTGGGGCCATATTACGTACCAAGCCTTCTGCCTTTGTTGCGACGAACTTATCCCGATCTGAAACTACATCTGACTGACAGTCAGACGTCACCTATGCTCAGAATGTTACAGCAGGACGATCTTGACCTTGTTTTTGTAGCCCTGCCGGTGACAGGTGATTCTTTTCACTGCGTGCCTGTTTTTGAAGAGCCGTTTCTGGCCGCAGTGCCCACTTCCCATCCTCTCGCACAGAAAAAAACAATGCTGATGTACGACCTGGAGGGGCCGGATCTTCTGTTACTGGAGGAAGGTCACTGTCTTCGCGACCAGGCGCTGGCCTTATGCGGAATGGCGTCAAAGCACGATGGACAACGACTTGCAACAAGTCTGGAGATGTTATGGCACATGATCGGCGCTGGTGAAGGATATTCCCTTATTCCACAACTGGCACTTCGTAACCGGGGTGAATGGGATGACCTGATTTCAGTTATCCCGTTACCAGACGCGGGCCGGATAATAGGTCTTTCCTGGCGAAAGACAGACCCGCGTGGCCCTGCTTTTACCGAGTTTGCCCGTTTTTTACGCGAACACGTCCCGGAAGGGTGTCATGCCGTTTCAGAATGAGAGTTAATCTTTCAAAGCCAGAGCGATATGGGTTCTGCGGCCTGTGAAGCTGTGTCTGCGACTATACAATACCGCTTTTGCTTCAGGCAGCAGACAGAACATATCTGCCGACACGCCAAGGTGGCAGGTAAATAATGATTATGCAATATTTTATACTATCTATCCGTCAATGTTTTTAAAAATGCGATGATTTGTTCCATTTCTTTTTCAGACAATATTTTATTTTTTTTAGAATCTTGACCAAATGGGGCATCTGTTCTATCAATATTATTCTTATAGAGATCCGGAATATCATCATATATCACATAATGATCACGCCCTTTTTTCGGATAAAACTGCTCCGGACGTGAATCACGAAACACGTAAAACTCCAGAACCTGTTTCAGTGAACGGAACACCCCGTTATGAAAAAACACATGACGTGAAGAAACATTGCGCAGAGTTGGAGTCGCAAACATTCCACAATACGAACTGAGTGTCTTTCTGCCATCAGTCTGACGATCACAAACACCAAGATCATACCAGGACGGATTATAATTTTGGACGAGTTCCCTGTTCCGTGGCGCTCCAAGCGCTTCGTACTGATGATCCGTGAACAGCGGCGGCAGGCCGTCGGGCTGGACCGTATCCAGATGGCAGGCGGCGCAGTTACCTTTCTGGGGGTCATTGAACAGGAGGTAGCCCTGACGCTCCTGATGAGACAGTTTCTCTTTTCCTTCGAGCCAGCCGTCAAACTTGCTGGAATAAAGATGGAGGGAAGGTTCCTCGATCTGATAGCGGGCCAGGGCGAACATGGCTTCATCAAGCAGGAAGGCGGGTGACTGTTCGCCGGCCACGCCTGCCAGCTGTTTCAGGGCTGCTGTGTAAGGCGCGTTGTTGATTCTGTGCAGCACTTTTTCCCGCGTGGAAGCCATTTCCGCGGGGTCATAGAGAGGGCCTGTGGCCTGCTGCTGCAGTGTGTCGGCCCGGCCGTCCCAGAACAGGCCGCCCTGCGGCACGATATTGGTGGCTGATGCTGACGTGTTGGCGGCGCTTTTCGCGCCATGCGACGCGCCGGTGGCGTTGGCCGGGATGGGCGGCGCTTCCTCGCTGACGGGATTATCGGGGCCGATGCTGAAATTGGGCCGGCGTTCGAGATAGGTCAGTGTCGGGACGGCCCGGTGTCCCTGCTGTTTCAGATCCTGGCCACCGAGAAAGACCGGTGACGCGCCTGAGGACGCGTAATGATTTTTCGGATCGTGGCAGGAGGCGCATGAAAGCTTTCCTGATCCGGAAAGCTCCGTATCGTAGAACATCTGTTTTCCGATTTCAGCCATCTGGGAAAAAGGCTGACGGATCGGGCGCCTGATGGTTTTCGGGCAGGGATTGCTGCCGTCTTCCGAAGGCAGGCAGGCGTCAGGCGGCTGGGCGTAAGCCGCAGACGGTCCGGACAGAATGAGAGCAAACAGAGTGATGCAGCCCAGAAGGGGCCGCATCGGACGAAAGGTATCAGACATAGTTCTGGAGAATGGACCAGATGGCGGCGAGCAGGCTCTGGAGAGAGTTTGTGTTGCTGCTGCCTGAGTTCGAGGCGGTATCGTGCTTACCGGAACCGTATGTCGGCTCATCATGTTTTTTGTCGCTGTCGTCATGATGGCCCGAAATCTGGTGGGCAAGGACATCGCCGGTGTTGGCGTCCAGCAGGAGGGAGTCTGTCTGCGGTGTACCACGGAAATCGAACATGTCGTCGATTTTTCCGGCGGTGGCATCAAACGATCCCTGTCCGAGGCGCTTTCCGTTCAGCCAGTTGTCCTCGATGAAGCGGACGATGGAGGCCTGGGTCACCAGGTCGTGGCTGACATAGTTGGTCTTTGCCCATGGCGAGACCAGGATCAGCGGCGTGCGTGTTCCCGGACCGCAGCGGCCGTTGACCGTTTTGCCGTCCACACCTTTTGGCGCCGAAGCTGAACCACACTTACCGGCGCCGTCGAGCTGATCGGCGGAGGAGTCGAACGACCCGTGCGTCGGTTTTACGAAAGCGTGGTCATACCAGCCGTCGGAGTCATCATAGGCGATGAGGACAGCAGTGTCTTTCCATTCCGGGCTTTTCTGCAACTCGTTGACCAGCTTTACGACGCCGACCTGTTCATCGAGCGGGTTGGAGTAGCCTGCATGGCCATCCTGATAGGCGGGCAGCTTGATGAACGAAACAGCCGGAATATTGCCTGCTCTGATGACGTCATAGAAGTCGTTCAGGTCATACTCGTGATGCGCCGGCTCTTTTTTCCAGGTGCCGGGAACGTAGGTATAGCCGATCGAGCTGACGGAGGCGGGACGGGCGTGGGTCGGGTTGGCCGTGCTTTCGTAATACTGGAACCAGTTGTGATGCGGAATGTAATCAACGACGGTTTCCGCAACGACGTCCGAATAGGTCGAACGGCCGCAGGAGGTGGTACCATTGGCGTTGGTTTTTGTAAGATCGAAGCCGCCCATGAAGCCGCCCCAGGTGATGCTGCGCTCGTTCAGCAGATCACCGATGTTGCGACTTGTCATCATGGCCTGATTGGTTGTCGACGAGCAGACATCGTAACCGGGGTCGATATCATTGACCATCGTCCAGCCGCCCTGGCCGTCGGCAACATAGGCTGACGATGTTTCTTTTGTCGACGGGCTCTGGGTCGTGGCGATGATCTTCATGCCGTTGGTCTGGCCGGAGACGACCTCCAGCGCGCCCGGTGTCGAGGGACCGTAGGTGTCAGTGAAGGCGTTGTCGCTCATGGCGTAACGCTGTGCGTAACGCCAGTAGGCCGTGACGGTGTTGCCGTCATAGTAGCCGAGAACCTGGGCTGTGGTGCCGAAGGAACCGACGCCGCCCGCGGTGCCCTTACCGGTGTAAAGCGGGAACAGATCGGCCTTGCCGCCGTTATACGCCATCTGCTCGGCAGTGTAGGCGTGATTCTGGTCGGCGGAGGCGACCTGAGTGCGGTCCAGACGGAACGGAAGCGCCGCGCCGGTACCGTTTGCCGGGTTCGTGTTAGGGTTCTGCGTCAGCAGGTTTTCGGATGCCAGATTGTCCACGCGCGGCGTGCCGGATTTCGCACGGAAACCTGGCTCACCGGTCGGGTTTGTGGCTTTCGGATAGGTTGCAAAATAGTGATCGAAGGAGACGTTTTCCTGATAGATCACGACGAGGTGGCGGATCGGGGTTTTCGTGTCGTAACGACTGGCCTGGGCGGAATTCTGATTCTGCCCGAAGCCCCTGCTGTCAGCGAATGTGACGGAAGGGGCGAAAACCGACAGGGATAAAAGCGTGGACAGCGCGAGCTTCGTCCGTTTCACAAACACGTCTGGGTACCTTTCTTCATACACAGCGACCTGGTGTACGCCCGGAGGCAGGGGACGGGGTGCAGCCTCTCAGAGCGGACCGGCGACCGGGACCGGTGGATACGGTTCGTTAACTAAATGAAGAAAATGTCATGTAGTGTGATTATTTTATGAAATGCAGGGCGGGTTTCTGTCGCAGAGGGAAACTCTTATTTCTGGTTTTGTTTTTTCGGGTTTCCGGAATTGCTCCGGAGAGAGGACTCTTCGTTATTCGACTGTCACGTAAGTCATCATGCCCTGATCTTCGTGATCCAGAATGTGGCAGTGGAGCATGACGTCTCCCGGAAAATCATCATAACGGGTCCGGACGATCGTCTGGAAACCTGGTTTTACGAACAGGCTGTCGCGGAAGACGTGGTACTGATCGCAGTATTCCGGACTGTAGCTGGCGTCATTCGCATCTCCGGACATGTTCAGACGATATTGCATTTTGCATTGTCCTGACGCGGTAAAAATCGACTGGCCTGTGCTTTCGTCCTGAATGTCCATGATTTCGACGGGGTTCACATGGATGTGGAACACGTGCTGTCCGGCGGTTGTGCCGGTTCCCATGGTATGCGCGCCGATGCGCCATTCATCCACGTCTCCCAGTCTGGCATGGTAGGAACGGGTCGGGTCCATGCTGAACGGCAGTGCGCTGACTCCGCTGACCTGCACAAGGTCGTTTTCGATCAGGCCGATCATGCCGTTGATTGTCGTATCGGGCATGGGCTGGCCAGGCGGGAGAGTGGCTCCCGCGGTCAGCGGCATGCTCAGTGAGCCGAAGAAAGCGGTGGGATGCCTGGCGACGGTGGCCTGGGACAGGTCGCTTCCGGGCGCGCCTCCCGGCGGGAACCATGCGAAGGCGGACAGATCGAACTGTGCAAGGCGGGCGCGGACGGCGAGAGGCAGATCTTTCGATCCATCCAGAAGCAAGCGGCGGATTATCGTATCATTGTCAGGTTGCATGGTGTCATGGTCGCTGTCCGGCGCGACCGAGACGACGGCGATCAGCGCAGGGGATTTACCGCCGGGACGGGACCGGAGCGGGATGACTGTATTCAGCGTATCGCCACCCTGATCGATCACGCAGTACAGGCCCGGTCTGCGAAATGCGACCAGGGCGTCGCTGCGCTGACCGGGATAGAGATAGCTGATGTCTTTTCGGGAAATGTTCTGACGGGTCAGTCCGTCTTCGGCGATTTCATACTGCGCGACGGTCTCTCCGTCGCAGCTCATATCATGGGCTGATGACGGGAGCCAGGATGGCAGGCGGGGGCTTTTGTCCGGGCGGGATGGGCGGGCGCGGACGATGGAGACGTTCAGCGTGTCATGCACGCCGCCTGCGATCATGCGCCAGCGTTCCACGACGCCGGTGCGGGTTCTGAGAACGGGCTGTGTTTCACCGTTGACGAGAGTGTAGCGATGGGACAGCGACCAGGAATCGCGGCTGGTTCCGGCGGCGTCGGTGCGGCTGCTGATAAACTGACTGCGAAAATTCTCGACGACGCCTTCAGCGTTTTTCGGACAGGACCAGGTTCCGTCATCCTGATTCTGAATGAGGGTTTTGTAGGTGCTGTCGGTGAAGCATCCGTAGGGAATCTGTTCGAACAGCATGATCCGTTCCGGGATCGGGTCGCCGTTGCCGTCATGCAGAATGGTGTCGATATCAGCGATGTTATTGTGCAGTTTCCTGTCTGCATAACGGCGTTTACCGCTGATGATCAGAACGCCTTCCTCGCCGCTGGCGACGCCGATGGAGGTCGCGCCGTGTTCGTGTGCGTGGTACCAGAAGGTTCCGGCGGGGTGTTCGGCGGGAATGGCGTAACGGTAGTTCCATCGGTCGCCCTGTGGCGCGATGGTGTGCATAACGTTATCGGCATGGCCCTGTGGCGAGACATGCATGCCATGAAGATGCAGATTCTGGTGGTTGAAGCAGGACGGCGTGTTGATGGTCTTCGGACAGTTGTCGGCGGGTTCCTGCGGCAGGTTGTTCGTCAGGTTAATCTTCAGCGTATCGCCCGGCGAGACGACGATGGTCGGCGCGGCGAGGCATCCGTTATAAGAGCGGAGCCGGACGGGATCGTTCCGGTTTTCATCCGGATTCCAGATCATGTTCTGCGCGTAGGCGAGCTGCAGGTCGGCCGTGACCACGGAGCCTATCCGCCGCACGGCGTCGGCTCCGCAGGATGATGGCGTTTCCTCCAGCCGGGAATGACGCCAGGAGGGCGGAGCCGGTTCGTGAAAACGGTGGATGCTATCGGTCAGACGCCAGATATCGTCGTCCCGGGAAGTAGTCTGTGCGTATGTCGTGGCGGGCAGTGCGGTCAGAACAACAGAAGAGGCAAGAAAACCGCACAGAAAAAACGATCGCGACGACATAGAACCCTGACCAGGAAAGACGCATCACACGGATGAGGCGGTGTGATTTCCCGGTGGGTTTTTATAAAGACGGGCTGATTTTCTGTGTGATGATTCGGTGATAGTCCTGTGACATCGGCAGGCTGCTCACCAGGCGAGATGCGGGTCCACATGCTTGTGGCTGAGGACGTGAACGCTGTCTATTTTTTCTTTTTCCGACAGTTCCGGCGCTGCATATTTTGAAAAGACCGGCGCGACTTTTCTGACTTCGCCGGACCGGCTCAGAATGACGGCGGCTGAGGTGATAGCCGTGACGGACCATCCGTCGACCTCGTCCCCGACCCGGACGACGCGGCTTTTCGCGTCGCCTTTCTCCGGTCTGAAAATCGCGTGCCAGTCCTGATTTTTTCCGACTATTCCGGAGATATGAAAGCCGCTTTCCTCTGAACGGGGCACCTCTTTCGGGCGGCGGTCGGGTTCGAAAAGCGGGCGTGCGAGAAAGCGGCGGATCAGGCTGCTCTGTTCGCCGGATTCCGCTGGGGGAGAGTCTGTCTGCGCGCGGGCACTGGCGGAGGCCAGGATGACAGGAAGCATGATCGTCAGGACCGGCAGGAGTCCGGAGCGCAGGCTGTTCTTCATGGTGAGGTCTTCCGGCCGGGCAGGCCTGTTTCGTCAAACCGCAGCAGACGACCGGCATTTGCCAGTCCGGCCAGGGTGGACGCATTGTGCAGCACGGCGGCCATGACGGCGCCCTGGGCGCCGAGCAGGCTGAACGCCGCGCAGGTGATGAGGATACCGGTCCAGCCGACGCCCATGGCAACATTGGTCTGAATGGTCCGGCGGCAGCGGCGGCTGAGCCGGATGGCGGTGCCGAGGCGGCGGAGGTCAGGCTGCATCAGCACGATGTCGGCGGAGCTGAGCGCGACATCGGTGCTTTCGGCGCCCATGGCGATCCCGACGGCGCCGGCGCGCAGGGCGAGAGCGTCGTTGATGCCGTCGCCCACGACAAGCGGCCGGTGACCGTGTTCGATTTCATTCAGGACGCAGCTCATTTTTCCCGCGGGCAGGACTTCGCCTCGATGGCGGTGATTCCGACTTCCTCACCCACGCGCTGTGCGACGGCCCGGCGGTCTCCGGTCAGAAGAATCTGACGGGACAGGCCGAGATCACGCAGTGTCCGCATGGCTTCCGGGGCCTCCGGCCGGGCGGTGTCGGACAGCAGCAGCCAGCCCATACGGACGCCGTTTTTGCTGAGGCAGACGACCGGACCGTCATGATCCGGGGTGGGGCCGGGGTCGATCCCCTCCCCTGTCAGCAGGGCCGGGCGGCCCATGAGGAGGAGGCTGCCGTCCTGCGCCACGGCGCGGAGGCCGAGGCCATGCTGTTCCTGCACGTCGCTGAAAGCGGATTTCGGCAGCGGGGGGACGCTTCTGGCCAGGGCGCGGCTGACGGGGTGGGTGCTGAGGCTGCCGAGCGTGGCGCCGAGAGACAGGAGTTCGGCTTCCGTGACGCCTGGTGCGGTGATGACGCGGTCCAGCGACAGGCGGCCGGTGGTGAGCGTGCCGGTTTTGTCGATGACCAGGGAGGTGACGTCGGCGAGGTGTTCGAGAAATGCCGTGCCGCGTATGAGGATTCCGTGCCGGGCGGCGACGGCGATTGCGGCGATGGAGGCGGCGGGGGCGGCAAGCACGACGGCGCAGGGGCAGGAGGCGACGAGCACGGCGAGCATGGCGGAGGTGGAGCCCGAGGCGAACCACACGGCGGCGGAGATGGTCATGATGAGGGCCATGTACCGGCCAGCGTAGCGTTCGAGCAGGCGGGTGAGCGGCGGTTTCGCCTCTTCGGCGACTTCCATCAGGGCGATGATCTGTCCGAGCGCCGTCTCGTCGCCGACGCGGGTGATTTCTACGGTCAGCACGCCGGAAAGGCTGATCGTGCCGGCCAGGACGCGATCGCCGGGCGCGACCTCGACGGGCATGGATTCACCGGTCAGCGACGCCATGTCCAGCGAGGAGTGTCCGGCGAGGATCAGGCCGTCGGCCGGCACACGGTCGCCGGGGCGGAGTTCGACACGGTCGCCGGGGGCGAGCTGCGAGGCGGTGACGGCTTCTGTCGTGCCATCCGGGTTCAGGCGGAGGGAGGTGGTGTCGACGAGGCGTTCGAGCGCCCGGATGGCTTCCTGCGAGCCGAGCAGGGAGCGTTCCTCGAGGACGTGTCCGATGATCATCACGATGGGCAGCAGGGCGGCGGTGAGCAGGTCGCCGGACGCCCAGGAGGCGAGCATGGCCACGGCGACGAGCTGGTCGGTCAGGCCGTGCAGAGAGGGATGGCGCAGGCTGGCCAGAGCGGCGCTCAGGACCGGGGGGGCGACGAGCAGGGCGGCGCCGGTGGCGGCGAGATCGGGCACGGCGCTGCCGGCTGAGATCAGATATTTCCAGGCCAGCGCGATCACGAGCAGCCAGCAGGCGACCATGGCCAGCACGAGCTGCGTTCCGAGCGCCCAGCGCTCGGTGAGGCTCATCAGGACGCCGGGGCTGCCGGATACTGCCGTATTCTGCGCGTGCTGGCTGAGACCGCGCCCGGCGCTGGGAGCAGAGGAGAACGTGGTGGTGGCGCTCACGGGCTGGCTTCTCCGTCCTGTGCGGCGGGTGGCGGGGCCGGCGCCGGACCGGGCAGGATGATCTGTCCGGTGTCCGGGGCGATGCCGGTGAGCTGGCCGGCCTTCGCGAAGATGGCGGTGGCTTTCCCGCGCCATGCCTGAAGCGCGACGGCATTGCGGGCGTCCGGCGGGGCGTTGCGGGCGGCGTCTTCCACGGCGCTGATCCCGGCTGTCTGTCCGGCGGCCTGGCGGACCATCTCGACGGCGGTGGGGGTGGCGTCCGCCGTGATGCGGTCCCGTTCGCGTCCGGCTTCCTGCAGAATCCGTTCGGCGTTCGTGCGGGCTGAGGCGATATTCTGCGCGGCCGCCTGTTCGGCGGTCAGCACCTGCTCGAACGCCTGCCCGGCGCGGGGCGGCAGGACGACCATCAGGTCGATGCGGGTGACCTCGATGCCGGGGTCGGTATAGCGGTCGTGCAGCGCGGCCAGGCGTGCGTTGACCGCCGACAGAAGCTCGCCGCGCAGGGCGGTGCGCCGGGCAGACAGGGCCTCATCGGCATCGGTTGCGTCGAGCGGCGTGTGCACGACGAGAAAATCCTCCACGGGATGGGAGGCGGCGACATCCGTTGCGGCGGCGTAGAAGATGCGTCTCAGCGCGGCCGGGACATGGTTGCGGGCCTGCACATAGGGGACCGGGCGGGTGATACGGTAGAACAGCGTTGCGTCGAGGCGGACGACATTGCCGTCGCCGGTCAGCAGATAGCTGGAATTGGCCGCGTCCCGGCTTTTTTCCATGTGGTAGAAATCATCGGATTCCTGAAGTTCGAGATCCGTTTCGTCGCTGTTGTAATCGGTGTTGTCGCGGGTGACGTGCAGGGAGAGCTGTTTGTCGCGCGCGGGCAGGAAATACACGCTTTCGAAGGGTTTCGGCAGCGCCGCGACGAGGCCGGACTGCCGGACGGAGACGACTTTTCCGTAGCGCACGACAATCACGTTGCTGTCGGCGGGAACGGAGCGGATATTGCCTGTCAGCCAGACCAGGCCGAGCAGGATCGTGATGCCGCTCAGCACCGTGAAGGTGAGGCGGACGGACTGTTCCAGCGCGCCGTCCGGCGAGAGACCGGCTTCAGGGAGGACGGGGGTGTCCGGTGTCATGGACGGGGGCCGGTGACGGGAGCGGATAGTGACGCCGGGAGGCTCTGTCCCGCGTTCTGCAGGCCGGTCAGGGCATTGAAGGGCGGGGCATCGGTGCGCATGACGAGGCGGGT
The DNA here is from genome assembly GCF_011516835.1 of Acetobacter musti. GTDB lineage: Bacteria > Pseudomonadota > Alphaproteobacteria > Acetobacterales > Acetobacteraceae > Acetobacter > Acetobacter musti. Next base: position 18,204 of record NZ_WOTB01000034.1, on the reverse strand, counting down.
GTTCCGTCCGACGAGGCTGTTCAGCGTGTCGAGTGTGCGCAGAGTGGTGTACAGACCCGGATTTCTGCTGTAGCTTTCAGCATAGATCCGGGCTGCGTCCGCGCGGGCATGGGCTTCCGTGGCGGCGGCTTCGGCTTTTGCCTGGGCGACGATGATGCGGGCGTCGCGCTCGGCGTCCGATTTCACTGCCGCGGCCTGGCGCAGACCTTCAGCGGTGCGGGCGGCGGCGACGGTTTCACGCTCGGCCCGCATGCGGGCGACGGTCGCGCCCAGGGTCTCGGCGGGCAGGCTCAGCCGTTCGATCCCGACCTGGTCGATATGGATGCCGTAGATCGCTTCGACCTGGGGCTGAAGCGCGTTCAGGAGTTTTGTCTCGAATTCGGCGATTCTGACCTCGTGCGGATCGGTGTTGACGAGATTCCGCAGGGGAAAATCGCTGGCCACGATCTGGAGCGTCGAGCCGAGCAGGGATCTGAGCTGGCGGGCCGCCTCGTCCGGGTCGTTGCCGGTCGCTCTCAGAAAGTGCCGGATATGTTCGGGATCGCCGGAGACGGACCAGGCCAGGTAGGCCTGAATCAGCACGCGCAGACCGTCGCGGGTGCCGACATCCTGCAGGCCGCCGGAGGTGGTGCGGGTCTGAAGGTCGACGACCTGCCCTGACTCAAGCGGGGCCGGAAGTTTCCAGAGGAGACCGGGCTCCGTGCGAACACGGACCGGCGCGCCGAACCGGGTCACCACGACGGCCTTACCGGTTTCGACCGTGAAGGATGTGGCGGCGGACAGGGCGGCGCAGAACACCAGTCCGGCGATGCCGAAGCGGGTGATCAGGCCGGAGAGGGTCTTTTTCTTCGCTGTCTCCGTTCCGGCTGCGGGAAGACGGGAGAGATGGGCCTCGTCCGCTCCGGGGCGGAGGCCTGTGACCGGTGCGTTCATTTCGGGGCCGTTCTGTCATCAGGAGGGAGCAGGCCGGACTGCGTCTCGCGCAGGTCCAGAAGGCTGCGGGGGATGCGGCTGTCGACCACGGTGACGGCGGCGTCACGGAGGCTGGTTTTCAGCGCCGCGAGGTAATATTCGAATACGAAGGCGCGGCCGCCTGTCTGCCAGGCCCTGTCGTCGCCTGTCATCCGGGCGGCGTCGGCGCGGGCGGCGTTCCGGATTGTTTCTGCTTCTGCGAGAGAGGATGACTGCGCGGTGTAGGCGTCTCGGCGCGCCAGGGCTGCCGTTCCTGCCGCGCGGGTGCGTTCTTCCGCGATGCTCATCCGGGCTCTGACCTCCGCCGCCTGCACGGCCCGCCAGGATTTCGCGGCGGCGGCGGGGGGCTGCACGGAATCGATGAGGACGGCGACGACCTCTATGCCGGACTGGCGGCGGTCGAGATCCTGCTGCAGTTTCATCGAGATGATTTCAGCCATTTTATCGCGGCGTGTCGCCATGACGCCGTCAAGGGTCTCTGACGCGAAGAAGGTGACGAGATCGTGCCGGGCGAGTGAGCGGAGCAGATCGTCGGGTGAAGAGACGTTATACAGCGCGTCCATGGCGCCCTGATCGGAGAGGCGGACACGGTAGAGAATGCGCAGATTGACTGTCAGGGCCTCGAACCCGGCGCGGCTGTCATTGCTGCGGGCGACGAGATAGGACGCATCATCGGGCGAGTTTTCCCACAGGCGGTTTGCGCTGTCGGGCGCCTCGCTTTCCGCGGTGGAGGTGTCGGCGACGATCTTTGTGGCGTCAGGCGTGTCCGCGATGACGGTGGAGCGGATGGTGCCGAATTCGGTCAGTCTGACGTAACCGAACGGGCGGGGCGGGATGAGGTGGAGGCCCGGGCCCAGAACGGCACGGGGCGCCCCGAAGAATTCGTAAACACCTCTTTGATTCTGACCTATTTTCACGACGCCGCTGAACGACCAGGCCAGCAGGATCATTGTGACGGTCACAGGCAGGAAAGCCTGGCGAACGAAGCTGAGCGCCCAGCTTCGTTCGAAATCCACCCCGAACTGCGTTTTCAGAATCAGCGCGATGTGAGCGGGGTGCAGGACGCGGGGATCATCGAAGAGCAGGTTGCCGGTTGCGGCCGGGGCCTGCATGGCAGGAAGGAACCAGCGGATGATGCATCTGATAAGGAGTTCGCAGGCGGCGCAGATCACCAGCCAGCAGGGAATTTTCCAGAGCCATGCAGGCAGTATCATGCCGCCGGCGGCGCATCCGGTGAAGAATCCGGCGAGCGCCAGGATGAGGACGACGCTGCGCAGCAGAGCCGCCAGGCCGCGGACTTCCGGGGCGGCGGCGCGTGGCGTTGTCGCGAGGGCGCGTTCCTGAAACAGGATCAGGAAGGCCAGGATCAGGCTCAGTCCGGAGGCGACGCTGATTGCGTTGTGGCTGAACCGGGCCATGTCGGCGACCGGACCCGTCGCGCGGCCTGCGAGCACGAGGGCGGCGAGAGAGAGTGGTGCTGTCAGCAGGCCGGAGAGCCATCCGGGCGTAGTGTCCGGGGCGGCATTTTTCCGGGGACGGAGGCAGAGCAGTGTGGTGACAGTTCCGGCGATGACCAGGCAGAGATCGGCGGTCAGGATGCCGGACAGGGGTGTTTTCGCGAGCAGTGCGGCGAAGCTGGTCTGACTGGACGCGGGTCTGCGGGCGGCCAGGGCGATGCCTGCGATGAGCGGCAGGACGATAAGTGCTGTCGTGCCTGTGAGGATCAGGCCACGCCGCGCGGCATTCATATGGGAGACGGGCTCCGGTTTCCGGCTTTCGTATCCTGCCACGATTACCGTGTATCCCCTGCCCTGTTCCGGAAAACTTTCTGCGTTATACGGGCGGGAACGGGCCTGTTTGTTAAAATATTGTGAAAGTCACATTCAGATCTCACACCATTTACGCAGCAGGTTGTGGTAGCTGTTGGTGAGAGTCAGGACCGCCGGATCCCCCTCCTCCGTGCGGGATCGCAAATCGATGATGGCGCGGTCCAGATCGAACAGGATGGCGCGGCATGACGCCTCCGGAACGAGGGACTGAATCCAGAAAAACGATGCCAGGCGCGTGCCGCGTGTGACGGGTGCTACAGCGTGGATCATGGTGGTGGGGTAGACGATCAGGTCTCCGGCCCGGAGGCGGATCTGCTCGGTGCCGGCATTCGTTTCGAGTTCGAGGTCTCCGCCGTCGTACTCGTCCGGTTCGGTGAGAAACAGCGTGGCCGACAGATCGGCGCGCATCATCTGACCATTGCTTCCAGGAATCACCTGCACCGAGTTATCGACATGCGCGCCGTAGGTCATGCCGGTTTCGTAGCGGTTGAACATCGGCGGATAAATCATACGCGGCAGGGCGAGGCTGCGCAGAAGCAGGCTGCGTCCGAGTGCGGTGGCGACAATCTGCCGGGCTTCGGCTGCTTTTTCGCATTCCACGTCGAGTTGCCGGTTCTTTTTCGCATGGATGGCCTGGATGCCGGCTGTTTCGCGCCCGTCGGTCCAGCGTCCTGCCTCCAGAAGTTTCCGGCATTCCGAAATTTCATCCGGAGTCAGAACCTTTTCGATATGGACGGGCATCAGGGCTTCCTGTGGCTGAAAAGACTGAAAACACAAAATGCCACCGCCTTTCGGGGAGAAAGACGATGGCGGTCACGGTGGTCGTGTCATCCGGACACACGGGTCCGGATGACGTGCTTTGCTCGTTTATCCGAAGAGGAGTGACGAGATTGAGGACCAGATGCTCTGCAGCGCAGTTTCAATCTGCTGCAGGAGCTGCTGGACCAGACCGGTTTCCGACGTGGAGCCGGAGGTGGACGAACCGGAGCCCGAAGATCCCGATGAAGAGGAGCCGGAGCCGGAAGAACCGGAGGAGGTGTTGCCGCCGGTGGTGGAGCTGTCGCTGCCGGATGTGTCGGAGGCTGATGAGAAGTCGAACATATCCATCAGATCGCCGATGGCCGGGCTGTTGGTCGGCGCGTACGGGTTGCTGCCGGATGTGACAGGATTCGGCAGATTGTCACGACCCGTGGAGGAGACGACCGGAAGACCCCAGTTTTTCTCGACGAATTTCAGGAAGGACACATGATCCCCGTAGGTATGGCTGATATGGCCGCCTCTGGAGTAAGGAGAGACCATGATCGCCGGGATACGGGTGCCGTCGCCGAAGAAGTCCAGCGGCTGGATGTAGCCTGAATCCCAGGAACCGCCACCTTCGTCAAAGGTGATCAGGACAGCGGTCTTTTTCCAGACTTCCGGGTTCGCTCTGATCTTCTCGATCACGTGTTTGGCGAATGCTTCGAAAAGAGAGGGCTTGGAGGAAGCCGGGTGACCGTCGAGCAGGGTGTCCGGTTTGACGATGGAAACTGCCGGCAGGTTACCCAGGGACAGGTCGGCCTCAAGGTCGGTGATATCCTTGATGTGTTCCTGACGCTGGCGGGCATCCGCCATGATCTTCGTTTCATACTGGAATGGGTTACAGATATCGCAGTAGACGCCGCCGAGCTGGCTGGTCGGGTCCTTGACGTAGTTGTTCCAGCCTGCGCCGTAATAACGCCACGTGACTTTTTTGTCGTTCAGGCGGTCGGCGATTGTCGGGACATCTGACGGCGGGATAACGAATGTTCCGGTATTGACCGTGCCGTCACCGAAATAGCCGGGGCTGTAGTTGTTGACGATGTAATAGGCGCCGGCCTTACAGCGGGACGGGTGTTTACCCGGAAGCGCTTTGAGGTAGCTGGTGATGGCTTTAACGCCGGGTTCTGAGTCATCGGCGCATTTGACGTAGGAGCCGCCTGAATAGCCGTCCTGGGTAAACCAGTTGGTCGTGCCGCTCTGACGGTTCGGGTTTTCGATCTGGTTTGCCGGCGGTGTGGCGATGTTGCCGTGGCCGTCCGTGTAGTAAATGCCGAGGCCGGTGCCGAGGGCGATATGGTTCGCGCCTGTTCCGCCCATAACGGACTGATGGAAGTTATCGCTGGTCGTATATTTATCCGACAGGGATTTGAAATACGGCGCGTCACCCATCGCCATATTGTAGAAGCCCATCGAGACCGAGCCTTCGCCCGTGCTCAGCTCGCTGAAATTTGCCGCCTGGGCCGCGCCGTTTCCGCCCGTACCGCTCTGAATTTCTACCCACGGGAACAGGTCGTTCCGGCAGCCGGATGGATTCTTCGTGGTTGCGTGTGCGACCGAGCAGTCTGTCTGCTGCCACATCTGGAAAAAGCGGTGAACCGGGCTTCCGACATAGGAATCATACGGAAGCGAGGAGCCTGTGAACTGGAAAGGGCCGTTCGGCAGGTTGTTCGCGTTTGTGATGCGTGTGTCGACGCCGGATGAACCGAGTCCGCTGGCGCCGGTGGTCAGCTTCGCCCAGTCGGAGCGATCGAGTCCGTTATTGCCAACGAGTTTTTCGAAAGCCTCGACAGCGGCGAGGGTGGCGAAGGGCGCCGGGTCCGTGTCGGACGCTTTTGCCGGGGTGCCGGCCAGAGCAGGAGCCGGAAGCTTGTTGTATTCTTTCGGATCCGGCGGAGCGATTTCGTACGTGTCGGAACCGGCGGACTGACGCTGTGCGGCCTGCGGGAAATTAGGGCCTGGCGTTCCGTCTGCGTTGACGATCTTCTTCGAGAGAATGTTATCGACCGTCTCTCCTTTTTTCGGAATGTAGGTTCCGTAAAGATTATCAAGGGAGTGGTTTTCGCCGATGATGAGGACGATATGTTCGATCGGGGTCGCCGTTCTGACGGTCGACATTTTAGCGAAAGCAGGGGCTGTGACCATGACAGGCGACACAGCCATTGACGCCGCGGTGAGATGAGCCACTGAGCGGGTCAGCGGCTTTCTCAGGCGTTTCCACACCGGAGCAGACATTGTGATACCTTCCGTATTACCAGATTTTCAGGTTTTCGGAGACGTGGATTGGAGATTCAGAAGAGCGCGTAGTGAATCAAATCGAAAATTCGCTTTATCTGCCATGACGTTACGAAGCGCTTTTTCTCTTTGTTCACGACACACTTAGTTAAATTCCGGTCACATTAAAAATGAAGAAACCATTAATGTTCCGTGACAATGACCGGCGGAGGCTTTTGAATTTTTCGATTTCAGATCATTTTTTTTACGAAGCATCTGCGCCGCTTCTCAGTGGTCTGATCATGATGTCCGGCCAGTCCTTCTGCGGCGTCATGAACGCGAAGCTGATCCTGACCAGGAGAGGCAGGGCATGCGATGTCCAGGCGGACTGCCAGAGATGGTGTCCGTTCTGCATGCCGTAATAGGAAAAGGAAACTGCTCTCACACCGTGCGCGAGAATTTCCTCGTGAAACGGCGCTTCTTCGCCCGGGCATTCCGCCCGCCGGAAGGGCCGCCAGCGCAGGATGAAGTCATGACGGGCATTGATGCCGAAACCGGCCTCGATTTCATGGCTGAAACCGCCTTCTTCGGGGAGCCATGCGATCAGCCGCATCCGGTCGGAGACGCCGGAGAAGGCAGCGGTGTTGCCGGGATCGGAAATTTCCGCTCTTTCGATCAGACGATGCAGACTGTCTTCGAGCTCCTGCAGTTCGGTTTCCTGGCCGTAACGGCGTGTTTCAAGCGACCAGCCTCGGGTTCCGACGCCGATTCCTTCCCACAGGGTCACGGAGAGAAGTCCGAAGACCATCGTGACGATGAGGATTTCGAGCAGGGTGAAGCCCGCGTCATCCTGCCTCATTCCTGAACGGCGGCGGGGCGCACCGTCCTTCCTGTGAGTGTCATGGCGCGGGCCGCTCCGTCTCTCGTCACGGTGACGGAGATGGAAAAAAGGCCGAGTCTGTCGACGTTTCCCTGCGTTCCGGACAGAGCAATCTGCCGGATATCGACGGTGGAATGAAAATGATCCGCCACGGCATAGTTCTGTGTTCCCGGCTGTAAGGCCGGCATGGCAGTGACGGCGGCGAGCTGCGAGCGTGCGATGGACAGGGCGCGGAGATTGTGGTCGGCGCGGCTGCTGCCGGCCATACCGCTTTCCAGCGATTCCAGCTTGGCGCCGAGCGCAAAACCGGCGATCACGAGAGCCACGATCACTTCCAGCAATGTGAAGCCCTGCTGCCTGTCTGCTGCTTTTGCCGGTCTCATGGATCGGCTCTCACGGGTTCTGGCTTTCTGAGGCACTGATGCGTCCGGTGACCAGGCTGAACGAAATGACGCAGACCTGTCGGCCGAGAGTCAGCAGGACGGGCGGGCCGGAGGCGCTTCCGTCAGCGGTGAAGCGATAGAGCGCGCGCGGCGCAAAGCGGCCGTCCGGGAGGGGAAGCAGCAGCCGCACACCGGCGCCGATATGCTGATCGTGCGAGCTGCGGTCACGCCTTGTCATGAGGTGGCCTGTTGCGGCGTCGGCCTGGACCGTCACGACATCGCCGCTGGCCTGTGCGAGGGTCTGGGCGTCATGAAACACTGTCAGCGCGCTGGCCCGGGCCGCAGAGAAGGCGGCGGAATTGCTCCGCAGCGGGCCGCGTTCCAGCGCCAGGCCCATGAGCAGGCCGGCGATAACAAGGACGACCATGATTTCGAGAAGAGTGAAGCCAGATTCGGCAACAATCGCGGTTTCCCTACTGCGCGAGATCATTGAGACTCAGCATGGCGAGGAGGAGTGCCGAGACGATGCCGGCGACGATCAGCCCCATGATAATGGTGATGGCCGGGACCAGGATGGCCAGCAGGCGCTGGATGGTGACGCGGCTGGACTCCTCGTGAATATCGGCGGCTTTGAGGGAGATAGCGGCGAGCTGGGCGGTTTCTTCTCCGACTTTCAGAAAATGCGTCATGGTTTCGGGAAAGATTTTGCTGCGCTCCAGGGAGGAGGCGAGGCTCCCGCCTTCCCGCACGACGCGGGTCGCCTCGCTGATGCTGATCGCGCCGGCGGTGTTGCCGATGACGCCTTCCGTGATCCGCAGAGCGCCGACGAGCGGCACGCCGTTCCGCATCAACGTGCCGAGCGTGCGGTTGAACTGGGCGGCCATGATTTCCCGGAGCAGTGTGCCGACGACGGGGATGCGCAGCAGGGCGCGGTCGAAAGCGAGCCGGAGATGCGGCTTTCTCAGAGCGATTCTGACCAGTGCGAAGGCGACGATGGCGGCGGCGAGCAGGACGACGCCCCATGCAGTCAGGAAATCACCTGCCGCGATAACGATTTTTGTCGCGACAGGAAGGGAGGCGCCGTTTTCCGCGAAGAGGGGCACGAACTGCGGCAGGACATGGGTCAGCAGCAGGACGACGGAGAACACCGAGGCGACGATCAGGACGATCGGGTAGATCATCGCGGACTGGACGGTCGCCTTCATCCCGCGCTCGCGTTCGAGCAGGTCGGCGAGCCGCAGCAGGGCATCCGGGAGGGCGCCGCCGGCCTCGCCCGCTTTGATCAGGCCGACATACAGTTTTGAGAAGGTCGCCGGGGAGGCTTCCAGGGCGCTGGCGAAGGCCTCGCCGTCCCGGACCCGGTCTCTGAGCGTGTCGATGACTCTGGCGCTGCGGGGGCTGATCGCCGTTTCACCGAGAAAGCGCAGGGCTCTGTCGAGATCCAGGCCTGCTGTCAGCATGGTTGCGAGTTTGCGGGTGAAATCCGTGAGCTCTCTTCCGCGCAGTCTGGTTTCGCGTCCGCGCCCGAGAAGCGAGAGCAGTTCGCCACCGAGCGCACCGCCGCGGGTGGCCGGGGTGATGCGAACGGGCATGAGTTTCCGGCGGCGCAGACGGGAGATGACCTGAGCTTCGCTGACGGCGGTCATTTCCCCGTGGCTGATGACGCCGTCGGCGGTGACGGCGCGGTAACGCCAGCTGATCGCCTCATTGTCCGGAAGCGTCTGCGCCGGGTTCATGCGTCATGCCCGATGATGCGGCTGACTTCCTCAAGCGTGGTTTCACCCGCCAGCGCCACGCGCAGCCCGGCGTGGAACATGGTTTCCATGCCTTCCGCGACGGCGGCGCGTTCGATTTCGGTATGATCCGCGCCGGAGAGGATCAGCCGCGTAACCTCCCGCGACGGACGGAGGAATTCCGCGACGGCGCTGCGGCCGCGATAGCCGGTATGGCGGCAGTCCGGGCAGCCTGTGGGGTGCCAGAGCGTGTGCTGCGTGTCCGGGTCGAGCCCGAGTTTCTGCGCCAGTTCGGGGAGGATGGGTTCCGGCTTCTTGCAGCTTTCGCAAAGCTTTCTGACCAGTCTCTGCGCCAGGATGCCGCGCAGGACGGCGGTGATAAGGTAGTCTTCCAGCCCCATGTCGCGCAGGCGTGTCACGGCGGCGGCGGCGGAATTGGTGTGCAGGGTGGACAGCACCAGATGGCCGGTCAGGGCTGCCTGGACAGCGATCTGCGCGGTTTCGAGATCGCGGATTTCACCGACCATGATGACGTCCGGGTCCTGGCGGAGGATGGCGCGCAGGAGGCTGGCGAAGGTGAGCCCGATGACCGGGCGGGTCTGGATCTGGTTGATGCCGGCGAGCTGGTATTCGATCGGGTCCTCGACCGTCATGACGTTGCGTTCGCGGGAATTGATGCCGGCGAGGCCCGTGTAAAGCGTGGTGGTCTTGCCGCTGCCGGTCGGGCCGGTGACGAGCACGATACCGTTCGGCAGCTCCAGGGCGGCCTTAAATTCGGCGATGATGGCCGGGGCGAGGCCGAGGCGGCTGTAATCGAAGCTGACGGTGGTGCGGTCGAGCACGCGGAGGACAGCGATTTCGCCATGCAGCGACGGCACGGTGGAGACGCGGAAATCGACCTCATGCCCGCGCACGGCCAGTTTGATCCGGCCGTCCTGCGGCAGGCGGCGTTCGGCGATGTCGAGTTTCGCCATGATCTTGATACGGGAGATCAGCGCGGAGGTCATGCGCGCGCTCTGGCTGTCCACTTCGTGCAGGACGCCGTCATAGCGGTAGCGGACGATCAGCCGGTCCTCGAACGGTTCGATATGGATATCGGAGGCGCGGGTTTCGACGGCGCGGAAGATGATCTGATTGACCAGACGGATGACCGGGGCCTCGCTGGCGAGGTCTTTCAGCCTGTCGGTATCTTCCTCCGCGGGGTCGTCATCGGCGGCCGGTCCGGTATCGTCTTCGGTATCGTCTTCGGTATTGTCTTCGTTTTCCGGATAGAGGCGGGTCAGGGCCGCTTCCAGATCGGCGGGACGGGCGACCTCCCGCTCCACGCGGCAGCCTGTGGCGAGCCGGGCGGCGGCGCAGGTGAATTCGTCCAGCGGGTCCGCCATGACCAGGCGCAGAACGCCGTCCCGGCAGTCCATGGGAAGAGCGCGGGCTTCGTGCAGAAAACGGCTTTTCAGGCAGTCGGGCATGACCGGGTCGGTCACTGCCGCCAGGCCGGCGGCATCGATGACGGTTTTGCCGAGCAAAGCGGCGTAGGTGCGGGCGAGATCCGTTTCGCTGACGAGGCCGAGCTGGAGCAGGACGAGGGCCAGGGGCTGGCCGGTGTCGGCGACGACGCTGCGTGCACGCTCCAGGGCGCGGGGATCGCAGACACCGCGATCCAGAATGGCGTTTTCCAGACTGATGCTTTCCAGACTGGCTGCGCCGGAATGCTGTGCGGGAGAGGCGGGGAAGGAGAGGTCGTTCATGCGATGCGTCCCGCTTGCCGGGCGTGGCGCAATCGGCCACTGTCCCGTCCGTCATGACGTTGCTTTTCCTGGTTCCGTTTTTTCTCGCTCCCTTTATCGGCAGCTTTCTCGGCGTTCTGATCCGCCGGATTCCGCGTGGCGAACCCTTTGCGACGGGCCGCTCGCATTGCGAGCACTGCGGCACGACGCTGCGGCCGGCCGAAATGATCCCGGTTCTGTCTTACTGTCTGCAGAAAGGGCGCTGCCGGCATTGCGGGAGCAGGATCGATGCTCAGCATCTCCGGGTGGAGCTGGCGGCGCTCGGAGTGCCGGTCAGTATTGTGCTGTGCGGGCTGATGATGTCCTTTCAGCATGAGCTGCCGTTCGATGCGATCATGCCGGAGCCGGGTGTTTTCTTGGCCGACTGCATTCTTGGCTGGGGACTTCTGGCGCTTTCCTGGATTGATCTGATCTGTCTGCGGCTGCCGGACAGTCTGACGCTGCCTCTGCTGCTGGCCGGGCTGGCGGAGGGATTCATTTTCCACGGGCCGGAGGGCGCATATGACCGGGTACTTGGCTGTGCTGCCGGCTGGCTGATCTTCACCGCCATCGCCTGGGGGTACCGGCGGCTGCGCGGGCGTACGGGGCTTGGTGGCGGCGATGTGAAACTGCTGGCCGCGGGCGGGGCATGGCTGGGGGTGGCGCCACTTCCGTCCGTGATTCTGCTGGCGGCCATTCTGGGACTTATTGCTGCTGCGACAACCATTTTTCGTTCCGGTCGCTTCAGCATGACGGTTGTCGTTCCTTTTGGCCCCTGTCTGGCGGCCGCTGTGTGGATGGCGCGGCTGGTTCTGTCGGCGGAGTGAGTGCTGCGTCTTTGTGACGCGCGACAGACCGTGGATTTAAAAGACGGTTCTCTCTGAAACCAGAGAGATCGTTAACATGTCATAAATATATAACACGGCGATCCTGTCGCCCGCCCGGAGGCGGTGTTATCGAGTGCGCGCCGGCAGCCCCGGCGGTCCCGAAACGATTTCTCTGCAGGTGTACTCTGAAAACCGGCTCGTCCGAGACACAGTGCGATGACAGATAAACAGACATCCGCAGGCCGCGGGCTTTACGCCTTCGGGCGCTGGTGGCTCGATCGCATGACGGAACTGCTTCCCCGCACGCTCAGAGGGGAGAACAGGCAGGATCTTCGGGTGATGCTCCATGCCGACGGCACGATCGACGCGCAGGATCTTCATCTCTGTCGCCAGGCACTTTTTGCGGCGGATGGTGGCCGCGTGCGCTGGTATCGTTCGCTCTGGCGGCGCGCGCCGGATATTTCGCTGGTTCTGCCGCCGGGCAGCATTCTCTCCCGCGATGTGCCGCTGCCGCCGGCGGCGGCAGGAAACGCCATGCAGGCCATTGGCTACAGTCTCGACCGGCTGACGCCGTTTCAGGCGGATGAGGCTGTCTGGTCCGTCAGCCGGAAATCCGAAGCCGGCAGGAACGCCATGGCGATTTTCCGGCTGCATGTCGCGCCGCGCTTTCTGTTCGGGTCCGCGCTTGAGCTGATGCAGCGCGAGGGAATCGCGCCGACGCGACTCTGCATGGACGGGCCGCCGGGCGAGGCGGGGGTGATTCCGTTTCATGTGCCGAAGCAGAAGCATCATCCTGTTCTGCGTGCTCTGCCCGTTCTGGCGGTGATTGCGGCGATTGTTCCGTTCGTGGTGCAGCAGGTGCATCTCTTCCGACTGAATCATGCGATCAGCGCCCTGTCCGACAGGCGCGGGCAGGCCGAATCTCTCCGGCGCAGAATCGATTCCTTTACGGCGGGACCGGCTGAAATCGCGAAGGAGGAACACCGGACGGGATCGGCTCTGAAAACCCTGGCCGTGCTGACGGATGCTCTGCCGGACGGGACGTTTCTCACCACGCTGCGCATCCGGGAGCATCATGTCACGCTTGAGGGGCAGTCGCGGCAGGCGACACAGCTGATCGGCATTCTGGAACACCGCGCCGCTTTCACCGATGCGTCCTTTTCCGGTCCGGTTACCCGGACGGAAGACAAAAGTCAGGATGTGTTCACCATCAATGCCAACGCACCGGGCCGATATCACCGTGTCGCCCTCCCCTGCCTTTTATTCGCTGAAATTACCGGACGGACGCGAGGGCCGGCTTCTGGCGCTTGGCGTTACCTTCATTTTCTTACTTCTGGCCTGGCTTCTGATCTCCTCGCTTCTGGATCTTTATCGTGACGGTGCGGCGACAATCGACAGCCGGCATCTGGTTCTGGAGCATACCGAGGCGCTGGTAGACACCATTCCGGCGCTGCAGGCGAAATATGAGGAGGCGACGCATAATGCTCCGGGCAGCGCGCTGCTGATCAGCGAGACCTCTGACGAGACAGCGGTGGCCCGGCTGCAGGAGAGCGTGCATGACGTGGCAGACAGCGTGCATGTGGAGCTGAGCAGTCAGGAGCCTCTGCCGATTGTGCGCAGCGGCACGTTCGAACGTCTTGGTGTCCGGATTTCTCTTACGGCTTACTGGCCGGATCTTATCCGTCTGCTCAGCGTGCTCTCGGAGAGCACGGCGCCCAGGCTTCTGGCCGATGATCTCCAGGTTCAGGTGGCCGGTTCGTCCCGCATTGAGGACGAGGCGAAAAAGGGCCGGATGATTGACGCCACTCTGACGATCTTCGCTTTACGTGACGCTCCGGCCAAACACGCCGCCCGCAGTGTAACGGCTTCCTCCACTCCTTCTTCCCGGTGATGCGTGTGAAACACAGGTCTTTTTCCATTCTGCCTTTCCTGCCGCGCAAGGGTTCCGGGCGAGGTCTGCCCCGTCTGACGCTGCCGGTTCTGGGGATGCTGGCCGGCTGTTCCGACACACCACCGCATGTCACGCCTCTGCCGGTCTCCGGCGCGATCACCGGTCAGGTCGCCTCTCCCCGCGTGGACGGAGACATTGGCGGGCTGGAGGCGACGCATGGCGGCACGGTCAGCTATGGTCGGTTGCGTTCCGCGCCGGGACGGGGTGGTGCGTCCGCAGGAGCCGGCGATATCACGCTGAATTTCTCGGATACGGATATCCGCTCGGTGACGGATGAGGTGATGGGGCGGATTCTTAAGGTCAATTACCTCGTCGATTCCAATGTTCATGGCACCATCACACTGAAAACGGCCCGTCCGGTCCGGCAGGATGAACTGCTTGCCGTTTTCCGTACCGCGCTTTCCGGCGCGGGGGCGGCTCTGGTGGTGGAAAACGGGGTTTATCGCATAACGTCCGCGACGGCTCAGGGCGGCGGCGATGCTTCGGGCAGTCTGATCATTCCGCTTCGCTACACGTCGGCGGACAGTCTGGCGAAAGCGCTTCAGCCTATTCTGCGCAGTGGTGGTCATATCGTTGCTGCGCCGTCCGGGAATGCGGTGATCGTGTCCGGCGATCCGGCGACGCGGGCATCTCTGGACGAGCTGGTGCGCACGTTCGATTCCGATGTGCTGGCCGGTCAGTCCTATGCGCTTTTTCCGGCGACGAGCGGCAATGCGCAGGAGCTGACGCAGGCGCTGCAGTCGGCGCTGGCCAGTAAAAAGGGCCAGGCGCTGACGGACCGGATTCAGATCATGGCTATGCCGCATATTGAATCGGTCATGGTCGTCACCTCGCAGCCCCGTCTTCTGGATGATGCGCGGCGGGTTTTTTCCGTGATCGAGGCGGAAAGGCGCAAGACGATCCGTCACTGGAATGTCTATTATGTTCAGAACGGCCGCGCCAATGACGTGGCCTATATTCTGCAGCAGGCCTTTACGCCCGGTCATGTCACGGCGGTTCCGACATCGAAAATGCAGGCTCAGTCGTCGAATTTTCAGAACGGTATGTCAGGTTCCGGGTCTTCCGGCACCTCCGGGCTGGGAGGGTCGCAGGATAACGGGCTGTCCTCGCAGAACGGGCTTTCTTCCGATCAGGGACAGGGCCAGGGAAATTCTCTGACGGGCGGTTCGCAGAGCGGCGGGCAGAGCCAGCAACAGTCGGACGGTATTTCGAACAATCCGCTGCTGGGCGGGCTTGGCAACAGTTCTGACAGTAACAAATCGGAAGGCGGCGAGATCCGCATCATTCCGGACACGCAGAACAATGCGGTGCTTGTTTATGGCACGATGACCGAAACGGAAACGGTCGCCTCCATGCTGCGCAAAGTTGATATCATGCCGCTGCAGGTGCGGGTTGACGCGACTGTCGCCGAGGTCACGCTGAACGATGCGCTGAATTACGGCACGCAGTTCTTTTTCAAATCCGGCGGCATCAACGGCATTCTCAGCAATGCGACGCAGTCTCTTGGTGCTGCGAATCTTGTTTCTTCTCAGCTCTCCAGCAGTTTTCCGGGATTTGTTCTTGGCGGATCGGCGCAGGGCGGCGCGCCGTTCGTCATCAATGCGCTGCAGTCTGTCACCAAGGTGCGGGTTCTGTCCTCACCGGAACTGATGGTGGTGGATAACCAGCCGGCGTCCCTGATGGTCGGTGACATGGTGCCGTATCTGACCGGCTCGACGACGAGTGTCGTGACGGCCAATTCGACCATTACCAATTCCATCAATTATCAACCGACGGGTGTTATTCTTCAGGTGACGCCGCATGTCAGCAATGGCGGAACGGTGACGCTGGATGTGACCCAGAAGGTCAGCTCGGTTGCGTCCTCCACCACGAGCACCGGCAGCGGGTCGATCAGCAGTCCGACCTTCTCCCAGCGTCAGGTCACGTCGCGCGTGGTGATTGCTGACGGGCAGACGGTCGGTCTGGCGGGGCTGATTTCGGATAAATCGAGCCGTGGCAATTCAGGATTACCCTGGCTGAAGGATATTCCCGTCATCGGCATGCTCGGCGCCACGCAGACGAACACGCGGGATCGGACGGAGCTACTGATTCTGATCACGCCGCATGTGATTCACAGTCAGAGCGAGGCGTACGGGCTGACCGAGGATCTGCGGGCGCAGCTTCCGCATGCGGCGGTTCTGTCTCACGAGATGAACACCATGCGTCCGACGGGGTCGGCTGATCCGCAGGGGCGTTTCCTGAAAGCCGTCGGGCTGAATGACTGAGAGGAAAAAGGAGAAAGGGGCTGTCCGGGACGGTGGATTTGCGCTTCTTCTTGTTCTGTGGACGCTGGGGTTTCTGGCGCTGATCGGCACGCAGACCCTTGCGACCGGCCGTTCCTCTGTCCGGCTCGGGGAGCGGACCTTCCAGCGTGTCCGGCTTGAGACGCTGGCTGATGCGGCCATCACATCCGAGCTTTTTGGTCTCAGCACCGGACAGACCCGCCCTGCCCCGCAATGGCATGGCGGACCTGATGAAAGCGACACGAAGATTATGGTCCGTAGTCAGGCCGACCGGAACCGGGTCAATCCGGGTCTGGCGGGTCAGCCGCTGCTGGCGGCCGTGTTTGCCGCGGCGGGGCTGCCGGCGGATCAGTCCCGCACGCTTTCCGCCGCCATTTTTGCCTGGCGGACGCCGGGTGTTGCGGTCTCAGGCGGTCTCAGTGTTGCCGGCGGGAAGATGTGCAGACCGACCGGGGCGCTGTTTCACACCTTCGACGATCTGGCCGCTGTGCCGGGGATGACGCCATCCGTTCTGCACAGTCTGAAACCTCATCTGTCTTTTTCTCAGATTCAGCTCCCTGATCTGAGCAGCAACGATCCGCTGGTCCGGCAGGCCCTGACGCGGTCGGGGGTTTCGAACAGTCCGGACCAGAAACAGGATGATGACAGTATTGAGGATGAGACGCTGGTCAGCGTCGATGCGGTGGCGGCGCATGGAGCATGGCGTGTGAGCCGTCATGCTGAGGTGATTATTCTGCCGGATGCGCGTCCCGTTCCGTGGCGTGTCGTGCGCTGGGATACGATGACGCGGGATATGGAGCCGTTACGGGTTGCAGATCATGCCTGATCCTGAATCCGCTTTTCCGGATGGACCAGAAGAGCACAGATCGTAATCCTTTCCTTCCCGGTCAGAAGGAAAACGATAAATGAAGGGATGATTCCAAGGGTCGAGCGGAACTGTTGTTCCTTTCAGATACGGACCGCTCCAGCCTTCCGCTGAGGCGGGGCGCTGAATGAGGGCCTGCAATCCGTCCTCAGAGGCCGGATAGGTTCCGGTATCCAGCTTGTACATATCAAGGATGGTTCCGATCCGGGCGATCGACTGTTTAGCGACGGAGACGCGCGCTCCGCCGAGCTGGCGCAGGGCTGCCGGGGCGACAAGACCGACGAGCAGGCCGAGGATGGCGAGGACGACAAGGATTTCGAGAAGTGTAAAGCCGGACTCGGCATCCGGTGCATTCCGGGATCGGTTTTTTTCCGAAACTGGCATCTGATGAACTGTCTTTCTGTGCGGAGAACAGGTAAGCTCTTAGACGCAGGGAATGGCAGTGGACAGACGACGAATGTGAAAAAAGTCTGACATTCATAAAACTTTCAAATTCTTTAATCTCACGCGATCAGAGGATTGCAATGCCTGCCCCACTGCTTGCCTGCATGCTTGCCGCAGCCATCCGCTACGATATTCCGCCCCGTGTTCTTCCCAGTATCTGGCAGGTCGAGCGGGGCGCCATCGGGCTTGTTCACCGCAACAGCGACGGGTCGTCCGATCTCGGACTCATGCAGATCAACACACAATGGATAGAGCCGATCTCGAAACTGTCACGTCTGCCGGCGGTGCAGACGGCGGCGCGGCTCGTTTCCGACGGATGCTTCAATATTGCGGCGTCGGCTGTGATTCTGCGCAGTTATATCAATGAATCGCATGGCGATCTGATGAAAGCCGTCGGGGATTATCACTCGCACACGCCGGCTCTGAATCAGTCCTATCAGAAGCGGGTCATTGCGGAGGCGACGCGACTGTTTTCCGGGGGTGCGCGGACGGAGTGAGTGAGTCAGTCCGCGCGGGAAGCGTGGCCTCCGATTTGGCCGGAAAACACTCCGGCTATGATCAATGCATTCTGTCTGACACCGAGAGGAAGATAGGGCAGTGAATACGGCGCCGGACCGGCCACGACCCGCCCACCCTGATCAACAGAATATGCCGATCCATGACAGGGACAAATCAGATGTCGCTGCCGGCTGTCCCAGTCTGACACCAGACACGCTGCGTGCTGACAAATTGCTGAATAGGCAATAAAGCCGTTCATTCCGTATATGCCGGACTTCATAACCCATAGCCTGTTATAGGATGTCTCCTTTCGAACGTGCTTTCCATCCGGAGAAACCGGCCAGCAAAGAACCGGTCCATGTTCGTGCAGCACATCGTCAGAAGTGAGAAAAGTCTTACCAGAATCATCAATTCTCTTCAGGAGATCTCCTTCCTTTATTGTAACATTTGCGGCAATTGCGGCAAATGAAGTCCTCGCTCTACATGACAGGCTACATGCCAGGAGGCCAGCCGTTCTGCGGCGCATCAGCATAGTTTGTCCCGGAATTTCATTCTCTTTCCCAGAAAGTCACGTTCTGTCCGATTTCTTTGTCATATAACAGGCACGCTCTCACGCTAAGCTGATGATCAGTCATTACCGGCCGTGGGAAAAGTGTTGTCATAAAAGTGCCATGACAGTGTCATGGAGGTTTCACCCTGACCGGTGCGGTTACGGATTAACAGGCTGTCATCCTTAGCGCCCGGACAGAGGTCGATGACAATCTC
>NZ_WOTB01000033.1 GCF_011516835.1 Acetobacter musti | reverse complement strand
CTTATCGCGAAAACAGGCAGCAAAGCGGCGGCTGAGCCCCAGAATGTCATCAGCCTGCTTCACCAGAATGACGCCCCCATCCGAACTCATGCGACCCCCGTCAAAACGGGCTACAACACGCCGTCCATAGGAGGCTGGAAATTCATACGCGCCTGCGCTACACTCTGTCTGCATCGGGTTTTCTTGATGATTATGGAAATTTCTTTTGTGCAAAACAGACTTTTTCATAATCTAACCCGATGTACAACCCTTCCGTGAGATTTCCGCGTCCAGAACGACCGGAATTTCCGGCACAGGCGCTGCCGAATGACTGACCCACCAAAGGCGCTTTTCCAGCCGGTCAAAAGCGAAAAAATCATCACACAGCATGGCAATGAGTTCGGGTTCATCGCTCATGTGCCGTGACGCAATCCGCTCCAGCCGCATGCCCGCTTCATAAGACGCCAAACCGATCACGCCTCCGGGAAAAGGCAGATCTTCCGCACTGCGTGGACGCAACATCGCACGGATACAAGACCAGACATCCGTCCCCTGCGCGATTTCCACACCGTCACGCTTCAGAACCCCCTGTCGCAACACGAGTGTGGAGACTGGTCGTGGACAGAGCCATGACCAGCGCCCCTCAGGCGACTCTCCACCGCTGTCCAGCATGACGCAGGACGATGCTCCGGAAGCAAATCCGAGAAAATCCTCGGGCGGGCGCCAAGCAAGCTCTGTCTTGAAAATCTCGGAACATATCATTCGTGCTTTTTAGCCCGGTTCGCAGCAGAAGATTAAGCGTCTTTGTGCTGGTCTTTTTCCTCTTTCATTCCATCTCTGCTATCAGGGCCAAAGTTTCAGACAACCCCATGGGTCATGCATGTCCGTTCCCGAAATCGCACCGTTCCACGCCATTGAACTCAGCGCTCTGGCCCACCGTCTCGCAGCCGAGGGACAGGACATCATTCACATGGAATTTGGCCAGCCCTCCACCGGGGCGCCGACCAAGGCCATCGAACGCGCACAACATGTTCTGGCCACAGATCCGATGGGATATTGGGAAAGTCAGGCCCTTCGTGAACGGATCGCCCGGCATTATCACGACACATATGGCGTCAGCATCCGCCCGCAGCAGGTCATTCTGACCTGTGGCGCGTCACCGGCTCTGGTTCTGGCCCTGCTGTCCAGCCTCACACCCGGCATGCGCGTTGCTCTGGCCCGGCCGGGTTACGTTGCCTATCGCAACACGCTGAAAAGCCTTCACATGGTCCCGGTTGAAATCCCGTGTGGCGAGAAAGAATGCTTCCAACTGACAGCGCGCGCCATCGAAGCGCTTGTGCCCGCACCGGACGCCCTGATTATCGCCAGTCCCGCCAACCCTACGGGGACCATCCTGCCGGAACAGGAATTCCGCGCCATCGTCCGCGTCTGCCGCGAGCGCAATATCCGGATCATCTCCGACGAAATTTACCACGGTCTGAGCTATGGTGAACCAGCGCACAGCGCTCTGGAATATGAACCGGAAGCGCTGATCGTGAACAGCTTTTCCAAATATTTCAGCATGGCACCCTGGCGTCTGGGATGGCTGATCATTCCCGAAGACATGATCGACAAGGCGCGTGCCCGCATGGGCAATCTGTTCCTGACACCTTCTTCCCTGAGCCAGCACGCCGGGCTGGTCGCCTTTGATTGCAGCGAGGAGCTGGAAGGGCATCTTGTGACCTATCGCAAGAACCGCGATCTTCTCCTGCAAGCTCTCCCACAGATGGGCTTGAACAATATAGCCCCCCCTGATGGCGCGTTTTATGTTTATGCCGATATCGGACATCTGACTGACAACAGTCTGATATTTTGCGAAGAACTGCTGCGCGATACAGGTGTTGCAACTGCGCCCGGAATTGATTTCGACCCGGTCAATGGCCACAAATTCATGCGCTTCAGCTTCGCGGTTTCAACCGACAGGATTGAAGAAGCTATTGCCCGCATGATTCCCTGGTTTTCAGCGAAAACGGACAAATAAAGGGGCATACTCCCCCCATTGTTCGTTAAGAAAATTATGCCGAGTGTTCTTCTGCCGCTTCCAAAGCCGGAAAAACACTCAGTGCAGACCACTGGAAACTGCAATCCTTATTCGCTTCCGGCGTCTAACTGATGACATTCTGCAATTCGCATGAAAAGGATGCGGAATGTCATGTTTTTTCAAAAAATATTTGAAAACATAGACGAAATTACAGAAATCATTATCTGGCATATTTCACGAGGCATATACCGGCATCCATACGGAAAGACACTTTACGATTTGGATTAAGTATTTTAGATATTGCTAAAATAGAATTCTGCAATAAGGTATCAACGTGGAAAAACGAAACCTATCCCTCTCCCATGAAGCCATGCAGCGTCATGCCTCGGAAGCAGAGAGGTTTCTCAAGGAACTCGCCAATGCCAACCGACTGATGGTGCTGTGCCACCTTGTCTCCGGTGAAAAAAATGTCGGAGATATCGCTGAAGCCGTTGGATTATCGCAGTCGGCCCTGTCTCAACATCTGGCGCGACTTAAAGATGCTGGTCTGATTACTTCAGAACGACGCGGCCTGATGATCTATTATCGACTTTGCAGCGCTGAAGCACAGGCAGTACTTGCCGTGCTTCAGCTGATCTTCTGTCGCGAACACCCTTGATTAGGAAGTTCATGTAAAATGACAATGCAGTCCGTGGATGCAAAAACCCTGAACGATTGGCTGGAGCAGAAGAAAGTCGCCCTGGTCGATGTGCGAGAGCCCTCGGAATTTGCATCCGAGTCCATTTCCGGCGCGACCCTTCTGCCACTGGGCTCAATCAAAAAGGCCATTCTGCCGCCTCATGCTGACAAAAATCTGGTCATTTATTGTCGCAAGGGTGGTCGTGGTGCTTCTGCCTGCAAGAAACTATTGGCCGAAGACCCCAGCCTCACTCTCTATAATCTTGAAGGAGGCATCGAGTCCTGGATGAAGGAAGGCCTGCCATTACAAAGAAGCGGCCGGAAAGTCCTGCCCCTCGACCGTCAGGTGCAACTCATCATCGGATTACTTGTTCTCACAGGCAGCCTTCTCGGCTTTTTTGTAAGCCCATGGTATTTCCTGCTGACCGGCTTTTTTGGCGCGGGCCTTACCGTTGCTGGACTGACAGGTTTTTGCGGCCTGGCACGGGTCGTAGCTCACGCTCCATGGAACCGCTAAGCGCAGCCACAACAGTCAGTCCAACAGCCGATCAGATTGCATACCCCTGCGCTGCGATTTCCATGATTTCTTCTTTCCTGTTTTCACAGGGAGAGGAAATCCCGGAGTCGTGAAGTTAAATATTATGCAATGCTAATATATAAAATGACTGGAAATTCCGGAAAAACCTACATCCGACGCTCCGAACGTTGAAATTGAAAAAATAATCTCACACCCGCGACCTTCATGACGGGAGGACAGCCACAAATTTCAGACTGGATCCGGCAACAGAAAAGTAAAAATCATCTACAGGACAAAGAAATGACAGACATATCCCCCTATGAAGGGATCACGACACGAAAGTGTATTTTACGTACGCTTGGAGTGAACACCTGTAGAACTGGCCACATTGAGGCTCACGCAACAAGTAGGGATGCAGGTACCCGAAGCGGTCGTAACGCGCCAGCTTCGGGCTGCTCATCGACATTCCAGCGATAGTCGCCTGTCAGAGAAATATGCTCCCAGCCGAGGGGTGCGATATGCTGGGCCAGGTCATCTGAAATACCGAGCGTCGTGATGGCAGACTGAAGATAGCGCGTATTCCATAGGATGACCGCTGCCACCAGCAGGTTCAGACCTGACGCCCGATAGGCCTGATTTTCAAAACGCCGATCCCGCAGTTCGCCAAGCTGATTGAAGAAGAGCGCCCGAGCCAGCGCATTCCGGGCTTCTCCCTTATTGAGTCCAGCCTGGGTTCGTCTGCGCAAATCCAGATCCTGTATCCAGTCGAGCATAAAAATTGACCGTTCGATCCGGCCGACTTCGCGCAAAGCCACAGCCAGACCATTCTGACGGGGGTAAGATCCGAGTTTGCGCAGCATGGCCGAAGCGGTCACGGTTCCACTCCGAATAGATGTGACGAGACGCAGCAGGTCGTCCCAGTGTTCCACAATATGGTTGGTATTGATCAGGTCACCGGCCATCCCACCCAGAAGTTCGCCCGGGTGTTGTCCCGGAAAAAGGTGAAGTTTCCGCTCTTTCAGATCCCGTATCCTGGGCGCAAATCGATAACCAAAGAAGGGCATCAGCCCGAAAACATGATCCGATGCCCCACCCGTATCTGTATAATGCTCTTCAATGGAAAGTCCGTTAGCATGATAAAGCAGTCCATCCAGAACATAGGGCGCTTCACCGGCCGTCGCAGCAATCACCCGGGTCGAAAACGGATCATACTGATCGGAGATGTGGGTGTAGAAACTGACGCCCGGTTCACTGCCATTGCGCGCATTGATATCGCTGATCGCAGCGCCTCTGCCACCTGCATGAAACAATTGACCATCACTTGAGAACGATGTGCCGTCTCCCCAGAGTGACGCCAGGGGCAGCCCACGATGGGCTGCAACCATACGGCCAAGGGCTTCGGCGTATCCGGCCTCGCTGATATGCCAGTCATGCAGATGCGCCAACTGGCGCAGAGTGGCACCCTGACAGGTGTCGGCCATGCGTGTCAGGCCAAGATTAATCCCATCCGCCAGGATCACCGTCAGCAGGGCGTTTTTGTCATCCGCGACACGGCTGGAACGGCGATGGGTAAAGCAGTCGGTGAAGCTGATCCAGCGGTCCACTTCCAGCAGAAGATCAGTAATCTTGATCCGTGGCAGCCGGTCGTAAGCCGCCCGCCTCAACTCTTCCACAGCAGGGGGTGTAATTGCTTTCAGAGGCGAAATCACAAGACCATGTGCATCAAGCCGGACCTGTGACAACTCGCCCTTCCTGGCAAGAGCCGTCACCCGGTTCAGCGCGGTTTCCAGCACTGCACGCCGTTGAGAAAGGAACGTGTCAGCCGTAGCATTGATCGCCAGAGGCAACGGTCCTTGCGCGCGCATCGCTGCAAACGTGGCTTCCGGAAGAAGGTAGGTGTCGAATGCGCGGTATTGGCGACTTTCCGTTACCCAGATGTCTCCGGCACGCAGACGCTCGCGCAGCTGGGTCAGAACACAGAGTTCGTAAGCCTGTCGTATGACTGTTCCCTCTGGCCTGACAAAGCTGTGCCAGGAAGGCGGAATGAAACGGATCGGACAGGAGTCAGGCAAGCGGCGTTTACCGGTCCGATAGAGGTCTCCAATGATCTGCACCGCCTTCAGTAATCCCTGTACCGTGCGACCACCCTGAAACTGGAACGCGTTCAGGAATGGACCAATGGCAGGACGAAGAGAGCGATGCCGGTTGATCAGTTCGGCCGTGCGATCAATGGTCTCTGGAGCTGTCAGGGTTTCAGCCCTGCCGATGGCGTCCTGGAGGCGGGGCCAGTCAATTCCCGTAATGGCAGACAGTGAATCAACACCCTGATCACGCGCCTCAATCAGATGACGGCAGGAGGTTGTCAGCAGACGAAGCTGGGCCTGCAACGATCGCATGGTGACAATCGCTTTGTCACGGATCCGGTGCTCGGCACGGCGCATCATGCTTCCGAGGAGTTTGTCCATCATTGTGAGGGTCGCGTCGGTTAGAACCTCCTCAAGTCGGACCCCGGCTGCCACCAGAATGGCGTAACGACGGGATGACCGAAGCTCGGCCAGATGCTGGGGCGTAATCCGGGCAGCTTCTTCGCTCAAACGGTCAAAGGCCACACGCGGTATGGTCGTGGCGCGAGCGCTGTCGAGGTTCAGGGATCGTACATACTCCAGGCGTTCCAGCAATCGCAGGATATTGCGCGCGGCTGGTGACAGGGGCGGGTTACGCAGCCACGAGAGCGAGGAGGCACTGCGATCGCCACGACGCTCCAGCATTTTGTCCAAACGACAACGGGTTTCCGGCGGCAGATCCCCTGCAAGGACGTCATGGACAAGGTGATCGGCCTGCTGGCGAGCACGGCGCACCAAGGCTTCAATGACAGTGACCGACGGCAGGAGAATGCTTCGGCGACGCATCTCGTCAATCAGGATCGCAGCCATGCGGGATGGCTGGGTCACATGATGTGCAATTGGCATCGCGAAACCGGTCATGTCATGAAATGCCGACCGATCGAAGGTTCGGTAGCCATAACGCTTCATCAGGTGGGCCAGATGGGATCGACGGGTTTCGTCACGACGTCCGTAATGGGACCAGAGCCCAGGGGACAGGTCGAGCTGCCGCGCAACAAATGACAGAATGGGAGCCGGTGGTGTTTCACCAGATTCCAGCACCCGTCCCGGCCAGCGCATGTAGAGCATGACCATCGCAAAACCCAATCGGGAGGTTTCTCCGCGGCGGGTTGCGATCAGATCGAAGTCATCCTGGCTGAGTGTAAAATGTCTCGTGATCTCGCGATCATCGACAGAAGGCTCGTAATGTCGGGCGAGAGCTTCACGGGTCAGAAGACGGCGCCGCGCCATGATCGGATGTCTCCTTCATGTGTCCGGAAGGGGATCGTTGAACGGACCCGCTCTGGCCGACCAGATGACCCATGGAAAACGGCCAAGAACAGAGTCTCATATAGATAGTACGATATGTTTTGCGATGAAGGGTCCTTATACGTTACAATATTTCCCATGACGCACGTCCTGATTGGCTACGCCCGCTGCTCGACCGACAAGCAGGACCTCGCCGTGCAGCGTGAGACCCTGCTCAACCTCGGGATCGCCGCTGAACGGATCTATACTGACAAGGGATTCACCGGAACGACCCGGACCCGCCCTGGCCTGGATCAGGCTCTGGCAGCTGTGCGACGCGGTGACACCCTCGTCGTGCCAAAACTCGATCGGCTGGCCCGATCGGTGCCGGACGCGCGAGCGATCGGAGACGACCTCGCCGCCAGGGGCGTACGCCTCCAGCTCGGTGCCAGCGTGCATGACCCGTCCGATCCGATGGGCAAGCTCTTCTTCAATATCCTCGCAACATTCGCCGAGTTCGAGGCCGACCTGATCCGGATGCGAACCCGCGAAGGCATGGCGGTTGCCCGTGCCAAGGGCAAACTGCGCGGCAAGAAGCCCAAGCTCTCCGAGCGGCAGCAGAAGGAACTGCGCCGGATGTACGACACCGGCGATTACTCGATCAGCGATCTCGCCGCCGTCTTTTCAGTGTCACGGCCGACGGTTTACCGAACGCTTGTGCGTTTAGCTGCTGTGCCTGCAACGGAAGCATGACTGGCGGCAATTATGTTGTATGCGAAGGTCAGGGAGACAGTTCGATAGTTTCGAACGTTCCAATCTAGACAATCTCATGGATGGTTCAGAAGCTTCGGATCATTCTGGTGACACGCAATCCAGGAGAGTTATGATATGACCGAGCCCGATCAACACGACATCGTCATCATCGGTGGGGGCGCAAGCGGCACGCTGACGGCGTGGAACCTCGCCACCCGCTACGGTATGACTGCGACGCTGGTCGATCCGTCCGACCGTCCCGGCTTCGGGCTCGCTTACTCAACACCGTCATTGAAAAATCTCCTGAATGTCCCGGCCAAGGGCATGAGCGCCGACCCGGCCGACCCCGACCACTTCTTGCGCTGGCTGGCCGAGAACGTGCCCGGCACGATCGATGACGGGGAGTTCGTACCGCGCGCGCTCTATGGCCTTTATCTTCGCAACCTGCATTCTATCGCAGCTCCTGAGCACGTCCGGCAGCGCGCCGTCGGTTGTCACCGGATCGACGGCGGCTTTGCCGTGACACTCGCTGACGGGGAGGTGCTATATGCCAGACAGGTCGTGCTGGCTTCCGGGCATTTCGATCCGGCGTGCCTGCCCGGTATCCCGCGCGAACTGGACGACACCGGCCGCTATCACCACAACGCCTGGGATGAACGGGCATTGGCCAACGTTGCGCCCGATGACGCGGTGACGCTGATCGGCACCGGCCTGACCACGATCGACGTACTGCTGCGTCTGCGGGAGAACGGCCACCGCGGACAGGTGACGGCCCTGTCGCGTCGCGGCCTGTTTCCCGAACGGCATGCGGCATACACGAAGCTGCCAGCACCTGTCTTTACACCCGGAAATACAGCATCAACCGCACTCGCCTACCTGCGCGCTTTCCATGCGGCACTGAAACGCGGCACCGACTGGCGGGCGGCGGTGGACAGCATGCGTCCGGTCATCAACACGCTGTGGCTGGCGCTGCCGGATGTCGAAAAATCCCGTTTCCAGCGGCATTTGCTACGGCGCTGGGAAATCCTGCGGCATCGTATGGCTCCGCATATTGCAGATATCCTTGACCAGGAGCGTCAGGCCGGAACCTTGCGCGTGCTTGACGGGCGCGTGACCGCAATCAGCACCGGCGAAGATGGCCTGATCGTCAGGGCCGGCGACGACATGACGATCACCGCCGCCCACGTCATCAACTGTACCGGCCCCAGCCTGAAATACCAACGCGCAGACGCGCCCTTGCTGCACGATTTGTTCAATCGGGGTGAGATAGTTCCTGGTTTCAAGGGCGCGGGCCTGTCCTGCACGCCGGACGGTGCGCTCATCAACGCGGAGGGCGACGTGGCGGACGATCTGTTTACAATCGGCCCGGCGCGGCTCGGCGTGCTGCTGGAGTCCATTGCCATTCCGGAAATCCGCGTGCAGGCCCGTGAGGTCGCCGACCGGCTGGCGCAGGCCGTATGATCCCGCGCTATACCGATCACGCGGCCAATGAGCGGACCTTTCTCGCCTGGCTCCGCACGGCGCTTGCCATTGTGGCCTTCGGCGGCGTACTGGCGAAATTTGACCTGTTCCTGCGTCTGGCGGCAGACCAGCACGATGCCGCCGCACCGCGCCCTTATGGGGCCACCGCCGAACTGGGCGTCGTGTTCGTCGCGCTCGGCGTTGTTCTGTTCGCCGCAGCGTATCGGCGGTTCCAAGCCACGCGTACGGCAATCGCGGCGGATACGACGCATTACTCGGTCGGCCCTAGCATGGAGCGCGCGCTAACGATTGCGCTTGGTGCCCTTGGCTGTGCCGTGCTGGTGGCCCTGACCCGGGCGGTAGTGTCATGACGCTGGAACAACTTCGGATTTTCGCAGCTGTCGCCGAGCGCGAGCACATCACCCGGGCCGCCGAATTCCTCAATCTGACGCAATCCGCCGTCAGTCATGCCGTGACCCAACTGGAGGGCGAATTCCAGCTTGCTTTCTTCAGCCGGATCGGTCGCCGCATCGAACTGACACCGGCCGGTCGGTTGTTTCTTGAGGAAGCGCGCACCGTGCTGAACCGCGCAAACATCGCGCGCGAGCGGATGTTCGACCTCGCGGGCCTGCGCGACGGCAGCCTGCGCCTGCATGCCAGCCATACCATAGCGAGCTACTGGCTGCCCGCGCGTCTGAATGCGTTCCGCGCCGCGTATCCCGGCATTCGCCTACACGTCACGATCGCCAATACACGCGATATTGCGGCAGGGGTGCAATCGGGCGAGGCGTCGATTGGCCTGGTGGAAGGCGATCTGCCGACGCCGGACTTGCACAGCGATGTCGTCGCTCAGGATCAGCTGCTGCTGGTCGTGGCCCCCGATCACCCATGGGCGTCGACTCCGCCCGCGACCCGCGATCTCGCGCGCAGCCCGTGGGTTCTGCGCGAGGCCGGGTCGGGCACGCGTATCGAGTTCGAACACGCACTCCACGCCCTCGGCGTCGATCCGGCCGATCTCGACGTGATGCTGGAGGTCGCGTCCAACGAGGCGATGGCCAGCGCCGTGGAGACGGGGACCGCTGCTGCCGTGCTCTCGGCAAGCGTGGTGGCGGGCCGGATCGAGGCCGGGCTGCTATGCGCCGTGCCCATGAACCTGCCGGACCGGCAGTTCCGCGCGCTGCGCCACCCGCAACGCCGCCTGTCGCCGGCGGAAACTGCCTTTCTCGCCCTGCTGGGCGCCCCTGTCACAGTGAACAAGCCATGACGAAGCCGCTGCAGAACCTCGCCCATCCGCGCGAGATGATCCGCCAGTTCACGCCCAACTGGTTCGCTGCCACCATGGGGACGGGTATCCTGGCCCTCGCGCTACCGCAGATCCCCGTCGCCGGTTCGTATCTCCACGGCGTCGGCACAGCGTTGTGGCTTTTCAACATCGCCCTGTTTGCCCTGTTCGCCGGGCTTTATGCCGCGCGGTGGATGATGTTCGGCCACGAGGCGCGGCGGATCTTCGGGCATGGCACGGTATCGATGTTCTTCGGCACCATACCGATGGGACTGGCGACAATCATCAACGGCGGCATCGCGTTCGGCATTTCGTTGTTCGGTGAGGGCATCGTGGGCATCGCCCATGCGCTGTGGTGGCTGGACGTGGCGATGTCGATCGCCTGCGGGGTGCTGATCCCGTATCTGATGTTCACACGGCACGAGCATCGTCTGGAAGGCATGACGGCGATCTGGCTGCTACCGGTCGTGGCGGCCGAAGTGGCGGGGGCATCCGGGGGACAGATCGCGCCGCATCTGGCGGATGCGGGCACGCAGTTCACCGTGCTGCTCACGTCCTATGTCCTCTGGGCGTATTCGGTGCCGGTCGCGTTCGGCATCCTGACGATCCTGACGCTACGCATGGCGCTGCACAAACTGCCGCATGAGAGCATGGCGGCGTCATGCTGGCTGGCGTTGGGACCGATCGGCACGGGCGCGCTCGGAATGCTGGTGTTGGGTGGGGACGCACCTACAATCATGGCGCTGCATGGCCCGCGGGAGATCGGCATCGCGGCCCACGGCATGGGGGTCTTGGCGGGGCTGCTGTTGTGGGGCTTCGGGCTGTGGTGGTGGTTGATGGCGTGCCTGATCACGGCGCGCTACTGGCGCTCGGGCATCCCGTTCAATCTCGGCTGGTGGGGCTATACCTTCCCGTTGGGCGTTTACACGGTCGCAACGTTCCGGCTCGGTGCGATGCTCGATTACGGGTTTTTCGGCGTCGCGGGCACGGTGTTCTGCGTGATGCTCGCCATCATGTGGCTGGTCGTCGCGGCCAAGACGCTCGCCAGCGGGTGGGCGGGAAATCTGTTCGTCTCTCCCTGCATCGCAACCCCGGAGTAGAGCGCATCGGCGTACGGCCTGATTTCGTCGACCGTGTATCCAATGAACCAGCGCATTGCGGCGCATTACCCTGAGAAACGCGTTGCAGGGCGCTGAGCTTTTCTCGAATGAGGCCTTCCGGGTGAAAGAGCAACCCGGTAATCTATTTTATCGAACGTTCTAAGCGATACGTTTCAATTTTCAGCCTCGTCCCCTGATCGTATCAAAGTCTTCACGAGAAGCGAGGCGGGAAATCGGTCCTGGCCGCGAAACTCGAAAGGCAATGATTTGCATTCCGGAGAGTGTCTCTGCCCCTCCGAAAAATCATGCGCCGAAATGCGATCACGGGAACAGGCTTCCATGAAAATTTTTGGCAAATCGAAGGTTCTGCCTCTCGCCTCCGTCCTGACGGGACTGGCTCTGCTTGGCGGATGCGGAACGGCAATCACCAGCAGCAACAATCCCTCGCATGAACGGGCGCGTCTGTGGTGGGACTACAAGAGCCTGCCCGTCAAGTTCATCGGAACGGTTCCGGGTCAGACAGACGCGACGCTGGCTGCCCTTTATCCGACGCAGGACGGCGTGGCATCGGCAGACAGCCGTCGTATCGTGATGTATCTCAACGCCGTGCGATTGCCCGCCAAGGACGAACTCTGCTCCGCCGAAACGGAATTTGCCCAAGGCGGGCCGAAAGGCGGTTTGACTCAGGTCACCGCAGCCATGTGTGACGGATCGAAAGAAATTACCCGCACCTCGGGACAGATTGCCACAGACGGCGCCTCTGCCCGGTGGCTGACGATCGGCTTCGACAATATTCGCGACCAGCTCTACACGGCGCTCACGCCCGGAGCTAATCACCCTTACATGGGGAACTGAGTTGTTCAATGCCGCGCGTGAAGTCGCTTGGGATATCAAGCGCGGCATCGGCATCGATGTTCAGTGATGGATCAACAATGGCAGCATCTCGTGGGCAAGAATGTCCTCGGTCACGCCTCCGAAAAGCCTTTCGAAGAAACGCGGATGCGTATAGGCGCCCATAACGAGAATATCCGCATTTGCGCGCAGTGCATGATCGCGAAGCGCGATCCCTTCACCGTCATCAATCCGAAAACGATCGATACCGACACTGATGCCGGCATCCATCAACCGCCGGGCAGGATCAGGCATACATTCATCAGGGAGCGCTCCGATCAGGAAGGTCACGTGTTCGGCAGTCAGCAGCAACTTCCATGCCGCCGATAGTGCGGCATCCAACGCCCGGGACGGCTCCCACAGAATGACGGGACGAACGCCGATCGTCCGGGGCGCATGCTCAGGAGCGATTAATACGGCGGCGTTGGCATCGAAAAGTGCTGCCATGAGAGTCTTTCTGGTCCGGTCGGGGTCGCTTGGCATGTGTCTGCCGACGACCACGAGATCGGCTTTCCGGCTTTGTTCGGCGACGATACTGCGAACGTCGCCTATCGCCTGGAGCCATTGTGCTGAGCCCGTGTCCGCGCGCGTCGTCATCCATCGCTCGGTGATGTCGCGCAAGGTACCACTCAAATTCTGTTCGCGCTTTTCGAACTCGGCGTGTTCGCTCTGCGTCTCGATGCCTTCGTCCTCAGACTGGAAGTCCGGATTGGTCTCCTGCCGCGGATGCAGGATCGTCACCTTGCAATCTTGCAAACGCACCATGAGGCTATCGACGGTGCGAAGGGTCTGGAGCGCCGGCCCAGGCCGGTCGAGAATGGCCAGTATGTGCATGATAGATCTCCACTCCAAAGATAAACGACCTTCGGAACGAAGAGAGGCGCACATGTCTCCTCGTACCGATTGCGGCACAGAGGAGTCATCAGCCTTGCGGCGGTTTCAGGGGAACCCCATCCCCTTGTCCAGGACGACGAAATTCTGCTGTTCGCGCGTCACCGGGATTATGTGCGCCCGGCGGTGAGGGCGAGCAACAAAAAAGGAGGGCTGGCAGGTCACAAATACAGGAAACGGCTCTTCTCGGGATTAACCATGCCCCGACGGCGGCACCCTGAAGTAGCGCACTGCGACCGCTTTATGTTAACTCTCCCGACAAGGGGATGGAGCTCCCCCTTCAACCGCCCTCGCAAGGGCTGATGGCTCCTACCGCGACACAATGGCGGTGGGAGTGCGTCTGCATTTCGCCGCCCGAAACAGCGGGTTCCGTCCGAACTCGCGCAGAAAGGGAATGGCATGTCGTTTACAACCTGTCTTATCGTCATGGTCGGAGGCGCTCTCGGCACGTTGGCGCGTTACCTGGTTTCCGTCGCGGCCATGCCGATCAGCCGCTTCATCCCATGGGGCACGATCCTCCCCATCAACGCGCTCGGCTCGTTCGTGATCGGTTTCTTCGGCACGTTGACCCTTGCGGACGGGCGCTATCCGGTGTCGGAAAACATGCGTCTTTTCGTGATGATCGGGCTCTGCGGCGGCTATACGACGTTCTCATCCTTCAGCCTGCAGACGCTCGACCTGATCCGTAACGATGCCTGGGGGCGGGCGTCCGTGAACGTGGCCGCGTCGGTCATTCTCTGCATCGGTGCCGTGGCGCTGGGCCATATCACGGCCGACGGGTTCAACACGGGCGCCATCCGCATCGCCCAGACCGCAACCGAAGAAGACGCCTAACCGATAGGGCATCATGATCATGAATGGCTCAGGTGTGCCCCCTTGGTTGGTATGGGCTCTGTTATCAGCCGCCTTTGCGGCGATGACGGCAATCCTCGCCAAGCTCGGCGTTCAGGGGGTTGATTCTGATATCGCAACTTTCGTGCGCACGATCGTCATCGTCGTCGTGCTGGGAACGTTGCTTGCCCTCACCGGCAAGCTGCGCGCGCTAGACCCCATCGGTGGGCGGACGGTCCTCTTCCTCATGCTGTCGGGTCTCGCCACGGGAGCATCATGGCTATGCTATTTTCGCGCGTTGAAGCTGGGCGATGCGGCGCGCGTGGCGCCTGTCGACAAGCTGAGTGTCGTTTTCGTGGCGATTTTCGGCGTCCTGGTCTTGGGCGAACATATGTCCGCCAAAGGCTGGGGCGGGGTTGTCCTGATCGCCCTCGGTGCTGTTCTCGTTGCCGTGGGCTAGGCACCGCGGCCATAACGCCGCATTGTTGCGCAACAGGGCCAATGAGTTTGTGGGGGCGTGCCTGTGCGCCGTGTTTGCCTGGTGCCTGATGGGTCCGGTGCACGCGCAGGGCGATCCGCAGGGTCTGAGCGCTAATTTACCCGTCAGGCTCAAGGACGCCTTTGTCACGCCGTCAGGACATGTCGCGCTGCAAACGGCCGAGCGCGTGAGTATAGCCGGCGACGGGCGCTACAGCGCGCGGGGTGGTCCGGCCATCAAGCTGGGACTGCCCGGCCGGATCGAACTGAGCTTTGCGCCCGCGCGTCAGTTCGGCGACGCGTCAAGTGTTCATGGCAATCTGGCGGGCGCGGAAGTGGAATGGAACTTCCGCCAGCAGGGGCGCTACGTTCCGGCCATGCTGATATCGCTCATCCGCCAGGAGCCTTATGGGGGCGGCCATTAGGGACCACGCGACAGCGTCCAGTTCGTTGCGACGAAATCGCTTGGCCGTTCCAGGCAGGCGCCCAGGGTCGGCATAGAAATCGCCTGGACGCGATCCTTCAGGGTTCGGCCTGACGAACGGCCGAAGCGATGGATGGTCGGGATGGTCGGCTCGCATCTGATAGGGCCTCGAACTGCGCTGGTCGCCGATGTGGTGCGTCAGCAGCAAACCAGGCAACGACGCCTGTCGAGCTTCGTTGATATCGGCTTTAACCATATTCTGGAGCCGGCAGTAACAATAAGCGGTGGTCTCGGGGGCGGTGTCGCCAGCGATCGTGGAGCTGTGCGGGTTTTCATCGGCCTGAAATAGACCTCCGGGGTGATCTTTCAGGGGCGATAACCGAAGTTACATCGCCGAATAATACAGAAAATCGAACGTTTCGTGCTTTCAAATGAGTTGGTTCGGGTGATCAAGAGAAGCGCATGATCAGGCTCTCCAAAGGAGACCGACTATGAACGACATGACTTCAAACCTTCGCGCCGACCGGCGCCATGCCCTGCTGGGTCTGATGGCGGCCACCGCCGGCGCAACGATCGCCACCACTTCCACTGCCTTGGCAGCACGATCTTCCTCGTCCCATGCGGACGGAACCGGCAATCTTGCCGTGCTGACCTCGCAGCTGGCCAGATCCCCGCGCCGCCGCGATTTCAGGACCGTGCCGATGGTGCTCGACGACCCGCTCATGTGGGACGCCCAGGCACTTGATCTGGTGATCGCCTATCGCGGCGAGCGGAAGCAGGTCTGGGACAACACAGCAATCGATAGCCCTTGGCTCAACCTGATGCGCAATTCCGTTAACGCACAGGTGTTTTCGTTCAGACACCCGGACTTTCTCGCGGTGTCGGCCACGCATGGCTCCGCTCACCTTGCCCTCTATGACCAGACAATCTGGGACAAGTATCAGCTGGCGAAGCTCGCCGGGCCGGCCTTTGCGTTTAATACGCTTATCAAAACGCCAGACGGTGCTCTCGATGCGTCGGCTCACGAGGATCCGAAGGGTCTTTTCGGAGCGGCAGGCAACACGATCCCGATTTTGCAGAAGCGTGGCGTCGTGTTCATGGCCTGCCACAACGCGATCTGGGAGCAGACGGGCAAGCTGATCGAGAAAGGTATCAATCCCGATCATCTGTCACACGAGCAGATGGCCGCCGAACTGACCAATCACCTGATCGACGGCGTCGTCCTGACCCCCGGCATCGTGGCAACGATCCCTGAACTGCAACATGCCGGTTTCGGCTACGTGAAGTGAGAACGGCTATGACACCCTCAAGAATAAGAAAAACCCTGTTGGCCACAGCTGCGGCGACTTTCGTGCTGTCGACTGCTGCGGCGTTGGCCGATCCGGTGCAATGGAACGGCAAGGCGCAGACCCCGCATTACGCAGAAGACGTGTTTCCGCCGTGGCAGCACGGCCAGAACAACGACGCGACACGGCGCGGCTTCGAATTCACCGTCCCGGAAGTCGATGTTCTGGCCGATTTTCATGGCGACATCACGAATCCGAGCCTCGTCCTGTATGTCGGGGGAAACTACTTCTTCGCCATGGCGCCGCTCGTCTCGGCGTTCGAGCATGAGCATCCCGAATTCTCCGGAAAGATCTATTGGGAGACGATCCCGCCCGGATTGCTGATCCGCCAGATCGAAGCAGGCGGGACGATCACCTCCGGCAATATGACGTGGACGGCCAAGCCCGACGCCTATTTCGCGGGCCTCAAGAAGATCGATCAGTATATCAAGAGTGGCCTGCTGGCGGCGCCTGCCGTGCCCTATGTCACGAACACGCTCACGATCATGATTCCGAAAGACAATCCCGGCCACGTCGAATCCTTGAAGGATCTCGGCCGCCCGGGCATCAGGCTTGCGATGCCCAATCCCGAATTCGAGGGCATCGCGCGCCAGATCGAGGCATCACTGGACAAGGCGGG
Organism: Acetobacter musti; assembly: GCF_011516835.1. Taxonomy (GTDB): domain Bacteria; phylum Pseudomonadota; class Alphaproteobacteria; order Acetobacterales; family Acetobacteraceae; genus Acetobacter; species Acetobacter musti. Next base: position 22,077 of record NZ_WOTB01000033.1, on the reverse strand, counting down.
CGGCAAAGCTTTGGCCAACGCCGTCTACAAGACGAAAATTGCCAACGGCAGCACGGTCCTGACGCATATTCATCATCGGCAAACGCCGTTATTCCTGATGCAGGGCCTCGCTGACGCCGGTGTGACATGGCAGTCCGAAGCGATCTTCCAGGAACAGACCGGGCACGCCATCAGCCATGTGGACATTCCCGCCGATCAGAACAGCACGGCGATCTACGCGGGCGCGATGGTGAAGGGAGCCGCGCACCCTCAGGCCGCAAAGCTCTGGCTCGATTTCATCAAGTCGCCAACCGCCTTGGCGATTTTCGAACGCTACGGCTTCAAGGCCTATCACGGCGGCAGCATGCCGGATCACGACAGCGAGTAAATGGAGGCGAACATGAGTATCACACACGCATCAGCGCAGCGCGCCGTTTTTGGCGCCACCGCCCGACCCCTGACCGAAGCCGAGCGTAACTGGCGCATCGGCGGCCTCGCACTGCTGGCAACGCGGGTCATTCAGGGGTTCATTTACTGGGGCGGCGGGTCGCGCCGTTTCATCTATGCGCCTTCCAAGCTCGACGCCTGGGGCGGCCACAACTGGATGGCCAACAAATTTCAAACCGCGATGCCTGGGGCGCTGTTCGGTTTTGAACACGTCATCTCGTTCCTGTTGCAGCATTTCTGGCTCCTCTACACAGGTGTCATCGTCTTCAGCGCCGCCGAGCTGATCGCCGGTGCCGCGCTGATGGCAGGGTTCATGACCCGGGCGTCCGCGCTCGTCTCGATGGGTTTTTCCGTGATCCTGATGGCCATGTTCGGCTGGCAGGGCGCGACCTGCATCGACGAATGGACGATGGCCGCGTGTAACCTGGCTATGGGAACGACCCTGCTGCTCGGCGGATCGAGTGCTTTCAGCCTCGACAATGTGTTGCTGGCCCGACGTCCGCGTCTCGCAGACAGCGCCTGGTTTCGTTGGGCGAGCGGCGCGCTTCCGCTTCCGCTGGCGGATATTCCATTCCGGAACCTGACGCTGGCTTTGTTCGGCTTTGTCCTGATCTACAACGTCAGCACCTACAGCTATTTTCGCGGTTCCGTCGTTACGCCGTTCCATAGTGGGCCGGTGAGCCCGACGAAGCATCACGTGACGCTGTCCAATGCGGTCGTTCTCGCTGATGGCGGTATTCGCGTTCATGCCTATCTGGATGCAGGAACGCCTGAAGCACCCGTGCACATCGTTGATGCAGCCGTTATCGGGCCGGACAAAGTGATCGCAGAACACTGGGATGCCAAAGTTCTGTCAGCCCTGACGAAGCAGAACTTCGATAATGATTACGCCTATAACAAATTTGGCCCGGGGCCCTACGGTATCCGTGCGCCGATGGGGGCGAAGGCGACCATTACCCTCCCGTGGCTAACGCAGGCCCATACGCCGGCAAACGGGTCGGTTATTCGCTTCACGGATGTCGACGGGCGTATATTCACGGCACCGCTTGGTGTTTCTAAATAAGTCTTGCTGCAAGGCAGGAGACTGGCGCCGTTGGTTCTTCCGGCGGCGTCTCTCATAAGGAGCACGCGCCAAGCGCGCGTACATCATCGATCAAGTTTGGTATAATATCACCATATGACGCGCGTAGACTTTAACCAAAGCAGATTAAAATTCGTCTGCGTCAGATTTTTTGGAATTTACAGTAAAGCGGCGGAGACTGAGCCAGCAATCAGATAGTATAGGCAATGCAGACTGGCACTCGGCCAGCGGTCGCAGGTTCTCTCGGATCATCTTTTCGGCGCAGCTCTAGGATCATTGCAACGATGCCCAGCAGTGGCATGCCGAGAAAGCCACAGAATAATATGACGCTTATCACGCCGTGTGTGGCAATTTCGTAAAACATCGGGCGTGTTCCTTTGGATAGAGTGACTGTCCGATCAATCTACCTATCGGTACCCACTTAAAACATTCTTCATTTTCTACTGTTTCAATCTACCACGTCGAACAATTGAGTCCCTGTCTGCCTCGAGTTCATGACGATAGCACCATCGAAACTGAGCGCTTGCTGCGGGTAGATCACTCGTCACCTTTTTCCGAGCGCACGTTACGAGAGACTTACGCGACCTTTTGTGAGCTACGGCCGAAAGGGATGCGCCTTAGCCTACAGCTAGGGCCTGTTAGGTCTTGAAAGACGGAACGAGTTGCATAGCTCTTTGTGATGAGCATGATGCAGTCTGTATTTTCCGATGATGCATGGTCGGTCGGGGAACCTCTGATCGAGACGGTCCGTCCAAAAGGCAAAACCCCGCCTCGCGATCTGCGGCGGACCCTGTCGGCGATTTTCTGGCGCCATCAGAATGGCGCGAAATGGCGCTCAATTCCTGCTGAACTCGGCCCCTGGTGGACGGCAGCCCAACTCTTCATCCGTTGGGCAAAGCTCGGCGTCTGGCAGGCTCTGTTTGAACAGGTGAAGGGTCAAGATCCGGCTTTAGGTATGGTCTTCCTCGACGGCACAAACATTCGGGCTCATCACAAGGCCGCCGGAGCGGCCAAAAAGGGGGATTCAGAGAACGCCGCAATGATCGTGAAGCACTTGGCCGCTCGCGTGGAGGGTTTGGCAGCAAGGTCTGCGTAGCCGCAGATGGGCATGGAAAGGCCCTGTCTTTCACCCTGACGCCAGGTCAGGCCCATGAACTCCCCTCGGCCATGGCCCTCCTTGACGCATTGCCGCACGCCCCGCGCTATGTCGTTTGCGATCGGGGCTATGCCTCGAACCAGTTTCGAGAGGCCTTATGGGACAGGGGTTCACGCCCGGTCATCCCGACAAAACGCAACGAGCCACAAGTAACCTGCCCGAAATGGGCCTATCGGCACCGACATCTGGTGGAAAATCTGTGGGCACGTCTCAAGGAGTGGAGAGCAGTCGCCACGCGGTATGAGAAAACCGCTACGTCCTTCATGGCCGTTATCTGCATCGCCGCAACAGCAGATCGCCTCAAGACCTAACAGGCCCTAAACCTTACATGATAGTTCGTTTAACGTTCTCTCTAAACGTACGTTAAATGCACTTTCGTGTAGTCAACCCATAATCCCTGAGCTCGCCCTTCGGTCCGACATATCTGTATAGAGTGACGCGCTCGATCCCGAGTTCCTTGCACAGATCGGAAACAGACGTGTCGCGCTGCGCCATGGCGGCCTGGGCGAGACGCACCTGTGCTTTGGTCAGGGCGAATTTTCGCCCTCCCTTTCGTCCGCGCGCTCTGGCTGCGGCAAGGCCAGCCATGGTGCGCTCGCGGATCAGATCCCGCTCGAACTCGGCCAGAGTGGCAAAGATACCGAACACCATGCGGCCGGATGCGGTCGTGGTGTCGATCTGAGCGCCTTTTCCGGTCAGCACACGCAGGCCGATCCTGCGGTCTGACAGATCCTTCACGGTGTTGACCAGGTGGGCGAGCGAGCGCCCGAGGCGATCGAGTTTCCAGACCACCAGCACATCGCCGTCGCGCAAGGATTTGAGGCATGCAGCTAAGCCGGGCCGATCATCGCGGCTACCGGATGCACGATCATCATAAATATTACCTGGCTCGATACCGGCGGCACGCAGGGCGTCGTGCTGGAGGTCGAGGGATTGGGAACCATCGGCTTTGGAGACGCGGGCATATCCGATCAGCATGTTTCTTAAACGTTGGTTTGAAGCGGTGACGAACATGAGCACATAAGCTTGCACTATTGTGTATCTTAACCAGCATCGCAATCAAACTATCTCAAACCTTACCTTGGAAAGAATAAGGAGCATGTATGCCGCGTCGCGTGACCCTGACCGATCGACAGCGCGAGGCGCTGTTTCACTTACCGGTCGATCAAGGTGATCTGCTGCGGCACTATACCCTTAGCGATGAGGATCTCGGGCATATCCGCCAGCGCCGGCGCGCCCACAACCGTTTCGGCTTCGCGCTGCAACTGTGCGTCCTGCGCTACCCGGGCCGGGTACTCACCCCTGGCGAGCTGATCCCGGCACAGGTATCGGATTTCATCGCGGCCCAGCTCGGGCTGAGCCGTGACGATCTACTCCTCTATGCCGCGCGCGAGGAGACCCGGCATGAGCATCTGGCGGACCTACGCCGGATCTACGGCTATCGCTCCTTTTCGGGGCGGGGCGCACGGGATTTGCGCGATTGGATCGCTCGGGAAGCCGAGGCGGCGACATCGAATGAGGATCTTGCCCGTCGCTTCGTTGCAGAGTGTCGCCGCACCCGCACAATCCTTCCCGGTTTCTCAACGATTGAGCGCCTTTGTGCCGATGCACTGGTCAAGGCCGAACGCAGGATCGAAGATCGTATCGCCCATCGCATAACACCAGCCCTGAGCGAGAATTTGGCTCATCTGTTAGAGAATACGGTGGATGGTCGCATCACCCGCTTCGTATGGCTGCGACAGTTCGAAGTTGGCGCAAATTCGGCGGCGGCCAATCGGCTGATGGATCGACTGGAATATCTCCACAAGTTCGATCTTCCGGCAGATTTGCTGGACGGCGTTCCCGCGCATCGTGTGACCCGCCTTCGCCGGCAGGGCGAGCGCTATTACGCCGACGGCATGCGCGATCTGCCCGAAGGCAGGCGGCTTGCAATCCTTGCTGTCTGCACCATGGAATGGCGGTCATCTCTGGCTGATGTCATCGTGGAGACCCACGATCGCATCGTAGGCCGTCTCTATCGGGTCTCCGAACGCCTTTGCAGCACCAAGATCGCCGACGAAAAGGCGGCCGTTCGGGACACGCTGAAGTCTTTTGCTGAAATCGGTGGTGCTTTGCTTGGAGCGCAGGACGATGGCGCATCCCTGGACGGGATAATCACCACCGGTCCAGGCTGGGAACGGTTCAGAACCCTTGTCGCCACGGCCTCTGCGTTGACCAATGTGCTCGCTGCCGACCCGCTCAGCCGTGTGCTGGACGGCTATCATCGCTTCCGCCTCTATGCGCCCAGGATGCTGCGCCTGCTCGACATGCAGGCGGCGCCGATTGCCAAGCCTCTTCTGACGGCTATCGCGCTGCTACAGAGCGGGATCAAATCCGATCCTCCTATGGATTTTCTACGTCCCAGCTCCAAATGGCATCGTCATCTTCGCGCTGCGCCCGCCGGCGACTACCGACTTTGGGAAATCGCGGTGCTGTTCCATATCCGCGACGCTTTCCGGTCCGGCGACATATGGCTGGCAAAATCGCGCCGCTATGGCGACCTCAAGCAGATCCTGGTCCCGCCACAGGCGATAGAGCAGACCGCGCGGTTCGCTGTGCCGCTGCAACCCGGCGAATGGCTTGCCGAGCGCAGGGCTCGACTGGATACACAACTGAAGGCGCTTGGCCGCGCGGCGCGAACCGGTACGATCCCAGGCGGCATCATCGAGAACGGCAAGCTGCACATCGACAAGCTGAAGGCTGACACACCCGAAGGCACTGAGGATCTCGTACTCGATCTCTATCAACAGCTCCCGTCCACGAGGATCACCGATTTGTTGCTGGAAGTCGATGAGCGAACCGGATTCTCCGAGGCTTTCACGCATCTGCGCACTGGCGTGCCTTGCCGCGACCAGATCGGCCTGATGAACGTGTTGTTGGCGGAAGGCGTCAATCTTGGTCTACGCAAGATGGCAGCGGCGACCAATACGCACAGCTTCTGGGAATTGCTGCGGATCGCACGCTGGCATGTCGAAGGCAGCGCCTATGATCGGGCGCTCGCCATGATCGTGGAAGCCCATGCCGCTCTGCCTATGTCCGCCTTCTGGGGACAAGGGAAATCCGCATCCAGCGACGGGCAGTTCTTCCTTGCTACCGAGCAGGGCGAAGCGATGAATCTGATCAACGCGAAATATGGCAACGTCCCAGGCCTCAAGGGATACAGCCATGTGTCCGATCAATATGCACCCTTCGCTACCCAGGTCATCCCGGCAACGGTCAGCGAGGCACCTTATATACTCGATGGGCTGCTCATGAATGACGCAGGCCGCCGCGTCCGCCAGCATTTTGCCGACACGGGTGGCTTTACCGATCATGTGTTCGCCGCCAGCTCCTTGCTCGGCTACAGGTTCGCATCGTGTATCCGAGATCTCTCTCAGAAAAGACTCTATGCCTTCACGCCCAACGCGACGCCCGCCAATGTGCGAGCGCTGGTTGGCGGCAAAATCAATGAACCGCTCATCGAGCGCAACTGGCCCGACATCCTGCGCGTCACGGCAACGATCGCAGCGGGCAGGACAAACGGCCAGATGGATGTTGTTGCGCTGAAGCACCGCCCCAGAAACGTCCGAGCGGTTATCCTTGCGAAGCCGCTTGATCGTAACATCGCGGTTTCCGAATGCTTGCAGGAACTCGAAAGGAAATTCCCCGGGATTAAAAGGTGCCTCGGCAATCCGGGAGACAGCTTCTTCAATCTCAACGGGATTCATGCGTAAAATTCCATACGTTCGAAAAACAGATCATACACTTCATGCGCCACCGGACACCTCCAGGAAGAGGCGGACCAGAGGTGCGTTGATATAATAATTGCTCCGCCCTGAGCGGTGCTTGGACAGCAAGCCTTTCTCTGAGAGCTGGTCGAGGTATTTCCCTGCCGTCTGACGCGCGATGTTCAGATCTGTCTGGACATACTCGATTTTCGTGTAAGGATGCCGAAACAGATTGTTCAGCAGCTCCTGGCTGTAAATTTTGGGCAGTTCCGTCCGCATCCGCTGCTTCATGGTGGCCATCTGCGCCCGCATGCCCTCAATCAGCTCCAGGGTGATCCTGGATGTCTCGGCCACGGCACGCAGCATGTAGAGGATCCACGCTTCCCATGCGCCTTCATCCCGCACCTTCTGTAACAGATGATAATACTCATCTTTGTGGCGAGTGATGTAGCGCGACAGGTAGAGGATCGGGATATCCAGAAGGCCGGTCCGGGTCAGATATAACACGTTCAGGATCCGCCCGACGCGGCCATTCCCATCGGGAAAGGGATGAATGCTCTCAAACTGATGGTGGATCAGAGCCATCTTGATGAGTGGATCCAGGTCACAGAGCCCGTCATCATTCACGAACCGCTCCAGATCCGACATATGCCCGATAATCTCCCGCCCGTCCTGCGGCGGCACAAAAACCACTTCCCCCGTGCGCTCGTTCTTCAAGGCCGTTCCCGGGGTGTTTCGAAACCCATCTTCCCGCTTCTTGAGCCTCTGGAAAATCGCGATCAGCCCCTTGTTCAGGATCAGGCCGTCGGTTTCTTTCAGCTGTCGAAACCCAAGATGCAGGGCATCTCGATACAGGGCGACTTCCTTGGCCGCCACTGAATCCGGCCCCTCGGGAAACAGATCCGCCTGGAAAAGCTCATCCTGGGTGGTGACGATATTCTCGATTTCCGAAGACGCCTTGGCTTCCTGCAAAGCCAACGTATCAATCAGGATCCCCTGATTGGGAATAGTTGCCGCCCGCCCCTTCAGTTCCGCCAGAGCCTTATTGGCCTCGACCAGCGCCCTGAGAACCGGAACCGTTTCTATGTCCGTCTGAGGCGGCAAAGGTCGAATAAGGTAGGTTGGCGTTAACATGACATTCTGACGTGGTAGCAATATATGTTTTTTCTAACACGTCAGGATGATCCGTCAAAGAAATCCGGTTTCTTTGACATGTCATATTCTGCTGTCGGCTTTTATCCCCTGAAGACTATTCCTGCTCTGCCGGAACAATGATGACACAGGGTTTCTGAGTTTTTTCCTGACCCGATGCCGCTTTCTGGCAGGCTGCAATCCTGTCTCTGTTGGCCTCAACCAGCTGGCTGTCCTCACGTACACGTTGCCAGCCTTCAGGATTGCTGACCGCCATCATCATGGCCCCAGAGTTCCAGCGATCTTTCTCCCCAACAATAAAGGATGCCACTCGCGTCCCGACAGAAGATGGCAGGAGATACGCCAGAACAGGCGACAACCCGATCCCTGCAACAAGACATGCAAGACCCACCCCTAACAGCCACCAGTTCTGACGATCCTGCTGACGGGACTGACCAATGATATTGGCAAGAACCCGACGTTCCCCCTGAACCTCACCTATCGCTTTCTGAAACGCTGTCTGCATCTCCTGACTGGCAGAAATCCCGGCCTGACGAATCCCTTGCCCATACGCCTGGGGCGTCATCTTCAGCGTCGGATTGGCCTCGATCGCCTCCATTCGTGCACCGACTGCATTCATGGCCTTCACGACACGGGCCAGATCCTCCGTGTAATCCGGGGGCCGATTGTCCCGCCACGCCTGCGGCAACGCTTCCACGCTGCGCCGGAGTACCGTCATTTCGGCGCACAGGTCCTCAAACGCGCGCGCTGCTGGATCTGTCTCGGACATCAGATATCCCCCCACAGATTGAAAACCCGCACACCAGCCGCCTCGAAAGGCGACACGTCGTGGCTGGCCAGAACACGCTGCTCCGGGACGGGCCTCCTCGTCTCCATGATCACGTTGGTATCAAGCAGCAGGATCATTCGAAGGACATTGCCTCGGCCGGGGTCTGATCGCGGGTCTGCAAGACCGCGATATCCTGATCACGCACACCGGCCTCACGACCGATGGCCCCCAGAAGCGATCCCAGCCGAACGGCCTCTTCTTTTTTCTGCATGTCCTCTCCAGTCACCGCGCCGAAATCAGACAACCCGTTCCAGCCCCAGATGTGTCACAAACGGGTCAAAGTCCCGGTCACTGTAAAGGATCCGATACCCGCTTACGATACATCGTGTGGCAATCAGGGTATCAATGGTTTTCCGGATGGTGATGCCTCTCGCACGCAGGTCACGGAAATATCGTGCCGCCTCGATCATGACATCACGCCCCCCGATCTCGACCAGATCCAGAGCGCCAAGCAGTCTCCGCGCCTTGTTGAAATCCCGTTCGCTCGCAAACCCCTGAAGAACTTCCGTCATCATCAGATCCCCAATGGCGACCAGTTCCTCTCCCAGCAACCGGTCCAGAGCATCAACCTGTGGCGTCACCGTACCCCTGAAAAAATCAATCCAGACCGATGAATCGACCAGAATCATGCGTCGGAACGCATGGCGTCGAGATCGCCGTGCCACTCCAGCCTGCCCTTCATGGAACGCAGTTGCCGCTGCTGATTCAACTTGATCAGCGTCCGCAACCCGAGTTCGACGGCTTCTTTCTTGGTTTTGACGCCAGACGCCTTCAGCGCATCTGTCATGAGGGTATCGTCAATAATGATGTTGGTTCGCATGATGTGTATCTCCAGTGAAAATTATACACATCAACATATCCTCTCTCAAGCAGATTACATCCCCATATCCATACCGCGCGACCTGGACCGCGACAGGGACTGCTCCCTCTGATGAGGATGCAGCCCGTGATCGAGCGTCGATCCCTTCCTAATACCCAGCTCGCGGCTTTTCTCCCGCAGAATGGACTCAAGCTGCGCATCCCGCTTCAGCTCCTTCAGCGCCACACCCTGCTGCTCGCGGCTCATCCCGTCCCACGTCTTCACGAACCGTGCCGCCCGCAATTCCGGGCTCTTTCGCACCCTGTCCTCATGCTCCAGCCCCTCGACCAGCCTGCGCGCCCGTCCCGGACCTTCCAGACCATACAGCGCCTGCCGGATCTCCGGCTGATGCTTCAGCGCCGCCCGCAGATCCGCCTCACCGCCACGCCGGACCCGTTCCAGATCCCGCCCGGCTTCAAACAGCGCCTTCTTCTGATGCTCCAGCACTGGCAGTTCCTGACGCACCATGCGCTCGGCATCCACCCAGGCCCGCGCATACCGCTCCACCACCTGCTGAAGCGGGTCACTCCCCGGCGCAAACCCGTCCAGCCCGGCCGGCACCTGCTCGCGCTGCACACGTGGCAGCCTCAAACCCGCAAAGGGAGAGACAGGAGCCTCACGCTCAACCCCACTCTCCCCCTTTCCGGCCTCAGCCTCCATCCCGGCCGACACGTCTTTTTCCGATGTGAGACGACCCGGCCGCACGGACAGGTCCAGCCCGTCGAACATCCCGCGTTTCTGCTGCGCCGGTGCCGGATCTGACGTACGGACAGCTTCGGCCTGCCTGTCCTGCCGGGGGCCAGAGGCAGCCTTCTCACGCTCCACCACGATCTCGCTCTCGGGGACATGCAGCCCGCGCCGCCGCGCAAACCCGGTATCCCGATCCCGGACCTGCGGGTAATCCAGCGTGGTATCCTTCAGCCGCTCGCGCGACAGCCGCCGCACCAGCCCGTCCCGGTCGCCCACGTCATCCCGGCACCAATGGACGGACACGCTCTCCCGATGCCGCGACAGCGCCACATAGGCCCCGTGCCGGTCCATGCTCCCCGTCGCCAGCACATGCGCTCGGTCCACCGTCACACCCTGCGATTTGTGGATGGTGGCCGCATAGCCATGATCCAGCGCGTCATAATCCGCCACCGACACGGACACGACCCGACCAGTCCCGGCACCGCCTGCTCCGTCAAGCTGCACCGACAGCACCAGATCCCCGGCCTCGGCCGATCCCTCGATCCCCCGCACCGTGCCCAACGTACCGTTCTTCACCCCCAGTTCCCGGTCATTACGCAGGAAGTAGACACGCTCCCTGTCCGCGAACACCCGCTCGCCCTGGGCGGTCGGCACCAGCACGTCGTCACCCAGCTCACCAGCCTCCCGCCGGATCTCCCGCGCCGCCTCGTTCAGCGCCCGCACATCGACACGCCGATGCGCCAGCATGATCTGGCTTTCTTCTGGCGCAGCCTGACGGGCTTCATCCCACCCGGCCACTACCCCGGCCCGCGCCTCTTCCAGCGTGTCATGCCCGCGCACCAGGCCAGCCGCCTCATAGCGATCCAGCGCCTCACCCGTCCGCCCCGTCGCCAGCTCCTTCGTGGCCGCCTGCTGCCAGCCTTCACGCTGCCGGCGCACGGCGGTGATTTCCACAGACCCGACCCGCTCGGCCACCGCCCGGAACGCCCCACCAGCCTCGATCGCCTGCAACTGCTCGGGATCACCCACCAGCACCACCTTGGCCCCGACCTCATGCGCAGCCGACAGCACCCGCTCCATCTGCCGTGACCCCACCATGCCGGCCTCGTCCACCACCAGCACGTCCCCGCGCTCCAGCAGGTCAAACCCACGTTCCCACGCACGCTCCAGGGAGGCCAGCGTCCGGCTTCCGATCCCGGACCCGGCTTCCAGCCCTTCCGCCGCAATCCCCGACAGCGCCGCCCCGCGTACCCGATACCCGGCTGCCTCCCACGCCTCACGGGCGACACCCAGCATGGTGCTCTTCCCCGTCCCGGCATAGCCGACCACGACGGACAGGTCGCGGGACTTCGTGACCTCGCCCACCGCCAGCGCCTGCTCGTCCCCAAGACCGGAATGCTGCATCGCTGCCCGACGCACTGCCAGCGGCACCGCATGACCCTGGGACTGCCCCATCGCGAACGATGCCTCTTCCAGACGCTGCTCGACCCCGGTCATCGCGCGCGTGGAGAACCGCTCCCGCCCCTGTCCGTCTTTCCCGAGCGCGACCAACTCTGGACACGCCTCCACCCGAACCATGACAGCACTGAACTGTTCTGCATCCGCCGTCTGCCGGTCCACGAACCGCGCCAGATCCTGCCGGGTAAATGTGCTCTGCTGCTTGGTCAGCGCCTCCAGAGCGACATGCGGTTCCGCCAGCAACCTCTCGCCATTGCGTCGCGCGATCTCCAGATGGTCAGCCACCCGCTCCGCGTCCTCGCCCCGCTCTTCCCGACGCATGCCGGCCGGACCGATCTTGTTCTGCGGCTCAAGGTCGATCCCCTGTGCCGCGAACGACCGATGATCGATCCGCACATCCAGGTCCAGCTCGGCCAGCCGTTCATTGGCGAGCGACGCCCATCGTTCACGCCACGTCAGCAGGAGTTCCTTGTCGTTCCACGAACGCTCTTTCGCACCAAACCCGTTCTCATCCACAGACCGCGTGGACAGCATCACATGGGCATGAGGCTTCGACTGTCCGTCCTCACCAATATCCCAATGTACATTGAGATCGGCCACCATACCGCGTTCCACGAACTGCTCCCGCACAAAATCCCGTGCCAGCGCGATCCCCTGCGCCTGGGTCATTTCGCGCGGGATTGAAAACTCCACCTCACGGGCAAGCTGGGCATCCTTGCGTTTCTCGATCGCCTCGACCTCATTCCATAGGGTCGCACGGTCGAGAAACCGTTCCGGAGCGCCATCGGGCAGCATGATCTCGGAATGCACCACACCGCTCTTGTTGGAAAAGTCATGATCACGATCCAGACGCACATCATGCAGGCGGCATGCCGCGCGATAGGCCGCCGCTGCCACGGCGCTCCGGCCGGTGGCGCGGCTGATGACCTTTGCATGCAGATGATAGATCGCCATGAACGCGATCCTATCACACTACTTAAGCGCACGTCACGCAGTGACGTATAAGCGCGCACTCACATTTTACTGTGCCACAAGGGTTGATTGCTCTGGATGAGTGACGCGGTTCTCGCCTGTGTGGTAGAGTATGGCACAGACCAGCAGGACAGAGGACCGGAAATGCGCAGGCCACGGGACATTGATGCGGAACTGAAGGCGCTTCAGGAAAAGGCGAAGCAGCTTAAGGCGCAAAGAACCCTCCAGCTCGGTGAACTGGTCGAGGCGACGGGAGCCGATACCCTGTCGATTGAGGCGCTGGCCGGGGTACTTCTTGCGGCTGTCGAACAGGCTGACGGCAAACCCGAAGCCGTCGCGAGGTGGACCGAACGGGGGACAGCGTTCTTTCAGGCCGGCGCAAAAAAGGGCGGCCGGAAAGGAACCGGAAACGATCAGAATGGAGCTTCTGGCGCTTGAAAGAAGGATCAGGAAGCAGACAGCCCTGATCCATCGCCATCAGGCACGAAAGGCACGCACCGACATGCGCGACTGGGCGAAGGCGCGACGGGAACGCACTCATCATCTGATCGAACTGGGCGGCCTGGTCCAGAAGGCGGGACTGGTCGATCTGACCGATGATGACCGCGCCACCCTGCTCGGAGCCTTTCTGGATATTGCGGGGCAGCTTCAGGGGGGAAATGAGACCACCCCGGACGACCTGAAAACACGCTGGAGGCGCGCGGGGCTTCATGCCTTCGACAGGGACAGGGAACATGACTGATTGCAAAACACGATCATCCGAAACGGACAGATTGTAATCTCGGCCACAGAACAATTTGACGGTCTGGAAACTGACCGCCACAAACACTTCAAGAGGATACCTAATGGCTCCAGAATACCCTTCTCCAGAATGGTTTTCTGATACAATCAACCGTCATCGATGGATGTGGAATCTGAATGCCCGGTTCGTTGCACGGGCGGCAAAGCGTATGACCGATACGGATGCCTTGATCTTGCTCAATGAGGCGGTCAATCTGGAAATAGCGGAAACGGCTGCCAACCTCCTTCGGGAAGGTGTGCCAGAAAAAATCGTCGCTGATTTCGTTATAGCTTACAGTCAGACACAACGAGCAGAATTGCTGGATAATGTCTGCGATTACGCATGGCGGATTTCTGCCCCTGTCGCTGCCACGAAACACGAGGCGATGAAGACATGACCATGACGGACCTTTCCGACGAACAGGCTGCCAAAAGGGATGCAATCCGCAAGGCACGCAACAGCACGAAACCCACTGTCCCGGCCGATCAGGTTCTTGCTCTTCTGGACGCCGATCTGGCCCGGATTCAGGCGGCCATTGACGCCCTCCCTACCCCTCGTCCCACGGATTGATGAGGGTGATACCGCAGTTGAGGAAATCACGTGTATTCCGTGTCGCAAGGAATGCGCCACGGGACTGCGTGATGGCCGCGATCTGTGCATCAAACTGACTGATGGGTTCTCCGGCCTGCCGGCGTCGGGAGGCGATCTCAGCATAAACACAGGCCGCCTCTCCGTCGAAAGGCAGGATACGTCCGGAGAAATCCTCTTCGAACATGGCACGGGCAGCTGCGATCAGAAGCTCTCGCCGTCGCCCTTCCGGCAGCAGCGCCAGCCCATACAGGATCTCGGCCTGTGTAATGGTCGTGATGAAGAGGGTCATCATGGACTGGCGGGACATCCAGGTCAGCACCGCCCCGTCAGGCCCGGAGCGCATCAGTTCGGAGAGGATGTTGGTGTCGAGAACGATCACACTCCGAAATCCACGTCCCTGATGGCCTCACGAGACACGGCAGGCAGATCTACCCCGCCCAGCCTGGCAAAACGCTGGTGGATGGCCTGACCGGCATCTACCCCCTGGGACACTTCAGCAGAAAGAGCGGAACGCAGGATATCGCGCACCTCTTCTTCCATAGAACGCCCATGCTGGGCTGCGCGCAGACGAAGCTGCTGCTTGAGACTGTCGTCGATATTGCGGATGGTCATCACGGCCATGGAAACCTCCTGAAAGCAATGACAGCATTGTAGTCATTGACTTCGCAGTTTGCAATCATCAGGTCGGATTGGGGTATTTGGGGGAAGAAACGAAATCCCACACCAAGCTGAAAACGGAAGCGCAGATCCAAACTGACCTGAAAATCCAGACGGAAACAGAACGCGGGAACGATCCCTCATTCCCGCGCTGAAGATTACCAGTAATATTCGTGGGGTCGCCGGGTGCCGGTATACGGAAAGACCGCCTCGACAGGATCGAGGTCGCCCTTGATGATCAGGCGGGCAACATGCCTGTCATGATGACGGCCAGGACGGATATCGTGCAGATGACTGTACCAGTTGGGAGATTCAGAGGCTTCACGTGAGCCTCCATAGCCACAGCGATCCGGCTGGTTGGCCCAGCGATGATTGCGACCGTATTTGCGGCTGTGATGATAGGTGCGAGACATGGGAGCTTCCCCTCCATGACGCGCGGAGTGATTTCCGAGCGTACCTACATCGCCCGATCTCCTCTGTTCTGGTCGGAATATACTTTACCGCGTCTGTGCGACATCGGTCTCCAGCAGGGACGCCGGCAGGCGCATGTTGAGGGCGGCCGCCTTGGGTTCGATCTCAAAGCGCATGGGCTTGAAACCGGACAGGTCATACCGGGTCAGATCGGCGGTCGCGACGAAATCCTCGGCCGCTTCGTCACTGTTCAGCGAAGGCATGGACCTGTTTTTGCTGCTCATAGTGGTCGATCTCCTTCAGACAGCTTCGATCGGGCCGGAATAAGCCTTTACCAGCGGATCATGGGTCAGCAGAAGCAATCCTTCCACCGTGGCCTGTGCCACAAGTATGCGATCAAAAGGATCCCTATGTACATCTGGCAGCTGTCCCACTGCTAGGGCATGCTGGCTGGTGATCGATAACTCCTCATAACCGTTTTCGATCAGACCACGTCGCAACAGATGGGGATCAACCTGAAAGTCTGCACGACCCAGCCCAACCTTGATGGTGACCTCCCAGAGACTGGCAGCGCTGAAGACCAGAACATTGTTCTGATCTTCCATCAGGGTTCTCGCACGCTCTGACAGTTTATCAGGCTCTCCTGCGGCCCAGAGCAGCAGATGGGTATCCAGAAGAAGCCTCACACCTGACCGTCGAACAGAGACACAATGTCGTCCTGTCCCATGCGATCAAAATCCTCGGGTACCCGGATTTTTCCAGCAAGAAATCCCAGACGCCGTTGCTGTAACTCTTCAGGATCCGTAATCGGGCTGACCCGCACCATCGGTCGGCCAGCTTTAGCAATGATGAAGCTTTCCCCTTTCATGGCCGCGTCAATCAGCCGGGACAGATGGGTCTTGGCTTCGTGGATGTTAACTGTGCGCATAGCGAAAGCCCCTGAGTCTACCCAAAAAGACTTAGTCATATTAGTCTGGTCTATCAAGGCAAATATCGCCAGGACCACCTCAGGAAACGAAAAAAGCACGTCCATCGCGTTCTTCGCCTACCGTCATACCCTTTCGGATGCGACATTCGCGGTCAGGAATGCCGCATAACCCGGTTCGTCCATCTGACCTGCTGCCAGCGCGAGAACCGCATTCGCAGCATCTTCCTGGGCTGCCGTGAAACGATAGCCGTTCAGTTCCAGAAACAGCACACCGAGCACAAAGCCCGTACGCTTGTTCCCGTCGATGAAAGGATGGTTTTTGACGATACCCGCCGTATAGACGGCCGCCAGATGCACTGGATCCAGCGGATCCGCATAAGCCGCATGCTGCTGTGGCCGGGCAAGCGCGGATTTCAGAAGACCTGCATCCCGTACGCCGGAAGCGCCACCATGCACCCCCAACAGCCGATCATGCAGGATCAGGGCTTCGCGTTCGTCTATCCAGACGAAGACTGTCATTGGGCCAGAACATGCAGCGTATCACGGTAACGCCGCATAATATCCTCAGCCTTCGCCATTTTTGTTTCGAAGTCGGGATCATAGGGCACGAGCCGATATCCGCCGTCTGGTGCTTCGGTCAGATACAGGGGCGCACCGTCTTGGGTATTCAGCCGTGAGATCACTTCCTTGGGCAGTACTACCCCGAGTGAGTTTCCGAATTTTCGCACTTTCAGCTCGACCATAGTGAATCCCCTTTATGTTATTACCAATGTAATAACTTTTTGCGGTTTCAGCAACCACCATGCTTATCGGCCTGTCTAGCTCACAGTGATCAGTAGTCCTTCTTACGCGACGTTTCTGGGCCGACCGCCTTTCGCACCATTCCGGCGTGCAGCCGCCACCTTTGCCTGGCTGGCGGATGATCCGCCCACACGTCCCATCTGTGCCGCCATCCAGCTTCGGGAACCGTAGATACCGTGGATCAGACCTTCGACCAGGACATCAGCATCAAGACGGGGCCAGTGAAGGCCATTACCCAGCGGGGTAATCTCGATCTCAGCCAGATCATTCAGGGAAGCGCCCTGCAAATCCTGTAACAGATCCACCGGTACGCTCATTTCAACACCGTTGGAGAGCGTGACATGAAGAGCGCGGCGCGCACGGATCAACCGTGCGGAGACCGCATGAGGAACTGTCGCTCTATGAAGCGCGTCTGCTTCACGAGCAGCCTGATAGTTCACGTTATTCGCCATGTATCTTCTCCCATGCTTCCGCCGGCATCTCAGCGTGGTCCTGCACGATGACAAGGGCTTCCTGTATAGCCTTATCCTTCATGCCACCTGCCCGTATCAGGCGGGCTTTCCTGCCAATTTCAATCACCGCTTCTCCATCCGCGCTTATGACGTGAACGTGCATTGGGCACATGATCTGCCGTGTAAATCACGACACGAAATCCATTGATGCGTAGAAGCGTCGGCATAATGCACCATATCCCTAACGCTTGGGTTTTTCAATCAGAACCATCCCGCTGAAAGTCAGGAGGAGGATATCTGGACGGACGAACAGGAAATGGCCAGCCTATCAATCCCCGGCAAGGCCAGCAGAGCGCCCTGAGAGGCCGCACAAAGCGCAATCCCCGTTACCGCCTACAAACTAGCCACCACACGCGGTAATGCCTGTACGGCCACCCTATGGTGTCTGATGGGCATGCTGCGACACGTGAGCTGCTGAATGATCGCCTGAACACCGGTGCGTCTTGAGCAGATTACGGTCTTGCCCGGTTCTTCTGGTGTTGCAGGCGTCGGGCGAGCGCGGAGCGGGAGCCCCGTAGGGCGCTGAAGGCGCCGACGCGGGAGGGGAAGGTACTGGTAGAGGGACGATGTGGGAACGCATCGTCAGATTATGATTTCGCGCCGTAGGCGCGTCTGTTTAGCGCAGCCCTGAAAGGGCGAGCAGGGGGATGCCGGGTGGGAGATCGCGCGAAGCGCGATCGGGGCGGCCGTAGGCCGCGAGCCGGCGGGGGCGTAGCTCCCAAGAGGCGGTGCCTTTTTTGTTAAGAATTTTGTTAAAATATATAGTTAAGAGAGTTAAGCACTAAAAAACCTATGAAAAAACGATTGATAACAGTCTGTTACGGTTATGGGTGGTGGGTGAAACCACGTGTTTGGGTGGGTGAAACCACGATGCTTGGGTGGGTGAAACCACGATGCTTGGGTGGGTGAAACCACGACAGTTGACCATACTTATCCACAGGAAAACGCAGCATTCCCTATAGCTTGAGTGGTTTCGAGTCGTAGTAACTCTCATTTTGACTACAGAGAGAACTCATTGGGTGGGTGAAACCACGATAGTTTAACGAGGCCGCCCTCGTGACAAACGATCCATCAACCCATCCACCTCTTCAGCACGCCGACGATCTGCTTCTACGCGCTCTCTTTCTTTTTCGAGCTTCCTATGCAGCTCAGTCGCTGCCTCAATACCTCGCAACTGAAACATCACTGCCGGTGTACCTTCAACAGTCTGAGTCAACGACATAGTGTAATCAGGAAGTTGGTCTGCTTCGATGATCTTCCGCAGCATACGATTAAATTCTTTAGGCTGCGCATCGCTACCTGTTTTTTCATGCAGCACCTCGACACGGCATATCCACCCACCTCTCTGCTGACCAGCATGTTTACGTGCGATCCGATAGAGGGCCCGCTCTAATCCACCAGATAAAAGAAAATAATCCTGATGCATTGTCAGCAAGGATCGCTCACTTACAATGCCTTCATAAACCCAGTTTGATAGGGTGATCGTCATTCCACGCGGCTGATCTGTGTCTGGATCTACTTCCAGCGTCCATCCATCCAGCCATCCAAACTGAGCCTCATTACGGCGCTTAGGTGCCCGTAATGATGTACGGATGGATGTTGTTTCTAGACGCGAAAGAGCAGCTTGCAATTCCTGATAAGCACGTCCTCCTGTTCCCCGTCGAATGCCGCGCAACAAATCATAGGTTGTTGTTGTAAGCGTTCGCGGAAGATCATTGACCCCCTGCTCTTTCATCCGATTCAATACGGAAGCAGCCCACACAAGAATGTCGGCATCCCATATTGTCGCCATGCCATAAGCTGGCATGGCTTCAACTTTCACCCATGCTTCGCCATTTGGACTGCGATATTCAATTGGCTTAAGACGTTTACGTTTCTGAAGTGAGAAAAATGGCCGCTCCATCACTTCCCGCTGATCTTTCAACGGAAGATCATTCATTAACGGAATAAAAAAGTCGAACTCGGGGTTCGGATCACGCCGTTTACTCATGGTGCAAACCTAGTGTGCCCTCGCTGCACCAGATATTGGCGCAATAAACGCTCGGTAATGACCGTCAAAGGTTCTCCACCTTCCTCTACACTCAACTGACGGAGTGTACGGTGCATATCCTCTGGGATATGGATCAAAACCGGTTTTTTTCCAGGATGACTATTTTTCTTGCGTGGCGAAGGTGCGTTCCCATCAAGACGTGATCGGGTAGTAGCCTCTTTAGGCACATTTTCCACTACAACCGTCGGAGATACAGGGGCACTTTCTTCCTCAAAAATGCCGGCTAATGCCGATGCTTTCTTGGGTTTCACCATCATACTATCTCGCTTAATGGTTTATTCGCATAACCGCTTAGTCGCTTAGCCTCAGCATAAGCAGAGCGTAGTTCAGCTGCGGCCTTACCATCTGGATCCAATTCGGCAGCAGTTTTCCCAATCGGTGTTGCTCTATAAAAATCCTTACGAAAATGAAGTTCTGTATCGAACATAGTGACGCCTTTAGCGATGAAGCCCGCTCGAGCATCTTTCCCTTCTGAACCTTGGTAAGGAACCTGGGTGAGGATCACAGCAAAAGGTGTTCCTGCTTGCTGAACCTGCTTTATGGTTTGCAGCACAGAATGAACATCCAACCCACGCGGAGCGACTGGGATCACTACAAAGTCAGCTTGTTCTGCCGCCAACATAGCAATGTCTTTTGAGTTTGCTGGCGTATCAATGATGATGAGATCCAGCTTTCCACTCTTACGTCCTCGCGAAACATGCAAAGGCAATCCTGCAACACTGCTATCTTTCACCATTACGTCATCAGCCTCTCGTCTCTCAGACCAATAGAGAGCTGATCCTTGCCGATCGTCAGCATCAAGAATCACAACCGCTGCGCCTTCACTGGCGGCTTCGACAGCAAAAGCCGTTGCAATCGTCGTTTTCGACTGCCCACCTTTCTGCGCAATCACGGCCCAAGTCTGCATGATGTCTCCTACTAAGCGACTATGCTTTTTATATAGCTTATTCGTTTAATAGCAAACAACTTTAATCGCATAGTCGCTTAGTTGCATATTCGCTTAGAATTTATATCGCATCCTAATGCACTCGGCTTCTGCTGGGATAGAACCATCAGCCTCACTCACGGCATGATCCCCTGCATGACCAGAAATGCTCTTACTGTGATGATCTTCACACCATCATAGACCCGCAGGTCCAGAATATCGCGCTTGTCGCCCGTTAACAAAAAATCGGCTTTCCCAGCAGATGCCATCGCCAAAAGATAATCGTCATCCGGATCCGGAGGGGCTGCCACAGCAGGAAGATCTACAATGAGAACAGCTAAATCCCGGACTTCATTGACCAGACGGCCGGCGAGGGTGGGCGGCAGACGGGAACGGATCTTGGGATACCGGGTCACGCGCCGCAACTCATCTAGCTGTTCGGTCGAAGTCAGTAACTCGCATTGTCCTGCCTGCCATAGCCCGAGCAGATACGCTGGCAGGGATTTTTTAAAAAGCAGGGCACTGATGAGAAGATTGGTCTTGGTGGCCAGACGCACGCTTTAGCTGGACTTGTCTGTTGCCAGCGTGGCGGTCACGGCCTCACCGATCAGGTCCTCCAGCGCGTCCGGCTCCATATCTGCGAACCCACTCCGGGCTTCCGCCATCGTCCTGTCGAACACACGCCAGCGCACCGCCTCCTCGATGAAGCGCGACAGGTCGCCTTTCTTCATGCCTTGCTGCACCAGGAAACCACGTACGGCGATATCGGTTTCGCGGGAGACCGAAACCGTCCAGCGGACCATATCAGTCGACATGTCGGTGCTTATACGCTTGTTGTGATTTCCCTTTCGCAAAATGCATTACCCCCACATTTTCCGTGCGATATCCTGCTCCTCGGCGCCGACGGCATCGGCGTAGATGGCGGTGGTGGAGAGCTGGGCGTGGCCGAGCCATTTCTGCACCATGTTGAGGGGGATGCCGCTGGAGACGGCGGCGACGCCGAAGGCATGGCGCAGGCCCTTGGGGGACGCGGCCGGGCCGGACAGGCCGGCGGCGGCCATGACCGCATGCACCGCCCGCCAACCGGTCATGCGGGACCAGGGCCACAGCCGGGCGGCCGCTCCACGGCCCCGCCGGCGCTGGGCCTCGCGGATGCCATGTACCAGGTCCAGGGCCTCGAGCAGGGAGGGGGGCACCGGCACGGCGCGATAGATCCCGTCCTGGCGCTTCTTGAGCGTGGCGAACACCAGCACGCCGCCGGCCAGGTCCACCCGGTCCGCCGTGAGGGCGAGGGCCTCGGACAGGCGGCAGCCCGACCAGGCCAGGGTCATGCACAGCGTGCGGGCCTCGCGCGGCGCCTGCTCGGCCGCACGCAGGAACCGCGCCCGCTCGGCAACCGTGAGGTATTTGCGGCTCCCGTCGCGGTCGAACAGCTGCATCCCGCCGGGGGCGCCTGCCGGGGTCGTCCGCTGTCCCGGTTTTGGGGGGCCGCTCATCCGGCCGGCCTGTCGCGGTAGCCCCGCCGGCGCTTGGCCCGGAGCTGGCGGACGAGGGCGTCGAGCGCCTGCCCGGCATCATGATGCAGTTCGCAGACCTGCCGGCCAGCCGTCCCGATCCGCCCCCACTGCCGCACCAGGGCGGTTCCGCCGAACAGGTCAGGCTGCAGCGACAGATGGTAGAAGCGCCAGCAGTTGGCGGCCGGGTCCACGCGCACCAGCGCCGCCGTTTCGGGAAACAGCGACAGCTGGCAAGGTGGCCGGACAGGGGCCTTCGGGGCAGGTCTGGGCATGATGTCCTGAAAAGTGTAACACATCTCCCCCGCCCCGGACAGGAAAACCGCTGCAATCGCGGGACAGGCCGGCCGGTTTCAGGCCCGTCCTGTTACACTATTGCCCATAGTGTATCACGTCAGAAGTCTGATGCCCCTGAGACTTGGAGGGATCGACGCGGAAATCTCACAGAAGGGTTGTACATCGGGTTAGATTATGAAAAAGTCTGTTTTGCACAAAAGAATTTTTCATAAGCAATAAACGAACCCGATGCAGACAGAGT
>NZ_WOTB01000032.1 GCF_011516835.1 Acetobacter musti | reverse complement strand
GGACCGCAGACGATCCATCTGTTCGTCCGTCAGCCAGTACAGGTCGCTCATTTCCAGTCTCCTCACAGAGCCTGAATCAGTGTTCCGTACTCAAATCTATGAGCCCTCAGCCTAGAGAACTCTTTCGAATAGCCATGCTATAATGACTGATGCAGGCAGCGTAAATGCCAAAAATCCATAGTTATGCAGCCTTCACCTTACACAGATGACCTCGATCCTCATTTTAGCCATCAGGATTATTGCCATAGCCACCTGTAGGCAGAAGGCGCCCGTTATTGAACTCACGAGCATCACATAATTGGGAGCAACATTTTCGTGCTTGCTGTCTGCCGGGTAAAGGTGCTGACTATTATGCGTAAAACGCCCATGTGTGCGCATGACGAACAAATGAAAACAGACAAACTTCGGGGGAAAGATGATCGACAAGGAGGTTCGGAATATCGCAGAAGCTCTGGGCGATGTGCGCGACGGCTCCACCATTATGGTTGGAGGGTTCGGCTCTGTCGGACAACCTGACGCGCTCATTGAGGGGCTGATCGCACAGGGTGCGCGTGATCTCACGATCATCGCCAATAACGCAGGAAGCGGCATGACCGGACTGGCGAAGCTGATGGCAGCCGGCCATGTCCGGAAAATTATCTGCTCTTTTCCCCGTTCAGCGGGATCGACTGTCTTCGAGGAACTCTTCTCTGCAGGAAAGCTGGAACTCGAAATCGTGCCTCAGGGTACGCTGGCGGAGCGCATACGGGCCGCCGGAGCCGGAATTCCAGCCTTCTACACGGCTACCACTGTCGGAACCAGACTGGCTGAAGGCAAGGAAACCCGTGAGTTCAGTGGACGAACCTATGTCATGGAGCGTGCACTGCACGCAGACGTGGCTCTTATCGAAGCCTGGAGAACCGACCGGATGGGAAACTGCATCTATCGGGAAAGCGGGCGAAACTTCAACGCCGTCATGGCCATGGCCGGTGACCGGACTGTTGTCCAGAGTTGTGGAATGGTGACGCTCGGCATGCTCGATCCGGAAACCGTTGTGACGCCCGGGATCTTTGTTGATCAGGTGGTTGTTGTTCCGACCCATGCGCAAATCAATGAGACCGCCGGAGGGATGTGCTGATCATGAGTGGTTTTACTCCTCTTTCCCGTAAGCAAATCGCCGCACGTATAGCGCAGGATATCCCGGAGGGATGGTACGTTAATCTTGGAATAGGGATCCCGACGCTGATTGCAGATGCTATTCCCGAAGGCCGTGAAGTCATTCTGCACAGTGAGAACGGCATTCTGGGATTTGGGCCGGCTCCTGATCCCGACAAGATTGATCCGTGGCTGATCAACGCCGGAAAACAGCATGTCACCCTGCGTCCCGGGGGCAGTTTTTTTCATCACGCAGACAGTTTCGCGATCATTCGCGGTGGACATCTTGATCTGTGCGTATTGGGGGCCTTCGAAGTATCTGCAAACGGTGATCTGGCAAACTGGGCGACTTCCGCGCAGGACAGCGCACCGGCTGTCGGAGGTGCAATGGACCTGGCTGTCGGAACAAAGCGTGTCTGGGTCGCCACTGAGCATACGACCCGTGATGGCAAACCGAAACTTGTGGAAAGCTGCGCTTATCCGCTTACCGCACAAGGTGTCGTCGGCAGGATTTACACCAATCTCGCGGTCATTGATGTCACGGAAGGACGGTTTGTCGTGAGAGAGATGGTGCCTGGTCTGAGCCGCGAGGATTTGCAGAAACAGACCGGCGCCAGACTGATGTTTGAGGAAATGGAATATGCGTGAAGCTTATATCTGCGATTTCACGCGCAGTCCGATCGGACGTTATGCCGGAGCCCTGAGCTCTGTGCGCGCCGACGATCTTGCGGCCCACCCGCTGCGCGTACTGCGTGAACGAAACAGCAGCGTCGACTGGGATGCTCTTGATGATTGCTTCATGGGATGCGCCAATCAGGCGGGCGAGGACAATCGTAACGTTGCGCGGATGGCAGTTCTGCTGGCGGGATATCCCGTCAGCACACCGGGCACGACCATCAACCGTCTCTGTGGTTCGGGTCTTGATGCGGTCGGACAGGCCGCCCGTGCCCTGCGCAGCGGCGAAGCCGAACTGATGATTGCCGGCGGTGTTGAGAGCATGTCACGTGCGCCATTCGTGCAGGGAAAGGCGACGGAAGCTTTCTCCCGTGAAGCGGCTCTTTACGACACAACAATTGGGTGGCGGTTTATCAATCCGGCCATGCGGGAAGCCTGGGGATGCGACTCCATGCCCGAAACAGGTGAAAATGTTGCTGAGAGATTTAATATCACACGCGAAGATCAGGATGTTTTTGCTTTCGCATCACAGGTAAAGACTTCCCGCGCACAGGAGGAGGGCTATTTTACACGCGAAATTTCTCCCGTGACAGTTCGGACCCGGAAAACGGATGTTCTGGTCAGCGACGATGAGCATCCGCGCCCGGAAACCACGCTTGAGAGGCTTTCGAAACTGAGAGCGCCATTTCGCAAAACCGGAGGGACCGTCACGGCTGGAAACGCATCGGGAGTAAATGATGGCTCGGCAGCTCTGCTGCTTGCGACCGAGGTCGGCGCAAAAAAACATGGTCTGACCCCGCGGGCCCGGGTTATTGCGATGGCGACAGCCGGTGTCGAACCAGCCGTTATGGGGATTGGTCCGGTACCTGCCGTTCAGCGCGTTCTGAAAAAAACAGGACTGTCTCTTGATGATGTCGATCTCATCGAACTGAACGAAGCATTTGCAAGCCAGTCCCTTGCTGTCCTGCGCAGTCTTGGATTGCCTGATGACAGTGAAAGGGTCAATCCTCATGGCGGTGCCATTGCCCTTGGTCATCCGCTCGGCATGTCCGGCGCGCGGCTTGCTCTGACAGCGGTTAATGGCCTCGAGCAGCGTGGAGGGCGACGTGCACTGGTGACGATGTGCATTGGTGTCGGGCAGGGCATTGCAGCCCTGATCGAACGCATCTGACCGGCTGGCATTTCCAGTTACCTTCGGATTCAGAATATTCGGATTCAGAATATCCAGAATAAATAATAAAAATAACAGAGACAGGACGGAAAGATCCTGCTCATCCTGTGGAGGCTGGCATGTCTGGCTCTATTCCTTATGAACAACCACCGGCAACTTCGTCTGAGCATTGTGACAAACATGATCACCAGACTTCGGTGACGACCGGCAGCAGAGATCCTGCCGGCTGGACGTTCATGCGCACGATCATCATCGCATTGTGCTTCGGCGTGAACATGGTCGACGGTGTCGATGTACTGATGCTTTCCTATGTTGCACCCACTCTTTCGAAAGGGCTTAATCTGAACGCTGAACAGCTCGGCGTCGTTTTTAGTGCTGGCCTTGCAGGCATGGCGTTTGGCGGCCTGGTCCTTGCGCCCTTTTCTGACAAAACCGGCCGGCGACCTCTCATTATTTTTTCCGTCGTCCTGATGGCCGTCTGTATGATCGCTTCCGGCTATGCCTCGTCCATGGGAGAGCTTGTTGTATTGCGTATCGGTGTAGGTGCGGGAATCGGAGCTGCACTGGCCGGTATTGCCACGCTTGCAGCCGAATATGCACCGCCTAAACATCATGATTTTGCGGTAGCGATGCTACAGGGCGGCTATCCTATTGCCGCGACGATCACGGGTTTCATTGTCGCGCCCCTGATACATACATGGAGCTGGAATGCGCTTTTGATCGGCGCAGGTATTTTTTCTGCTTCCGCAATACCGCCTTTGTTTTTCTTTCTTCCGGAGTCGATGGAGTTTCTCGCTCAGAAGCGCCCGCGCAATGCATTGAACCGTATTCAGGCCATTGAGCGTCGTCTTCATCTTCCGCTGACAACCGAACTGCCCCCGCCTGCTCCGGTCGAAACACGAAATACAGGGGTCGGAGGCCTGTTTCGGGAAGGACGAGCCGCACGAACAGCTCTTTTGTGGACGTCCATCATAAGCGGATTCATGACACTGTATTTTATAATAAGCTGGATTCCGAAACTGACGGTCGAGGCGGGCCTTGAGGTATCGGATAGCATCTATGCCGGCGCACTTTACAATATCGGAGCGTTTCTCGGCAGCGCGACCATTGGCATCGTTGCAATCCGCCTTACGCTGCACCGGACAATAATGCTCTATCTGTTTCTGGCAGCCACGGCCCTGGTTGTATTCGGTACTATCACAATGCCTCTTGCAGTCATGCTGTTTGTCGCTTTTCTCATCGGTATCTTTCTTCAAGGTGGATTTAACGGGCATTATCCGCTCGCCGCCAGCCTTTATCCGGTGAAGGTCCGGGCAACCGGTATGGGCTGGGCCATGGGCGTAGGGCGTATCGGCGCCGTGGCAGGACCCTATATCGGTGGACTTCTTCTTCAGAATCATGTTCGTATTTCCTATATTTTTCCGATATACAGCATCCCTCTCGTGATCTGTATCATCTGTGTCTTTTCGATGTCTGTTCTCCAGCGTTCTGCCGGAAGGAGTGTTCCATGAGCTGGCTTTGTGGTCTCGTAGGTGAAGGAATAGCGGCTTCCCGCAGCCCGGCAATGCACGAACGCGAGGCTAAAAACCTTGGGGAAATTCTTGTCTATCGTGTTGTGGATACGGCGGCGTGGGAAGGCACTGCAGCCGACCTTCCGGTTATTTTTCAATGGCTGAAACGCTTCAATTATAACGGCGTCAATGTTACGCATCCTTATAAACAGGCTGTCATTCCGCTGCTTGACGAACTGTCGGATGCAGCTTCGGCTATCGGTGCTGTCAATACGGTCGTATTCCGGAACGGAAAATATATCGGGCATAATACCGACTGGTCAGGCTATGCGGCGAATTTCCGCAGAACTCTCCCTGATGCCTCGCTTGAGCGGGTCGGACAGATCGGTGCCGGCGGTGCGGCATCGGCCGTTGGATATGCTCTTCTGACTCTTGGTGCCAGAGAGCTGAAGCTTTTCGACGTTGACAGAGCACGTGCAACTGCTCTTGCTGAGCGGCTGCAGAAACTGTTTCCTGAAACGCGTGTCAGTGCAGTGAGCCGGGTGGAGGATGCGATCACAGGCGCTTCCGGCGTGGTCCAGACATCGCCCATTGGCATGTCCACACATCCAGGAGTGCCATTTTCACCGGATCTTCTTTCGTCTGAGCAATGGTTTTCCGAAGTGATTTATTTCCCCAGGGAAACCGAACTCCTTGCTCAGGCACGAGCAAAAGGATGTCCCACAGTTAGCGGCGTCGGTATGGCGGTCTTCCAGGCTGCTGATGCGTTCGAGCTGTTTACCGGCCTCAGGCCCGACAGGGAGCGGATGCTAAAGGAGTTTGACTGATGAAACGGGAACTCTCCCTGGCGCATCTGACGGTTATCTCTCTCCCTCCACCGGAAATGATCCGTGTTGCCTCCCGTACCGGCTATCAGAGTGTGGGACTTCGTCTGATCCGCGTGACGCCGCAAAGTCCGGGTTATCCTCTGATGGACGATGCTGTCATGTTACGTGAAACACGTGCAGCAATGTCCGAAACAGGTATCCGGGTTCATGACATTGAATTCGTGAAACTGGAACCCGATCTGAATGTGCAGTCGCTTGACCGGTTCTGTGCCACTGGTGCGGAACTCGGAGCATCGCGCCTGATCGTGGCGCCCTACGATCCTGATCTGTCCAGGATGGCCGACAGATTTGCCGAAATCTGTGCCTTGTCTGCCAGTTATGGGCTCGGTGTGGTCCTTGAATTCTTTCCCTGGACCGTCGTGCCGAATCTTGCAGAGGCTTTGGCATTGCGTAAGCAGGCCGGATCACCGGAAAATGGTGGTATCCTGGTGGACGCCCTGCATTTCTTCCGCTCAGGCAGCAGCTTTTCGGATCTTCAGGGTCTGAACTCTGCCGTGCTGCCTTTTCTTCATCTGTGTGATGGACCGGCGCATGGCGCAGACGATCTGGAAGGACGTCTCCGGGAGGCCCGTGCTGAGCGCCTGGCACCGGGAGAAGGTGCCCTTCCGCTACATTCCCTGATTACGGCAATGCCAGCTGAAATTCCCGTCAGTCTTGAAGTGCCTCTTGAACGGATGACTGCAGAAAGAGGTGCTGAGGCTGGCGCCCTTCACGTCTCCCGGGCAGCGACACGATGTTTTGAAGTGATGGAGTTTTCATCATGCTGACCAGTATGCAGGGTGAAATACCGGCTGTGATTTGTCCGGTCACCTGCAGGACGCCTGAAGAGGCTGTTCATTTTATCCGGCGGCTTTCGAAAGACCACAGGACGGACATCATTGAACTGCGCCTCGATTATATGTGGCCGGATATGACTGTGGACGGGCTTGTCCAGCTTTGCAGGACAGCAAAAGATATTCTGGGTGAAAAGCCGCTCATTGCTACATTTCGGACACATGCAGAAGGTGGTGAAGCATCCATTACGGATGCTGAATATGTTGCCCTGAAATGCGATATCGCGAAAGCTGGCTGCGCTTCTTATATCGATGTCGAATACAATCGGGGCAGAAGTGTTGTGGATAACATCCTCGGATCTGCCCGGGTGTATGGTATGAAAACTATACTATCTACACACGACTTTCAAAAAACCGACTCTGAAGATCGTCTTCTTGAAAAACTCGTTGTCATGAAACAGACGAGTCCTGATATCGTTAAAATGGCTGTTATGCCGCTCAGACCGGATGATGTTCTGCGCCTCCTGTCGGCAACTGCTGCCATGAAAGAACTTTATCCGGATACACCTCTGATTACCATGTCGATGGGCAGGCTCGGAGCCGTGTCGCGTCTGATCGGTGGTGTGTTTGGCTCCATTGCCACCTTCGCTGCGGCCGGACATGGATCTGCGCCAGGGCAGATGCAACTTGGCCCCATGCGGGATGTTCTGACAATAATATCAGAGGCATCGGGGTCAGCCTGATCGGATATTCAACAACCCCGGGTGGCAGGAGTATAGAATGCTGGATGCGATTGCGACTGTTTCTTTGGGAGGTACGCTTCGGGAAAAGCTTGAAGCAATCGCTGAAGCTGGTTTTACAGCAGCTGAGATCTTCGAAAACGATTTCGTCTCTTCTGAGCTCTCCGCTGCCGATGTGCGTATGCTGATGAATGATCTTGGATTGCGAAACATTCTTTACCAGCCGTTTCGGAATTTTGAAGGACTGACAGGTGATGCGCGGCGCAGGGCGTTCAGTCGTGCGGAACATAAATTCGACCTGATGCAGGAAATGGGAACAGATCTGCTCCTGGTCTGCTCGACAACTCTGAAAGAAGCGGATGGTGACCATGGCAGGATCGTTGATGATTTCAGGGAGCTTGGAGAGCGTGCTGCCCGGCGTGGCCTGCGGATAGGATACGAGGCCCTTGCGTGGGGGCGCCATATCAACGATCACCGGCAGGTCGCCGCAATTGTCGCTGACGTCGATCTGCCTTCCGTAGGAATTATTCTGGACAGTTTCCATTCTCTGGCCCGAAAAATTCCACCGTCATCTCTGAATGACCTTGATCCTGAAAAGATATTCCTCGTTCAGATGGCCGATGCACCACTCATGAACATGGATCTGCTGCAGTGGAGCCGGCATTTTCGCTGCATGCCGTTGCAGGGCGGTCTTCCGGTCACGGAGTGGGTCGCTGCACTGATGCAGATCGGCTATGACGGCCCTCTGTCTCTGGAGATTTTTAACGATCGTTTTCGTGCCGGTCTCTCAGGGACGATCGCGACTGATGGTCATCGGTCACTGGTAGCTGTGCGAGATGATGCTCGTCGTCTTCTTACAGGCGAAGGGATATTACCTCCGCGTTCTGAAGCTGCCCTTCGGTTTGTTGAATTTTCAACAACGAGTTTCAGAAGAAATGATTTCTCTGAAATGATTGAGGCAATCGGTTTTCGTAAAACTGGTTCACACAAAAAAAGAGACATAGATCTCTGGCAAAGCTCAGAGGGTCTTCCGATCATTCTGAATCATGAGACAGAATCTTTTGCCGGCAGTTACGGTCTGGTACATGGTAACTCCCTGTGCGCCATAGGCGTACAGGTTGCTGATCGTAAAGCAGCAGCTGACCGCGCTGTCAGTCTTGGTATGAAGCCGGCTGACGAAAGCTCCGGCAGTCTGGCACAGTATTCTGTTCCGGCGATACGGGGGATCGGAGGTAGTCTGATTTATCTCCTTGATGACGGCATAATGAGAGAACTTCTGGAAAAGGAGTTCGAAATAAATGATCCGGTAAAAGGAGATGGTCGAAAAAAAATCATATCTTTTGATCATTTAGCCTCTGTTGTGCGGTATGATGAATTTTTGTCCTGGGTGCTTTACTGGACGAGTTTGTTCGACCTTCGGCCATGCGAGGAAGTCGATCTTATTGATCCGGGAGGTGTCGTACAGAGTCAGGCTCTGGAAAACAGAAGGGCATCTTTACGTCTGACACTGAACGGTGCGCTGGGCGGGCGCACACTTGCATCGCGTTTCGAGAAAAAATTCATGGGGTCGGGATACCAGCACCTTGCGCTGGAAACAGATGATATTTTCTCTTTTGCAGATGATCTCAAAGAAAGAGGTTTTCCGGTTCTTCGGATAGGGAAAAACTATTATGACGATCTGCAGGCCCGCTTTGATCTGAGTGATGCGCTGATAACTTCTCTTTCGGAGAGAAATATTCTTTATGACTGTGACGAGACAGGTGGAGAATTTTATCAGATATTTTCAAGGGCTATCGACAAGATGTTTTTCTTTGAAATAGTGCAGCGCACCGGAGGTTACGCCGGTTATGGAGCTGCCAATACGCAGGTCAGGCTGACAGCGCAACGTCTCGCCGGCGAGACAGAAGAGGCTTCCGCGCTGCTTACATAAAAGAAGATCTGACAGAAAAATTGCGTGCAATTCGTTATCAGACTGCGCTTATGTCAGGAAACAAAAATCTTTTTCCTGATTATCGCTGGTAATGTTATATTGCCCGAAAATAAAATAAAAACACAAATCGGGGAAGCCGGTATGAAGAAAGCAGGGTCAGAACAGTTTTTCAGAGAACTCAGTGGAACAGGTATCGAAGCAGAGAGCTCCGTGTGGGCAAATCTGAGCTGTGCTGCGCTTGTGGAGCATGCAATTCGGCGTAATGAAGCAAAACTTTCCGACAGTGGCGCTGTTGTCGCTCTTACAGGCGAACATACAGGCAGGTCCGTACGGGATAAATTCATTGTAAGGGAACCAGATAGTGAAGCGGATGTCTGGTGGGGAGACACCAACGCTTCTCTTGAGCCGGAAAAATTCAGACAGGCAGGTCAGGATGTCAGGGCGTGGCTCGCGAAACAGGATCTTTTTGTTCAGGATCTCTATGCCGGTGCTGATCCTGCTCATCGTATCCGCGTACGGGTTGTGACCACTCATGCCTGGAACGCCCTTTTTGCCCGCAATATGTTTATCCGCCCCGGCAAAGACGAACTTGAGCGGTTCGAGCCGGATTATGTTATTCTGCACGCTCCGGAATTCCGGATGCAACCGGCCGTACATGGAACGCGGTCTGAAACCGGAGTTCTTCTGTCCTTCGGGCAAAGGCTGATCGTCATCGCCGGCACCGAATATGCCGGAGAAATCAAGAAAGCCATCTTCACGGTCATGAACTGGCTGCTGCCTTCTCAGAACGTTCTCCCGATGCACTGTTCTGCCAATGTGGGTGAGAATGAGGATGTCGCGTTATTTTTTGGTCTGTCGGGTACTGGCAAGACAACACTTTCGGCCAATTCTCGCAGACAGCTTATCGGTGATGATGAGCACGGCTGGGGACAGGACGGTGTCTTCAATTTCGAAGGTGGCTGTTACGCAAAAGTCATCAATCTGAGCAGGGAAGCCGAACCGGAAATATGGGCGGCTTCCAACCGTTTTGGAGCTGTCCTTGAAAATGTCATCCTGGATGATGACCGCGTACCTCGGTTTGATGACGGGTCTCTCACGGAAAATACACGGTCATGCTATCCGATTGACTATGTACCCAATGCCCGTCTCAGCGGCAGAGCCGGAAAACCACGTCACGTCATTATGCTGACGGCAGATGCTTTCGGCGTGCTTCCGCCCATTTCACGGCTGAATCCGGCGGAAGCGGCTTATCAGTTCATGTCGGGTTACACCGCCCGGATTTCCGGAACAGAAAAAGGCCTGGGCAAGGAACCACAGGCGACATTCAGCGCCTGTTTCGGCGCCCCCTTTCTTCCGCGGACGCCCCAGACCTACGCCCGGCAGCTTGAGACATTCCTGTCGGAGCAGAACGTGACCTGCTGGCTTTTGAATACAGGCTGGACCGGAGGCATTTACGGGACCGGAACACGGATCAGGCTGGCGCATACACGGGCGCTGGTGGACGCTGTGCTCAATGGCGATCTGGACCACGCCTCATTCCGTGTCGAACCTCATTTTGGTCTCATGATTCCGGTCAGTGTGCCTGGTGTTCCGGATGATCTTCCTGATCCGGAAAATGCCTGGGAAGATAAAGCCGCTTATGCGCGAACCGCACGCGGGCTGGTGGCACGTTTTGTGGACAATTTCCGCTCGATGGAGGCTGGTGCTCCGAAAGCCGTGCAGGTTGTGGCGCGCGCATGGATGGATCGGGCAGCGCGCTGACAGATCCTGACGTAAGATCCGGCCTGAATGCGGCGAGGACCATGCCGGTCGTGGTTTCGCTGCATGGTGCCAGCCGTATCAGCAGATTTGGCAGTCTGACTTCCGTTACTGTATGAGCGCGATAACCGGAGGATTATGCAGCCTCCTGTCCCGGAAGACTTTCGACGAAAAAATCCAGCATAAAATCTCTGACAAAATGAAACATGTCGATGCCCGTTGCCGTATGGCAGCCTTTTTCGAGGGCTGCGGCAATCAGCGGCGTTACGACCGGCTCGGTGATCACGTCACCGACAACCATATCCGCCTGCAGACTCTCCCTGGGTACGGGAAGCGGGTCATCGGGCTTCATTCCGGCGGGACTTGCATTGCACACCAGGGAAAATCCATGTGCATCGGGTGAGGAAACCGCCCGGACTCGGGCCTGCGCCGTCATGCCGCCATGTTCCAGGCGCCGAATGAGATTTTCGAGGCGCTCTCGGTCAGGATCATAAATGCCAAGTTCCGTGACACCAGCGTTCAGAAGCGCGTAAGCAATAGCGCTGCCCGCCCCACCAGCTCCTGTCAGAAGAGCTGATGCACCTTCCGGCTTTGCACCGGCATTTCGCAACGCCTGGAGAAAGGCTTCTCCGTCAAGCATGTCGCCATACCAGCCTCCGTCAGGCAGACGGCGGGCGACGTTGGCCACACCCAGTATGTCTGCGCGAGGACTCAGCACCCGGCAGAGATCATGTGTGGCGAATTTATGAGGAATGGTTGCGATAAAGCCCGGAATATTCTGCATCGACAGAAGCATCTGCCCGAACAGTGGAAAACCGTTCGGGCAGACATGGGCCGGGATGCAAAGCGCATTGACACCGCGCTCACGAAATCCTTCCGACATGCCCTGTGGCGATTTTACCTGAGAGATGGGATCGCCAACAATGGGATAAATTTTTGTATTACCGTCAATTTTCCAGAGCATATCTATACCTTATTTGTATTTTTCATCTGTAACTTCCTTATGTTTCACCTCTTGCCCTGTTATTTATCGAAACAGGAACCGCATATTCGATCAGCGTGGCAGATAAGAAGGTTTCTTCTTCCATAATCATTTTTTGCTGTGATTCTCAGCAAGAATTTCTTTCGCGCACCGTATGGCGCTGTTTGCTCGCGGTATCCCGGCATAGACGGCGACATGAAGCAGCAGTTCGGCGATATCCTCCGAAGAACATCCCGTATTGCGGGACGCCCGGACATGCAGGGCGAATTCTTCCTCACAGCCCAGTGCTGCGAGCAGAGCCAGGGTTATGACTGAACGTGTTCTTCGGTCGAAGTTTGGGCGCGACCACACCTGCCCCCAGGCGGTACGTGTGATGAAGGTCTGGAAATACTGGTCGAAATCCGTCATGCGTTCTGTTGAGCGCGCGACATGTTCCGCTCCCAGGACAGCGCGGCGTACGTCCATTCCCCGGCTGTAAAGATCTGGGGGATGACTGTCCTCTGGCTCTCCGGCGAGGAATGTCAGAAGGGCTTCGGCGATCGCTTCCGGCTGTTCGACTGTCGGGATATGGGATGCCTGTGGTATAACCGTCATCCGGGCTGACGGGATGGTTCCGGCGAGATCCCGGGCGACGGAAACAGGTGTAGAAGGATCATCCTCGC
The DNA here is from genome assembly GCF_011516835.1 of Acetobacter musti. GTDB lineage: Bacteria > Pseudomonadota > Alphaproteobacteria > Acetobacterales > Acetobacteraceae > Acetobacter > Acetobacter musti. The sequence continues at coordinate 26,622 of NZ_WOTB01000032.1, read as the reverse complement.
CTACCAGCACCAAAGTTGGTTGCCTGATATTTCCGATGTCTTTGGAGAGATCACACTGGGCCAGCGCTTCACAGGCTGCTGCATATCCCTCCGGGTCGGTGCGCAGAAAGATCTGTCGCAGACCGAGTGCGGCCGGCGTGTCCATGCAGGCTGGCGTGACCCACCGGCTCATGACAGCGTCGCCCATGTCATGAAGACCGCCGGACCGGACTGTTGCCGCTCTTTCATTCCAGGATGAACTGGTGGGAAAAACCGCGGCTGTATCGATCAGTGTCAGAGATAAGACGCGTTCCGGATCACTCAGCGCCATGCTCTGAGCGATCAGCCCGCCGATGGAAACGCCGGCGACATGTGCATGTTCGATCGAGAGGGCATCCATGAGAGCAAATGCGTCTCCCGCCAGACCCTCAATCGTATACGGCCCTGGTGACACACTGGTCAGACCATGCCCGCGCATATCCGGACGGATCACACGATAGCGGCGGGAAAGGCCGCCGATCAGGCCGTCCCAGATATCCGAGGATGTGCCCAATGAATGAAGGAGCAGCAGCACTGGCGCACCGGGGGGACCATCGATCCGGACATTTACGTTCAGATCAGGAAGCTTTATGAACATTCCTCATTTCCTCCATTACGCCATGCTTCCAGGGCACGGATGCAGAAGGCACGGGCGTTTCCGAGATAACCCGCCGGATTCATGAGACGACTGATGTCGTCCGGCGACAGGATGGCCGTGACCCGGTCATCTTCCCGAAGCACCGTATCGAGCGTCACGTTACGCTTTACGGCGGTTCGGGTCAGTTGCTGGAGCAGGTGATGAGCAGCTTCCCGTCCCAGTCGGTTCGCAAGCTCCATACTGACGGCTTCCGCCATCATCAGTCCGCGGGTCTTTCCCAGATCATTCCGCATGGCATCGGGACATATCTCCATTGCTTCGACCGTGTCCGCCATCTGTGCCGCAGAGGCGCTGGTCAGACGCAGCAGCGCCGGCAGGGTCTGCCATTCCGCGTGCCAGCCACCGAGGCCGCGCTCATGTTCCTGCACCATGGCGGAGAGCAGCGTGGCTACCAGACCGGGAGCCTGCGTCGCCACCGAGAGTGCTATCGCGCAGCCAACAGGATTGCGCTTGTGGGGCATGGTTGACGAGCCGCCCTGCCCCTTGCCCCCGGGAGGCAGTGTTTCAGCGATTTCCGTCTGCATCATCAGGGAGAGATCACGGGCCAGCTTGCCAAGTGCGCCGCAGAGTATGCCGAGGGCACTGCCGCACGCGGCCAGATCACTGCGCAGCGTATGCCATGGCAACGGCGGCACACCCAGCTTCAGACGCCGGGCCAGTTCAGCAGCGACCTCGATGCCCCGCCCGTCAAGGGATGCGAGCGTGCCGGCAGCGCCACCGAACTGCACGCAGGAGGCCTGCGCCACGGCTGCTTCCAGGTGCCAGCGCGCCCGCGTGACAGCGGTGAGCCAGCCCGCGGCCTTCAGGCCGAATGTAGTGGGCACCGCGTGCTGGAGCCAGGTTCTGCCCGGCAGCACGGTTCCGATGTGATCCTTCGTGATCCCTGCCAGAGTCTGTTCGAGGCGCTGCAGGTCGGCTCTGATGGCCATGACAGCCTCCTGCAGTTGCAGGATCGTGGCCGTGTCGATCACGTCCTGACTTGTCGCGCCCCAATGGACATAGCGCGCGGCTTCAGAGTTCTCTCTGGCGACCATGGCGGTAAAAGCGGCCACAAACGGGATGGCAATATTCCCTGCCCGGGCGGCCGCGGCCGCAAGAGCTGGCACATTTATCCCTTCCGGCCGGGCACAGAAGGCAATGTGCCGGGCGGCCTGGACAGGAATGATATCGAGGGCTGCTTCTGCTTCAGCCAGGGCGACTTCGAACGCCATCATGGTCCGCAGTCGCGCCTGATCATCAAGTGCGGCGGAAACGGCCTGCGTCGTGAACATGCCGTCCAGCAGAATGTCACTCCCGGTTCCGGCGGTCTCGAAGCGGGCGTCAGACATCGAAGAACACGGTTTCATTCTCGCCCTGAATATGGATATCAAACCAGTAGGTCGGTACGCCGCTGTTCTCTTCATCCCGTTTCGCAATCAGCGTATCCGCGCGTTCCGGTCCCACGAGATCCAGGATCGGGTCGTGTGCGTTGGCTTCGGATTCCGGGAAGTAGAGACGGGTCACGAGACGTCTGAGAAGTCCGCGGCCGAACAGACCGATCGCGATATGCGGCGCCTGTTCCGTATTCCCCGGTCCTGGTACCGGTCCGGGACGGACGGTATGAAATGTGAAGACGCCGTCTTCGTTTGTCGGGCACCGGCCAAATCCGATGAAAGCCGGATCGGCGGGCACTTCTGTGCGGTTGTCTTCCGGATGATCGTAACGTCCGCTGCTGCTGGCCTGCCAGATCTCAACCATGGCGTCGCTGACGGGCTGATCCATCGCGTCCAGAACCCGGCCCCTGATGATGATCCGCTCTCCCTGCACGCCTTCGCGCAGAAGGTTTTCTCCACCCTCCCAGGGAAGTGCGTAATGGAAGAAGGGGCCGACCGTCTGCCAGGGCGTCAAAGGCCGCACTTCAGAAACAAGGGTGTCGCTCATTGTGGATTCTCCATCGGCGTCGCATTCCGGCCCCGCAGGACGATGTCAAAGACATAGCCGAGTGCCCATTCGTTTTCGGTCGTGTCGATATCAAACCGGGATACCATGCGGTTACGCGCTTCCGACGGCACGGCGCAGGCAATGGGATCAATATCAATCAGCGGGTCACCGGGAAAATACATCTGCGTAATCAGACGCGTGGCAAAGCATGGGCCGAAAAGAGAGAAATGAATATGAGCCGGGCGCCATGCATTATAGTGATTACGCCATGGATAGGCGCCCGGTTTGATGGTGACGAAGCGATAGCGGCCTTCTTCGTCTGTCACCACGCGACCCTGCCCGGTAAAATTGGGATCAAGCGGCGCATCATGCTGATCTTTCTTGTGGACATAGCGACCGGCAGAATTGCACTGCCAGACTTCAACCACCGTGTTGGGAACGGGATGACCGCGATCATCAAGCACACGACCGGAGACAATGATACGTTCGCCAAGCGGCTCACCTTTTCCTTCCTGGGTCATGTCATGGACCGGTGCACGGAGGAGGCGCTCGCCAAAATCTGCCGGGCCGGTCACCTCTGTCAGGGTCTGCGGAATCCGCACGAGTGGCTTGCGGGGTGAACGGGCGACTGTGCTGACATATCCGGGGGCGAATGAAGGTGGCTCGGAGAGAGCCTGTGGGGAATACTGGAGCACATCCATTGTTTTTTCCTTTTTGCTCCGGACCGTCTTCACCGCCACGCTTCTGACCGGGATGGATGCGAAGGGCGTTGTGCATGGCATTGTGACCGGCGGTCTCATCGGCATTTCCGATCCGACAGAGGATCGTGAGTGACTGAGGCAGACTGCATGATCGGGCCGGCTGGCGTCGATGTACAAACGCGTACAAAGTTGCACTTTCCGGACACCTCACGACAATGCGATCCCTTTCATGGAAAACAGAAAAACGCCTCATTCTTCTCGCGATGATCAGGATCCTTTTCAGATCCACGACATCATTGGCCATGAAGGTCTTCGGGACTTTCTGGACATTGAATCGCTGGAAGTTCGTTCCCGTCCTGTGAACTGGCGTGTTCGCCGGCACAGCCATGCCTCCATGTTTCAGCTTTTCCTTCTTTCCACCGGCGGCTGTACAGTTGAGCTGGATGGGGTGAGCCACGAACTTTCTTCCCCTGGTTTCGTGTGGATTCCGGCCCGGCATGTCCATTCCCTCGCCTATCATCCGCGGACACGCGGCTATGTGATAACGCTGGGCCATGGTCACGTCTTCACGTTCAGAATGCGCTGTCCGGAAGCGGCGCCCCTGTTCGCGGCATCAATGGCGGGGGATACGGATCTTTCCGAATTCGACCGTCTGATTACCTTTGCACGCTATCAGCCTGCCATGCCTGACCAGGCGACCGGAACGGTCACGGAGGCACTCGCGCAACTTATTCTGGCGACGATCTTCCGCCTTCTGCGTTCAGCAAACACACCTGTTCCCTCGCGCCGTGATGCCGAACTCGTCAAACGGTTCCATGCCCTTGTCGAACGGGATTTCGCTTCTCATGCTCCGGTCAGCGCCTATCTGGATGTGTTGCGCACGACGGAACGTACGCTGCGACGCGCCTGCAAGCGCATGGGGCAGCCATCACCCCATGAGATAATTCAGAGCCGGATTGCAGCCGAGTCCCGTCGGCTCCTGCTTTTTTCCGGCATGAGCGCTGCCGATATCGCCGATCGACTGGGTTTCAGCGATCCGGCCTATTTCTCGCGCTGGTTCCGTGCGCGGGAGGGCACGACTATTCGCGCATTCAGGGATGAACGAGACACAAAATGATATAGTCCGGTTTGCTTGCGACAGCCGGGCTTCTCGGGCAGAAACAATGATATGAAAAGGGACCCCAGCACCTCTGCGGACGACGTGACCGAAAGCCGGGATTTCGTGACGGCCCTTGCGCGGGGTCTTGATGTCCTGCGGGCCTGCGCCGCTGCTCCCGAGGGGCTTTCTCTTTCAGATGTCGCCCGTGAGACGGACCTTCCACGCGCTGCCGCGCGCCGGGCGCTCCTCACCCTGGTGGCCACCGGATATGTCGTGCAGAACGGCCGGCTGTTTCAGCCCACGCCCCGCGTTCTTGATCTTTCAGCCCGCGTGGCAGATATGCCGCTTCCCCGGCTTGCCCAGCCAATTCTCGACAGGCTCAGCCATACTCTGGGTGAAAGCGCTTCACTGGCGATTCTGGATGGAACGGACATTCTCTACATCGCGCGTTCTGAAATCCGTCGCATTCTTGCTGTGGATCTGAGGGTCGGTGCAAAACTCCCTGCATGGTGTACGTCCATGGGGCGTGTGCTGCTTGCTGCCCTGCCTGAGGCTGAACGTCGTCGTCATATTCCGGAAAAGCTTGATGCCCGGACCTTCAGGACAACAACTGACCACAAAACGCTTAATACGTTGCTGGATGAAATCCGGGCTGATGGCTATTGCCTCCAGGATCAGGAACTGGAACCGGGCCTCCGGTCCGTTGCGGCACCTGTGTCCGGACATGACGGAAGTGTCGTGGCTGCGCTGAATATCAGCACCCAGGCCACTCGTACGCCGCTCCGCGTGCTGCGACGTACTATTGTGCCCGCAGTAACGGAAGCGGCAGCCGCGCTCGGTAATGCCCTGCAGCATCAGCAACGGGGAGCCTGACGCTCCTTCAGAACTGCGCCAGAAGACGGAAGCCTGCCTCAAGAGCATTGGGATAGGACCGGGTCGCATCAGGATGAACGATATATTGAAGATCCGGAAGAAGTTTCAGGCCGCGGGTAAGAAATGCAGTATAGGTCAGTTCAAGAACCTGAAAATTCGACTGCGGCAAGGTAACACCGTTTTTTAGCGGATATCCGAGATCATACTCCAGTTCCTGCAGGCGGGTGATCTTCCGGTTGACGGACTGCCATGTCCAGAAAAGTGACACAGCGTCCGTTATGCGGGAGGGGAACATACCCTGCGAGATGATGCCTGCCGTATACTGGGTCTGGCCGGCAAGAGAAGAGCCCTCATTCCAGCCTGCGAGGCCGAAAAGAATCAGGCCCTGATCCTTCGCCGGACCAAAGCGCCACACCATCTGATCCGCTCCCACATACCACGCTCCGCGCTGATGTTCGATCCGGGCCGGTTTGTGAGAAATCAGGATGGGTGATCCGTCGATCGCGGTAAATGGATCCGGATGATCGGACGTATCGAAATAACCACCTATTTTATAATGGCCGGTCAGTTTGTCCTTTCCGAGAGCTGGTTCCCAGCCGAGCTCAACAGGAATGACGTAGCCAAGGGGGGCGAAAGAAAAATTAAAGCCGGCCTGGCCGCCTTCAGTTGCTGAAGCCTCGAAAACACCGGCCTGCGCATACAGATGATATCCTGGATTAAACCGGGCCATGGCGCCCCACTGTGAAAAAGGCCAGGAGCGCCACTTGGATGACACGGATATTGCGGTCGGGTGTGCACAGATGATGCTGTTAAGCGCGTAACAGCCGAAATAGGATGTGCCAAACTTGATATTGGCCGGCATACGCCCGACATCGACTACAAGCTTTTTGTTCAGAAGACTTTCTTCAAAATACATGTAGACCAGCTTGTAAAGAACATTGCCACCGGCCCCGTAATCCTGCTGAGGCTGGATAAGTCCTGTTTTCTCAAGATAATCTGTCGCCACGCTGCGCCCTGCTCGCTGGACGCCAAGCATGTGGAACGAAAGTCCCTTCAGGCCGAACATTTTTTCAAGATCGAAGTCGGTGCCCATGACCACCTGATGCGAATAATCGAACCCCTGCCGCCGGCCTCCGACAGCATTCGACATGCCCTCGGCCATGTAGGTCAGAGTGAAATCGAAACCATAATCGGAGAGGCGCTGACGCCATCCGCCAAGTGAACCGAGCAACCGGTCAAGTTCCGGTACGACGCGGACTTCCGGCCACGCGGAACCCATAGCCGAGGCATTGACACCAACCCGTTCCCGTTGCTGGGACGAGGAAGCTGCATTGTCCTGGGTCAGTACGTGCATTTCATTCCAGAATGACCCTGGTTTTGCATTGCCGGATGACGCCGCCAGCTGGAGCGGTTCAGAGGCTGCAGCTGATCCTGCAGCGGATGCCGGAGCAACAGACCTGGATGCGGCGACAACGTGCCGATGCCGCATCGTCTTTTTCCTGGAAAGCACAGACGGAGATACCGCCGGTCCGGCATGCCGGCTGACAGAGGAAACGGGAGCTGCTTCGGCACGGGGTATTATGCCAGCCGCACAGAAGAAGAGAGCAGCGGACAGCAGAGACCGCCATGAGATAAGGAAGGACATGCGAAAACCCTTCTCATCAGGCGGATGTTTCCGGCAGAACTGTTCTGCCGGATACGGAGGAATACGTTTTCCGGGAAAGAGCGACGGTGCACTCTCCATCCGTACTTGGAGGGAGGATTTCTCTTACAACACTGATGGTCATCTGACGCCTCATATGACGTTCTTGTTTTTGGATCGTTTTGTCGGATCACAGCCCTGACCGGCAGTGATAAAGCTGCCCTTACCGGAATCGGAAAACTTTTCCAATATTGGAATTGATATTGGAAAAGTTTTCCACTATCAACGGGGGCAGATGATTTATCCTGTCACATGAAGAAAAAAGATGAATTCGAAGAGCCATTCCCGAAAACCGGCATCCCGCCCCTCCGTAGCGGAAACAGATGAGGTGAGCGCCGTACCGTCGGGAATCATGGAAAGAACCCTGGCGATCATCGAATTGCTGTCACACCACGGGTCTGGTCTTCCGATTTCATCCATCAGCACCATGCTCTCGATTCCATTAAGCGCCAGCCATCGGCTGACATCGGATCTGCAGGCTCTGGGTTATATCCAGCAGGAAGGCGGTTCCGGTGGACGCTATCGGCTGACAATGAAGCCGGTATCAGTCGCTTTCAGATTTCTGGCTTCCTGCGGAATCACCGATTTCGCCCAGCCTGTCCTGGACCGGCTGGCCACAGAAAGCGGAGAACTTGTGCGTCTCGCGGTTCCGGATGGAGGCAGTCTTTCTTGGATCGCCCGGGCGCAGGGCAGTCGTTCGGGCCTGAAATATGACCCTGACATGGGTCAGGCGGCTCATCTGCCATCGACGGCAACAGGTCTGGCCTGGCTTGCGACCATGCCGGATGCCATCGCGGTCAGACTCGCTGAGGAGCAGGGGTACGGGTCTCCCGATGAATTCGGGCCGAATGCGCCGCGCAGCAGCAAAGCTCTTCTCTCTGTTCTGAAGGCAACGCGTCAGAGAGGATTCAGCCTGACCGTGGCAACATTCGCCCCGTGGATGACAGCCATCGCCTGCGTTGTCCGGTCGGGCCACACTCAGGAAACCCTTGGAACGCTGAGCATTGCCGGCCCGACGCTGCGGCTGCCGGAATCACGGGCACTCGAACTTGGACAGCTTCTCGTCGAAGCTGCACGTGAGCTCGGGGACATGCAGATCGTCCCACGCGATAACGGGGCAAAAAACATAACTGTGTAACACTTAAAATATCAGAAAACTGTGGATCAGGTGGCCTCACCAACAAAAACAAAAAAGGTCTTACAATGCTCCATTCTGTTCATTCGTCGTCTCCTGTGTCCTCCGATATGGCAACGGACATCCTCGTGATCGGTGCCGGAGCGGGAGGAATGAGTGCTGCTCTTTTCGCAAAACGCCGGAATATGGATGTTATTCTCTGCGAAAAGACGGATATGGCCGGAGGAATTACGGCAACATCCGGTGGTACGGTCTGGGCCCCGGGCACTGATCTTTCCCGGGAAGTGGGCCCTCAGGACAGTCCCGACGATGCCAGACGGTTTCTGCAGTCGGTTGTAGGTGAACGGGGCGGCGACGCCCTCAGGGACGCCTTTCTTGAAGCCGCACCAGCCGCGATTGCCGAATTGCATAATCATACGGATGTCAGGTTTGCCGCAGCATCGGCCCATCCTGATTATCGTGATGGCCCTGGCGCGGCCTGGGGTGGGCGGGCCCTGGCGCCTCTTCCGTTCGATGGACGAAAACTGGGAAAGGATTTTTCCCGTGTCCGTCCGCCTCGCCGCGAATTTCTGGCCCCGGGCGGGATGATGGTCGGCCGAAACGAGCTTGACGCTCTTCTGAAACCGTTTTCCTCAATCAGGAATTTTCGTCAGACTCTCTCTCTCTTTCTGCAGCTGGCAAAAGACAGAGTATCCTGGCCTCGCGGCACCAGGTTGGTCATGGGCAATGCTCTTGTCGGACGACTGCTTCTGAGTCTGCGCAGGAACAACGTTCCGGTTTTATATAACTGGTCACTGGACGATCTGATCGTGACGGACGGAAAGGTGACCGGTGCCCGTTTTTCAACACCGGAAGGGGAGAGAACGATCACTGCGCACAGAGCTGTGGTTCTGGCTACCGGCGGTATCGCGACAAATACGTCTCTGCGCAGGAAGGTTTTTCCTTTTCCCGATATGATTTCCCTGGCGCCGGCCAGCAACAGCGGAGACGGTGTTGAAGCTGGTCTGCGTGCCGGAGCGGGGTTCTCCGATGGCGTGGACAGTCCTGCCCTGTGGATGCCCTGCTCCACAAGACGCCTCAGGAACGGTACGGAGCTGGTATGGCCTCACATCATACTTGATCGTGCAAAACCTGGTCTCCTGGCTGTCAGTCAGGATGGAAAACGTTTCGCAAATGAGGCGAATTCATACCATGATTTCTGTACAGGCATGATTGAACACAAGCACAAAACAGCCTGGCTGATCTGCGACCGGGCCTTTCTGCGCGAGTATGGACTTGGCATGGTCTGGGCGGGAACACGCAGCGTTCGGCGTTTCATCCGTTCAGGCTATCTCATTGAGGCATCCTCCATCGGAGCACTGGCCGAAAAGATCGGCGTCAACCCTTCGAGGCTGGAACAGACTGTCGCCCGCTACAATGCACTGGCCCGATCAGGAGAAGACACAGATTTTGGCCGTGGCTCCACAACGGTCAATCGTTTCAACGGTGATGCCCGCTATGAACCCAATCCATGCATGCGTCCTGTTGGCGAAGGTCCTTATTACGCCATGGCGGTCCGGCCAGCGGATCTGGCGACAAGCGCCGGACTCACGGGAGACATCAACGGACAGGTCACTGATAAAAATGGTGTGCCTGTCGAAGGACTTTATGCCTGCGGCAACGATCTGACGTCACTGTTCCGGGGCACTTATCCAGGCCCTGGCACCACGCTCGGACCGGCTCTCGTCATGGCCTGGCGGATTGCTGCCCATCTTGCAGGAAGATCCCCGGCTGCGCAGACGATCGTCCGCAGTCCTGAACAGACTGAACACGGCCAGCCGGTCACGGAGAATGTCTCCGCCTGACTAGTTTTTTCCTGTAAGAAAAAGAACAAACGGAAATGACGAGACAAATCTTTCTCTCCTGGCTGACAACCGCTCCCATGCCGCCCTGCGACATGATTACCGTGGCAAAAGAGTGTGGTTATACCGGTGTCAGTCTGCGCGCTCTGCCAGCCGCCGGGGGTGACAACATCCCGCAGCTTCTGCAGGATCAGAGTCTGAGGCAAAGTGTAAAACATCGCGCGGCTGCTGAAGGCGTTATTCTGGCAGACATGGAAATTGTCCGAATCAACGAAGGTTTTACGGTCCGATCAGTCGAGCCGTTTCTCGATCTGTGTGCCGAACTGTCTGTTTCAGCATTTCTCGTCGCGGGCGATGATCCTGATCTTTCTCGTCTGACTGCTTCCTTCAATGCTTTATGTGAAGCCAGTCGTCCCAGGGGTATCTGTCCGGCTCTTGAATTCATGCCCTGGACAAGCGTGAAGGATGCAAAAACAGCTCTCTCTGTCATTGAAAAATCCGGTGCAAACAATGGAAAAATAATCATTGATGCGCTCCATGTCGCGCGTTCCTCCACAACTCCTGACGATCTGCGGGCCATCCCGTCGGAGCGACTGGCCTGTTTTCAGATATGCGACGCGCCCGCAGGCATTCCACCCACACAGGAAGAGCTTATCTATACGGCGCGGCAGGCCCGCCTGCTGCCAGGTCAGGGTGGCATTGATCTGCATGCAATCATGGAGGCACTTCCTCCCGATATTCGCATCAGCGTCGAAATTCCCAATAGAGAAGGATATGCTGCCCGGGGTGCGGCCGGATGGGCGAAAGATGCTTTCAGTGCAACAGCATCTTTTCTGAATAAAGAGCCTGCAGGATGAGCGCGCAGTCACCGGCCCGTATTCTGCTGGCTGGCGCCGGTGCGATCGGCCGCCTGCATTTCCGTGAAATGCAGGAGTGTACATTCTGCACGTTGTCGGGCATCGTCGAACCTGCTTCGGCGGGTAGGGAGTGGGCCGAAGCTGCCGGCGTGCCTTGGTTTGCAGATCTGGATACGGCTCTGGCTCATGAGAAGCCGGATGCGGCCATTGTTGCGACCCCCAATCAGACGCATCGCGCTCTTGCCTTGCGTCTGATTGAGGAGCGCATTGTTCCTCTGGTTGAAAAACCGATTGCCAGCACCATCGAAGATGCCACTGAAATCGTGACAGCCTCGGAGAAAGCCGGAGTGCCCGTACTCATCGGTCATCACAGGCGGCACAATCCCATTATCCGCACCGCGCATGAAATCATCAGCAGAGGCGCTCCTGGACAGCTTGTTTCGGTTTCACTCATGGCATTGTTTCACAAACCTGATGATTATTTCACGGCGAACTGGAGGCGGGAGCCGGGAGGCGGTCCGGTCCTGATCAACCTGATCCATGAAATCGACGTAATCCGGCATCTTTGTGGGGAAATCAGCTCTGTTCATGCCGTGACCAGCAACCGGATACGCGGTTTTGAAGTCGAGGATACGGCGGCAATTCTTCTTCGGCTTGATAACGAAGCCCTGGTCACCATTTCCCTCAGTGATTGTGCCAGCTCTCCCTGGAGCTGGGATCTCCAGGCTGGTGAAATTGATTCCTATCCCGCGCCTGCCGCGCCAGTCACAACGATGGTCATCAGCGGAACTGAGGGATCACTTGCATTGCCGTCACTCGATTTCTGGTCGTATCGCGGCAAACCGGACTGGTATGAGCCTCTGACACGGGAAACAACCGGATACAGAAAGGAAAGTCCTTATATCGCCCAGCTGCGCAATCTCTGCGCCGTCAGCCGCGGAGAAGCCGTCCCCGTCGTTGATGCGCAGGAAGGACTTAGCACACTGCGCGCCACGCTCGCCATCGCAGAATCCGCACGGACGGGAAAGACCGTTCATATTCCATCCAGCCAATCTGTATAAAAGAGTTTCCGATGCCTCATACTGAAAACTGTGATCTTCTGGTTGTCGGGTCAGGGGCGGCAGGACTCTGTGCGGCACTCTCGGCAGCACGTCGTGGCCTGAATGTGATCGTCGCTGAGAAGGAGCCTGTCTTTGGCGGATCGACAGCCTGGTCCGGCGGCTGGATGTGGGTTCCCTGTACAAAATATGCCCGTCTGGACGGAAACGATGAAAATACCGATGCCCCTGAAACCTATCTTCGGCATGAGCTCGGAGAAAAGTTCGATGCAGAACGGGTAAAGGCTCTTCTGGAAGCCGGTCCGGAAATGATCGACTTTCTGGAGGAAGATCCGGATGTCCGGTTTTCCTCCGGCACCTGGATCTGCGATATCCATGGCAACATACCTGGTGCCGGTACGGGTTCGCGGTCTGTTGTTGCCGCACCGGTCGATGGAAGAAAGCTGGGTAATCTCTGGCCGTTGCTCCGGCGTCCGATGCGGGAAACAACACTTTATGGTATGGGCATACAGGCAGGACCGGATCTGCGTGCCTTTCTGAATGCACAGCGTTCCGTTCGTGCGCTGTTGCATGTGACCGGCCGCCTTGGCCGCCATTTCTCTGATCTGCTCCGCTATGGTCGCGGCACTCATCTCGTCAACGGAAATGCTCTTGTCGCAAGACTGATGCTTTCGGCAGACAAAGCCGGAGTTCGTTTCATGGCATCCAGCCCGGCGAAAAGACTTCTTACCAGGGACGGAGCCATTACAGGCGCCATCCTGAAATCGAAAAATGGTGAACTGACAGTCAGAACACGCGTCGGTGTCGTCCTGGCCACGGGTGGCTTTCCACATGATGTTGCACGCCGCAAAGCTCTGTTTCCAAATACACCCACCGGGCAGGAACACTGGACAGTTGCCGCTCCCGGCACATCCGGCGACGGTCTTTCACTGGCCGAAGCTGCCGGTGCAGATATTGACACAGCGGTAGCCTCACCAGCCGCGTGGTGCCCTGTGTCCCTGGTACCCTTCAGAGATGGAACGGTGGGTCATTATCCTCACATCATCGAACGGGCCAAGCCGGGGATCATTGCGGTAAGAGCCAATGGTCGCCGGTTTGGGAACGAAGCCGATGGCTACTATGATTATGTGACGAACCTCTTTCGCAGCCTGGAACCGGGAGAACAGCCGGTATCGTGGCTTATCTGTACGCGCGCCTTTCAGCGCCGCTGGGGGCTTGGGTATTCACGCCCTGCACCATTCCCCCTGCGTCCGTACATCCGTTCCTGCTACATTACAGAAGGCAGAACGATCCGGGAGCTGGCCGGGAAATGTGGTATATCTCCGGAAGGACTTGAGAAAACCATTCGTTCCTACAATCATTTTGCGGATCGGGGCCAGGACCCTGAATTCGGCCGCGGTTCCACCCCGTTCAACCGGTCCGGAGGCGATTCTTCTCAGAAACCAAATCCCTGCGTGATGCCAATAGAAAAAGGACCTTATCTGGCCATCAGGATTGTGCCCGGCAGCTTTGGCACATTTGCGGGTATCCGCGCTGACGCGCAGGCCCGTGTCCTGGATCGCAAGGGCCAGCCAGTGCCTGGCCTGTGGGTGGCGGGATCTGATCAGGCCAGTGTCATGGGAGGATACTATCCGTCAGGCGGGATCAATCTTGGACCAGCGATGACGTTCGGATACATTGCCGGCAGGGATGCGGCGGAACAGGCAGAATCAAGAATTTCTTGCTGAATGGGTCATGAAGGACCTGGGCTCAGGACTCATTCTTTAAGCCAGAAGATGCAGGTTGCGGCGATATGGATTGCGGACATGAATGTATGGGCGCAGCGATCGTATCGGGTCGCGATGCGTCGCCAGTCTTTCGGCTTTGCGAACATGTTTTCGATGAGGTGGCGCTTTTTACAGAGATGCCAGTCGTAAGGCGGCTTTGATTTCCGGTTCTTCCTCGGCGGAATGCAGACGGTGATATTCCGGTCCGCGAGAGACTCCCTGATTTTATTGCTGTCGTATCCCCGGTCACCGATGACTTCCTCTGTCTCGTCGGGGAGATCTGCCAGCAGCACGTCTGCGCCTTTGAAGTCACCTGACCCGCTGTCAGATGCAGCCGGACAGGGCGTCCCTGTCCATCACACATGGCATGCAGCTTTGAGTTCAGCCCGCCTTTTGTCCGTCCGGTATGGCGGGGAAAAGCCCCTTTGTAAGCAGGGAGGCTACCGTTCTGTGTGCTTTGAGATGTGTCGCGTCGATCATCAGGCGCTTCGAACGGCCAGCCTGTTCTGTCAGCGCGACAAAGATCCGGTCAAAGACACCGAGGCGGCTCCACCGGATGAGGCGATTATACAAAGTCCTGTGCGGACCATACGCTTTCGGGGCATCTTTCCACTGAAGCCCGTTGCGGATCACATAAACGATCCCGCTCAGAACACGACGGTCATCCACACGCGGAACCCCATGTGCCAGCGGAAAAAACGGCCTGATCCGCTCCATCTGGCGTCCGGACAGAAAAAATATGTCACTCACAGACTTACCTCTATCGGGAAAACGGTGAATCACAACAGCCAGATCAGTTCAATAAATTAACAGGTCCTGAGCCTAGGCGGGAGGCGGTACAGGCCTTGGCCTGCACAATGAGTCTATATTGTCCTGAAAGTTTGTATTCAGGGCAATTTCCCAGACGTCCGACGCAAATTCAGAGGTGATCTGTTCGCTCAGACGCACGATGCCTACAGCGCCTGGAGAAAAGCCCGGTAACCGGAGCATCCTGAGCCTCCCCGGAGGCGGCACGCGCAGCGGAAAAGACAGGATCGGCAGAATAGTTGCGACCTTTCCCTCCATGACTTCAGCGTGAATCAACTCCAGTGAATTCGTTTCACGACGTATCGTCGGTTCAGCCCCGGCGGTCTGAAATCCGACATCGACCAGTTGACGACAGCGCATTTCCCTGGTGAGAAGCGCAAGCGGTAATCTGGATGCGGCGTCCCAGCTGATGTCTTCTCCTTCAGGCAGCTGAAACGTGCGGGACGCCGCCAGCACCTGCTGTTCGGCATAGAGGGTGCGAACCTCGAAGGCTTTCGCCTGCGGGCACTGGTCGTAATACATAATTCCGATATCAAGTTCCTTGCTGACCAGCTTATCGATGAGTGTTCCGTTAGGAAGAACACTCACCTCACTCGCGAAGTCGCCACACCGCGCCTGCACGGCCTCCAGCAGCAGCGGAACGATATGCACGGCAGTCGGGATGACACCGATCTTTACGTGTCCGGCGATCGCCTGCCTGGTGACCGAGACCTCATTGCGCAGTTCGCTGATGCCTTTGAGGATATCGTGTGCCCATTTCAGGACACGCGCGCCCTCATTCGTAACGCCGAAGACCTTTTTCTTGCGGTCGATGATGACAATGCCCAGCTCATCCTCGAGCTGACGGATGGCGCGCGATAAGGCGGGCTGCGACACGCCGCACGCACTGGCCGCTTTCGAGAAGCTTTTATAGCGTTCAATTTCACGCAGATACTGCAGCTGCTTCAGGAACATATCAAACTCTTCTCCAATGATGGATCGGCGGGTCCGGCGCCATCGGTGTCATCACGTTTTCGGACACGAATACGTTCTCGACGATGCTTGCAATGCGCGCTCCACCTCCGTCGTGATGCGATGACCGGATGAAGGGATGGCAGGCACCTGGAGCCAGCCACGCCACAACAGATTTCCCCGCCTGCTGCGATCATCACTCCGTCAGGCGCGCGGCGCCGCAGAAGACGAACTGCCTGTCGTGCCGCGCGATCGCGATCAGCGTCTGGTTCATCCGCTCGGCCAGCCGGAAAGCGCGCTCTGTCGGCGCCGACACTGCGACTACGGTGATCATGCCCGCACACACTGTCTTGAGCGCCATTTCATACGAATAGCGGCTGGTCAGCAGACAGATTCCATCTTCCGAAAGTGTGTCGTTACGCATGCGGGCACCGATCAGCTTGTCGAGGGCATTGTGGCGGCCGATATCCTCCCGGATCAGAAGAATCTCGCCTTCCCTGTTCGCCCAGGCTGCTCCGTGGACCATGCGTGTCGCAGCATTCAGGTCCTGCCAGCGATCGAGATCCTGAAGCGCACGGCGGATCGCAGCCGATGCAATCGTGGGATTGAGCGGAAAAGGTGACTGGCCGGTCACATCCACAGATGGCACATCGTCGCTGCCACAGATGCCGCAGCTCGAATGCCCGGTCTGGGCACGGGGCCTGCGCCGTAACAGGGTCGAGAGGCAGTCGCCCGAAATCATGACATCAAGCATCGGACCATCCTCGCCTTCCGACACCACGACCGACCGTATCTGCCGGGACGCCTCGATGATGCGTTCCGTCAGACAGTAGCCAAACACGAAATCCGTCAGATGATCCGGCGTCAGCATCATCACGCCGTAGGGAAATATTCCGTTAAAGACGAGTTTGACCGGCACCTCGTCGGCGATGTTCAGATCGACCTCTTCCTCCGGACGATCGAGGCTCGTCACTTTCCTTGCATGAAACAAGGGAATCATGGAGCGTGGCCGCCGCCCGTTTTGAACGGACCCGGCTGGCCGGTCACATCAACCGACATGATGACAGACTCCCATTCAATCTGCCCATCGACATAATGCTCGCGTTTCCAGACCGGCACACGGCGCCTGATCTCATCGATCATGTAACGACAGACCTTGCAAGCGGCACAGCGATGAGGTGCGGCAACACCGATCCATACAGCGAGATCGCCGACGGGCAGGTAGCCCGTCCTGTGCATCGCGCAGGTCTCTGCGATATCGAAGCGTTCTCGCACCTCGTCGAGAATGACCTGTCCTTCGGACGTGACCAAAGGAGCAAACGCCTCATATCCGATGGCTGAAACGAGCCTCCCGTCGTTCGTCTGCCGCACCCATTCCTCGAAAGTGCAGAAGCCACCAGCTTCGGGCTTCAGAAGCGTTTCCCGAAGGGTGCCGATATCGACGGACGTGTCGGCAATCAGAAAGCGGTTCATCCGCCGCTCACCGGTGGAATGAACACCACATGGTCGCCTTCTTTCAGGCTCCGGGTCCAGGGACAAAATACCGCATTCACGGCCACACGCATCTGCCCGGCAGGAAGCGCAAAACCGTATGCCACGCGAAGCTCCTCATAAAATGCCACCGCCGTGGTGACGGACGTTTCTCTCGTTTCGGCGCGACGGCCTGCCTGCTCGCCCGGCTGTGCGAAATATTCGGGTTCTATCCTTGGCATGTCTGTTCCTGACAGCGGGCAAGCCTGATTTCAGCCTGCTGCCGCTCCCCGGGTGTATTGATATTGTCGAGTGCGCCAGGGGTACATGAAGGCAAAAGATACGTGACACTGCTGATGAGCGCCTGGCGCGGCCCGACCCTGCCTGCCACTACCTGACGAGATAATATTTCCAGAGCTTCAGGCTCCCAGATGGCGCAGAACGGTTCCGGCAACCCGTCATGTTCGCTTCGGAATGCAACAGCCGTATATCCATCCCGACGGCCCTGAATCAGCGCATCGAGCGTTGGCGCGTCCAGAAACGGCAGGTCGCATGCCAGCACCAGCCATGCGACATCGGGGTATTCCTCATGGGCGGCGAGCAAACCTGCGGCGGGTCCGATTTTCTGAAACCTGTCGGTAATTCCGGGATAGACGCATCTCAAGGCATCGGTTTTCTGATCTTCCCGCAAGGATACGAAACAGCGGCTGACGCGCGGCGCAAGCAGGCTGAACGCACGGTCGAGTTGCGGCCGGCCCTCATAGGCAAGCGCTGCCTTGTCCTGTCCCATGCGGCGGCTGACACCGCCTGCGAGGACAAGTCCGCAGAGGGATCTCATAACACCGCAGCCACAGGCATCGTATTGCCGAAATCGTGCTTTCCTTCGCGCTTGGCGGCAAGACGTACCTCGCGGATCACCATCTCATGGGTCAGGACGGCTGTTTCTCCGTTCATCGCATCATCCTCCGATATAGTGCATTTCAATTTTCTTCCCCGCCTTGTCCTCATGAACAGCTTCAGCCCGTGATCGCCGTTCCTGACGCTCTTCGCTGTACCGGTCGGTGCGACGATGCCAGATGTTCGCCAGCGTCTGCCGGAGCGGCTCATCCTCGCCTGCATGACCGGCATCACGCAGGACTGCCCGCAGATCGGTGCCTTTCGTGGCGAAGAGACAGGTAAAAAACTGACCATCCGAAGAAAGCCGCGCCCGCGAGCAATTTCCGCAAAACGGCGCACTGACCGAGGAGATGAACCCAATCTCCCCACCGCCATCGGCATATCGGTAACGGGTGGCGACTTCGCCACGATAAGCGGGTGACACCGGATCGAGAGGCCAGAGCGCATTGATCCGCGTCATCATCTCGCGCGAGGTTACGACATCGCTACGTTCCCAGCCGTTGCGATTGCCGACATCCATATATTCTATCAGGCGTACAATCACGTCCGTATGCCGGAAGTGTGCAAGGAGTTCCGGTACACCTGCATCGTTCACGTCACGCTGAACGACCGTGTTGACTTTGACCCCACGCGGAAATCCGAGCGCACGGGCTGCTCCGATGCCATCCAGCACGGTCCGCAGATCACCGCGTCCGCCGCTCATGCGCGCGAACACAGCCGGGTCCAGGCTATCGAGGCTTACGGTCACACGGTGCAGGCCCGCTGCGTGGAGTGCCGCTGCCTGACGCTCCAGCAGCATCCCGCTGGTTGTGAGCGCGATATCTTCGATCCCCGGAATCCGTACGAGCCGTTCCACCAGCTCCGACAGATTCGGACGAAGCAACGGCTCTCCGCCTGTCAGGCGGAGCCTGGTCACGCCCAGCTCCGCAGTCGCACGTGCCACCCGTTCGATTTCGTCAAAATTCAGCCGCTCATCAGGCGTCAGGAAGCTGAAACCTTCATGATAGATCGAATCCGGCATGCAATAAGGCAACGAAAGTTGCACCGGTCCATCACGGAAATTCGCAGATCCCTGAGCGGTCGATGGAGCCGGTCTTTTGTGGGCCTGACGCCCGGCAAAAATTCCGCATTCATGATTTGGGTCTTCGCTTTCCACTCGCGGCATCACCCGAAGATGGATGATGCCGCATTGAATGGGACACACTCAGCCGGCGATCCGGATTGGCGCGGCCGACGCGATACTCGGCACCACTTTGACCGGAATAGCCTTGGCGGCCGGCGTGCCGCTGACCTCGTCATAAAAATCAAGCGGCAGGAGCGGATTGAGTTCCGGGTAATATCCCGCGATGGCGCCACGCGGCATGGGGTAGTCAAGAATCGTCAGCCCATCAACGTACCGACGGCGTCCGTCCTCGCTATAGGTTTCCAGACCGATGACCGCTCCGTTCTCCAGTCCCCGATCTTCACGATCCTCCCTGTTCATGAAAATGACGAGGCGGTTGTTGTACACACCACGATACCGGTCGCTGTTGCTGTAGATCGTGGTGTTGTACTGATCATGCGAGCGGATCGTCGCCAGACGCAGCATCGCCGGATCCTCGATCACGTCATTGACCTCAAGCCCCGGCATGACAATGAAGTTCGCCTTGCCGTTTGGCGTTTTCCATACGCGTCGGCGCGGCGGAATATCGAGATGAAAACCGTGAGGATCTTTCATCTTCTCCGAAAAATCAGTGTAAATCTCGGGATAGACCTCCGCGATCCTGTCACGGATCAGTGTATAATCCTCGATATAATCCGCCCATGATGTCTTCGAATGAGGCAGCGTTGCCATTGCCACGCGGCAGATGATCTCCGTTTCCGGTCTCACATCCGGGCTGACCGGTTCGAACACACCGCGCGACGGGGTCACGTTCGACATCGCATCCTCGATGGTGACGAACTGCTCACCTCTGGATGTCCGGATGATCTCGGAGCGGGACACGACCGGCAGGATCAGTGCATCCTTGCCGTGAACCAGATGGCCACGATTGAGCTTGGTTGTGACGTTGACTGTCAGATTCAGCCGTCCCATCGCCGCATAGGAGCGCTCGGTATCAGGGATGGCGCGGGCGAAATTGCCGCCCATGCCAAAAAACACCTTCGCGGTGCCTTCTTCCATGGCCGCAACCGCTTCAACGACATGATGACCGTGCTCACGCGGCGGTTCGAAGCCAAAAACATCGCGTACGCGGTCGAGATACGCTTGTGTCGGCTTCTCATCGATGCCGACCGTGCGGTCGCCCTGCACGTTGGAATGTCCCCGGATCGGCGCGATACCTGCACCCTTTTTCCCAAAATTCCCTTTAAGGAGCAGCAGACTCGCCACCTGCTGAACAAGGTGAGAACCTTCCTGATGCTGCGTCAGCCCCATCCCGTAGCAGATGATCGTAGCGTTCGATTTTGCGTAAATTCCGGCAATCCGACGGATCTGTTCTTCAGACACTCCGGATATCCGGGTGATATCCGCCCAGGAGACGGACATGACATCCGCGCGCAAAGCCTCCAGCCCCGCCGTGTGTTCCGCGATAAAGTCCTGATCCAGAACCTTCTCGCCACGCTCTTCGGCTTCGAACAGCGCACGCATCATGCCTTTGAAAATGGCCAGATCGCCGCCGATCCGGACATGCACGAATTCGCTGGAAATCGCGGTTGAACCGAACGTCCCCATCTGCAGGATGTCCTGCGGCTCGGTGAAGCGGATCAGCGCACGTTCGGGCATCGGGTTGATCAGCACGATCGGGATACCGCGTTTGCGCGCCTCCACGAGGTTCGTCATCATGCGCGGGGAATTGGTGCCCGTATTCTGTCCGATAACGAAGATTGCCTCGGCATGCTCGAAATCGGCCATGACAATCGTGCCCTTGCCAATCCCGATGGACGGCGGGAGCCCCCGCGACGTCGGTTCATGACACATGTTCGAACAGTCGGGGAAGTTATTGGTGCCGAATTCGCGTACGAAGATGGAATAGAGGAACGCTGTTTCGTTTGCAGTTCTGCCAGACGTATAAAACTCCGCCTGATGCGGGCTTTCGAGCGCCTGGAGGTGCTTGCCGATCAGCGCGAACGCATCGTCCCATGCGACCGGAACGTATTTGTCGGTTGCCGCATCATAGCGCATGGGCTCGGTCAGGCGCCCCTGCATCTCCAGCCAGTAATCGCTGCGCTCCATCAGTTCCGTGACGGTATGCCGGGCGAAAAATTCCCGCGTGACGCGCGCTTTGGTCACCTCATGCGCCAGCGCCTTGGCGCCGTTTTCGCAGAATTCGAGTGTCTTGCGATGATCGGGATCGGGAAAGGCACAACTCGGGCACTTGAAGCCACCGGGCTGGTTCATCGCAAGCAGACCGCGTGATCCCTTGACCAGGACGCTCTGTTCCATGAGGACCCTGGCTGTCGCGTTCGCGGCGCCCCATCCTCCGGCCGGATGATGGTAGGGCTTGAATTCAGATTCTTTTTCTTTGCTCATGATGTCAACGCTCCCCCTGGAGGATGCCAAATTCTTTCAATGCAGGTACGAAATTTTCGTTCTCATGCTTCGACCTTGCTAGTTTGATCAACGCGAAGCGCTCGAGTGGACTCAGCCTGGCCCATTGCTCCGGCGCTGGAACCGGAACACCATCCGCCCGCGCCTGAATCGAAACAGCTTCAGGCATACAATCCTCCTCGCGCCAGTCTGCCAGCGTCTGGGGAGGCAGAAAGCGAACAGGTTCATCTGCCCGGGCGGCAATCAGATCCAGAACAAGGGCGCGGTATGCTTCCTGTCCCGCAGACGTATCGCACGGCATCTCTACCAGCCTGCCCCGTTCCTCGCGCGACAGGCGGCTCCACTGACGGAGCGTCATCTTGATTCCGACAATATCGAGCTTCTGTCGCGCGATCATGGGGATGCAACGCAGCGAACCGGCGAAATCGCGCTCGAATTCGAAAATCATGGAGCTTTCAGACATTGTGCCGGCTCTTTCGGCCATCAGGAGAGATGCATTTTTCATTTGGGCACCAGAAGATGGAGTAACGAGGCTGCGACAAAGAATGCGGCGGTACTGACAATCCAAATTGCGGCAAGCCACGCCAGCCGGATGCTCAGGTGACGGGACGCCCGTAACCCGTCACCCCTTACAACTTCAATGACAGCCATCGGCTTCGGACACTTTCCCGCGAAAGACGCGATAGGAGTAAATCGTGTAGGTCAGGATGATGGGCAGAAGGATGACGGTTCCGACAAGCTGGAAGAGCTGGCTGGATGGCGGCGGCGACACATCCCACAGGGTCAGTGCCGGCGGTACGGCCCAGGGCCATACGGTAATGCCCAGAACCATCCATGTCTCGTTGCCATCCCGGACCGGCGCGATCGTGCTGATCATGACGTTGCGTCGTGTCTCGTCCCGTTCGAGCATGAACAGCATGCCAATTCCGAGATCGAACCCGTCGAGAACGACATAGATCGAGATTGCGGCGATCAGGATGACGGCCCAGATGATCGGCAGCCAGTGTGCAAAGTCCATCATTTCTCAGGCTCTTTTCGCAGCAGAAGCATTGACTACGGCCAGGTGTGCGCGCGTCGCCAGAATATCGGACGCGTGTGAAGGATCGGCGTCACACTCCCCTTCCTCAGGTTCCCGACCGAGCATCCGGACAAGAATGCCCAGACCCGAGCCGAAAACGACCACGTAGACGACGACAAACACGGTCATCGACACGACCATGCTCGACAGTACGACCGGCGAAACACTCTGTGAGGTCCGCAGAAGTCCGTAGACGGTCCAGGGCTGGCGACCGACCTCGGTGGTCACCCAGCCACACAGCAAGGTCAGAAAACCTGCGGGAGCCATGGACAACGCCACGCCATGGAAGGCCGGGCTGGTAAAGAGCGTGCTGTTCCGCCGATGCCACAGCGACCAGAGCCCGACCAGCATCATGAGAACACCCAGAGCCACCACGATGCGGAACGAGAAGAAGATCACCTGAGACGGTGGCCGCTGGTCACGAGGGAAATCCTTCATGCCCGGCACCTTGCCGTCCAGGCTGTGCGTAAGGATCAGTGAGCCTGGCAGCGGAACTCCGATGGCATAATCCGTGTGTTCGGTCTTCATGTTCGGAATGCCGAACAGCAGTTCAGGCGCGTGTCCTTCGCTGTTCCGGTCGCCTTCCATGGCAGCCAGCTTGGCGGGCTGATATTTCAGCGTGTTCAGTCCGTGGGTATCGCCCGTCAGGATCTGGAGCGGCGCGACGATGGCCGCCATCCACATGGCCATCGAGAACATGACACGCACAGGCTCGCTCGAAATCCTCCCCTGCCGTCGCGCTTTCAGCAGGTGCCATGCCCCTGTCGCACCAACCGCAAAGGCAACAGACAAAAAGGCCGCCAGTCCCATATGCACGAGGCGGAACGGAAAGGACGGATTGAAGATGATGGCCAGCCAGTCATCGGGCAGGAACTGTCCGCTGGCCGGGTCGATCCGGTAGCCGCGCGGTGTCTGTATCCATGAATTGGACGCCAGAATCCAGGTCATGGATATCAGCGTGCCGACTGAGACGCAGCAGGTCGCGGTGAAATGCAGACCCCGTCCGACCTTGTTCATGCCGAACAGCATCACGCCGAGAAAACCGGCCTCCATAAAGAAAGCGGTCATGACCTCGCAGGACAGCAGGACGCTGGTAATCGGTCCTGCCTTCTGTGAAAACACCGACCAGTTCGTGCCGAATTCGCAGGCCATGATCAGACCCGACACGACTCCCATGCCGAAGACGATGGAGAACGCCCTGATCCAGTATCGGTAGAGATCGAGGAAAACCTGTCGCCCGGTTGCCAGCCACAGAGCTTCGGGAACAGCCAGATACGCGGCGAGACCAATCGAAAAGGCTGGAAAGATAATATGAACGCCAACGGTAAAGGCGAACTGAAACCGTGCCAGAAGGAACGCTATATCATGAGCATTCTGCATTCATAACTTCCAGGATCTTCCCGACATCAGGAAAGATGCCTTTTATTTGAAAAGAGTGAACCTGAATTGACAGTCAGAAGAGCGCACCAAATAGCTGACTGATAACGAGCAAAATTCCCGCACTGTTCGTTTGAGGAGTATTATAAGATCATTCTGACACAAACGTCCAAGACCTTCTCGTTATAACATTATGCGTACTGGTTATATAAACAGGCGAATTTGATCTGATATGATTATAGTCTAATATGGACTGAATACGCGACAGAACGAGTAATCAGAGAATCTGGATACGTAACGCGAGCGAGCCCTATGACGAGGAGTTTTTGACCATTGACCACACTTCAGGCCGTCGATGCCAGACTGACCCGGGCCGCCGTCTTCCTGATCATGACGCTGAACGACGGCGATGATACCGCGATCGGGGCGCAGGTCCGGGACCTGCTGGGCGATATGTCCTCGCTGGTGCGGGGAACCGGGTTTCGTATTCCCGATGGTCGCCTGAGCTGCGTGACCGGAATCGGGTCAAAGGCCTGGGATGTGCTTTTCGGCACGCCGCGCCCGAAAGATCTGCATCCGTTCAGGGAAATTCACGGCGTGCATCATGCTCCCTCTACGCCGGGAGACCTTCTCTTCCATATCCGCGCCACGCGAATGGACCTGTGTTTCGAACTCGCGGCCACGATCGTCTCCCGTCTCGAAGGTGCCGCGACCGTGATCGATGAAGTCCATGGCTTCAAATACTTTGATGAGCGAGATCTGCTTGGGTTTGTGGACGGAACGGAAAACCCGTCTGGCCAGGCGGCGATCGACTCTACAATTATCGGAGAGGAAGACCCGGATTTCTCAGGCGGCAGCTATGTCATCGTTCAGAAATACCTGCATGACCTGAAAAAATGGAATGCCATGGCGGTCGAGACGCAGGAAGACGTCATCGGCCGGCACAAGCTTTCCGATATCGAGCAGCGCGATTCCGCCAAGAAGAGTTATGCGCATAATGTTCTGACGAACATTGAGGAAAACGGCGAGCAGCTTCAGATCCTGCGTGACAACATGCCCTTCGGACAGGTCGGCAAGGGTGAATTCGGGACCTATTTCATAGGCTATGCTCGGTCCCCCGCCCGCACGGAACAGATGCTCCAGAACATGTTCGTGGGCAAACCGCCGGGTAACTACGACAGGATTCTGGATGTCAGCACGGCCGTCACCGGCGTGCTCTTCTTCATCCCGACGGCCGATTTTCTCGACGGTGCGCCAGACCTGACGCCCTCGATATCGTCTGGCGAAAATGCTGCCGGAAGTCCGGCTTCCGACACCTGTGTCTCTGCTCACCCGGTTGACGCTACGTCTCTGGGCATCGGCTCACTGAAAGAGGAACCACAAATATGAACAATCTCCATCGTCACCTCGCGCCGGTTTCCAGCGCTGCCTGGGAGCAGATCGAGGACGAAGCCGCACGCACTCTCCGGCGCCACCTGGCCGGACGGCGTGTCGTTGATACTTCCGAGCCGAAAGGGCTGTCGCTCGCAGGGATCGGGACCGGCCGCGGCAGCGCGATTCAGGCGCCGAACGACGGCGTGCAGGCCATACAGCGTGAAGTGCGTCCGCTGGTCGAATTACGTGTTCCGTTCACGTTATCACGTGAAGAGATCGACGCTGTAGATCGCGGTTCCCAGGATTCGGACTGGCAGCCGGTGAAAGATGCAGCAAAGAAGATTGCGTTTGCCGAAGATCGCGCGATCTTCGACGGTTACAGCGCGGCAGGCATTCATGGCATCCGCGAAGCAACCTCCAATGCCCATCTGAAGTTTCCGGCATCCGTCAGGGATTATCCCCGCGTCATCACCGAGGCACTCAACGAACTCCGGCTCGCAGGCGTGAACGGTCCTTACTCTGTTGTGCTGGGCGCGCAGGCCTATACGACCGTGAGCAGTGGTGATGATGAAGGATATCCCGTCCGCAAGCACATCGAGAGCCTGATTGACGGAAAGCTCATCTGGGCCCCCGCCATCGAAGGCGCGTTCGTGGTGTCCATGCGCGGCGGTGATCTGGTGCTCGATATCGGGCAGGATTTTTCAATCGGCTATCTGAATCACACCGCAGATACGGTCGAGCTATATCTGCAGGAGAGCTTCGTCTTTCGCGTCCTCACCACGGAAGCGACGGTGGCAATCGACGCTGCACCCCAGGAGACGACACCGGCGGCCTGACGCCAGGAACGTCTTCGTCTTCTTGTGTTTCGTTTCAGCGACATTCTGCCCGGGTTCACTTCGGCCAGAATGTCAGTTTAACCTTTATGAAAATTCGACAGGATCACAATTAGTCCCACGATCGCGTTCCTCATGCAGGAAGCGTTCACCGAAGCTTCTGACAAAAGAAGAAATTATCCGCATCGCTGACCACATTCTGAAAGGCGGGGAGCATGCCACCGAACTGGAAAGAGAAATCGCTAAAAAGGCAAGTCATAATCCTGAAGGAATGGAAGCCAACGAGCTGGTCACCCTCGGAACAAGACCCTGGAAGACAAATCGGAGTTAGTAACTGCAGCGCCCATTCCACCAGGCTCAGGACTTGTTAATTCATTGAACTGAGCAGTGTTTCATGATTCACAGGCTTACCGCTGGAGGTGAAGCTGTGAGTGACGTGTTTTTGCTGTCTGAACGCCAGATGGATCTGATCAGGCCGTTTTTTCCGCTGGCGCATGGTGTGGCACGGGTGGATGACCGTCGTGTTCTGAGCGGGATCGTTTACGTGATCCGCAACGGGCTTCAGTGGAGAGATGCCCCGAAAGCGTATGGTCCGCACAGGACTTTATATAATCGCTTCATCCGGTGGAACCGCCCGGGTGTCTTCGACCGGATCTTCGTCGCCGTGACAGAACAGGCTGG
>NZ_WOTB01000031.1 GCF_011516835.1 Acetobacter musti | reverse complement strand
CATGCGGGCTGCACGGTCACGAAACTCAGGTGGAAAACGCTTCGATTTGTTGCTCATGAATCCTTCTTACCTCTCGGGTCGTTCCGTCTCCACAAAACCCGGGGCAATTCAGAGTGCAGAGGTGTGGTCCCTGCCGGGTCGGGGACAGAGCCCCGGACCCGGCAGGGATTTCAGCGATCCGTCAGCCGGAACTCGATCCGGCGGTTCCGGGCATAATCGGCCACCGATGTTCCGCTGGTCAGCGGCTGATAATCCGCGAAACCCGTCGCCGCGAGATGTTTCGGGTCAACCCCTTCCGCGATCAGCAGCTTCACCACCGTGATCGCACGCGCCGAGGACAGTTCCCAGTTGCTTGGAAACGCCGTGTGGATCGGCTGCTTGTCGGCATGTCCATCCACCCGCAGAATCCATGGCACATCCGCCGGTATCTGTGCTGAGACCTGCCGGAAGGTCTTCGCCAGCGTTCGGATTTCGGCCACGCCCTGCGGTGTCAGATCGGCGCTGCCCACCGGAAACAGCACCTCGCTCTGAAAGACGAACCGGTCGCCGACAATCTGAACGCCCTTCTGGTCCTTCAGCACGTCACGCAGCCGGCCGAAGAACTCCGAACGATACCGTTTGAGCTGCTCGACCTTGTCCGCCAGAGCGATGTTCAGCCGGTTGCCCAGATCGGCGATCTTCGCATCCCGGTCCATCACATCCTTTTTCGACACATCCAGCGCCTGCGCAACCGCCGTCAGCTGCGCGTTCAGCGCCGAAAGCTGATCGTTCAGGGCCAGCACTTTCTGCTCGGCCGTCTGGTCCAGCTCGTTCGCGTGCTGCGCTGCCGCCTGGGCCTGGGCGAGCTGATCGCCCAAGGCCGCCGCAGCCGCGGTGTCCTTGTCATGCTGTGCGGTCAGAACAGCCAGATTACCCCGCAGATCCTTCGTCAGCCCACGCTCCAGCGCCAGCATCCGGGTCAGTTCCGCCGTCTGCACCTGCAACCTGTCGAGCACCTGCTCGCGCCGGTTCAGCGCTACTGACAGGAAGGCCTGCCCGAGCACGAACACCAGCAGCACAAAGATCACCACCATCAGGAGGGTGGAGAGCGCATCCACATAGCCTGGCCAGGCGTTCAGCCCGGCATGACTGGTCCGTCCGCGACGTCCGGGGCGCATACCGGCCCCCTCAGCGTGGATTCTGCTCGTTCGCCGCGGCAACCGTCCGGGCGACGAGACGAAGATCACTGCGGAGGTCGGCCAGACTCTGCTGCCGCCCGCGCTCACCATCGGAGATCAGCTGGCTCAGCAATGCTTCGATGTTGCGCAGATGGGTCTGGGTCTGGCGAGATTCCTCGCTCTCCTGTCCGCCGGTCAGCGTTCCGAGATGCGAGCTCAGCCGGGTCAGGACCTGGGTCTGCTGCGCCCGCTGTTCCTCGCTGGCGCGCAGCACCGTCTGCAACGTCTCCAGATTTTCCGCTGTCTGCTCAAGCAGCGCCTGGACATAGGCCGGGATGTTGCCGTCGCCCTCGGTGTTTCCCATCGTCGAGGAGAACCGGGTCAGGCTCGCCAGCCACTCTTCCAGATCGTTGAAAAACCGGTTCTGCGCCTGACCGGCCGTGAGATCCAGAAAGCCGAGGATCAGCGCGCTGGCCAGGCCGAACAGGGAGCCGGAAAATGCCGTGCCCATGCCGTGCAGGGGTTTCGCCAGGCCGGCCTTGAGCTGGTCGAACATCACGGCGATGTCGCCGCTGCCGACCGTCATGCCGGCGATTACGTCGGCGATCGCGCCGACCGTCAGCAGAAGCCCGTAGAATGTGCCCAGAAGGCCCAGGAAAATCAGCAGACTGGTCAGATAGCGCGAGACCTCGCGTCCTTCCTCCAGCCGCCCGGAGAGGCTGTCCAGAAGCGACTGCATTGCCGGCGTGGACAATGCGATCCGGTTGCGCCCGGACTGCGCCGCCATTGCGGTCGCCACTGCGGTGAGCATCTTCGGCGGCTCCGGCTGGGCCAGCGTTCCGCGATTCTGACGCACTGTCTCCGCCCATTTCACCTCGGGCAGGAGCCGCAGCACCAGGCGGATATTCCATGCGATGCCGATGGCCAGAATGACCAGAATCAGCCCGTCGAGAGCCGGATTGTTGAAGAAAGCTGCGATCAGCGGCTTCCAGAGCAGAACGCCGACAACGGCGACGCATCCGAGGAACGCGACCATCCGCAGGAGATAGATCGTGGGTTTTGTCATCGAATGCCTTGGGGCAGGAGAATCAGGAAACCGTTACGGTACCGCGTCTGAACGCCTGATGTCCACTCGGTCCGCGGGAGTAACAAGGTCGGTCTTTGTCGAGGAGCCGATCACCCGCACGTAAATCCGGGTCGACGGAATGCCTGCGTTCATCAGAACCGCCCGGACCGCCAGCCCGCGGCTCAGCGACATCCGGCGCGGCCGGGACGGATCGTTCGTCACGTCGCCCGACGTTGCGTCCACCATCGCCCGTGTTTCGGGACGCTCTTTCAGCGACTGCGCGACCGCCAGAATGGCCGCCCGTGTCTCTGTGTTCAGCTGTGCGGAGTCCGGTGCGAACGTAATCCGTATGCCACCGGGAATCGGGATGGCCGCACCGGTAGCGTCCTTTTCAGCCGGCGGATCGGGCGGCATCGGGAACGGATGCAGTTCGACCGGTATCGGGGGGGGCGTCAGCACAGGTATGGGCGGGGGAGCTGCCGGAATCGTTGGTGACGGAGGCGGTTTCCCGGAATGTATGGTGGTCGTCCCGGAGGCGGCTGTCCCGCCCGGAGGTCCGGCTGCGCCCTGAGCCGCCGGCGCTGTTGCCGTCCCGGTGTCCGCCGGTTTCGCCGCTTCGTGAGACGTGCGGGAAGACGTCTTCTCATGGCTGTGCGGACGTCCGGCTCCCGTCTTCGCGCTCTTATCCGGCGCCGCCGTTTTCTTCACGGGAGAGATCGAGTCGAGCGCGCTGGTGTCCGTTGTCACCTGCGCGGTGGCGGGCGTCAGAGACAGTGCTGCGCACGCGGATGCGACACCGGAGAGGCATATGATCAGCCGTATCCGGCGGGAAAAAGCATGGGGCAGGAAAGAGACGGACAACAGGGACATAGGTGCGGACTCTACGGCAGATTAAGGCTGCTGCAAAAACGTCCGCCCGGTTGTCTGAAACAACCTGTCTGCGGCCGTTCAAAATCGTGCCCGGCAGCTATGCCTGGCGTAACCGGGAAAGGGTCAGGCCTTCGCCGTCAGGCTGTCCGCGATGATGCCGCGCAGCTTCCCGTGCAGATGCGCGTTGCCGGCGACGATCATCACGTCGTCCGGCAGATCGTTCAGATCGCTGCCGTCCGGCGCTGTGCAGTAGCCGCCCGCCTCACGAACGATCAGCGCGCCGGCGGCGCAGTCCCACGGGCGGATGCCGAGTTCCCAGTAGCCTTCGAAGCGGCCCGCCGCGACCCAGGCGAGATCGAGCGCCGCGGCGCCGAAGCGACGGATACCCGCCACCTGCGGCATCAGCGTGCCCATCGCGCGGGCAAACGGCATCCGAAGACGCGCCGGGACCTTTGCAAACGGGATGCCCGTCGCAAACAGTGATTCCAGCATTTCACGCCGTGCGGAAACGCGGATGCGCCGGTCGTTCAGGAATGCGCCGACGCCCTTCTCGGCCCAGAACATCTCATTCGCCGCCGGGTTGTAGACCAGCCCGGCCACGATCTCGACGGAGCCGTCCTGGTTACGACGCTGAAGGCCGATCGAAATCGCCCAGTGCGGCAGGCCGTGGAGAAAGTTCGTCGTGCCGTCGAGCGGGTCGACTACCCAGCGCCAGTCCCAGTTATCGCCGCCGCTTTCACCGGACTCCTCCATGAGAAAGGCGTAACCTGGCCGTGCCCGTTCCAGTTCCTCGCGGATGGTCCGCTCGGCCCGGAGATCCGCCTGGGAGACGAAGTCGCCCGGCCCTTTGATGCTGACCTGCAGCTGCTCGACTTCGTTGAAATCGCGCAGAAGGCGTCGCGCGGCCTTTTCGGCTGCGTTCTGCATCACGGTCATCACGGCGGAAAGACGCATAGCCACGGTGTTTTGTCCTGCGAAAGGTCTGGGAGGTCAGGAACCGTCAGACCCTTCAGAGCCTGACGGCGGAAGCATGCAGCCCGTCCGGATCAGGACTTCGCGCGCTCGACATAGCTGGCGTCATCGGTGCGGACGACGACGCTCTCGCCGGCCTCGATGAACGGCGGCACCATTGTCTTGACCCCGTTGGAAAGGATTGCCGGCTTGTAGGAGGAGCTTGCCGTCTGTCCCTTCACCACCGGATCGGCCTCGACGATTTCCAGCGTGACATGCGGCGGCAGCGTTACGGCGACCGGGTCGCCTTCCACGAGGTTCACGTTCAGGACCATATTGTCCTGCAGGAACGGCGCCTGGTCACCCAGCAGATCCACGGGGATCATGAACTGCTCGAAGGTCTCCGGATCCATCAGAACCAGCGTGTCGCCGTCGGAATAGGAATAGTTGTATTCCTTGTCTTCGGTGATCAGCCGCTCGACGGTGTCGGCCGTGCGCCACCGCTCGTTCGTCTTGTTGCCGGTCTTCAGGTCGCGCATCTCGACCTGGATGAACGCACCACCCTTTCCCGGGGTGATGATCTGCTGCTTGAGGACCGTCCAGCGACGGCCATCATGTTCGATGACCTGTCCGGCGCGGATCAGGTTCGCCTGTTGTTTCATAATGTGTCCCTGGAAGAGGAATGGCGGGGATCAGAGGCGGGCTTCTACCGCCGGGAGGCGCGAAGAGCAAGGCTGACGGGTTTTCAGCCGCGTGGAAGCCGGGCCGGAACAGGCGGCAATATGCCGGGGGATCGGGCTGAAATCCGGCGGGGACTGTCAGACGAAGGCTTACGGTGTGTGACGGCTTCCGCGGCATGATCCGCCATACAAAATGGTTTGCAAAGATCCGCGACCCCTGCCCGGTCCGGACAGAACCCGGCTATGACCTGCCTCTGAACTCTGTGGCGAAGGGAGGTGGCAGCCGCATTATGCCGATCCACCCTTTGGCGCGGGCGTTTCCTTATGATAAGTCCGCGCCTGTTTCACCGGCCTCTTCAGACGATATGGCCACCCTTGGCCCGGAACAGGCCTCCGGAGTGTATGATGACCGCGGACCGCAATTCAGATCTGGCCCTGCGCGAAGCTGACGAGACAGCCGCGTCTCCTGCCATGAGCGGAGCCCCGTCGCGTCATCATCATGCCGGGGTGCAGCCTCTTGTTCTGGCCCTTCCGAAAGGCCGCATTCTGAAGGGCGCGGCGCCCCTGCTGGCCCGCGCCGGGATCGTTCCCGATGCCGACTGTCTGGAGGAGAGCAGCAGGAGGCTGCGGTTCGGAACCAACGATCCGATGCTGGATGTCGTTCGCGTCCGTTCCTTCGATGTCGCTACTTTTGTCGCTCAGGGCGGCGCTCAGCTTGGCATCTGCGGTGCCGACGTGCTGATGGAGTTCGACTATCCCGAGCTTTATGCGCCGCTCGATCTGGGCATTGGCGGCTGCCGTGTGTCGGTCGCGCGGCCGGTGGCCGATGACCCGGAAGAGGACTGGCTGCGCTATTCCGAACTTCGTATCGCGACCAAATACCCGTCCATCACCCGGCGGCATTTCGCGGCGCGCGGCATCAACGCCGACATCGTCCATCTGCATGGCGCCATGGAACTGGCGCCGATGCTCGGCCTGTCGCGTCTCATTGTCGACCTTGTCGATACCGGCTCGACCCTGCGCGCCAATGGTCTGCGTGAGGTCGAGACCATCGCGCATATCACGAGTCGCCTCGTGGTGAACCGCACCGCGCTGAAAACCCGGCCCGAGGCCGTCACAGGGTTCATCGCCCGCTTTCGTGCCGCTCTTGCGGGATAAAGACCGGAAGCTCCGTGCTTCTGATTCGTGAGTGAGAAGTAAAGTCATGAAACGTCTCGATACCCGTTCGGCAGATTTCGAAGCCGGGTTTGCCTCCCTTCTCGATACCCGCGAGACCGAAAGCGGCCGGGTCGATGCGCCTGTTACGGCTATTCTTGCTGCTGTGCGTGAAAAGGGCGACGAGGCTGTCTGCGACTATACCAGCCGTTTCGACCGGCTCGATCTGACACCTGCGACGATGCGGATCACGCCTGATGAGATCTCCGCCGCCGTGGAGCAGGTGCCCGCCGGCCAGCTTGCCGCGCTGGACGTCGCCGCCACCCGGATTGAGCGCTTCCACCGTGCCCAGCTTCCTGAGGACATGCGCTTCACCGACGAGGAAGGGCTCACCCTCGGGCAGCGCTGGACCCCGCTTGATGCTGTCGGCCTTTATGTGCCTGGCGGAAAGGCCGCGTATCCGTCATCGGTTCTGATGAATGCCCTGCCGGCCCGTGTTGCCGGTGTTTCCCGCCTCGCCATGTGTGTTCCCACCCCTGGCGGCGTGCTGAACCCGCTTGTGCTGGCAGCGGCGAGGCGTGCCGGTGTTGACGAGATTTACCGGATCGGCGGGGCGCAGGCGGTCGGGGCCATGGCGTTCGGCACGCAGACCATCGCGCCTGTTGACCGCATTGTCGGTCCGGGCAACGCCTGGGTCGCGGAAGCCAAGCGGCAGGTTTTCGGGCGGGTCGGCATCGACAGTATCGCCGGTCCGTCGGAAGTCGTCGTGGTGGCCGATGCGAAGAACGATCCGCGTCTGGTGGCGCTGGATCTTCTTGCCCAGGCGGAACATGACGAACTCGCCCAGTCGATTCTGATTACCGATGACAACGCGTTCGGCGAGCGGGTTGCTGCAGCTGTCGAAAATGAGCTGAAAACGCTTTCCAGAGCGGAGATCGCCCGTGCCAGCTGGCTCGATTTCGGCGCGGTTATCACGGTATCCACATGGTCCGAGGCAGCCGGTCTCATCAATCGGATTGCGCCCGAGCATCTTGAAATCATGCTTGACGAGCCTGAGTCCCTGTTTGCGCAGGTCCGGCACGCCGGCGCGGCTTTTCTCGGGCGCTTCTGTCCGGAGGCTGTCGGAGATTATGTCGGCGGCCCCAATCATGTCCTGCCGACTTCGCGCACAGCGCGGTTCGCCTCCGGTCTGTCGGTTTACGATTTTCTCAAGCGCACAACCTTCATCGAAGGCGACCGGAGAGCCCTGGAGCGCGTTGGTCCTGCCGGTGTGACCCTGGCGAATGCGGAGGGGCTGGAAGCTCACGCTCTCAGTATCTCGGTGCGACTCGCCTCCGGTCACAATTCTGAATAAAAGCGGCGTTTACGGCTTAAACCTTGACCGGAACGCTGCCCGGTCTGCATAACGCCGCAGTATTTGCCCCCGTCAATCACATGGATGATGCACAGAATGGATAAAGCTTACCATGTCTAAGGAAGACATGATCGAATTCAGCGGGACCGTCACGGAACTGCTGCCCAACGCCATGTTTCGCGTCAAACTTGACAACGAGCACATGATTCTCGCCCACACGAGCGGGAAAATGCGCAAGAACCGCATCCGCGTTCTCGCCGGAGACCGGGTCAGCGTTGAAATGACGCCGTATGACCTGTCCAAAGGCCGCATCACCTTCCGGTTCAAGTAAGCCGCGTGCCGCGAACGGAAAAAGTCCCGGCGTGTGATCCGGGCGCGGGTTCCGTTGCGCGTCCGGCCCTTGTGCTGGCATCGGCATCGCCCCGCCGGCTGGATCTGCTCCGGCAGATTGGCCTGATCCCGGACCGGATCGATGTTCCGGACATCGACGAAACGCCCGGCCAGCATGAACTTCCGCGTCCTTACGCCGAGCGTCTGGCCCGCGAAAAGGCCCGGATCGTGGCCGAACGCACCCGTGATCCCGCTCTCATCATTGCCGCCGATACTGTGGTCAGTCTCGGTCGCCGTATCCTCCCGAAAGCGGAAGACCGCGACACAGCCCGGAACTGCCTGCGTCATCTGTCTGGGCGTCGCCATACTGTCATCACCGCTGTGGCGGTGCAGCCGGGTCCCGACTGGCCGGATGGCCGGGCCGGGCTGCGGGTTGTGGAAACCGCTGTCGCTTTCTCGCGTCTGACCGACTGCCAGATCGAAGCGCTGCTCGACGCCGGAGACTGGCAGGGCAAGGCTGGCGGCTATGCTTTGCAGGGTCATGCCGCTTCCTGCATCCGCTTCGTCTCCGGGAGTGCTTCCGCCGTTATCGGTCTTCCGCTTTTTGAGACAGCGCAGCTTCTCCGGGGCCAGAAGGGCGAATGGCTTCCGTGAAAGCTGCGCTCCGCATCGCCTGTTCACCGGGTGAAGCGCGGATTGCGGTTCTGGCAGACGGGGTGCTCCAGGACTTTGCCATCTGGACACCGGGCCATCGTGACGGGGTAGGCGATCTTTATCGCGGACGGATTACCAGCCGCGTTCCCGCTATGGGGGGCGCCTTCGTCACACTGGGTGGGGAAGCCGACGGTTTTCTCTCCGACCGCGATGGTGCTGCCGGCTTAAACGAGGGCGCGACTGTTGTTGTCCGCGTTACGCGCGCCGCCATGACCGGAAAAGGTCCCCGGTTGCGCGTGGAGCAGGATCTGGCGTCAGCAGAAGGCGATCCGGCGCTTCTGAAGCCGGGGCCGTCGCCGGTCGAGGAGCTGGCCGCACGCTGGCAGGGACCGATTCTGGTTGACCATCCCGGTTTCGCGGCGCGGATTCCGCCGGGTCTGCGCAACCGCGTCGAACGCGTTCCCTGTGCCTGGGACGACGAGATCTGTGACGCCGTGGCGGCTCTGAGCAGTCCCGAAATCGCGCTGCCCGGTGGTATGCGCGCCACGATCACCCCTACCCCGGCGCTGGTGGCGATCGACATGGACAGCGGCGCGTCCTCAGGCTCTTTCCAGATGAAACAGACGGCTCAGTTCGCGGCAAACAGGGCCGCGCTTCCTGAGTTGTTCCGGCAGATCCGTCTCCGGAATCTCTCCGGCGCCATCCTGATTGATCCGGCGGGGCTGAATATGCGCAAGCGGCAGGCGCTCCGTGAGCCGGTTGAGGACGCATTGCGTTCTGATCCGCTTCATCCGCGTTGCGCCGGCATTACGGCTCTCGGGCTGGTGGAGATCGTGCGGGCCCGTGTGCATCCTCCTCTCCATGAGGTCACGGGCGCCGCGCATGGACAGGCCATGCAGGCTCTCCGCTGTCTGAGCAGCAGAGAGATGGCGCGGCGCGGTGGTCGTCCTTACATCGCGCGAACAGGTCTCGGTGTGTTCAGGGCCCTTGAAGACGATTCTCTGGCACGCGAGGATGCCGTTGCCTGGTGTGGTTATCCGCCGGATATCCGCGCCAATCCATCCCTGCCATTTCTGTCATGGGTGATCGATGATGAGTAAGAAACAGGTCTGTCCGATCTGCGGCAAGCCCACAGTGGCTGAATTCCGCCCCTTCTGTTCCCGGCGCTGCGCGGATATCGACCTCGGCCGCTGGTTCTCGGAGGACTACCGCGTGCCTGGTCCTGCCGTTGATGAGACTGACGAGACCCGCTCAGGCGAAGAATAAGCGAAGCCGGTCTTGATCTTGGATCAGGACCGGGTTAAACGCTCGCCATCGCGCGACGGTTTAGGCTGTCCGCCCGGTGCCCAAGTAGCTCAGTTGGTAGAGCATGCGACTGAAAATCGCAGTGTCGGTGGTTCGATTCCGCCCTTGGGCACCATTCTTCTATTCGCCGATGTGCGGGTAGGCTTGCAAATCCCCAGAAATCAGCCATCTTTCCCTACGCCCATATGCGGTGATGTGCGCGTTTGCGTGCCACAAGTCGGGGCATCTTGGGGGCACGGTTAGGGGCATTCCTATCTGTCTCTGGTCCAATCGGGGGCATGACAGGGGGCATCCAGTGGCACTGACTGATCTGGCGGTAAGGAACGCCGCACCACGTGCGAAGGAATACAAGCTGGCGGATAGCGGTGGCCTTCACCTTCTGGTCACGCCCGCTGGCGGGAAACTGTGGCGCTTCAAGTTCCGGGCGCATGGTAAGGAAAAGCGGCTGACCTTCGGGAAATATCCAGAGGTATCCTTAGCCGACGCCCGAAGGAAACGTGACGCAGCCCGGAGGGATATTGCAGGGGGCATCGACCCAGCGGCGCAGAAGGCTCTTGAACGGATCGTGTTACGAGCCGCGCTGGCCGACACCTTCGGGGAGCTGGCGACTGAATACGTCGATAAGGCCGAACGCGAGGGCCGCGCCCCGGCGACAGTCAGCAAATTGCGATGGCTGGCCGACCAGCTACGCCCGGAAATAGGCCACCGTCCTGTTTCAGCCATAGAACCGCCGGAGATACTTGCTACCCTTCGCAGGCTGGAAAAGGCGGGCAATCTTGAGACGGCCCGCCGAGCACGTTCATTCGCCAGCCGGGTTTTCAAATATGCGGTCCAGACCGGCCGTGCAAAGAACGACCCGGCTATGCTTCTGCAAGGCGCGATTACAGCGCCCAGAGTGAAGCATCATGCCGCGATCCTTACGCCCTCTCGTGTAGGGGATCTGCTCCGGGCGATTGAGACATACTCCGGACAGCCCGCAACCATGCTGGCGCTAAAGCTGTCTCCGCATGTATTTGTCCGGCCCGGAGAATTACGGCAGGCGGAATGGTCGGAAATCGATTTTGAGGCTGCTGTGTGGCGCATCCCCGCCGTCCGCACCAAAACCCGCCGAGAACATGCGGCTCCGCTCTCTCATCAGGCGTTGGACATACTGGCGCAGGCTCGCGTCTTTTCCGGACATGGGCGTTATGTCTTTCCCGCGATGGGCAAGCCGGGCCGGGCACTCTCTGAAAACACCATTGTAGCGGCCCTTCGCCGAATGGACTTCGGCCCGGATGAGATGAGCGCCCATGGCTTCCGGGCAACCGCCAGCACGCTTCTGAACGAAAGTGGCAAATGGCACCCGGACGCCATAGAGCGGGCACTTGCCCACAAGGACACCGACAACGTGAGAGCAGCCTATCATCGCGGAGCGCACTGGGCCGAACGCGTCGAGATGGCGCAATGGTGGAGCGATCACTTGGACGCGCTCCGGGATGGCGCGGCGATCCTGCCATTCAAGGGAAAGCGGGCATGACGGAAACAAAGCAATGAGTGGAATGCCACATTTCCCGACATTTCGTGGCCCTATTGCCAAAATGTCCGATTACAGAAATGGCAGATACATCGGAGGTCGAGGCAGGAAAAAACCTTATGACGGACCCGGAGCCGCGTTATTGGGCCTTCCAGCGCGTCCAATCGAACCTAAAAATCCACAAGGCCGTCCGCGTGCATGGCATGACTGTGCCCGTCTGTTTGAACTGGCACGTCAACATCCAGACAAATCATTCACTTTTCTTCTCGGCTTACTCTGGGAAAATCAGAAAACTGGCGGAAAAGAGAACTTCATAAAACATCGTCGAGACCGTGCGCCCGCCGGATTAAGAGAACTCGTCGGAAAAATCCAAGAGATCAAAATGAAAGACCGAATACTGAAATAAACTATCTCCTATTTTTGGGGTGCTCCGTCGGTCATGACAATAAGGCATGTTCCTGAACGCACCCGGCACCGTTACCCGCCGGGGATGTTCAGAAAAGGAACAGCCCATGACACCGTTGGCTTACCAGATAGATGAAGCTGCAAAAATTTGCGGCCTCGGACGCACGCGTCTTTACGATGCTATTCGTGAAGGCCGCCTTATCGCGCACAAATTCGGACGGCGCACCGTGATCCGCGCCGAAAACCTCACCGCTTTTCTGGATAGTCTGGAACCGCTCCGCACCGGCGTATGACCGCGTGCCCGCTTCTGTCCTGACAAACGAAAACCCGCCCGCGCAATGTTTCGAGACAGGAGCGCGGACGGGTCAAAGCGAAAGCTACAATCATGACCATAACAGAACGCGGCACGCATGTGCCAGATGTCCCGCCATGTGAAATCGGCCCGTGGTTCCCCCCTCCTGCAATCACGCCGAACATTGACGGGCTGATCGCGCTTTGTCGTGATCTTGTCGCCAATGATCCAGAGACCGGCCAGCCTGACTGGTGGATCAATAACGCGGAGTTTCACCCTCGTTCCCCGTATGTTGCTATTGGCCGTTTTGGAGCCGGGGGCTCAAAGACATCGCCCGGCGTTTCTATGCGCTGCCTCATAGGGCTTTTGCTTTGGAGCTACACCGGCGGAGGGGATGCGCTCACCAGCGTTGCCATTGACCTTCCTGAACTTCTCACGATGAGAGCGTTAAAAACCGCCAAAACCATCCTTTCCCGTGAAGACGCGGTGAAAGAAGCCGAAGCTTTGTGCGCCCGTTATGCCCAGCACTTTCCACCGCAGCCGGAGCCGAAACCTCGCCCACTTCCGGAAGAATGTAGAAATCTGCCTGATCTCGTAATTGCCCGTATGTTCGCGGTGGGTTGGCTTCCGTGATCGAAACCGGCGGTCTCCGCTTCCGCTGGCCCGGCGAGGAACCGGCAATAGAAACAGTCCCGTGGCTCGTGGAAGGACTGATCCCCGCTCATGGGGCTGGCCTGATGCTGGGCCGCTCCGGGGCAGGCAAGTCCTTCCTCGCTATGCGGCTGGCGTGCTGTATCGCATCCGGCGTGCCGTTCCTTGGACGTGAGGTTCAGCTTACGGGCGGCACGGCCATGCTCTTGGGTGAGGCCGCAGATACCTTCTCGGAGCGCCTACGCTGGGCGCTGGAAGGCTTGCGGCTTTCGGATGGTGACAATATGCGGCCAGAGCAAAGCCCGCTTCTGTGGGCTTCCTGCGGACTTCCGAAAGCCGCCGCCGATCTGGCAGACTTGGGCGCTGACATCCGGCAGGAGATGAAAACCAGAAATGTGGCCCCGCGTCTGGCCGTGGTGGACACGCTCACCTCCGCTTTCAGCTTCGCCAATGAGAACGATGCTTCGGAAGCGGGCCGCGTCATGAAAGGGCTTGCTGCACTCGGGGAAGCGATGGGCTGCTTTGTGCTGGCGCTGGCGCATCCCGGCAAGGTCGGAGGCAGGGAAATACGCGGCAGCAATGCCTTCACCGGTCAGGCAGACATTGTCCTTTCCGTGGAACGCGCCAGGGCGAAAGGCTATGGAGCCGCCCCCCGGCAAGGCAAGGTCATTCTGGTGAAATCCCGCCGGGCTCCAGAGGGCAGCGTGCTGCCGTTTGCGCTCCGTGCCACGGCAGATGGCGGCATGTTTGCGGCCTCGCCCAATGACGTTGTCTCGCCTCCGGGACCACCGGCGGAACCTGAAACAACGAAAGGCGGGAATGCTGCGCGCTTCCAAGTGGAGAAACCGGCGGAGGCTGTTGTCAGGATTGTGCGGGAACTTGAGGAAAGCGGTTTGAGGACGATGCCGGGTATCGTGCCACCACCTCCGGGAGTGATAGCCGCGCCATCCCGCTATGTCCGGGATGCCTTTGAAGGCGAGCGCCCGCCGAGGTCACCGGATGCCGGGCGCAAAGCGTTTCAGCGGGCGGTTGAAAGCGCCGTCTCTGCCGGGCGGCTGGAACGGTGGGGCGGGGCCGGGGGTGGGGAATATCTGAGGCTGACCGAAGCTTCCGCGACGTAGCATTGCCGACGTTCATCTGCGCGCGCGTGGCAAGCAGATGTCCATCGGGATCCGGAACGCCACGCCAGCAACGCCAGAACGAGCACAACGCCCAAAAGACATCGCGGACAAAAACACCAACCCAGCGGGTAAAAAAACATTCTGCCCAAAATGCCACGGCGACGATTTGACTTGTCGCCGTGCCGAGCGGCGCGGTCGTGTCGGACGTATCCCCGCCAGTGTTTTGCCAATCGCCAAAATTACGCTGAAACGTCTTTGGGGCGATACGCCACAACGGAAGCGCAGACGGCAATATGGACAGGATTACCCCGGACAGGGACACATGGACCCCTTCATTAATTCAGGGGCCCTTGTCCTGCCGGGTGTCCGTCCGTCCAATGCCGGGTGTTCTGCTTTTCGTGGCCCCGCTCTGTCCACTGCATTTTTGGCAGAATTTTTGATGATCGTTTTTGGGATGTGAAATGCGACCCATCGCATATCACATAATTATGCACAGTGCTATATTGTTTGCATTGAACGTTATTCTTGCCATCGGACGAGAGGCTTTTGGTCAAAAGGCAAAACACCAAAAGTCTATGGAGATTTTGCGTGGGATTTTT
The DNA here is from genome assembly GCF_011516835.1 of Acetobacter musti. GTDB lineage: Bacteria > Pseudomonadota > Alphaproteobacteria > Acetobacterales > Acetobacteraceae > Acetobacter > Acetobacter musti. The sequence goes on along the minus strand of NZ_WOTB01000031.1, from coordinate 26,251 downwards.
CCGAGTGCTTCAGGGAGTGACTGGCACGCTGAAAAGTCGGCCCCGGCATACGCCCCTCCCCCGCCAGACAACCGGGGGTGGTTTCGCAGGAAATGCTTTCTGCGTTTACGGAGGTGTGAGCGATAGCGGCAACAAGATTAAATCATGTCCATATTCCAGCCAAGCAAAGTTATGCAGGGGGCACTTATGGGGGCATCATAAGACCGACAAACTATTTTCCGTTTTTATATCAACGAATTGAAACAATCATGTGAGTGTGCCCTTGGCACCACTTTTTTCCTTTAAAATAAATACGGAAAAATCTTCGCTGTTCTGACGCGCGGATCATGTTGCCGGCCTCATCTGTGAGCTGGCTTCTGCTGCCACGCTGTAAGCTGACTTTATTCAGCCGGGAAGAAAACTCCTCATACGATTACAGTCGTCTGCGGGAGTGTCAGGCAATACGAAACTGCGGGCCCTGAATGACCAAACCTCGAATTGAGCTTGACGTTACAATGCTCACGGAACACTCCGGGCTCTGGTTATCCGGGAGAGAAAAAATGAAACGGCGATTTTATCTTCATTGTCTTGTGCCAGGGCTTTTTCTGCTTGCCGGCGTCGCTGACGGAACCGCACCTGGATATGCACAGACCGTCATTGATGGCAGCGGCCGTGGGAAAGCGGCGCAGGCTGCTACCCAGGCTGTCGCGAAGCACTTTCAGGCTCCGCAGGATGTGCGCTTCCGTAAAATCCGGTCGGTGGGAAAGAACACAGTCTGCGGTGATGTGAAGGGTGACGGTTCAGCCGGCTTCTCGGAATTCGGGGTTTCGGCGGACGAAAATCCGGTAATTTTCGATAATCGCCCCATCCCTGCGGCTCTTGATTTCAAAGAGGTCAATGGCTGGCTTAACCAGAGTGTGGCGCTTGAAGACCTTGAAGAGATGGGCTGCGTGCCGAAAGGCAGTTATGCGCGCTATCGTGATCATCTGAATAAGGTGATGGAGACCCGCAAGGATACGACCACGACACACTGACAACAGTTTCACGAAAAATCTGTCTTCGCGCTGCGGCAACAGAGCAAATTAATATCTTGCTGCCCCATGCGAATGCTGCATGTTTTCCTGTATGACAGCATCTTCCCCGTTTCCGCAGCGACAATACTCCCCCCTGATTGCCTTTGTCCTGGCCATGGCCGGGTTTATGCAGAATCTTGACGGGGCGATCATCAACACCTCCCTGCCGCAGATGGCGCGTTCTTTTGGCGTAACGGCGCTGGACCTCTCTATGGGGATCACGGCGTATATGCTGGCCTCGGCGGCGATGTCGCCTCTCGCCTCATGGCTGGCGATAAAAGCTGGTGAGCGGCGGCTGATGGTTGTGGCGATGCTGGTGTTTACAGCGTCTTCGGTGTGGTGCGGGCTTGCGCATGGGCTGACGGAATTTGTGCTGGCCCGGATCGGGCAGGGTCTGGCCGGAGCGGTGATGGGACCCGTCGGGATGGCGATCATGCTGCGGCACACCCCGAAATCCGAACTGATGCGGGCGCAGTCGGTCACGGTCTGGCCGGCGTTGTCGGCACCGATTATCGGGCCGGTTCTTGGAGGCTGGCTGACGCAGACCGTGGGCTGGGAGTGGAATTTCTGGCTCAATCTTCCTGTAGGGCTGATTGCGGCATTTGCCATCTGGCGGATTGTGCCGGCGACGCCGCCGGAACAGGCGCCGCCGCTCGACTGGAAGGGGCTTGTGCTGTGTGCGGTGGCGCTGACCTGTCTCCTGGCCGGGTTTCAGCGTTCGGCCGAGGCAGGAAATGAACGTATTCTGGCGCTGGGCCTCATGGCGATCGGGGCGGTGGTGGGGGTGTCCGCGGTGCGGCATCTGAGGGGACATGAAACCCCGATTCTGTCACTGGAGCCGCTGAAGCGTCCGAGCCTGCGTTATGCGACGCTGTATCCCGGGATGGTGTTTCGCTGTCTGTTTTCGTCAGCGCCCTTTCTGCTGCCATTGCTGTTTCAGGTCGGATTCGGATTATCGCCTTCCGTCGCCGGGACGTGGATGCTGGGATATTTCTGCGCGAATCTGGGACTGAAACCATTTACGTCGACCATTCTGCGGCGGTTCGGCTTTCGCAATGTGCTGTTTTTCAATGGCCTCCTTGTGACGATCTCTTTGCTGATCTGCGTGTTTCTCAGCCCGCATGAATCGGCATTCCTGCTTATCCTGACGCTTGCTTTCGCCGGGGCTTCACGGTCAATGGAGCTTACGGCACTTTCGACCGTGGCGTTTGCGGATGTATCACAGGAGGAGCGGCGGGCAGCGGCGGGGGTGTCTTCGATCCTGCAGCAGGCAGCCAGTGCCGCTGGCGTTCCGGTGATGGCCTTCTGTCTGTCGGTGGCGCAGTCAGTCTGCGGACACGCTCAGCTGGGGCTGCCGGAACTGCATATGGCGTTTCTGGCAAGCGCGGCCCTGGCGCTTGCCGGCACTGCCGGATTTGCGCGAATGCCGAAGAGTCTGGGAGATGAGGTAAGCGGGAGAGTATGAGGTAATTCTGTTCACCGTACAGACAAAAGAAATATCTCTTTTACTCAGATCCTGTGAAGAAATAACGCATTGTCCGCCGGGTCAGCTGGCCCCACGGAAAATAAAAACACCACAGATTTACAGAAAAATCTGTGGTGCAGCAGAGGTTTTCAGCGAAATCGCAAAAACCTCATCGCGGGGGAACCCCCGAATGCAGGCAGCCATCAAAGGCGGGACTCCCGCACAGTACATTTTTTGCTGTAGCCCGGGTTAACCGGGCAATTCTGGTCATAGACCTGACGGTCTGAGTAGCAGGGTCAACCATAGGAACCTCCATACTCCGGACTGACATTAAGGGCGGCTCTCCAGGAGATTTTACGAGATGTTATCTCTCCGCCCTAACTTGATGCTACACAGATTTCAGAGACGAATGGAAGATGTTTTTTTGATAACGGCACTCCGGTGTGGTCTGGCCGTTTGTGTCACGGGTTCGGAGGTAATGGGAGCTGCGTTTCAGGCTTTCTTCACGATATAATATGGGCCGTTGCACTGTGTTTTGTGACACGCACCCGACGCTACAGATGCCGAAGGGAACGATAACAGTCTCAGAGACTGTATCAAAAGCTTCAGAGGGATAAAAAATTTTATAACAAACTGATGATGCTGTGTTTTTTTGAGTTCGAATCATCTGTTTATTGCAGCCATGCTCAGAGAGCAGTTCACGATAAGATTTGATAAAAATGGCAAGAGTTTTTGTACCGATTTTTTCAAAAAGACTATTTCTTCTGAAGATTTTTGAAAAAATCTTCACCAAAAACTTTTTTATGGTTAACCGTAAGGTTCACGGGCGGGATTTTTTATCGTGTGGCGACCATCACGAATGATGCCAGCCGTATAAATTGAGAAGTTGCCATTATAATATCGACAGAAAACTCAAGACACAAAAAATTTCCGTCTCATATTTGGAATATGTGATACACAGATTTCGGGGCAATGATGCAGAACAGTATAACTCGGGTGAGGTTTTCCGACGATACGGATGACGGTCAAAAGAACAAAATATCACTGATAATTTTGAACAGCTTTTCGTATTGTTATCGGACGTCTCAAGGAAAAAATCTTATTTTCGTGTTACCGCGCTTCCCAGACTTCGAACCTGTCAGATGTGATGGATTTCTGAAGTCTGATTGCTGAATCAGTATTATCTCTCGATAACTCTGGGTACATTTACCTGGCAGTGTTCGCAGCAGATATATCATCCGGTAAGTCGTACAAAAAATCCTCCCCGGAAATCGTTTCAGAGAACAAAGTTGGATATGTCGGTCTTCTTCGGCGTTTTTCGACATCTGCATTACAATCTGTCATTATTTTTTTGGAACTCCTTTTTTAAAACAGGATTTTTCTGATTTAAGATTGTAAAAAACACGATAACAGACTTTCAGGGAATACGCTCGATGACTGCGGCAATACCCTGCCCTACCCCGATGCACATGGTGACCAGAGCCCTGCGCCCATCTATTACTTCCAGTCCATTCACTGCTGTCAGCGCCAGACGCGCTCCGGACATCCCCAGCGGATGTCCGAGAGCAATCCCACCGCCGTGAGGATTCACCCGCTCACAATCATCTTTCAGGCCAAGTTTACGCAGAACTGCCAGAGACTGACTGGCAAAAGCTTCGTTCAGTTCGATCAGATCCATATCGTCCAGCGTCAGGCCTGTCTTGTCGAGCAGACGTTCCGCTGCCGGCACCGGGCCTGTACCCATGACCAATGGTTCGACACCTGCGGCCGCCATAGCGACCACCCGGGCCCGGGGGACAAGGCCATGCCGCCTGACGCCGTCTTCACTTGCCATGAGGAGGGCCGCGGCACCGTCATTAACGCCTGACGCGTTTCCGGCCATCACGGTTCCGTCCTGCCTGCGAAAAGGCGTTTTCAGACGGGAGAGGTCTTCGAATGTTGTCTCCGGCCGTGGATGTTCGTCCACACGTACTTCCGTTTCACTCTTCCGGGTTCGCACTATGATGGGTGTGATCTCCCTGGCGAAGTATCCTTCTGCCTGGGCTCTGGCGGCTTTCTGCTGTGACATCAGCGCAAAACGGTCCTGATCTTCGCGGAAAATCTGAAAACGTTCGGCTACATTTTCACCGGTTTCAGGCTGCGAAAACAGATTATTTTTCTTCGGAAGCTGTCGGCAGTGGTGTCCGGAGCAGGGTCATCAGTTCCCTCACTCCATCCTTATAGGTACCAAGACGCATATTCTCATTCGGTGCATGCTGATTATCATCCGCGTTCACCAGAGGCAGCAATATGATCGGCGCTTTTATTTCCTCCCGAAACGGTCCGCTGGGGACCGAACCGCCCATAATCGGAATAATCACTGCGTTTTTACCCAGTGCGCCCGTGACCCAATGTCCGACCGGAGAGTCAGGCCGCGTGAACAGCACATCCGGTGACCCATGCGCCTCAAGCGAGGCCAGGAGTGGCCAGGTCATCCGCTCTTCCTCAGTGGGTTTGTCTTTTACGAGATGAAAACCAGCCTTTGTAACGGCACCCTTCACAAGACTGATTTCACGGTCAAAATCGATACCGGGCACGGTTCGGATATCGAAACTGGCGACTGCCGTCGCCGGAATGATTGTCGCGTTCATCTGTCCCATCGTGCCGGCGGCAAGGCCGGTGATATTCAGTGTCGGCTCAGACATGGCGTTCCGATAACTGATATCCGCCTGGTCCGTTCCGGAAACTCCCCAGTGTTTTTTGAGGCTTTTTTCGTCATCGGGAACGTGGAGGGACCGGGCAGCCGCCAAAAATTCCGGATCAGTCCCATCGTAATATCCCGGAATGCTCACACGTCCTTTGTCATCCTTAAAAGATGCGATCAGCCGGGCGAGTGAAAAGGCAGGATTGATGACGTAATTTCCGTAATGTCCGCTATGCGCCACTCCGCGGGGACCGAACACCGTAATACGGAACACTCCAACCCCGCGATGTCCGAGCACGACCGTTGGACGGCCGCTCTGATGCATAGGCCCGTCCATAATAACAACGGCATCCGCTTTCAGAAGATCCCTGTTGTTTTTTACCACATCACCGAGCGTATTTCCGCCGCCCTCCTCGTGGGAATCAATGATCAGTTTGACGTTGATCGCGGGCGATTGTCCGCGGGCCTTCAGGGCGTCAATCGCAGTCATAATCATCCAGATCGGTGCTTTGTCATCGGCCGCACTCCGGGCATAAATTCGCCAGTCCGCACCGGCATCCGGTTTTGTCACATCTGATAACGGGAGTGTTTTGCAGGATGTGATATCGGCGCAGCTTCTTAAGACCGGCATAAACGGGTCCTGCTGGGCCCATTCAGCATTGCGCACGGGCTGCCCGTCCATGTGGACGTAAAACAGGACCGTCTTCCTGGCAGGGGATGCCTGCGGCAGTTCGGCGTACACCATCGGGGTCTCGCCATCGGCCAGCTGACGGGCTGTCCAGCCATGCGCCTTCAGTGCTTTTTCGAGCCAGTCGGCATTCTGTCTGATTTCCGCAGATGATCGGGACGTCACATTCGGGAGGCGCAGGAAATCCAGATATTCCGGCAGAGACAGACGAATCGTCTGATCCGTATCCTCTGCCCGCGCCTGATGAAGACCGGTCATGGACAACAGGCACATTAAGGCAAGCGGAATAATTGGTTTCATCGCGTATCGCTCTGGCACAGATCAGTTGAATTCTGGCTGCAGTCAGCACGACAAAATCAGCATACGCAATACTCGAATCGGAATCGCAACCGTTTCAGGCCAGAGCACAGAAGCTGCGTGAAACAACAAAGCGTGAGAGAGAAGGCGTCACGTGCGGCAAAGATACGTTACGAATCCAACACAAATTAACCGGAATGCAACGGAATCCATCAAAGCGGCCTGTTTCATCCCTGTTAATTCGCAGAAATCATTTCAGAACATAAATTACTATTCATTTCTGCATCGATATGGTGCGCGTTTAAAAGCACCGGTCGCGACCGACACGGGCTTACTACCCGAAATCAGGGCGGATATGTGAAATGAAAGTGACCGCGACAAAAATACCTGCTCTGCTTCTGGCGCACCGGTATCTTCTGACCGCCTCTGTGCTCATGCCGCTGCCCGTTACGGGATATGCAGCGACTGCGAAGAGCGTCGGGATTACACATAAACCGGACCACCCACGGGTCGGAAAAGTGTCACAGGCACGGACCGGAGCCGCAACGTCAGGCACGTCTTCCGTCACAACAATGTGTGTCAGCGGAAACGCTTTCTGAAAACACCAACATTATGCACCTCGACCGAAACAGAAAAAGTCGCCGTCATGAGCAGTCATACCGCCTGCTCCGGTTTTACGACTCTGATCTCGGCGCACTTTTCGATCATGTGCTGACGATCGGTGCAGCGCCAGCGTCACACACTCTCGCACAGGCGGGATTTGTCCTGCTGGCACCATCACGGATCGATGCCCGCGACAACAGTCGACGAGCGATGGTCGCGATCCGGCTGCGCCGCAAGTCGCCGCAGATCAGATGCCGAAGAATCATCCTGCAGCTTTACCGCCGCAGTCAGTCATCACTTCACACGCGAGTCAGTGGCTAAGTCGTCTGGTCTTATCTATTCCGATTCCATGATAAATAATATTGAAAAATCTTTTTAAATAATATGATTTTCATAAAACCAGCAGGATAATGATTAGAAAAATCTACTGTCGGCCTGCGTCGTGCCGGGGTCCGTTTGCACGATCCGGAACTGCCTGACGCTGATTTCAGTTTCGTGAAGGATAAGAGTGGATGGGGCGGCTTGCGTTATCGATGCCGGTTCGCAATACTTCCGGATATGAAACGTAAAATCTGTTCTGTTACCGGCGCGCTGACAGCCGTCTTTTTTATGCTCCCCGGATTCTGTGTCGCCGCCGAAACGGCACAGACAGGCGATCCTCTGCCACATCCGGATACTGCCGCACTGCGACAGACAGTGACCGGGCTGGTCGGGTTCGGCACGCGCCATACGCTTTCCACGACGACCGATCCCCACCGTGGGATTGGGGCCGCCCGGCGATGGGTTGCGGAAAAAATGACCGCACTGGGCACGCAATGTGGTGGCTGCCTGAACGTTGAGACGGTGGGTGATCGTTTTACCGGTCCCCGGGCGCCTGAAGGCGTGCAGGTAGAGGACGTGATCGCGATCCAGAAAGGCGACACGGATCCCGACCGTGTTGTCATTGTCCAGGCTCATATCGATACACGCGTCAATGACGTCATGGACGCCACGACGGATGCTCCAGGCGCCAATGATGATGCGTCCGGTGTGGCGCTGGTGCTTGAAGCGGCGCGTCTGCTGTCCCGCCAGCATTTTCCTGCCACGATTGTCTACGCGGCTCTCTCGGGAGAGGAACAGGGGCTATGGGGCGGGGAGCTTCTGGCACGCACAGCCACGGCGCGCGGATGGAAAGTTGCTGCGGTCCTGAACAACGATATCGTCGGCAATACCCATGGCATAGGAGGTGAGCATGTCGACAATGCCGTCCGTGTTTTCAGCGAGGGTATTCGCATGGCGGCCGACACGGCAGGGATCAGCCAGCAGCGTGCCATTGGAGCAGAGGATGATTCACCCTCACGGGCACTGGCGCGGGAGGTTGTGCTGCAGTCCCGCCTGAATCCGGGGCTCGGCCTGAAAGTGGAATCGATCCGCAGGCCTGACCGGTTCATGCGTGGCGGAGACCACATCCCTTTCCTGAACGCTGGCTTTCCCGCGATCCGCTTTACCGAAGCGACCGAGAACTACGACCGGCAGCACCAGCTTGTCCGGGTCGAAAATGGTCATCGCTATGGCGATACGATCGAATTTGTCGATTTTCCCTATCTGGCAAAAGTAACGGCGCTGAATATCGCCGTGATCCGTGACATCGCCACGGCTCCCGCCCCTCCCGACACGGCCACGATCAGCGGCGCGCTGAAGGATGATACCCACGTAAGCTGGACTGCCGTGCCGGGAGCGGCGGGATACCGGGTGCGCTGGCGCGCCGCCGACACCAGCGCGTGGAAGGACAGCCGGGATGTGCCGGCGCAGACAACGGCGCTGGATCTGACTCATCTCAATGTGGACGATCACTTTTTCGGCGTGTCTTCCCTGTCTGCGAACGGAGCCGAAAGCCTGGTCACCTTTGCAGGGATGCCACCTCGTCCCCTGCCTGGTCACACGCACTGAAGCATGAAGGCCATCACTGGAGGCTCGCGGAAATGGGCGTCACTGGCGGCTTTCTGACCGCCTGAGCGTGGCTTCTGATCTCGCCCGGAAATGGTCTGTTCTCAAAGGAATTCTTTGTGTCCTGCGTGTTGGTTACCCATGGTGGGACATGCATGAACGCTATGGAAAATGGAACTCGGTCAATTGCAGTTCCATCGTGGGCAGAACATGGTGTCTGGGACACCCGGCCTGGAAACGGCTGACTGAACCCGGCCTGACCGATGACGGGCAGCACATGATCGCCAGCGGTAAGGCGGCTGGCACAAAGGATGACTCATAAGGAAGGTTCTGGTCGAAGCCGCGGCGGCTTTACGAGCAGGATCCACGCCCGCTCTGACGGTCGGGAACGCTCTTCTGGTTTCGACCTGACGGGCCGCCGAAATTTCCGGTTATTCCGGCGCCGACGGCCTGATGGACCTGCCAGTCGTAACGTCGCACAGACTTATGGCTGGCAAGGAATATAGTGACAGGATACGGGAGAACCTGGTTTTCGAGGAGTTCTTCCTGTTATCCCGCCATGTTCAAACTGCACAGAGGATATTCCCTGCGATTTCCGTCGTTATCAGGATCGCAATCGTATCGAGTGGATGTTCAGCAGATGGAGCCGAAATCTGAAAATGTAAATTCAAACATCAATACCGCTCTGTTCTTCAGAGGAATAAACATCCATGATTCCTCTGAACGCCAGCCATGCCACATAGTCAGACCCTACTGACGCCTTTACTTTGCGCGCTTCATCGTCTGACAGTGGATAAAGCTGACCGGCGCTGCTTGCGAGCAGTTGTATCTCACAGCACCTCTCCATCGAGATAAAACGGTAGCATGCTGCTTCAATCGAACTTCCGGTGGTCAGAAGGCCGTGATTCTGCATTATAGCATGCCGGGCCTTCCCAAGTGATTTTCCTATACGGGTACCTTCATCATCCGACAGAACGACGACATCACCCCGGAAGAGAATATGGTTTTCAAAAAAGGCACAGGCCTCCTGATTAACAGGCAGCAAATACTGATTGAGCGCTGACATTGCGCGACCATACGTTGTATGAGTATGCACGGCAGCGACCACATCCGGATTTTCCCGATGAATGCCGCAATGAATGGCAACAGCAGCTGCATTAACTGGTCCGTCTCCTGAGACGACCTCGCCATTTTTGCTGATACAGATTAAATCGTCCGCCGTAATTCTGGAAAAATGGACAGCATAGGGGTTAACCCATAGCCTGTCGTGGAACTCCGGGTCGCGAACAGTAATGTGACCGGCAATTCCCTCGGCCAGTCCAAGACGTCCGAATACCCTGAACGCCCTGGCAAGCGTGTTCCTGCAATGAGCACGTTCGTCCTGAAAAGAACTAAATACCCGGGGCCTGGGCAGAGCCCCTCCCAGAGGCATGGGAATGTCAGGAAATACAGGGGAAGCCAATTCCGGATCTCCTTTATCTGTCAGGCGTGGCGGCCGTCACAGGTGTTCTGACCTGGCGGGCAAGGAACAGGACCACAAATGCACTCGCGCCCATACAGGCAGCAATGACGCAGAATGGTATATTGTAAGAACCGGTTGTCTCTCTCATTCCACCGACAAATGATCCGACCACGATCCCTGATGACACACCAATACTTGTGATTAACGCCAGGGCCGCTGCCTGGTCATGCTTCACCATCATGGCGGGTAATTGCCAGAACGTACCGATAGCACATAGACAACCCGTAGTACTCATGGAAAGCAAAGTCATAATCCCGCCCGCAGATGGGAGCCATGGTGCCGCCGCCAGAGAAAGAGCACTTACAAGCATAGGCCTGACAATAAACGCGATGTGGAAGTGCCGTTGTCGAACATATCTGCCCCACATCCACATTCCCACAATCGAAGCTATAAACGGCAAAGCAGAGAACAGTCCGATCTGCAGTGGAGTTAAATTATCGGATACATTACAAAAATCGTTCACCACCTGAGGAATGAAATACAGAATTGTAATGAGAGTGGAATTTAACCCAAAATAAACACTTCCGATCAGCCATACGCGTGTATCCGTCAGTGCGGATTTTCCGGAAACGCTTTGAATTTCATCCTCTTGTGAGCTTTCCAGGCAGAGTGCCCGCCGGATCTCCGCCTTCTCGGCGGGCGTTAGCCATCGAGCTCTTTCAGGTTTGTCCGGGAGTACAAAAAATACGGTCGCTCCAAGCAGGATCGCCGGGATCCCTTCCAGAAAAAGCATACTGCGCCATCCACTCAGTCCCATAATCGAAACATGTTGCATTAAGAAGGTGGAAAGTGGAGCACTCACCATACCGGAAGCCGGTATCGCCATTGTAAAGATCGTCGCAAACCACACCCGGTCGCGAGACGGGAACCACACGGTAAGGAAATACATTACCCCGGGAAAGAAACCGGCTTCCGCCACTCCCAATATAAATCGCGTGATATAAAAAGATTTGTCGTTATTCACCAGACATGAGATCGACGATATAATACCCCATGATATCATAATTCTTGAGAGCCATATCCGAGCACCCAGTTTACTCAGAATGATATTGCTCGGAATTTCGCACAGGATATAACCGACAAAGAAAAAACTCGTTCCGGTTCCATATTGTGCAATACTGAGATGAATTTCCTTATTCATGACCAGTGATGCGTAGCCCATGTTTGAGCGGTCCATCTGGTTCACCATGTATATGGCAACCAGTAACGGAGCGAAACGCCAGCATAATTTTTTACTCAATGCCGGAGATAACCCAGCCTGGCAGGGGGAAATTTCCAACACCGGAACTTTCTGTGAAGCAGCGGGAAACATGCGATCAGCAGGCCGATAAACTATTCCCGCCTTGCAACGAAAACGATAAAAACATGCCTCGTACAGGAGAGCAAGCTATCACTTCTCAGAAAATGTCGCGCCAATGTGATATTGTACCGGAGTGCACTGTCTAAAAATTATTCGGAAGCAGAAATTTGAGGTCAGATTGTGATTCTGAATTTAATCGTAACGAATCAAGGTCCGGCCAGACCGAAGTGCCGACAATCTCACCCGTCACAGTTATTAATTTTTCGAGCAAAAATCTAAAAAATTACACAAAGGGCAGAGATTTATGAAAATGGTAGCGGATGTAGCGGCCATGTCTGCCATGATGGAACGTATTGTCGCTCCCTGGAGCACATCCGGACCCGGTGGTGCAATCCTGGTTTTCGACCGGTCAGGGTCCCGTTTTTCAGTTTCCGGCGGTCTGGGAGATCTGGCACAGGAGTCAGTATTTGATGAAAACACAGTAGTACGACTTGCCTCGATCACCAAACATGTACTGGCAGCTATGGTCCTGTCCGCAGCCGATCAGATCGGGCTGGAAGACCCTCTTCTCCTGCATCTGCCGGAGTTGCAGCCTGAAATCGGAATGGTGAAAGTCGCTCAGGCGCTGTCGATGACCGGAGGGCTGCCAGATCTGCGGGAGTGCCTCAGCCTGCAAGGGCTTTTCTTCAATTCCAGATGTGAAATACCGGCCGCCTGTAAGCAGCTTACGTTGCTCGACCGGCTGAATTTCCAGCCGGACACGGAGTTGTCGTATTCCAATACCGGCTATCGCCTCGTCGAGACTGCACTGGCGCGCAAGAGGCTGAATTTCGCCGGGTTCGTCGAGAGCCATGTCAGGCGTGGAGCCGGAGCATCACTTTATACACCCGAAATCTGGGGTGACACCGTAGCTGGCCTGGTGCCTGGCTACTGGGAGACGGAACGCGGCTGGCAGCCTGGCGATCAGGGTATGCCGTTATCGGCCTCAGGTTGTCTTTGTGGGTCCGCCAGCGCATTGGCGGACTGGCTGAGGCATCTGATCGCCGGACAGGGCAGTCTGGCGACCCTGTTCAGCCGGCTGGCAGTTCCACGGGTCCTGCTGAACGGATACTGTACGGATTACGGGCTCGGGCTTTATCGTATGACGGTGCAGGGGCGTACGTTTGTCGGTCACGACGGATCATTGCCCGGCTACAAAGCCTGTTTCCTGATCGATCCGGCGTCGGGCTGCGGTGTTGTTGTGACTTCGAATCGTGAGGATACCGCTGCCAGAACGATTGCCAGATCTGTGCTGGCGGCCGGTTTTGGTCTCACTCTGCCTGATCCGGTCAGTCCCGGATGGGCATCGCCAGGCTTCTATGTCGACGAAAGCGGCACCCGCTGGATCGAGGTCAGAGAGCGCAGTATTATACATATGGGAGCTGAGGAGCCGTTATTTTGCGCCGGTGAAGATAAAGCGGTTTCCGTTAATCCGACAGCGCCGGTCAGCCTGCGGTCGGTGGCGGGGCATCTGGCAGGGGAGATAGGCTTTTCTCCGGTGCGTTTCGCGCCCGCATTGCCAGGGACGGGTCCGGATGTCAGTGCCCTTGATGGGATATGGATTATTCCCGGTCAGGGTGCGCTGCTGGAGATATGCGATGGGGTCCTGATTCAGGGGACAGGTCCGCAGCGCAGCCGGATGCCCCTGCGATCACTGGGTCGCGGTCTCTGGCTGTTTCGGCGCGATGATGGTCCATGGTCCGTTGAGGTTCGCCTGAAACGGCTGTCGTGTGATCAGATAGAACTGGCTACGGCGCGGGCGCGTTCGGTGATCTACGAGCGCCTGACCATAGTATCGGTTGGCGGGATGAAAGAAACCGCTCAAGCTCCTTTGATCTCTGTGTAGGATTTTGATTCAGGTTTTGTGAAGAGACCGGAGATGGATGCCCTGGAGGAGAAAAGGATAAAACTCTGCATTCCGGGGCGAAAGTCATGCGCCAGGCCCGTCAGATACGATAAACGGCGTTATAAACTCGACAGTTGCGTTGCGATTATATTTGGCACAGGCCAGAAACCGGCCACTTGTCGCAACGCACTATAACAGATGTCGCACGGTCTTCTTCTCTGCCGTCTGCTTTGTACCGTCCCCGACTCTGTAATCGCCTGTTTGCCTGGATACGTTATCGAATCGATAAGTTTCCATGAACAGAACCGAAAACACTCTGCCGTGTCCGATTTCAGCTCACCAAAATGTCATGGTCAGAGAATTCACCAGATCAGCGGTTTTCAGGCGGAAATCTGCGCATTTTTCCCCGGATGACAATCAATCGTCTGTTTAAATTATAGTGCTCTGATGCCACGATAATTACGTTGCGTTATAAAAATAACATGCTTATTTTGATATCGAGATAATACGTGAGGCATCCCCGGCAGGTCTTAGTGGCTCTTCCCGACAGAAAATAAAATTCGGTCTTTCATCGAAATGATCGTCTATCTGAACATATGTGCCTCCACTCATGCATGTGAGAGGCTGCTTAAAACAGGAGAACAGGCGTTGCGCAGAGTTGCTGTTCCAGTCATTGCTTTTTTTGCCGGACTTCAGGTCGCTGCTGCTAAGGCTGATACCGTTGTGGTGACGGCTGCGAGCATGATTGACGTCGTCAGTGGAAAAGAAATCAAGAATCCGGTGGTGGTGGTCAAAGACGGCAGAATTTCTTCTGTCTCTACACAAAAGACGTCCATGCCGGCGGATGCCCGCCATGTTGATTTGCCCGGAATGACTTTGCTGCCGGGTCTGATCGATATGCATGTTCATCTGACCAGTTCACCGGAAATAGGCGGTTACAGAAAGCTGGGATACACCAGTAATTTCTGGACCGTAATGGGTGTCGCCAACGCCCGGAAGACACTTCTTGCCGGCTTCACGACGGTTCGCAATCTCGGCTCTGCCAATTACGACGATGTTGCACTGAAGCAGGGTATTGAAGGTGGCTATGTTCCCGGGCCGCGTATCATTCCGGCAACTTACATGATCTGTGCCACCGGCGGTCACTGTGATGTGGAAGGCTCGTTGCCGCCGAATTATTCCGTTCCCCGTCCCGGTGTGGTCGATGGACCGGATGAAATCCGGCATGCTGTCAGAATGCTGCGAAAATATGGTGCAGAGGTCATCAAATTTTCCGGAACCGGTGGAGTCATGTCAAAAACTGATCCCGTTGACCGTGAGCAGTTTTCCCTTGATGAGATGAAGGTTCTGGTGGAAGAGGCGCACCGCTGGGGCATGAAGGTCGCTGTGCATGCTCACGGGACTCTGGGTATCAATGACGCCCTGCGGGCCGGTGTGGATACGGTTGAGCATGCCAGCCTCACCGATGCAGAAGGTTATCGTCTTGCAAAGGCAAATCATGCCTGGCTCGACATGACACCTTATACATCGACCTATGTCCTTGAACTGGGCACAAAAAATGGTGCCTTTCCGGAATCTATGCAGAAAGCCCGAATGGTGGTGGATGCACAGGAGCGGGTGTTTCGCGGCGCCCTCGCCGCTGGCGTCAGGATGATCTACGGCACCGATGCGGGCGTGTTTCCCAATGGCGACAATGCCAGACAATTTCCCATCATGGTGAAATGGGGCATGTCACCGCTTGAGACTCTGCGGACAGCTACGGTGAATGCCGCTGAAGCCCTTGGAAAAGAGAAAGATCTCGGTGCTATCAGTGAAGGTCACTACGGTGACATGATCGCGGTCAAGGGGAATCCACTCTCTGATATCAGTGTCCTGGAACATGTCGACTTCGTTATGAAGGGAGGGCAGGTCGTGAAGGGAGCAGGCGCACCGCAATAGCGGCAGGACCGGTACGGGCCACACTTTCAGCAATACCCTTCTGATAAACCTGAAAGCCTGAAAGAGAGAACAATGAAGAGTTCATACAAAAGTAAATATGATCCGGGTCGTCTCTCACCCCTGTCGTTTTGCCTGATATTGATTACCGGCACATCCGGTGTCGCGATAAGCACGCATGCTCACGCCGCATCGTCTGTATCCGGCAGCAATGCGAAAGTTGCACATGCCCGCACCGGTGCAAATACCGCCCGCCACTCAGGTAATGCTGCCCCGGTTTCACGTCCGGCAACCCGGACTGCGGGCCAGAATGCGGCGAAACATCTTAAGGCCGGATCGGAAACCGTTTCTGTTTCCGGCGTCCGTAACGCTTTTCATTTCAGTGCTGCTCAGCGTTCACCTGATTCCGATACCCATATTACTGCCGACCGCCTCCGGCAGCAGGGTGTTGTGAGCGTTCTGGATCTGCAGAATCTGGCTCCAAACGTTACGATACAAAGAGAAAATGGCGGCGCTACCGTGAATTTCTACATTCGCGGTATTGGTATGGCTGACCTTACCCAGAACAATACCCAGTCCGTCATGACTTACGTGGATGATGTCGTCTATCCCATGGCGTCCATGATGTCCGGGCAGATGTTCGACGTAGCCGGCGTTGATATCAAAGCGGGACCGGTCGGGACTGAGCATGGGCAGGCCGATACGGGTGGCGAAATCAATATTCGTACCAATGATCCAACCAGCACATGGCATGCCGGTATTACGGAAGACATTGCGAGCTATGCCCGGAGTAAGACGGATTTTTACATTTCCGGCCCGATTGCCCATAACCTGTCTTTCCGTATCGCCGGTCAGACCCTGCAAGGCGGTGGCTGGCAATATAACCCTACCAACGGAGCGCATCTTGGAGATGCGAATGAAGGTGCACTCCGGGCAAAGCTGAAGTGGACGCCGGACGAAAAAACTGAAGTAAAACTGACCGGTCACTGGGTTCAGGATAATTCCGAACTCGTCAATGGTACATCCGCGGTGAACTCCCTCGCTACCCGTCCGGTCAATGTGGTCAGCCTGGGGGGCACCGCGTCGCCGGCTGGCAGTTATGTATTGCCCTACGGGCAGACAGAATGGAGCATGAATCCCGCTTTCGCTAAAATTGTCGGAAGAAGTGCAAGTATGAAACCCAGCGAGCATAACACGCTGTGGGGGGCAAATCTTTACTTTGGACGCGATCTTGGTTTTGCGAAGCTTGAGACTCAGAGCGCGTATATTGCAGAACGCCGTGGCGAATATACTGACGCCGACGCAAGCGCGTGGAATACCGGTGACGCGTATCGCAATGTCAATGCGAACTCATTCAGTCAGGAAGTGAAGCTGCATTCTCTGAATATCAATGACCGTTTCCAGTGGACGGTCGGAATGCATTATAACAGGTACCAATCCTACCAGCAGATGTGGTTTGATTTCAGCCAGTATACTCCAACTCGTGGATATCTGTCCGAAACCGCGTTTCACGACAACCAGCAGACATTTGCGCAATATGCACATCTGTCTTACAGGCTGCCGCATAATATAACGATTTTTGGTGGCATAAACCACGAAGCTGATGATCGTCAGCTCAACAATCTCACGACAACTCATTATGCCGGCCCGTATACATGCGCTGGCAAAGGCCTCTGTCAGGCCGTTACAGATGTCGAGGCTTTTACACCGTCCGGTTCGGCATCAAATCAGTTTTCCGGTGTTCTCGGTATCCAGTATCAGATCACCCCGCATCTGCAGACCTACTTTAAAGTCAGTAAAGGCTTCAAGCCTGGCGGCTTTACGGCCAATAATACAGTGGTTCAGGCTCAGCTCGAGCCAATGAAACCTGAAACGGTCCTGGCGTACGAAGCCGGCTTCAAGGCTGATCCCATTCCGAATGTTATGCGTCTGAATGCTGCTGCATTTTACTATGATTATCATGACCAGCAGATTCTGACGTCGTTCGTGGTTCCGAGTTACGGACCTTTGGGACGGTTCACGAACGTTCCCAAATCTGAGATATGGGGCATAGAATTCACGCTCGAACTCCATCCGTTCAAACATATATTTATTACGGAAAACTTTGGTTACGAACGTGGAGTTTACCAGGACTTCCAGAGCGTTAACAGTGCTGCGGTGAACAAGTATTATGCAGCTACGGGAATCTGGCAGCCAATCTATACAAGCTATAGTAATACTGACTCTGGCATTCCAAAGATGACCACGAATGGTACTGCGGATTACCGGTTTAATCCTGTCCGGTCGCATGAACTGGAAATCGGTGTAGACTGGCAATATCGTGATACGCAGGCGCTTATCCCAGGTGGATTTGGCAACTATGGTTATCATCTGCCGGCTTATTTCCTGCTTGGCGCCCATATGACGTTCCGTCCGGTTAACAGAAGATGGAGCGTTACGGTTTATGGTACCAATCTGGCTAACCGGCAGTATTATGTCAGCGGTGGTGCCGCGACTGTTTCTGAGTTCTGGATTCCTGGCACGCCCCGGTTCATCGGCGGCCGCTTTGGTGTGGATTTCTGATGATTCCCATGTAAGCACCTTCCGGGTGACACATCTGATTCAGTCCTGATGATACCGAGAAAGTCGCAATCGTCAGGCGGGACGTCTGCCTGTCTCAGTCTGGCAGATTATCGCGCTCTGTCAGCCCGGAAGAATGCAGAAAAGGTAAGATGTATGCGTCCTTCTCTTCTTATTGCCGCCTGTCTTACGGCACTTTCTCCCGTTGCGATATCCGTCGGCAAGGCGGCGACTACGTCCGGCACCGCTCAGACTCTGTCGCCCGATCAGCAGAAATTTCGCGATCTTTACAAGATGCTGGTCGAGACCAACACGGAATTCTCGTCAGGAAGCTGCACACTTGCAGCTAAGCGTGTTTCCGATCGTCTCAGATCTGCAGGCTATCCTGCCAAGGATATCAGGCTTTTCAGTGTGCCGGAACATCCGAAAGAAGGCGGCATCGTCGTGACGCTGCCCGGGAGTGATCCTTCCGCACGTCCTGTTCTTCTGCTCGCGCATCTGGATGTTGTGGAAGCGAAACGTGAGGACTGGGTACGCGATCCGTTTACTCTGATCGAAGAAAACGACTATTTTTATGGACGCGGCGCCTCTGATGATAAAAGTCATGTGGCGATCTTCACTGATACGATGATCCGTCTGAAGGAAGCAGGTAAAACCTTCCCCCGCACTCTTAAAATGGCACTCACCTGTGGTGAGGAAGCTGGCGGCCCCTTCAACGGCGCCCGATGGCTGGCTGAACAGCATAAAGACTGGATCGATGCGGCTTTTGCTCTCAACGAAGGCAGCGTTGGGTTAAGGGATGCAAACGGTAAGCCAATATCCCTTGGTTTTCAGGATGGCGAAAAGGTTTATCAGGATTTCCAGATTGAGGCCACGAATCCAGGAGGGCACAGCAGTCGCCCCCGGCCCGATAATGCGATCTATAGTCTGGCCGAAGGGCTGGTTAAACTTTCTCACTATGACTTTCCGGTCGAATTTAATGACGCGACCCGTGCATTTTTCACCGGGACCGCAAAGCTGCATGGTGGTGAAGAGGGTGACGCCATGCTGAGACTTGTGAAAAATCCGAACGATAAAAAAGCGAATGCCATCGTATCAAAAGACCCGACCTTTCATTCGATGCTGCGGACAACCTGCGTGGCAACGAGACTGTATGGTGGTCATGCTAATAATGCTCTCGCTCAGCGTGCCGCAGCGAATGTGAACTGCCGTATGTTCCCTGGTGACAGTATAGAAAGCGTGCGCCAGCAGCTGGAGGCGGCCGTGGCCGATCCGTCATTGAAGGTGACGCCGGTTGGTGAGATCAGCCCGACCCCGCCGCCGCCGCCAATGACACCGGAAGTTTACGGCACAGCGAAATCTGTCGCTGAAAAGCACTTCCCCGGTGTGCCGATGTTGCCGGCGATGAGCACAGGAGCGACCGACGGACGCTATCTCACAGCTGCCGGGATTCCGACTTATGGTGTGCCTGGTCGTTTCTCCGATCCTGATGGAAACGGCGTGCATGGTCTCAATGAACGTAAATCCGTCAGTGGTCTCTATGCGGAGCGCGATTATCTCTATGACCTCATCCAGCAATATCTGAGCATAAAATAAAATCGGGGCTCATCGACTGTCTCAGCACGATGCAGTCGATGACGTATCGACCCAATATATACGCCATAGCAATGATCCATGCCTGTTCTGCACGAATGATACGTCTTTGCATCGAGGTGAGTAGTGTTGTCATATGTCCGTATTGGCAATCAGAAACAGCCGGATGCATGGGCTGCCAGTATGGTGATCATAACAACAGAGAACCTGTCTGATCGAAGAATTGTGAACTCCAGTAATCCCATGGGAGACCACAGATGATAAATGCAGAGAGCAGGCAGAATGCAAAAACGGTCATAGCTGCGGCTTGTATCGGAAATTTTCTTGAATTCTATAATTTCATGGCATTTGCTTTTTTTGCACCGATGATCGGTCATGCCTTTTTTCCTTCAGGGAATCACCTCGCCAGTCTTCTCTATTCTCTGATGACCTTTGCTGTAGGATTCTTCGTCCGGCCTGTCGGAGCGGCTGTGGTCGGAGCCTACGCCCGTCAGCGAGGACAGCGTGCTGCCCTCATGCTCACATTCGCTCTCATGGGTGCAGGATCATTGCTTCTTGCTGCGACGCCATCGTCAGAAAAGATCGGTCTTCTGGCTCCGGCACTTATAATTTTTGGTCGTATGCTCCAGGGATTTTCTGATGGCGGCGAGGTCGGTCCTGCGACAGCTCTGATTTTCGACGCAGCGCCGGAAGGTCTGGGAGGTATTCTGGGGGTGATGCAATACATGACCCAGCTTCTGGGTTCTCTGGTTGCTGTTGTTCTCGGACTGACGCTCTCACTGACTCTCTCGCATGACGCGCTTTATTCCTGGGGCTGGCGCGTTCCGTTTTTCTGCGGTCTTGCCATCGTGCCTGTCGGAGTTCTGCTGCGCCGCCGCGCCATTGCGTTTGATCACGCGGCACCGCTTCGTCCGGAGATCGAAAAGACAGATCGTGCGATCCTTCGCCGTGCTGTGCCGCTGGTTTTCCTCTCCATAACCAGTGGCACTATCACGACCTATCTGCGCAATTTTGGCGTAAGCTACGCTGTATCCGTATTACATCTGTCTCCGGCAGTCGGAATGACAGGAATGGCGGCTGGCCTCCTGACTGGAAGCGCCGCACTCATCGCCAGCATGAAAATCACGGCGCGCACCATTGATCCGCGTCCTTTTGTAATAGTCGTGGGGCTGTTCACAGCTGTCGTGAGCGTGCCGTTGTATTATTTTGCGATTCATTCACCCGGTCTTACCAGCCAGTTACTGCTGAATGTCGCGATGTTTGGTCTGTCCAGCCTTGTCAATGCCTGTATCTGGCAGGTCGTGCTGGAAGCCCTCCCCGCACGAAGCCGCTCGTTTGTATTTGGCCTTGTCTATGCTCTGGCTGTCTCCAGCTTTGGCGGGCTCACGCAGCCCTTTATCACCTGGCTGGTGGTTGTGACCGGAGATCCGGTTGTGCCCGGCTACCTCATGGCTCTGGCGGTTCTCCTGGGGCTTATTCCCTATTTATATCTCTACGCCATGGCCAGGGGAGCCTCAGTGAGAAACCACATGGCAGCCGGCTCGTCGTCCAGCCTGAAAACCATGCAAGAGGAGCAGATTATGGCACGGTAGTCACGGCAACCCGCATCCTGTCTGTCACCAGAATCCATCCGAAAGGTCGGCCCACAAATGAGTCTTTCCGCACTTGAAACCATAAAAGAGAGGCGGCCCGAGTTCGATGCGATCCGGCACGATATCCATGCTCATCCGGAACTCGGGCTTGAAGAACATCGCACTGCCGAACTGGTCGCCTCAAAACTTGAGTCATGGGGTATCGAGGTTCATCGGGGGATAGGAAAAACAGGTGTCGTCGGTGTGCTGCGTCGGGGAAACGGCGACAGGGCTATAGGTCTGAGAGCAGATATGGATGCTTTGCCGATGAACGAAGCTTCCGGCAGGGCATGGAGCAGCACGACGCCCGGAATGATGCATGCGTGCGGTCATGACGGTCACACAACAATGCTTCTGGCAGCAGCGCAGTATCTTGCTGATACACGCAATTTCAGCGGGACAGTAAATTTCATTTTTCAGCCGGCGGAAGAGGGTCTTGGCGGTGCGCAGGCCATGCTGCGTGACGGACTGTTCGAACGATTTCCATGTGATTCGGTTTACGGACTGCATAACCAGCCGGATCTTCCGGTCGGTGAATTCCTTATGACGCCTGGTCCGGCAATGGCGGGAGGCGGGTTTTTCGACATCATCCTGACCGGGGTTGGCGCGCACGCAGCAAGACCACAGGCGGGAGTCGATCCGGTTATCGCGGTCTGTCAGCTTGTGATAGCTTTGCAGACGATTGTGTCCCGGACTGTCGCTCCGGGAGATCCTGTTGTGCTCAGCATCACCAAACTCGGCGGCGGAGATGCCTATAACGTTATTCCGCAAACCGCTTCGTTTGGTGGTACCTATCGGTGCATGAGCCG
The DNA here is from genome assembly GCF_011516835.1 of Acetobacter musti. GTDB lineage: Bacteria > Pseudomonadota > Alphaproteobacteria > Acetobacterales > Acetobacteraceae > Acetobacter > Acetobacter musti. Next base: position 4,303 of record NZ_WOTB01000031.1, on the reverse strand, counting down.
CACGACGATGCAACAGGTACGTGAGCGCATAGAACGAATGACACATGAGCTGGCTGCCGGTTTTGGCGTGAAAGCGGAAGTGAAATTCGGAGAAATATTCGCGCCACTCATCAACAATCCGAAGAATACTGAGCTGGCCGCTGAAGTCGCAGCCAGTATTGTCGGTGCGGATGCGGTCAATGCCCGGGCGCCGGCGGTGACCGGATCGGAGGATTTTTCGTTTATGCTTGAAAAGGTCCCCGGAGCATTCATCAGAGTTGGAAATGGTCATACTGCAGGACTGCATCATCCGGCTTATGACTTCAATGATGAAGCAATTCCATATGGAGCAGCACTGCTCGCGGGACTGGTCGAAAAATCCTTGTCGCAGGATACGTTCGAATAGCCTGCAGCCAGTCGGGAAAACCATAACCCTGTGTCGCGATGCGATCACGTGGTTCAGACATCGAAACGGAGAATCATTATGATGAAAAATACCGATTCCGTATGGGAATATGTCGATAAATGCAGCAAACCTGCAATCGAACTGAGCGACGCGGTCTGGAGCGTACCTGAACTGAATTTCGGTGAATTCCGCTCCTGCGCGCTGCACACGAAAACACTCGAAGAAACAGGCTTTCGTGTCACAAAAAACGTGGCCGGATTACCAACCGCTGTCATGGGTGAAGCAGGAGAAGGTGGTCCGGTTATCGCCTTCCTTGGGGAATATGACGCACTGCCGAATCTGAGCAATGAGGCCGGTGTAATGGAGCACAAACCGGTGCCGGGAGATAACAATGGCCATGCCTGCGGCCATAATCTTCTGGGTTCGGCGGCGTTTCTCGCGGCATCTGCGCTGAAAGACTGGCTCAGTGCAAACAATATTCCTGGTCGTGTCCGTTATTACGGCTGTCCTGCCGAAGAAGGCGGGGCCGGCAAAAGTTTTATGGTTCGTGCTGGTGTATTTGACGACGTCGATGCGGCCATCTCATGGCATCCCATGTGTTTCACCGGAGTTTTTCCTCCCTCCTCTCTCGCCAATATCAGGATTGATTTCACATTCGACGGAAAGGCCGCTCACGCAGCAGCAGCGCCTCATCTTGGCCGTTCGGCTCTTGATGCTGCCGAAATCATGAACATCGGCGTAAATTTTCTGCGCGAACATATGCTTCCCACATCGCGGATTCATTACGCTTTCCTGGATGCCGGAGGTACTGCTCCGAACGTCGTGCAGTCAAAGGTCGTGATCCGCTACACGGTCCGGGCGCTTGAACTGGGAGATATGCTTGAACTCGCCGATCGTGTCAGAAAAGTCGCAGCGGGTGCGGCGATGATGACTGAAACGAATGTGAGCGAGGAGATTGTGAGTGGTATGGCGAATCTCCTGCCCTGCCCTCCGCTTGAACGCGCAATGTACGCTAATTTTGAGCGCCTCGGACCCCCGCCTTTCGATGACGACGATCGCGTCTGGGCCCGGGAAATGCAGAAGACATTCCCGCCCTCGGACATCCAGTCTGCTTTCCGTGCTGTCGGGCTGACTCCGCGTGATACACCTCTCGCCGATTTCGTTCTCCCGCTGAGCGAGGGCCGGGGATCAATGGGCTCGACTGATGTGGGTGACGTCAGCTGGACAGTCCCTACTGTTCAGGCTCTGGGTGCAACCTGCACGATCGGAACGCAGCTTCACTCATGGCAGATGACGGCGCAGGGTAAATCCACTGTTGCCCATAAAGGTATGGTTCATGTCGCTAAGATCATGGCCGCAACCGGCGCCGATCTGATCCGTGATGAGACTCTCCTCGCCCGCGCTAAACAGGATCATGCGGAGCGACTCAAAGTGCAGCCTTATATCAGCCCCATTCCGGAAAATGTTGAGCCTGATTTGCAGCCCGCACCGCAACAGGCCGCATGATCCTGACAGGTTCAGACCTGTTAATCTTCTGAACTAAGCGATGAACGCTGACTCACAGGCCCGTGTATTAAAAAGCCTGTGAGTCAGGTGAAGCGGACTGATCCGTTTTTATTTTGATGCATGGAATGTCTGATAATAAAAAGGCGATTTAACTGACATTATTCGTCGGGTTCATGACATCATTTCGTAATCAATATGTTTTGCTGAATGTGGAGAGAAAGACGTTGCGAAAGGTAATTGTTGCTGCTCTGCTCGGGCTTGTCGCCAGTCATACGACGACCGCTGCGCACGCAGACACTGTCGTGGTAACAGCCGACAATATGATAGACGTTATTTCAGGAAAGGTCGTCAAAAATCCGGTCATTGTAGTTAAAGATGGACGGATTTCGTCTGTCTCTACCCAGAAAACGTCAGAACCCGCAGACGCGCGCCATGTGGATCTGCCGGGCATGACTCTTTTACCCGGTCTGATTGACATGCATGTTCATCTGACCTTTGGGCCGGAAATCGGCGGGTATAAAATGCTCGCCTATACAGATAATTTCTGGACCGTAATGGGTGTGGCGAATGCCAGGAAAACCCTGCGTGCGGGCTTTACCACAGTCCGCAATCTCGGGGCGGGAAATTATGATGATGTGGCTCTGAAGCAGGGCATTGAGGGCGGCTATATCGAGGGGCCGCGTATTATTCCCGCAACCTATATGATCTGTGCAACGGGAGGTCATTGTGACGAGGAAGGCTCTTTGCCTCCAAACGTCTCCATTGTGCAACCGGGCGTGGTGGACGGGCCGGAACAGATCCGTCACGCGGTCAGAACGTTAAGAAAATATGGTGCTGAAGTCATTAAATTTGCTGGCACTGGCGGTGTTATGTCAAAAACCGATCCGGTGGATCGCGAGCAGTTCTCTCTGGAAGAAATGAAGGTGCTTGTAGACGAAGCGCATCGGTGGGGCATGAAGGTTGCCGTGCATGCTCATGGCACTCTGGGGATCAACGATGCACTCCGGGCGGGGGTTGATACGATTGAACACGCCAGTTTCACTGACGCTGAGGGGTATCGGCTCGCAAAGGCAAATCATGCATGGCTCGATATGACCCCGTACACATCAAACTATGTCCTTGAACTGGGTACAAAAAATGGTGCGTTCCAGGAATCAATGGCGAAAGCCCGTATGGTGGTTGACGCGCAGGAGCGGGTATTTCGTGGTGCCCTCGCGGCAGGTGTCAGAATGATTTATGGAACTGACGCCGGTGTTTTTCCCAACGGGGATAATGCGAAGCAGTTTCCCATTATGGTGAAATGGGGCATGTCGCCGATAGAAACTCTGCGGACTGCTACCGTTAATGCTGCCGAAGCGCTCGGGAAAGAAAAAGACGTAGGTGCGATCGCCGAAGGGCGTTATGGCGATATGATCGCGGTCAGGGGGGACCCTCTTTCGGATATCAGCATTCTGCAAAAGGTTGCTTTTGTTATGAAAGGAGGGAACGTGGTGAAGGAAGTCGGGACGGAGAAATGATCTGCTTCCGCGCGCTGAGTCTTCGTTCATAAAAACTTCCATGATTCGTCTGACCGGGCGGAAGTGATGCCTGCAAAAAGACAAATGTGATTTCCGAACAGGTCAGTGGGCGATTTCGTTTCCGCTGACCTGTTATTTGGCCGATTTTGCTTTCCAGGCTCGGGACTCATTCTTTGAGGCAGAAGGTGAAGCTTGCCGCGATATGGATTGCAGACATGAATGTGTGAGCGCAGCGGTCGTATCTGGTGGCGACGGGTCGCCAGTCTTTAAGGTTTGCGAACATGTTTTCGATCAGGTGGCGCTTTTTATACAGATGCCAGTCGTAAGGCGGCTTTGATTTCCGGTTCTTTTTCGGGGGAATGCAGACGGTGATATTCTGGTCGCTGAGAGACCGCCTGATCGGGTTACTGTCATAACCCCGATCACCGATGACTTCCTCTGTTCCTTCCGGCAGATCCGCCAGAAGGATATCTGCCCCTTTGAAGTCACTGACCTGTCCAGCGGTCAACAGCAAAAACACGTCACTCACAGACTTACCTCTATCGGTAAGACTGTGAATCACGAAACACCGCTCAGTTCAATGAATTAACAGGTCCTGAGCCTAGGGACCTCCGCTTTATACATGCCGCCGCGACTGACGTAGCTCCGCCTTGGCTCGTCTCGATACATGCGCTATGTGGAGCCTTGGGCTGAGGCTAGGTGAAACGCGCGAACCGTACTGATTTTGCAGCTTGTGCTGGCGACTCGGTTGCGGGATGGGGTGAAGCTTCGGGGTGGAATGCCCAGGCTCAGGACTCCTGGCCAGAACATGACGGTTTCAGCGAGACAGATGGCTGAGAAGAAGACGGTCGGGCATCTGTCGTAGCGGGTTGCGACCCGCCGCCGGTCCCTGAGC
>NZ_WOTB01000030.1 GCF_011516835.1 Acetobacter musti | reverse complement strand
ACGCCTATCACTGTATCCTTCATCTGCCGTCCTTTCGCGCAGTCGTTTCTTCCAACGACCATTCTGGCACATTGCGATGCCGTGCGGGGAGGACGGCAACCACCCCATCTCGAAGACACCGGCGGCCGCAGCGACGAAATCGCCGGCCGCCCCGCCAAATTATTCCGGTTCAGAATCGATTTCGCCGTGGCCCGATCCATTCAGACCCTGTCCCTCTCCCTGCCGCTCGCCAGCGATCAGGCCCGGCATGAAACCATCGATACGCTGCTGAAACCAGTCACATCTGAAGACACGGCCCGCCCCGAAACACCCGACGCGACAACACCCCCCGACCCGTAAAAGACAAACACGGACCGACCATCCCCGCACCGCAACCCGCCACGTGCGACGCGGAACAGTAACCGTTTGCTGACATTTATCTGCGACAAAACCAGGACCGAACCCGCCGGACCGCCTCCGCGACCCCGTGCGGATCTCCCTCCCGGACACAATCCCGGCTGCCGGAGAGTTTTCACGCCGGAGCCAGGGCCGAACAGGAGCCGGAACAGAGACAGCCGGGGCAGGGAAGGGGAGGGCGCCCCGCCATCAGCCCGCATCCGCGAAGACCGGCGCTTCGCCCGCAGCAGAGGACGCTCCGATGACCACCAGAATCGATCTGCACACCCTGCGCGGACAGCCCGTCATCGTCGGCGCCGGCGTCGCCGGACTCCTGACCGCCCTCCATCTCGGCGACAGACCCTGCGTCCTCGTGTCCTGCGCCGAACCACTCGGCATCGGAGCGCTCCCCTGCGGGGTCGCCGCCGCACTCGGCACGGAGGAAACCGCCACGGCCCGCGCAGCCCGGACCCTGCAAAACAGCGCCGGTCTCGCATGCCTGGAGACCGTCCAGTGCATCACCTCCGCCATGGGAGGCGTGATCGACACGCTGGGCCGGCTCGGAATCACCGTGGCAGCCGGCACGCATGATTCAGGCTACGCCCTGCACGCGGCACTTCTCGCCGCCGTTCACGCCCGCCCGACAGTCACGATCATAGCGCCGGCAGCCCTCCGGCGCCTGATTCTCGTCGACGGACAGGTCGCCGGCATTGTCATCGACGCCGCCGGCAGGACCATTACCCTCGATACGGACGCCGTCATCCTCGCCACCGGCGGCGCATGCGGCCTGTATAATGACGCGCTCGTTCCCGCATCCGCCATCGGCCGGGGCCTCGCCGTGGCCGCACGGGCCGGCGCGGAACTGTCAGATCTCGAATTCGTCCATTTTCATCCCTTCGCCCTCTCACTGGGCAACACGCCCGGCGCCGGCGTCGCCATTCCGTTCAGCCTGTACGGACCCGACGCGCTGCTGCTCGACGAACAGGGAGAAAAGCTCGAAGGCCAGACCAGCAACCCGGCATTCGTGGCCCGCGCGGTCGCCGAACGGAAAGCCGCAGGCCACGCCGTGTTTCTCGATCTGCGAAAAATCGTAACATCAGGGCCGCCGAAGCCCGGCAGCGTCCTCGCGTCCTTTCTTTCGCTCTGCCACGCCCGCGGCATCGATCCCGCCACACAGGCGCTCCCTGTCAAACCGGCCGCAGCCTTCCACATTGGCGGCATCCGGACGGATGTCAGCGGCAGAACGTCTCTGCCCGGCCTCTGGGCCTGCGGAGAAGCCGCCTGCACCGGATTTCACGGCGCCTCTCTGTGCGAGGGAAACGCCCTGCTCGAAACCGTCGTGTGCAGTCAGTTCGTCGCCACGGACGTGCTCGGCCGCATCACGCCCCCGTTCCGGGATATTTCCGGCATCAGGGAGGACCAGTCTCTGCCACGCGGCCTGCTGGCCGTCGTCCGCAAAGCCCTGTCGACATCAATGGGCCCCGCACGGACTCAGGACATTCTGACCAGCGCCCTCGTTCCGATCGCACGATTCGCGGAATATGACGACGTCGCCCTGATCGCCGAAATGATGCTCATATCGGCCCTGAAACGTCAGGAAAGCCGCGGCGATCATTTCCGTTCGGATTTCCCAACGGCCGGAGCCACGGCGCGCCACATCACACTGACAGCAGCCGAGGTCCATATCGCAGCCAGGCTGATCGCCCGGGACCACCCCGTCGCCTGGTCCATCGACGGCGCCCCGCTGGCCAGCATGCTCAACAGCTAAACCAGGTCTCTTCCGCCCGACCTCTCCGGAGCTCCGCTTCTCTGTGAAGTTTCCCGCGCAATTTTCCTCATGGCGCTCCCCGTGAAGCATCGCGATGCCGGAAACCGCTCACCGAGCCCCGACAACCAGTCCGGAAAACTGAGAAACCGACACACCGCACCGCCATCCATCGCAACGGACGGCCTCATCCCTTCACCCGACCGCCTCTCCATCATAACTGCCGGATACGGCATCGAATCCCTCAGGCCAGCCCCCGAAACCCCATCACCCTCCGGAATCACATCAGCCCAGGGAGCGAACCGCATCCAGAAGCGGGAACGGCGCATCCCAGACGCCATCCCGCGCCTGTCCGTCCCCGCCAACCGCCAGAAAATCCGCCATCCGCACCAGCTGATCCAGCCGCGCGGTCTCCGTCCCGTGCTGCAACCCGCCGGCATATTCAGCCACCACCGGCAGCTCCATCATCTCCGTCCACCACTGCAGCAACCCGATATCCGCCTCGCCGGAGGTCTCCGAAAACGGCCCGAACGAGATATAATCAGCTCCGTCCTCACCCGCCTGCATCGCCACATCCCGGCTCGTGCCGCAAAAGGCGCCAAGCTGAAGCGCATCGCCAGCCACACGCCGCGCCGCCGGAACATCGGCCCCATCGACATGCACACCGTCACACCCCGTCTCGCGCGCAAGCTCCGGCAGCCTGTCGAGCATCAGAGCCGCCCCGCAATCCTGAATCGTCGCGCGAAGCACCCCGATCTCCCGGACAAGCACCTCGCGCGGCGCCGATGCGAGCCGGAGCCTGACAGCCGCAACCGGAAACGCCGATAAAACCTGACCAAGCCGCGGCAGAAACGCAGCCGCGTCCGAAAGAACCGGCGTCACCAGATAAAGTTCGCACCCGCCTGATTCATCCGCTGTTCCGTTCCGCGCTGCCGCCATCGTGCCTTCTCCCATAAGCCCCGGATATGCTCCGCCAGAGCTCCCCTGTCTACGCACCTGCTCTGCGCCCGCCCGCCCGCGCATCCCCAGCCCCAGGCCACGCACCCGCACAGAGCGCCACCCGCGAACCAGCCCGCAACTGCCCCGCCGCAGAGCGAACCCGCCTCAGAGAGCCTCCCCGCTCTCCCACATCCCATCGTCGTCACCGGCCGCCACCCGCTCCCTCACATCCCGCGCCGTCAGACCCGGCGTCACGGCAATGGCCTCCGGACGGCAGGACAGCACTCCGGCGTTCAGAGAAGCCGCCAGCACAGTCACCTGCGTGTATTGCGGACACTCAGGGTCCAGGACGATCCAAGCCTGCCCACGAGAAAGCGCGGCCACAGCCCGTCCCGCCTGTGCGCCACAGTCGAGAATATCGATAAATTCAGACCCAGGCTCCGTCATCCTGCCCCGGCCCGGCCCGGCAGCAGCCGCATCAGACCCTTCCGCATCAGTCTCCTCTGCTCCGGTTTCTTCCAGGCCGGTCTCTTCCGGCCCCGCCCGGAGCGCAGCCATCAGCGCCATCCACCAGGGCGACCCCATCCAGGCCGCGGCCCCGGGAGGAGACAGCAGAACCGGCAGAACACCCAGCTCACGACCAATAGCCAGTGCCCGCCGTCCCTCCGCGAGCGAGCCGACCACAAACGTGACGCGACACGACGCCGCCCCATGACAAACCATCTTTCCGGATGACGGCGTGCGGATCATGCTTGACGTTCCATCCCATGCGGGTGATCTGTGACCCTGTATTTCAACGCACAGGCAGGGCTGCACAAGTGTCGGACAGAGGCGAAGACAGACACGACGACCCGATGGCCGGGGCACCGGCGCCCGGCGACCCGCTCATCAGGCTGCGTACCGCCCTTGACCGGATCGCCTTCGCGCTCGAACGCCGTAAATCCGCCCCCCCGCCCGAACCACAGATCGCCGAACCGCCGGCGCCTGAACCGCAAACGCCTCCGCCCGGCCCGGATCTCAGGGAAGTCGTCGCCAGAATCGACGAAATCATGGCCGGAATCCGCGAAGTCCTCAGCCACGACGCAGCCCCGCCCGCCGCCGAAGACAACCGGACCCAAACGGAAGAGACGAATACGGCGGAAACAAACACGACGGTAACGACCACAGCGGAAAAGCAGAGTTTCGCACCCGTCGTCGAAAATCCAGAAGGCTCCCACCCAGGCCCGTCCCCGGAGACAGCGCCTTACACCGGAGCTTCCTTCACGGAAGATCCGTATCAGAACAGCCCCCCGACCGGACACAATCCCCCGTCATCAGAACCCTGGTCGCCAGAGACTCAGTCACCAGAGCCTGTCGCGCACGAACCCTTCCACCAGGCCCCCCTCCCGCAGGAACCGTGGTCACCGGAACCCCGGCAATCAGAATCCTGGTCGCCGGAACCGGCCCCTCAGGAACCTCTCTCACAGCAGACCTGGTCACCGGAGCCTCAGCCCGCATGGTCCCCGCCGTCATGGACCGACACGGACAATAATCACAACCATGACGGCGGCAACCATAACGCCGGCAATCACAGCGGCGGACCGCATTCCGGGCCGGAACAACGATATGGCGGGGAGGGATAAACATGCCCCAGGTCACTGTTCGCATTAACGGATACGCCTACGCGATCGGCTGTGAACGCGGCGAGGAACAGCACCTGCTGGCCATGGCCCAGGAAGTCGAGAAGCGCGTCAGCCGGGTGCGTAATCTCGGTTTCAGCGGAGAGGCAAAGGTCCTCGTCCTGGCCGCCCTTCTCATGGCGGACGAAATCTCCGACGTCTCGGCGGAAAAACTGCCGGTCGAGACGCATAACGCCATCATCGCCGGCGAACAGGCCTCGAAAGAGAACGCTTATCTGCTCGAACAGATTTCTTTGCTCGCCGAGCGCACCGAAACCATTGCAGACGCGCTTGAGCACGACTAAATAGGAAGTGCGGGGCTGCCCGGTGCGTCAGGTCATTCAAACCCCTGGGCCGATAAGCACTTCCTCGGGAGCTGGCGCTGCTGTGATCGTGGTCATGGTATCCGGCGCCCACCTGTTACTGACAGGTCCTGGAGGTTGTATACGCCAACGGCCATGGTGGCTCCGCAAATGTTTTCCAATACACACATGCATGACGATCCGCCGGACATAGCCGCCGCCAAGCGCGCCCTCCGCGCCACATGCCAGGCAGCGCGCCAGCCCGACAGGACCACGTCGGAAGCCGTCCACACCAGACTGCTCGATCTGCTCCTGAGCCACGACGACGCCCGGACCATTGCCTGCGTCTGGCCCCTCGACGGCGAAATCGACCTGCGCCCCCTCTGCAAAGCGCTCCACGACCAGGACCGCATCGTCTGCCTGCCAGACACTCCCAGAAGAGGCTACCCGCTCACCTTCCGCCTCTGGACCCCGGCCAGCATCATGCTCGAAGGCCGCTTCGGAACCCGTCACCCCGACGGCCCCGCCATCCGCCCCGACTTCATCCTCGTCCCGATGCTCGCCTTCGACCGCCGCGGTTATCGCCTCGGCTACGGCGGCGGCTATTACGACCGCACCCTCGCCACACTCCCCGATGCCAGACCCGTCGGTTACGCCCTCTCCACCCAGGAACAACCCGCCATCCCGACCGGCCCCCACGACATCGCGCTCCCCCTGATCGTCACCGACCGCGAAACCATCCGCTGCTGAAAAGTCATGATGCCAGCGCGCTCTGTCGCGAGGCTTTTCCGGAACGCCATAAAGCAAAACCGTCCGTCCGTTCCCGATCTCCAGGCAATTATTTTATCTGAACTCTGTCAGCTCCGGCGGGATAAACGGAAGATCCGCTTTTAAGAGACGGCTACAAAAGTGATGCAGGGACAAAAATTCTTATAACAAACTGATCGTATTCTGCTTTTCTGATTCCAGCCCACCTGTTCGCCTCGGCCAGGAACAGAGAGTAACCAGCGATAAGTCTTTGATAAAAAGAAATAAAAATTTCCGGGCGCCGCCTTTTTCCAAAAGGGCGACGTATTCTGAAGATTCCTGAAAAAAGCTTCATCAAAAACGTCTTCATAATTAACCGGAGGCTGCCTGGAAGGCTTCTGAAACAGCCTCTGAGAAACACACGTGACTGGCTGACGTTTTGTTCCGGCATGCATCGCCCCGCTGAGCGACACATGGAAACACATGTGCGTTCTTCCCGGAAGAAAAAGAGGCGACACAGGATGGACCGCAAAACCACGCATACAGGCACTGCGCTGCTGCGCCGCACACTTCTGAAGATCGGAGCCGCACTGCCGTTCCGGGGCACTACGGCAACAGAAAGCGCCGCCAGAGCCGGCACGCGTCCCGACAGCCAAAACCTGAACGGATGGCCCGATGAAGCTGCATGGAAGTCCCTGCGGGCAGAGGTGGGTGACCGCCTCTCCGCCGTTGTCGCATTGGATTTCACCGATCCTCATGTAGCCAAGCAGCTCTCCAGCCCGTTCTTTATCCGGGATCAGGCAGCCCTGACACAGTCGTCAGGCTGGATCGACGGCTGGCAGTCGACACCCGGCGCCTGTGCCGTTCGCGCGCGCAGCGCATCCGATGTAGCCGCAACCATACGCTTTGCATCGCAGCACAATGTCCGGCTCGTTATCAAAGGCGGCGGCCACAGCTATCTCGGAGGATCGAACGCCGCCGGCTCCCTGCTCCTGTGGACGCGCGACATGAACGACATCGTCCTGCATGACCGGTTCATTCCGGCCGGAACACACGCCGCCCCGGTGCCGGCGGTCTCGCTCGGCTCCGGCTGCATCTGGCTGGATGCCTATAACGCCGTGACCACCGGGGCAGGGCGTTATGTGCAGGGCGGCGGCTGCACAACCGTCGGCGTCGCCGGATTTGTGCAGGGCGGCGGTTTCGGGAGCTTTTCGAAACAATATGGAACCGGAGCGGGAAGCCTGCTGGAAGCGGAAATCGTGACGGCCGACAGTCGTATCCGCACCGTCAACGCGGCGCAGGACTCTGATCTGTTCCAGGCCCTGAAGGGCGGCGGAGGCGGCACTTTCGGCGTCGTCACGCGCCTGACACTGCAAACGCACGACCTGCCGGCGACGTTCGGCCTCGTTCACTGGCAGATAAGAGCCCGCAGCGACCAGAGCTTTCACCGATTGCTCACAGCTTTCGTGGATGTCTGCGCCGGACATCTTTTCAGCCGCCACTGGGGCGAACAGGCCAGAGCGGGCTCAGACAACCGTCTTGAAATCTTCATGACGCTCCAGGGCCTCGACACACAGACAGCAAGATCATGCTGGCATGATCTCGAAAATTTCGTTTCCGGCAACATGCAGGATTATGAAATCGAGGCTCCGTTTGCACTGACCGTCCTCCCTGCGCGGAGACTATGGGACGGGAACTGGCTGCGGCGTCATAACCCATCCCTCATCATGACCGATACACGCCCCGGTTCATCGCCGGATCACTGGTGGTGGGCAGGAAATACCGAAGAAGCAGGCACGTTCTGGCACGGCTATCAGTCGATGTGGCTGCCGGCGTCTCTTCTGGACAGACAGCAGCGCGCCGCATTCACTGAGGCCTGGTTCGCCTCGACCCGCCACTGGCCCGTCTCTCTGCATTTCAACAAGGGGCTGGCCGGCGGATCGGATGACGCGATCCTGCGCTCCCGTGACACCGTCATGAACCCGGATGCCCTCGGGGCATTCGCTCTGGCGATCATCGCCGGAGAAGGAAAACCGGCTTATACGGGACTTTCCGAAAAAGATCTGATAAAGGCGCGTTCGGTTCAGGAAAAAATTCAACAGGCCTCTGCAAGGTTACGACAGATTGCTCCCGTCGCAGGCAGCTACATATCGGAAAGTGACTACCATCTGACCGACTGGCAACAGGCGTGCTGGGGCACGCATTATGAACAGCTTCTGCAGGTCAAACACCGCTACGACCCGAAGGGACTTTTTACCGTCCATCATGGCGTCGGAACCTGAAAGATGCAGCCAGAGAAGACCTGCGGATCGCATCCGGAAACCGATTCAGGACCAAAATCCCACGCCCGGTATTCCGCCGAAAGGAAACCGGCGTCAGAAACTTTGCTTCAGCAGCCGCCTCCGCCACGAGCACAACCTGACCGGGCGCTTCTTCGCCAGACTGAATCATTACCCTCGCTTCGTTACGACCCTGGCTCCATGCTTATGAATCTGCGGCCTGATCCAGGTCGAGATGCAGAAACTGGTTGAAACTGCCCGGCGTATAGAGACCAAATGCTTCACCACTCCTGAAGCCATACCGGCGATAAAGAGTCAGCGCCGGATCAAACGCCGCGCCACACCCCGTCTCCAGACTCAGCCGCCGAAGCCCCCGGTTTTTTGCGGTCCCGATGATTGTTTCGAGAATTGCGGTTCCCACACCTTTTCGAATGAAATCGGGACGTGTCCGCATGGATTTCACTTCGGCTGTATCGGCCGATAACATTTTCAACGCGCCAATCCCGGCGACACGCCCCTGATGCCAGGCCGTCCAGACCGTCACGTCCGGCGCCGTGAGGCCGGATAAGTCGAGCGCATGGACACACCCGGGAGGGGACTGGGCGCGCATCCCTGCGAGATGCAGCGCGAGCAGTTCGCGCGTCTGCTCTCCTGACAGATCGTCTTCCCGGATTTCGAACATACGAGTCACCTCATCGAATGACATTCACACCATGTCCGCATTCTGAAGCAGAGCAAACAGGCACCGGCGTCGTCAATGAACGACACATGCCTCTCCATCCGGCACAACCCAACGGATCAGCAGAACCCCTTACTCTTCCAAAACCTCCCCGCGATACTGCGTGGCTTCGTAAAGACGGGGAACAGTCGTCATCGTCATACAGCCGGACAACAGAAACAGAGCCGCCTCATATCCCACCTGATGGAGCGACCGGATGTCCAGAAGCGACTGCGCCATCAGGATAAAAAAGCCGGTCATCGCAATGACGGCAGTCGCAATATAACCCGCGCTGTTCCCGGCCCGCTGCACCGCAAGCTCCCGCTCATCCGGCGGCACGAAAGCAGAGCCGGAGCTAAAGACCGGCGCAGCAATATTGACGAGTACCAGCACGAACAGCGCAGGCAGAACGCAGGCCGGCACAGCCACGGCAATCATCGCGGCCAGTAGCGCAACCCCCATCATGATGGCAGGAACCCACACCCTGCGCCTGAACGCCGGACGCCCGGCCGACTGTCGCCTCACCGCCGACCAGGAGCGTAAAAACCGTGCGACACCGCTGTTCAGGATCGCGCCGTCCACGCGTTCCGCCAGTGATCTGTCCTGCCAGCGCTTCATGAGCCTCTCCCTTGCCGAAGCAGTGACGCCACGCTTTCGAACGGGCTGAATGAGAAAATCGCTTCCACCGGAACATCGAAAACCTGTGCTATTTTCATGGCAAGTTCCAGGCTCGGCTTATAATCGCCCCTCTCCAGGTAGCCGATCGTCTGCGGATTAACGTCAACCCGCTCAGCCAGAGCCTTCCGCGTCATTCCTTTTTCAGCCCTGAAAACGGAGATTCGATTAAACATAAGAAAATGCCACATATATGTTGTGTAAACACAATAGATTTATGTGCGTACACAAAAATTCATACTACAGAACCTCTCAGTTCGATAACGAGAATCCAGGCAGCACCAGGTCCGGACAGCCTGTATCCGCTCTGCGGACCGCAATCAGGCTCACTGTAAATCACGAAAAAGGGAACGATTATCTCCGGTGCCCCCAAAAGACCGAAGCAGCCGGGGAGCCGTTCCGGATCAATCCTCTGACAGACAGCGCGATCCCGTTCGTTGCCTCCGCTCATTCCCGGCAACGCGACATGTTCGCTGCATTGACGGCTCCGCCCGGAGTATAAGGCTATGATATCCAGGCCGAAAGATAATTTACGACTTCATCTGTGAGGAAAATTACTCTGAGACGCCTCTGAATCCACCACAGAAAACGGATAAAAATGAGTCTTTTCGTGAAAATACCAAGAATTATTGCAGTCATCACCGAACTCATTACAGCGATTCAGAGCAGGATGGCTGAATGTCATCTGCCGCAGGACAGCCGGCACGAAGACAAAACACGCGGAAAATTAAAGACTTTCCATTCCGAAGACCTGCACGCCTTTTGAAGGATTTTCCAGATAATGACGCAACCTGGTTTCAAGTGACCCAATGTGGATCTCAAGCTTATGCCCGTCCGGATCGAGAAAGTAGACCGAGGCCCCCTCGCTTTTGTTTTCTTTCCATATCACACAGTTCAGTCTCAGCTTTTCGCTTATGACGACATAATCTTCGTCAGAAATACTGAAAGCGATATGAGTATAGTCCGGATGCGGTAATGATCTCACAGTGTCGTCGCGGGACAAACACAGCCAGATCGTTCCCGCTTCGAGATAGGCTCCGTCAGACCACACAGCGCGCACCACGCACCCGAGAATATCGCGGTAAAACGCAAGAGAGCGCTCTAAATCCGCTACCGCCAGTGTAATGTGATTCAGTCCGGTAATTGTCATGTGCAACCCGACCAGATTATCGAAACTGATCATGATCCGCTTTCAGAACAGGGACAACATGATCCGGATATCGTGATGAAGGCGAAAACCGACATCCCCGGACCAGGAAATACATCCCCCCAAAAAACCCCGGCCGTCCCCGCATTTTGGCATTTCCCGCTCCCCGGCCTATACCCTCCGCAACCGACTACAGCCCCGGAACCAGGAGAACGGCGTGCGAATACTGTTTCTGGGAGATATCGTCGGACGCTCCGGACGGGACGCCGTCCTCGCCCGCGTCCCGGACCTCAGACGCACCCTCCGCCTAGACCTCATCATCGCCAACGCCGAAAACGCCAGCCACGGCTTCGGCCTGTCACCCGCCATCGCCCGTGATCTCATGGCCTGCGGCGTCGACGTCATCACCCTCGGAAACCACGCCTGGGACCGCCGCGACCTGATCGGCGAAATCGACTCCCTCGCCACCGTCATCAGACCGCTCAACTTCCCGCCCGGCACGCCGGGGCAGGGGAGCACCGTCATCACGCTGGCCGACGGCCGCCGCGCCCTCGTCGCCAACGTCATGGGCCGCCTGTTCATGGACCCGCTCGACGATCCGTTCCGCCTCACGCTCGAACTGCTGTCCCGCCACCGCCTCGGCGTCACCATGCAGGCCGCCGTCGTCGATCTGCACGCGGAAGCCAGCAGCGAAAAATGGGCCTTCGGACACGCGCTCGACGGCAAGGTCTCCCTCGTCATCGGAACCCACACCCACACCCCCACCGCCGACCACCGCATCCTCGCCGCCGGCACCGCCTTCCAGAGCGACGCCGGCATGTGTGGCGATTACGACAGCGTCATCGGCATGCAGAAAGACGCCGCCATCACCCGCTTCATCCGCAAGATGCCCGGCGAACGCCTCCAGCCCGCGGAAGGCGAGGCCACCATCGCCGGCCTCATGATCGAAACCGACGACACAACCGGCCTGACCCGTAAAGTCGCCCCCCTGCGCCAGGGCGGCATGCTCTCACAGACCCTGCCGGATTTCTGACAGGCGGCCCGTCAGACCCCTGTTAAGCCACGTGTCAGGCCACTTTCTGCGCCGGACTGACAATCCCCACCCGCAGCGCGGGATCGCCGCTGAACGTCGAAGATCCCGTATGCGTCAGGATCAGCGACGGATCGAGCCACACCTCGCCGCCAATCGCCCGCCAGCGATGGCAGAAAGCAAAGTCCTCGCTCAGATACGTCTTCGTCTCCGGATCGATCATGCAGTCGAACAGCGCGTGCGCTTCAGCCTCCGGCATCGGCGCCGACTCAGTCTGCCCCACCGGCGCGTCGATCCGGCTGTAGCGCGTCTCGGGATAGGCCTGAATCATCCGCGAAACCGCCTCCCGGCTGATCAGCATGAACCCGGTCCCCGCATAGCCCGCCTTCACCAGCGCACCCTCCGCGCCCCGCAGCGGCCGCGCCTCATGCAATGACTCGCTCTCGCCGACATAACGCAGAGAAGCCGTCACCGGCGGCTCGCCACGCCGGATCTGCGCTTCCGTCAGCGCGTCCCAGTAACGGTCCTTGAGCGGATAAAGACCCGCCACCACATCCCGGCCCGCCGCCACGATACGCGGCAGCGCGTCCGGAGAAAAACCGATATCACTGTCGACGAAAAGAATATGCGTGGCGCTGCTCTGCGCCATGAACTGATGCAGCAGCGTATTGCGGGAGCGGGTAATGAGCGCGTCATTCCCGATCATCGAAAGCGTGAGTTCAATGCCATAGTGCTGCGCGGTCGCCATACACCCAATGACCGACTGCATATAATTCTGCGTCACAAGGCCACCGAAACACGGCGTCGCAATAAAAACATGGGGGGAGGAGGTCAAAGCGTTCACGCACATCCGGCCTTATCAGAACGGACCACCGGAGGCGCGCGCCTCCCGCAGGCGTGAATCCGCTCTGAAAATAAGTGTTGGAGAGCATCCCCGCCGAACAGGACTTCAGCCGACCATCAGTGGAAATGCTCCGGTTCACCCTATCCTGAACCGGACCGGTTTCGATCTGCTTAATGCGCCCTCAGAGACTGTCTCAAAAGCTCCTCACAACAACCTTTTGAAAAAAGGCGGTGTCTTCCGAAACAGTCTCCTGTTCCTATTCCTCCACGATCGGCTCCCAGTGTCCGAGCCCGACATTGCGGAACTGCGGAACATGCGCCAGCGCCTGCACCATGGCCGCGTCCACGCCAAGTTTCCGGCGCCACGCCGTCCCGTCCGTCAGAATGGCGCCCAGCCCCACAACCTCAGCCGACGCCTGCCGCGCCAGCGCCAGAGACGCCATAAAGCTCGAACCCGTCGCAATCACATCGTCAACCACCACCACCCGGCGATGCATCAGCAGCGGCAACGCCGCCCGGTCGAGCCGAAGCTCCTGCGTGCCATGCGACGTAACCGAGGACAGCGAATGCGTCAGCGCGTCGGCCAGATGCTTCTTGGGCGATTTCTGCAGAATGATATACCGGTCAAGCCCGAGATGACGCGTCACCTCAATCGCAACGGGAATGCCAAGCGTCGCCGTCCCGATGACGATTTCCGGCTCCAGCGGCCGGAACCGCTCCGCCAGCGCCGCCCCGATATGCTCGCCAAACGAGACCCCAAGATCGGTGATCATCATCAGCGCAATCGCCCGATCCGGAGAAACCGGCGTAATCGGGAGCGTAAGCTCATACCCGGCGACATCAACGGTCCAGGAAGTCTGGGCACGGGGTGGTTCGTTCTGCGTCATCATTTCCGCTCTGTCGTCAGAAGAAGAGGGCGCCAGAGGCCCCCATAATCCGGACCCCTGTAAAACGGGCCCGGTAACCTCGCCTCCCTGAACCGGCCCTGTAAGCCGGCACCAGGCAGGACATCGTGGCTATACAGCCTGTTCAGCTCGTCCGGCAGCCCGGATACCGGTAATCCGATCCGGCAACCCGCTCCGGAAAACCGGAAACCCCGCCCCGGACCCGAAGGAGCGGACCTACTCCGTAATCGTGTCGAACCCGTCCTCAGGCGGCAACGCGCGCGGCTTGCGATGCTCATCCAGCGCGACAAACGTAAACTTCCCCTGCGTCACCTTCCGGCGATCGTTGCTGTTCCGAGCCCGCCGCCAGGTCTCGACATGAACGATGATCGAGGTTTTTCCCGTCTGCGTGATCTTCGTGTAGATGCTCACCTCATCACCCACCACGACAGGCTCGTGAAAGATGAAGCTGTCGATCGCCACCGTCACACAGCGGCCCTTCGCCCGGAACGCGGCGGCCGTGCCGGCGGCGAGATCCATCTGCGAGACAAGCCAGCCGCCAAAAACATCACCCGCCGGATTGGTGTCCGTCGGCATGGCAACAACACGGATCGTGGGAATCACTTCCGGTGGATAAGATGAAGTCGGCACACGAATAATCCCTGGTACAAACGTGACGCTCTTCTCAAAGGCCCGACAGAACCGCCCCTCACCGGAACGGCGGCTCGTCGAAACCACGGAGCTTGCGGGAATGTAGCCTCGCAACCCCCTGTCTGCGCAACAGCCGCATCGTCTCGATGCCCACCGTCAGATGCTGACTGATCCGCTCACGATAGAAAGCGTTGGCCATGCCTCGAAGTTTCAGTTCTCCATGCAGCGGCTTGTCGGAAACACACAGCAGCGTGCCATAAGGCACCCGGAACCGGAATCCGTTCGCCGCAATTGTCGCCGACTCCATATCGACCGCAATCGCCCGCGACATGTTGATGTCGGTAAACATCTCCCGCAGCCGCAGCTCCCAGTTCCGGTTGTCCGTCGTCATCACCGTCCCGGTCCGTAGCCGCGTCTTCAGCTCCGCATCCTTCAGTCCCGTCACCTCCGCCGCCACCGACTGCAACGCCACCTGAACCTCCGCAATCGGCGGCACCGGCACCCAGACCGGCAGATCATCGTCCAGAACATGATCCTGCCGCACATAGCCATGCGCCAGCACATAATCGCCCAGCATCTGCGTCCGCCGCAACCCCGCGCAATGCCCCACCATCAGCCAGCAATGCGGCCGCAGAACCGCCATATGATCGGTGATCGTCTTCGCATTCGCCGGCCCGACACCGATATTCACCAGCGTAATCCCGTCCCCGTCCGGCCGCTGCAGATGCCAGGCCGGCATCTGCGGCAGACCCGAAGGCACCGGCCGGTCCACGACACACTCTCCCGAACCGGCGGTCCACACACAGTCCCCGGGCTCGACAAACGCGCTGTAATCGCCGCCCTTCGCAACCTCCGCCAGACCGAAATCCCGGAACGCATCGACATAACGCTGATAATTCGTCAGCAGGATAAACCGCTGAAAATGCCCCGGACTCGTCCCGGTGTAGTGATGCAGCCGCGCCAGCGAATAATCCGTCCGCTCCGCCGTAAACAGCGCCAGCGGCCGCGGCTGCCCCTCCGTCGGAAGATACTGACAGTTGGCGATCGAATCGTCCGTCGCATGCAGATCCGGCAGCGCGAAACGCTCCTGAATCTGCCGCAGATCCGCTTCCGTCAGACCGCTCACCGCCTCCTCAAGAACATAGGGCAGCGGCACAGGACGCCGCGACCGCCCGACATAAACCGGCCGGTTATAATGCCGGAGCAGAATATCGATCTGCTCACGCCAGTAATCGCGAAAAAGCGCCGGCCGCGTCAGCGTCGTCCCATAAAAACCAGGCTCAAGCACCACATCGAACGGCGGCCGCGTCTCCGGCGGCGCGCCCTTCGCGACAAAAAACGCCAGATACGGATACATCGCCCGGTCCGCGACATCGCCCGAACCGTCCCGGAACGCCTCGCGAAGCAGCCTCGCGCTCTCATCGTAAAGCGCCTCGATCCGGGCGACCGCCTCAGAGGCGTCGTCGAACGCAACGAAATCCGTTCCGACAGAAGCCAGACTGTGCAGCGTATCCGTCATCGTTCCGTTTCCCCCGAGTCTGTTCACCTCGCAGCGTACACGTCCGGACCGCCGGAGCGACCTCCGTTCAGACCTCTTCACAAAGAAATTTTCCGCCCCTTCGGCGAAGCGTCATCCACGAAGCTCTCACCGGGAAACGACAGACCCGTACACCGGCAGGAGACCGCAGTCACGGAACCCCCGCCGAGGGCGTCCCGGTAAGAGACTGTTTCAAAAGCCTGATCCTGAAACATTCCCTGAATTATAAAGAAGTTTCTGGTGAAGATTTTTCCGGAAAGCGTCAGGGAACGCCGCCTTTTTGAAAAAAGGCAGCACCCAAAAACTTTTATTTTCTGATCAGAGATTTATCGCTGGGGTGCTGGCTGAAGCGAGCGGATGACCGGAACTTAAAAAATCATAACATCATCAGTCTGTTATGAGAATTTTTATGCATTCAGGGCTTCTGAAACAGCCTCTGAGGCATCCCGATGAATGCGCCCGGTAAAAACGCCCCGCTGAAAACATCCGGGTGAAAGCACCCGCCCGGACGCGCCTCAGTGACGGATCAGAATATAATTGATCGTCACATCCAGATCGAAGTGATCCCCCGCGATATCAGGCGGAACCGGCGGCAATTGCGCTCCCTGGAACATGCCCGTCGTGGACGCGTCGAGCTGATACGATCCGGACTGGTTCGTCAGCCGCACAAACCGCACCCGGCCCTGACGGTCGATCACCACATGAACGGAAGACGGCCCCTCTTCGCCGTTCCGCGCCGCCTCTTCCGGATAATACATGTGATGGCGGATCCAGCGATCCACCTCGGCACTGTAATCGTCGCTCACGCCCCGCGTCGAACTCCGCGTCGCGAACGGGGCGTTAAGCTGCCCGTTCTGAATCATCGGCCCGATCGACAGATCGATCGGCCCGCCCGACCCGCCCGACCGCCCGTGACGCCGGCTGCGACGCGGCGCGGAAGACTGGTCGAACGACAGATCCATCGGAGAATCGAACGGCGAGGGCGCCCGCTGCCGGTGCTGTTCATGACTCACCGACTGATGGCTGGTCGACTGTTTCGTCGTCTTCCTGCTGCCCTGACCGGTATTGCTGGACGCCGGATTGACAGGCGCCGTCTCGTTCGTCGGCTCCGGATATTTTTCGTCGGACGGCGCTTCCGGCACCGGAGGCGCAGCCGGCTTGTCCGTCGTCGGTTTGACAGCCCCCTCGGACTCCTCGGATTTCTCCGGCGTCGCGTTGCTGCTCTGCGACGATTTCGGCGAATCCGTCCCCCCCGCCTGATCCGGCGAGCGCTCGCCCTTCATCCCGCTCTGCGCCGGCGGTGTGACGAACATCATATCGACGGCGCCGGTCTCAGGCGCCTGCGGATTTCCCCGGGGCCGGTGATGCGCGGCAAGCAGGATGGCAAGCGTCAGCAGAGCCAGATGCAGAATCAGCGAAAGAAGAAAAACCGGAATCAGATCCGGATCGGCAAACACCTGCCGCGGCGTCATCGGCGTCTTCGCCGGCCTCAGCCGGCGCGTCCCCGGCATGCGCTCAACCAGCGCCGGTCCGAGACCGGGCCGGCGCCCGTCATCCTCCGGCGGCCGTACAGGCGCCTTCCGCGCCGTGTGTACCAGCCGGAGACCCGATGACGGGATAATGACTGGCTCTGTCTTTTCCCCGGTCCCGGCAGAAGGCCTTTGTGACACCGTCATGAAGCTGGGTCAGTCTCCGGGAAACAGAAAAAGGCGAAAACAGAAAAAAGGCCACCCTGGCGGCGCATGAGAATACCGGATAACCTTGCCATCCGCGCGACAGTCTGGCCACCCTGCCAGGAGCAACTGAGAGGTGACAGAACGTATCGTTCATATCTCCGGTGCCGGGCCAGGAAAATGGTTTCGACCATGTGATAGCGTCATACCGGGTGCAGCGACCAGCATGAAGAAAAAAAACATTCATGATTCAGTGACGGACAAACTTACGCTCGCCAAACCCACAACGACCAAAACTACAACAGCCAGACCCATAACGGCCAAATCCATGGGGGCCAGATCGACACGAGATAAAACCAGGTCAGGCAAACTGACACCCACCAAATCCACACCCGGCAAACTCGCGCCAGGCAAAACCGGGTCAGGCAAACCGGCTGCGGATAAAACCGCGCCGGGTAAAGCCCCTGCGACCAGAACCACTGCGACCAGAGCCACTGGGGCCAGAACCGCCCCCACACCGCTCCCGCGGGCCGCCAGACCGGCTCCGGAAACGCAACCGGAAACCTCCGCGAAACGATCCCCGGAATTACCACCGCAGGCACCCCCGGAAACCTCGCCGGACGCCTTCCCGGAACCGCGCCACCCCGCCGAAGCCGTTCTCGCGGCGGCCGATCCGGATTTCGCGGCCCTGATCCGGCGCACCGGCCCCTGCGGTCTCACACCCGACCGGACAGGCGAGCCCTACGAGGCCCTCGTGCGGGCCGTGCTGTATCAGCAGCTGCACGGCCGCGCCGCCGCCGCCATCTTCGGACGGCTCAAAGCCCTCTCTGACGACAGATGCCCGCCGCCCGAAATCCTGCTCGCCCACCCGTTTGACACGCTGCGCGCCTGCGGACTGTCCGCCCGCAAGATACAGACCCTGCAGGCCCTCGCCCAGGCCCGGCTGGACGGTATCGTGCCCTCCCGCGCCGAAGCGGGCCACATGAGCGAGGAAGACCTGATCCTCCGCCTCACAAGCCTGCGCGGAATAGGCCGCTGGACCGTGGAAATGCTGCTGATCTTCACACTCGGAAGGCCGGACGTCATGCCCGTCGACGATTTCGGCGTCAGCGAAGGATGGCGCAGACTGAAAGGGCTCGAAACCCGCCTCCGCCCCCGCCAGCTCGCCGAAGCCACAGCCAGCCTCGCACCATGGCGCTCCGTCGCAGCCTGGTATCTGTGGCGCGCCGCCGGTGAAGGCAAAAAGACCGACAGCAGCAATCCCGTGACCGGCTGAAACAGTGGCTGGCTCAGATAAATGATCGCCTGAGACAATAAAGACGATCATCAAAATGACCGCCTGAAAAAACCGGCCGGGATAACTGACCGGAACAGATCTCCCGGCGTCCGCCGACCTGGCAGCAAGCCGGACGCGGACCGACAGCGTTTGCCATTCTTTACCCTGTATCCTGAAGGAACGCAGGCCCGCCGAACTGAAAGGGCAGGGGGCCGTGCCTTCCGGAACATGGAGCAAAGCCCTGCCACCGGGTCCCCGTATCCACACTTCCGGCAAAACACAGAAATATCAGTTTTTTAGCTCCGGCAATGAACCCTGCGTGCCCTGGATCGTTTTTCATTCAGAGAGACCCGTTCAGGGTCGTATATGAAAGGAACAGTGCCATGGGTGAATTCACTGATAAGGTCAAAGGCGCAGGCGACAAGGTCGTGGGCAGCGTCAAAGAAGGCGTCGGCAAGGCGATGAACGACAAGGAGCTTGAGGCAAAAGGCAAGCTTCAGCAGGTCAAGGGAAGCGCCGAAGAGACCAAAGGCAAGGTTAAAGGCGCCATCAACGACGTCTGATCCTCTCTCTCCCTCGACTGACTACCCCTTCGCGCGGGGCCGGTTCCACCGGCCCCGCGTTTTCGTCTCAGCGAGCCTCAAAGAACACTCCACAAGAAGTATCCGATAAAACAATAAAAGTTTTTGGGTGCCGCCTTTTTCCAAAAAGGCGGCGTTCCTGGAAGTTTTCCGGAAAAAGCCTCACCAGAAACTTTATTTATAATGAACCGGACGTCTCACAGGCGGTCCTCAGAAACAGTTCCCACAAACCGCCAGAAAGCCCCACGTCACCCGCCGGCATAACCCCGGTGCCGGAAACTCACCGCCTCCGCGACATGCCGCGACAGCACCGACGCCGAACCGTCAAGATCGGCAATGGTCCTCGCCACCCGAAGCAGCCGTGTGAAGCCACGCGCCGAAAGACGCAGTTTCCGGGCCGCATCCGCCAGCAACGCCTTCGCGCCGGCATCCAGTTCAAACCCGTCAGGCGGTGCCTCAGCATTCCGAACCTGCTGCCCCCGCAGATGCTGCTGAACCCGCGCCGAGACAACCCGCGTCGCAATGACCGAAGAGGCCTCGCCAGGAGGCGCCCCCATCAGATCAACAGGCGACAGCGGCTGCACGCCAACCCACAGATCGATCCGGTCCAGCAGCGGACCGGACAGACGACCAAGATAATCCTCTCCACAGCGCGGCGCCTTCCGGCACTCGCGTGACGCATCGCCCAGATAACCGCAACGACACGGATTCATCGCCGCCACAAGCTGAAACCGCGCCGGATACGTCACATGCACAGCGGCCCGCGCAATCGTTGTCTGCCCCGTCTCCAGCGGCTGCCGGAGCGACTCAATCGCCTGTCGCGAAAACTCCGGCAACTCGTCAAGAAACAGCACCCCGCGATGCGCCAGACTGATCTCCCCCGGCTTCGCCCGCGCGCCGCCGCCCACAAGCGCCGGCTGACTCGCCGAATGATGCGGATCGCGAAAAGGCGGCCGCCGGATCAGCCCGCCATCCATCACCAGCCCCGCCGCACTGTAAATGCGCGTCACCTCCCGCGATTCCTCATGCGTCAGATCCGGCAGAAGCCCCGGCAGCCGCGCCGCAAGCATCGATTTCCCCGAACCCGGCGGCCCCGACATCAGCAGGGAATGACCCCCCGCCGCCGCAATCTCAAGCGCCCGGCGCGCCACATCCATGCCCCGGACATCAGCCATGTCCACACCATCCGGCTCCCGCTCACGGGGCAGCGGAAATTCCGGCGGCGTAAGCTGTTGCTGCCCGCGAAAATGATTGACCAGCGTGGTCAGATCCGGAGCAGGAAGAATGTCGCCGCTGCCGCCATACAGAGCCTCAGTCCCCTGAACCGAAGGACAGATCAGCCCGAGCGACATGGACTTCGCCTCGATGGACGCCGAAATCACCCCCGCAACCCGGTTGACCCGCCCGTCCAGCGAAAGCTCGCCCAGAACGGCATACCGCCCCAGCTCCTCGATCGGCACAATCTCCATCGCCGCCAGCACGGCCAGCGCAATCGGCAGATCGAAATGCGATCCTTCCTTGAGCAGATCGGCCGGCACCAGATTGACCAGAATCCGCTTCGGCGGCAGCGCCAGACCCATCGAGGTCAGAGCCGCCCGGACCCGCTCCCGCGCCTCGCCAACCGCCTTGTCAGGCAAACCAACGATCAGAAAAGCAGGAAGGCCATTCGCGATCTGGACTTCCACCCAGACCGGAATGGCCTCAATCCCCGAAAACGTAAAAGACCGGACGCGGGTGTTAATCATCCCGGAACACCGGACACCCGTATTCTCCGCCCATTAACCGCCCTGATAAATCAGACGCGCCCGGATCGTCCCGTCCAGCCCGCGCAGGTTCTCAAGCAGACGATTGTCCTTGTCCGTGTCGTTCCCCGTATCCGCCTCGACGACCACATAGCCAATCTCGCCATCCGTCTGCAGATACTGCGCCGTCACGTTGCAGCCCTCACGGGTGAACAGCTCGTTGATCTTCGCCATCGTCCCCGGAACATTGCGATGAACATGCATGAACCGCGTCCCGCGCGGACTCTGCGGCAGCTGCACACTCGGGAAATTCACCGCGCCCAGCGTCGAGCCGATATCCGAATATTCCACCAGCTTGCGCGCCACCTCGACACCGATCCGCTCCTGCGCCTCAGCCGTCGAACCGCCGATATGCGGCGACAGGATCACATTGTCGATCTCCCGCAGCGGCGAGACGAACTGCTCGCCCGCGCTCTTCGGCTCCTTCGGGAACACATCGATCGCCGCCCCCAGCAGATGACCGGATTTCAGCGCCTCGGCCGCCGCATCCAGATCAACCACATTGCCGCGCGCGTTGTTGATCAGGAACGAACCCTGCTTCATCTGCGCGATCTGCTCACGCCCGATCATGTTCTTCGTCGAAGGCAGCTGCGGCACATGCAGACTCACCACATCACTCTGCGACAGCAGACTCTCCAGCGTGTCGCACGCCACCGCATTGCCATGCCCGAGCTTGTCGACCACATCGTAATACAGCACCCGCATGCCGAACGCCTCGGCCAGAACCGAAAGCTGCGACCCGATCGACCCGTAACCGACAATGCCCAGCGTCTTGCCGCGCACTTCCCAGCTGTTCGTCGCCGACTTGTCCCAGCGCCCCTCATGACAGCCCACCGAACGCGGGAAAATCCTGCGCATCAGCATGACAATCTCGCCCATGACCAGCTCGGCCACAGAGCGCGTGTTGCTGTAAGGCGCGTTGAACACAGGAACTCCACACTCACGCGCCGCATCCAGATTCACCTGATTGGTGCCGATACAGAAGCAACCAATGGCGAACAGACGGTCAGCGCCCTCAATCACCTCGCGCGTCAGCTGCGTCCGGGACCGGATGCCCACAACATGCACGCCCTCAAGCGCGGACCGCAGCGCCTCGCCCTCAAGCGCGCCCTTATGACGCGTCACATTTTCATAGCCGCTCGCCTTCAGCAGAGCGACCGCGCTGTCATGCACGCCCTCCAGCAGAAGAATGCGGATTTTGTCCTTGGAAAGGGACAGATGAGGAATCATTCAGTTGGCTCGTAGCAGTTACGGCGGTCCCGGTATCATGGCCCGACCCGGTTGAAAAAAAGAGCCCGCCGGAAAGGCCGGGCCGTCTCGATGCTCCCGCGGGTCCAGGGCTCACGCCTCGTCCCTGCTGCCTTTGCGGGCCTGATTGCGGGAGCGCTGCCATAGCATGTTTCCTCAAAGGCGAAAATCGGCCATCCGGCAAAACGCAGAGGAGCCATAACAGCCAGGCGGGCCTTATAAATTACGAGACATTTCTCAGAACTCCGCCCTGAACCCCGCCAGAGCTCGCGAACCTCCGGAAACCATTTTTATTCTGACATTTATGGATGTTGCCAGCAACAAACGGACCAGCTCTCCCCCCACACCTGAAAGGGATCGTCAGCCGCAGGCGCACGACACTCCGCTTCACCCCATTTATTTTAACAAACCGGGATCAAAGGAACCGCGTCCCTTTGTGCAGCCCGGGGCAAATCCCCGAAAAACCACCACGCCTACACCTGCAAAACATACAAACACCGATGTTTTCATAAACCAGCGCACGAAGAGCATAACGCGAAGGCACGCCGCGCCCGACACTCCTTGCCAAGTCAAGGCAGAGCCCGCAATCTCCCCACCCGCAGAATCCGCAACCGACGGAGCCCCATTACCCCCGCAGACACGCCACCGCATCGTTCAGCCGCGCCGCATCACCCACCGCCAGAACCGTCCCGTCCCCGCCAGCCCGCAGCGCATCCCCGTTCCAGTCCGTCATCCGCCCGCCCGCGCCCTCAACCACCGGCACCAGCGCCGCCCAGTCCCAGACCTTCATCGCACACTCGGCAATCACATCAATCTGCCCCAGCGCCAGCAGCCCGTAAGCATAACAGTCGCCACCCCAGCTCACCCGCTTCACCGAAGCCTTCAGCTTCCCCCACACGTCCCGTGGCGCATCCTCCAGCATCTCCACAGACGTGCAGGACAGATCCGCCCCCGCCAGCGCGGAACACCGCCGCGTCGCAGCCGGCTGCCAGCCCGCAGCACTCCCGAACCCCGGCCGAAATACAGTCGGACGCCCCTTCACCCCAAGCCACCGCTCACCTGTCACCGGCTGATCGATCACCCCCAGGACCGGCTCCCCGTCATACGTCAGCGCAATCAGCGTCCCGAAGGTCGGCCGCCCGGTAATAAAAGCCCGCGTCCCATCAATCGGATCAAGCGTCCACCGATACCCCGCACCCTCATTCTCCAGCCCGAACTCCTCACCCAGAATCCCATGCTCCGGATGCCGCTCCACCAGAACCGCCCACATCACCCGCTCCGCCGTCCGGTCCGCCACCGTCACCGGGCTCGCATCACTCTTGTCATCACTGCCAATCGGCGCCCGGAAATAAGGTCGGATCACCGTCCCCGCCACATCCGCCAGCGCCAGCGCCGTCCCCGTCAAAACATCAAAATCATGAGCCACAAAAAGCGCCTTTCAGAACGTTCCCACCTCAGGGCGCTGCCCTGAAACCCGCCAGAGACCATTGGCCTTCGGGAGCCATTTTAAGAGGGTAATTATCCCGTTTGTAAATATGACTGCTATGGCCGGGGAGCAGAAGGTTCGATCATAATTGATCTGAAAACATAACCGGACAGGCCCGATCAGCCAAAATCAGATCGGGACACCTCCAGGATTCCGGGAAAATATTGAAAACCTGACAGGATGCATGACCCATTCGATTACAGCACTGGCAGAATGTTCATTCTCTGTCGCGCCATGCCAGAAGGCAGAGGGCCTGCAGACAGACCGCCCCCAGTGGCAGCCAGACAAATCCGGCCATAATCCAGAACGACAGATCCGGTGGCTGCGTCACTCCGCCCTCGACGTAATGGCCCTGTGACAGGAACTGCGCCAGAACGAAGCCGGTCAGTCCCATCGCCAGTTTCGTAACCCACGTGTTGATCGAATACGCCAGCCCGACCGATCCGGTCGAGGTGCGCGGATCACCATCATCCACGGCTTCCGCCAGCAAGGTGTAATACAGCGGAGACATCACGCCCTGCGCCAGCGCCAGAAGAGCCACGGCCAGGAAAAAGCCGGTCATGGACGCACCCGCCACAGCCATCATCAGATAGGCCGCCCCCTGCGCGATCAGGCATATGACCCCGCTGCGGACGGTTCCCACCCACCGGGCAAGTGGAAGGCACGCGGGCACGCCCGCAAACAGCAGGACGGTGATGAAGGTAATGATATTGGCGCCCAGTTGCTCCGTGCCACCAAGAACGATCCGGGCATAATACAGGGCAAACCCGAACAGGGCCGCCTGTCCCACGAAATAAAAAAACGCGAGAAGGTTGCTCAGCACCCATCGCCGGTTTCCCAGCAGATGGCGCAGCGTGACCAGAAGATTCTGCCGGACCGGTGCGGGCGGATGCCTTACGGTGCAGCCGCGCGCCACGCACAGCCACA
Organism: Acetobacter musti; assembly: GCF_011516835.1. Classification (GTDB taxonomy): domain Bacteria; phylum Pseudomonadota; class Alphaproteobacteria; order Acetobacterales; family Acetobacteraceae; genus Acetobacter; species Acetobacter musti. The sequence goes on along the minus strand of NZ_WOTB01000030.1, from coordinate 17,165 downwards.
GGAGACTGCCCAGAACCGACAGAGCCAGCACATAGACCGCCATGCCGTACCTGTGCTGCGCCGCGCTTTCGCCTCCACCCAGCCAGGTGATGGCGGGAATGGTCAGCAACGCCACAAGCAGCGACCCGGCCTGACAGCCCATCATACGGAACGCATTCAGGCCAACGCGCTGTGTGGCGGAGCGGCTCATCATGACGGCCAGCGCACCATAGGGCGTATTGATGCAGGAATAGATGGCACCAAACACGATATAGGTCGCTCCGGCCCACACAACTTTTCCCGCAGATGAAAGCGGCAGGGCCAGAAAGCACAGAAAACCCGTTATGCCGAAAGGAATGGCAAGGGAGCGGATCAGGCGCGGCACGATCAGCCCGCCGATACGGTCAATAACATAGCCGATGGCCGGATCGCAGAAGGCATCCACAACACGGGCCACCAGCAGTATCCATGATACGGCAACCGGCGGCAGACCATATATATCTGTATAATAATACATCAGGTAGGATGACATCATGCCCCACATCATGTTGGAGGCCGCATCACCACAGCCGTAGGCCATCTTTTCTTTTACGGAAAGCGCCTGCCTGTTCTCCATTATTCTGCTTTTCCTGAAATTTCAGACCAGGCCGTACGCTGTCATGTGGTTATAAGATAACAAGCCGGACCGGACGCCGTCAGTCCAGTGTCAGTTACCGTGTCCGCTTTAAAGAATAATGCCACAGCGCCTTTTCGTCTCAGATGAGGCGACTACAGCCTGTCTGGTGCCATTCACTGAGCAGACAAGCTGTTTGGCGGGGAGAGCAGAACGTCCGCTATCTGCGCCCGAACCTAAAATAGCAGACATTTCTGTTCGTCTAAACTGTATGTCGAGCAATGTTAAAACCTGCCTCTGGCACGGGTGGCGTGAAACCTTGAGGATGTAGCGCTGCCGATGATAATCTCACTGCACGATCCAGAACAGTCCGGCCTTATGAAAGCCATTGAATGTTTGATTCAGGGAAATTTGTATCAGCTGGCGATACAAACTTGTTCGTCTCTGAAGCCGGGAACCTGCAAGGAAAGGTAATTGTACTGCTTCATGGTGGCTTGCAGAGCCGGCTCGATTTCATCCCGCTCGCAAAGCATCTCGCAGAAGATTACAGGCTGATTGCTATTGATACGCGCGGGCATGGTCGATCCGGTATCGGGACCGCCCCTCTGACATATCGACAGCTTCAGGATGATTTTACCGTCGTTCTTACCATGCTGGGGCTGCAAAAATCCGGTATAATCGGACATAGTGACGGTGGCATTGTCGCCCTGCGTCTGGCTGCATCTCATGCCGTACAACCGGAGTTCATCATAGCAGTCGGCGCGCACTGGGTATTGCCGGAAAATGATCCGGCCCGGCAGATTTATCAGACGATCACTCTTGAAAAATGGCGTGCGCTGTTTGGGAATCAAATATCGAGATACAACACGGAAAATCCCGACCCGGATTTCGGAAAGTTATTCAGGGCGGCGACGCATATGTGGCTCGGCTGCGACGAAGATGCCTATCCCGGCGCGTCTGTAAAAAACATCCGGTGCCCTCTGCTCGTAGTGCACGGTGACGACGATATACTGGTGTCGCGGCAACAGGCGTTTGAGCTTACTGAGGCGGCAACAGGTGTTTGAGCTTACTGAGCAGGTCGAAGGTGCGAGGTTGCTTAACCTGCCCTTCGCCAGGCACACGTTACTTGAAGACATGCCTGAACGTGTTTTTCCCTTTTTACAGGATTTCATGAATCGCGTCACAGCCTGAAGGCTATGCGGTTACATGGCCTGTCAGGGAAATCACTTTTCGATTTCCAAACGTCTGGCATGAGGGTGGTATCCGTCGTTCTATTCCCTCCCGATCAGTTCCAGACCTTCCTCATATGTCGTCACGGAAAACTCAGGGAAATGACGTTTGAATTTCGTTGAGTCAAAAAGATTGTCCTGCTCATAACGGGGCAACAGTTCCCTTATTTCCCTTACTTTTTTTGAAAAAATGCCTGCGATGATCAGTGGCCATTTACCGATGACCGAATAAGAAGGTGTTCGACCAAAAATCCTGCTCGCCATGTCGACAAATGTCTTATAGGTCGGCCGCTCGTCGCAGCATGGCAGATGCCACGTCTGCCCGAAAGCACCCGGTGTATTGCCCAGCGTTGCCAGCGCGCGGCTCGCATCCGGCGTCCAGATAAGGGTCCGGCGTGTATCGTCACGGACCGGAACCAGAGGTCTTTTACCCGCCTTGAGTCTGTCAATGATCAGGGCGTTGGTGAAGCTCTGCGTTTTCCCCGGACCGTAGAATTCCGGTGCGCGGGCGATCAGCACGGGAATGTCTCCGCGTGCCATTTCTTCCAGCACCATGGACGCCATCATGGCCCGGACCCGCCCTTTCCGCCCGGCCGGAGCAAAGCGCGTTTCCTCCGTCTGGATCTGGCTGTTCTGCGGATACATGTAAGTATTGTCGAAATAGGCAAAGCCGGCGCCCGCCATCCGGCACGCCTGCAACGCATTCCTGAGCATGACGGGGAACCGCTCTTCCCAGAGTTTGCTGTCAGGGGGCAGGCCAGCCGTGAAATAAACGATCTGACTGCCTTTCACCGCCTCTGTCGTCTGCCCCGCATCCAGAAGATCCGCTGCCACGAGGCTGTCGTGTTCATTAACCCTGCGGGGATTGCGGCTCACGAGCCGAAGGTCGCCCGTATGTTGCTGATACAATATCCGCGCCAGTTCGGTGGCAATCTGACCATTCGCGCCCAGGATCGTTTGCATGCGTCTCAGTCTCCGCGTTGTCCCGCAGGGATGGGATACACAGGCTAACGTTGAAGTCGGATTTAATGTCAAAGGACATATTGACCTTCAATCAGGCTCGAACGTTACACGAAAGGCGCCGGCACACCCTGCCGCACTGAAAGGGGCCAGTCATGAATCGTCACGTCCTGCACGTTGCCACCAACATTTCTCATTTTGCCAGTTCGGCTCATCAGACCGGATTGTGGCTGTCGGAGCTGACGCATGCCTGGGACGTATTTGCCGCCAGCGGTTATAAGCAACGTATTGTCAGCCCAAAAGGCGGCAGGGTTCCGCTTGATCCGCGTGCACTGAAATGGCCAATGCGCGATGCCTCCGCCAGAGCCTGGCTGGCCGATCCGGCAAAAATGGCCCTGCTCTCTTCAACACGCCGCCCCGCGGACATCGATCCGGGCGATTACGATGCGATCTTCTTCACGGGCGGTCATGGCGTGATGTGGGATTTTCCGGACAACGAAGGTCTGCAGGCCGTCACCCGGGCGCTGTGGGAAAAAGGCGGCGTTGTCTCCGCTGTCTGTCACGGTTACTGCGGATTGCTGAACACCCGGCTTGCAGACGGCTCTTTTCTGGTCTCCGGCCGGAAAGTGACCGGATTTTCGTGGACCGAAGAGAGGCTGGCAGGCGTCGCCCGCGAGATTCCCTATAATGCGGAAGCGCAGATGAAAGCGCGGAGAGCAATCTACGAAAAGGCTCTGCTGCCGTTCATGCCCTATGTCGTGGCGGATGGAAGGCTCGTAACGGGTCAGAACCCGCTATCCGCCCGGGCAACCGCAAGGAAAGTCGCAGCTCTCCTGAACAGACTTTAACGGGAGACAACTTTTCTGCCAGCACCGGGCTTTAACGACAGCGGGCGGTCTGTCCTGTCCGGAAGACGGACATCGTCCGACGTGACAGTCAGGTCTTCGGTGTGCTTTGCAAGGACATTCGTCAGGACACGACGGGCATTGGCCGCGCAGTCCATATCTTCAGGTCGCGCCTGAATATCTTCGATCAGACGCAGCAACTGCGCTTTGCTCTGGCCCAGACGAACCTGAAGTGCCTCAATATCCGCAACCTTGCGCGTCAGGGCACCTGTCAGGGCCGCATGATCCCAATGCGTCAGATCAGAGGGCAGCAGGGCGCGGATTTCGTCCAGGGTAAACCCGGCTCTCTGCGCCGTTGTGATAAGACCCAGAATGGTCACGGCCTGAGATGAATAGGTTCGGTATCCGTTGAGCCGGCGGTCGACCGCCTTCAGCAGCCCGATGCGCTCATAGAACCGGATTCTGGACGTCGTAAGACCACTTTTCTGCGCCAGTTCCCCGATCCTCATATCCGGTTTCCCGTTCCAGATTCACCTTGACGCTGAACTTATGTTCAACGTTAGCGTCTGAGCAATATCCAGCCCTGAATTGACCGGGAGACGTATCATGCCATTCGTAACGACATCCGACGGCACAGAGATTTTCTACAAGGACTGGGGACCGGAAGAGGCTCAGCCGATCGTCTTCCATCATGGATGGCCGCTCAGCGCCGATGACTGGGACACGCAGATGCTGTTCCTCCTGAGCAAGGGATTTCGCGTCATCGCCCACGACCGTCGCGGCCACGGACGTTCGGCGCAGGTGAGCGACGGGCACGACATGGACCATTATGCGGCGGACGCATCGGCTGTTGCCGAACATCTCGACCTGAAAAACGCTATCCATGTCGGGCATTCGACCGGTGGAGGGCAGGTCGCCCGCTATGTCGCGAAATATGGTCAGCCGCAGGGGCGCGTCGCCAGGGCCGTTCTCATCAGCTCCGTGCCGCCCTTAATGGTTCAGACGGATCGCAGTCCTGAAGGCGCACCGATCGCGGTCCTGAACGGACTGCGTGCGGGGCTGGCGGCCAGTCGCGCGCAGTTCTTTCTCGATGTGCCCACGGGTCCGTTCTACGGCTTCAATCGCTCCGGTGCAGAAATTTCCGAAGGGACGATCCGTAACTGGTGGCGTCAGGGCATGATGGGCAGTGCAAAGGCGCAATATGAAGGGATCAGGGCATTCTCCGAAACCGACCAGACAGAAGACCTGAAGGCCATCACAGTGCCGGTGCTTGTGCTGCAGGGTGACGACGATCAGGTCGTGCCCTACAGAAACGCTGCGATCCTCCAGGACAGGCTGCTTCAGAACAGCACGCTGAAAATCTATCCCGGTTATCCGCATGGCATGCACACAACACATGCAGACATCATCAATGCCGATATTCTGGCGTTCATCACCGGATGAAGCGTGTACCGCAGCGATGTTAATCTTTCCATCAGGCAGGTGAAGACTTTGTCGCCTTACCTGCCTGATGACTGTTGTGAAACTTTCCCCGAAAGGTCGGTCTTACGATAACGCCGCTTACAGACGTCGTGTCTGTAATGAAGACGAAAGCAGACTATCCAAAATTACGAATGACAAACCCGCATTACTTACCGCGACTTTTCACAGACACACAAACCCGGCACCCCGTCCGGCCACCAGCCTCAGCCCACCATCACCGCAGCGTCTTCAGCCACGCCACCACATCCGCCCGGTCCTTATCATCCCCGATCCCCGGAAAAGACATCCGCGTCCCCGCCGCGAAAGCCGCCGGATTGGTCAGCCACGCATTCAGCGTCGCCTCATCCCACTGCCCCCCATGCCCCGACAGCGCCGCCGAGTAGGAATACCCTTCCTTCCCGCCGATTTTCCGCCCGAAAACATGGAACAGATTAGGCCCCACCGTGTCCGGTGCATCCGCCGTCATCGTGTGACACATCGCACAGCTCTGCTGCGCCACCGCCCCGCCATGCGCCGCATCCCCGCCAGCCACCACAGCCGGAGCCGCTGACGGCGCAGCCGCCGCAGGCGAGGCAGGGGACTCAGCAGTCTCCCCGGAGGACGGAATCTCCACCCCCGGTTTCGCCGGCACCGCATAAGGCACCACAATCGCCCCCGTGACCCAGCTCACCGAAAGAACCACAGCCGTCAGAAGCAATGCAAAAGCGCCACGATTGGCCGACTGAAAATCCATGCCCATCCCGAAACATAACGGATCAAAAACGATAAACGGCAGAAAACGACCCGACGGCCGCACAGTTGCCACGAAGTACGCGCTTTTCTAGAGTGCGCCGCCCTTTCTGTGAAGCCACCGGCAGACACCCGCCGGGAACCAGGTAAACCCCGCACACCATGACCGCCCCCCTCATCATCATCCCCGCCCGCATGGCCTCCACGCGCCTGCCCGGAAAACCCCTCGCCGACATCGCCGGCCGCCCCATGATCCTCCACGTCGTCGACCGCGCCCGCCACGCCGGCGTCGGCCGCGTCATCGTCGCCGCCGGAGACCCGGAAATCGCGGAGATCGTGACAAAAGCCGGCGCGGAAGCCGTCCTCACCGAGCCCGGCCTGCCCTCCGGTTCGGACCGCGTCCACGCCGCCGCGCAGCAGATCGACCCGGCAGGCGAAAGCCGCATCGTCATCAACCTCCAGGGCGATCTCCCCGGCCTCGACCCGGAAACCCTCCGCGCCGCCCTCCGCCCGCTCGAAGACCCCGCCACCGATATCGGCACCCTCGTCGCCCCCATCCGCGACGACACCGAGGCCCACACGGACTCAGTCGTCAAAGTCGCCTGCGCCTTCGAACCAGCAACTGCACAGACCGCCCGCGCACTCTATTTCTCCCGCCAGCCCATCCCCTGGGGCGATGGCCCGCGCTGGCACCATGTCGGCGTCTACGCCTGGCGCCGCACCGCGCTCGCCCGCTTCGTCAGCCTGCCGGAAGCCCCGCTCGAAAAACGCGAGCGCCTCGAACAGCTCCGCGCCCTCGAAGCCGGCATGACCATCGGCTGCGCCCGCATCGCCGAAGCCCCGTTCGGCGTCGACACTCCGCAGGATCTGGACAGAGCCCGCCGAATGCTGGAAGGGCAGGGGTCATGACCACCCCAGACATAACCACCTCCGATCGCACCATCGCCTTCCAGGGCCGCCCCGGCGCCTATTCCGATCTCGCCTGCCGTCAGGCATACCCCGGCTGGACAACTCTCCCGTGCGAAACCTTCGCCGACGCCATCGCCGCCGTGCATGACGGCCGCGCCGCCCTCGCCATGCTCGCCTGCGAAAACAGCCTCGCCGGCCGCGTGCCCGATATCCACGCCCTGCTGCCCGATTCCGGCCTGCACATCGTCGGCGAACACTTCCAGCGCGTCGAACACTGCCTCATGGGCGTCCCCGGGACCACGCTCGCCCAGGCGCAGCGCGTCCATACCCACCCCGTCGCCATGGGTCAGATCCGCAACCTGATCCGCGAGCTCAGCCTCACCCCCGTCGTCGAATTCGACACCGCCGGCGCCGCCGAACTCGTCGCCTCCTGGGGTCGCCCGGAAGACGTCGCCGTCGCCTCGGAACTCGCCGCCGAACTCAACGGCCTCACCATCCTCCGCCGCAATGTCGAGGACGCCGCCCACAACACCACCCGCTTTTACATTGCCGCCCGAGCCCCCCTGAACAGCGGGACGCTGAAAACCGACGCCGGCCCGCTGATGACCACCGTCGTCTTCAGTGTCCGCAACGTCTCCGGCGCGCTCTATAAAGTCCTCGGCGGGTTCGCCACCAACGGCGTGAACATGACCCGGCTGGAAAGCTACATGGTCGACGGCAACTTCGCCGCCACCCGCTTCCTCCTCGACGTCGAGGGCGGCCCGGAAACAGAAAACCTGAAACGCGCCCTGGCCGAACTGGAATTCTTCTCTGAGCGTTTCCTCATCCTCGGCAGCTACCCGCAGTCACCGTTCAGACTGCAGAACGCCGGGTAAGGATACGCCGCGCAGCAGACATCCGGTCTCCCGACCTGACAGCCGCGTCTGTTCGTGGCATACCCGGCAACCAATATAAGAGTCCGTTCTATAAGGGTCCGTCCGGCGGATCATCAGGAAGAAAGACCATGACCGAAGCCATGTTCAGAGGCGCGCTCACCGCCCTCATCACCCCGATGAACCGGGACGGCTCCCTCGACCTCGCCTCCTTCGACCGCTTCGTCGAATGGCAGATCGCCGAGGGCATCTCCGGCCTCGTGCCCGTCGGCACCACCGGCGAAAGCCCGACCCTCTCTCACGAGGAACACCACACCATCGTCGAGCGGACCATCCGCATCGCCGCCGGCCGCGTCCCCGTCATCGCCGGCGCCGGCTCCAACAGCACGTCGGAAGCCATCGACCTCGCGAAACACGCCGAAGCCGCCGGCGCCTCCGCCGTCCTCATCGTCACGCCCTATTACAACAAGCCCTCGCAGGAAGGCCTCTACCGGCACTTCAGCGCCGTCGCCGACGCCATTAAAATCCCTGTGCTGCTCTACAACATTCCCGGCCGCTCAGTCATCGACATCTCCGTCGAAACCATGGCCCGGCTGGCGAGGAACGCCAACATCATCGGCGTGAAAGACGCCACCGCCAACCTGCTGCGCCCGCTCCAGGTCCGCCGCGCCATCCGCAACAAATACTTCAACCAGCTCTCCGGCGAGGACGGCACCGCCGTCTCCTTCATGGCCGCCGGCGGCGACGGCGTCATCAGCGTCACCTCCAACATCGCCCCCTCTCTCTGCGCCCAGGTCCAGACCGCCTGGCAGGAAGGCCGCACGAAAGAGGCCATCACCCTCCAGGACCGCCTCCTGCCCCTGCACGACGGCCTGTTCTGCGAGAGCAACCCGGCGCCCGCCAAATACGCCGCCTCCCTGCTTGGTCTTGCCGGTGAAACCTGCCGCCTGCCGCTCGCCCCCCTGACCACGGCCTCGCGTGAAATCGTCAAAGCCGCGCTCACCGAAACCGGACTGCTCGACTGACCTATGGCAGCACCAAAAAAGAAGACCGGCCTCATCTCGCACGGCATCGCCGCGCAGAACCGTAAAGGCCGTTTCAACTACACCATCCTCGAAACCTTCGAGGCCGGCCTGGTCCTGAAAGGCCCGGAAGTCAAAAGCCTCCGCGCCGGCCGCGCCCAGATCACCGAAGCCTATGCCGGCGAACGCAACGGCGAGCTCTGGCTGTTCAACTGCTACATCCCCGAATACCAGGGCGGCGTCCTCTCCCGCTTCGACAGCCGCGCCCCGAGAAAACTCCTGCTCCATAAAAAGCAGGTCGAAAAACTCCTCGGCGCCGTCGCCCGGCAGGGCGCAGCCCTCGTCCCGCTCGACATCCACTTCAACGCCCGCGGCCTCGCCAAACTCACCCTCGGCCTCGGCGAAGGCCGCAAAAACGTCGACAAACGCCACGCCATCGCCGAACGCGACTGGCAGCGCGACAAAGCCCGCCTCATCCGCAACAAAGGTCGCGAAGACTAGAGCAATTCCACTGAACTCTGGCTCAGTGGAATTGCTCTAACTCATTGTTTATCGAGCATCTTCGCCAGTTCGAATGTATCCATTCAAACCGGATCTGCTCTGACGGGCAGGGCAGGGGAGCCTTTCGGGGCGCTGCCCCGCACCCCGCAAAGGACCGCAGGCCCTTTGATCCCGGTTTATTAACAAAAGGGGTGCAGGGGGCGTCGTGCACAGCACGCAGTCGCGTGACGGTCCCTGCCGGGTTTCAGGGCAGCACCCTGAGAACACGCCTGCCCCAGGCAACACGATCCCGTGAAACCCAACCCTCCGCAGTAAACCCCACACCCCCGGCACTCATTAACCCTCGGCATCCCTTACGCGAGGCCCCCATGACAGCGACCCGACGCAATCTGCTTGCCCTCTCCGCCCTCGGCGCCGCCGCGTCCTTCATGCCCCGCTCCGGACAGGCCCAGGACACACAGCACGCCGGAGATGTCACGCCAACCCTCGGCACCGTCACCCGGAACACTCTCCCGCAGAACACCACCCAGCCCGGCCAGCGCTTCCGCCCTCCGACCCGCATCGGCCTCGGCGGCGTCCCCATCGGCAACGGCTTCGCTCCCGACACGGACGAAGACGCCGAAGCCGCGCTCGAAGCCGCCTGGGCCAGCGGCGTCCGCTATTTCGACACCTCGCCCTGGTACGGCCTCGGCCTCAGCGAACGACGCTTCGGACACTTCCTGCACACAAAGCCCCGCGACGAATTCGTTCTCTCCACCAAGGTCGGCCGCCTGCTCACCGCTGCGCCACAACCCTCACCCGGCACGATGTGGCAGGACCCGTCCCCCTTCACCTACCGCTACGACTACAGCGCCGACGGCGTCCGCCGCTCCATCGAAGACAGCCTGCAACGGCTCGGCCTCTCCCGCATCGACATCGTCTACATCCACGATCTCTCGCCCGAAAACAAAGACATGGGTCCGCGCTGGACAACGTATTTCGATCAGGCCGCCAAAGGCGCCATCCCCGCCCTGACCAGAATGCGTGAAGAAGGCCTCATCAAAGCCTGGGGCCTCGGCATCAACACCCCGCAGGCCGCCCTGCGCACCATCAAAATCGGCGATCCCGACATCATCCTGCTGGCAACCCAGTATTCCATCCTGCGCCACGACGACGCCCTGGAACACACGCTCCCCGCTCTCGCCTCACGCGGCATCTCCGCTGTCATAGGCGCCCCCCTCAACGCCGGCTACGCCGCCGGCCGCAACCGCTACGATTACGCCGGCACCATCCCCGCCGGCATGCCCGCAAAGCGTGAAAAGATGAACGCCATCGCCAGACAGCACGGCGTCGACCTCCGCACCGCAGCCCTCCAGTTCGCCATCGCAAACCCCACCGTAGCCGCCGTCATCCCCGGCGCCCGCAACGCCGCCCAGATGCAGGCCAACGCCCGCTCCATGGAAGTCTCAATCCCCGAAGCCTTCTGGAACGACCTGAAACAGCAGAAACTGATCGCCCGATCCGCCCCCACACCCCCGGTCGCATAATTCCCCCGTCACCTCATCACCCGGCAAACCGGGATCAAAGGGCCACGGCCCTTTGCGGGACGCGGGGCAGCGCCCCGAAAACTACTCAGAACCCTGCCGACAGCGTAAAGTGACATACCCACGGCAACTCCCATACAGGCCCGATGCCGCTCCCGACATACTGCCCGGCACACCTGTACAGACAGACGCCCGGTAACGCTCTTTCGTCCAATTGCTTACCCCAAAACGAACAACCACGGAAACCGCGCGACAAGGAAGCCATAACGCGCGCCCGGCTCCGGCATCGTGCGAAACCCGAAACACAGTGCATTGGTCACGCTTACCGCATGGTCGCCCATGGCAATGATCCCCGTCATTCCACCTCAGCCGAAGCGGAATCCTGACAACGCCTTACCCATGACAGTATCGGCAAAGTCATGCGTTTCCGAATCCCTGACTCGGCACACCGGCCGCTCTGTAAAAAATGCCACCTTATCGAAAACATGTTCGCAAAGCTGAAAGACTGGCAACGATGTTGCCATCGGATACGATCAGTACGCTTATACTTCGATATGTCCGCAATCCACATTGCCGCAAGCTTCATCTTCTGGCTCAAAGAAGGGGACCGAAATCTAAAACTGTATAAATCTATAGATTTACGGGACGATAGTGTTTGGAGAAGGCCGCGTACTATTGATTTCTCCTGACTATAAAGAGAAAGTCGCATTGGTCGACAAACGAATCCTTTCGGTAAGGTCAGATATGTCCAACCAATTTATGCAGTGCTGGGAGCGAGATATAGTCAGTAAGCTCGGCAGAAGTGGAGACCGCAGGTCCATTATTGAGAAAATGCAGGAGAAAGAGAACGCGCGCGGCGTTTACGTCGTTCAATCACAGAAAGACCCGAGGGTTTTTAAGCTGGGAGCCGGAGGCACGGACGAATACGGTTTCGGAAGCATCTACCGGCGGTTGCTATCCCATGCGAGTCCGGAAAAGCCGCAGGAAGACGAATATGATATTCTTTTGCGTTGGAGGCCGTTGAACGCGATTTGGGTACGCGCCTTCTTCTTTTACCCACGCAAACGCCGTAATGATAATAATTATCAAGAATATATTCGTCTCGCATCAAACACAACTGTTAAAGAAGAAAACAGGCTCATAGAATTTTTCAAAAAAAATCTCGGTGGCGAGCTAATAATGGGAAACGAGGTTTTTAGGTTCGATAACCTGACGGCGGAAGAAATATGCATGCGGCTTGACGAAGATTTTCCGCAGCCGTGGCGTGGGATGAGAGGAGTATTTTGATCTGCGGCACATAGAAAATTTGGACTCGTCGTGCGATCCATCATGCGGTCGGCATCAGATCATTTGAGGTGGCTGATAATCAGACGACCTGATGATTGTCTTCTATTATCAATAAACTGTCCGAAATCCTATTTTCCGCCTCGCTCTTGCCATCTCCCAAAAACCCATGACACACCCATCCCCCCACACCCCCCCGTTGCTCCCCCCGCATGAACCTCTTCATCTTCTACCTCGGCGGCTCAGCGCCCGGCGCAAACATCGAAGTGCACGATGTCCAGTTCGCCGTGGCCGGAAAGCCGGAAGACGCCCATCCCGCCCTCGTGAAACGATGGTTCGGCACGCGGGACTCCCTCCACATAGACGCCTGGGGCATCGTGGACTGGGCAGACGGCTTCGCCGTGACAGTCGCGAAAGAAAAACCGGTCAGTAAGGAAAAACTGTACTTCATCAATATGGGCGGATACGACAAAGGCGCCCTGAAAGAAGAGCACGACTTCACGTTCCTGGTCGCCGCAACCGCCAGTGAGGCAAAAGCGAAAGCCAGAACCCTCCTGCTGCCCGGCTTAAGCCACCGTCACAGAGACAATTTCATGGAAGTGGATGACTGTATCCCGCTCGAACAGATCGGCGGTCTGTATATCCACCTGACCCCGCAGCAAAAAGGAAAGCCGGTCAGCGCCGCATGGCAGGGATACAATAAAATCTAGATATAATCAGAAACTGACAGAACCCGTAACCACACAGGCTCTGTCAGACAAAACCGGGGAACAACCCCCCTCAGAACTCCGCCGACAGCGTAAAGTGATACACCCGCGGCAGCCCCGCATACAGGCTGGACGCCGCGCCCGACGTGCCGCTCGGCGCACCCGTATACACGGACGCCCAGTACCGCTCGTTCGTCACATTGCTGACCCCGAAACGAACAACCCACGGGAACCGCGCAACATGGAAGCCGTAGCGCGTGCCCAGTTCCAGCGTCGTATAGGACCCGGTATGCAGCGTGTTGGTCACGTTCGCCGCACGGTTGCCCATGTAATGAACCCCGGCATTGAACGCCCAGCCCGACGCGAACTCACCCAGCGAGGCCGGCAGCCGGTAATCCAGCAACATACTCGCCTGCAACGGCGCCGCGCCGACAATTTCCTTGTTGTTCAGCGCCGGAGAGGCCGCATGAACCAGCTCCGCATCCAGCCACGTCATGCCGGCCAGAACGGACAGATTCGGCAGCACCTCGCCCGAAACCTGCGCCTCAACACCATAGTTCCGCTGCGTCCCGCCATACTGATACGTCTGGCAGTTGGTCCCGGCCGCACAGCCCGTCGGGTCCGTCGCAGTGACATACATCGCGTAAGGCGAGGTCATCCGGAAACCGGCAACGTTGAACTGCATCTTGTTGAAACGCAGCTTGTACCCGACCTCATATTCCTCGGAATGCGCGATAGGCAGCGCAATATTCGTGTTGGTATAGCTCGCGCTGTTCGGCGTCACCGGACCGGCCTCAACCGACCGTCCATAGGTGAAATAGATCGTCTGATTCTCGGTCGGCTTATACATCAGACTGGTCGTTGGGCTGAAAGCCGCTGACGTATCAAAGGTTTTTCTCATCGGACTCGTGGCGTTGAGCGCGCCTTCCTGATTGATCCAGCTCCAGGACAGCGTGCCCATGATCGACCAGTGCTCGTTGATCTTCAGCGTATCGCCCACAATAAAGGACTGGCTGGTGATGCTGCTGGATTTATACCGCCCGCGATAATATGGCTGCTCGCCGTTGTTCTGCGTGGCCCCGTAAATATTGTGGACCCCCAGATTCTGCGCGCTCGTCACCGCCGCGACCGGGTTGTAATTCCCCATCATGTAGCCGTTGGTGCCGATGACCAGATCATGCGTGATCGGCCCGGTGTGAACACGGCCGTTGAAATAAGCCATGTTACTGCCAACCCGGAAATCATCCGCCGTGGTCGTCGCCGTCGCTTTCGAGCTGTACCAGCCGTCGCTGCCCTTCAGCCCGCCACAGGTCTTGCTGCCATCGCACAGCGTATCGGCCACGCCAAAGGCCTGCCGCGCCGCGTCCTGATAAAGCCCGCCCAGCGTAAAGCTCCAGTCCTTGTTGATCTGATGTTTGATCTTGGCCAGGAACGTATTGGTTTCCATATGATAGCCGCTCCACTCCGGAGCCAGCCGCCTGCTCAGATCCGGCGCTTCAGGAAGCTTCCCCCCGCCAACCCCGGTCGCCAGAATGCCAAAGCCCGGCGCATCGCCACGCTGGTCATAGTTATAGTGGCTGGCGTCAACCTCGATCACCGTCTTGTCGTCCAGATGGAAGTCGAAATCGCCGCTGACCATCTCGCGACGGATCGAACTGCCCTGCGTATAGGCCGTGCCATCGGCGTGCAGCATGTTCAGACGATAACCGAACCACCCGTTCCGGCCCGCGCGACCGGAAATATCGCCGTTGACCGTCGGCGTGCCGATGGAATCCACCCCGACCGAAAGCCGCTCCGTCCGCCGGTCCGTCGGCCGCTTGAGCGTATATTCAAACACACCCGCCGGATTTTCCGGCCCGTACATTGCCCCGGCCAGCCCGTTGAGAACCTGCAGGTTGTCGATCCATTCCGCCGGATAAGGCGTCGTGGACACCACATTCAGCCCGTCCAGACGGGAGTTGGAAATCACATCCGCCTCGAACCCGCGTGACTGCGGCCGGGACGTATTCGGATCGCCACGCACCTCCAGCTGCACGGAAGGCAGATACTGCGCCAGATCGTTGAGGTTGCGGATCTGCTGGTTGACCACAACGTCATGCGTCACACCCATGACGGAATAAGGCGTATCCAGCGTATCCCGGTTCCCCAGCGGCCCGAGATAAACCACCTTGTTCATATACTTCGCGCCCGTGCCATCCGCGGCATGACGTCCGTGAACCGTCACCGTTTCGCCGTTGGAACCATCCAGAATACCGGCAATCGGCGCCGTGGTGGCCGCCCCTCTGGCGGACGCCGTTTTCGTTACAGGCTTTGCAGGAAGAGCCTTTTTCGCAGCAGTCTTCCCGGCCGGCACGCCCTGCTGCACAGGAGCGGGCGTCGCGGCCAGCGCCGAAGTGGTCAGAAGAAAGACGCCAAACGTTCCGGCGACGAAAAAGGAAGAAAAACGATCGTGCATGGATCTGGCGGGTCCGCGATATGAAAGAACAGAAGCTGCCCCCCTTCTGCCAGGCCCGGGACAGGCTTGTCCATATACGACCGTGCATAAACCTGTATATGAATGAATATAATCACAGAGTGATGCCAGAATAATACACCTGCGCCGAATTCATGATGAATGGCGCATAAGACTGTTTCACCTGTCAGACCAGAGAAGTGCCCCGCGCAGGGACAGGCCCGGCGCTATGCCCACGTCCCGGTATATCTGCCCCGGTCGTCCTGCCTCTGAACGGAAGCCGATTGCGCAAGAGCAGATGGCTCAGCGCTTCAGGCCGTGACCTCAGCGTTCCGGCCGCCGGTCTCCACTATACTGTGACGAACGATCTGCAGTCCGCCCCACAGCCCCAGGCCGCCCATAACACAGGCCACAATAATATCGGGCCAGCCCGTTCCTGTGCCGAACACTCCAAAAGCCGCCAGCAGAACAGCCAGATTGCCAATGGCGTCATTCCTGGAACAGATCCAGACGGACCGCATATTCGCATCACCACCGCGAAAACGATAAAGCATCAGCGCGACACCGCCATTGGCAAGCAGAGCCAGGCCGCCAATCAGCCCCATGGCCCCGGCATGAGGCAGCGTTCCGGCCCAGGCATGCCAGAACGTATTGCCCAGAACCCACAGGGCAAACACCAGCATCGTCATCCCCTTGAACAAAGCGGCCCGGCTTCGCCAGATGAGCGCCATGCCGGTCACCGCCAGGCTGATGGCATAGTTCGCTGAATCTCCGAAAAAATCGAGCGCATCGGCCTGAAGGGAAGCGGAACCCGCCAAAACCCCTGCCACAATCTCAGTCAGAAAGAAGCTGGCATTGATCACCAGAGCAGCCCAGAGCGCGCGTCTCCATCGGGCGATTTCCTTCCCCGTGGCCGATGCCGCAACATCCGGACAGCAGGAATCGTGACAACAGGGCATGGGGCGCTCTCAGCAAATGGCAGAAAACATCCCATATCCGCCCTGTAGCCACTACAGGGTCAAGACAAAATGCCGCAAACGCTTTCAATCGGAGATATGGGCCGCATAACCGACACGAAAGTCGAAACCATCCGCTATTATGAACGCGCCGGCCTTCTTCCCGCTCCGCCTCGCAGCGCCGGGAATTACCGTGTCTACACACAGGAGCATCTGAGCCGCCTGCGTTTTATCCGCCGCGCAAGAGAACTGGGCTTTCCTCTGGATCAGGTGCGGGTGCTGCTGGATCTGGCGGCCCACACAGACCGTTCCTGCGAACAGGTCGATGCTGTCGCCCGCGAACATGTCATGGAAATTGACCGCAAGATCCGCGATCTGCGCTCACTGCGGCAGGAACTGAGTGAGCTTCTGAAGCAATGTCAGCATGGCAAAATCGGAGAATGCAGGATCATCGACGCTCTCGGTCCGGGCGCGGCACAATGATATGTCCTCAGTCCGGCTCTTAACGGAAAATTCTCAGAATCCATTGATAAAAAACACTAAAAGTTTCCGGGGGGCGCCTTTTTTCAAAAAGGCGGCGTCTCCTGAAGCTTTCTGAAACATCCATCCGAAATATCTTTATAATCTGAAGGCGGTTTCACAGGCAGGACTCTGAAACAGTCTCTGAATCCTCAGGAAACATTATCCGGAAGCATAACACCTGAAAGAATCGCACCAGCCCCAGAAAACCACTCCCCAACCCGACGCCACCACATCCCCCGACCCGCCCGCATCACCGGGCAAACATCCCGATTCCCACCCCCGCAGGAACACGCCGGCACACCCCCGAACCACGCCACATCCCACGGGGGATGGCTTACTCCCGCAAGAACGCCCATAACCTCCACCGTCTGTTACGAGACCGGCTAATTTTTGCCACATCAGAGGATGCCTGATGTCCCGGCAAACAAGGAGATTTCGATGTCCATCAGGATGAATCGCGCCATGGCGCTTCTTATGGGTCTGACCATGGCCGTGGCGCCCGTCGTCGCGAACGCCCAGAGAGGCCCAGGCGGCGGTGGCGGCCCGGGCGGCGGCCACGATGACGGGCGTCGCGGCGGCG
>NZ_WOTB01000029.1 GCF_011516835.1 Acetobacter musti | reverse complement strand
CTCAAGGAGTGGCGCGCTGTCGCAACCAGATACGAAAAAACAGCAACGTCGTTCCTCGCGGTCATCCACATCGCTGCCGCAGCAGACTGGATCAAGCCCTAACAGGCCCTAGTCATCAATGATTATTAAGATTGTACCTTTTTATAGGCCTCAATCGTCTCAATCTCTTTATTCAATTCGGCTCGATCTGAATCAGTAAAGAACTTTACATCCTGATAAATATCTCTTGCACTATGAAACTCACCTATATTGATATAGTATTCTGCCTCCAATTGAAGAAGTGGTCTATAGTTTGCTCTTAAATCGAATGCAGATCGGTCCATGACAATTCTGCGAGCAATATTTATTTGCTCCTTCGCCCGAGAGAAGTTCCCATCCTTAAGAAATATTTTTGCACAGAGCTCTAAAGGCGCAAAAAGCGAAGGAGTTTTCTTGAGAGCCTTCTGCACCAATATAAGCGCATTTCGGTTATCTCCATAAAGGTATTCAATTTCAGCTAATCTTGTTGCATGGAAGGAGCGTCCTTCCTCCTCATCTAACTGCTCAAGAGAATCGAGAAGTCCCTGCACCTCTGGATCTCGCATGCAAAGCTTCTTTTTGTTCTTGATTAGGCAGGAAATAAAAATGTCGATAATGAATGGATTAGCCTGAGCTGCCTCATATGCCTCACGTGCATAAGATTCTGCTTCCTCCGGAAAGCCAAGACTCAAGCACACAGATGCAAGTTCGCGCGATGTAGCACGATTGGTCTGCGATAGTTTATAAGCGGAAATCAGTGCATCGCGTGCTTCTGTCAGCTTGCCTTGCAGGCGAAGGTTGAAGCCGTTGAGGAAATATATGATAGCCTTAGACGCATCGTCATCTGCTACACTTCGCAGCTGTTTGATACCGAAATCGAACGTTGATTGGTCATTGATACGAGCAGCCGCCAAGCTTAGGTAACGGCAAGCGGCGATAGCGCCGGATCTTGATAGGCGATCACGTCCCTCAATTGCTTCTCGCGCCATACGAATGGCGTCTTTCCATCGTCGTGTGTCGTAGTGTCGTTTAGCAAGCCAAACACGATGAGAGGGCAGTATAAAAGCTTCCATCAACTTCGACGTGGGCTCATCATTTTCAAGAGACACCAAAATTGCTGATTCGAGAAGCGTGACAGGCGCTTCGCCATCCTCGATGCGTAATGCCAAAGATTTCGAAAGGGCACGCATTATTCGAGTCCTCTCCTGACCTTGGAGTTCAGTTCTTGGATCGCGCTCAGAAGCGATTCTTAGAGCGGGTGAAATCGAAATCCTCTCATCCTCAACGCGAACGATATTCAGATCGAGCATTTTTTGAACTGATTCACTGATCTCAGAGGAGCCTCTTTCGGAAAGAACGTCAGATAAAGATGAGAAATCAAGCTCTGGAGCAATGGAAAATACAGATAGTATTTTTAAATCAAGGTTATTTAAATTGGCCGATCTTAGGTAATCTGAAGTCTGCTTATGCTTCCATTCGATAAAATCTCGAGGACTATTGAGGAATAGATCAACAGATGTCTCCGACACCCGATCGATCATTTGATATATATTGAATGGATGCTGATCTGCGATCTCGACCAGTTGATCTAGCTGCCCCGCCTTCACCTTCACATCACACTCTTTGAGTAACCCAGAGATCAAACGCTCAGAATCCTCTCTAGTAAGAGCGGACACGCTCAGGTATGCTAAATCGTCAGCACTCCTGCGCAGTCGCCTTGGGATCATTCTGGGTGATATAAACACTATAGGAGGGTGAGGCTTATCTACAACTCCATCCAAGATGGCTTCAATCTCGGGTTGAAAAGAACCATTCTCACGCAGCAGGCCTCCGCCATCAAATACGTATAAAGTTTCTCGATCATGGACAATTCCGTTGATCTCATCAGCGATTGTCTGCGCCTTGCGTTTATTGTCCGCACTTTGAAAGTCTTCGATAAGTTTCTTAAGATCTACAACTGAAATACTTGGGCGTAGCGATGATATAATGGCCCTGTAGATATCATCAAACCCGTCAAAACTGTCAAGATCAATACTTGGCGGTATTGGGCCAATCTCTGGATACTGATTCTGGAAAAACTTTTTGGCCACAGTCCGACGACCGGAACCAGAATTTCCTGAGACGTATAAAGCTTTAATTCGAGGTTTATCTAGGTTGTTCGCTTGTTTTTCAAGAATCTTTAGCTCTGTCTCACGACCAACAAACGGATGAGAGTTTACTATTTTAGAGTAATTCGAAGATATCAGTTTACCTTCAATCAATCTAGCTGCACTTTCGGGGCTTCTTGGCCGGCGCACCATGTTGTAGTGTTTTATGAATCCTTTAGCACTATTAAAAACATCGTCGTCTAGGCAAATTGTCAAGACACGACTTATTTTTCCACTCGCAATCAGCTCTTTACTGAAGGCAATTTCGAAATTTACATATCCAGAATCCAGTGCATCTTTCGACAGAAATAAGCAGAATAAGTCGCAGCGGTTCAGCGCCTTTAAGATTTCGTCGGAGTTCAATCCTCCTTCATCAAAGGTCTGTGAATCAAATTCGTAATTTCCAGGGCGCAAATTATCTTTAACGGCTTGCACATAGCCTTTATCTTTTGACGAGTGAGATAAAAATGCACGCATATGAACCTCGGAATTAATTTGAGATATATTACGTAAAGACAAGATACATATTCAATTTGAACCGCAACCTGCCCACTGAACCCATGGCGTAAGACTGTGAGTTATTTCTCCATTGTGCTTCTCAAATCTGTAATTGTCTATCGGTGCCACGCGCCATCTAGTTTGAACATATGACCAACAATGTCCGGTATGGGGAAAGCGACCTGACCGACTGTATGTCGAACATGTAGGCGATTGGTGATGTGCTGCTGGTGATTGGGCGCAAATTACGTTATCCTTAAATAATGGCTCTCGTACGAAACCCAATCTTATTTTCAACTTACTTCAACGTGCCGGCGCAAACGATCACGGCTGCCGGTCTTATTGATCCTTTCCTCGATGTCGATGTGCCGCTCTTTATCGACCCAGTGCTGCTCGAAAAATCCAGCAACACTACAATTGCCACATTGGCCATCAACCGCTTCCGCCGCCATTTCGAGGTGCTGGTCCGAATGCTGGCGATCTCAGGGGCCGAGAACGATGCTGCATGGAAGGGCGCCCGCCGCCAACTCGACCTGAGCGAGCCGCCCGAAAACGGGCTGGGCTATGGGGGAAGTGGACGCTCAGGTAGTTCACGCCCTCAGGACATCTGTGAGGCGATCCTGCGTACAAGCAAAGAAATCATCACGCTTGGCGCAAGAGACCCCGAGATGATCTCTTTAATGGGATTCTTCGAGGAAGATGTCGGGCCAGACACTATCAGCGACCTAACTACCACCGTCATCATGGATGACCTCGCCGCGATCACGGAAGCTTTCTGTCAGGCGAACGGGGTGCCGCTGTTCGGAACCGACACGGGCCATAAGCTGCCCCGGTTCAAAACGTTGTCCGGCCGCACAATCCCGATCGTGCTGGTGCCCGAAGACATTGTACGCGAACTGCCGATTGCCAATGATTGGTCAGATATCGAGCGAGCCGCGATGGAGAATGCACGCATCCGCGACCGGGTCAATAAATTTCTTGGCGGCATCATCCGGCCGACAGTAGTCGACCGTAAGCATGCGCTGCGGAACGCGGCACTAGAATCACCGGAGGAGTTCGACTTCTTCCTGGCAGCCGTGAAGGCAAATGTCAGCAACTACGATCCCAACTTAGACGCGCTCGGTTATTACCGGCTAAAGGGCATCATCGCGGACGGGTTTCCAGGGCTGAAGCAGGCATCGGCCTACGACCTGAAGCTCGGACCTAACGAAATTATGCGAGTGGTCAAAGACACGGTTACGCAGTTCAAGCGGCACGTGGAGGCAGGAAACCTGTGGGAAGAGCTTTGGCTAGGTGATAAGCCAAAGAAGGAGCGCGCTTCTCAGCTCATCTATTATGCGATCGCTGATGCTTTCTGTAAGGCGAACGACCTCGACATTTCGCCTGAGGCGAATATGGGCGGCGGACCGATCGACTTCAAATTCTCAAGCGGTTATTCGGCTCGTGTGCTGGTTGAAATGAAGCGATCCGGTGGCACGGTTGTACATGGCTATGAGAAGCAGCTTGAGTTCTACAAGGCTGCTTCGCAGACCGAATTCGCCCTGTTCGTCATCATGGATTACGGCGATCTTGGTACGAAGCTAAGTGAAATCAAACGCATACGGAATGCACGTCTAGATGCGGGCGAGCGGGCGTCCGAAATCATTGTAATAGATGCGAAGCGAAAGGCTTCGGCAAGCAAGCGGCACTAAAGCCCGCAACGATTTTCCGAAGCCAAAAGCAGGCATGCTCTTGTCCGCTTTTGGGTCAGATCTTCGATGCTTTCGATGTCCGAGATGAGGGCGAACGCCGCCTGTCTGCTTCGTTCTGGAATCATCCATCATACCAGCCTACCCCCAACATATCATAGAGGCACTTTAGTTTCAAAAATTGTCGTTGCTTCTGCCGGCAATCTAGAGATTAGGTCAGCAGCAATGATCGGCACGCGTGCCGCGTCGATATGCTCGCTGGCGTAACAACGCGCCAGCAATTCCTCTCCTAAATAGGCGTCATACTTTGCTCTCTGCATATCGGGGACTAGTCGGGCTAGAACTTCCGCATCAGGAGCAGGCCTTTCGGCGAGAGTTTTCAGGGCGGCAACCAGTTTGCCTCCGTCTTTAGCCGGAACCGTGACCGCGATACCCTCCGAATTGGCCTTTACGCCATGAGAGGCGAGCGCCAGCACCAGGGCCAGTTGCGCCCGATTGCCGACCCAGGGGAAAAGCAGGAGTTCGTCCTCATGTCGCCGCAGACTCGCATGCCGCAGTCCAAGATGGTCAAAGGTCTCTCTCGCTTCAGTAAGACATTCAAGCGCTACCTTGTCGAGAAAGCGAGGAATGGCGATGCCCTCGTAAACACGACGCATTTCCGCCACGACTTCATCGGCCGGAGGTAAGCCTTCCCCACCGAAGTTGGGCGGCACGCCACCATACGCTCGTGTGACCAGAATTTCCCGGCGTTGATCGTCGATCTCCATCACCCGCCACCGACGTCCGGCGAAGATGATGAGTTGTTCCGGCATTACCGGGCTATCGACCGGCAGCGTGCCAAGGTTCCGTCCGCGATCCGTAATAACCTTGAATTCGTCAGGCGTCATGAATACGGCGTAGAACCCACGGTCATTGATGACCCGTTCGCCTTCTTCGCCTGGCAAAAGCGTTCCGTCTGGCGCCTGCTCAATAAGCTGAACCTCCGGATGCTTCATTCGCCGCAGCACACCAATGTAGAGAGCCTGATCAATTTCAGGAAATACCCGACTCTCGATCAGGCGGTTCCAGCCCTGTTTGACTGTCAGCCCGCCGTGTTGAGCAATCAGTGCCAGAATTTGCTGTATCAGCGTGGAAAGATGCAAACACCCAATCTGAGGCGGTTCATTCCAGCGCCTCAGCATCAGATTGAGCATGGCTATGGTCTGCACCGTGCGCGGCCGCATGGCATCAATGGGATGGATGCGTTCGTCAATCGCCATCTCGGTGGTGTAGACCCGCATTACTGAGGATTGTCCCGCACGCCGACCAGAACGCCCCAGTCGCTGGCGCATGCCTGAAACAGTGTGCCCAGGCCCAATCTGGCTCACAGCATCAATGTGGCCAACATCGATGCCCAGTTCGAGGGTCGTGGTTGCGATAATGGAGCCTGGTCGATCATCTTCTTTCAGCCTTCGTTCGGCTTCCTCACGGTGCTCACGCGATAAGCTACCATGATGAGCGAAAAATTCCTCCGGCACGCCCGATGTTTCACAAAGACCACGTAATCTTGCAGTGTACAGTTCAACATTCCGTCGCGAGCCAGCAAAGATCAAACTCCGATGCCCTCGGAGCGTGTCGAAGAGGTGTGTCGCGATCTCTATGTCTGCTATGCTCTCGGTTGCCTCGCCCTTGTCTGAATTCGCGTCACGTTGCTTCAGGCGTGGCTGTATATAGCCGCGAACCTGAAGTTTCAGGGGTTGGCTACCCATTTGAGATTCCAATATCTCCACGCCATCCGGATTAAGCGGCCGTAAGAAAGCAGCTGAGGTTCTCATGTCGGCCAGGGTGGCCGAAAGGCCTACGCGAACGACTGGATGTCCTGCGGCGATCTCGATACGATTGAGCAGAGATTGCAGTTGGCGTCCACGCTCTGCATCCATAAAAGCATGCATCTCGTCGATCACCATGTAACTTAACGCAGCGAACAGACGCTTTGCTTCATTCCCTCGTCGGACGAGGATGGCTTCCAGACTTTCTGGTGTAGTCAGCAATATCCCCTGGGGCCGCTTGCGTGCTCTTTCCTTGACGCTGCTGGCCACATCCCCGTGCCACTTCCAGACAGGAATCTCCACTTCTTCGCAAAGTGTTTCCATTCGACCGAACTGGTCATTGATAAGTGCGCGCAAGGGGCTGATGTAAATGGCCTCAAACCCCGCACCGGGTTTGCGTTCATCTGTAGCCAGTCGCGAAACAATCGGCAGGAAGGCCGCCTCGGTCTTCCCGCTTGCTGTCCCGGCCGCGATAATGAGATCCCGCTGTCCTTCCAGCAGAACCGGAATGGATCGTTCCTGGATATCACGAAGTTCGGTCCAGCCCTGATGCCAGATCCAGCGCCGGACTTTCTCGTGCAGCATATCGAAAGACGTTGATGCGCCGTCATCTGAGGCTTGCCCGAACGGGTCGGACGGCGCGTCGTTCAAAGCCTGAAGTCCGCCAGATCATCGTCGGGCGAGGTCTGAGTGGAGCCGGTCGTTGAGGGACCGGTCGCACTAGGCGCATCTTTATTGTCGTCATCGACAATATCTCCGCCCGCCAAGGGCGCATCCGGCGCGACCTCAGACTGGGCCACCAGTTCCTGCCACTGAGCCTGGGGGTTCTGTTCCAGGATCGCGAGCAGATCAAGAAAGGCCTTGATGGTGTTACGGGGCGTTCGGAAATAAGCCTCACCGATCTTCTGGTTGCAGTGAGTCATAAAGGCCTTGAAAACCTCATCCGACACCAGGTAACGATTCTGGTCGCCATAGGCGAACACATGCCGCAATTTGCCAAGCAGAATGTAGAGGTCTTCGGGGGTCAGGCTCTGAAGCCGGATGACCGGACCGGAAAGATCGACCAGACCATTGCGGGCAAAGCTGTTTTCAGCCAGGCGGGACCGCAACGCTTCGTATGAATAGAGGCCCCGGCGGCTGTCCATCAGGAATTCGGGCGTCCCACCGAAGTAGACTCCGAGAGACTCAGCCGAGCCCTGGAGCACATCATTTACGATACGGAGAATCTGCTCGTAGTTGGCATTCCGTGATTGGGCGTTGACCAGCTTGAACAGGTTCACGCATTCATCGAGCATGACCAGAAAACCGGAATACCCTGCCAGGGTCACAAAGCGACTCATGACCTTCAGGTAGTCGTAAACCGAGGCATCGTCGATGATGGAACGTACGCCGAGCGCCTCCCGAGCCTCAGTTTTGAGCGCGTACTCACCACGGAGCCAGCGAAGTGCCGCCGCCTTTCCGCTCTCGCTGCCTTCTTCGAAAGCTCGCCAGTAGCATTCGATGACGGTAGCAAAATCATAGCCGGAAACGAGTTCCTGAATGGGGAGCAGCCGTTCCTGGATGATGTCTCCGATCTTGCGACCTGATGCCTTAGCTGAAGCCTGCGCCTCCATGATGAAACGTTCGACTACGCTTGCCAGAGCCCCTCCATCCTGCTTGGTGCGGGTGGCCATGTTACGCATGAGTTCTGCATAAAGGCTGCGGGCCTGGCCCCTGCTGGCCTGCAAGCGACGATCGGGGGATAAATCTGCGTGAGCCACCACCAGCTTGCTTTGCATGGCAATGGAGCGGGCCAAGTTAAGGAAAAAAGTCTTGCCTGCTCCATAGTCGCCAATAATGAAACGAACCGCAGAACCTCCGTCCGCGATGCGTTTGACGTCCTGCACCACCTGATTGACTTCGCCTGCGCGACCGACCTGAACTAACTGAATGCCTGAACGTGGCACGACACCTGCGCGAAGCGCCTGAATGACGCCATCACGGTCCTTGGACTTGATTTTCTCCGCCGTGCGCGTGCCGTCTGAAGCTGCGATACTGAGGTTGGTCATGATGATGCTCCCGGCGCCTCAGCAAGGAGCGCCATATTGATGATCAAAGGGTCACCGTCCTCGATAAGTTCTTCATCGAACGTATCATAGGCCCATTCGTTGATGGCTTCGAGCGCGCCACCCGGCATCAACCCGAGTTCGTGTGCCTTGGCTTCGAATTCCGTGCGCGCCCACTTCGCCTGAGTGACCAGTATCTCAAATAGGCGATTTTGCTCAGCACTCAATCCGACAAGCCTCCCGCTTTGTTCTGAAACATTCGCAGTAATAGAGGGAATCGGAATGCTGGAAACTTCGTCCTCGTAAATTGGCGTCAGGATTTCCTCAACTTTCCTAGTCTCGCGCAGGAGAGCGTCCACTTTAGCCATATCAATGCTTATGCCATCATTAGGTCTCGATGTTGAAGACGTAAGCGTTTTAACTTTGATGCCAACTTGCGAAGCTCTGGAATGTGACTTTGAGGTAGCCTGCGATCTCGACAGGGTATGATTATGAACGACATTCTCTTCATTGGATATTATACAGGATTCCACAATGAGAGATGGTATAATCCAAATATTTTGACAGACAAAAGAACATTTAAATTTACGTTTGTTTTTAAGTAATATATTCGGAACATTATAATTCGTATCACAATTGGGGCATTTAATCAGTACACTTTCTCTTTTTGAGTAGAGAAAGCTACGTTTATCTTCCCCCATTACGCTTCTCCATTATGAAAATCTGCATAAAAATGCGATACAATTATTTACAAAAAATTAAACATATACTTTATGTGAGGCAGATTTGCTGATATAATTTTTACATGTGCGATTGCTTTGGATTGAATTTTATTTTTTTAGATGACTTCCGTTGGTCAAACACAGTCCAGTATTTATGATCAAAGGGTCACCGTCCACGATAAGTTCTTCATCGAACGTATCATAGGCCCATTCGTTGATGGCTTCGAGCGCGCCATCCGGCATCAACCCGAGTTCGCGTGCCTTGGCCTCAAACCCGGAGCGTGTCCATTCCGGTTGGTTGACCAGGGCCTCAAGCAGGTGGGCCTGCCTAGGGCCAAGTCCGACGAACTTCGTTTCCTGTTCCAAAGTGGGAGAAACGGCTACCGAAATCGGAATTTCAGAGGCTGCATCCTCATAGATTGGCGCGAGAATTGCATCGACTTCCTTAGTCTCACGCAGGATGACGTCGACCTTGCTCATGTCAATGACGATACCATCCTGGGATTTCGCTTTCGAGGGAGGTGCTGGAATCCGGTGACCACGTCTCTGCGATTTACCATCCTCGACCACGATCGGCTCCGAAGCGCAGGACGCCGTAGCAGCAGTACTCTGGTGCAAGACAGTGTAGAGTTCCTGTCGGCCGAGACCAAAGGCTTCGTAAAGCCGCTCCAAAGCCACCATCATGCCTTGATCTGTCTCGCCTATCGTTACGGCGACAGAAGCTGCCAGCGAAGCAATAGCGGTCCGTTGCTCGGGTTCTACACTCTCTACGATGGTTTTGAGGCGGCCAAGCGTTGGCAAGCGTTCCGGAAGCAGCTGCAGACGGGCTATCAGTCGTTTCGTTTCATGCGGGGTGAGCCGCAGGCGTGTGGTGAGATCTTCGACCAACTTTGAGCTTAAAGTCAGGGCTTTGGCTGCCGAGCCGATGGCGGTCATGATCAGGGCGGCTGTGCAGAAATCAGCACCGACCGGTGTTAGCTGGCCTTGAGTATCACCAATGCGGAATAGAATTATATTCTCACCTGGTCTGGTCCCACCGTAGGTTGGATCCGGCTCCATGCCGTAACCTACTCGTGCCAGCATGGCGGACATGTCACAAGCTTGCCGAAGGCCCGAGGCTGCCTTGCCAGAACCAAAGCACCGCAGACCGAGCTCTTCAAGCGGCACATCGGCAAGAGGTTGAGATAAATCATCCAGCCAGGCTCTGAAAGAACGAACAGTTTCTCTTTCCCCGAGTTCCACAGGCAGCATCAAGGCAGCGGCCATGCTGTAGGCACGTTCACGTTCTTTGCCGACGACCTTGGCAAATGCAGTCAGATCCTCACGAGCTCCTTCGCAGAGCTTGATCATTTTGGTCCACGTCAATTGCGCTGGATCAGGAAGGCGATCGAAGCCATCAAACTTTATTGAAGTATGAAGATACTGACTCGCCGACCGGTAACTCAGATCAAGTAGGCTCTCTTTTTTATCTCTGATTCGGAAACCTTTTGGAAATTTCTGAGTAAAACGATGTCGCATGAGTTCAATGAACTCTGGACGTGCTCGTGTCGTTGCAATGCGCGGCCATAAGCCGGTTAAGTGAGGAGATAAAGATAGAATACCTGCTATGGCGAGGTCGACATCAAGCGGCATACCTCTCAATGCGTGTAGACCTAATTTAACCTGAAGCAATGGAGACATATGATCTCCCAAAGCCGCGAGATCTGGCTTCCATGCCTCCACTCTTGGTATATCCGTCACAGCATGCTTCATTTCGATGAAATTGAGTAGCTCAGTGCTGTAATTTACAAAAGAACCGTTGTTTCCGAAGAGGCTTCGCAGGCGTTCTAGTTCGGCTACCAATAACGCCTCTTCGTCAATCGGAGGACTATCGGCCACCAAGCGACGTTCAAGCCCATAGAAGTAAAGGAAGGGATAGCCCATAGGGTAGCTCGTGTCGGATTTCCCGCTCGCCAGCCAATGCAGGTAAGTCAATCGTTGATTGGGCGTGATATCAGTATAGGAGGGCCAATAGCCCAGATCCAGGTTCGTTTGCGGCGCTCCGGACGCGACCTTGAGCGATGGTCTGATAAGACAAGGCGCTGGAGTATCGGCATTCCAGCTTCCGTCCGGCGCTGCCGTCAAAAAGTTGCCGACATAGACCATGCCATCAGCAATCTCGAAGCCATGGATCGTGACTTTTTCGCCGGGAAGCACCCAGCGAGCATCGTCCTTCTTGGGGCTTCGTGGTTGTCCATACCGTTCTAATTTCTCCTCATCATTGGAAAATACATGTTGGGTATGAAAGGAGGGTCCGTGTGTAGATGACGAGGCGATAGTCTCTTTTCTAGCCGCTTCATTAGTCGTGTCCGGAATTTTGGATCCACTGAGAATGCGCTTTAGCCAAGAAAACATGTTCTACTCACGGAATGTTCGTCAATTTTTCAAATAGTAAACACCATTCTTACCGTGCAGCAACTATCTCCTGCGGCAAATGGAAATCGAAATAGATCACGGCTATTCTGTTCACAAAATCAGGAACAATGGATTCTTTTAATAGAATACTGATCCATTTTCCCGTCTTCTGAAAGGAACGTAGCGTGTTCAGCTTGCGCCTGCGCTATCAGGAGATGGTCAAACGGATCACGATGATGCAGAGGCAAAGACATAAGGATCTGCAAGTGTTCGGGTTGTATTTGTAGTAGAGAGAAACCTTCCGCAGGAATGGCTGCCAGAATATCGTTCATATCCGCATCCAGTTTTCCGACACGGATTTTGATCGCAATTTCCCATAATGACACGATACTCACCAGAATATCGTGGGCCGGATCTGCGATGATCTCCCGCGCATTCTCACCCAGCCGGTCGGAGTCCGAAAGCCACCAGAGCAACGCATGCGTATCGAGCAGAACCTTCACAAGTCGCGTTCCATGCTCTCAAGAATGTCCGGTGGTGTCTCATCAAAATCTTCGTTCATCCTGATCCGTCCTCGAAGAGCTCCTGGCTGACGGCGGGGGCGATAGGAAGGAGCCGGCGGCCGCAGTTCAGCGACAACCTCATCATGAGACGTCACGAGGATCGTACTGCCCTGCCTGACCTGACGCAGATACGCTGTCAGGTTTCCCCGGAACTCCCGAACACCGATTTTCTGTGGGGGCGATACGTTATCTGAAAGATGCTGACTCATGGTCTCCTCCCTATGTGTCATCATAGCATGTACACACAGGGAGGAGATAGAGAATTCTGAGACATATTCGATTTCAGAGATCAGTGGCTTCCGACAGAGCCAGAGCGTCCTCGACATCCACCCCAAGGTATCGAACCGTACTATCCAGTTTTGAATGACCCAGCAGGATCTGCACGGCTCGGATATTACCGGTTCGTTTGTAAATCATGGCAACCTTAGTCCGGCGGAGCGAATGAGTTCCATATTCCCCGGGGA
This sequence comes from Acetobacter musti, assembly GCF_011516835.1. GTDB lineage: Bacteria > Pseudomonadota > Alphaproteobacteria > Acetobacterales > Acetobacteraceae > Acetobacter > Acetobacter musti. The sequence continues at coordinate 31,165 of NZ_WOTB01000029.1, read as the reverse complement.
TAAGTCCCACCGCCTGAACCCATTGATCCAGAAGCCGGGCGTATTGCCTTGTGCTCAGATGAGCTTTGGCGCTTAGGCGACTTGGAAAAACATACTCATTCAGGCCACCACCGCGATGCTCCAGCCACGTCCGTACACTTTCCCGCGTTGTTTCTGTAATTTCGAACTGCACCGGTCGCCGGGTTTTCTGCTGGACGACCATGGCTCGATGACGCACCTGACCGCTGGTAACGATGTCGCCGATACGAAGGCTGACAAGATCGCAGCCCCTGAGCTTGCTATCGAGAGCAAGATCAAACAGAGCCTTGTCTCTGATACGCTGTTCGCTCCCAAGCCAGAACCGAATAGCCCAGACGTGCTTTTCTTTGAGTGCCCGCTTGGCGCCAACCATTTTTCCTACATTCCAGGGCACGGATGCCTTCAACGTAGGTGATGGAAAACGTGTTTTCTTCTCCATGATACTTTCTCCTGATCAGCTGCAAATGCAGCAATCAGAAGTTTGGACGAGGATATCAGCGGATAACGAGGACTATTGCAGACCGTCCGCTTTCCGGAAACTTGAACGGCTCTGCTTATGACCGACATGAGGCGACTGCAGCCTGTCTGCTTAATGCTTGAGGCGGACAGTAGCTATGCGGGGGGAACGGACGGTCCGCTGTCAGGTAAGTTGGGCAAAAAAGCGGACGTTTCGTGGAAATCCGAGTGGTTCAGAAACTGTCACTAGGCTGGATGAGGATTGAACCGTCGGGCTGAATAAAATGGATGCGACGAAAACGATACATATCCCATCCTGCCATCAAGCCGGTTCCCTCTCCTTTTGCGCCGGCTATTATCATACCAACCGGACAATAGTGATGAGTCATATTGCGTTCATAATGCACAATTACCGGACCACCGCTGCAACCACTAAGATTGGCCCCGACATCTGGTAAGCGTTCATCAATTATAACTCGACTATCTCGGTTCGAGTCATAGGTCGCAATAATTTCGCGCTGGGTTATATCTTGCACATAGGCAAGTGATACAAATCCGGCAAACACAGCGTTAGTTGGCAGTGACGGTATTGCACATTCTTCTGGAAAGCCGCCAAAACTGATAGGGGCGCTCTCAAGGGGCTTTGGAGGCGGCCAGTTCGCACCACGACAATCCAGCGCCTGCGCTTCACTTGCAGCCAATTCATTTTCAGTGACGGAAAATGTTGCAATATCGAGGGATGTATTCCGGTGAATAATTTTGTTCAGAAGATCGAAACGAACAGTCCTGAGTAGGCATGTGTTGCTTACGCCTTCTTCTCTATCCGCCTCAAATGCCTCAACAACATGATTCGCTGTCACGCCAATTAAACCGCGATCAAAGCGTAAGATAAAACACGATCCTCCTGATAGGAGTTTTGGCCAAGATTTTTTGTCATTATATCGAACTAGGGGGCGTGCAATTTTCAACGTAAGATTACTGATTGCTTGATGCAGAGCACGTTCTTCCGATGTTGCAATGTAAGGAACACTCATTATCGTAATCTTACGATCTCAATTTATACCTGCGTAACGCAAAGTTGGCCTGCACACACGACTTTGCATCACATACGAGCTTCTCGGCATTTGTATCATACACGAACGCGTAATTACTGTGGACACAAGGATTAATTTTGGTTCCCCAAAGTCACCCTTGTAAAAAAGTCGGCTTTCAGGCGAACAACCTTAACGGCTGTATAGCCGACATGAAGGCGACTGCCGCCTGTCTGCTCCTGCATTACTGAGCGGACAGGCAGGTCAGCGGGGTAAAGCGGAATGTCGGCTTTGTGCTGGGCGATCGACAATCCCGGACATTCACATGGACAACCCTTGCGAAGGTTTTCATCTCATTCCGGTCGTTGAAATAACCCATATGACTTTCTGAAGGCCCACATTTATCATAAAACCGCCGAGCGCCAGCCGACTGATTCAGTGTAAGTGTTCGAGTTTCACCTAATCCGTCATCGAATCATTGGCCGCAAGGTAGGTCCGCCTTCTCAGCTGGAGTCCAGCAGTGGTCGAGGAAAGCGCAAACCTGGCAACAGGTTCGGCTGTCGATCGGATTAATCAGGCATTTTCCCGCCCGCCGGTCCTGGACAACCTGATGCGCGCAGTGGTGCCGCTGGCTGTCGATGAAGAAAACGCGCAGCTCCACTGAGCGAACGCTAACAGCGGATTGCCCAATCGCCTCCGCGCCGCAGTCAGCCCAGGTGTGGAAGCGGCAATTTGCCACTCGCGGCTCGTCGAGCAGGAAATGGGAAGAATTACCCGTCGCGACGAACCAGTGATTCGCCTCGGGCAGGTTACCGACGAGCGTCCTCATCATGGTGTCGCTTGGGAAGCCGGGAAAAGCTCCCAGAGGCGGGCTCGGCAGGGGGCCGCCAAGTTCATCGACGCAAGCGGCAAGAAGCGCAGTGCTGCGTGCGTCGATCGCATGTAGGTGCGGGGCTAGGGTTTCACCATCCAAGTCGTGCTCGTAATCCAGGTTAAAGGGCGTGTTATTGTCCATGACTGTGTAGATGACATCGTCATGCCGTACGACGAATACAGCTGGATAGATCGAAATGCGTGGGCGGGGAGTGAATAGGGAGCTACCCCCCTTGTGATCGTAATGAACATGCACACCCCGAAAGGCGCCGGCAACATCGACCAGCTCTAAGAATTGCCCAAGCTGTGCGGGGCGTAAGGGAATAGGGGCGTCTTGCGTCAGTAACGAGCGATGGAGAAGATTAAAGAGCTCCCCCGCCCGAGCCGTGAACTCCTGTCGTCGGTAGACCGCGATATCGTCGGGAACCGGCGTAACGAGAAAGGTCTTGGTTGGCTGCTGGAACACCACCAGCCATTCGCCGCTGACGATCATCGCCCGTGGCAAGTCGTGTCCGTATTGCTCCTTTAATGTGCGAACATAGCCTTCGACCTGACGAAGATACCTGTGCCATTCGGCGATCGCGGGGGACGTATCTTCGGACTTTCCATCCCGCACATGTTGGATAGTGGCCACGATTAGATCGGCTTCGCTGGCGAATGCGCCCCCAGCGCGCGCCGAGACAAACGGCTTGTCCCAGGCCTTTGCTTCGACCAGCAGCAGCGGCTTGCCCGCTATATCGACGACGCCGACGTAGTCCATGAACTTCGTAGTGGCGCCTTGAAGGCGAGCCTCCTCCAATACATTGCCGCCAGCCCCGCGCTTCCAGCCGAGATGGCCTAGCAACTCATCAACGAAGAGCAGCCGCGTATCGTGTTCATGCGGGCGTCGCTCGGGATCGACCTCGGCGTAGGGATCGCGGTTGGGCTTCGCCAACGCGTGGTCGATCGTCTCCAGCAGGTCGCCAAGGTCTTGCTTGAACAGGTTGAGCAGCGTGGCCCGGTTCACTGGATGAGTTCGGGCAGTCGGTAGAGCAGACGGCGCGCCGCCGGCCATCCCGCTTCCAGGAAAGTCTCAAGGCAATCGGTAAGCGCGGCCCGGCGATCGGTGTCCGCGAATATTTCCTTGTAGTCGGCGAGAAAGACACCGACCAGTTTGACGACCAGATCGACGCCCAGAGTCTCGTTCTGATAGCCCCACTGACGTCCGGCCCGCACGTAGCTGACCGCGAGATCAAAGGCGCCGGCAGGGTCCACATTCACCAGCCGTTCGACGAGTTGCAGCAGGCAGTAGGTGGTGAGGGGCGTCGCGTAGGTGCCGATCCGCTTCAGGAGATCGGCGTTCTCACGGAAGAACACGTCGAGACCAGCATGGCCGTGGTCAGGGTCGTTGTCGCGCTTGCCGGCCGCTGCGTCAGTCGCGAAGTACATTTCGTTGCCGGCGACATCGATCAGGTGGGCGCACTCATGCGCCTCCTTTACCTGGTCGTCATCCAGTTTGGCCGCGGTTATATGCACCGCCAGCCGCCCGTTCGCGGCATCTACGATGGTGGACACCAATGCCTGGGATCTCTGCCTAACTCCCGCGTTTTTATCGGCGTCGTCGCCAATCCCGGCCACGACCGACCCGCGCAAAGTCGTAAGAATCGTCCGAGCTTCGTCGGGGTGCTCCCAGGGCGTCGCAAGCCAGCTATCAAGAACAGCCTTGGCTTCCTGCGACTGATAGGTGATCCAAAGGACGCTCAGTTTGTCGGCGATGGCCTTGCGCACGCGACGCGCCCGGTCTGATCCGGCGGGCTCACGATGCAGAAGCGCGAGCAGCAGTGGCACTGCCCGCGACCGCTCCGAATGAATCAATCGCGAAACCAGGTCATCGAGCACATGCTCAATGATCGTCAGATTTTGCTCGTTTTTCAACACCTGCTCGATGAGCTGCCAGAAACGCTCACGGTCAATGTCCCAGATACGCCCGATCCGAACGGCGGCGTTCAGTCGAACCGCGGGGTGTGGGTCGGTCAGCAGGGGCGCCGCCAATAGATAGATGACATGGTAGCAGTCGGGGCGCTGACAGACGAGATCGAACGCAGCCTCGGCAGCTTCCACCCGTGCCGCTGGGCCGCCCCAGACAGCAGACTCCTCAAACCGTGCTTCCGTGGCGTCGTTGACTTCCGGACTTTCGGATTGGGCGGCTATCGTCAACAGATCGAGAAACAGGGCGTCCTGATCCGGGGTTGGTGCGGGATCGCCAGCGAGAAGCCTGCGCGACACGATGAGATGACAACCCTGGCCGATGATCGCCTCAGCATGCTGCCGCAGACCGGCGTGGGGCGCGTCTGCCGCCAGGGCCGACTGGATTGCGACAAGGCCTTCAAGCGCCTCCGCTAAGGAGACAGAAGGCATTGCGTCAGAACCGGACTCCAGATGCAACCGGGTCTTGGCGGCATTAATCGCGGCGACGACGGGGGCGTTTTCCGGCGCTGTCTGATCAAGGTTCTGGATCCAATGGAAGTCGTCCAAAGCGACCACACTGGATTGGGTGACGAAAAGGCGCTTGTTGGGGGGGAGAACATCCTGCGCCTTGGCGTCGACGATCTCGCGAGCGTCACCGGTCGTCAAATTATCCCGGCCAATGGCGGTGAAAACGCGTTCCAAAAAGCCTCGGCGCGCGTCCTCAGGATAAATGAAGCGCACGAAGTCGAAGCTTAGGGCTGCGCGCTCAAAGGCCTCCCGTTCAGCTAAGGGCCGGCGTCCGAAACCAGCTGCGACCACATCTATTGCGTCCTTTCGGCTGTCGGGAAGGACAAGGAACGGCTCGGCCGCCGCGAACGGCCAGAGCTGGTCGAGGAGGCTGTCACCACGCTCGACGGCGCACAGGAAGATCCGGGACCAGAAGATCGCCGATGCAGCTTCCTCGATCAAAAGGTCGACCAGGATGGCAGCGTCGGACTCTGGCGCGTCGCGAAGCCGCGTCCGCAACTTCGACACCAAGCTCTCCGCATCCGAAGCATATTGATCGTCCGGGTCATGCGCCCAAATGTAGCTGCGATCCTCCTTTAGGCGGATCGCGCGGCCGCTGACGTCCAGCAGAACGCCCAGCGCGTCATCGCCAGCGGGATGCTTGCGGCCAACGTAGCCTTCGACGGCGGCGACGACCGCTTTCACAGCGGCGCGGGGCTGGCTTTTGAGGAATTGCGGCAGGTATTCGCTGAGCGACCATCGCGCCATGCCGTAGTCCTGGCGGGCGTTAGAGGTCAGCTTGAGGATTTGGCTCTGGCCAAGCCGCGTCTGCCGATCCTCAGTCACCTCATAACCGAAGACGACACGATAGATGTCGGTGACGAACTCGGGATCGGCCGCGCCGACGGCGGCGATCTTGTAACAGATCGCGGGCACCTCCTCGTGGCCAAACTGGTTGAGCCGCTCACGGGTAAAGAGCTGTGCAAGAAGATCCCGCGAAGCCGCAATGTCAGTGGCGTAGGTGTCGACTACGAAGCCGATCTCCGACCGAACGGCGAACCCGGCGTCCTGCTGAGCCAGGCCGTGGGCCAGCAACGCGCGGGCTGCTTTGCCGAGCATCGGAGTGAGGGGGCCGTCCTTGATGCGTTCGATGAGATTGTGCAGCAGGAAGCGGAGCGTTCCGGCGACTGGCCCAGGCTTCCTCGCCATCCGCGCAACCAGGCAGACCCAAGGTTCGACGAGAACGTCCCTCTCGTCCTCGAGCCGCACGACCAGGGCGCCGCTGACGTGCGACAGGGTTTTCGGGGCGGTGGCGTCGCCGGAGATCGCCAGGTCGCCTAGCCAAAGGCAGTCCTCGGCAGCGGCCGGAAACTCGGCGCCCAGTCGACCTGCCGTGCTGCGGATGATTGGGTCGCCGTCCTCGTCATTGATCAGGCGGCCGAGTGCGATCCAGAACCGGGCATGGTCGGTCTCCCAAATCTCCCGCAGCACAAACCCCAGCGCAGGCGAGAGCATCAGGCCGGGGGCTTCAGTCTTGCTGAATCGATAGGCTCCACTGACGATGTCGCCTGGCTCCAACGCCAGTCGCGCCGCCGCATAGTCGAAGAGCAGGTGGTGGCGGAACTGCACCCAGCGGTCGCCGTCAACAACGACGAGGACACCTTCCTTACAAAGGATGTCGATCGTGGCTGGATCATTGCCCGCCGCTTGAATCTCCGGGGCGCGAAGTGCTCTTTCCTGAACCATTAGCTGCACCACGCGGCTCAGGCTGGTTCTGGCCGGCAGGCCGTGGCGTTCGACGCGATGTTCCCAATAGAGGTGCAGCAGATCGGCCTGAGATGATACCTGGCCGAGGCTGCCAACCGCGCCGCCGGTGATTAGCTCGCTGAGCAGGCGGGTGTTGAATGGCACCATGGCCAGGTCGCGCAGGCGGGCGGGCGCTTGCGCGAGGCAGTCAGCCAGCGCAGGCGCCTGGCGGAGGAGCTGGTCGAACTCCGCTTTAGACCAGGACGGCACCTGGATGTGCCGAACGCCAGAAAAAGCCGGGTCCGCCAGCAAACGTTCCGGCGGCGCCCCTTTGAACAGGGCGCGGAACTGCTGTCCCATGCGCAGGTCAAAGTTGCGGATTGAGGCGACGACGTTCCAACGCCCCGTCAGCTCCAGCACCCGCTCGATGAGTGATCGGAATACACCTTCCCCGCGACCGCCCCGGGTCGCGTCCAGGGCGTCTATAACGAGATAGGCCGGTTCCGGGCCATCCCAGGCTTCCAGCACCTCCAGCAGCGGGCGCTTCAGTCCCAGCTCACGCGAAAGGCCGTCCAGGCTCTCGACCGGGTACCGATCAACGGCGAGTTCCAAGACGTCGGCACCGGAAGCGCTCAGGGCCTTCGCCAGGGCATTCATTACGCCGCTCTTGCCGGCCCCGGGTTCGCCGATGATGAGCAAAGGGCCGCTACGCACAGCGGCTTCGACGGCCGATTGGCAGTCGCGTTGAACGGTGAGCGGCGCACCGCTATCGACCTCGATTTTCTCGTAGGCGCCGAGCGCTTCGGAGACGCGTTTGGAGTGCCGCTTCAGAGCTTGGATGTCGTCGCGATATTCCGGAGCTGCTTCAAGGGCGATGCCGTTACCGGCCAAGAGATTCCGCCAGGTGACTAAATCACCCCCACCGCGCTCCTTCATCAGCCGGCCGCTAAGATCGGCCAAAGCTGTGAAAGCGGCGCCAGCGTCGAAGTCTAGGCCGAACGCCTTAACAAGCGATCCTCCGGCCAAGGCCGGACCGCGCGCTCCGTCGAACTCAAAGACCGTAATCAATTTGGATAGGTCCGCGAGCAGGACACTATCGAAGGGGTCCTTGGTGATGCTTTTCCAGGCCCGTTTGACGTGGGAGGCGAACACCTCATAGGCCCGTTGCTGAGCGTGATTCAGCGCGCCGCCGCCTGGCTGCGAGGCGAGGCGCAGGGCCGCCGGCAGGTCATGTCTGACTTGGGCCGAGGCCTGCGGGCTTACGGCGAGAACGAGGCGGTCGCGGGCGGGGTCAAGGGGACGGTTCCACTTCATTGAGCCATCGCCCTGGTTTGACACATGCCAGTGCCGCACGAACTGGGTGATTGTCTTGCCGAGCGGCGAGCCGACGTCGTCGCTCAGGGATGCTGTCGTCTTCGCCTGAATGGCGACGAACCCGCCATCACTCGTCTTAACCAGCAGATCATCAATCGGAGCTTCAGTTTCGAAGCGGACCCACTCCGGGGTCGCGGCGCCAAGCTGAAAGCTCCCGTCGAACCGGTCGCCTGCCAGAATCCATGACGAGATCAGCGCCCCGAGCTGTTGCTGAAAGCGAATGCCTGCACTCGTCGCGGCTCCGCCTCCGCCGATGCGATCGTTTCGGGGAGTGTTCGGCGGCGTGTCGGTCAAAGCTTACTTTCAGTTTGAAGCTTGAGTGAAGAATACCAATAATCGGCGTTCGCTGCGTTATTGGCAACCAGAGATGGCCCTCGTTTTTCAGTAAGTGCGATAAGCTATAGTCCGATCTGAGCAAAGACGAATTTTATGGGCAAGGTTACGCGGAAACGATATTCGAGTGAGTTCAATTCAGTTGTTGCTTTGGAAGCGATCCGTGGAGAACTGACGCTGGCGGAGCTAACGTCGAAACATGGCGTGCATAGACGATGATCGCCCAGTTGAAGCGCCAGGCGATCGAGGGGATGTCTGGCATTTTTTCCGGCGGGCAGGCGCCGGAGACTGGGGCTAGTCCAGCCGATGTTGAAAAGCTTCATGCCAAGATCGGCCAGTTGCTGGTGGAATGGAACTTTTTGCAGGATGTCTTTGCTCGGTTGCGCGTGATCAGAGGCTGCAAATGATTGACCTAAAGCGCCCCCGATTTTCAGTCGTGCGATTATGCACGCTGCTGCAGTTCAACCGGTCGGGCGTCTACTATCAGCCTGTTCCACAAAGCTAAACCGATCTGGAATTGATGAGACTGATAGACGCCCAGTTCCTGGAAACGCCGTATTAGCTCCCAGCAGATGTCACGGCATCTGCTGCTCCTGGGACATGAAGTGGGCCGCAAACGTATCCGACGGTTCATGGCGATCATGGGCTTGCGGCGATCTACCAGAAGCCACGCACGAGCGTGCCGCATTCGAAGCATCGAAAATAACCGAAAACACCCTTAACGGCCTCTTCACGCCGATAAAGGGAATTATGCAAAAGAGCCCCGCCACCGGGATGGCTACCGACTATTTCACTGAGCAATGGTATAGAAAACAGTAGCACAGATTGGATGGCCCATGTCTCTTCCTAGTCCTACTCATGCGAACTACTCTTCGCTGCTGACCGACATCGAACGGGGACAGGTCAAAATCCCTCAATTCCAGCGCGAGTTTGTTTGGACGCTCCAAAAGTCCGCGGCGCTGCTGGATAGCGTCATCAAGGGGTATCCGGTGGGTACCTTCATTTTCTGGTCGACAAAAGATCGTTTGAGGAGCGTACGCGAGCTCGGCAACGCTCAACTGCCTACTCCAAAACAAGGTGAGAGCGTAGCCTTTGTCCTGGACGGTCAACAGCGCTTAACCAGTCTCTACGCCGCTATCCGCGGCATCACGGTCGTGCGCAACTCGGAGCGCCGCGACGACTTTTCAGATATGTTTGTAAAGCTTGAAGCCGAGGAAGACGATCAGATTGTCACCACTGACATTGAAGGTTTGGAAGCCAATACCTTTATCCGCTTGAAAGACCTCTTACATGGCTCGTTTGCGGAATTGGCGGCCTTCCCTGCGCAATATCACAGCAAAATCTCTGACTACCGCCGTCGGATCGAAAGCTACGATTTCTCGATCATTCAGGTTCGAGACGTCGCGATCGATGTTGCTACGGAGATTTTCACCCGGATCAACGTCGGCGGCAAAGCGCTGAGCGTCTTTGAGATCATGGTCGCAAAGACCTTCGATGAAGAAAAGGATTTTGACCTTTCAGCTGAGTATGAAAGGCTGATCGAGCGGCTTACCGCTGTCAACTATGAGACGGTATCGGACGCAATTTTGCTCCAGCTTATCTCCTTAATCATCACCAATGATTGCAAAAAGCAGACCATCCTCAAACTGAAGAAGAGTGAGTTCATCGAAACATGGCCGAAGGTGATTGATGCCTTCGAGCGAGCGGTGGAGTATTTCCGCCACACCTATCGGATTCCGGTTTCCAAGCTCCTGCCCTACAACACCCTGCTCGTGCCGTTTGCGTATTTTTTTTACTATCATCCCGACAAGCCAGATGCGGATCAGCGTGCGCAACTCGAAGACTTTTTCTGGCGCTGCAGCCTCGGGGCACGGTATTCCTCATCTGTCGAAAGCAAGCTCGCGCAGGATATTCGCCGCATCGATCGGATTCTGAAGGGGTGCTCTCCCGACTATGATTGGAGTATTGATATTTCGCCGGAATTCTTGATCGAGAATGGCTGGTTCAACGCTGGACGCAGCTCGATCAAAGCAATCCTGTGCCTTTACGCCTATCAGCAGCCCAAATCATTTAGCGACGATGCTGTCGTCAATATCAGCAATTACTGGCTGAAGCAGGCGAACAGCAAAAACTATCACCATTTTTTCCCAAGGGCATATCTTGCCAAGAAAGAGGAAGAAGAGTGGCGCATCAACAATATCGTCAACATCACTATTGTTGATGATTATCTAAACAAGCGTGAGATTGGTGCGAAGGCACCTTCTGTTTATATGAAGACCTTTAAGAAAGCCAATCCGAACCTCGAAAAATCGATGAAATCGCACTTAATCGGCGATCTTGAGCGTTTTGGCATCATGGACAATGATTTTGAGAAATTTCTCTATGCGCGAGCAGCTGCCATCAGCGCGCAACTCAAGAAGCGTTTGATCGAGCGGGCTGTTGATGCGCGCGGACAACCGCAGCGCAGTGATGACTTCGAAGAGGAAATGGCTGGCTTTGAGTAGACGAGCGCCATATTCGGATTGCTTTGAGACCGATGCGATTGCAGGGCTTTGACCCAATTATGTCCGCTTCAGGGAAGCTTAGAACGGTCTTTATATGTCCGACATGAGGGCGACAACCGACATTACAATGAAGGACGCGGGATGGAGATCGTCTCTGCGTCGCAAAGCCAGACTGGCAACTCGCACCTACCTGGTTCATTGTTTATATAATGAATCCGTTTCGTTCGCCCGACACCGACCTCCCCCTGTCGCATGCCCTCATCCTGAAGGCCGCGCTGCTGACGATCGGCTATATTGAGGAAAACGGCCCGATCGGCCTCACGCCCACCAAGGCGCTCAAGCGCTATTTTGTCGCGTGGGCCGCCGAGGCATTTGACTGGCCAGCCTATACGGTCGAAGACCTCTACGCCGTTAACAAAGTCCTCAATGAACACGATTTCCCGCCGCTGGTGATCCTGCATGAGGTTCTGCTCAGTGCGAAGCTCGCACGGCATTTCAAGGGAACCCTGCGGCTGACCGACCTGGCGAGAAAACTCAGATCGGAGCCTGCCCGGCTCTGGATGCTGTTAACGACCCATCTCCTCTTTGTCGTTGACCACAGTCCTTACACCCGAAGCGATGAGCCACTGTTCGGCAACTGGGATATCTTTCTCAACGTCATCAATATCGAAGCCCAGGCTGCCGTCACCGAAGAGCGACTATGTTCGGTTCTCTACGGGGGTGAAGAGGAGGAGATCCGTCACCGGGATTTCAAGCTGACCGCCAGTCTGTACGTCCATGTCCTGCGTCCACTGTGCTGGGCAGGACTGCTCAACGAGCACCGAACCGGCACCGGCCTCAACAGGCGGGATTTCTATACCAAAACACCCTTATGGACAGCGGCCCTCAGGCTTGAAACGGATCGACACCTGCAGCCGGTGACCCGTCACTGACCACCGTCGACAGCCATTCCGGCGTGATGTCGTCGTTCCCATATAAAAGGCGCCTTCCGGAGACCGAAAGGCGCCAATACCAGTCAGCGGGCTGACATCACTCGGCCGCCACCGCGTCCGGGCTATCGGGCATACGAGCTACCCCTGCTCCCCCTTCACTTCGCTCCGCCACGTTCCTCGTCCGCAATGCCTCGGGCAGCCATCCGGAGCCCTCCAGCAGCCGCTCAGCCGCTTGCGCCATGTCACCCTTCTTCATATGGGCGATACGCTCTGCCGCCTCGGCTCCCCGCGCCTCGCGCACGGCTTCGAGGATGCGGGCCTTGGTGACGCGGCCGAGATAGTTCTCCACCGTTGGCTGCCAGCCTGCTTCGGCCAGATCGAGCGCGAGCGCAGTGGCGAGACGGCCTGCTCGCGCAAGCCGCTCCCTGACGCTGCGTGCCAGAGACGGACCATGAGACGATTCATGCAGCGCGTTGATCCCGAAAGACAGGCAATGCGCTAGCAGGGCCAGACGGCTGGTGTCGTCCAGCCGGTCGAGCCACAGCCAGAGTGCAGCCTCGTCTTCCGGCAAATCGTGCTTCCAGCCCTCGTTGCGCTGGCGCAGCGCGTGGGCCGGCAGGCTGCCGGGCATGTCGGGGGAATGGACCTGCAGCGGGATTTCCCGGACATAGGCTTCCAGGCAATCTGCGCCCGAGACCTGCCAGTACAGATCGCGTACCAGCGTGTGAAGCAGTTCGGTCAGCGCGACATGCGGATTGCTGGCAAACGCATCCCGCAGGGCCAGTGTGCGCCAGGCCGTCAGTTCCGTCAGCAGGCGATCGGAAAGCGGTTTCAGTCCGTCTTCCTCCTCGGGGTCGGTATCGGGTGCGCCTTCCCTCCCATCCCCTTCGGCATCATCGCCATCGCCGCGGTGGTCAATGGCGTCGTCATATCTGTCTGATTCGTCCTGATCGACTTCGAGTTCGACCGGCATATCTTCCGGCCGGACGAAACCCCGTTCGACCAGCAGCGTGCCGTCTGTATCCAGGCTGACGAAGACACCGGCCCGGACCATGTCCGCCGGATCGAAGGAAACAGGGCGTTCTTCCAGCGCCTCGATAGCCTGCTCGATTTCACCCAGCCGCGTATCGACGTCCTCCGGGAACTCATCGGCCTGCGCGTATTCCGCCTCAATGGTTTCCTGCTCGCTGTGCAGAGCGGTCAGACGGCCCGCTTCTTCATCGGAAAGTTCAACGGTCGTCCCGTCGATCTCCGCGAACTGCCGTGTGTGTCCCCAGGGGAAGGACAGAGCCGTTTCGACCCATTTCCAGCCTTCGGCTCGGATATCCTCGGCCGCTGCCGCCAGTTTTTCCATGACTAGCCGGTCGAGAAGAGTGGGATCGCCCAGCCAGCCGCCATCGTCGGCTTCGAACAGGTCACGCATGACGGGACCGCCAGCCGCAAGATAGGCGTCCAGCCCGACGAAGCGTACGCGGCGATCCGATGCGCGCACGGTTTTTTCCGTCAGCATGCGGCGGATCAGATAGGGCTCGCGGTTATGACTCTGGGCAATAATCTCCCAGACCTGTTCCTGCCGCACAGGATCGTCACTGATCGAGAAGGCCATAAGCTGGTCGAGCTTCATGCCATCCTGCTCGTAGATATCGAGCAGTTTGTCGGACACGGTCATCAGCCGCAGACGCTGTTTCACCACGGCCGGCACAACGAAGAACGCGGCAGCGATTTCTTCCTCGGACATGCCCTTCTCCAGCATGTCGCGAAAGGCACGAAACTGATCCAGCGGATGCAGCGCCAGGCGCTGGACGTTCTCGGCCAGGGAATCATCCTCGGCGAGAATAGCCGATCCGGCCTCGCGCACGACACAGGGCACCGGGGCCGTCTTCGCCAGTTTCTTCTGCTTCACCAGCAGTTCGAGAGCGCGGAAGCGGCGGCCACCGGCCGGCACTTCGTAGGTACCGGTCTCGGCCCCTTCGCCGTCAAGAACGGGACGGACGTTCAGGCTCTGGAGCAGCCCACGACGTTCGATATCGCGGGCCAGTTCCTCGATCGACAGGCCAGCCTTTACACGCCGCACGTTAGACTGCGACAGCACCAGCTTGTTGAAAGGGATATCACGGGACGCATTGAGGGCGATTTTCTGGATGGCGCTCGCCATGGCGGAACACTCCGTGACGGACGGGCGGAAGCCTCTCTCCCACCCCTGAATCCGTCAAGAAAACCCCACTTCCCTCTTCCTCTCTCCCGGCCCCACCAGGCGCCAGATCGTATCCACGGAACCGCGTAGATACGGCTTCACGGAATGCAGGTCCGTATCAACCAACCCGCGAGTCGATCCTCACCACGATAAATCGCGACTATTATAGTCGCATGATCACCAATTTGTGATAGTGCCGACAGCGATAGCCGTGAATGTTCGCGCCTATCCTCAAGCCCTCTCCGCACGAAACATCTCTTTGTTTCCATGTATTTTTCTGTTCGCTGACATCCCGTTCGACATCCACAGTGCCTTCAGAACCAACCAAAGGTCATGCAGAAAGGAGGGGAAGATGGCACGCCAACGCGATACGATAGCTGGTAAGCTGCGGCTCGTTCTCGACGCCCCGGACGCCAACGTGACCCCATTGCGCAGTGGAGCCGATCCGCGGCTGGTCAGTCTGGTCCGGCTTCTGGCCCGTCAGGCCGCACGGGATTTCGTCAACGCTGAAGTGGAGGCCGCGAGGCGACGCGATCTCCAGGATTAGGGAGATGGGATTGTGAAAGTCGCGCTCTATGCCCGCTATTCGTCCGAAAACCAGCGTGATGCCTCGATCGAGGATCAGTTACGCCTCTGCCGGCTTCACGCCGAAAAGCAGGGCTGGACAATCGTCGACAGCTACACGGACCGAGCGATCTCGGGCGCCTCCCTGCTCCGCCCCGGCATTCAGGAACTGATCCAGGACGCCACACGCGGGCGCTTCACGATCGTGCTGGCCGAAGCCATGGACCGGCTCTCGCGCGACCAGGAAGATATCGCCGGCCTGTTCAAGCGGATGACGTTCGCGGGCGTGCGGATCATCACCCTCTCCGAAGGCGATGTCACGCATTTGCATATCGGGCTCAAGGGCACCATGAACGCCCTGTTCCTCAAGGATCTGGCAGAGAAAGTCCGCCGAGGCCTGCGCGGGCGGATCGAGGACGGCAAGTCCGGTGGCGGCAATTCCTATGGCTACGATGTCGTACGCCAGTTTGACGCCCAGGGCGAGCGCATCCGTGGCGACCGGACCATCAACGACGAAGAGGCACGCACGGTCAGGCGGATTTTCACCGATTACACGCGTGGGAAGTCCTCGCGCACGATCGCGATGGAACTGAACCGGGATGGCGTTCCAGGCCCGCAGGGACGCGAGTGGGGACCGTCCACCATTCACGGCAATCGGGAACGCGGCACCGGCGTTCTCAACAACGAGATGTATGTCGGGCGCCTGGTCTGGAACCGACTGCGCTACCTCAAGGATCCCGATACCGGCAAGCGCGTCTCACGCCTCAATCCTGAATCCGAATGGGTAAACCAGGACGTACCGGAGCTGCGGATCGTCGAGCAGGATCTATGGGACGCCGTGAAGGCACGCCAGGCCGAAACAACCTTCAGCCAACCGGAACGGGGAAACGAGGCCCTCAGCGAGCGGCGCCGTCCGCGCCATCTCTTTGCCGGACTGATCCGCTGTGGCCGCTGTGGCGGCGGCTACAGCATGATCTCGAAGGATCTGCTCGGATGCTCGACGGCACGCAACAAGGGCACCTGCGACAACCGCCTCAACATTCGCCGCGACGCATTGGAGGCCTCGGTCCTGAGCGGACTACGCACGCATCTGATGGAACCGGACCTGTTCAAGGAATTCTGCAGCGAGTTCACCCGCGAGGTGAACCGACTGCGCATGGAGCACGGTGCGGACCTCGCGGCGCGTCGCAACGAACTCGTCAGGGTCGAAAAACAGATCCGGGGCATCATCACGGCCATCAAGGACGGCATGTACCAGTCCTCCATGAAGGCAGAAATGGAATCCCTCGAGGCTCGTAAGGCAGATCTGACGCATCTGCTGACAGATGCAGAGGAGCCACCTCCCCTTCTCCATCCGAACATGGCGGAGATCTACCAGCAACGGATCACGTCTCTCTATGAAAGCCTTCAGGCCGAGGAGACGAAGACCGAGGCGGCCGAGCGCCTGCGCACACTCGTCTCGCAGATCACGCTCCAGCCGGCCGACGGCGAACTGGCGATCATCCTGCGCGGCGACCTGGCGGCAATCCTGCAGTTTGCGGCGCACAAGAAAAACGCCACGGTCCATCCGGACAGTGGCGTTCTTGATGCGTTCGTATCGCAAGTATCGTTGGTTGCGGGGAACCGCACACTACGATCACGGCGAAATGTGGCGAATGGTCATTCGCAAGCGTCGTTGGTTGCGGGGGCAGGATTTGAACCTGCGGCCTTCAGGTTATGAGTTCTAGTATAATACTTACACAATTACCACACAGAGCCGATTTTTTCACGATAAATGGCGGTTTTTCTTAAGTTTTTACTCGGTTTCCGCTACACTCCTCCACGACTGGAATTGCCTGATTTCACTCCCAAATGATTCCTATTTGATTCCAGTGATTCCAACCGGGAGAGGACGTTCCATTGGTCAAGATCACAAAACGTTCCGTCGAAGCCGCCGCCAGAACCGGCAAGGAATATTTCCTCTGGGATGACGAGCTTCGGGGCTTCGGTCTGAGGGTCCATCCCTCGGGCCGGAAAATCTACCTCGCCCAGTTCCGCGCGGGCGGACGCATCCGCCGCGTCAATATCGGGCCGCATGGCCCGATCACCCCAGATCAGGCCCGCACCGAAGCGATGAAGCATCTGTCCGATGTCCGCTTGGGCAGTGATCCTGGCGCGCAGCGCGACCGGATACGCGCCGCCGCGACCATGAAGGAGTTTGGCAAGCGCTTCCTCGACGAGCATGTCGCCTCGCATTGCAAGCCTTCGACCCAGTACGAATATCGCCGCTGCATGGACCTGTTCATTACCCCAAAGCTCGGAATGCTCAAGGTCATCGACGTGACCCGCGCCGATGTCGTCGAACTGCACCAGGGGTTGAAAGAGACGCCCTATCAAGCCAACCGGGTGCTGGGCGTCCTGTCGATCATGTTCACTCTGGCCGATACGTGGGGCGTCCGGACGGATGGGATCAATCCGTGCTGGAAGGTCAAGCGTTACAAGGAAATGAAGCGAGAGCGTTACCTGACACCGGACGAACTGGCCCGGCTGGGCAAAGTGCTCCGCGAGGCGGATGGCGAGCCCGAAGCAGCATACTGCATTCGCCTGCTCCTACTGACCGGTTGTCGCCTTGGGGAAATCCAGAAGCTGAAATGGGAGTATGTGGATTTTCGGGCCGGTGTCCTGCGCCTCCCGGATTCTAAGACCGGGGCCAAAATCGTGCCCGTCGGCAAGGCGGTGCTGGACGTGCTGGCGGGCATCCCCCGGATTGACGGCAACCCCTATGTCATCACCGGGAAAGTGGACGGGCAGTATCTGACCGACATTCAGAAACCGTGGCGGCGGATACGCGCACGGGCTGGACTGGATACGCTGCGCATCCACGATTTGCGCCATTCCTTCGCATCGGACGCGCTCCAGCTTGGTGCGGACCTGACCATGATCGGGCGGCTGCTGGGCCATACACAGGTGCAGACCACCGCACGATATGCCCATCTCAAGACTGACCCGATCCGCACCACCGCCAACAAGGTGGCGGACGCCATCGCCAGCGCACTCGGGCATGTCGCGCCAGAAAACAGGATCAACCGGGCTTCTGTCCCAGTCGATGCACTTTCAGCGACATTGAATGAAACAGCTCTTTGAGATATATTTCATCCCATGAACGTGACACCTGACCAGATTCGCGCCGCCCGCGCCCTGCTGCATCTGCCACAGGACGAACTGGCACGCCGCGCCCATGTCTCCGTCGTGACCATTCGCCGTCTAGAGAACGAAGTCAGCGCGCATCAGGTGACGCCGATCGTGCTGGACGGGGTTTGCCGGGCGCTGGAGCAAGCCGGAGCGGAGTTCATCCCTCACGGCGTGCGCCGCAAAAGCGCCCCACGCGCCCAGGCGGAGAGGCTTTTCGCGGATCTGCGTGCAATCAGCCTACGCAGCGCCGAACGATTGCAGGGACACGATATCCTGACGGACCACGATCTCTACGATGAGAACGGCCTGCCCGCGTGATCGTCATCGACACCTCGGCGCTGGTGGCCATCCTGCGCCGGGAGGATGAAGCCGACGAGTTCCTCCGTCTGATCGTCGGGACTGATCGTTGTCTGCTTTCGGCCGTCAGTCTGCTGGAAACAAGTATGGTATTGGCCGGACGCACCGGCGACGAGACCGCATGGCGGGATTTGGACGATCTGATCGAAGGCGCAGCCATTGAGATCGTGCCACAGAATGCTGAACAGGCGAGGATTGCTCGTGATGCTTTCCTGCGTTTCGGCAAGGGGCGGCATCCGGCAGCTCTGAATTTCGGCGACTGTGCGAGCTATGCGCTGTCCCACACTCAAAACGCTCCCCTACTGTTCAAGGGAACAGATTTCTCCCGAACCGACATCGCTGCAGCTTGCGCCTCCATCTGCTGACATGGATCGCGTTACGATTTCTTGACCTATAGCCGAAACCTGCAAAGCATTGCACAAAGGAAAGAGAAAATAATCGATGAATGCCGAGACGAAACCTGCGAAACACAGTGCGCCAGGTCAATATCTCGGTTTCGCGCTGCAGCCGGTCCGCGTCTTCTACCATTTGCTGACCAGCCCGAAGGGCGCAAAGGTTTCGCTAGAATTCAAGGATGATGTCGCAGTCCATCATGTCGACGGCACAGTCTACCTTGAGCAGACCAAGAGTGCACTCAGGCAGAACCCCATCTCGGACTGGGCCGGGGATCTGTGGAAAGCCCTCGAGAACTGGCGCGCTATGCTCATCGCCGGGGAGATCAAGCCTAGCCTGACGTACTATCGACTTTATGTCACACCCCAGAAAAAGGGAACTTTCGCCGAGGCGATGGCCGCTGCTGGTGACGGCGATGCTGTCGCTGCCCTGTTGAAGACGATCCGCATCAAACTCAGCAAAATGAAAGCATTACCAGGTTGCGTTGCACACTTGCAACCATTCCTCGATGCTCCTGCCGACCAGCAGGTCGCAATCATCAGCCGCTTCGAACTCGAAACGGATGGCACCGATCCCCTCGACGCGATCCGTGCAGTCCTTCTCCCGACCATTGCCGAAAATCAGATTGACATTCTCATTAAGTCTGGGATCGGCCAAGCCAAGCAGGCGCTCGATCGGCTCATCCAGCGCGGGAAGCCCGCAATTCTCGATGCGGACGCCTTCCGGAAGGACTTTCACGCCTTCATCCGCCAGAACAACATGCCTGGATTATTGACCTCGCTCGGCGAGGTGCCCAGCAATGATCTCGTTGTCGGCATCGCTTCCGCTAGACCCACATTCATCCGGCAGTTGGAGCTTGTCGACGCAAGCCACGATGACCAGCTACGCGCCATCAGTGATTATCTGCGAACCTCGGCAGACAAGGCTGACTAGGCAGACCGTGGCGTCATCTTCCTTGGCAGCCTCGACATATGGGATGACAATCTCGTGCGTCGCTATGGCATGATCCGCGGCGACATCACCGATCTTCATCCCGACAAGCCAGTGTCCGTCCAAGGACGGCTCATCTATCGCCAATGTGCCCAGTATCAGGTACCGCTAGAAGGACGAGTCGTCCCCGGTCACTTCGTCCATGGCAGCTTCAACGACCTGGCTGATCGACGCTGTCTCGGGTGGCATGCCGATTATGAAAACCTCCTTGGCAAGGATCCCGAATGACGGTCTTCCCGAACGCGGACCTCAGTGAACTCGAGCTTGTCCAGAATCCCGCCATCGGTGCCTATCTGTTATGGCAATTCACGCTCGGATATCAGGAGGATGGAGCCGATTCCGTGCCGTTCCTACTCGCTTTCCTCCTTTTACCGATGCTGCTTCACAGGCCGACCTATGACGCAGTCGTATCGACTCGAAAAGCATCGGGATTGACCTTATTTGCCGCCAAGTTCGATAAGGAGCGCGAGATGCTGATCGAACTGCACGGACGCGCGCTGCTGCTTCGCCCCTTGAGCCTGCAGTCGATCGGCATCGCATCTAGCTCCCGGCTCGTACAGATCGATCATCAGGCCGCAACGTTGCACGGCTACCCTCTTGATCTCCTCGACATCAAAAAACCTTCTATCCCCGAGCGGTTGAAGGGATTTCCTAGTGCCGCCGACAAGATCGGCTACTGGTTTTCGAAGCTCGAACTTCCGCAGATAGCCTCAACCCTTAGGATCGACTTCTAATGTATTTCCAACTTCGCAAGTTGATCCTCTGGCCGCGCACTGGCGAAGAGCCGCGCGAACTTAATTTTCATCCTGGTGTCGTCAACGTCATCAGTGGCGCGTCAAAAACGGGCAAGTCGGCAGTTATCCCGATCATCGATTATTGTCTCGCCGCCGACAAATGTGCCATTCCCGTCGGAGTGATCCGCGAAAATTGCAGCTGGTTCGGTATTATTATCGATACTGTAGAGGGACAGAAACTCCTTGCCAGGCGCGAACCAGGTGGTCAGCAAAGCACTGGCGACATGGTCCTGATCGAAGGGGAGACAGTCGAAGTCCCCCACCGGATCGAAGGCAAGGATACCACTCAGGGAAACGTCAAGAAGATGCTGGATCGCTTGGCTGGACTCACTAATCTCGGGTTCGATCCAGATTCGGAGGTGAGTTCGCAATCGCGACCAAGTTTTCGCGATCTCATGGCCTTTACCTTCCAGCCACAGAATATTGTCGCCAATCCCGATGTCATGTTCTTCAAGGCCGACACAACCGAACACCGGGAGAAGCTGAAGACCATCTTTCCTTACATCCTGCGCGCAGTGACGGCAGAGGTCCTCCAGGCTCGCCACGAAATCCAGCGACGAAACCGGATCCTACGACGCCGGGAGAACGAACTTCGTGCGCTCGTATCCGCCGGAAATACATGGCAACTCGAGGCCCAGTCTTGGCTCAGGCAAGCAATCGAATTCGGACTGCTGCCACCCGATATGACGATACCCATCAATTGGCCCGATATCGTCGACTTGCTGCGCGAGGTCGTGGCCGCGAACAGCGAGTCCGCGCATCCAACTCTTGCGGGTATCGATGCGGCACTGGAGCGATTGCAAGAGTTGCGGGACGATGAGAGCAAGGTCGCGGTTGAGGTCACCCAACGTCGACAGCGACTTAGCGAACTACGTCGCCTTATTGAAAGTAGCGATGCCTATGGCTACGCACTGCGCATCCAGCGCGATCGCCTCTCTATCTCCGACTGGCTGAAGCGGCTCTTGCCGGAGGACCAACCCGAGGATGCGATAGCGACTCTTGGCAATGGCGGACGCGAGAAGATCGAGCAATTGAGTGATGCTCTCGCTGCGATCGAAGTACGGTTACGAACGCACCCGAGCATATCGGACACACTCGACAAGGAAATCCTGCGCCTGCGCGCCGAAGTGGACGTGTCGCTTGTTCGGCTGAACGAGATCCGGCGCGAAATCGGTTTGCTCGAACGCAACTCGCAACAGGCGAAGATGGCGATCGACCGATTCGACCGAATGGAGCGCTTCCTAGGGCGTCTCGAACAAGCACTCAGCCTGTATGACCAGACCGATCAATCCGCTGGTCTTCGCCAAGAGATCGACGCGCTCAAGGCGCAGATCGCAGAGTTGCAGAAGCGAGTCTCGGAGAGCGAGATCGCCAGAAAGCTCCGCAACGCGCTCGACAGTATCGAGGCCACTACCGGGCGGCTCATTCCGCGTCTTGACGCGGAATGGCCCGAGGCCCCGGTTCGCCTGATGATTGAAGATCTAACCGTAAAGGTGATCCGAGGAACGCGCGACGATTATCTCTGGGAGATTGGCAGCGGCGCGAACTGGCTTGCCTACCACATTGCGCTGACTCTGGCGCTGCAGACTTTCTTCCTCTCTTCCTCCCATCATCCAGTCCCTGGCCTGCTGATCTACGACCAACCTAGCCAAGTCTATTTTCCCCGGCGGACGGCGGGCGACGAAAGAAGCGATCCAATTACTTGGCGCGACGAGGATGTCGAGGCAGTTCGAAAGGTATTTAGGCTTCTCGGCGAGCAGGTCGCATCTGCGAACGGGCGTTTACAAGTTATCGTACTTGACCATGCGGACGAAGATGTCTGGGGCGATATCGATAGCGTCATATTAGCAGAGCAATGGCGTGATCGCGCTCTCGTGCCTTATGAATGGTTCTCATGAGATTAATACTCATGACATAGGTAGAATTGAGTAGGCTTCATTCGCAAACGTCAACCATAGTGACGGCGCCTTTTCTAATCGTGACCATCCCACAGCGGATACTTCGGTTCTTTTGCTACAACCGTCAGATAACGGGCTAAAAACAAAGCAAAGAAGGGAAAGAAAGGCCCTTCGCCTCTCTTCCCCCAAACGTCGCCTACAGAGTAGCAGGACCGCGCGACGGCGCAGGGCGTTGCCCCGCTGGCGCGCAACCCGGCCACTCCCGCCGTCATTTGTCCCCAACTCTCCCGCGCGGTCACCCGCCTCCGGGAAGCACGCAGGGGTGCTTCCCCCGGCGATGATACCGGCAAAGGAAACAGGGACATGACCGACAATGCAAAAGGGGCCTTCCGTAATGCAATCCTTCAGGGCGACAGTGTTGCCCTCATGCGGGGGATGCCACGCGAGAGCGTGGATTTCATCCTCACCGACCCGCCCTATCTGGTGAACTACCGGGGCCGGGACGGGTGGACGGTGCGCAATGACGACAATGTCGCATGGCTTCGCCCCGCGTTCAACCAGATGCACCGCGTTCTGAAAGATGGCGGTTTTGCCGTATCCTTCTATGCTTGGAACCGTATTGACCTGTTCATGGCGGCATGGAAAGCGGCGGGGTTCCGGCCCGTTGGGCACATCATTTTGCGGAAGTCCTATGCGTCATCGGCGCGGTTCGTCCGCTACACCCACGAGGCGGCCTATCTGCTGGCCAAGGGCGACGCGAAACTGCCCCGTCATCCCATCCCGGACGTGATCGACATGCCCTATTCCGGCAACAGGATGCACCCGACACAGAAGCCGGTTGCGGCGTTGCTGCCCCTCGTTCATGCCTTCTGCCCACCCGGCGGGCTGGTTCTGGACCCGTTCGCGGGGTCCGGTTCATCGCTGGTGGCGGCGCAGTATCTTGGCCGCGACTGGCTGGGCATGGAACTGGACGAAGCCCACGCCGCCACAGCCTCCCGGCGGCTGGCTTACTGGGGCGAGAGACGGGCGGCGTAAGCCCCCGCTTTCTCTCTTTCCGGCCTGTTCCCGCTGCGAGACAACCGCGCGCCGATTCTGGCAGATCGGTGGCGGGGACGCGCGGGCGGCGCTCGCCGGGCAAGCCCGGCTCGCATCTGTCTTCCGTACCGGCCCGAATAACCGGTCTGCCCCGACCTCTCTTGTGCCGTGACAACGCGACGCTCCCGCGCCGCGAGCGGAAGCGACCTTTCAGGCCGCATATCACCGCTTCGCTTCCGGCGAACGGTGCCCCCTCCAGATCATTCCCATAACGACATAACAGGCTGCCCACCGATTCCGAGTGCATAAGGAAAAAATCGAACACACGCCCGCAAACGCCTGTTTACACCCACCTACGCTTTTGGGGTGGAGAAATTCGCGCACGTCATATCCTCCACTCCCAGACAACATTTTTCCCGTCAGCCTCCCCTTACCGGCACCGCTTCACCCCCGAAGCGGACCGCATCGACAAGGGAGGTTTCCATGACCACGAGACCCGGACCAAAGCCGGAACAGCCCCCGGTCCCGGCAACACAGACGCCACCGCGCGCCCTGACCGCACCGGCCCGTATCCAGCGCCCCTATCTGCGCAGTGGCGAAGCCGCTGATCTGATCGGCGTCTCCATCCGCACCCTGGAAAAATACCGCTGCATTGGCGACGGGCCACCGTTCCTGAAAATCGGCACCCGTGTCCTCTACGCCCGGCAGGATGTCGAGAACTGGCTGCAACGTCACCGCTGCAACAGCACTTCCGATGAAAATTTTGTCGCCGCACTCCGCAACCGGGCGTCATGGAGGAACAGGTCATGACCGACATGGATGCCCCCGACGCCGCCGTCCTCGGCCTGACCACCGTAGAACTGACCTACATCGAAAAGCGCGTCGAACACTGGATCAGGTTCGGTCAGCCGGTATCCGACAAGGTGCTGGATAAGCGCCGCCGTTTGGTCGCCTTCATCCCCGGCAGTGTGTTCGGCTTCATCCGCTGGACGGCCAATGATTACGGGACTGTCGTGTCCTGTTTCGACATCGTGCACGCGGCGGAACCGGGTGCCGCCTTCCAGACCGTGCCCTTCGTGCGCCCTGGCGGCGAGTTGCTGTTGGACGTGTCCGGCTGGCCGAAGGTCCGCCGCGTGCTGGAAGAGATCGACGCTATCGAGGCACAGGGGTTTCACCCCGCCGAAATTTGCCCCGATCACTGGCGCATCCTCAATGGCCGCATCGCCGCCAACGTGGCCTCCCGGCCTTACACGCGCGCCATGCACAAGGCATGGCTGGCGCGCAGGAGGTTACTGTCATGACCCGGCGTGCCTGGTTCTTCGGCACGTATTTCATCGTGCTGACAGTGGGCATGTCCGCCGTCATCCATGTCGCGCCCCGGCTGTTGTGGAACGAGACGGCCAGCGTCCCGGTCGGGCTGTATCGGGTGCGTCCCGGCAGCGCCCTGCACGTCGGGGATATCGCCGCGATCCGGTTGCCCGACCGGCTGGCGCTGCTGCTGGCAAAGCGGGGTTATCTGCCGTTCGGCGTGCCCTTGCTGAAACCCGTCGCGGCATTGCCGGGGCAAGACGTGTGCAGGGTAAAAAACACCATCAGCATCGACGGCGTACATGCTGGCGACGCGCGCGACAGTGATCATCGTGGACGCCCGCTGCCTGTCTGGCAGGGCTGTCATCGCCTCGCACCCGGCGAGATTTTCGTCATGAACCCGGCGGAACCGCGGAGCCTCGACGGGCGGTATTTCGGCCCGCTTCCTGCTGCGTCTGTGATCGGGCGCGCGGTCCCGCTCTGGTTTCCCGTTTCTCTTGTTCCCCACATAAAAGGAGATCGGTCATGATCCATCTTGGCACATTCACGCATACGACCAACGGGTTTTTCGGCCAGATCACCACCTTCCTGATGGCCGACGATCTCTCCATCGTTCCGAACGAGAACCGCACATCGGAAAACGCCCCCGATTATCGTGTCCTGCGTGGTCTGGAGGATGAGGCCGCGCAGGTTGGCTGCGCCTGGGTACGACAGAATGAGCGCTTCGGTCTGTGGCTTGCCGTGCTGATCGACGCCCCGCTGTTTGCTTCTCCGTTGCGTGCCCGGCTGATGCCCGACCGCGACGGTTCCGACAGTTTCCGGCTGGTCTGGAACCGTCCCGACCTACGCCATGCCTCACGTTAAAAAAGCGCTCGGTCTGCTGGTGGTCTGCGGCGGGTTTGCCATCCCCGTGCAGACTGCCAGCGCCGCGCCGTTCGATGCCTATGTCAGCGAGGCGGCCACGCGGGCACACATCCCGCCCGCGTGGATCACGGCGGTGATGCGCGCCGAGAGTCAGGGCGATGCCCACGCAGCATCACCCAAGGGGGCGATGGGCCTCATGCAGATCATGCCCGACACATGGCGGGAGCGTCGCGCATCGTTGAATCTGGGGGCCGATCCCTACGATCCGCGCGACAACATCACAGCGGGCGCGGCCTATCTCCGGTGGCTGCATGACCGCTACGGCGATGCTGGTTTTCTGGCTGCCTATAATGCCGGTCCCGGACGCTATGAACAGCTTCTGACAGCAGGAAAAGTGCTGCCCGACGAGACGCGGAAATACGTCACGAGAGTCGTCCGACTGCTGCATGAAGTGTCAATCCGCAGTGTAATTCCCAACACGGGAAGAAGCACGAATTCTGTTTCCAGATTGCCCGATAATACACCATCCGGGAGTCCGCTTTTCGTCGGCCCGTTTGCATCCCAAACCGTCGTCCAGAATGCACCGGAAGTGATGCCTGTTTCTGATCACGTGATGCGATTTGTGGCCCCACCTCAGGACCTGTTCGTCTCCGTTTCGCAAAGGAGCGCGCCATGACGAGAGTTTTACGTCACGGGAGGGGAAAACTGCCATCCTATCGGGAGCGCTTCGGGTGTGCGTCGGAAGTTGGGGTGATCGGGAAACGTGAAGAATTAAGAGGGCAAGATAAAACGGCCTGCCACGTCGGGCGACAAAGCGCTGTCGCGCTTCGTCTTCTTGTGTGCATGTCGGGTCGGTCGTGTGCAGGGTTTTTGATTGTGTGCTGCTTTCCTGCGGGGTTTTCCTGCACAGTAGGGTTGTGATGACCCACGACGAGGATTTCCGCGTCCTTCCGGGACGCATCCGGAGCAAGGGAAGCAGCGCCCGGCCTCGGAGCTTTCTGGCGCAGGTGCTTCATGCCTCCCGACGCGCGGGCGGAGGCAGTAGCGGCAACCCCGGAAAGGGAAAAGGCAGCAGTCCCCGCTCTGGTCCTTCGACCTTCGGGCGGGGGCATTCCCGGTTTGGCAGAAGTCGCCTCTTCGACGCCCATCGCCGCGTCACCGTCAAGGCCCGCGTGGTGCGACAGACTGGGCGCGGCGCGCGTCCCGGATCGCTGGCCGATCATCTCGCCTATCTGCGCCGCGATGGCGTCACCCGCGATGGTGAAAAAGCGCATCTGTTCGGGCCGGATGGTCAGGAGGTGGATGCACAGGATTTTGCCGCATGCTGCAAAGATGACCGGCATCATTTCCGCTTCATCATCTCGCCCGAGGACACGCCGGAGATGGCGGACCTCGACGGCTTTACCCGCGACCTCGTGCAGCAGATGGAAGTCGATCTCGGCACGCGGCTGGACTGGACTGCCGTGTCGCACTGGAACACCGACAATCCGCATGTCCATCTGATCGTGCGCGGTGTGGACCAGGCCGGGGCTGATCTGGTGATCGCCCGCGACTATATCAGCCACGGGCTGCGCTCACGGGCGGAGGATCTGGTGTCACTGGAACTCGGACCGCGCGCGGAACATGAAATCGAAATGGCGCTGCGCCAGGATGTCACGGCGGAACGCTGGACACGCCTTGATGCCGAGTTGCGGCGTCATGCCGACGATCTGGGGATCGTGGACCTGCGGGCTGACGCCACTACCGGCTTCGGCCAGGACGCGACGCATCGCGCGCTGCTAACCGGCAGAGCACAGACGCTGGAACGCATGGGGCTGGCAAAACCCGATGGGCCGGGAAGATGGTCACTTACGCCCGGCATGGAAGACACGCTGCGCGTGATGGGCGCGCGGGGCGACATCATCAAAACCATGCACCGCGCCATAACGGAACGAAGCCGGGATCAAGGGATGTCTCCCGGCGATTACGTGATCTCCGGACGTGATCAGCCCATCGCCTTGACCGGGCGCTTGGTGGAGCGCGGGTTGCACAATGAACTGACCGGCGAAGCCTATGCCGTGATCGATGCCACGGACGGGCGCGTCCATCATGTCAGCTTCCCCGGCGTGGAGGTGTTCCGCGACGCGCCGCCCGATGGTGGCATCGTGGAAATCCGCACCGCGACCGGCAGGACGAGCGGGAAGGATTATCTGGTGCTGTCCACCCGCTCCGATCTGGACCTGGCCGCCCAGGTCAAAGCACCGGGCGCGACGTGGCTGGATCATCGGCTGGTGGAACGCCAACCGATGGACCTCGCCCGCAGCGGCTTCGGGACCGAGGTACGGCAGGCCATGCAGGAGCGCACCCGGCATCTCGCGGATCGCGGGTTGGCGTCGTTCCAACAGGACGGATCGGCGCGCTATCAGCGCAATCTCCTGACGACACTACGCCAGCAGGAACTCGATCAGATCGGCGCGAAACTCGCGAAGGAAAGCGGGCTGACCTATGAGCGCAGCGTTCCGGGCAACTTCGTCACCGGCCAGTATGTAAAACGCCTCAGCCTGTTCTCGGGCCGGTTCGCCATGATCGACAACGGGCTGGGCTTCCAGCTTGTGCCCTGGGCACCGTCTCTGGAAAAACAGCACGACCGCTATGTCGATGGCGTCGCCCGTAACGATGGAGGAGTCGACTGGCGGCACGACCGGAAACGCGATCTCGGGATCAGCATGTGATCCATGCCGCCCGTTCTTTTCGCGCTATCGCCCGCCTCGGTACACTCGACGCAGTTTCAGTCTTGTTTCTGGAAAACCCTTTCAGCCACATCATGGCTTTTCATGGAGGATTTCCATGCGTGATCGCCTGAACGTCTCCCTGCCCGTCGCCATGATCTCGCAGATCGGCGATCTTGCGACACGCCGGAAGGTGACGCGCTCCGCCGTGGTAGAAGCAGCAGTCGCCTCGCTCCTGTCACCCGACAGCGCCACGAAAACGGAAGCCGCGCTCACACGGCGTCTGGACCGGCTGACGCGCCAGATGCAGCGGCAGGAGCGCGACCTGATGATCGCGCTGGAAACACACGCCCTGTTCATCCGCTTCTGGCTGGGCCAGATGCCGCCCCTGCCCGCCGAGGCGCAGGCCGTCGCCAACGCGTTGGGGCAGGAACGCTTCGGCCGGTTTCTGGACACGCTGGGGCGGCGTCTGTCTCAGGGACGATCCTTCCGTGACGACATCCCGCTCGATATTCCCGCCATGCGTCAGACGTCGCCGACACCAGAAAAAGAAGCGCCGTCCTCATGAGTTTACCGCGCCAATTCGATGAAACGGGCAAGAACGGGATCGCATTCCCCCTCCCGCCAGCACAGGGCAAGATCGAATGTCACCGGGCCGCCTTCATCCAAAATAGACCGGAAGACGACACCATCCATTCTGATGCCAGTAGCGCCTTCCGTGACGAGCAGAATCTTATCCCCATGACGGACCAATGCCAGCAACCGGTCAATCGCAGCGTCATGAAACATGATGCGCTCAGGCAGCATGCCATGCCGCAACGCGAGCTTGCGAAGCTCCATGCCTGCACCACGACGCGGGAGTGTCAGGAGACAATCTGACAGGCCGGACCACGTCACCGCTGCACGCACCGCAAGCGGGTGATCGCGCGCAACAGCGGCCAGCACTCTTTCCTTCCCCAACGGGATGGCTTGGCCGTGCCAGCCCTCGCCCGCTATGACGATCGCGACGTCGAGGCGGGAGCCCAGCACATCCCGCAGCAGTCTCTCACGCGGGCCATCCATGATTTGAAGGTCCACATCGGGATATTCGGCTTGATACCGTTCGAGCAGGTTGGCGACTACGCCACTAGCGAAGGACACCTGCACACCAAGGCTGAGCCTGCCCACCATCCCATTATGCCGCAGCCGCAGATGCAGCATGGCCTCGTCCATGCCGTCCAGCACGGAGGCGGCGATCCTGGTGAACGCCACACCCGCCACCGTGAGCCGCGCACCCGTCCGCAGTCGCTCGAACAGGGGAATACGAAGCGCGTGCTCCAATGCCTGGATAGAACGTGTCAGCGTCCCCTGGTCCACCTCCAAGGCCAGGGCCGCCCGACGCAGACTGCGATGCTCCGCAACCGCGATGACACGTCGCAGATCACGAAGGTTAAATGGGTATTCTTGTGCCATCTAAAGACACCCATCGTACCTCACAGCTATTTACGGGATCAAACCTTCTTGCCGTAAAGCGCTTTGAACGGCTGACCGCTCCAACATTCGGGCTGCATGACGCGACCACGCCGGAAAAGAGGATTCCATATCCAATCCGATGGCTTTGCCCCAAGAATAAAAAACAAACAAATACGGATCAACGCATGAATACGCTTCACCTACACACCATGTTCTCCCGGAAATATTATTTTCTATTACACCACTAAATTCCTGAAGGTTGTTGTTCCCTTTTGAAATAACATTTTTCCATTGATGTTCATCATCAATGAACCGTCCAGGTCGCCATACCTGTCCATAGGCAACCGCGTGTACATTGCTCGATAACCAGTTAAACCACTCCCAGCAGCGAGCTTGCTCTAAAACTGATTTTGGCCAGAAATTTCCGTCTGAAAATGAACTCGATAAATAAAATAATATTGCGGGACTTTCTGTAATTATTTCCCCACCATCAATTAAAACAGGCACCCTTCCTCGCGGGTTTATTTTTAGAAATTCTTCACTTCCCGTGCCTTCGTCTCCAACGGGGGTCAGTTTCAATTCATATGGTCTTCCCAACTCTTCGAGCAAAATATGCCCTGCCAAAGAGCAAGCGCCCGGAGAATAGTATAATTTTGTCATGGTCGGCCTTTCCTACAACGAGATGGAGCACGGAAATCAAAGAACGATTCCTTGCCCGCACTTCCGTCTCCTTTGACGGTCCTAGTCAGCCGTAATATATGATCAAGGACATATTTAGAGGGGGCGAGCTTATGCCATATTCAAAGGCTCATAAGGAAAATAGCCGACGTCGTATTTTAGACAGTGCCGTAAAACTTTTCGCGGCGCAGGGTTATGACGCCGTGACGTTGGACCAGGTTATGCAAGACGCCGATCTCACGCGAGGAGCTTTCTATGCACATTTCAAATCGAAACAAACTTTATATAAAGACGCGATATTACATGCGGCTAGTAATGGCCCTGTCGCCACTCTTTCTGACAAAATTGACCAGCCCGCGCTCACTGAATTAATCAGAAAATATCTCGATATGTCGCATGTCAGGCAAGAAGGTTCCCCTTGCCCTTTGGCATTTCTGGCCACTGACGTTGCCAAACAGGAAGGCGAGATACGAGAAACTTATACGCAGGTCTATAAAGATATCGTCGACAAAGTCAGCGCACTTCCCACCATCAAAGATTCAGATAGCGCTCTAGCCATTAGCGCGCTCATGATCGGGGGGGTAGCAGTTGCTCGCGCACTCAACGATGACGAGCTTTCACGTGACCTCTTAAAGTCGTGCCGTAAATTTGTGGAAGCTTTCATCTGACCGCAAAGAGACGGTGAACTGGGGCTCTGAGACCGATTTCAGACGACTGACCTTAAGGACGTCACCCCGATTCCTTCCCTTCCCGGCCCACCAGCGCCGCGCTGCATGCGACGGCCTGCTACGCGTGAATTCTCCCCCGGATGATTCCTATATGATTCCAGTTGGTGTGGTGGAAACGCAAAAGGCCGCCCGTGAGGCGGCCTAAGCGTTTGTTTTTAAACGGGATTCATGGTTGCGGGGATAGGATTTGAACCTATGACCTTCAGGTTATGAGCCTGACGAGCTACCGGGCTGCTCCACCCCGCGGTGGTGATGGTGTAATGTGTGAGGGGTGGACTGGAAGACCTGGCGGCGACCGACTTTCCCGTGG
>NZ_WOTB01000028.1 GCF_011516835.1 Acetobacter musti | reverse complement strand
ACTCTGTCTGCATCGGGTTCGTTTATTGCTTATGAAAAATTCTTTTGTGCAAAACAGACTTTTTCATAATCTAACCCGATGTACAACCCTTCTGTGAGATTTCCGCGTCGACGCCCAGATGACTCTCCGCCGGCAGCGGCACCCCGCACTGATCACATCGCGGCGCGCCAATCGGATGCACACGGACGAAACAGTCCGGACAGAGCGAATGCGGCTGATCCACCTCCACCCCGCAGGCCGTGCATGTCGGCGGCAGCACCAGATCCAGCGCGAACCGCCCCGCCCCTCTCGCAAAACGCCCTAGACGCCCGGAATCAATCAGCCCCGCCATCCGATCTCCACATCCCCGATATCCGTCCGCACCTCTGATCCGAACATCGTACTTCCGGACACGTTTATGCCAGCCACCGTGCCTCCCCTTGGCACAGCGCACAACCAGGCGCACATGCTTCCCCATGCAGAACGAGCATCTGACATTCGACCGCAAAGCCGTCCGGCTGCATCGCGACCGCGCCGCCTCCACACTCGGCAGCGTCGCAGACCTCCTCGGTGAAGCCGCCGACCGCCTGCTCGAACGCCTCGACGACCTCACCCGTACCTTCCCTCTCGCTCTCGATATCGGCGGACGCGGCGCCACATATCCCGGTCTCCGCGCCCGCGGCATCGACATCATCAGCTGTGATTTTTCTCCGAAGCTCGCCCGTCAGGCGCCCCCGCCCTCCGTCTGCGTCGACGAGGAATTTCTTCCCTTCGGCGAACACCGTTTCGATCTCGTCGTCGCAAATCTCTCCCTGCACTGGGTCAACGATCTGCCCGGCACCTTCGCCCAGATCCGGCACATCCTGAAACCCGACGGCCTCTTTCTCGCCAGCATCCCTGTCCTGCCGACCCTCTCCGGCCTGCGCGAATGCCTCAGCGAGGCCGAACTCGCCATCAGCGGCGGCGTCTCGCCACGAATCTCCCCTTTCCCGGCCCTTCGCGACTGCGCCTCCCTGCTTCAGCGCGCCGGCTTCGCCCTGCCCGTCGTGGACGCCGAAACCATGGATATCCGCTACCGCTCCGGCCTCGCCCTTCTCCGCGACCTCCGCGCCGCCGGCGAAGGCAACGCCGTCGCGCTCCGCGACCGCAGAACACCCCCGGCTTCCCTGTTCCCCGCCGCCCTCTCCCTGTTCGAAGACCGCCACGCCGGCCCGGACGGCACCATCGCAACGCCCCTGCACATGGCCATCCTCAGCGCCTGGGCCCCCGCCCCTTCCCAGCCCCAGCCGCTGGCGCCTGGCCAGTTCACAACCTCACTGAAAGACGCTCTGGAAGACAATAACACCCCAACATGATCTGACCCGAAAACACCGGTGCCCTTCACGAAAGCGTTTCAAAATACCGCAATATCCAGCGGACTCCACAAACCAGACCGCATGAAACAAAGACCAGACAGAATCGTCAGGACAAAAACGAAAATAATCATTTTCACCGTGAAATAAAAAATCCTTATACCCGTATAACTGCTGATCAGGTCATGGAAAAATGACACGGGCCAGACCATTCAGAAACAGAGCCATGCTGAAGCCGATAACCGCCTTCATCATGATGCGGACATGCTGAAATACTTTAAATGCCGGCAGAAATGGTTTCACAACCGGACTCATCTTCACTCTATTCATCATGTCGGCCGCGAGATTTCGTTCATTCACCGGATCATCTGAACAGGCAGAAAAACGAACCCGGGCATACAACTGAAAAACGGGACGGACAGAGCTGACCGCCCCACCCGTCCCGCCAGGAACCGTGCCGCCTCAGTGCAGCCCGGTGTCATTCCCCGTCAGGCCTTCTTCCTTCATCGCCGCCTGCGCCGAAGGCCGCGCCATCACCCGCTGCTGCAGCGCCCAGGCCACCTTATGACCCGAAATATCCACGCCCATATGCCCCGGCCAGCTCATGATCACCGCCGCATAGGCGTCCGCCTGCGTAAAGCCCCACGGCAGCCAGTAATCCCGATCCGCACTCAGAAACGTCTCAAGCTGATCCAGCCGCCGCTTCAGCCCCGCGAGCACCTTCTCCTTCGCCTCTCCGGTCAGACCCGGCGCGAAAAGGCCGCCCGCAGCCACATGCAGATCGCCGCAGAACCCAAGCGCCTCCTCCAGACGCGCCCGCTCCATGGAGCCCTGAGCCGGTCTGAACGCCGCCACATCGGAATGATCGCCAATATACTGAAGAATCGCCGGATTCTGCGTGAGAATAACCCCCGGCTCAATCCCGATCGTCGGGACCGCCCCGCGCGGATTGATTTTCCAGAAATCCTGCCCCGTCTCCGTGACCTTTTTCTGAAGATCCACCTTCTCCAGAGTATAAGGCATCCCCGTCTCTCTGAGGATGATATGTGATGCGAGCGAACAGGCGCCCGGACTGTAATAAAGTTTCATGGAAACCTCCGGAACAAACGGACAGAACCCGCCAGATACCTCATCATGACGCATCCCGCAGACGGTCTGTCCGGCACCCCAGCCTGACACATGTTATTCACGACAAACAACAGTGAATTAACGCGCTACTCTGAAAACCACACACTCCGCGATCGTCCATTCACTTGATGTCATGGCGTTAAAGCCCTACATGGTGCCCCTGAATTACGTTTCCTCCTCGTACAACACCCGGCAAACAACCGAGATGACAGTCACTCAGCAGCAGATTGCGACGATCCGGAACGCAGGCAGCGACGCCAGCGCGATCCTGCGCGCCGCCGCGATCGCACTTGAGGGCGAACTCGCCATCCTGTCGTCATTCGGCGCGGAATCCGCCCTTCTGCTCGCCCTCGTGGCTGATATCGACCCGTCCCTGCCGGTGCTGTTCCTCGAAACCGGCATGCATTTTCCCGAAACGCTGGACTACCGCCGCGATCTCGCCCGCACGCTCGGCCTCACAAACGTCCGCGATATCCACCCTCCTGAAAAGGAACTGGAACAGCGCGACCCGCAATCCCAGCTCTGGGCGTTCGACCCCGACGCCTGCTGCCAGCTCCGCAAGGTCGAGCCGCTTGATCTCGCAACCCTGCCATTCCCCGCGCTCGTAACCGGACGGAAACGCTCCCAGGCCGTCACCCGCCATCGTATGGAAATCGTAGAACCCGATGGCGAGGGCCGGATCAAAATCAACCCGCTCGCCGACTGGACGGCAGAGGAAATCGACGCGGAAATGACCCGCCGCAACCTCCCCCGTCACCCGCTCGCCGAAAAGGGCTACCCGTCAATCGGCTGCGAACCCTGCACCCGTCCCGTCGGCGACCATGATGACCCGAGAGCCGGTCGCTGGGCAGGGCAGAACAAGGTCGAATGCGGTATCCACAAGCCGGCCTGACAAACAGCCGCGATCTGACAACAGAAGGTTTCCCAGGACTATGGATCATCTCGATCAGCTCGAAGCACAGAGCGTCTTCATCCTCCGCGAGGCTTACCGGAAGCTGAAGCCGCTCGCGATGCTGTGGTCGCTGGGCAAGGATTCCAACGTCATGCTCTGGCTGGCCCGCAAGGCCTTCCTCGGTCGCGTCCCCTTCCCCGTCATGCACGTGGACACCGAGAAAAAATTCCCGGAAATGTATAAGTTCCGCGACGAATACACAGAGAAATGGAACCTCGACCTCCTTCTCGGCTACTGCCCGCCCGTCGAGGAAATGGACCCGACCCTGCCACCCGCCGCCCGCTCGGCCGCCCGCAAAACCGCCGGCCTCGCCGCCATGATCGAGAAGCATAAGCTCCAGGGCGTCATCGCCGGCATCCGTCGCGACGAGCAGGGCACCCGCGCCAAGGAACGCGTCTTCAGCCCGCGCGGCGCCTCCCACAAATGGGACATCCGCAACCAGCCGCCCGAATTCTGGGACCAGTACGCCACCCCGCATGAGGACGGCGTCCATATCCGCGTCCATCCGCTCCTCGCCTGGCGCGAAATCGACATCTGGCGCTATATCGAGCGCGAAGGCATCCCCATCGTCGATCTCTATTTCTCGAAAAACGGCAAACGCTACCGCTCGCTCGGCGACCAGGACATCACCTCGCCCATCGACAGCGAAGCCTCCACTCTCGCCGAAATCATCACCGAACTTGAGACCACACGCACATCCGAGCGCGCCGGCCGCGCCATGGATCATGAATCCGAAGACGCATTCGAGCGGCTCCGCGTCGCCGGTTATCTCTGAGCGACGGGAACACAGAACATGAGCGAAACACTCACCGCCACCACCGTCATCGACCCGATCGACCGCGACGTGGCCCTTGAATCCGCAACCCCCATCGTCATCGTCGGCCACGTCGATCACGGCAAATCCACCCTGATCGGCCGCCTGCTCTACGACACCGACAACCTCGAGGAAGGCAAGGTCGCGCAGATCATCGAATCCTCGAAAAAGCGCGGCCTGACCATCGAATGGAGCTTCCTGCTCGACAGCCTCCAGATCGAGCGCGACCAGGGCGTCACCGTCGACTCAACGCGCATCCCCTTCCGTCTCGGCAACCGCCAGTTCGTGATCGTGGACGCACCGGGCCACCGTCAGTTCCTCCGCAACATGATCACCGGCGCCGCCGACGCCGACGCCGCCGTGCTGGTCGTGGACGCCAATGAAGGCGCCCAGGAGCAGACCCGCCGCCACGCCATGCTGCTGCGTCTGATCGGCATCCGTCACATCATCGTGCTGCTGAACAAGGTCGATCTGCTGAACTTCGACGAGCAGAAAGTCCGCGCCGTCGAGCAGTCCGTCACCAGTCTGCTCGCCCAGCTCGATCTCACCCCCTCCCTGTTCATCCCGGCCTCGGCCCGCGACGGCGACAACATTGCCAGCCGCTCCGAACGTTCGCCGTGGTACAAAGGCCCGATCCTCACAGAAGCCCTGGCCGAAGTCCCCGACGGTAACATCCGTGCCACGCTCCCATTCCGCCTCCCGGTCCAGGACGTCTACCGCTTCGATGACAAACGCTACGTCGTCGGCCGGATCGAGCGCGGCGTCGTCCGCGTCGGCGACGAGCTGAGCATCGGCAGCCAGAACGGTACCGCCCGCGTCGCCTCCATCGAACGCTGGAGCGCCCCCGTGCGTGACGAGGCCGCCGCCGGTGAATCCGTCGCCCTCGTGCTGGAGCCGGATGTCATCCCCGCCCGTGGCGATTTCCTGTACTCGCCACATCAGGCCCCGGAAAAATCCGCCCGCATCCGCGCTAACCTGTTCTGGCTCCGTCAGGAACCGCTCCGCGCCGGCGAGACCTTCCGTCTGCGCCTCGCCACGGCCGAACATCAGGTCACCGTCGCCTCCATCGACTCAGTCCTGCGTCTCGATGACCTGACCGAGCAGCAGGCCGATGAAGTCGGTCCCGAAGGCTTCGCGGAAATCACCCTGGTCGCCGGCGAGGCCATCCAGTTCGACCCGTTCTCGCCCGGTACGTCAGACGGCCGCGGCGTCCTCGTCGATCGCAACCAGCGCATCGTCGGCGGCGCACCGCTCCTCGGCCCGGCCACCGTCGCCGCAGGCAGTCACGCCATCCACCCCTCGGGCGGTGAAGTCAGCACCGGCGAACGCGCCCGCGGCAAAGGCCACAAAGCCTGCGTCATCTGGCTCACCGGCCTCTCCGGCGCCGGCAAAAGCACCATCGCCCGTCTCGCCGAGCGCAAACTGTACTCGGACGGTATCGATGCCTACGTCCTCGACGGCGACACACTCCGCATGGGCCTGTGCAGCGATCTCGGCTTCACCGAAGCCGACCGTCACGAAAACGTCCGCCGCGCCGCCGAAGTCGCGAAAATCCTCGCTCAGACCGGGCAGGTTGTCCTCGTCGCCCTGATCTCCCCGCTTCGCGCCGACCGTGCTCTGGCCCGGAAAATCATCGGCGAGGAGTTCGAGGAAGTCTTCATCGACACCAGCCTCGCCACCTGCGAGGAACGCGACTCAAAAGGCCTCTACCGCGCCGCCCGTGAAGGCAAAATCGAAAACTTCACCGGCATCAGCGCCCCCTACGAAGCCCCGGAAAAACCAGACCTCCACATCGCCGCCGACAAAGGCGACGCCGGGCAGAACGCCACGAAGCTTACCGACTACATCCTCAGCAAAGTCCGCTGAGGACTTTATAAACGGGACAAACGCAGGGCTCTGCCCTGCACCCGGAAGGGGTCTCAGACCCCTTCACCCGTTTTTTTCATTGAGATCATCTCAGTTCCTGATTTTTGCATTGTATACATGTCATATCGCTTAACTTCTGCCCTTATACGCGAAAAGCCACCGGATTTGATCCAGTTTTGCTGACGTCGTTTCGCCGAACGGAGAGACATCCCCATTAAATAAGCGACTGCTAATGGAGTCTTTCCCATATCAAAAAGCCGGTAGCAAATTTCAACACCGCGTTTAGTGAGATGACCAGTCGCCGGCATATAGTTATCTCCGCAGCTTGTACGACTGGAACGGTGATTTGCAGGAAAACGTGGTGACAGATCTTCCACAAGCTCTGTTCCCTGCAGGTTAAATTCTCCGCTGATTTTCTTATAGCGTTCACGTTCACGAACAATCTGTTTCGCAATGAGCCGATCTAGTCTTCTCAAATCCAGCTCAAAAACATGCTCAGCCATCTCAAACAAAGCACTGTTAAGTCCCAATGTACGTCTTAATTTCTTCGCTATACGCGTTGGTATTATATTTCGGAATACACGCAGCTTTCCTAAAGCCTCATATTTATATTTTGGACGGAAATAGTTCGTGTAATTAATTGCCTCATAATTACGGCTTATATCGGACATCACCAGATGAATTCTGTGTGCAATATCATTCCGATAACCCAGAAGCATCTGCAATTCAGATGCCTCTTCCTCACTAAAAATCCCGATTTTAACTGCGAATGCAAATGCAATCTTAAGTTTTTTTCCTTCCTGACCGGCACCCAGAAACGTCTGCCGCAAGGTATCTGCATCTTCAATGGATAATTTATTCGCCGCTTCAGCATCCCGCAATAATCTGTCCAGAAGACAGCTCAACCGTTTCTTATCGGGAACTTCGGAAATCGCATAAAAATTCTCACAGATCGCAACTGGATACACATCCGTTAACATAAAATTTCGTATTTCTTCGTTATAGAAAAGATAGAGCGTGATCTCGATAGCTCTGTAGCGCAAAATATTACGCTCCAGTGCCGACGATCCGCCACCACGAGGGTCATTATAGCGGCTGAACGGAAACAGACGCCCGGAATCGGGTTTAACGCAATATTTCACAGCACCAGCCATTCATAATTTTTTCTGCCTAAATGTAACTCAATTATACTTCGTTTCAGACATCTGAAAATTTTAAATTTATCCTGATTATCAATCTTTTTGTTATATTTTTTTCGAATAAATACAGAACGCTTGGCTCTTTTTATCAAATTCAGCGAATTCTCTTTCGTCTCGGCATAGGCAAATACGGGAAGGAAGGAAACGACCTGCTGGAACAACTGGCACGCCGCATGCACGGAGGTTCCTTCTTCCGGAGCGCTTCTGAACATGGCCTCACCGCGCTGCGCAGATTCTCTCTCATCATGTCATGCTATGGCCATATCTTGCTTTCAGCCTGGCCGACAGGAAACTGATCGCGTGCAACCCGTTCGGAATTCTCCAAAAATATTATTCGGTAATGGCCTCCGGGGAAAAAATCCGGTGCAGAACAGGCCTCATAACCGCTGAACCCGACGGGACAGTCCGATCCGGATCCGGTGGCACATTCGTTACGATTGTGCATACTCACCCGCATGAAACGCTTCGCCCCGCGCCTGCTCGCCACCACCCTGCTGTCAGTCCTTCCGCTCGCCGGCTGCGCCACCCCCGCAACACAACCGGCAACACAGTCGCCGGCCACCACAGCGATCCTCGCGCCCAAAGTCATCGTGGTCGCCGGCTGGGAAAACGGCGAAGACAAAGGCGATGTCCCCGGTGAATATCAGGACTGGGTCGAACGCGAACATCTCGACGAGATCGTCCCCGTGCGCGGCGTGCCCCGCCCCATCCTGAGACGAAACCCGGACGGCGTGTACGGCCTTGTCCTGCGCGACGGCGCAACGGATCTGATGGCCCTCGCGCTCGACCCGCATTTCGATCTCCACCGAACCTACTGGATCTTCACCGGCATCTCAGGCGCGGACCCGAACACCACCTCGGTCGGCAGCGTCGCCTGGGCGCGCTGGGTCGTGGACGGTGACGCCCTGCGCGAAATCGATGACCGCGACGTACCGAAATCCTGGCCTTACGGGCTCTACGCAATCGGCGCCGACAGGCCGGACGCCCTTCCCTCCGACCCCAACCATTACGGCTCCGTCACCGATATCGAAGAACTGAGCAAGGCCTATCCTCTCAACCAGGGCCTCGCCCGCTGGGCCTTCGCCGTCAGCCGCACCGTGAAAATGGATGACGACCCCGAAATCGCCCGCCGGCGCGCGGCATGGAAAGGCTACCCGAA
The DNA here is from genome assembly GCF_011516835.1 of Acetobacter musti. Classification (GTDB taxonomy): domain Bacteria; phylum Pseudomonadota; class Alphaproteobacteria; order Acetobacterales; family Acetobacteraceae; genus Acetobacter; species Acetobacter musti. The sequence continues at coordinate 35,066 of NZ_WOTB01000028.1, read as the reverse complement.
CGCCCGCAAAGCCCCGTTCGTGATGATGGGCGAGACCCTCGGCGCCCTGCGCTACTGGCACGGCGCCTCCCGCAACCGCTGGGCGGAACGCTGGGTCGCGCTCTGGACGAAAGGACACGGCCAGTTCGTCATGACCAACGAGGAAAGCCAGACCAACCAGAGCGAAATGCGCCTGCTGGCCCGGCGCGGCTATGTCGACGCGCAGCGCATCATGGTCCTGCGCTCAGCCAGCAATTTCGACATGCCGCCGCCAGGACAGGACCCGGTCAGTTCCATGGGCGATGAAGGCCCCGGTCAGGCCCTCGCCTTCGATAATAACGAACGTGCCGGCGCCCCCGTCATCGCCGAACTGATCGCCCGCTGGCCCGAATACAGCGAGCATATCCCTTCCGCAGACTGACCCGGGACCACCCGCGCCCCGTCAGGACAGAAATACGATAGGAAAGAAACGCACCGGAACCAAAACGCGACAAAACGGAAAAAGCCGACCCCGGCCAGCAACAGAACGCACAGCCAGAAGACCGATCATGACAGGACAGCAAAGAAGCACCGCGATGAAGATCGACCGCGAAGCGAAAACTCTCGATCTCGACCCGCATGATCCGGACTTCCTCGCCGATCCGTACCCCGCCTGGCGCATCATCCGCGAAACAGCCCCGGTCGTCTTCTGGAAACAGTACGGTTTCTGGTGCCTCTTCGAATACGGAACGATCTCCGCCGCCCTGCGCGACCCCCGGCTGGGCCGCAGCCTGACCCATCTGGCCACCCGCGAGGAACTCGGATGGGACCCCGTCCCCGATGCCGTGAAACCCTTTTACGCGGTCGATGACCTGACTCTCCTGGAACAGGAAGGCGCCAGCCACACACGCCTGCGCCGCCTGATGAACCGCGCTTTCGTCACCAGCCAGATCGCAGCGCTCGTTCCCCGTCTGACCGGAATCGTCAATGATCTGATCGACAAATTTCCCGAACATGCACCGTTCGACCTCATCACGGCATTCGCCACTCCGGTGCCCCTTAGAATTATCACCGGCATGCTCGGCGTGCCGGATGAAAGCGGGCCGCAACTGCTCGAATGGTCCCATCGCATGGTGCGGATGTATCATTTCGGACGCACCACCGAGGACGAAGCCCTGGCCGTGGCCGCAACCCGTGATTTCTCGGATTTCATCCGCGAATTTCTGACTCTGCGGGCCACAGGCAGCCGGGAGGGACTGATCGGACGCCTGCTGAACGCACGCGATGACGGCGAGCAGATCACCGATGACGAACTCGTCGCAAACTGCATTCTGCTGCTGAACGCCGGCCACGAGGCCACGGTCCACGCCCTGGGAAACGGTGTGAGCGCAATTCTGGACAGCGGCATTCCGCCCGAAACACTCTTCGCCAGCGAAAAGGCTGTGACAAAAACCGTCGAGGAATGCCTCCGCTTCGACACGCCGCTGCAACTGTTCACCCGCTATGCCCTGGAAGACCTCGATATCAGCGGCATCCACCTGAAACGGGGCGAAAAAATCGGCCTGCTGCTCGGAGCCGGCAGCCATGATCCCGCAATCGCCCCGCGCCCCGATCTGTTCTCACCAGGCCAGGCAACACGACACCTCACCTTCGGAGGCGGCATCCATTTCTGCCTCGGCGCGCCACTCGCACGCCTGGAAATGCAGATCGCCCTGCCTCTCCTGTTCCGCCGCTGCCCGGAACTGCGCCTGGAAACGCCGCCGGTCCGGGCAGACAGTTTTCATTTCCGGGGCGTGGAATCCCTGATGGTGCGCAAAACCTGACCAGATCACCAGACACCATCCCGCCGATCTGGAAAAACAGCCACCGCGAGGCCATATCCGTAAAGAATGCAAAAACGCAAAACTACGGAGACAGACATGGAACGCATCGTCATCCTGACCGGCGCCGGAATCAGCCGCGAGTCAGGTCTGGATACGTTCCGCGACGAAGGCGGCATCTGGTCGCAGGTCCGTCTCGAAGATGTCTGCACCCCGGAAGGCTTCGCCCGGAACCCGGAAGCCGTCGACGATTTCTACAACAGACGCCGCCGCGAACTCGCCACAGCCGAACCCAACGCCGCCCATCACGCCCTCGCCGAACTCGAAGCCGCGTACGGCGACAACACCGACGACGCCTTCCTCCTCGTCACCCAGAACATCGACGATCTCCACGAACGCGCCGGCTCGAAAAACCTCGTCCACATGCACGGCGAACTCCTCCGCCTGCGCTGCCTGAACTGCGGCGCCACGCCACACTGGACCACCGACTGTCACCGCGACACCCCCTGTCCGTCCTGCGGCAGGCCACGCCTGCGCCCCGACATCGTCTGGTTTGGTGAAATGCCCATGCATATGGACCGCATCCAGCGCGCCCTGGAGCAGTGCGACACCTTCGTCGCCATCGGCACCTCAGCGACCGTCTACCCCGCCGCCGGCTTCGTCCATGAGGCCTCCGGTCACGCCCGGACCGTCGAACTGAATCTCGTACCTTCCGGCAACGCCACCCTCTTCGATGAAATCGCTTCAGGCCCGGCGACCACCATCGTCCCCCGCTTCGTCAGGGACACGCTCGCGGAGAACGCTCGTTGAGCGACGAAACGCTCGCACAGCTCGTCACGCAGATCCGCGCCTGCACCGCCTGCGCCACCCACCTGCCGCTAGGCCCGCGCCCGGTCCTGCACGTCTCGCCCCGTGCCCGCCTCCTCATCGCCAGCCAGGCCCCCGGCACCAAAGTCCACGAAACCGGCATCTCCTTCAACGACGTCTCCGGCGACCGCCTGCGCTCGTGGCTCGGCATGGACAAAACCACCTTCTACGATACCGAACGCGTCGCCCTCGTCCCCATGGGCTTCTGCTACCCGGGTCGCCTCCCCAAAGGCGGCGACTGCCCGCCCCGTCCGGAATGCGCGCCCCTCTGGCGCGAAAAAGTATTGTCCGAACTGAAGAATGTCCGCCTCACCCTTCTCGTCGGCTCATACGCCCAGAACGCCATTCTCGGCCCAGGAAAAGTCTCTGAAAGAGTGGAACATTTTCGCGATTATCTGCCGCAATACTTCCCGCTGCCCCACCCGTCCTGGCGCACCGGCGCATGGGAAAAACGCAACCCCTGGTTCACCACGGAAGTCCTCCCCGCCCTGCGTCACGAAATCGCCCGCGCCTTCGCAACCTGATCAGAACAGAATACCCGGACGCCACAAACAGCCCCTGATCGACAGGCGTTATGGCCCGGCCTCCCGGTCAGAGAGAACAATTCACAACGAAGACGAACGCCCGAAAGCCGGCGTACTCCCTTCCTCCGGGCAAAAACCGCCCGCACAGACGCCTTCGGCGGACTCCGCCGCACCCCGCCCGGCATGATCAAAGCAGATGCAGCGGGAAAGCCGGTATTCACTCAGGGATGCGGCGCGTGAAGCACCACCGAAGCAAACACCGTCATAGCCATGATAAGCATAAGAGTAACGGAGCTGTTCATCAGTATTCCCCTTTTTCCAGGCATCCCATGATCGGGTGCCGTTCACTCAATGTCGTCACGACCTGAGCGCGGGAATCCGTCTAAGGCCACATCATGCGACCTGATCCGGTTTTTTCAGGAATAAAATTCAGCCGGACAAAACACGGTCCAGCCGACGCTCACGACCTGCGATTCCGGCCCCGATGTCACGACCGGGAACAGGCGCAGCGACCGGAGATCAGCCCCCATTTCAGTGCAGGGAGTGGTAAAACGCCGTTGCAAATCCCAGAATGCCACCCGCCAGAATCTGCACCCCGATCGTCAGCAGAATCAGCGCCGCGAGCCGGCTCAGAATACGCGTGCCCGTCACGCCCAGCATCGCCGTCAGCCGTTCCGCATAGGCATAGGCCACCCAGACGACCACCGCCACCGCCGCCGCCGCGGCCGAAAGCCCCGTCTCCCACGCCAGATAATGTGACCCGTTTTCTCCGGAACTGAGCGCAATCGCCACTGAAATCGAACCCGGCCCGACCGTGAACGGCATCGTCAGCGGAAAAAACGCAATGTCGTTCCAGTGCGGCGACACCACCGGCTGGCCGTCCTGAATGACCTGCTTCTGCCGCTTCTGCTCGGATGCCTCCGGACTTTGCAGCATACTCCACGCCCGCACCGCCACAACCAGACCGCCCGACACGCGCAGCGCGTTGATGGACACCCCGAAAAACGCCAGAACGACGCTTCCGGCCCAGATCGACACCACCAGAAGTATAAAGGAATAAGCCGCGACCGTCCGCGCCAGCGCAGCCCGTTCCGGCCCCGAATGGCCGCTCGCCGCCTGCAGAAAGATGATCGACGCGCCCAGCGGATTGACAATCGAAAACAGCGCCGGAAACGCCAGCAGAAAACTGTCACGCGCAACAAGAACGGAAGCTGGGATCGTCATGTCCGGGTCAGAAGCGAGTGTGAACAGTTACCCGGTCGCCACATCAGACAGCATAACCAGACACCGCTCCATACAGGATGTACGGACCATTTGCCCATCCCCCGCGAAAACACTGTCAGACCGGCAAAACAACCAGATAAAGCGATACCGCCAGATAATCCGCTCCCCTTGCACAGACGCCCGCGCCTTCCAATCTGATACATCATGACAACGAACCAGACATTCTCCGGTGACGTCCTCCCCCCGTTCGGCAAACCTCTGCGGGCACGCCTTGAGCGGCTGAAACGCCTCGCCTGGCTGCTCGACGCCTCGATCCAGCTGCCAGGCACGAAATTCCGCTTCGGCCTGGACGCCGTCATCGGCCTCGTGCCAGCCGGCGGCACCGTCATCATGACCCTCGTGTCACTCTGGATCGTCTGGGAAGCCCGCAAACTCGGCGCTCCGGCGCCCCTCCTGCTCCGCATGCTCGTCAACGTCGCCATCGAAGCCGCCATCGACTTCATCCCGGTCGCAGGCGATCTCATCGATGCCGCCTTCAAAGCCAACCTGCGCAATGTCGCCCTGCTCGAAGATTACCTCAACGGCAGACTGCCCTGAGAAAAACCGGCCCCGAACACGTCCGCCTGAGACGGCTCAGTCCCGGAATAAACTGCCGCAGGGTACCTTCCGGCGCCCGTCAGCTCCCGCGATACGTCGAGAACCCGAACGGCGACACCAGAAGCGGCACATGGTAGTGACCGCCCGCCGCACCCTCGGCAGGTTCGGCGATGCCGAACGCGATCGGCACCATATCGAGAAACGGCGGCTCGCTCAGCGCCACGCCCTGCGCCCGGAAATACGCCGCCACCGAGAACTCCAGCCGGTAAGCCCCGGCCTCCAGCGCCCCGACCTCCTTGAGTTCCGGACACCGACCGTCATCATTCGTCACGCCGGAAAACAGCACCGTCTCCCCACGCCAGAGCGTGACCGCCACCCCCCGCGCCGGCTTACCCGAGACAAGATCAAGCACATGGGTCGAAAGCGTACTCATGCGTCACTCTCCAGCCGTTTCAGCACATCCGCGCAGCGCAGCGCGGCAATCCTGTCAATCTCCGCCAGCGCCGTCCGCAGCTCCGTCTCAGGCGTATTCCTCACCCGCCGCGCCATCTCCGACAGAATCAGACCTTTGTCGCTCAGCCGCACACAGATCACGAACGGCATCGCAAACCGCTCGCGATACGCATCGTTCAGAGCATTGAACCGCGCATATTCCTCCGGCGTCAGCCGGTCGAGCCCCGCCGAGGCCTGCTCGGACTGAGACGCCTTCGTCAGGCTCTCATCCACCCCGGCCCGCCGCGCCAGCTCCGGATGCTCTCTGACAAGAACAAGCTGTTTCTCATCCGGCGCGCCCGCCACCACATCCCGGAACACCGCCAGCAGACTCTCCCTGTCCGCAAACGGCCTCCTGGCGAAAGCCTCCCGCGCAATCCACGGCGAATGCTCATAAAGCGCACCGAAAGCCGCAACGAAAGCGTCCTCATCCATACCGTTGATGATGTCGAACACGCGCGTCATGCCGGATGCACCTCAAGCCAGTGACGCGCGATGTCGAGCCGGGTCGCAACCCAGACCCTGTCATGCGCCAGGATATGATCGAGAAACCGCGCCACCGCACGGGCACGCCCCGGACGTCCGGCGATCCTGGAATGAAGCCCGACCGACATCATCCGCGGCTGCGACGCCCCCTCCTCCCAGAGCTGATCGAACGTATCCCGAAGATAACGGAAGAACTGCTCCCCTTCCGTAAACCCGTTCAGCGCCACGAACTTCATATCGTTCGCATCCAGCGAATACGGAACGATCAGTTGCGGCCGTCCGGTCTGCTTCTCCCACGTCCTGTCATAATACGGCAGATCATCCGCGTAAGAGTCGGCGTCGTAGACAAATCCGCCCTCCTCCGCGACCAGCCGGGCCGTATTCGGGCTCGTCCGCCCCTGATACCAGCCCAGAGGACGCGCGCCCGTCAGCGCCGTCTGAATCGCGATCGCCTCCGCGATATGCTGCCGCTCAACCTCCTCCGGAACATCCTGGTAATCGATCCAGCGATATCCGTGCGTGGCAATCTCCCAGTCAGCCTTCAGGATCGCCTCGACCGCCTCCTGACACCGCGCCAGAGACATCGCCACGCCAAAGACCGTGACCGGCAGCCGGCGTTCCGTAAACATCCGGTACAGCCGCCAGAACCCGGCACGGGTGCCGTATTCATAGAGACTCTCCATCGCAACGGCCCGCGCGCCCGGAACCGAACGCGCACCCACCATGTCGGAAAGAAACGCCTCGGAGCCCGCATCTCCATGCAGAACGCTGTTCTCGCCACCTTCTTCGAAGTTGATCACGAACTGAACGGCGACACGGGCCTGGCCCGGCCAGCGCGGATCAGGCGGAATCGCACCATAACCCGTCAGATCACGGGGATAATCACTCATTTCCCGGCCTTCTCCCCGCCAGCGCCCGCATCCGGGGCCGTCCCCGCGTTCCAGGCCGCCAGCGCCGCATCCACGGCCGCTCCGCGCGGCACCGGCCAGCCCTGCCCCGCCAGCGCCGCTTCCAGAGCGCCCAGAGTGATGAGCACATTATGCTTCATCGCATTGTACCCCATCGCCCCGATACGCCAGATCTTCCCGATCAGCGGCCCGAACGCCGTCCCGATCTCGATCTCGAAATCCTCGCGCATCCGCAGACGCACCGCTTCGCCATCGACCCCTTCCGGAATCCACACCCCGGTCACATTCGCCATGCGATGCGCATCATGACCGAACACACGCAGCCCCATAGCACGAAGCCCCGCCGTCACCGCAGCCCCCGCCCGGCGATGCCGGTCAAACCGCGCCTCCAGCCCCTCTTCCAGCATCACCCGCGCACATTCCCGCGCCCCGTAAAGCATGGTCGTCGCCTCGGTATGATGGTTCAGACGCTTCTCGGACCAGTAATCCATGACCATCGCCAGATCGAAATAATTCGACCCGATCCGCGCGCCGCTCCCGTCCTGCGTCCCCGATCCGCGTATTCCCTGCTCCACATGACGACGCGAGAAAATGAACTCCGCCGCCCGGTCGGAAATCGTGATCGGCGCGGAGCCCGGCGGCCCGCCCATGCATTTCTGCAGACCCGCCGTCACAACGTCGATCCCCCAGCCGTCAACATCGACCGGATTGCCGCCCAGCGTCGCCGTCGCATCGACATAGGACAGCACATCATATTTCCGGCACAGCTCACCCACGCCCGACAGCGGCTGCGCCATCGTCGTCGAGGTGTCACCGTGAATGCAGGCAAACACCCGCGGACGATGCTCCTTAATCCCCGCCTCGATCTGCTCCAGGGTCGCAACCTCGCCCCATTCCAGATCGATCGTGCGGATATCCGCCCCGATCCGCTCCGCGATCTCCGACAGCAGCAGCCCGAACCGCCCCGCCCGGACAATCAGAATCCGCGACCCGGGCTCGACCAGCGACACAAGCGCCGCCTCGATCCCCGCCCGCGCCGTCCCGTCAATCAGAAACGTCCAGCGATTCTCCGTCATGAAAACCTGGCGATACAGCGCCATGGTTTCATTCATATAGGCCGTCATCTCCGGGTCGAACTGCCCCAGCATGTCCGCGCTCATCGCCCGCAGGACACGAGGATGCACATTCACCGGCCCCGGCCCCATCAGAAGACGCCGTGGCGGGTCGATCTGCCCGAAAAATGCTCCTGTCATCGTTCTCTCATCCTCTTGTCGATCAGTGTCCCGCCACGGCAAGACGGCGCACAAAATCAGTCATCGCCTCAATCGCCACATCGACATCAGCCGGCAGAACCGCCTCCGCCGGATTGTGGCTGATGCCCTGCTCACACCGGATAAACAGCATGGCCATGGGAACGAGCCGCCCCATCACCATCGCATCATGCCCCGCGCCACTGACCAGCACCCGCGCCGGTACCCCGGTCACATCGGCCACAGCCGCCTCCAGCAAACCCCGCAACTCCGGATCACAGGGCACGCCGGCAAGATTTTCACGCGGAATAACCTCGAACCCGATCCCGCGCCGCGCCGCCACCGCCGCGATCCGCTCAAGAATCTCGTCGACCGCCTGGTCCCGTGTCACAGCAGACCCGGCACGCGCATCAAGCGTGAAGACCACATCCCCCGGCACAACATTGACCACACCCGGCCACACCCGCAGCGACCCGACCGTGGCGACAAGCCCGTCCCTGCCATCAAAGGACTCCGCAATCGTCTCGACCGCCAGCACCATCTCGGACGCCGCCGCCAGCGCGTCCCGTCGCAGCCCCATCGCCATCGTCCCGGCATGTCCGGCCGTGCCATGCAGCTTCACCTCGAAGCGCCGCTGCGCCGCAATGCCGCTGACGACGCCAACAGCCCGCCCCTCGGCCTCCAGAACCGGCCCCTGCTCGATATGCGCCTCCACATACCCGACCAGTTCCGACACATCCCGCCGCGCCGCCGCCATCCCGAGCGGCGTCAGACCCGCCGTGGACAACGCCTGCGCGACCGTCACCCCGTCCGCGTCCCGCAGTTTCGCAAACGCCGCCTCCGGATCGTCCTCTTCCAGAACCCCCGCCACGGCCCGCGTCGTCAGCATCGTGACCGGAAAGCGCGACCCTTCCTCGTCCCCGAACCCGATCACCTCCAGCGCAAACGGAAACCGCTCACCACGCTCATGAAAGCCGGAAACAACCTCGATCGCCGCAATCACCCCGAGCATCCCGTCATACCGCCCGCCATCGCGCACAGAATCCAGGTGCGAACCGAACAGCAGCGCCGGCGCACCTGGTGCCAGCCCCTCATACCGCCCGATCAGATTGGCCGCGCTGTCCCGGCGAACACTCATCCCCGCCGCGCGCATCCAGCCCGAAACCGCCTCGATCGTGGCGTGAAACCCCGGACCCAGCCATGGACGAAACAGCAGATCGACCTCGTCGCTGAACGGCACCTCACCCAGCCGGTCACACCGCGACACCGCCCGCTCGCCCGGTGACAGACTCACGGAGGACAGCGTCTCCGCGCCAGGCTCCTCCTTCACCACGCCGCCACGCCCCCGTCACTGCGCGGGTCCGTCGCCCCCTCGATCACCCCGTCAAGATGATACACCAGCCCCCCGGCATGACCCATCATCGACGTAAACGGCGCCACACGCTCCAGCGCATGCCCCGCCGCCCCGAGCTGCCCGATCAGTTCCGGTGAGAACCGGTCCTCATATTTGAGAGTGACACTCTCCTCGCCCCAGGTCTTCCCCAGCAGCCAGCGCGGCGCCGTCACCGCCGCCTGCAGGCCCATGCCGTAACGGGCATAGCGCGAGAACACCGCCGCCTGCGTCTGCGGCTGCCCCTCGCCCCCCATCGTCCCGTACACCATGACCCGCCCGTCATCGAACCGCGCACCCGCCGGATTGAGCGTGTGAAACGGCTTCCGCCCGGGACGGAGCGCGTTCCACCCGTCCTCCGCCAGCCGGAAGCTCGCCCCCCGGTTCTGCCAGGCAATGCCCGTCTGCGGCAGAACCACCCCGGAGCCAAACTCGAAATACGTGCTCTGAATCATGCTGACCGAAAGCCCGCTGGCATCCGTCGCCCCGAGCCACACCGTATCCCCCGCCTGAGACGGATGCGGCCACGGCGCGGCCCGGCGCGGATCGATCGCCGCCGCCATCCGGTCCAGCGCCGCCGCATCATCCAGAATATGCTGCGCCTCAACCGTCATATAGGCCGGATCGCCGACATGCGTGTCCCGGTACCGGAACGCCCGCTTCGTCGCCTCGATCAGCCCGTGAATATGCGCGAAACTCTCGCCCTCATCCGCTTTCAGCCGGTCGAACAGCGCCAGAATCAGCAGCGAGGCAATCCCCTGCGTCGGCGGCGCCATATTGAACAGCGTCGCATCATGAATCCGGACCGAAAGCGGAGCCCGCAGCTGCGCCTTATGAGCCGCCAGATCCGCCGCGCTCACCGGGCTTCCCGCCGCCGCCAGATCCGCCGCAATCCGTTCCGCCAGCACCCCGTCATAAAAACTCCGCAATCCGGCGGAAGCCAGCTCCCGCAGCGTCGCGCCCAAAGCCGGATTCCGCAGAATCTCGCCCTCCAGCAAAGGCCGCCCGTCCGGCTCGAACACCGCCGCATAACCCGGCGCTGCCCTCAGCTCGGCCGATTTCTGCGCCGCGATCGCCGCACCGCCCGCCGTCACCGGCACGCCTTCCTCCGCGTAACGGATCGCCTCGGCCAGAATCTGCGCCAGAGACAGCACCCCACCGCGTTCAGCCTTCGCCCGCTCCAGCGCCAGCGCCCAGCCCGAGACCGTCCCGGCGACCGTGTTCGCCGCCAGCGGCCCCCGCCACGGCACGGCGTCCAGCCCCGCCTTACGGTAAAGCTCCAGATCAGCCGCCGCCGCCGCGCCGCCGCAGGCGTCGATCGTCTCGGTCCGCCCGTCCGGCCAGCAGATCAGCCAGAATCCGTCCCCGCCGATCGACGTCATATGCGGATACACCACAGCCAGCGCCGCCGCCGTGGCCACCACCGCCTCAATGGCCGAGCCGCCCGCCCGAAGCACCTGCAATCCGGCCTGAGACGCCAGATGATGCGGCGCTGTCACCATGCCGCGTAAAGACCGCGCCGTATGCAGCATGTCCGTCAGCCCTCCGTCGCGCCGCGCACCGGATATCCGAGCACACCGGCCCGCTCCAGCGCCGCCCCGACCGCGAACAGCGCCTGCTCCTGTCCGGGAGCCGCAATGATCTGCACCCCGAGCGGCAGACCGGCCTCAGCCCCGCCGGCCCCGCCCGCGTCCGGAGCCAGCGGCGCGGCCAGGATCGGAAATCCGGCAAGCGTCAGAGGCTGCGTGAACAGTCCGAGATTGGCCCGCGCCGAAACGGATTTCCCGCCCACCGTGATCATCGGCTGATCGATCCGGGGCGCAGGCCCCACCGTCGAAGGCGCGATCAGAATGTCATGATCGCGAAACACCTCATGCATATGCGTACGGAACCAGTTCCGCAGCCGGTGCGCCTGAATGATCGGAGAAGCCGGAAGCAGAGCCCCCGCCATCAGCCGGTCCCGCGTCGCCGGATCATACTCCATTGCCCGGTGCCGCAGCCGGGGAAGATGCAGATTGCCTCCCTCCGAAGCCGTAATGATGAACGCCGCCGCCCGCGCCCGCGCCACTTCCGGCAGTTCCACCGTTTTTGTGGAAGAGAAAAAAGCCATGATCCGGTCAAGACCGTCGACCAGCCCCGGCGCAAGATCACGCCCGAACCAGCCGTCCAGACGCGCGACCCGCAGCGCGCCGACATCCGGCGCCTCGCCCCTGGCCTTCCCGTCCATCGCCTCAAACCCGAGCTTCAGATCACCGACCGTCCCCGCAAACGGACCGATCGTATCGAAACTCGCCGCGAACGGATAAACCCCCTGCAGCGGCAGCCGCCCCTGAGTCGGCCGCAGCCCCCACACACCACAGAGAGAGGCCGGCACACGGATCGACCCGTTCGTATCGGACCCCAGCGTCAGCGGCAGCATCCCCGCCGCCACCGCCGCCGCCGATCCCCCCGAAGATCCGCCCGCGAGCCGCTCCGGATCACGCGGATTCCTCGTCGTGCCGTAATGCGCGTTCTCCGTCGCAAAACCGTACGCAAACTCATCCATGTTCAGCGTCGCCACCGGAATGGCCCCCGCCGCCACAAGCCTGCGCACAACGGCCGCATCCTGCACGGCAGGCGCATTCTCCCGCAGCACCGTGGACCCCGCCGTCGTCACAATCCCTTCCACATCGAAGAGATCCTTGACCCCGAACGGCACACCCGCCAGCGGACCGACAGGTTCGCCATCAGCAATCCGCGCATCGATCGTATCCGCCGCCCGGAGCGCGCGCTCAGACAGCAGACGGGTCACACAGCCATAAGCCGGGTCATGCGTCTCCAGCGTATGCAGGGTGGTCTCGATAACGTCCCGCGCCTTCCGCAGACCGAAACGAATATTACTCGCCAGAGTGGCAGCGCGCAGCGTCATGGCACGTATCCGAACGCCGGCTCGCAGTCATCCGGCAGCACAAGACCGTCGACCAGCCCGACATAGCCGCGCAGCAACTCAGTGTTGAAAATCACGCCCGGCAGACAGTCTTCGGAAATCACAAGATCAACCTGCCGCGCCATGACAGCCACATCCCGCGCCGTCGCCAGCACTTCGGCGCGCTCCTCTTCCTCAGACTGAGTTCCGCCCATGCTTCTTCTCCCCGCCGGCACAGCCGCCCGCTTCGCGGCCCATGCCCGAAATACCGATGACCGCATCAGCGTAACCCCGTTTCGCCTCCGCCGCGAGCCCCCGGGAAACACCACCGGAAACATCAGGATATCCGATCAGATCAGCCGATTCAGACCGGAAAATTCAGGCCAGAAATTCAGACTGGGAAATTCAGGCCCGTGGCTTCAGGACCGGCCGGTCACGCAATACAGCCCCTCAGTCTGCGAACAGTTTTTCAGACTTCGACAGGCGGCTCCGTGCTCACCAGCTCCGGCGTGTCATAAGCCAGCAGACTGTCCAGATGATACTGCCCGTCAGCCACGAACAGATCCCGCGTCAGCCCCCGCGCCAGCCGCTCGACCCCGAACCGCATCCCGCTGATCGACGAACCGGACAGCCCCATGCTCGGTGTCGCCGAAAAGGTGAAATTATGGATCGCCGCCAGCATCGCTGCATTCGGGTCCGACGCCTCCTTCGGCAGAAACTGATACACGTCGCCCAGATAAGGATGCGCCGCGATCGCCGCATGTTCCTCACCCGCCGGCGGCGTAAACCGGTCCTTCCACAGCGCCACGGACGAGGCGAAAGACGCCGTCTCCGGACGCTGCGACAGATCGACAGTAAAGCCCGTGCCGATAATCACGAAGTCGAACCGCTTCTCACCCAGCGGCGTGGATACGACGATCTCATCGCCCTCCATCTTCACGCTGTCCCAGGGGCAGCCCGTATGGAACGCAAAATTCTTATGTTTGCGGCAGCGCCAGAACGTATCCTGCGGCGGCGGCTGATTCAGATCGTAGATATGCGCCATGAACCGCCAGCGCAGCAGATCGGGCAGCGCCGAAAACTGTGACAGAAACCCCGTGTTCTCCATCCAGCGATACGGATTGACCGATGGCACAACCTTCCGCCGCAGACACAGATCCACAGACCCGACGCCCGCCTCAAGCGCCGTCGCCGCATTGTCGAAAGCCGACGCCCCGGCGCCAAGAACGCCGATCCGCTTCCCGCGCAGCGCCTCGAAATCAATCGCCTCGGACGTATGTGCAAAGCGTTCGCGCGGCAGATTGTCCCGGATAAACGCCGGCGTATTCCAGCACCCGCCCCCGTCAATCCCGGTCGCCAGCACCAGTTTGCGGGCATAGCGAACCGCCTCATTCCCCTGCGAATCCGCAAAGGTCAGCTTCAGAACACCGTCTTCCCACGATACATGCTTAAAGCTGCGATCGTTCTCGACCGGCAGATCCAGCGTGTCCCGATACCAGTCGAGATAGGCCTGCCAGTCCTGACGCGAGATCTTGTTCAGATTTTCCCAGGCGTCATCCCCGTACCGCGCCTCATACCACGCCCGCGGCGTCAGGCTCGGCACACCCAGATCCGGACCGGTCACATATTTCGGCGTTCGCAGCGTAATCATCCGCGCAAACGTCACCCACGGCCCCTCACCACCACGACAGGCCCGGTCAAACACACACACATTATCAACGTTGAGCCGCTTCAGAGCAAAAGCCGCCGCCAGACCACCCTGTCCGGCCCCAATGATCGCCACATCCAGCACCGGCTGACCATCATGCGTAACCCGACGCATCCACTCCTCACGCGGATACCGGATCAGATCCAGATCCCGCCTGGCCCGCTCCGCCAGCGCCGCGAGCCGCGTATCTTCGCTCCGGGTTTCAGCAGCACTGGCCATTCTTACGCTCTCCGATCGTTCTGCAATCGCACCATCCACGCTTCTCGCATGAATCGCCGCGTTATGGAACGGATGGTCGCGCCCCCCGGCGCGACCGAGTGATCCCCCACCCGCACCATCCTGAGACCGAAACTAACTGCTTTTTACCGTGCCGCGTCCAGTATAATATTCTGACCGACCTGTTGCCGTACCGGCAACACAAAGCGCGCACAGCACCCTGAACAGACCGCGGGAAGACAGCCGGACTCAGGCACATAAAGCGCCCGCCGGACCATTCCCACTCTCGATATTACAACCAGAAACGAAACGATCTCCGGCTTTCACCAAAAATCGTTCCACAAAGCACCTTAGACTCCCCTCAGCCTGGCGTCACACCGAAACCGCGAACCGGATATCCCGCCCAGCCCGGAGACCGCGCGACCAGCCCGCAGCCTCCACGCCCGGTCCGGCGAGGCATCAGGCATCAGGCATCAGGCATCAGGCATCAGGCGGCGCCATAAATTCAGGACCGACAGGATCGGGAATATCCCGGCTGAGAATCTCATCGATATCCCGCATATCCTGCTTCGTCAGCGACCAGCCAAAAGCATCGTCCACACCGCTGATCTGCGACGGCTTCCGCGCCCCCCACAGAGCAATCGTCGGCCCCCGGTCCAGAACCCAGCGGATCGCCAGCGCCAGCAAGGACTTCCCGTGCCGGTCCGCCACCGCCTTCAGATCCTCAACCGCTTTCAGATAATGCGCGAAACGGGGCGCCTGAAACTTCGGATCGGAACTCCGCAGATCATCTTTGCCGAATTTCGACTCCGCCGTCATCCTGCCCGACAGAAGCCCCCGGCAGAGCGGACCATAGGCCAGCGCCACCAGATGATGCTTCTTCGCATAAGGCAGAATGTCCTTCTCAATCTCCCGCTCGAAGAGATTATACGGCGGCTGAATCGCCGCCAGCGGCGCCTCGGCCCGGAACTCGTCAAGCTGCTCAACCGAGAAATTGCTCGCACCGAGAGCCAGAACCTTGCCCTCTTTCCGCAGCCCCTCCAGCGTCCGCGCCACCTCCGCGATGCTCACCTTCGGGTCCGGCCAGTGCACCTGAATCAGATCGATCCGGTCCGTCCGCAGCCGCTTCAGCGAATCCTCGACCTCCTGCCGCAGCCGCTCCGGCCGGCTGTCCCGAAAAACCTTGCCGTCCTTCCAGTTCAGCCCCAGCTTCGTCGCCAGCAGCACCTTGTCACGGCGCCCCTCAACTGCTCTCCCGACCACCTCTTCCGAATGGCCAAATCCATAAACCGGCGCCGTATCGATCAGATTGATCCCGAGATCCAGCGCCTCATGAACCGTCTTTACGGCATTGTCGTCATCCGGTCCGCCCCACATCCAGCCGCCAATCGCCCAGGTCCCGAGGGCAATGCGGGATGCCGGAAACGGCAAACCGGGAATTGTGATGGTCTCATTACTCTGCGTCATCAGAGTGTCCTTCTTTTCCTGTGACCGCGCACAGACGGAACCACCGGTCCCGCCAGACGATAAGGCCTTCTCCGCAACAATCAGTCTGAACGGGTCTGCCCGGTTCTCAAATGACCAGAATCAAATGGCCAGACTCACATAGCCGGCACCGCGTGATGGAAACCACCCAGCCGGAAGCACATGACCGACGTCACGCAACCAGACGCACGGATAATTCAGCCGAAGCGGCGCACCAGCTCCGCATAAAGGCGGTCGAATGGCGGAGGATCCGCCTGCGCGCTTTCCCCGATCTCAACGTCCATCAGCCGCCGGAGTTCACTCCCGAAAAAAACCTGAGACCGGGGCGACTGCGGTGCGATAGTCTCCGCCGACGCCTCCGCATTCGCCTGAAGCAGCCTGCCGAGTTCCTCGTTCAGATCGTCGTCGAGACCGGAGCGGAGCTCGTCAAAATCACAGGGAACGGCACCACGATCCTCCGCAATCCACCGCGTCGCCAGAATCGCTTGCATCGCCTTGACGAAATCATGCGTCGTCGTATCGCTCCCGAAACGCCAGGTGCCCGAAAGCGCCTTCGCCCGTTCCAGCTGCCGCGCGAATTCCTGAGAACGCCGCCAGCTCCGCTCCGAAAAACTGCGCAGCCGCGCCAGAACATCCGCATCCGCCCGATAGACCACCGCACTCCGCAGCCACCCGGTCTTTTCCGCGTCCCCGTTCTTCATGGTTCTCAGAAGCAACCCGATATCCCACCCCGTCAGCGTAAAATCATCCGAAACAGGCAGCGTGATCCGGTCAGCGCCGGGCGTCAGTTGCAGATACCAGTCCAGCCGGTGAACATAGACAAACTGAATACAGTAAGGGCTGTCCGCCGACGGCGTGCCCTCGCCATACGCGCCCGCATCCACGGCAAGAACGACTCGCGCATCCAGAGATGTCTCAATCTGCTCCAGTGAACGTTCAACGACCTCCATGATTGCTGGACTGACTTTACTGATCTCACTCATTCCCGGCCCCGTTGCCCATGCTGACCGGTATAAAACACGGGATTCGTTGAGAAACAGCGAACCCGGCCCGGCAACAGCTACGGCAACACTGTCATTTCCAGGAAACACAGCGTCAACACCCGAACCGGTCCGCGTCTGTTTTTTGCGACAGTTTCAGCCACAGCAAACTGCGCCGCTACAGCCCGGCAGCCTCAAACCCGGCGGCGACAAGCCTCAGCTATCCGGAACTCAGCCGCCCGTGACACTCATATGCCGCGCCGGCCCCTGCACCCCGACCCCTGCCATCGCCCCGGCAGCCCCGCCCGGACCGGAAATACGAAAATCATGACGCGCCGGCTTATGCGCCAGCGCCCCGTCGATCGCCGCCAGAATATCCGCATCCGAACCGCCATCGCGCATCAGCGCCCGCAGATCCGTTGCCCCTTCCGAGCCAAGACAGGTGTAAAGCTGTCCCGTGCATGACAGCCTGACCCGATTGCAGGTGTCGCAGAAATTGTGACTGAGCGGTGTAATAAACCCGAGCCGCCGCCCCGTCTCGCCGATCCGGACATAGCGCGCCGGCCCTGCGCCACCCGCCTCACCTGCGGCCGCCCGCACCGGCTCCAGCGTCCAGCGGCGGGACAGATCGCGCCGCACATCAGACAGCGGAAGATACTGCTCCCGCCGGTCCTCGCCCGTCTCCCCCATCGGCATCGTCTCGATCAGACACAGATCGGCCCCGATCTCACCACACCAGCGAATGAGATCGTCAAACTCGTCGTCATTCACGCCGGCCATCGCCACCGTATTGATCCGGACCGCAAGCCCCGCCTCACGCGCCGCCCGGACCCCGCGCAGCGTCTGCCCGAGCCGCCCGCGCCGCGTAATCCGCGCAAACCGGTCCGCCCGGAGAGAGTCGAGACTCACATTGATCCGCCGGACCCCGGCATCGACCAGCGCCGACGCATGAGCCGGAAGCTGGCTGCCATTCGTCGTCAGCGTAAGCTCATCGAGCCGCCCCGGCCCGCGGCCATCCTCCGGTCGCAGCCAGCGCCCCATCCGGCCGATAAATCCGTCAATATCCCGCCGCACCAGCGGTTCGCCGCCGGTCAGCCGGATACGCCGGACCCCGCGACCGATAAAGATCGCGCAGAGCCGCTCCAGTTCGTCGAAATCGAGAACATCCTCGCGCGGCAGAAACACCATATCTTCCGCCATGCAGTAGACACAGCGCATGTCGCACCGGTCCGTCACCGAAACCCGGAGATAGGATATGGATCTGCCAGAACTGTCAGTAAAACCGGACTGCATCGGTCCTGTATAGCGCGAAGTCCACACTCGCGTGAAGGCTCTCTCTGCGCACGGCTCTCCTGCCGCAACAGTGAGGCACCCGGCACGGGAAAACTCACATAAAACAAAAAATATATTTTAAAATCAGAATATTACAGAGAAGTGCTCACACAGAACATCATCTCCGGACCATCACACAGACTCTCAGCAAATGACCAGCGTCACAACCCTGGCGTCAATCGTAACCTTGCCCATATGCTCGAAATTAACGGTCACCCGTGAGCCAATGGCCGACTGCACCTGACCCGTCCCCCATTCGGGATGGTCAGGATGCGTCACCCACTGGCCGGGTTCCAGAAAGGAGCGGAAGGTGTCCGGATCAGACAAGACGCCTCCCGCTCAGAAGACTGAAACTCAGGATACTGAGATCAGTGCCCCGCGTTCTCACCCGAGAAATCAGGCTTCTCAAGCCCGGACTTCTCCAACTGAATCGTCAGGGCGTTCTTGAGGTTCTCGAGCCCCTGTGCACTCTTGCCCTCGCAGCGCGCGACAAGCACGGCCTGCGTGTTGGAAGCGCGCAGCAGCCACCATCCGTCAGGCGTGTTCACGCGCACACCATCGATCTCGGACACATCCGCGCTGTCCTTGCGAAGACGCTCGGCCACTTCCTCGATCACCTTGAACTTGCGATGGTCGTCGCAGTCAAAGCGGATTTCCGGCGTGGAAATCGTCTGCGGCAGCGCCTCACGGAACGCCGAAAGCGGCTCCTTCATCCGCGCCACAATACCGAGCACGCGGATCGACGCATAAATCGCATCGTCAAAGCCATACCACTTGTCGGCAAAGAAGATGTGCCCCGACATCTCACCCGCCAGCGGCGACTTCGTCTCAGCCATCTTCGACTTGATCAGCGAATGACCCGTGCGCCACATCAGCGGCTCGCCGCCGGCCTTCTTCACCTCATCAAACAGCACCTGGCTGGCTTTGACATCGGCAATGATCGTGCCGCCCGGATGCTGCTTCAGCACATCACGCGCCAGCAGAACCAGGATCTGATCGCCCCAGAGAATCTCGCCCTTATCGTCAACCAGACCAATCCGGTCCGCGTCGCCGTCAAAAGCAATGCCCAGGTCAGCCTTGTCCTTCTTCACAGCATCGATCAGCTGCGTCAAATTGCTGGCCACCGTCGGGTCAGGATGATGCGCCGGGAAGTTTCCGTCCACCTCACCGTTCAGGATGATGTGCTCACCCGGCAGCCTTACCAGCAGATCCTTCAGGATATCGCCAGCAACACTGTTACCGTTATCCCAGACCACTTTCAGCTTGCGGTCGCCACCATCGTAATCTTTCAGCAGACGGGTGATGTACTGCTCTTTGATGTCGATGGTCTTCACCGTGCCCTTCGCCTCGGGGACGACTTCGCCGGTATGCGACAGATGGCCCAGATGCTTGATCTGCTCGCCGAAGAACGGCTTGCCGGCCAGCATCATCTTGAAGCCGTTATAATTCGCCGGATTGTGGCTGCCCGTCACCATGATCGCCCCGTCCGCCTTCAGCGTTACGGAAGCGAAATACAGCATCGGCGTCGGACCACGGCCAATGCGGGTCACGTCCGCGCCGGACGCCACGGCGCCATTCACCAGCGCCTCTTCCAGCGACGGCGAGGACAGACGCCCGTCATACCCGATGACAACGGTTTTGCCGCCATTGCCGATCACGATGCTCGCGAACGTCCGTCCGATCGCATACGCGTCCTCAACCGTCAGCGTCTTGCCAACAATGCCGCGAATGTCATATTCGCGAAGGCTCGTCGCCTCAAAAGTATGTCTGAAACTCATGCCGCGGCTCCGCTGTATTTCTTCAGAAATTCGCGGACATCGTCCGCAAGGTCGGGCCGCTCGAGCGCAAACGCGATCTGTGCCTCAAGGAAGCCGATCTTGTTGCCGCAATCGAACCGCTCTCCTTCATAACGCAGACCATGGAACGGCGTTTTGCCGATCGTCTTCGCCATCGCATCCGTGAGCTGCACCTCACCGCCCGCGCCCTTCTCCAGAAGCGACAGGAACGGCATGATCTCAGGCGTCAGGATATAACGGCCGATGATCGACAGATTTGACGGCGCGTCTTCCGGCTTCGGCTTCTCAACCAGCCCGGTGATCTCGACGAGCTTCCCGTCATCCTTGCCCGGCTTAAGAATGCCGTAGCGGTTGGTGCGCTCACGCGGCACCTCCTCAACAGCAACCACACTGCCGCCCGTCTCATAATAGGCATCCGCAAGCTGCTTCAGACACGGCACACCCGACTGCACCACGTCATCCGGCAGAAGAATGGCGAACGGATCGTCACCAATGAAGCTGCGCGCACACCAGATCGCATGACCCAGCCCCATCGGCTCCTGCTGACGCACCGCAATCAGGGAACCGGCCTCGATGCTGCTCGGCTCAAGAGCCTTCAGCGCATCCACCTTGTTCCGCGCGCGCAGCGTATGCTCGAGCTCAAATGCAACATCGAAATAATCGATCAGAGAATCTTTGCCCCGCCCCGTAATCAGGCAGATCTCTTCAATTCCGGCCGCACGCGCTTCGTCGACTGCGTACTGTATCAGGGGCTTGTCAACAACAGGCAGCATTTCCTTCGGCATGGCTTTCGTGGCCGGAAGGAATCTTGTGCCCAGCCCGGCAACAGGCAGAACAGCTTTACGTAAAGGCTTTGTCACGAAATGATACCCTCATTCATGATACGGCAGGCGGAGTTACACGACAGACGCGCACTCCGGGCGGATGCGAGACTGTAGATCGGTCCTGCCCGTTCATTCTAGAGGTTAAAAACGTAAAAAGCGCGGCAAATATATGACATACCATGGACGCGACGCTCTGACCTGCGGTCAGGGGATCATCCCCCGTCCCGCATTACAGACAGCGTATTATTTTACAGACTTTAATCCTGAAAAAGGATCACTGGTGCGGCCGAGAAGACTCGAACTTCCACAGGGTTTCCCCCACAAGCACCTCAAGCTTGCGCGTCTACCATTCCGCCACGGCCGCCCGTGACAACCGGCATCATCTGAGCGATACCGGAGGAGTGGAGGGGCGTATAACCCATGACCGATCAGGCCGCAACGGCAGAACTCACGATTCGCGAAGAAGAATTTCGTCCGGTCCCGGAAGGCGACGCAGACGGTGGCATCCGCCCCGTCCTGTGGGAGCGATCCGCCGGATATGTCCCCTACCCCTTCGCCATCGCCCGGATGGAACAGACCGTCCGCGACATCCGCGCCCATGAAGCCCGGGAACGAATCTGGCTTCTCGAACACCCCCCGCTCTTCACCGCCGGCACATCGGCAAAAGACAGCGATCTCTTCAATCCGCGCGGCTACCCCACCTACCCCGCCGGTCGCGGCGGCCAGTGGACCTATCACGGCCCCGGACAGCGCGTGGCCTATCTCATGCTCGACCTCCAGCGCGAACACGGCCCCGTCCCCGCCCGCGATCTGCGCGCCTATGTCTGCTTTCTCGAAAACTGGCTCATCGCCACCCTCGCCCGCTTCGGCGTGAAAGGCGAAAGACGCGAAGGCCGCGTCGGCGTCTGGGTCGTCGATCCGCGCACCGGAACCGAAGCCAAGATCGCCGCCCTCGGCGTCCGCGTCACACGCTGGGTCAGCTGGCACGGCATCTCCCTGAACGTCGATCCCGACCTCTCCGCCTTCGAGGGAATCGTCCCCTGCGGCATCCGCGAATACGGCGTCACCAGCCTCCGCCAGCTCGGACTGAACACCGGCATGGCCGAAGCAGACGCCGTCCTGCGCGAGGAATGGACCCGGCTGATCCGTGGCGAAAAGGCCTGCGCATCCTCCTGAATCGCCACTCGCCAGCGGTGACGATTCCGATGAGGATATGCAACAATACCGGTCGTCACGGACCCCATTCGCGAAAACGGAGCCAGAACCGACCATGTTGCGACACCTTCTCGCGGGCGCCTGCCTCGCCCTGACAGCCGCAACAGCCGCCCACGCGAAAAACCCGGACGCCCTGTGGCATATCGTCCACGAACGCTGCGTCCCGCTACAGACCGGAACGGGCAGCGCCGCCCCAGGTAACGCCTCAGACAGCAGCACAGGAACACCCCCCGGCAAAGGCCCCTGCACCGTCCTCGATATGCCGCACCGGATCGCCGTCCTGAAAAGCATCGAAGGCCGGTCGCAATACCTGCTGATCCCGACCGACCGCACCCCCGGCATGGAAGCCTCGTCCCTCCGCGACCCCGCCACCCCGGACTACTTCGCCCACGCCTGGACACAGGTCTCCCGCGTCGGCGAAGGCTACGGCGTGCGCCTGCCACGCGGCGATGTCGCCCTGGCCATCAACTCGCAGGACGGCCGCTCACAGAACCAGCTCCACATCCATGTCGAATGCATCCGGCCCGACGTGAAAGTCGCTCTTTATTATATGCGCAGCGCCGTCGGAACGACCTGGACCCCGCTTCCCGCTCCGCTGCTCGGCCACCCCTACCGCGCCATGCGCATCAACACACCGGATATCACCGGCGTAAAACCCTTTCTCCTGCTCGCCCGCTCGCTCCGCGATCCCGAACATGAGATGGGCCACCACACCCTCGCCGTCGTCCCCGAAACATTCTCCGACAACACTAAGGGCTTTCTGCTCCTCGACGATGTCGCCGATCCCGCCCGCCAGAACCGCGCCTCAGCCGAGGAGCTCCAGGATCACAGCTGCGCCATTATCGGGCAGGATCCCCTGGTGACCACGACCGCACATCCCCGGTAACCGATGCCGTCCTCCCGGCATCATTCCGGTCATCATCCGAAAATTTCACCGGAAAAACATCACTTCATCAACAGAACAGCCGCTGTTTTCCCGGATAACAAAAGCGTTTCTCATTATTAACCGAATATTACTGAAAACGACCGGAGACACATCATCTTCGAGCGTACCATCCGTGATTTACGACGGCTCAACCGCCCTCGTCGGCCCGGACAGCTCCGTTTCCGGTGTCCACGTTCTCAGCGGCACGCTCGAAGTCGCCGGCCTCGCCTCCGGCACCGTCGTCCTCGGCTCCTCCTTCTACGGCTACCCCTCCGGCTATAATACCCCGACCGCTTTCGAACACGTCCTCTCCGGCGGCACCGAGAAATCAGCCTCCGTCACCGCCGGACAGCTCACCGTCGATCAGGGCGGCACCGTCAGCTCCGCCGCCGTGACCTCGTCCACCCTGAATGTCGACGGCGGAACCATCGACACTCTCTCCGGAAGCGCCTTCTCAGCCACCATCGACAATGGCGGCGCCATTCACAGCATGGTCGCCAGCGGCGCACGGATCAGCCTCGGAAACGGCACCATCACCTCCGGGCAGTTCTCACAATACACCGCCGTCATCCTCAGCGAAGACAGCCACCTCGTCAGCTCGCTGGTCGAAAGCGGCACGTCCCTGACCATGCACAGCGGCGCGACACTGGAAGACGTCACCATCGGAAATGGCGGCTCCGTCATCTTCGCCAGCTCCGGCGATTACAGCACAGTCACGGACGCCGACCTGACAGGCCTGTCCATGAGCGGCGGAGTCATCTCACCCGGCTCCGGCACCACAGTATCCGGCCTCCACATTCCGGCGAATGCGACCCTCTCCATCGGCCCCGGCACAGCCGCCACCGGCACGGTCATCACCAGCAGCAGCGAATCCATAAGCTAAGGCGGAACAGACAGCCATTTCACCATCGGAAACGGCGGAACACAGACCGTCTTCGAATGCGGAACGTCCGGCACCGCCGCAACCTCAGGCACCATCCTGTCCGGCGGGACGCAGACCGTCACCGACAGCATCGTCTCGGCCATCACCGTCTCCTCCGGCGGTCTCCAGACCCTCTCCTCCGGCGGCTTCGCCTTCGGAACGACACTGAACGCCGGCGCAGACGTTCACGTCGTCAGCGGCGGCTCGTTCGTCGCCACGGACGACACCGCCCTCGCCGGAAACATCACCATCGACAGCGGCGCGTCGCTGGTCTTCACCGGCCCGGCGAAGCTGGACACCGGAACCATCTCCGGCGCGGGCATGATCGTCCAGGAAGGAACCTCCACACTCGACCTCACCGGCGCCGGACCGGTCCTGTCCGCCTTTTCGGGCACGCTCTGCGTCACCAATGGCACCCTTCTCGTCAGCGATCCGGCACAGATTGCTTCCGCCACCGTCGATTTCATGTCCGGCTACAGCGGCACCCTGGTCGTCTCCGACGCATCAGCCCTGCCCGGCGCAATCACCGATTTCAGCCCCGGAGACAAAATCGAACTCGCCTCGCTGAACTGGCAGTCCGGCATGACGACAAAACTGGTGTCCGGAAACACGCTGGACATCCTCAGCCCCGACGGCAGCGTCGCCGGCTCCGTCAGTCTCGGCAGCGCCACATACAGCTACTCGACCTTTGAACTGACATCAGGAAGCGATGGCGGAACCACCCTCTCATTCGCCGCTGGCAGCCCTCCCGGCATTACCGCGAGCCGGATCGTCACCGAGGACACCAGCAACTTCGTCATGCCGTCCCACACCACCATCGCTTTCGCGCCCGGCGTAACCGTTTCAGGCATCACCATAGGACAACCCTTTCCCGCCGTTGTCAGCGATACCCCGACCGAAGCAGATATCTACGGAACCGTCACAAACGCAGTCGCCGGTTACACGATCCTCGCCGCAGACGTCAGCAGCGATATTCTCGTCGATGAGAGCGGTGCAAGCTCATACAGCGCAACCATCGATCTCTGGAGCAACGAAATCGTCGACGCCGGCGGAAATTCATACAACTCCACCATCGAAGGCGGCCGGCAGAGCGTTTACGGCAACAGCTATAACGCGATGTGCGGATCAATAGCCAGCAACTCAGAAATCTCGGGAGCCTCCCAGATCATCTATGCCGGCGGGACATCGTACGGAGCCCATTTTACATCCACCATCTCCTTCGGAATGATCGACGATACCGTCGCGGTGCCGTCCACCCAGACCATTCTGTCCGGCGGCACGGCCGTCGATACGGTTATGGACGGCATATCCAACCCGTGGGTCATAAATCCATATGGCTCCGGCTACTATCAGCTCAATGCCATTTCGACGGAAACCGTGGAATCCGGCGCAACCGCCATCCACACAACCATCGATCAGGACGGCGCTGTCTACGCCGCCAGCGGCGCCACACTGAACAATATCGTCCTCCATGGCGGTCTTCTCAGTATAAGCACCGGGACCATCATCACCGGCGGCATCACATACACCTCCGGCACCATCGACGTGACCGACCTGAAATACGCCGGCTCCGGCTCACAGCAGATCTCCGTCGGAGCCGATAACATCCTGACAATCACAGAAGGCGACGTCACCAGACAGATCGCCCTGCTCGGCGATTACAGCGGCAGCTTCAGCGTGAGCGCGGCTTCCGACGGATCGACCCGGATCGATTACGGCGCCCCCGCCCCCTGTTACTGCCGCGGCACCCTCATCGCCACCGAAACCGGCGAAACACCCGTCGAAGACCTGAAAACCGGAGACCACGTCCGCACCGCCTCCGGCGCCCTGCGCCCCATCCGCTGGATCGGCTACCGCTCCTATGACGGCCGCTTCGCCCGCGGCAATCCGGATCTCATCCCCGTCGTCTTCACAAAAGGCTCCCTCGGAAACGCCCTGCCACGCCGCGACCTCACCGTCTCGCCCCTGCACGCCATGTTCATCGACGGCTACCTTATTCCGGCCCACTGTCTCCTCAACGGAACCACCATCCGCCGGGGCGAAACCGGAGAAACCCTCGAATATTTCCACGTCGAACTCGAAACCCACGACGTCCTCCTCGCCGAAGGCGCCCCGTCGGAAAGCTTCGTGGACGACCACAGCCGCAACATGTTCCACAACGCCGCCTCCTTCGCGGAACTCTGGCCCGATCATGAGCCGGAACCCGCGCAATACTGCGCCCCCCGCCTCGAAGACGGCGCTACGCTCGAACATATCCGCGCCCGCCTGGCCCTTCCCGAGTCCGTAGGCACCACAAACAGCGCTGTCACCATCCATATCGACAGCATCACGGCCCGCAGCATCGAAGGCCATGTCACTCTGCCCCACGGCGCGACGGATGCCCCCGCGCTCGACGTCTTCATGGACGAAACCTTCATCGGCTCCGTCCTCCCGGACAGGCCTGCCGACAAACCGGGCGACCGCCCCGCAACCCGCCGCTTCGTCTTCGGCCTCCCGCGCCGGATCGCCCTGACCGGCAACGAATGCTTCAGAGTGCGTGAAAGCCAGACCAGCGCCCGCGCGAAAGCCGCCTGATCCCCGCAAATCGTGCGCGAAAAGACAAAACCGGACAGACTTTCCCGGCCCACCCACCCGGAAAGTCCCGTCCCGAACATCAGCGCCTATGTCGACAAACTCGACCAGCTTTCCGTCGAAGGCTGGGCAAGAAACGAGGATGATCCCTTCAGTCCCGTCCCCGTCCGCATCCTGCGCAACGGCATCGAAGTCGCCACCCTCCCCGCCGAATCCTGGCGCGAGGATCTGATCATTCCGGGCCACAGCGACGGCTGCTGCGCCTTCAGCCATATCTGGCCCGACGGCCTCCCCGATAACGACCTCACCCTGATCGATGTCCGCCTCCCCGACGGCAGCTCCGCCGCCGGCGCCCCGCGCTTCGTCCCCTCCGTCGCCGCCATCGGCGGCGTGACCGCCGGTATCACCGGCGCGCTCGACATGCTCGACCACACCCGCATCGCCGGCTGGGTCCGCGACGAAGACCGCCCCGACCGCGCCGTCGGCCTCCGCATCATGCTGGACGGCGAGCAGATCGCCTTCGTGAAAGCCAACGCCTTCCGCCCCGACCTCCGCAACGCCGGCCTCGGCCACGGACGTTACGGCTTCGATTTCCTGTTTTCCTCCCGGCCCGGCCCGCTGACCGGCCACACCATCGAAATCATCACCGATCTCGACATCCCCTTCCCCGGCGGCCCCCGTCTTCTCCCCTCCTCACGCGGCCTGGACGACGCCCTCCGCGCCGCCGTCACCCGTGCCACAGAAGGCCTGCAGGGCGACCGCAAACGCACCGAAGCCCTCGCCTTCTTTCAGTCCTGCATCGCCGAAATCCGCCGACAGGACGCGGAAGACTCCGCAGGCCTCCTCAGACGCCGCATCAGCCACAGAAAACGCCGCAACGAACACGAACAGGATGACGAAGCGCCGCAGGTCCTCGTCATCGACGACAGCCTCCCCGACAGCAACCGCGACGCCGGCTCCGTCGCCATCCTCTCCCACGTGCAGGCCCTGCGGACTCTCGGCTTCCGCGTCGCCTTCGCTCCCTCTCTCCCATGCCCTGACAGTCAGCTCCGCACCAGAGCCCTGGAAAAAGCCGGCATCACCGTCTTCCAGCCCCCCTTATGGGACACAGTCGAAGCCATCCTCCGCAACGCGGGCAACGCCTTCGACGTCATCTATCTCCACCGTCTCAGCAATGCATCGGTCTATCTGGAGCTCATCCGCCGCCTCTGCCCGATGACCCGGATCATCTGGTCCGTCGCCGATCTCGACCATATCCGCCTCGCACGGCAGGCCGATGTCGAAAAACGCCCGGAACTGAAACATCTCGCCATGCAGTGCGAAATGCGCGAACGCATGGCCGCCTGGCGCGCCGATCTCGTCATCACCCACTCTCCGCCAGAGACCGGCTCCCTGCAAAAAGCCCTGCCCACAGCAAAAGTCGTGACAATTCCCTGGGCCCTGAAAGTCGCGGCCACCCGCTACACGCCCGACACCCGCAGCAACATCGTCTTCCTCGGCCATTTCGGCCATGCCCCGAATATCGACGCCGTCCGCTGGCTCGCCGACGCCATCGTCCCCGTCCTGCAAAAGCTCGATCCCGGCCTCACCATCACCGTCAGAGGGTCCGCCATCACCGGCGAAGTGCTGAGCTTCGCCCGCCCCGGCCTCGTCATCGGCGGATACGAGCCCGACATCCGGCACATCTTCGCCGACGCCCGCCTTACCATCGCCCCTCTGCGCTTCGGCGCCGGAATCAAGGGCAAAATCCTCGAAAGCTGGGCACGCGGCGTCCCCGTCATCATGACCCCCGTCGCCGCCGAAGGCCTCCCCCTGCACGACGATCAGAGAGACTGCCTCGCCACCGACGCCCCGACCTTCGCCCGGGCCATCTTCCTGGCCTGCCGCAATCCGGATTTTCTGCGAAAACAATCCGGGATCGGAAAAAGACTGATCAGAACTCACTTCTCTCAGACAGCCATAAACAGGGCCTTTCGCGATGTGCTCAGCCAGACACTGAATATAAAGCTTCCCCCGGCCTGAAAATATCTTTCAGACGCTCACTGTTTTCTCATCCCCCAAAGCAGCTTCGTCCGGACGGTTTCATGATTCCAAAGAATATTCAGAAACTATTTAAAAAGCCCGCTCGTGAAACGTCAGATAAATTACAAAGACATTTCTGATGAAGTTTTCAGAAAGCTTCAGGGAACGCCGCCTTTTTGAAAAAAGGCGGCACCCAAAAACTTTTATTTTATCAAAGACTTATCATGAATCACGTTTTGATCATGGGTGAGACAAACAGACGATCGGGACTCAAAAACATAATATCGTCTGTTTGTTATGAAAGTTTTTGTCCATTTTAAGATTTTAAAACAGTCTCTTATATATTTTTCAGACGGAGCCCTGAGCAGGCTTCAGCCTCTACGTCCCATTTATTTTCACAAACCGGGATCAAAGGGATCGCATCCCTTTGTGGGGCTCGGAGCAAAGCCCCGAAACCCGCTCCAAACGCATTTGCAAAGGACACCCCCTGAATCAGCCATCAGGAAACAGGCTGATACGAACGAGAGAAACCGACACCAGTCGATACATACAGAAACCGACTTCCGCTGGCGCGCAGCGACTGCGGCATGGATGGTCATTCCGGGTTCAGGCTGACATCCGGATGACAGAACATGCGATGTATTCTTCATATCGGAACGGAAAAGACAGCAACAACGTCGATCCAGAACTGGCTCTACGCCAACAGAGCCACTCTGTCAGAAAACCGCGTCGCGCTCAGCGACGTCGCGGAAACGGGCAACAACCGGGCACTCTGCGCCTGGTTCCAGCCGGAAATCGACGACTACCTCCTCGATAAAGGCGTACGCGACGAAGCCGGCAAAGCCGTGTGGTTCGCAACCTTCATCGACGATTTTGAGGCGGAAATAAAACAGGCCGCCCGCTCACACGACACCATGATCATCAGTTCCGAACATTTTCACCGGAGAATGACCAGCAAAGAGAGCATCGAAGCCCTCAGGGATTTTCTTTACCGCAATTTTTCCTCAGTCGAGATCGTCTGTTATTTCAGAGAACAGTCCGAAGTCAGAAAAAGCCTTTACAGCACAGGCGTAAAAGGCGGCGACACCCGCAGGATCGCGGACTTCCAGAATGAGGATCTTACCGGCTCGCATTATTACAACTATCGGAACATGCTCGGAAAATGGTCCGATATCTTTGGCCGGTCAGCCATCAGACCCCGGCTTTTTCAGAGAAAACTGTTCCGCGACCGCGACATCAGAAAAGATTTTCTGGACGTCTGCAATCTCTCTCGCCTCTCGGACAGCATGAATTTCGACACCCCGCGCGAAAACGAAAGCCTCACCCGTTTTCAGGCGTTCCTCGCCCGGCAGGTCAACACAGCCGTCCCCCGCTACGACAGACACGGCAATTACTCATGGCTGAGAGACCGCCTGGTCTACGTCATTTCCCACTTCCGGATTTTCCGGCTGGGCGGCCGCATCAGAGACCCGAGACAACTGAGCCTCCACGCCGCATTCGACGCCGAAAACAGGAAATTCTTTCGTGATTATTTCGGAGCAGACAGGAACCTCTTTCCACCCCCGCGCGAACCTGCAGGAGCATTGTCCCGGACCCGCAGCCTCCTCACCGCCACCCTCAGAACCTGCCTCCGGCACGCGGCACACATCGTCCCCGGTCTCCGGCCACCGCCCGGCGCAGCGGCCCCGACCCGAAAACTATCAGTTCGCGCCCCGTCACCCACACCGGAACGGCAATACGCCATACGCAATCAGACAACACCGAAAACCTGCTGAAACAGGCTGATTCTCATTACGCGAACTCCGGCCCTGTTTCTGAAAACTAAATCCCTTACAGGGGTCTTTTATCACTCTCCGGCACTTCCGGACCCGTGGGAAAAGCGGTCTCATCACATCCCGCCACCCAGCGCCACGGCAGTTCGATCACACTGGCCGCATCAACGGAAACAGCCGGAAAATCGAACGGAACCGGACGCGCCATCTCCCGGTCGAACCCGATAACCCTTTTGTCACTCCCGTCATTCCACAACACCACCAGCGGCATACGCACGCCGTTAACCCGCACGGAAACCGACCGGAACGAACGCCCGCCCACGCTCGTCGTACACACCTCCGGACCCGGCGTTCTGTACGCATCCAGCAACCCGGTAATGCGGTCGCTCACCTCATCGGTAACGAACACCTGCTCCTGACCAGACGTGCGAAAATTCAGCACCGAGATGAACTGACGCGCCATGCGCGGCCCCACCCCTGGCAGCAGCACAAGCATGACAAACCATACCGAGGCCGGAATCAGCAGCAGAGCAGCAGCCTGCCGTCGCCTGCGCCACGGAAACGCGTCGACAATCCACAGTGTTATGAAACCACAGAATCCAAAATAAACGAGCAGTTCAACACTGCTCTGGTCATCGCCGTTGAGCGCCCCGATCAGCATGAAGAAAAACAGCATGAACAGTGAAATACAGATCCACAAAAACAGCTCCACGCCCTTCAGCGACACGACATTATGCACCGGCTGTACAGGCGGCAGTGCTCTCGGCAGCGCGAGACTGCTTCCCCACCACAGACAGACGGGAAACAGCGCGGAACC
This sequence comes from Acetobacter musti, assembly GCF_011516835.1. Taxonomy (GTDB): domain Bacteria; phylum Pseudomonadota; class Alphaproteobacteria; order Acetobacterales; family Acetobacteraceae; genus Acetobacter; species Acetobacter musti. The sequence goes on along the minus strand of NZ_WOTB01000028.1, from coordinate 4,060 downwards.
GACAGCGCCGGACAGCAACCCCCAGAAAGGAGCCAGCTCGACCAGCACCCGCGTCACGATGCTCAGCAGCACCACGATCACCAGCGCCGCATACCAGTAAAGCCGCTTTTGCCGCCGCATTACCGGCACACAGTCTCTCAGCGACCAGACCGGCCCACCGGGAGCCAGCCCCGCAAGCTGCTTCCAGATCAGCGTCGCCACCCAGCAGGCCAGCAGATTGCCGATAAACACCGCCAGCAAACGGGACTGCGTCAGAATGGTCAGAACAGCCAGAACCGCCGGAATAACGCCGGACAGACCTTCCGCCTGTGTCCGCGCCGGAGCCCGCGCGGCCACGCCGAAATGCGGTAACGCCATATGGTGCAGCGCCGCATTCTCCACTGTCATCAGCACCACAAAACCCAGAATAACAGCCAGAGACACAGCGGACCGCACCCACGCCCGCCATGCGCCATCCGACTTCAGCGTCCGCCAGAACCCTCCGCTCGCGCGTCCCGCCGGCGGCTCCTCAGGTGTCTCATGAATATGCCACCACTGCCGCCGGAACAGGACAGGCAGCGCATAAAGCCAGAAACCAGCCACCATCCCGTACATCAGCAGCAGGGCATACAGAACAACGCTGACCACACTGACAGCCAGCATCGCCCAGAGGCTCGCATGACCGATAAAAGCCGGAAACAGCCCGATATGGCACTGATACCAGACCATAATAAACGCGCCCGGCACGGAGCAGACCATGAGCGGCCCGATTGAGGAAACCAGCGAAAAAGCCAGCGCGGAAAACCGCCGCGCCAGACCGGACGACACAGGCTCACCGCCGGTTACGCCTGCATCCGGGGCACCATTCTCATCAGCAGTCACTCAGAAAGTCGCTCCGTAAACCCCCGGCCAGCCACACCGGCAGCGCTGCCCCTACCGCGTAAACTCCGCCCGGACCTCAGCCTCCGCCCAGTCCAGCCACGGCAGCAGCGCCTCGATATCGCTCGTCTCCACCGTCGCCCCACCCCAGATCCGCAGACCCGGCGGCGCATCGCGATAGCTCGCAATATCGTAGGCCACACCTTCATCGTTCAGCAGACCGGCAATCCGCTTCGCCGCCTTCGCCTGCATCTCCGCATCCAGCGCCACAAACCACGGCGCCGTAATCCGGAAGCAGATGGATGTCCCCGACCGCACCGCCGCATCCTCAGCAAGGAACGTCGCCCAGTCCGACGCCGCCTCCCACGTCGTCAGCACCGCCAGATTCGCCGCACTCCGCGCCTTCAGCGCCGCAAGCCCGCCCACACTCTCAGCCCATTTCAGACTGTCCAGCGCATCCTCAACACACAGCATCGACGGCGTGTTGATCGTGTCGCCCTTAAAAATCCCCTCGATCAGCTTTCCCTTCGCGGTCAGCCGGAACACCTTCGGCAAAGGCCGCGGCGCCGGACCGGCCTCCAGCCGCGCCACCGCCCGCGGCGACAGCGCCAGCATCCCGTGCGCCGCCTCGCCCCCCAGCGCCTTCTGCCAGGACCAGGTCACAACGTCGAGCTTCTCCCACGGCAGATCCATCGCAAACGCCGCCGACGTCGCGTCACAGATCACCAGCCCGTCATGCTCCGCCGGAATCGCCGCATCATCCGGAAACCGCACGCCCGACGTCGTCCCGTTCCACGCCAGAACCACATCCCGCGACCAGTCCACCTGCGACAGATCGGGCAACTGACCGTACTCCGCCTTCAGCACCCGCGCATCGAGCTGAAGCTGCGCCGTAATATCGTTCGCCCAGGTCGCGGAAAAACTCTCGAACGCCAGAACATCGACAGGCCGGCTCCCCAGCAGGGACCACAGCACCATCTCCACCGCGCCCGTATCCGACCCCGGAACAATGCCCAGCCGCCAGGCCGCCGGCATCCCCAGAACCCGCGCCGAGCGGTCAATCACCTCTTTCAGCCGCGCCCGCCCCTCAGGCGAACGATGCGACCGGCCAAGAAGCGCCCCAGACAGCGCCTCAACCGTCCAGCCCGGCCGTTTGGCGCATGGCCCGGAAGAAAAATCCGGATTGGCGGGGCGAACGTCCGGTTTGCGGAGACGACTTACGGCGGGGGCTTCGGTAACTGTCATAACCTGTCCGGTCTGGATGGTGCGAGAGGGGGGATTCGAACCCCCATGCCTTGCGGCGGTCGATTTTGAGTCGACTGCGTCTACCGTTCCGCCACTCTCGCGACAGTCGCTCTCTACCAGTAACCGGCGCACCGGGAAAGAGACCGATCCGCAATCGCCACGACATCCGTCCAGAGCTCACGCCGGAGAACACAATCCGTCTCAGAGTTGCGTGATCCGTCTTATGTCATGCGCGGGTTACAGTTCGATACGCTTCTGCACATTTCGCTGACATCCCGCAGGCACTCTCACGCACGAAACAGCCTCAGCCCCCCGTTTGCCCGGACCCGCGCCCGCCGACACCTGCCGCGGCGCAACCCGAACACCAGCCTGAAACCGGACTGGCGGAGTGCCTTATGCGTATCGCCTACGTCATTAATTCTCTCGAAGGCGGCGGCGCGGCAGCCGGCCTGAAACCCGTCGCCGCATTCCTCCGCAACGCCGGACACAGCATCACCCTCCTCGTCCTGACCCCGCGCGACCGCCTGGCAGAAGCATGGTTCCGAAACGAAGGCTTCGACATCAGAACCCGCGATGGCGGCGAAAAGGACCACATCGCCGCGTCCACATGGCTCACGCGGGAAGTCGCCGCCCTCCGCCCGACCCATATCTGGACCTCCCTCACCCGCGCCACCCTGCTGGGGCAGATCACCGGACGGCAGCTGAAAATCCCCGTCGTCAGCTGGCAGCACAACGCCTGGCTGAAATGGGACAACCTCATCCTGCTGAAAAGGATGCGGCACCTCTCCTGCCACTGGATCGCCGATTCCACCTTCGTCGCAGATCTCACCCGCCGCCGCCTCTCCCTGCCCGAAAGCCGGGTCAGCACATGGCCGATCTTCTCCGCCGCACCGGACGTAAAACCCGCGCGCCCCTGGCGTTACGGCGAGACCATCCGCATCGGTTCGCTCGGACGCCTCCACCCGGCCAAAGGATACGACATCCTCTGCGCCGCCCTCCGTCTGCTGCCCCTGAAAGACATGCCGCCTTTCAGAATCTCCATCGGTGGACAGGGAAAAGAGGAAAACAGACTCCAGGAGATGATCAGGGAATACGGCCTGGACTGCCTCAGCCTGAACGGCTTTACCAGCGACACCGAAACCTTCCTCGCCGGCCAGCATCTCTACCTACAGCCTTCCCGGCGGGAAGGCTTCTGCATCGCCGCGCATGAAGCCATGCAGGCCGGCCTCGGCGTCATCGCCTCATCCGTCGGCGAACTGTCGCACTCCGTGAAAGACGATGTCACCGGCTGGACGGTTCCGCCCGAAAACCCACAGGCGCTCGCGGACACCCTCTTCAAAGTGCTGCTGCATCCCGAACGTCTCGGCGATGTCGGAACCCGCGCCCGCTCCCATGTCCTGAGCCTGTTCGGCCCCGACCGGTTCGAAGCCGCCGGCCATAAAATCATCAGCCGCCTGCCCGGCGACACAGCCACTTCCGCACAGCCCCGCACCGATCAGAGCGCGCTCATCCCCGACGCCGCCTGAACAGACCACGCCAGGGAAACACCGCAACCGGTCAGATCGCGTGCTCGTCCAGCAGCGCCACGCCCGACAGCCGCGACATCGCCTGCCGGTACCGCTCAACCTCAGGCGGGTAAATAATTCCGGCAATGATCGACAGGCTGTGCAGCTGTGCGAACAGATGAATATCGTCCGTCGACAGCTCTCCGTTCACCGCCTCCGGTGACCGGATCAGCGGCGCCAGCGCCTGAAGCTGACTGTTCAGCGCCGCCACCAGATCCGACCCGCCCTCCAGCAGATCGCTGAACAGCCCGACCGACGGCTCCTTGTTCCGCACGAAATAAGGTTCTTCCGCACTTTTCGTGATGGGTATCTTGTACTGAGGTTCCGGAACTGGGAAATCCAGAAAGTCGTTCACTTTCATGGATATTCCCCAGTGTCACGCCTTCGGTCTC
>NZ_WOTB01000027.1 GCF_011516835.1 Acetobacter musti | reverse complement strand
GCAGCACACGGCGCTCAGAATCGAGCACATTGAGGAAATTCGTCATCCCGTGACGATACTGCTCCGACGCCAGTACATAAGATCGACGGTTGGTGCCCACCTGCGCAGACAATTCTTCCCGCCGGGCCTGATCCTTCGAATACACCGTCAGTGCATCATCAACGTCCTTCCACGCAGATAATACCGTCTTGCGGTAGGCAATCGCGGCGTCTTTCTGCGCCGCCTTTTTCAGCTCAAGCTGCCCCGACAGACGCCCCCCCTGAAAAATCGGGAGCGTAATAGATGGCCCGACATTCCAGGCCCGCGCGTTCCAGAATCCCATGTCGCGGAACGACAGGGACTGAAAGCCAAAACTCGCGTCGATCGTGACCTTGGGATAGAAATCCGCCTCAGCCTGCCCCACTTCAGCCGTCGCCGCATGAAGCTGGGCGTCCGCAGCACGAATATCGGGGCGCCGCCGCGCAAGATCCGATGGAATCCCGACAGGAACGCGGGGTGGAACCGGAGGAATGGCAGCCGTCGATGACAGTTCGGCAGTCAGGGTGCCTGGCGGCGACCCCATCAGCAGGCTGATCGCATTGATCTGCAAAGTAACCTGCTGTTCCAGCTGCGGAATATCCGCCGATATGGCCTCGACCTGCGAACGGGCAGTCTGCTCGTCAAGCTCGCTGACAAGACCAGCCTGATATCGCGCCGTGCTCAGCGCCAGCATTTTCTCCGCATCGTCCCGGTTGGCGCGCATCACTCGAAGACGCTCCTGCAGACCCCGGAGCATCATATAATCGCTCGCCAGATCCGCCTCACGCGCAATCAGCAGTGAACGCCGCTGCTCGCCGCTTTCATCAAGATAGGCCTGTGCCGCCTCATACTGACGACGCACCCGCCCCCACAGATCGACCTCCCAGGTCGCATCGAGCCCATCCCGCCAGCGATCAAGCAACGGAATACTCGCATTGCTGGCCGACTGATTCAGCAGTTCCCCGACACCGCCTCCCGTACTTTCACCGATACGGGATACGATCCGCTGAAGCGTCTTCGTGCTGTACTGGTTACGGGCATAGGACCCGTTGGCGCTGAGGCCGGGAAACCGCTCAGCGCCGGCAAGGACAAGCTGCGCCCGACTCTGGGCCAGTTGCTCGGCAGCCCGCTGGACATCCAGATTCTGCGAGGCGAGCCGCTGTTCAAGTGACGAAAGCTCTGCATCGTGGAACACATTCCACCACTCAGCATCAGGCGCGTCAGGCACTGTGATGCTGGCGGTTTTCTGATCAGCCGTCAGAGTGGACCGCCATCGTGGCGGCGTCCATGTCTGCGGTTTCTGGTAATTCGGTCCCACGGCGCAGCCCGAAAGAAGCATGGCAAGCCCGGTCAGAACCCACTTAGACTTTACTGTTCTCACCTTCCGCCTCTCACAATCGACGTCCCTGCCATGCTTCCTCTCCGGTACCGCTGTCACCGCCGGGCGGATGACAGAATGGAAAATCCATCCTGTCTGCCATTCCTCTCCGTATCTGACATGGGCAGTTTCCGGAGGTATTCTGATCCGTCCTTGACGCTGACCGAACCGATCGGTCAGCATGCAAACCTATCGGCTTTCGTCCGGTCGTCAATCTCGGAACGAAGTCAGACACAGAGGATGGTATGAAACCCAAAGGCTCCGGAAACGGGGACGCGAAAAATAATCTGACCTGTCCCCTGACTTCGGACAGGGACGACACAGCTGCATCTGCGGACGATATGACCGCCAAGTGCCAGCAGATTCTGACGGGTGCGGGTGAGATTTTCGCTGAGTTCGGCTATGAGGGAGCAAGCATGTCCCTCATAGCCAGGCGCGCGGGCGTCTCCAAAGGCACGCTGTATAATTATTTCGATGGCAAAGCTGCACTCTTTGCTGCGTTTGTCAGGCGGAAAGCATGTCAGGAACTTCCTCATGCCTTCCGTTCCGTCCGCGAAGATCTGCCTCCCCGTGAAACACTGATTGATGTCGGCCGTGCGATCATTGCTCTGATGACGTCTCCGACAGCGCTGATGCTGTACAGGATTGTTGTCTCTGAAGCCGCGCATTTCCCTCTGCTCGCGCAGACATTCTGGGAAAACGGACCGGCAGTGGCAATCGGGACGCTGGCAAAATGGCTGACTGAGCAGAGTTCCAGAGGTCAGCTCAGAACAGATGACCCGGTCTTTGCCGCCGAACAGTTTTTTGCGCTCTGTCAGACGCGCATTGCAATGCGCCGGCGCCTTCAGTTGCCGGTCGATATGTCGGAAGCCGAAATTGAGCACATCGCCACAAGTGCTGTGGACATGTTTCTGGGCCTGTATCGGGCACCCTGACTGCGAAACTGTTCATGTCTGCCCGGTCATGTGATCGAACATGCCCCGGAGATTATGCATAACCGGGACGGAAACAGCGCCTGGCACATCCCGGAGATTGCCGCAGAGATGTCTGCTCTGTAGAGTCTGATCTCTCGTCGTATGTGACGATATTCCCTGCCATACAGACTGCGATGGTGATCACAGCGCTTCAGGCGGGAACCTCACAACATCAGAATACGGTTTTCACTATGCCGCAGCTGTCGGATAATCCTGCCCTTCCGGTTAATCTGAAATCGCTCTGGACTCAGATGGTTATCGAGTCCCAGGTCTGTTGCGATCCGCTGGTAATGGGCCTGCTGGCGACCGGTATCAGCAATCATGACAACTTCGCCATGGCGCTGGCGGCCATGATCGGGCGAAAGCTGGGCGACCACTTCGTGAGCCGGGAAGATCTGACCGGCCTTGTTCTGGAGTGTTATGACGCCTTGCCGGAAACGGTATGTGCAGGCGCGGCGGATCTCCGGGCGATCCGGGAGCGCGATCCGGCATGTCCTGACTATGTTACACCGTTTCTGTTCTTCAAAGGATTTCACGCGATACAGTGTTACCGGGTTGCGAGCTGGCTCTGGCATTGCAACCGCCGTCATCTGGCACTGCATCTTCAAAGTCGGGCATCCGAACTGTTTGCTGTCGATATCCACCCGGCGGCTGTGCTTGGGCGTCGGATTCTGTTCGATCATGGCACGGGAATCGTCGTCGGCGAGACTTCCGTCATTGAGGATGACGTTTCCCTGCTGCAGGGAGTGACACTGGGTGGAACCGGCAAGCACGCGGGGGACCGGCACCCGAAAATCCGGCGTGGGGTTCTGATTGGCGCGGGCGCCAAGGTTCTGGGTAATATTGAAGTTGGCGAGGGAGCCAAGGTTGGCGCGGGATCGATCGTTCTGGAAGCCGTACCGCCTTATACGACGGTGGTAGGAAATCCTGCTAAACGCGTCGGAACACGCCTTCTGGAGCTGCCGTCTCTGACGATGGATCAGACGCTTCCCCCGATTGATTACATGATCTGACTTTCCGGCGACTGAACCCGGTTACGAAAAGAAACAGCTTTCCCATACGCGGAGCGCCTGAAGCATTGCAGCATAATCATGTACACGCAGCACTGTTCCAGGCAGGCACAGACCAGGCAGTGAACTTGCAACGGTGCCGGGATCACGCTGCGACGCCTGGCTGACGCCGGTCAGCGTGCCGATGAAGCGTTTACGGGAGGTTCCCAGAACAAGCCGGCAGCCAAGATTTGCGAAAATCGGGAGACGACGCAGCAACTCGCAGTTTTGCTTCACATCCTTCGCGAAGCCGATTCCGGGATCAATCATGATCCTGTCTTTAGAAATGCCTGCACGTAAGGCACTCTCAATACGAACAGCGAGTTCCCGAACGACATCAGCCGCGACATCTCTGTAGGAAGTAAGGTCGTTCATTGTCTCCGGGGTACCGCGCATATGCATCAGAATCATCGGACACGACCTCTCCGCGAGAAGAGGGAGCGCGTCAGGGTCATATGTCAGCGCGGAGACGTCGTTGATCAGAGCAGCTCCGGCATCCAGCGCTGCTTCCATTGTTCTGGCGTTTCGGGTGTCAACCGAGATGGAAACACCCTGCCCGCATATTTCGGCGAGCACAGGAGCCAGCCGCCGCCATTCCTCCTCCGGCGTGACAACTTCCGCCATAGGACGGGTACTTTCGGCGCCCAGGTCAATGATACCGGCTCCGGCTGCCATCATGTTCCGGGCGCACCGGACCGCGTGCTCAGCGTCAGTATAATTTCCGCCATCACTGAAACTGTCCGGAGTGACGTTCAGTATTCCCATCACCATGGGGTCTGGTTCGAGACCGGCTGCCGGCGGCAGATGTGTGACGACGGCCAGTTCCTCGTGCCAGGAGGCCGGGATGCGGTCGACAGGTATGGGGGCTGTCGTCGTTTCACCTTCAATCAGTGTTGCGATCGTGAAGGCGCATTTTCCGCCAGCGAGCGGCAGAGCAATGCCTTCACGGATCGCGTCACCGGCGTCACTCCCATACAGCAGTCCTGCAGGCTCGATCAGTCTCGGACTGTTCATCATTTACTCTGTTCCCCGAGGCCGCAAAAAAAGGCGTTTGTATACTTTGCAAATATTTAGGTGTGGAGGCTTCTCGGGGCTTTGCCCCGAACCCCACAAAGGGACACAGTCCCTTTGATCCCGGTTTGTTAAAACAAATAACCGTCGTACCAGGCAGGGCAGAACCCGGTTCCGCCTCCCGGTTACAAAATATCGAAACACCATAAAAAAGGCGGGAGCATAACTGCTCCCGCCTGTTCCGGATTATCAGCCCTCAGCCGGGCTGTGCGGACGCGCCCTCCAGCGGGGGAACCGGTCGGCCGCCGGGCTTTCCGATCACCGGGGGAACAGATGAGCGGCGGTTCTCCGGCATGGCATCGTCAACCTCAACGCGCTCAATCGGCTCACCACGCAGAACCTGACGAATCTCTTCACCACTGAGCGTTTCATACTCAAGCAACGCTTCGGCCAGACGATGCAGTTCGTCAATATGGTCGATCAGCAATGTACGCGCACGGACATAGGCGGCATCAATGAGCTTTTTGACCTCGGCATCAATTTCACGGGCTGTTTCTTCCGAGACATTCTTGCTCTGTGTGACAGAGTGACCAAGGAAAACCTCCTGACCGTTATCACCATAAGCGATCATTCCGAGCTTCTCGCTCATGCCCCACTCGGTAACCATGCGGCGGGCCTGATCGGTCGCCATCTTGATGTCACCTGAAGCACCGGTACAGACATTCTCCGATCCGAAGATAATTTCTTCAGCCGCACGGCCGCCCATAGCGAGATCAAGTTCCGCCAGGCATTTGAATTTACTCTTCGAATAGCGGTCACCTTCCGGCAGACTCATCACCATACCCAGCGCACGGCCGCGCGGGATGATGGTCGCTTTATGGACCGGGTCCGTTCCTGGTGTCAGAATGGAAACGAGAGCGTGGCCGCCTTCATGATAGGCGGTCATCTTCTTTTCATCCTCACTCATGACCAGTGAACGCCGCTCCGTGCCCATCAGCACCTTGTCCTTAGCGTTCTCGAACTCGCTCATGGCGACGGTACGCTTCCCCTGTCGGGCCGCAAGCAGAGCCGCCTCATTGACGAGATTGGCCAGATCCGCACCGGAGAAGCCTGGCGTTCCGCGCGCAATGACTTTTGGATCGACGTCAGACGCGAGCGGCACCTTGCGCATATGGACGCGCAGGATCTGTTCACGGCCATTGACGTCCGGATTGGGCACCACGACCTGCCGGTCGAAGCGGCCCGGGCGCAACAAGGCCGGATCAAGAACGTCCGGACGGTTCGTGGCGGCGATCAGAATCACACCTTCATTGCTCTCGAAACCATCCATTTCGACAAGCATCTGGTTGAGTGTCTGCTCACGCTCGTCGTTGCCGCCGCCGAGACCTGCACCTCTGTGGCGGCCGACCGCATCGATCTCGTCGATAAAGATAATGCAGGGGGCAGCTTTCTTACCCTGCTCAAACATGTCGCGGACACGGGAAGCGCCGACACCAACGAACATCTCGACGAAATCCGAACCGGAGATCGTGAAAAACGGCACATTTGCTTCACCGGCAATGGCACGCGCCAGGAGCGTTTTACCAGTGCCAGGAGGGCCAACCAGCAGGACGCCTTTCGGAATTTTACCACCGAGACGGGTAAATTTCTGCGGGTCCTTCAGAAATTCGACAATTTCCTCAAGCTCAGCCTTGGCTTCGTCGATACCGGCCACATCGGCGAATGTGACCCTGCCCTGCTTCTCGGTCAGCATCCGGGCCCGGGATTTACCGAAGCCCATGGCCCGGCCCCCTCCGGATGGCATCTGACGCATCATGAAGAACCACAGACCGATCAGAACCAGGAACGGCGACCAGTTCAGCAGGTAACGGAGGAAAGGATTTCCCTCAGCCTCAAGCGGCTTGGCGATCACCTCCACACCCTTATCGGTGAGACGCGACACAAGCCGCGGGTCATCAGGCGCATAGGTTTCAAACGCAGTACCGTCGGTCAGTTTGCCGGCGACATTGTGTTCCTGGATGGTGACGGAACGGACACGACCCTGATCAACATCCGCGACGAAATCCGAATAGGGCAACTGCTCGGTCGCATGCTGGACGCTGCCTGGCTGAAACATATTGAACAGCAGGAGGAGGAGCACGATGACACAGACCCAGAGGGCCAGATTGCGTCCAAAATTGTTAATCACAGCATCTGTTCCAAGCTATTCCTGCCTTATGTTCGCTCAAACGGCGCTGGGCCATGAGACCGGTTTCGGGCGGCGATTGCAATCCTGAGTCATCAGATGGGGCTTCCATCCTGCTATGAAAGGCATCTGTTACCTAAATATACGTTCATTCGCGTTCGCCACGAAAGTGTGCTCCGGTTATGGCGGAGAAAACGACGACCACATTGCGCAGGTGGTCGCGGCGACAGGAGGAGTGAACCGGAAGGCGGCGCTTTGCAGCGCATCCTCCTCGCAGAGGCCAAGATGTGGAACACAGACGCGCCGCTGTCCACGCCACAGGGCGGGGAGCGTGGCGGTAAGAGAGGCCGGCAGCCCATCGCGAATCTCGCGTTTCATTCCCCGGCCTGCGGCACCGATTGTGAGGCCGTTCAGATCACCGTCATACTGAAGCGTGAAACGCCGGTCCCATGTTGCGCCGGCTCTGGCCGGGATTGCTCCTTCCATCGCTGTATATTCCCGGAACAGAATCCATTGCTCTGACTGACCCGGGGTTAAGCGAGCCCGCAGAAGGCGCACTCCGGCAAGAGTGCCTGCTTTGTTCCGAGCTCTGAGAGCGGAGACAGAGCGTGCGGAGGGAGGATAATCTTTCGCTCCTATACAGCGGATCAGTGCGGACAGCGCTTCGCAGCCAGGCAGCGTTTCACCACAGACAGCCCAGCCCATGGACGAAAAGCTGATATTATTCGCAAGCTCAGAAGCGATCCGGATTTCACGGGCATGTCTTACTTCGCCGGTCTCAGCGCTCAGCAATAACAGATCGCGACGTTGCCGCCCCGTGAGACTTTTTCTGACACGAACACGTTCCGCCCGCTCGTTTTCATTGGACGGGTCATCGCACCATGAAATCCCGGCCTGACGGAGTGTCGTTCTGAGAGCGGCGCGAGACACGTTGAGTAGAGGCCGGACGAGCCGCAGATCCGCCATTTCCGTGGTCCAGGCCATTCCGGCAAGACCGTCCCCCTCCCCTCTGGCTTTCCGCATAGCAACGGTTTCTGCCTGGTCATCTGCCTGATGACCCAGCAGTAGATTCACTGCCCCTGCGTGCCGACAGGCTTCGGTCAGAGCGACATACCGGGCATGGCGGGCACGCTCCGCAATTCCGGAGCCGGGTCTTAATGTGTCAAGGGTCAGAAGATGACCCTCAATCCCGATCTCGCACAGGGTCCGAAGTGCTGCGACAGCTTCAGCGCGCGATTCCGTGCGCAGACCGTGATCAACGACGAAGGCTACGAGATTATGACGCCATTGGCGGGAAAGCCAGGCGAGCGCCAGGGAATCTCCTCCGCCGGACACAGCCAGCGCGACTGGTCCGGCAGCCGGAATGTCGGGACTCCAGGGACCGAGCCGGTCCATCACCGCATTGAAGCGGGTCGGGGTGACGGCCTCATCTTCATGCCTGAGTGGACCTGGAGTCATCGAAGCCTGAACTAAAACGGGAAGACTGATCGTCTGACCGGCTGTGCGATATTAAGAACAACCGCCCCGTTTACTATAAACAGAAGCCGCCTTCGCCACCCGCTCAGATGGTGAAGGGAATTCGGCGTGCAGTTTGTCCAGCGCCTGACAGGCTGCTTTCTTCTTATCGAGAGCAAGCAGAGAAGCACTCACACCAAGCAGTGCTTCCGGAGCCCGTGTGCTTTTCGGTGCCTGCTTGTACGCATCATAATAAGCTGTCGCCGCCTGCCCGTACTGCTTCTGTCCGGCGAGTGACTGCCCCAGCAGGAACTGTGCGTCTACTTTCTGTGTACCTTTCGCGTGAGCGACCGCAGCCTCGGCATTTTGCTGAGCGGTGGTATAGTCCCGATGCATCAGGGCAGTATTGCCGGCCTTCAGATAACTTTCGGGCGTCTGAGTCGTACCGGACGATGCGGTGTCGGTATGAGGTGCCGCAGTCGTTTCCTTTGCGGGCAACGGGGCAGCGGCTCCGCCACCGCTTTTCCCGTTCTGCATCGCAAACTGCATATCGCCCATCTGTTTGGACAACGCTGCGCTCTGTTCTTTGAGCTGATTGGTCAGTTCGTCGATCTGACCGTGCATTTCCCGATTTTGCTCTTCAAGGTTGTTTACCCGGTCAAGCAGCTGGGCCGTAAGATCACCGCCTGTTCCGGCATTCGGACTGCCCGCAGCAACAGGGGCAGGAAGCGATCCTCCGCCACCCGTTCCGGATCCGGACTGAAGCTGACTCAGCTGCTGTTTCAGTTCCATGATCTGGTCCTGGAGAGCGATACCTTCCCGGCTACTGACCTGGGCGTGAGCCGCCAGCGGACAAGACAGGGCAAGGACAGTTGCGCACGTCAGATTCAGACGATGCCTCCTGAAAAGGTTTTGCTGGAAATATCCTGTCAGTGCGAGCATCGCGCGGCTCATAGTTCCGGTTCCCTGCCGTTATTTTCTGCTGCGGTTCCGACGGCTCGGACTCTCGCCGGTCGCTGAATGGAAATCTGTCCCGGCCGGTTCAGGCGGCCATATTGCTGACTTAAACTGGCCCGATGGCAAAATTCCGGCTGATCACATACCGAAATTCAGGCAACAGGACAAAAAAAGCCGGACAGACGCGTTGCGCATCTGTCCGGCCTCCCAGATAACCGGACGAGATCTGTCCGGAGAAAAATTTACTGAACCGACGTGATAGCGTTACGGTTCTGGCTCCAGACATCTTCGCCCTCACCGGTCGCTGTCGGACGATCCTTACCGTAAGAGATTGTCGTCATGCGTGAACCGGCCGCACCCTTCGCGACGAGATAATCATGAGCGGCATTTGCACGGCGCTGGCCGAGGGCGAGGTTGTATTCCTCGGTGCCGCGGTCATCGCAGTTACCGGCGATCTGGACGGTCACCTGCGGATACTTCGCAAGCCAGTCAGCCTGCTTGTCGAGTGTTGCTTTCGCATCGCTCGTCAGACCGCTCTGATTAAGATCGAAGAAGACGCGATCGCCGACATTGGCAACCAGGTCGGCTTCGCTTCCCGGCACCGGGCCGCTGGGCTGAACGGCCGCGCCCGTACCCGTGGCAGCGCCAGTATTGGCGTGATCGTTCGCACAGCCAGCCAGAAGGGCTGCCACAGCGAGGGTACCGATAAGTTTCAGTCTCATTTGCTTTGATCCTGGGATCAGTTCCACAACCGGAACATAATAGGGATTAAGACACAGGAACACGCTGGATTTCTCCAGCAATCTCATCTGGGAAGCCGCGTACGCGAAACAATTCGCGCATGCGACATCCACTACCGAAGACTACCTTTGCCTAAGCCATACCCCGAAGCCCTGGTCAAGCGTGTTCTGGTGCAGATACGCGCTTTTATCAGCTCACTATTGCAGGAATGGAACATCTTGTCTGAGCAGCGTGCTGCTCAGACGTCTTTACTTTCAGACATTCAGAGGCGACCAGGTGGGGCTGGACGCTCCTTCAGGTGTTGAGATGGCCTGTTCATGGAATCCGGTAATATCGATAGTGTGAATACCTGCGCTGCCATTTTCGCCGCCTGTTCTTCTGCAGAATGCGAGAACCCGACCGTTTGGACAGAATGTCGGCGATTCGACAGTGTAACCCTGCGTCATAATCCGTTCACCGGTGCCATCCGGGTTCATGACGCCGAGCGAGAACTGTCCTCCGGCGATGCGGGTAAATCCGATCAGATCACCGCGTGGCGACCATACCGAGTCGCCATAATTCCCGCTGCCATAAGACAGACGACGGACACCGCCGCCGGACGCGCTCATGATATACAAAGCCGGCGAACCACCCCGGTCCGAGTTGAATACGATCTGAGACCCGTCCGGACTGAAGCTGGGGCTCACATTGATGGCCCCCCCGGATGACGTCAGCTGGCGTTTCGCACCGGAAGCAATGTTCACGGAGTACAGCTCCGATCCGCTGCCGCGTGCGACCGGAACGATGATTGTGCTGCCATCAGGACTGTAATGGGGGCCGAGCGGCACACCGCTGAAGTCCCCGAGAATATGCTGGCGGCCGCTGGCAAGATCAAAAATGTAGATACGCGGAACGGTCGTTCCGTAGGACAGGAACGCGATCTGGTCCCGCACGGGATTAAAGGCTGGCAGCTTGGTCTGGCTGCTGCTCAGCACACGATAATTAGCGCCATCCTGATCCATAACGGCCAGGCGCATCCGCGGCGAATGGACAGAACCGGAGCGGGAGATAAAGCCGATCCGTGTATCGAAATATCCTTTCTCACCCAGCATGCGTTGATAGATGACGTCACCGATAATATGAGCAATACGCCGCCAGTTCGCTGAGCTGGTCGTGTAAGCCGTTCCCTGAATCTGCTGGGCCGTCAGAACATCCCAGAGCCGGAATTCCACCCGCACGGTGCCGGAACCGGAGGCGGTCCCGGTTACAGCTGCGCGGGCTCCCATCGCCTTATAGGGCGCGAAGTCGGGTGTCCCGGAATTCGTTGCGGCGGGAATGACTTTAAACAGACCGGTATTCGAAAGGTCGGCCGTCAGAACACTGGTGATCTGTTCACCGATACCAGGCCCGAATGACGGAATAATGATCGGGATCGGGGCCGTACGGGCCTGGTCGACCGTAATTTCCGCTGCCGGCGCATCGGCAGCCCGCGCTCCGAGCGGCATAACGGTCAGGCCACCGGCGAGTCCTGCGCCGAGCAGCGCACCGCCACCGAGCAGCGAACGGCGTCCCATTCCCTCCGGACCGAAAGTGCGGGTCAGCGCCTCGGCCTGACGATCGGAAATATAGCTGTCGCGAGTCGAACCCATGGTCATTTAGTCCTCTCTTTTCTGTTTCCGGATTTTATGGCCGGAAGACGAATTTCAGCTGATGCGTCTGGCCCAGCAGATTCTTCGGAATTGGCAGTTTCGAACAGGTCGGGCTGAGCACAGCGGCCCGCGCACGCTCCGCAAGAGCGCGATAGGACGGGTCTGCAGCCATTTTCGCCTGTGTTTCCGGAGCAAAAGCGACGATGCGGGCCTCACCTGTCGCATCGACTGTCACGATCAGATGGGCGGAGAACGTCGCGTAGTCCTTTGCCGCCGTGTCCTCGGTGTAACAACGACGGACCTCGCCGCCGATGGCACGCTGATCGCCGGCACTCATCTTGCCGGTGACATCGCCATCCGGCGTTCCGCCACCATCAGGCGCCCCTCCCTGGCGCGGGTTGGCACTGGCCTTTGGTGCGTGAGTCTGTTTCGTATCGGAACGGAACGAATCAAGCGTCTCCAGCAGAGAGTGGGTATCCGGCTCCGTTTTCTTCGCCTTGTTCGGCTGCGTGATATGCGATGGCAGCGCTACGTCAGGCAGCGCGTCCGTCGGCTGCGTCTGCGGCGAAGGCGGCGCGACGGCATGCGATTTCTGCGGCGGGGCCGGAGGTGTCGGCGGCGCTTTGATGGCATCCGGAGACGGCGCTTCCACCTTTGGCGGAATCGGGGTGTCAGGCAGCGGTGGCGCCTCTGTCTGCGGTGGTGGAGGCACTGGCGGCGGCGGTGGTGGCGGCGGAGGTGTCTCCTCTTCTGGCGCAGGCTTCAGCGGCGCGGGCGCCGGAGGTGCCTCCACCTTTTCGGGTGCCGGTGCCGGGGCGGGCTTCGACGACGGTGTCGAGGACTTCGCCGGAGGGCCGTTATCGCTCGACGCGCCCTCGAACTCCATCTGGATCGGAGGGGGTTCGGGAGGTTCCGGCGGTTTCGGCAGAGGCGGAATAACGACCAGAAACGCCATCAGCACGAGGAAGTGCAGCGCGCCGGAAGCCGCGAGCGAACGTCTCATCAGGACGGTGTCGGAACGGCGGGGCCGAACCATGGAGTTTCTCCGCTCCGCGCTCAGACCGGGCCGCCAGCCGTCTCGCAACGGCAAGCGGACCGGTATGCAGACAGAAGTGACCTTACGACCAGGAGCATGAAACGAGTCCTACTGCCCTGCTGCAGGCTGCTGCGCGAGAAGAGCAACATGCGTGAATCCGCCTGCGGTGATCTGTCCCATGACCTGCATGACCTTGCCATAATCGATATGGGCATCGGCACGAACGAAGATGCGATGGGCCGGGTCATTATCAGCAGCGGCTTTCAGCTGCTCGACGAGTTCATCCGGCGAGACCGGGTTATCGCCCAGATAGAGCGAACCATCGGATTTGATCGAGACCGTAATCGGTTTTGTATCCGTATTAACGGGTTTGGCATCTGTCTTTGGCAGGTCAACATTGACGCCGCTGGTCATCATCGGGGAGGTGACCATAAAAATGATCAGCAGCACCAGCATGACGTCGACAAGCGGCGTGACATTGATATCCGACATCGGACGCCTGCGACGGCGTGAACCGCCTCTTCCCCCTCCTCCGACAGACATGCCCATGGATCAGGCCCTCTCTTCGGACTGGCGGGAGAGAATCGCTGCAAACTCCGTGCCGAAGCCGTCGAGCCGATCCTGAAAACGCGCCAGCGAATTATTGAGTACGTTATAGGCGATCACGGCGGGAATGGCTGTTGCAAGGCCGATCGCCGTGGCGAAGAGCGCTTCGGAAATACCAGGAGCGACAACGCTCAGATTGGTATTATGCATCGCCGCGATGGAGCTGAATGAGTGCATGATGCCCCAGACCGTGCCGAAGAGGCCGATAAACGGCGCGACAGGCCCGACAGTGGCGAGGAAAATCATCCAACGCTCAAGACGGTCCATCTCACGGGTAATGGTAATGTTCATCGCGCGGTCGACCCGCTCCTGAACACCGCCATGCACCAGGTCTATGCCGGGGATGCGGGCGGAACGACGCCATTCACCCATTGCCGCGCCAAAGACGGCCGCCAGCGGATGTGTCGGCTTGGCTCCTTCACTTTCGTAAAGGTCGTCAAGATTACCACCTGACCAGAATTTATCCTCAAACACCGTGGCCTGCCGTTCGATGCGACGCATGGTCACGATCTTGCTGAAAACGATAGCCCATACACCGATGCTGCTGCCGATCAGCCCGATCATCACGAATTTGACGACGATCGACGCCTGCATGAACAGGCCCCACAGCGATAAGTCCCCGGCCGCAGCCACGCCAAGATTTGCTGCGTCTACCGCATGATCCAAAAACGCCTCCTGTCCTTACGGCCCTGCCGTCCTGTCATCGTCACACCGGCCGAACCGGCCCGACTCGGCAGGACATCAGATGATGTCGCGTTCCTTACTGGCTTCCCGCTAAAAGCAGAAGGGACCTTCGATCATCTTCCGGAACCCGCCTGTCGGGCACCCGGCGTTTCATCCGCGAGCCGGGCAAGAAGAGCACGCCAGGGTGGCGGAAATCGGGCAGCCTTTCCGTCGGCGACACGAATACATGCGAGACGGACATCGATATGCACGAACAGGTCCTCTCCATGATAGATTCCCTGATCCAGGCGACAGCTCGCGGCTCCCTGATCGGTGAGACGGGTTTTCACGGTCAGGATGTCGTCAAGACGAAACGGCGCCCGGAAATCGATCGTCGCATTTCTCAGCACGAAGGCCAGCCCGTAATCATGGATGAGATCCGAGGCGGCCATGCCGAGGCTGCGGATCGCCTCGGTCCGGGCGCGTTCGGCAAACGCAAAATAGCGGGCGTGATAAACGACGCCTCCCGCATCCGTATCCTCATAATAAACGCGAAAGTCGATGCTGTGCGTCGTCAAGAGCTTAGCCTCCCTGAATCTCGTCATCGGCAAGCAGATCGAACTGGCTCGCCTGCGATGAAGCCGGTGGAACGAGACCAAGATGCCTCCAGCCCCTTTCCCCGAGCACGCGGCCCCGGCTGGTCCGGAGCACAAGGCCTTCCTGAATCAGATAAGGCTCAATGACGTCTTCTATGGTATCTCTTGCCTCGGCAAGAGCCGCGGCAAGGGTTTCGACCCCTACCGGACCGCCATTGTGGAATTCGGCGATACGCCTCAGATAGCGGCGGTCCATCGAGTCCAGCCCGAGGCTGTCGACTTCGAGACGCGTGAGCGCGGCGTCAGCAAGCCCGGCCCCGACGGCCTCGCCGCCTCCGTTTCCCACGGAAGCGAAATCCCTTACACGGCGCAGCAGCCGGCCGGCGATGCGGGGCGTTCCGCGTGAACGACGGGCGATTTCAAAGGCTCCCTCATCGGTGAGGGCGAAACCGAGTTTCCGGGCGCCGCGCGATACGATCAGTTTCAGCTCTTCCGGCGTATAGAACACCAGCCGGAGCGGGATGCCGAAACGATCCCGGAGCGGCGTTGCCAGCAGACCGGCCCGCGTCGTGGCCGCGACGAGGGTAAATGGCGCCAGATCGATCCGCACGGAGCGGGCGGCCGGCCCTTCCCCGATGATAAGATCGAGCTGGAAATCCTCCATTGCGGGATAGAGGATTTCTTCGATCGCAGGCTGAAGACGATGAATCTCGTCTATAAACAGAACATCGCGCGGCTGCAGATTGGTCAGAATCGCGGCGAGATCCCCGGCACGCTGAATCACCGGGCCGGATGTGGCGCGGAAACCGACGCCCAGTTCACGGGCAACGATCTGAGCCAGAGTTGTTTTTCCGAGCCCTGGCGGCCCGTGCAGAAGGACGTGATCGAGCGCTTCGGCGCGGGCGCGGGCCGCCTCGATAAAAATCGCGAGATTTTCGCGGCTCGTTTTCTGACCTGTGAAATCTGCAAGGGTTTGTGGGCGAAGTGCCCCTTCCCCGAGATCTTCCTCGTTGCGGACAGGATCCATTGTCCGCTCTGCTTCGGGACGGTCGCTCATCGGGCCAGTTCTTTCAGAGCATCACGAATGACCGTATCAAGCATGACCCCCTCCCCCGCTCCCGCGATGATTCTGGCGACGACGGGCCAGGCTTCCGCACGGCGAAATCCGAGACCGGCAAGAGCGAGCAGAGCATCGCCTTCGATGGTGGCCGGCTGCTGTGACTGAGCGATGATCGAGGCGGTTGCCACCCCGGAGCCACCGCCGGGCATTTTCGGAGCTTTATCCCGGAGTTCCGTTAGCAGACGTTCGGCGAGACGCCCGCCGACGCCCGGCGCCCGGGTGAGGCTGGCTTTATCCGCACTGCTGATTGCGGCGATCAGTTCAGAAGGGGACATCGTGGAAAGCAGGCCCAGAGCGACTCTGGCGCCAACACCCTGGATTCCGGTGAGCAGACGGAACCAGTCCCGTTCCGCACTGTCAGAAAAGCCGTAGAGCAGGATCGCGTCTTCACGCACAATCGTTTCAACGAGCACGCGTGCGAGTTCGGGCGGAGCCGGCAGGGCGGAAAGCGTCCGGGTGGAGGCGAAAACCAGATACCCGACACCATTGACGTCGATGACACAGCGATCGGCTTCGACCTGCGCGAGGCGACCGGCAAGCGAGGCGATCATCCGGCGGCTTCCGGGGTCGGCCGGGAACGCGCCGGGCCAGACCGGCGACCTGGGCGCGTGCCGGCCGGACGGCTTTGGGCCGCAGCCTGTCCGGCGGCGATGCGCAGTGCGCTTGCACGATGATGTGCATGACAGATCACGACAGCAAGCGCGTCCGAGGCGTCTGCACGGCGGATGGTGGCACTGGGCAGCAGGCGACGGACCATCATTTCGACCTGTTCCTTTGTAGCGGCCCCTGTGCCGACAACGGCGCGTTTGACAGCCATTGCACCATATTCCGAAACTGAGAGCCCTTCCAGGGCCGGAGCCAGCAGAGCGACACCGCGGGCGTAGCCGAGCTTCAGGGTCGAGGAGCCGTTACGATTGACGTAAGTTTCCTCGACGGCAGCTTCCTCCGGCTTATACGTCTGAATGAGTGCGGTCAGCGCATCATAAAGGGCACAAAGACGGGCTGGCACGGGATCTTCCCCATCGGTTGCAATTACACCGTCGGCAACGTGGATCAGATGGTTTCCCTCCACGTCGATAATCCCCCAGCCGGTGAAGCGGAGGCCGGGGTCAATACCGATGAGGCGTGTGCGTGACGTCATGTCCGTGTCTTAACGACCGTTTTGCACGGAGACCAGAGCTGTTCATGATTTGTGCTACTGATCTCCGTATGGTGTGCCACAGCTTCCGACGACGCATAAGGTTGCGAAGCCGGGCAGGGCATGGCAGCGACAGGCCGGAGAAGTTCGGATACGGAGCAGCGTTACACGGGTGCAGAAAGGTCTGACGATGGCGCGGGTCAGATGCGTGATGATGCAGAAAGATGAGAATCTGCTGCTCGATTCGTGGTTTCGCTATTACGGCTATCTGTTCGGTTTCGAAAATCTTGTTGTCCTGGACAACGGCTCCACAGAGCCATCAGTCGTCGAGACACTCCGGACCTATGAGCGTGCCGGGGCTGATATCCGACGCGGATATAATCGTATCGAAGATTTCCACGCCAAAGGAACTCACGTCCGGGACGTTATCGCGGAATGGGAGTCCGGCGCCGGTTATGATTTTGCCCTTCCTGTCGACTGTGATGAATTTTTCGCCACTTACACCGCCGATGGTCTCTCCTGCTCCCGGGCAACCATTCATGCGAAGCTGGATGCGCTCATCGGAGTCACTCAGGCTCTCCGCTTCAATGCCAGCCTGCTGAATGTCCCGGGCCGCCCGGGATGCTTTCAGCCCCATCATTATCAGAAGACCTTTCTGGCCGCCGGAACCGGCATCCGGCAGATCGATCGCGGGTTTCATGCGATCACCTCCCGCGCCGGGGAGGGATGGGTGGATACGGATTTCACTTTTCTCCATATGCATCATAAGCCGTTTGCCGACCTTCTGCGTCATGCCCGTGACAAACTGATGCTGTCTGTTCCGCTCGATAATCCTGATGCGCTACGCGCCCATAAAGGGCTGGGCAGCCACCTGACCGCTTATTTCTTTATGACAGAACAGGAATACCTTGATCGTTTTGCCAGCGGCGTCTTCCTGCGTGTCCCCGGATTCGTAAATCACATGCGGGCGCTGGGAATCGTGGACGCGTATCTGGGAACGCTGCAATCACTCGAGCCATCAGAACCGCGGGATGCTGTCGAGATTGTCGGTGTCAAAGCGGGAGAATTTGAGCACGTCGTGCCATTTGACGGACAGGCTTATCTTCGGTTCAGCCCTGACGTGGCGGCGGCGCATCTTGCTCCGCTCCGTCACTATGTCGAACATGGAATGGCAGAAGGTCGCCGCTTTACAGAGTTTACGTTGCCCGGAATGCAATAAAATCGTGGCGATGAAGTTGCGAAAAAGGCTGGTCCGGGGCATGCGCATCCACCGTATCCCGAATGACCGGAATTGATTTTTATGCGGGAAGCACATCTGCGCTCAATGCAGCACAACAGATTTTCAGTACCGTTGCATGGTCCCAGTATCTCCGTATGGCAAAAATATAACATCGTACAGATACAAAGAAACACATTGGTTACATATAAATACATATCTGATGTTGCGTAACATATTCGCCCTTGTTGATGCCCTCAGTTCAGTACCGTTATACCCGGACGTGTCTTAGAACGCGTGTGTCACACGTCGGCAGGGAAATTTTTATGCAGCTGTCACTTTCGGATATTCAAAGCGTCGTTGCATCAGATCGGAAGGTCAGTTTCTCACGCGTTCTGCCAAGGTTGTTTGGCGTCAGACTGCTTGGCGACATGCATGAACGATGTTCCGAGCTGGGTATTCCGCTGCCTCAGGGACAAAAGCGCATGGCGCGGCATGAAATGATCCGCGAAGCTGGCGTACTCTTTATCCACGTTCCGAAGAATGCGGGCACGGCAGTGTGCCGTACCCTGTATGGTCAGGAACTGGAGCACCGCAGCATCCGTTATTTTCGGCGCAGTGTCTCTTCGCTGTCGGGTATACCCAGCGTCGCGATTATCCGGGACCCGGTGGATCGTTTCATTTCGGCGTACCGCCATGCAAAAGGCGGTGGGGGACGACACCGTGACCTCGCGGAGACATTTGCCGCCCGGTATATGGCTTTCAGATCTCTCGATGACGCGCTCGATCATGTTGAACGCGCGACCGACTGGTATGATGTGGACCATATTTTCCGGCCGCAGAGCTGGTATGTCACCGATGGCCGGGGCAAAGTTATCGTCGACAGACTGTTTCACATCACTGAGCTTCAGGCGCTGTCACGCCACCTGTTTCCATCCGGAAGGTCTGACATTCCACGCCTGAACGATTCAGTCACACCTTTTCTGGTGCCGACGCGGCGCCAGACTGAACGCATTCAGGCGCTGTATAGCCGGGATTACGAAATTCAGAAGCAGGTTCTGACGGCAGGCTGAAGCGTTTCGCAGGCGGCGTCCACTGACTGAGTTGCAATGAGTCCCGATCGTGTTGTGTTTATTGATCTGAAAAATCTCACGCTAACACACGCTGAGTCTCGCCATAATCCCTGTTCAGAGAAGTGCATCGGTGTTCTGTTCCACGACGAAAACCAGGTTTGTCTGATTATGTAAGCCCCGCGCTTCATTACCGGCACATGTTGCCGCGCCTGAAACCCGCTTTTAACATCATCCCAATAAGCAGTGTCTGCCGGACTGTCCTTTACGGGACGTCAGAACGGGATGGGAAAAATTTTCGATGGCGCGGGTAAAGTGCGTGATGATGCAGCGGAACGAAACGCTGCTGCTCGACGCCTGGTTCCGACATTACGGTAATCTGTTTGGCTTTGAAAATCTCGTCGTTTTCGACAACGGTTCATCTGACCCGACGGTCAGGGAGATTCTCGCCGCGAACGAACGGCTCGGGGCTACCATCTTCCGGGATTTTACACGTGGAGTCGATTTTCACTGCAAAGGTGAATATGTCGCGCGGGTGATCCGTCACTGGGACGAGACGGAGGATTATGACTTCGCTCTTCCTCTTGACTGTGACGAATTCATTTCGGTCTACACCGAAAGCGGGCTCGACTGCTCGCGTGAAGCTATCCATGCACATTTTGATGAACTGGCGGGAGAACAGCGTGTTCTGAAGCTGGATTATTGCCTGATGAATGTGCCGGGACATCCCGGATGTTTTACCTCCCGTCTGTTTCCGAAGCGTTTTCTGGCCAGTGGCACCGTCGATTATATCGACCACGGATTTCATGCCCTCACCTCGGGAAAACAACCAGGAGAACGGGAGACCCGCTTCACATATCTGCATATGCACAATAAGCCTTTCAAAAACCTCATTGAACATGCCCGGCAGAAACTGAAACCATTCGTTGATGTTGATGATCCTGTTGCGTTACGCACATTTTCAGGATGTGGCATCCATCTCGTCGATTATCTTTTCATGACTGAACAGGATTATTTTGCCCGCTATGAACAGGGTTCGTTTCTGCGCCTGCCTGGTGTCGCCAACCATTTCCGGGACCTAGGCGTACGAGATGCATTTTTCGGTGCGGACAGACAGATGGAACCTGCTGAACCGCCGGACGGAGCCGGTGTGCTGGAACTTGCGGCCGGGCTTCCGAAAAAACTGACATTATTTGATGCGCAGATGTACCTTCTCCTGAACCCGGATGTAGCGGCAGCTGGTCTGCCCGCATTACAGCATTTTGCTACATTCGGATTAGCAGAAGGCCGGCGAATAACAGACCTCCCATCAGATGAAGCACGGAGACAGGCGGAAGAAACTTACAGGACATTTTGTACGGCCTGAATCCCGCTGCCATCCGATCTGTCTGAGGCAGCGGATTTACGGAGGGTCCGAGATGATTGCAATCCGACCTGAACGGCTTCTTCCTGCATCTCGCTGTGATCTGGCGATTCACAAAAACGCAGAAAGCAGGCTTACTGCGCAGGAAATGCCTGTTTTCCGCTGTGCCAGACAGAGACGATCTGATCGACGGCAGTGATGTCATCTGTCGGATCGGCTTTCAGGATAACAAGATCGGCACGTTTACCAGGCGCAATCGTACCCCGATCGGTAAGATGCATAAGGGAAGCCGCCTGTTCTGTAGCAAGATGCAGGGCTTCGAGCGGCGTCAGTCCGGCTCCCGTAATCAGTCGCAATTCACGGTGCTCGGCAAAACCGGGAATGCGGAGTGGCGTGGCGCCAGAATCGGTCCCGAAGCCGACATTAATGCCGGAATGAATAAGAAAAACGAGATTTTTCTGGTTCATGGCGACGGCTTTGCGGGCTGCGTCGGCCAGCGGATCGGCCAGTGTTTTCTGACGCCAGGCAGGATCAGCGAATTCCATTCGAAGAGCCGGATTCAATGCCGGGGCCAGTTCAGGATCATTCAGAAGATCTGGTTCCTGAGCAAACAGATAAACCGATTCATCCAGGCTGATCGTAGGAATGTACCACGTGCCAGCACTTTTCATGGCGCTGATGAGTGCCTTGTCAACCGGCTTGTCGCGAACACCGTGCGCGAGGATATCGGCGTGTTCTCCAACAAGTTCTTTTGCATAATAGAGATCGTGAATATGTGCTGCAACACGCAGGTTTTTTTCATGTGAACGGGTAATGACTGCTTCCGTAATTTCCGGCTTCATGACGGGAAGTCCGGTTTTTCCTGGAACGCCGTTTTTGAAATTATCGACCCATATTTTAACCAGATCGGTGCCTTCAGAAGCCATTTTATCAACGTCAGCGCGGGCTTCTTCGGGAGTGGCTGGGCGCAGAACCTGTGAATCACCAACATGCATCATGCCAACAGGCGGCGCGCCGTCGGGCACACCGATCCCCTGATCGACGCCAAACAGGTCGGCACCGGGATTGAGGCCGGCGTGCTGTTCACGACGAAGATCGTCAAACAGGGGAGATTTTGTCACACCCAGCGCGACAACAGTCGTAACACCGTAACGCTCGAACTGACGAAGCTGCGCCAGAATATTGTCACGGGTGAAATTATCACTCCCGGAAGTCGTGCCGGAGACAAGCCCGACATGACTATGATCGGAAATCAGTCCCGGGATCATGGTCTCTCCGGCGAGATTCATAATTTTCGCACCCGGAACTGAAGGTGCCTGGGCTGCGGGTGTGACGGCCGTGATTTTACCATCCTGCACAAGCACAGCCATGTCTGTACGGGCGGGGGCGCCGGTACCATCTATAATGCGTACATGTTCAAACAGGATCGGCGTTTCGCTGGCGCAGGCGGGAGCGATCACACCCAGGGTCAGAGCGCTCATACCGAGAAGCAGTAATTTTTTCATCGCGGTCACATTTCCTGCTGCAGGTGTGTCATTGCATTATGTCTGAACGCATCAGCGTGACGCCCGGATATACTGCTGTCCAGCCATTCCCGATGACTTCGTGGCAAGAGTCCCTGGGAAGGAAGAGCCTTCCGGTCTCATGATCATGCTTCCGGACCCGTTCAGATCTGAGAAAGCAGGATGTATTTTCTGACTGACAGACAGTTTCACTGTCGGAGAAATCTGCGACGGATGTGTTTGCGCAATCAGAAAGCCGTAAAATCAGTCGGGCGCAGAAACTGGCTGCCTGAAGCACTGTGAGTCAGGTGACTTCTGTCTGTTTTCACATTTTTGCGCCTGTCTGACGGACTTGTGATCGTATTTTATAACCGACGCGGATGATCAGCAGAATGCTTCCGGACAGAACATAAAGCAGTGCCTCCGGATGCCACGTTTTGAACGCCATAAGGAAATGCGCTGATGCTGCGACCAGCGCCACATAGACGATACGGTGAAGGCGTCTCCAGTTTCGTCCCAGTTTGCGGATTAAAAACTGGCTGGAAGTGGCGGCCAGCGGGATCAGACAGAGAAAAGCGATCATCCCGAAAACCAGGAACGGCCGCCTCGTCAGATCGCGCCAGAGAATGGCAAAATCGAACTGTAGGTCCAGCGCGATATAGGTTGCGACATGCATGAGGGCGTAGACGAAGGCCAGAAGTCCCAGCGTACGGCGATACCTGATGAGACTGTAACCAGTCACAAGACGCAGCGGAGTTATCGCCAGCGACGCCAGCAGGAAACGAAAGGCCCATAACCCAAGAAGGTGTTCGAAACTGCGAACCGGATCCGGGCCAAGTTCGTTATCTGCACCAAGCCAGAATGACCGGAATGCCGGGACAAGGCCTGCGATCCAGAGCGTCAGGATGATAACCCCCGGGGGGGTCCATCTTATACTGGAAGCCATCTCAGAAGCACCAGGAGATCATTCGGATGAGTCCGCGCTAAAAAAAGGTTTTCAGATCCATCCCGGCGTAAAGGTGGGCAACCTGATCGCCATACCCGTTAAACAGACGCGTCGGTTGTCTCCTTTCACCGAAGAACCCTCCACTTCCGATGACCCGTTCACTGGCCTGGCTCCAGCGCGGATGATCAACATCAGGGTTCACGTTGGCATAAAAACCATATTCTTGCGGCGCAAGCTGATTCCATGATGTTGGCGGCATAGTTTCCATGAGTGTCATTGTCGTTATCGATTTGATCCCCTTAAAACCGTATTTCCACGGCACGACGAGACGCAGAGGAGCGCCATTCTGGGAGGGAAGCGTCTCACCGTAGAGGCCAACGGCAAGTAACGTGAGGGGATTCATGGCTTCGTCAAGCCGCAGGCCTTCCACGTAAGGCCAGCTGATACTTCCGTAACCGCTCCGCTGACCAGGCAATTCATCGGGCCGCAGAACCGATGTGAACGCGACGAATTTCGCTGAGCCAAGAGGCTCAGCCTGACGGAGAATGTCTGCAAGCGGAATCCCGTCCCATGGAATCACCATGGACCAGGCTTCCACACATCGCATGCGGTAGATCCGGCTTTCGGGCTGATGTGTGGCGATGAGCTGATCGATATCGATAATCACCGGTTTCGCGACAGCGCCCTGAATACGCAGTGTCCAGGGGCGGGAATGAAACGACCCGGATAATCTCGCCGGATCGGACTTATCGAGACCAAATTCGTAGAAGTTGTTGTAATGCGTAATATCCGCAAGAGACGTCGGCGTCTCTGCCTTACCGAAACCACCGGGACGCGTCGCCAGACTCGCGGCCTTCACAGTGCCAGTTGCAGCTCCGGCGGAGAGGAAACCGGTCACAGCGAGAACCATGCGACGTCTCAGATAATATTCTTTTGGAGTAATTTCGCTCGGTCTGGGTTCGGAAAATGAACGGGAGATCACGATGTCTCTCCTGATAAATGGAAGCGGTGTCCAGGCAGAGAGAAATCTTACAAAATTCCCCGTCTGCCGGTTTCCGCGGGGTTTGGGCCAGGGCCAGATCTGGACCATGCCGGCTTTTACGCTGTGAGGTTACGGCTGAGCATGCAAGAGAAAACCACGCAGGCGAAAAAGCCGTTTCCGGACTCAGCAATATGACCGGAATATCATCGACGACCCGACGCGGCTGAAATCCTTATGATACGGGATGCGTATCACCCAGCTTACGGGGAAAAGCAACCGGACTGAACACTGTCAGGAGGATGCCGATCAACGCAATACTGACCGACGCGAGGCAGAGTACGCTGAAGCCAAGCGTTATAAGCAGATGACCGCCAATAGCGGACCCAAAGAGAATTCCGATATTACTGCTGGAATTGATGGCGGCGCCGGCGACATCCGCACTGGTTGCGCGGGCACGAATCGCACCGGCCATGACAAACGGGATTACGGCCGCATAACCGGCGCACCAGAGGCCCACTGCCGCAACCGACATCCATCCGGAAAGCATGTGATCGTAGACGAGGCTCATGCCTGTCAGCATGGCAATCCCCCCTCCAAACAGCCCCGCGGCCGGGAAACTGTCCACGAGACGACCAGCACCCCATAAACCAGATACGCTGACGGCACCCGTAATAAGCAGTGCAATACTCAGATCACTTTCGGGCAGTCCATGAGCAAGCAGAAGCGGCGCTACATATGTATAGAGAAGATTATGAGCGAAAAAGAAAATGGTATTAACAGAAATAACGATCGCAAAAATACGTGCGGCGTGACGGGATCTCAGGGTTGGCAGACGTGGAGAACCTCCTGCAGGAGCACGGACTCGCGGCAGGAACAGGGCGATAAAGATCGTCAGCATCACGGCAAGGCCAGAAATAACCCAGAGAGCAGTGCGCCATCCCGCAAGTTCGCCGATTGCCGCTGCTCCGGGCACACCCAGGACCGAACCGAGGGACGTTCCCCCATATACGAAAGAAATAGCCCGCCCGGTCATCCGTTCGGGCACGAGATAAGAGGCGTAGGCGGCGGCGATGGACATCAGCACCGCGTGGGATAATCCCCCCAGTGCCCGACCGAGGCACAGAACGGGGAAAGTTGGTGCAACAGCGCATATCAGATTGGAGACAACATATCCTGCAAGACAGAGCAGCATCAGCATTTTTCGGTCCATGCGCGCCGTCACGATTGTAAGTGGAACCGCTCCGAGACCGACCAGCAGGGCGTAAGCGCTGACGGCGAGACCAGCGTGGCCTTCTTCGATATGAAACGCCTGCGACATGTCAATCAGAAGTCCAACCGGCGCAACTTCCGTCGTGACAGCAATGAATGTCGAGGCAAACAGAGCGCAAAGACCCGCGATGGCCTGACCGGGCAGAGTTTTAAAAAGCATCGATTTCCTGACAGAAGCGGCGAACCGGCTATGCCGGATATGATCGGCTTTTTGCACATTCTGAGACAGAACGGAAAGCGCCGTAATAAATTTGCGTCATAAAAAATCTGTCACCCGACCGGTTTGGCTCCGTCATTCCGCAAGGAATCGCAATCTGCTTTGATTGTTACAATATATTAATTCAAATCCAGAAAGATAAATTTATTTATACTTGGTTAAATTATAAAACTACCTAAAATAAACCGGTATTTCAAAAACATAGCACTTTTATTTAATTATTAGAAAAAATTATATCTTTATAAGAAATAAAAAGCATTTACAATATTATTGGAAACTTAATATTATACTTGTGATTAATTCGAAAATACTTTCCTCACACACCAGAAGTGCTTTACCTACTCAGTTTCATTTTAGGAGAATCTCACCGGTCGAATTTATACTGGGCCAGAATGATCTGCCTGCACCTTGCAAGGTCAAAGACTGCCAGCGTCCTGCCTGTCGGGATCAGGGCATCGCACCAGCGCCACCAGTTCCGTAAAATCCGGAAATATGGTGGCGCGGATTGATCTCACGTGTCTGACATGCCGTCAGTACCAGAAGCAGGAATAAAGCAGCTTTCATGTTACAATTGCTCCCGGGTCAATCTGGCCGCAGACGCAGTTTTCTTCGCAACGCAGTATTATCTGGCAGTACTGCCGACAAATGAACGGGCAAGCACGGTCCGGTTATGGCTGAGGAGAAACAGATGGTGCGGAAGTCGTCGCAGGCGGCGATACCGGACTCCCTTCCTGGACTGTTACAGAGGGAGATACAACGCGATTCATCACAGTGAACGAAACAGCATCCATTGTAGTCACATCTACGAGATCGCCAGCCTTCAACGTGGACAGCAGAGGCTGAAACGCCTTTTGCTGCACCGAGACAGTCTGATTTTCACCCGATGCCCGTGCAATGGTGACGACTTTCTGAGCGGCATCAACGGCAATGACCCGGACACGTTTACGTCGGAAAGAAATCAGAGTGCCGTGCGGATGACGGTTCCGGAAACCATGTGCAGCAGAAACTGTCGAGACTGGCGCCGGACTGTCAGGTGCTGCAAGCGTAGCATCAAGAGTCTGGAAGAAACGGATCCTGATCTGATCACCCGGCTGCAGGTGAGGCAGATTATGCGTACCTTGCGGGATTTCGATCGTTATCAGGCCGCCATCGTTATCCCGCAGCAACAGATCGCCTTCTGCCGGATCGATTGTTTCAACGGTCGCAACCATCGTCTGAGCGCCGGTAATGGTGCCCTGAGCATGGACCGTACCACTACCCGGCGCGCCGCCGCAGGACAGTGCAAGCGCAACAAGAAAAATGCCACCGCGCCGCTTAACAGAAGGAAACAGAACTCCGGAGATCATAGCTTTACCTGTGGTTCGTCGTATTCACTTCGCAGCACATTACAGCTTCCCGCTGATTGCCGCCACTCCCTGCCGCATCAGCAGATCAGACCGATGACCTGACTGTCCCAAACCGGAAATATTTTTCATTAGCTGCCAGAAACACGACCTCATGGATCATCAACCGACCGGATCCGCGACTGTCCGAATGACCTGTGTTATTTCATTCTGCCGTTTCAGGTAACCTGGCTGAAGTTACCGAACGCCGGGCTCCGAATGGAGTAAGCCCGGTGTAGCGGCCTTACCGGCAGCCGTCGCGATGGAAGACTGGCCGCCTGAACGGCGCTTCAGTTCCCTGCGAAGGAATGATGTCACCGGACGCTCTATAGCAATACAGACGATGCAGCCAAGCACCACACCCGCGATAGCTGCCGAGGCACACGCAACACTTTCACTCACATAAAACGAATGACTCAGAAAAAGGATTACCCGCCTTACGATATCGGCGGCAATTTCCTGAAACAGATAAATGGAATAAGAAGCTTCCCCGAGAAATAATAGGACCGGAACCGCTGTTATCCTGCCGGATCGTTCAGCGAATACAACAGCGATAAAGATAGCAGAAATAATGGTTGCAGGCAGCAGCACATGAAAGAACAGGGTAGCCAGACTTAAAGCGGCAACGACTATCGCCGACAACATTACCTGATCACGTGGATGCTGATTTTTCAGACCGAGTCCGAAAACTCTTCCAAAAATACATCCTGTTCCAAATTCAAGTATACGCGGATCCGTATATGTCAATGCAGCTGCAGACTGAAAATTATTAAGACCACCTGCCGCAGACAGAGCAACAAGAGTCGCTATTAAAAACAGAATTCTGACAGATGATGTAAAAATAAGAAATAATGCGAATAATGCGTAAAAAAACATTTCATAATTAAGCGTCCACCCCAGATACAAGGCTGGATATATCTTGTTCTCTTTATCGAAATCCGGAAAAAAAATTACCGACTTAAAAACATGACTCGCATTGCTTGTAACAAGATGCGGGACATAAATATGCACAACAGCCAGTGCCAGCGTTACAGCTGTAGCAATAAAATAAAGAGGAACAACCCTGATGACTCTGTTTAGAAAAAATCCGGCCGGGGTTATCTTTCTTCCGTCTGTTAATGCAACTATAATAAATCCACTTATAATGAAAAACAGATCGACCCCATATCGCCCAAGCTGCGTAGCAGGAATAATATACTGAAACTGATGAAAAACCACGACACAAAGAGCAGCGGCAGCCCGCATATACTGTATTGTTACAATTTTTGGTGTTCCCTGATTATACAAACCTGAATCTCCGAACACCTGTCAGAAAGAACGGGGATTTTTACAAAAATCACATTACTGCTATGATCTGATTCAGATTACGTCAACAGAAAACTCTAGGGAAACGTTTCTATTATAATAAAATAAATAACATTTGATGAAATTAAATAGATTTAATTTATTATTTTTTATTTGTATAAAAAATAATACTTCATTGTTAAAATAAACAATTCCGGAAATTATAAGATTCAGAAATGATCTGTCGCTTCTTATCATAGAGTATGTTCGAAAGGTCAGTAAATAAAATCTGGCAAGAGATACTCCGGATGACATGTTCAATCCATGTAAACAGCGATGCGCTTTGCAATCGCCCGCATCAGCGGACCTCACTTTACGCCCCGATAACTCCAGTTTCAGGATATGCAAAATCTGAATCGAAGAAGATGCTCGCTTTAACAATTCGGCGCAGCAAAAGACGTTTTAGAAAAATGGTAAAAGCCGCCCCGGAATGGGACGACTTTCATTGGTTTAAATAACGGGTCAGACTGTCGGACGATGATCCCACGCCGCTCCGACAGGCCAGGCTGCCTGAGCATAAATCTGTCCATAACCATGCACTTCAGAAAGGAATGTCCGATCACCTTCGAGACTGATCTTCACTGTTGGGGCAAGCGTACCTCCAATTCTGAAAGTCTGAGGATTATTGGGATCATTCCCGGGAGCAGGCAGTGTATCGATAAACGCCTGCACATAACCATCAGGATCGACGAAATGCGAATACGTTTCATACGGAGCGGCTGACGGGTTACCCAGAACCAGACCAGACGAGTTCAGAGGCTTATAGGGACCAAAGAGTCCGGTTTCTGAAACAAAACCATAGACGCCATCCGGTCCCGAGAGGCCGCCGCTGTATGTGCTGTGATGACTGATGGTAAACAGATAGGTATAATTATCCTTAAATACCACGTGGGGACGTTCCATCTGATCGTTTACCCCGAGGGCCGTCACCAGTGGATCAAGCTGTGTCCATTGATCACGCGAGAAATCACCACGTTTGTAAGCACCGTCGTCCAGCACCGCAATTCCGATTGACGCTGCACCATACTGCGCACCGGCGGAAACACTGAAACCAGGCGGAAGAACGCCCTGCTCCTCACTGCCTATGGTAAAGGCACCGCGCATTCCGGGAACATTGCTTTCGTAAAGACAGTAGATGCGCCCGTCGTCCGGATTCATAAACGGATGCGGGTCACGGAAATCGAAATACTCATCCTGCTGGGCATTAGCATTATGCACGCCATCCGCAGAAAACATCTCTGTCGTAGTCTCGAAACCGTCGAACCAGACACCATTTGCATCGGCGTAAATCTGCCCGCTCGATACGGACGGCACGGACTGATTAACCGGAGAATCCGCTTCCGATGTATAGAACATGTCGACGACATTGCCAGTGCCTTCGCGCATGACAAGACCACCGGACCATTCATGCGGACGGAGGTCAGCTGTTGTTTTCAGAAGACGGCCGCCCCACTGCCAGTCATCGCCGCTACCGGTTTTAGAAAACCAGTACCCGATATAAGCGCGATCATTCCGGGAATGCCACTCGTCGTAAATATCTGCGTCTGAGAGATCAATCTTATCAACCGCCAGCGACCAGATTACATGCCATCCTTTAAATGTGACTGTCTGACCATGGATATTTCGCAGTGCACCTGTATCCCAGATCATTACCGCTTCATCCATCGTTGGAAAATCCTGATCGATCACCGGCATGGTCGTTGTCGGGTCGTCAGCGTGAACTTTCAGCGCATCGGCGATTGTCCACCGTGACGTGTAGGAAGTCATTTATTGCTCCGAATGGGGTTGTGTCGAATCATCGACGTGGCGGATGATGCCCGTCTTCACCCGGAGATTTGCGTTTCAGTTCATGGTGGAAATCTGTGGTCTCATGCAGCCTTTTCGATGCAATACTTGTATTAATTTGATATGTTAGACTTTATTTATTATTAAAATATAATTTATATTTATTAGTTTATTTTTCTAAATTAAATAATACAGATATTTTTTTACGGTATACAATGCCAATTCCTGACGAAATTACTTTCGATCTGGCAAAAAATTTTCAGATCGGCAGAATGCCATTGATGTGAATTGGGAGGCAGCAGAATCGATATGACATAGCAAGCGTCGATATCCTGGCACCTGACAGGTTCGGAGCGACTATTGATCGTACCCGTCATTCTGCCTGCAAAGCGGTCCGTAGAAAACGGACAGTAAGTATCCTGGGAAATGGTCAGCAGGCTCACATATATCTATGCGGGAACGACAGTTGCCAGTTGTGCGCAATCAGGGAGACTGATTGCCGTCGGGCGCGGTAATCAGTTACGCCTTTCCACAACAAGCCGGCACAGCTCAATAACCAGAGATCAAACACCCGGAATGGAATAGTCCGCGTATTGATGCGCCGGTCGTTCAGAACCGGATATTGTGAAAACTAATTCCGGATAGCTGCTCTCGCAGAAGCCTGAAACCGCACTCTTCGATCTGCGCTTCGTGATTGCCTGAACAATCTTATTTAAATGTATGTTTTATTGGTTTTTTTGGCGGACCCGAAAGGATTCGAACCTTCGACCTTCGCCTTCGGAGGGCGACGCTCTATCCAGCTGAGCTACGGGTCCATTGCTGGTGTTCCTACCTCAGTCGGGACCGGGTTGCCAAGAGGGTTTCGCGCAGAGGCGAAAAAACGCGCTTATTGCGGAGTCAGAGTATCAATCCGGGAAGGCGTAAGAAAGAAAGGGTCCGTATCAGCGGAGCCGTTCGCCCCCGGATTTGCCTCATGGAGACTGGCCCATGTGGCAGCGGAGGCATCTCCGCCGGACGGAAGCGGCGCGTCCGGTCTGCTGAGCCAAGAAAGAATATCAGCTACAACACGATAGCCGGATTTATCGCGGAGAAGCAGGTGATGGCCGCCGGGAATAATGTCGCGGCGCACAGTCTCTGGAAGCTGTCGCCAGACCTGCGCCATAGCGCTGACAGGCACCAGCTGGTCATGATCTCCGTAGATGATCAGTTCTGAGCCGTGCTGCTTGCCTGCGCTGTCAGCGGCTTCTGACATCAGAGCAATGAGGCCGCGCAAAGCGACAAGTTTTGTAGAGTGAAGAGTGAGAGGATCAAAATAGAGGCGACGAAGAGCTGCGATATTGTCGCTGGCCGTAACATGTACAGGCAGTTCCCGTCCGGTCACACGTCCATTGGGGGCCAGAGCGGCGAGCAGCCGGACAGGAATGTCGGCACCAGGCCCAAGTTTCCAGACGGCGGGAGCGAGCAAGATCGTTCCGGCAATCTTCGGCATGGGGGCAGCGACAGCTGGCCGGGTCATGGTCAGCATGGCAATCGCGCCTCCCATGCTTTCTCCCATAAGATAAAGCGGGACATCTGCATGTTCCCGGACAATCAGCGTCAGCTCCTCGACGGCGTCCTGAACCATACGCCCTGCTCCGGGCCACCCTTCCCTGCCAGGTGCGGCACCAAAACAGCGGATGTCCGGAGCCCAGAGCGTAAAACCACTGGCAGCAAATGCTGGTGCTGCCATTTCCCATGCATCGCGACTGTCGTTGAAACCGTGAAGGGCGAGAATAATTCCACGTTCGGAACCGGACGACGGCCAGATCCGGACCGGAATGCGCGCACCGTCCGACAGTGTGATGATACGATCAGGTGGAACGAGACGAGCATCCCGGGCATAGCGTGCCGGGACGTGGATGACAGGCTCGCTGGCACAGGCGGCCAGATTCAGACAACTCATCACCACCACTGCTATCCGGGCATAGCGGCCGGTCATAGTGCGATCATCCTGCCGGCGCAGAAACCGACATAAGGACACAAAGACGTGGGGACGGTTTGAACTCACAGCGTTCCTGCGTATCATCCTCCTGCATTCCGGGCCACCGGGCCCTGCTTTCAGGACAGGATATTTTCATGCTCATCCAGCCGGCAAACCCGTCCCCCCGACCGCGCCTGGGGCATGTTGAAACGGTGATCGTGCAAACGCACAAAATCTCCTGTGATGGAGGTCTGGGGGCTCTTGGTCATCCGCGTGTGTGGCTGAAAATTGGCGGTCATCAGACATTCTGTCCGTACTGTTCGCGACTGTTCGTCGTGGACCCAAACGCAGAACCGGAAACAGGACACTGACACCGACAGGCAGTCACTGACAGTCAATAAACAGGTCTTCTGACTGAAATCCGGGCAAGCCCCGTATCTCTGTAATCGGGCTTAGCCGCGGACAGCACCGGATTTTCTCCCCCGGCGCGCAATCTTTTCACGCCTGTGTTATCTGACGCTTTCATGACGAGCAGGACGTATTCTGATCGTCTCCCCATTTGCGGGGTTTTGGCTGTCCGCTTTTCGTTTTATCCGGGAACCTTTCCGGGTCAGACGGAGACGTCCGGCCGGGCTTCAGTTTTAGGGCGATTCATTCATGGCCGATACGGGCGCGCCGCACCTTGTTCTGGTTGACGGCAGCGGGTTCATTTTCCGGGCATTTCATGCCCTGCCTCCGATGACAAATCCGGATGGCGTTCCGGTCAACGCTGTCTTTGGATTCTGCAACATGCTGACCCGACTGATGCGCGAGCATGTCGGGACACATCTTGCGGTTATTTTCGATGCAGGCCGGGTGACATTCCGCAATGAAATTTACCCCCAGTATAAGGCCCATCGGCCAGACCTTCCCGAAGATCTGATTCCCCAATTCGGTCTGATCAGAGAAGCCACAGCCGCTTTTGGCGTGCCTGGAATCGAACTCGATGGATTCGAGGCTGACGATCTTATTGCCAGTTATGCACGATCGGTCGCTGAAACGGGCGGTCAGTGTACGATTGTTTCCTCTGACAAGGATCTGATGCAGCTGATCGGGCCTCATGTCGACATGATGGATCCGATCCGGCAGAAGCCAATCGGACCAGCCGAAGTCGAAGCGAAATTCGGGGTCGGACCGGACAAGGTTATTGATGTTCAGGCTCTCATGGGCGATCCGACCGACAATGTTCCGGGCATTCCCGGGATCGGACCCAAAACAGCGTCGGCGCTGATCAACGAATTCGGCTCCCTGGAGACCGTTCTGAGTGCAGCTCCGGAAATGAAGCCTTCAAAACGAAAAACCTCGCTCATCGAGCACGCTGAAGCCGCACGAATTTCGCTGAAGCTGGTTACTCTGAAGACGGATGTTCCATTACCGTTACCGGTGTCTGATCTGGCGGTAGACGACCCGGATGCCACAATCCTGGGTGACTGGCTGGATCGGATGGGCTTCCGCTCAATCCGTCACCGGTTTGGACTCGGCGATGGTTCTCCGCTGACCCAGGCAACGGCGCGGGCGTCGATGCGTGCTGCGGCAATCTCTCTTCCGCAGACCGCCGTACCGCCGGCAGAGCCGGAAAAACTGCCTTACGGGCCGTATGATACCGTAACGGACCTCGCGGCGCTGGCGACATGGATTGAGGCTGCGGAGCAGACAGGTGTCTGCGCTGTCGACACCGAGACAGACGGGCTTGATCCGTTGCGGGCGCGAATGGTCGGACTGTCTCTTGCCGTGGCTCCGGGACGCGCCTGTTATGTGCCATTTCTGCATGAAGGCACGCTCGAAGCTCCGTCGGGCATACAGATCAGCGTGCAGGATGCATTGGCTGCGCTGAGACCGCTGTTTGCTGATCCGTCCGTTCTGAAAGTGTTTCAGAACGCGAAATTTGATCTGCTGGTATTCCGGCGTGCCGGAATTGAAACCATCACCCCGATCGACGACACGATGCTGATTTCCTATGCGCAGTCGGCTGGCCTGCATGGTCAGGGCATGGATGAGCTGTCGAAACTGCATCTTGGTCATGCCCCGATCACATATGATGATGTCACGGGGAAAGGGCGCAACCGGATTCCTTTCCAGCAGGTGACGCTGGATCGCGCGACAGCCTATGCCGCGGAAGATGCGGACGTCACATTGCGGTTATGGCAGGTGCTACGCCCGCAGCTTCGGACCAGCCAGGCGCTGGCGCTTTACGAGGAGATGGAACGCCCGCTGATTACCGTTCTGGCCGATATGGAGCAGATCGGAATTAAAGTCGATGCGACAGAATTGCGCCGTCTGTCGGAGAATTTCGCGGGCCGGATGACGGTTATCGAAGCCGGAATCCATGATCTTGCCGGGCGGAGTTTCAACGTCGGTTCGCCCAAGCAGCTTGGAGAAATCCTCTTTGATGAGATGGGCCTCAGGGGCGGCAAACGTGGCAAGACCGGGGCATGGAGTACGGACTCCTCCGTGCTCCAGGAGCTGGCGGATCAGGGCATTGAACTGGCGGACAGGATTCTTGCCTGGCGGCAGCTTTCGAAGCTGAAGAGCACCTATACGGATGCTCTGGTTTCGCAGATGGACCCCGCAACAGGCCGGGTTCATACATCGTTCCAGATGGCGATTACGACAACAGGTCGTCTGTCGTCCAACGATCCGAATCTGCAGAATATCCCGGTGCGCACGGAGGAAGGCGCGCAAATCAGACGCAGTTTTATCGCGCCTGAAGGCAAAGTCCTGTTATCAGCAGATTATTCGCAGATTGAGCTTCGTCTTCTGGCCAGCGTGGCAGATGTACCGACACTGCGTGAAGCGTTCGAACTGGGACAGGACATTCACGCGCGGACAGCGTCCGAAGTATTCGGAGTAGCGCTGGAAGGGATGGATCCGCTGACACGCCGTCGAGCCAAGGCAATCAATTTCGGAATTATCTACGGGATTTCAGCCTTCGGTCTGGGTAAGCAGCTTGGGATTCCTGCGGGCGAGGCCCGCGCTTACATTGACGCCTATTTCGCGCGCTATCCGGGAATTCGCGCCTATATGGACGCGCGCCGCGCCGAAGCAAAAGCACATGGCTATGTTACGACACCGCTGGGGCGGCGCTGTTACGTTCCCGGAATTACGGCAAAAAATGCCGCGCAGCGGAATTATGCCGAGCGGCAGGCCATCAATGCGCCTTTACAGGGGGGAGCTGCCGACATCATCAAGCGGGCCATGGTCCGGCTTCCACGTGTTCTGGAAAAGGCGGCGCTTCCGACAGTCATGCTGTTGCAAGTGCATGACGAACTGCTGTTTGAAGTGGAAAAGCAGGCAGCTGAGGAGACAGCTTCGGTGGTAAAGCGCGTTATGGAGGAAGCGGCGTCTGTGGCAGTGCCGCTTGTGGTTGAAACAGGTATTGGCGCCAACTGGGCGGAGGCGCACTGATGATGACGACGGATAACGATCCCGTATCCCGGCTCGCGGAAGAGAAACGCCGGAGCCGGAAGCTGCTGACGCTCGTCGGGACCACTTTTTTTGCGG
The DNA here is from genome assembly GCF_011516835.1 of Acetobacter musti. Lineage (GTDB taxonomy): Bacteria > Pseudomonadota > Alphaproteobacteria > Acetobacterales > Acetobacteraceae > Acetobacter > Acetobacter musti. The sequence continues at coordinate 11,182 of NZ_WOTB01000027.1, read as the reverse complement.
CTGCCGTCATGACTTATGTGGGCTACCGGATATCGGACGCGATGGGACCGATGGTGGATTCCGAAGGAAATGAAGTCGGGGGTCGTTTCCGTCTGATGGATGCATCCGACGGCACAATGACCGACATGACATTTCGCGGACGCTGGATGCTGATGATGTTTGGCGCGGTTCATTCCGTTGGTGACAGCAGCACGAAAATGCTGACGCGTCTCAGTCAGGCGCTTCATATTCTCGACCCGGACGGACACCGGATCGCACCGGTTTTCATCAGCCTTGATCCTCAGCGGGATCTGTCCGAGCAGTTACGCCGCTATGCATCGCAATTTCCGGCAAAAATTATCGCCGGCACGGGCGCGCCGGCGACGCTGGAAGCTGTCACAAAGGAATTTCATGCGACGATAGAAAAACGTCCCGATCCTGACTGGGGTTATTCCTACATGACGTCACCTCAGATCGTCATTATGAACCCTGACGGACGATTTGCCGGGATGATCCCGTCGACGGCCAGCCCGGAGGAAATACAGGCAAAGCTGCGTCCTCTTCTTGCCCGGCAGTAATATGATTTTTCGATTTGCTTTTGCTGCAGGCGTCACGTTTCTGATCATGACGGGGCCGGCCGGAGCAACAGGAGCCGGCACAACCGGAAATTTGCCATCAGGTGCTCCGGCCGGTCCCCACGCTGGTGGCACATTACACCTGACATCGCAGACTTCCGGCGGGACGCTCGATCCTCAGATCAGTTATCTGCATCTGAACTACCAGATCGAGGCCCTCGTCTATGACGGGCTGACGACTTTCGCGAAATCAGCCGGCAGTCTCGACCGCCAGGCCGTTCCCGATCTCGCCGATTCACTTCCTGCCCCGGAAGATGGCGGTCTCACATACCGATTTCATCTGCGGCCGGGAATTCATTTCTCGAACGGCAAATTGCTGACCCCCGACGACGTCGTCGCATCAATGAGACGAATTTTCAGAGTGAACAGCCCGACCGCCGGGCCGTATTACAGTCATATCGTCGGCGGAACCGCGTGTCTGCATGATCCGGAACATTGCACGCTGGCAGAAGGCGTTATTGCCAATAACGCCGCAGGTACGGTGACCTTTCATCTTACCCATCCGGATTCTGAATTCTTTGACCGTCTGGCATTTCTGCACGGGGCGATTGTGCCTGCGGACACGCCGGCGCATGACACAGGGAATGTCGCTCCACCTGGAACCGGCCCTTACTACATCGCGTCGTATGACCCGAACTCCGCAATGGAGCTGAAGCGCAACCCATATTTCCGCGAGTGGGATCATCAGGCTCAGCCTGCCGGTTATCCGGACGCAATTCATTATGCCTTCGGTCTCGATCCTGAAGCGGAAGTAACGGCAATCGAGAACGGGCAGTCCGACTGGATGTATGAGAATGCGCCGCTTGACCGCCTTGCGGAAATTGGCGGGAGATTCGCGGATCGTGTGCGCATTATCGACTTTCTGAATCTCTATTACGCAGCTCTGAACGTAAACATCCCCCCATTTAATGATCTTCGGGTCCGGCGCGCCTTCAACTACGCTATCAACCGGAAGGCCCTTGTAATTCAGAGCGGAGGGCCGACGGTAGCCATCCCTTCGTGCCAGATGCTTCCTGCGGGGGCTCCCGGCTTCGAGCCGGGCTGCGCCTACACGCTGGGCGCATCGCCGGAAAATCCTGCGCCGTCCTGGAAAGCCCCGGATATGGCTCTGGCGAAGCGCCTGGTTGAAGAGAGTGGCACCAGAGGCCAGCGTGTGACCATCGTCTCTCCTTCTGAACCCGGCTATGTGGCGCGCGCAAATGAGTTGCGGAGCACACTTGCGGCACTGGGATATATTACGTCCGTGCGCCCGATCACTCAGGCGGTTCAGTTCAACTATATTCAGAACAGTGACAATCGCGTTCAGGTCGGCCTGACCGGATGGAATGCCGATTACCCTGCGGCATCAACCTATCTCCAGGCTCTGTTCTCCTGCGGAACATTCACGCCGCACTCGGACAACTCCATTAATATTTCCGGCTTTTGCGACCACGATCTTGACGCACTGATGGACCGGGCTGCTCAGGTCTCGGTGACAGATCAGAAAGCCGGAAATGCGCTCTGGGCAGAGGCGTCACGCGCTCTCATGGCAAAAGCGCCCGCCGTACCTCTGAATCAGGTGCGCTGGGTTACGCTGCTTTCACCGCGCGTTCATGGGAATTTTATCGCGCCAATCTACGAAGTCGTCTTTTCGCAATTTCAGCTCCGCTAGGATCAGGCATGCGCTGCCACTTCAGGCCGTCGGGTATAGACAGGGATTTTCCGGAACGGGCAGCGTCATTCTTATCATTGCAAAAACCGGAACCGATCTTCCGCATGAAGGTCTGCATATCGTCTGACATTGGAGCCTCTGTCCCTTTTCACCGGAAACGGCCCGCATGATCGCTTACATTGATATCCCACGGCTTTCCAACGGATCGCCAACACTTTATGCAACGCAAATGTCATATCGATGTCTGGTTCTCGCCAGCATGCCCGCTGATCTGGCCGCCGGAGATGTCGCCGAGGCAACCTGCCTGTCTTTTGTCCGGCGTCTGTCTTTCCCGAACAGCAATGATCCTGTCTGAAGGGGGATCGTATTCATGGTGATAAAAACAGGCTCCTCCGCCGTATCAGGGGTGGCCGCAGGCCCCTGGCGGACAGCCGGACAGGCGCTTGTCAGGAATCGTCCGGCCATGAGTGCGCTGGCGATCCTGCTGCTGGTAACCTTCGCCTGCATCATGGCGCCGTTCTATGCCCATGATATCGCCCATACCGATCCGTTCACGTCCAATGTCGCGGGATCGTTCAGTCTGAACGGTCAGAATGTAGATATCATGCAGCCTAACGACAATCCTCTTCATCTCGGTCTCAGCCCGGCCGGCCCGACCTGGCATCCTTCGGCCTACTTCCTGGGTGCTGACAGTCAGGGGCGGGATGTTGCGGCCCGTCTGCTGTATGGCGGTCGCAACTCACTGCTGATTTCATTTTCAGCAGCGTTGCTATGCATCGGAATGGCAGCCCTCGTCGGCGTGCTCTCCGGTTTTTTCGGTGGTGTCGTTGACATGGTCCTCTCGCGGCTGATGGACATTATGTGGGCCGTGCCCGTCTACCTGTTTGCAATTTCACTTTCGATCGTGACGATCAGCCAGGGACTGAAAATCGGACCGTTTACTGTCGAGAGCGACAATTTATTGATTCCGATCGTGATTATCGCTCTTGTTTACGTCCCTTACGCGGCACGACCTGTCCGGGGCCGGGTTATGACGCTGAGGAACGCGGAGTTCGTCATGGCGGCAAGAAGCCTCGGCGTCCCGCGCTGGCGGATTTTGCTGGTTGATATTCTGCCGAACATTTCCGCCACGCTGGTGGTCCTGGCCCCGCTGCTGACCGCCTTGGCTCTGCTGGCTGAATCCGCTCTGTCTTTCCTTTCCATCGGGGTGCAGGCACCCGCTGCCTCGTGGGGCACGATCATTCAGGATGGTGAGGGGCTGATATATACCCGGCCGATGGTGGCGATAGCGCCCGGTCTGGCGATCGTGACTGTGGTTCTGACGCTCAACATTCTCGGTGACGGTCTGCGGGATGCGCTTGATATACGCGAGACCAGCCGGAAGGGATCGTGATGCTGACAGCGCTTCTCAGGCGTCTCGCGCAGACGCTGTTCGTGTTGTTCGGCATTTCGGTGCTGGTCTTCCTGGTATTTTTTGCTACGCCCGGTGCGGATCCAACAGCGCGGATTGCCGGAAAAAATGCTTCGCCGGAAACGATGGAGAAGGTGCGGCACGAATACGGTTTCGACAGACCGCTTCCGGTTCAGTACGCGACGATGATGAAGAAGCTCTTTATCACACGGGATCTGACATCCTATGTGGATCGTGGCGAACCTGTCGTCCCAGAAATCGTGATGGCGGCTCCGGTGACGCTGTCTCTGGCAGCCGGCGGAGCGGCGATCTGGGTGATCGCCTCGGTGACAATGGGGACGGTTGCAGCAGCTTTTCGAGGCACACTGATTGACCGGGGGCTTATGATCCTTGGTCTGATCGGGATTTCCCTTCCCGTTTTCTGGCTTGGTCAGGTGGCAAATCTGGTCACGCAGGCACGCTATCATGACACCTGGATGTTCTCGTGGGTTCCGGGGCTGGGGTACATCCCTTTTTCGGAAAGTCCGACGGGCTGGTTCAGGGCGCTGATTATTCCCTGGATCGTGCTTGCGGTGCTGTTCACCGGAATTTACGGCCGCGTGCTGCGGGCGGATCTCGTAGCGGCATCGGGTGAAGATTTCATGCGCACGGCACGGGCAAAAGGTCTTTCGCCTGCGCGCGTGCTGCTGGTGCATGGCCTGCGGACTTCCATGATTACTTTTGTTTCCCTGTTCGGGCTCGATTTCGCCCAGCTGATCGGCGGGGGAGCCCTGCTGACGGAAGTTGTGTTCGGACTTCAGGGCGTCGGGCGCCTGACGTATCAGGCGTTATCCAATCTTGATCTCCCGCTGATCATGGCAAGTGTGATGTATTCGGCGGTATTTGTCGTACTCGCGAACGCCGTTGTTGATGTGATTTATGTTTTTCTTGACCCAAGAGTTCGCGATGCCTGATGACCTGCCGCTTCTGGAGGTGCGTGACCTCTCCGTCAGTTTTCGCTCGCGCGGGCGCGACGTACCTATTGTCGAGAATGTTTCTTTTTCCGTCGACAGGCAGGAAATTCTGGGCATTGTCGGAGAATCCGGTTCTGGCAAAAGCGTGACCGCCATGGCGATCATGGGGCTGATTGACGCACCTGGCGTGAAGATTACGGGATCAGCACTGTTTCGCGGGCAGGAACTCGTCGGATTATCACAGAGATCCTTTCGCCATCTGCGCGGACGGGAAATTTCGATGATCTTTCAGGATCCGATGACAGCTTTTACACCAGTCTATACGATTGGCTGGCAGATTGACGAACAGATCCGGGTTCATGAAGCAATATCGAGAACCGGGGCGCGGGCGCGTACGGTGCAGTTACTGGGCGACATGGGCGTCCCCGATCCGGAGCGGACCGCAAACCGTTATCCTCATCAGCTTTCGGGAGGCCTGCGACAACGCGCAATGATTGCAATGGCCTTATCCTGCAACCCTTCACTGCTGATTGCCGATGAGCCCACGACAGCACTGGATGTAACAGTTCAGGCACAGATCCTGGATCTGCTTCGTAATCTCCGGCACAATTACGGATCATCGGTATTGCTGATTACCCATGACATGGGTGTCGTGGCGGAAACGTGTGACCGCGTTATGGTTCTGTATTCTGGCCGGGTCGCTGAACGCGGTCCTGCTGAAGCTGTTTTCCGGCAGCCAGGCCATCCTTATACGGGTGCACTTCTGGATTCCATCCCACCTCTGACCGGCCCGCGGCCGGAACGTCTTCCTTCAATAGCGGGCGCTCCACCGCCTCCCTTAGAACGCCCTTCGGGGTGTGCATTTGCGCCACGCTGTCACTATGTTCACGAAAGCTGCATGATATTACCGTCACTGATCGCGTATGGAACTCAGGATGTGGCCTGCGTGTTGCCGGCTGAGGGGCATCCCCTCCCCCCGCGTGCTGCAGGTGCGGCATGAACACAACGCTTCTGCACGCCGAAGGTCTCCGCAAGGAGTATAAACTGCCACGGGGTCAGACACTGAGAGCCCTCGACAATATCTCGCTGGAAATCATGCCGGGAGAAGTCCTGGGACTGGTCGGAGAGTCGGGTTGTGGCAAATCGACACTCGGACGATGCCTGTTACGACTGACCGAGCTTTCATCAGGAACAATCACATTTGACGGGTGTGATATTTCATCGCTCAACGAACGTGCGATGCGTCCGCTGCGTCGCCAGATGCAGATGGTGTTTCAGGACTCTTACGCATCGCTCAATCCGCGCCGGCGGATCGGAGATCTGATCGCCGAGCCTCTGCGTGTACATCCTGACAACAACGGAAAGAAGCGGAGCAGTTCCACGATAGAGGCGCGCCTTGCTGAGCTGACGGAACTGGTTGGATTGTCGACATCAGCTCTTTCCCGATACCCTCATGAATTTTCCGGAGGCCAGCGGCAGAGGATTAATATTGCACGTGCGCTCGCGCTTTCACCGCAGCTCATTGTCGCAGATGAACCTGTTTCAGCACTGGATGTTTCAATTCAGGCCCAGATCATCAATCTGTTTACAGATTTAAAGGAGAGGCTTGGCCTGACTTACATTTTTATTGCTCATGACCTCGCTGTGGTAAGACAGATCTCCACTCGCGTTGCCGTCATGTATCTCGGAGCAATTGTCGAGCAGGGAGAAACTGACGCAATTCTGCACACGCCGGCTCATCCTTACACGGCAGCTCTGATTGCCGCAGTACCGGAACCGGTAATTCGTAAAAATGCATCACGCACGCTCTTGCGGGGCGATGTCCCCAGTCCTGTGTCCCCACCTTCCGGTTGCAGATTTCATACACGATGTCCGAAAGCGCAGGCTGACTGCGCGATTGTGGTTCCAGACCTTCGGCCATTACCGGACGGGCGCGTCGTTGCATGTCATTTTCCGCTGGTGAATGATCCCTGATTTTATACTAAGGTACAGACGCGATATATTGCCGACATCACAAAGTATTTTATATCTTTGTCCAGACAGGTCATCGCCTCTGACAAGTATGATGCGGGCGGTATAACACGTGTGTCATGCATAGCAGGATGTCGAAGCACTCGGATTTTGTCTGACCACAAAATCTCCGACAGGTTTCAGTCACCTGGCGTCAATCGTCTCAGATATGAATATCGCTGGCGCATGATGGATCACGGAGTAAAAACTCACGGATCGGCATCGGTTCACGCATTTCTGCGCGACATCGTTTCCACAAACGGAAAAATCTCCTTGGTATTATGTCGTTTTTCGTAAAATTTCTGAAACTCTCAACCCATATGAGCAATTTATCATACAAATTCCAGCTTCATATAATTTCGATATCGAAATGATAATTACTATATTAATTTGTTTTTCCGCTATTATTTACATAATATTATTTAATATATTAATAATAGAAAGATAAAAACAAAACATTATTATAGTTTTACCGGATGCACCGGGTAATCATTATTTGTGAGGGTTATCATGTACGCATTGTTGTTTTCCGAACCCGCCCTTGATCGTGATGTGGTCCGTGTCGCCACACGGGAAGGGATTTTTTCTTCACCACTGGTCCGCGCCTGTGCCCGCGGAGACCGTGAAGCGATCCGCGGGCTTCTGATTGGTTTCTGGCCTTTTGTGCAGGCATTTGAACGTGCAATTGACCAGCGTGTCGGACATTTACCGCTTCGTCCGCTGGTTGAACGTTTTGGCCAGTCCCGCGTAAAGGCTTTTTTCGGTGAGGCGCGGGAGGCTGTCCGCGAAATGAAAGATGAGGAAGGATCGCATGCCCTTCTCTGGATCGCAGGGGCAGAAGAACTCGGTATTGATCTTAATGCGGGAGACTATCCTGTATTCGGTGCCGTCGAGGAACTGATCAGGGCATCCACCAGCGCTGACCCGGTAGAGTTTTTCTCGTGGCTCGCCGGCGTTGAATATCTTGCAGAAGAGCTTTCAGCCTATCTGTGTCATGCACCGGCCTTCACGAGCGCTTTTCCGTCTCGCCGCTGGCTCTGGGGTGAGGCGCATACCGCACACGACCATCATGGGCCGTCTCATCTCGAAATCGATGAAGACCTCGCCCGCGCCTATCATCCGTCAACCGACCCGGCCGTGGTCGCAGGCACACTCGCTGCCAATATCGGACGCTGCGTCCAGCTGTTCGATATCGCAGCCAACGAAATCGCCGAACAGATGGCCCCGCAGCTTCAGGCTGCGTAGCTCTAAATAATTTGAACCCAGAAAGAGAGATATGGTAATATAACGTTAATTCTTTTTCAAGAGGTTCGGTATCCTGCCGGTTGTCAGCACGACAGTCGGCAGGATCATCCTTCAGACAGAAGCGGAATAAAGCGATACGCCCAAAAATACCCCATCTGTCCTCTGCTGCCCGAACCAGGAAAGACGATGACCAGCCGGAAAACGGCTTCAGACAACTGACGAAACGTCTGATGCATCAGTTCAGAGGACCGCCGGTCCCTCCACGGCTGCAGCGAACCGTTCGTCTGCAACGTCGGACTATGCTCCTTCGGCTTCTGCCCTTTCATCTCGGAGCCAATCTTGTCAGCGCGCCTCTGACACTTGCATTTTTCTGGACCACTCATCCGGTTTATGCGCCTGCGCTTCTGAACGTCATCGTAACCCTCGTCCTTGGTTACGGCATTTTTATCGGATGGCGGCCATCGAAAGCGCTTTCCCGCCGGGCATTCATCACTTTTAATCTGGCACTCGGCCTGTGCTGGGCTTCGCTCCCCGTGACAGTGTTTCCCCATGGCTCCCGGCATGAGCAAACTCTCGTCGCCGGCGTGATTGTCGCTCTCATAGCGACGTCACTCTCGGTCTCCCCGGTCATGTCAGGCACCATTTCTCTCGCAGGCGTTATTATCGCCGGCTGCGTCATTGCCCTGATCAGGGCGTGGCACTTTAGCCCGGGGCCGCTGTACCCGGTTCTTCTGACGGAACTGGCGATCTATGCGGGTTTCATTTTTGGCCTCGGCCAGGCCGTGTCCGTTCTGCTGACACGTTATGTGCTGGCAAGTCTGGATCTCGCGGAACAACGTGACATCGTGCGCCTTATGCTGCGGCGTTCGGATCAGAGTGTAGGCGAATGGGTCTGGGAAACCGACGCTGAAGGACACCTGATCAGTTCCGTCGCGGCACTTACGGGAATTATTGGCGGAGATGTCCCGCCTGATGGGTGCCTGTTCCTGCAGGAGCTTGGTGGCACAGCGCCAGCCAGTCCTCAATGGCTGCATCTGGCACACTGCATGAAATCGAAACTTTTTTTTCGTGACCTTGCCATACCGGTAATCCGCAACGGGCATGAGCACGTTCTTTCCCTTACAGGTCACCCGCTTTTCGAGAACGGCGACTTTGCCGGCTACAGAGGTGTAGGGGCTGATGTTACTGCGGGTTACAGGGAGGACCAGCGCGCTTCTTTCAGGGCAGCACATGATGGCCTGACCGGCCTTCCAAATCGTTATGCATATGATGATGCCCTGCGTACGGCTCTGGTCGAATTATCACGTGAACATGCGCCGTTTGCACTCCTTGCCGTCGACCTTGACGACTTCAAGGGCGTGAATGATTCGCTCGGGCACGCGGCGGGAGACCGCACACTTGTCGAAGTTACCAGACGATTACAACGTTGTCTGAATGATAAAGACACGTTGTTCAGAACAGGCGGCGATGAACTGATTCTGATTCATCATCACGCGACCGTTGATTCCGCGGTTGTGCTTGCTGAAACAATGCTCCGGTTTGTCTCCGAACCCCTCAAAATCGAAGAAACAGTTGTCAGGCCTTCAATCAGCATAGGGATCGCCCTGGCCCCCCTTGCAGGATCAGGCGAGAGCGCTCTTCAGGAAGCTGCCGATCTGGCGCTCTATGAAGCGAAACGTCTCGGCGGAAACACGTTCCGCGTCTTCGAGCCCTCTTATCGTGCCCTGGCAGATTCAAGACGCGATCTGATCCGCGACCTGCGCGAAGCGGTTCATGACAGGCGTTTTGAACTTCACTACCAGCCGGTTATCAACGCTCAGACACGTCATCTCGTTGGCTTCGAAGCTCTTGCCCGCTGGAGTCACCCCGTTCTTGGTCCGGTGCCGCCTGACCGGTTCATCCGCCTGGCGGAGGAAGCGGGACTCATGGGAGAACTGGGATCATGGTTGCTTCAGCAGGCCTGTATGACAGCCATCCGCTGGCCTGACCCCCTGTGGGTTTCCGTCAACATCTCGGTCGAACAGCTTTATCATCAGAATTTTATCAGCACTCTGCGAAATAATCTGCGGTTATCCGGTCTGCCACCGGAACGCCTGCAACTCGAAGTGACAGAAACGATTTTCATGGAAGCTGATGCGGCTACGTATGGCGTTCTCCAGTCACTGCAGTCGCTCGGGGTAAGTGTCGTGCTCGACGATTTCGGCAAGGGTTACTCCTCACTCGGATATCTGAGATTCTTTCCGTTTTCGAAAATAAAACTGGATGCCAGCTTCGTACGCGACATGCTGTCTGATTCACGCAGTGCGGCCATTGTCAGTGCTGTAATCGCGCTGGCAGTCGATCTGGGCGTGGCCGTCACAGCGGAAGGGGTCGAGACTCCCGAATATTTTGAAAGACTGCGCGACAAAGGATGCACGGAAGTTCAGGGATATTTGTTTGGACGGCCTATGAGCCAGGAGAAGGCTTCACATCTGGTGGAAAAATTTCAGCAAACCGGATCCTTCGCCATAGACAGGCGAAACAGTGCTCTTTCCGCGAACACAGCCTAATCCGCTTCACGTTCCGGTTGCGAATGAATGTCCGATAATTGTTTTCGTTCAAAATCCTGAATGACGTCAGCCAGCGTGCGCTGATCAAGCACCGCAAAGAAGGCATCAAGGGCTTCCGCCAGGACATTTTTCAGATGGCAGTCAGGCATGAGCCTGCACTGTGAACACGAACCGGTGCCTGCCGGTCTTCGCATGCAGCTGACCAGCATCATATCCTCTTCTGTCGAACGGATCACGTCGCCAAGACTGATCTGATCCGCGGGCCGGGCCAGCCGCAGCCCTCCCTTCCGACCACGCGTTGTTTCGACAAAGCCGGCGATACCCAGACGGTGAATGATCTTAACCAGATGATTTTCCGAAATATCATACGCCTGGGCGATTTCACGGATCGCGCAAAGACGATCAGAAACGGTCCCGAGGTAGATCAGGCTTCGGAGAGCGTAATCGGTGTGCAGTGTCAGATGCATAACTTAAAGATACGCTGCAAACCGGCCAGGCGTTAGCAAAATATGAAGAAGCGTCCCCGCTGACAACTCTGACCGGCCAGTGAAGACGTATCTTCATCCTGTTGATTTAAGGACAGGCGGCAAGGTGGCCACATCCGATGGTATAAATATTCATGAATAGTCGAATTTGATTAGGGCCTGTTAGCACTTGATCCAGTCTGCGGCGGCAGCGATGTGGATGACCGCGAGGAACGAGGTTGCTGTTTTTTCGTATCTGGTTGCGACAGCGCGCCATTCCTTGAG
>NZ_WOTB01000026.1 GCF_011516835.1 Acetobacter musti | reverse complement strand
CGTCTCAGCACGAAGCTCGTCCGCAACCTGCTTCAGCTGCTCCGTCGACAAATTCCGTAAATCAGACGGATACTCTACCCGGTCCAGTAACGGAAAACGGCCCCGGGAAGGGCATGACCCCGACGGTTCGCTCATAGAAATCAGCTCCTGCGCTCGACGACGTAACGCGCCAGGTCGCGCAGCCGTTCAGCTCTGTCTCCGAAAATGTCCAGTGCCCCGCAGGCGCGCTGTATCAATGCTTCTGCCTCACGTTGCGCCCCTTCAATACCGAGAAGAGCCACGAAAGTGGATTTTTCCGCTGCCAGATCCTTGCCGGCGGTCTTTCCCAGTTCCTCGGCGCTCGCCGTCGCGTCAAGTACGTCATCGGCAATCTGGAAAGCGGCTCCGATGTCCCGGCCGTAGATCACGATCCGCTCACGCTGTTCAGGAGTTGCCTGCCCGAGAACAGCGCCGGCTTCTGCCGAATAACGAATCAGACATCCGGTTTTGAGAGCGTGCAGATGCCGCACCTCATCCAGCGACAGGGTTCTCCCCTCTCCTTCCATGTCGATCATCTGACCGCCCACCATCCCGGCTGCACCGGAGGCCTGAGCCAGAGCCCGGACCAGATCCAGACGCACTGCCGGGTCCGGATGAGTCTTCGCTTCTGCGAGGACCTCGAATGCCCTCGTCTGGAGGGCATCTCCTGCCAGGATCGCAGTTGCCTCATCGAATTTGCGGTGAGTCGATGGCTGGCCACGTCGCAGATCGTCGTCATCCATCGCCGGAAGATCATCATGCACCAGAGAATACGCATGAAGCATCTCAACCGAGGCCGCGGCACGGTAAGCGCCTTCTTCAGAAGAAGACCCGGCACGACTACCAAAAAGTGCCGCGACTTCGGCTACGAGATACCCGCGGAGACGTTTCCCGCCGCCGAGCGTCGCATAACGCATGGCATTGATCAGTCTTGCTTCAGGCCCATCTGACACTGGAATCAGCCGGCTGAGCATTTCTTCAATTGCGGCCGCACGTTCTTTCAGGGAAACCCGCAACGCTTCAGATTCACGCTCGGACAATACAGGACGTTGGCTTGCGCCGGAGTTGGTCATGACGAAATTCAATCCAAAGTTTTCGCGTCCAGGGAGCCGTCGGCTCTCTGGACGATCGCCTGGACGCGGGCTTCCGCTTCACGCAGCTTGCTCTCGCAATGAGCACGCAGGGCAGCTCCACGCTCGTATGATGTGATGGCCTCCTCCAGCCTGAGCTGACCACCTTCAAGGCTTTTCACAATACGTTCGAGCTCGGCGAGAGCATCCTCGAAGGACAGGGAGGCGATATCACCCGTCATATCCAATGGCGTCCTCATTCGGTCATCAAGCCGCAGCCCTTACCGCGTGAACCGGCTCTTTGCCAAGTCCGCACGATTATCAGGCATGTAAGGCTCAGAAAAAAAGAAAACGATGCTGTCAGCCGCCGCACCACAGAACAACAATTATCCGGAGATACCGGAGTTATGAATCTGTTTCTTACGAATAACGAACGACAACACTCCGCCTTCTTCACCAAAGGCAAGCAGTTCGTGTCCGGTTTCCCGACAAAAGGAGCGGAAATCCGAGGCTGACGCGTGATCCGTCGCCAGCACACGGAGATGGTCACCTGCATTCAGGCTGCGCAGTGCCTTATTGGCTTTAAGGACCGGAAGAGGACAGCTCAGTCCCCGCACGTCCAGAAGTGTCTCACTCACCAGCTTCAATCCGTTTCAAAAAATGCTCCCCATTATAGACATATTCGTCCGCATGAGTGATTCGTTCAGTCAGAGAGGCTTTCAATCCTGGCCGGGTATGTCCCGCTGGCCGACACGCAGGGGTAGAGCGAGCAACGATGAATAAATTGCATCTGGGCGTCGATGTCGGCGGTACCAAGATCGAACTGGCGGCCATCGATCAGGCAGGGCAGATCCGGTTCAGGCGCCGTGTTCCCAATCCCGGGGAATATAATGGTCTTCTGACGACCATCCGCGATCTCGCTGATCTCGCCGTGAGTGAACTTGGCATCGGAGGGAACGGAAAAAATATTCCTCTTGGGGTGGGTATTCCCGGCTCGACGAATAAAGCAGACGGACTTGTCAAGAATGCGAACGCGACATGGCTGAACGGTAAACCGTTCGAACGGGATCTGCCCGGGGTTACCGGCCGGCCTGTGCGAGTCGAGAATGATGCAAACTGCTTCGCGCTTTCAGAAGCCATAGATGGTGCGGCAGCAGGAAAAAGCATCGTTTTTGGGGTCATTATCGGGTCAGGAATGGGTGGCGGTCTCGTCATTAACGGGCACCTCGTGACGGGTCTGCATCATGTCACCGGAGAATGGGGCCATACACCGCTTCCATGGCCACGAATCGACGAATTCCCAATGCCCAGGTGCTTCTGTGGCAATGAAGGCTGTCTGGAACGTTTCCTTTGCGGGCCAGCTCTGGCTGCTGACTGGAAAGGGGCCGGACATCGAAGCGCCGAAGGAATCGAAGAAGCCGCGGACCAGGGCGATAAGGCCGCACAGGCCGCTCTTGATCGCTATGTCGATCGTCTGGCTCGCGCCTGCTCTCTCGTGATCAACCTTCTCGATCCCGACGCGATTGTCCTTGGCGGGGGCGTTTCCAACCTCCGCAAGACGCTTGCACGCATTCCGTCGCTGCTTTCCCGGCACGTCATCACGCCGCAATGTGAAACGCAGATTCTTCCAAATCTGCATGGAGACAGTTCCGGAGTGCGCGGTGCTGCATGGCTCTGGGACGCCATGGAAACTATCAGCTAAGTGAACACCACTGGGGTTCGGTCCTGCAACAGGATCGTCCCGATCTGTCTAACTGCATTCACACCGGTGGCAGCAGAACGTCGCTGTCTGTGGATCGCATTGCTTCCCGACGAGATACATCTGACGATGTGCGGGAGTTTGTTTCAACCAGTGTCAAAAATGATCTTATGACCGCCCGTAATGCAATGGCGAAACTTGCGGCCCTGGTCGATAACAGACAGGTCACGAAAGCGCGGGAATAGCTGGCGGAAAAGCCCTGAGCACTTCACCTGCAATCATCTGCATCGGTCGGATTTCGTACGACTTATCGATGCTGCGATGTCCCGGTTCACACGGATGATCACCCAGGACCAGATCCCCGTATATCCAGTTCCGCTGCGATCAGTAAAATCGGTCAGCACCGAAAAATATCGGGCAAAAATTTCCTGATGACAAAATCAGACGTGAAAGCTCATTCCGCAGCCACAGCGTCCCTTTTCGTTCGGATTACTGAACACGAAGCCAGCTTCAAGCTCGCTACTCTGATAATCCATTTCCGAACCGATAAGGAACAGGACGGCTTTACGGTCGATAAGAACCGTCACCCCCTTATCTGTTACGCGCTCATCGCCAGGTTCGCCGGGTTCAGCGACGAAGTTCATATCGTACGCCTTGCCTGAACAGCCTTTTGTCGTCACGGAAATCCGGAGCAACTGGCCGGCGTGTGCGTCCTGATAAAGGCCGCGCAGCCTGTCTGCGGCAGCATCGGAAAGAGTAACCACTGGCGGAAGCTCACGAGCCGGTCTGGCTTTTGCCTGCACAGCAGCAGAGGTATTTTCGGATCCGGTCATTGCCTGCGCGCTCATTATCTTTTCCTGCCTCAGAACATGTTCAATGCAAGCCGGGCCTCATCGCTCATCCGAGACATGTCCCAGGGCGGGTCCCAGACGACATCAACCTCGGCGGATGTGACGTCTTTCACTTTCTCAATAGCCTCACGCACCTGTACCGGCAGTTCCTGTGCGCTCGGACAATTGGGGGCTGTCAGCGTCATCTCAACCTTCACCCGACCATCATCATGCAGATCAATCGCGTAAATCAGCCCAAGCTCATAGATGTTCACCGGAATTTCAGGATCATGCACCGTTGCAATTGCTTCGATTACGGCATCCTCGGACGGAACGCCCGAATGAGGCAGAACTTCTCCGTCAGGTGTCCAGTGCGCCACAGCAGCCTGATGAGACTCTGCACCAACGGATGAGCCCGCTGACTCCATCACATCCGGTTTGATGCCTCCCTGCGGAAGCACATCTGCCCCGGCTGCTTCAGAGGCCTGAACGTCTTTGTTGATCGTCGCAGGATCAGTCATGTTTCAGCGCCTCCCCAAGCGCGGTCCAGGGCAACGTCGCACACCGCAGACGTGAACGATGGGTTTTCAGCGGCAAAAACGCCTGCAATGCGCCGGGCAGACCAGCTTCGTCATCCAGATCGGCCGCCGAGGACTGGCTGTTAAGCATATCGGTAAACCGCCGTGCCAGTTCAAGAGCGTCGGCTTTTGTCCGGCCCATTACGGTTTCAGCCATCAGATCCGTGGAAGCGATACATATCGCGCAGCCACGTGTTTCATGACGAAGATCTCTGATCCCGTCCCGCTCCTCGCACAGCGACAACCGGACCCGGTCACCGCAGAGCGGATTGGTGCCCTGTGCCCGGGCGGTCTCCGCTTTGGCCGTACCCGCATATTGCGGAGAGCGGGACCTGGCGACAATCACCGCGTCATAAAGAGAACACGCATCCACAATCCGGACCTATACAAAAAACTGGCGAATACGCCGGAGAGTCGCGGCAAGCACATCGATCTCGTGCTCGGTCGTATAAACGGCGAAACTCGCGCGGGCCGTAGCTGTAAGCCCAAGTCTGCGCATAAGCGGTTCGGCGCAGTGATGCCCGGCGCGCACGGCAATGCCGTTACGATCGAGAAGAGTCGCAATGTCATGAGGATGGACGTCATCCATCGTAAACGACACCACACCTCCCCGGTCCTTCGGCTTTCCGACAATGGACAGGCCGGGAACATCAGGCAGAACCCGCAGAGCGTGTTTCGTCAGGGCCGCCTCATGGGCTTCAATCATGTCGAAGCCCACACTCTCCATCCAGTCAATGGCGATTCCAAGCCCGACTGCTTCAACAATAGCCGGTGTACCCGCTTCAAATTTCGCCGGAACCGGCGCCCATGTAGACTTCTCAAACGTTACCGACGAGATCATGTCGCCGCCGCCCATGAACGGAGGCATTGCTTCCAGCAGTTCGCGGCGACCGTACAACACACCGATGCCGGTCGGACCGTACAGCTTATGTCCGGTAAATGTATAAAAATCAGCATCCAGTTCGCGGACATTCACGCGGCGGTGCACAACGGCCTGGCTGCCATCGAGCAGAATTTTCGCGCCGGCGGAATGAGCCATTTCAACCAGGCGCGCCGCCGGCGTGACTGTTCCCAGCACATTCGACATATGGGTGATCGCGACAAGCGCCACCTTACCATCCGAAAGAAGCGCGCTGTATGCGTCCAGATCCAGATCACCATCATCGCTGATGGGCGCCACCCGCAGATCAATACCGGCCCGGTCACGCAGCATCTGCCATGGCACCAGATTGGCATGATGCTCCATTTCTGAAATCAGAACGGCCTGGCCGGGTCTGATGAGCGAGCCATAAGAATAAGCAACCAGATTGATCGCTTCGGTACTGTTGTGGGTGAAAATGATTTCCTCGCGGGATCCCGCCCCGAGAAATTCAGCAACACGAGAACGGGCCGCCTCATAGGCTTCCGTACTGCGCTCACTCATCCAGTGCAGACCACGATGGATATTCGCATATTGCGACCGCATCATCTCTGCCATGCCATCGATCACGACATCCGGCTTCTGAGCAGACGCCGCACTGTCCAGAAAGATCAGCGGTTTTCCGTGGACGGTCTGCGACAGAATTGGAAACTGTCCACGCAGATGCGAGAGATCGGCATGGCTCAGACTGTCTGTTTCGGAGATGCTCATGATAGGTTCTCCCCGGTCGTGACCCGCTTTACCAGCGCGCGCGCAAGTTCTCCATCGAGAAAGTCACGCGCGGCCTCATTCTGCACAAGCTCCGTTACCTCAATGAGGAACGCCTCGACCAGAATCCGTCTGGCATGGGCATCCGCGATACCACGGCTGCGCAGATAAAAAAGCTGCTCTTCGTCAAGGGCGCCGACTGTTGCGCCGTGACTGCACCGCACGTCATCAGCGTAAATCTCAAGTTCTGGCTTGGCGTCAATCTCAGCGCCTGGCGACAGCAGCAGCGCCTGATTCATCTGATAACCGTCGGTCTTCTGAGCAACGCGCTCTACAAGAACCTTTCCCTGGAAGACAGCGCGTGCCCGATCCGTAAGCACGTTTCGAACCGTCTGGCGTGAAATGCAGTCTGGCGCTCCGTGCATGATGACACTCGTAATATCCCCGACCTGGGCATCACCGAGAAGCTGTGCGCCATTAACATGCACAGCAGCATGTGTCCCTGAGAGACCGGCGTGAACTTCATGACGCGCAAGCGCCGCCCCCAGCCCGAGAACGAAACTTTCATAAGTCGCGTGACTGGCGATATCGGCGTAAACCGTCGCAAGATGGATAGCGTCACCCGCCTCACGCTGAAGCTTCACATGCTCGAAGTGAGCTTTCTCCGCAACAGAGCAGGTCAGAACCGGATTGTGAAAGTACGGATCTGAAACATCGTCTCCGGCGGCGATCTCGATAAGAGTAAGAGAAGCCTCTGCCCCGAGCGCAACACTGTGGCGGGGATGAAATGAGACTGTCCCTGATGATGATAGTGCCAGTGACACGAGCACGATCTGGCCAGCATTAACCCCGGAAGCAACAGAAAGTCTGACACCGTCCGATGCCAGCGCCGTATTCAGCGCCACCAGCGGGTCACGCTGAGGCGCTGCCAGTGTTCCGAACTCAGGCGAGGACGCAAAAGACAGGCACGAGACTCCTGCGGGCAATGAAGCGGCCGAAGCAGAGAGGCCTGCCGCCAGGTGTCCATTCACAAGAACCAGACGAGGCAGCTTCTCAAGCGCGCTTCCTTTCGGAAAAAGCGCTTCCAGCGCGGCATGTGCGGCCTGTTCGTCGAACCGGGCATCTGGTTCCGTAAAGGAATGGGCGCTCAAAGCACGCAGGTTGGTATAATGCCAAGCCTCAATACGCGG
Source organism: Acetobacter musti (assembly GCF_011516835.1). Lineage (GTDB taxonomy): Bacteria > Pseudomonadota > Alphaproteobacteria > Acetobacterales > Acetobacteraceae > Acetobacter > Acetobacter musti. Next base: position 39,945 of record NZ_WOTB01000026.1, on the reverse strand, counting down.
CCCGGGCAATCCGACTCTCGCGAGATCACCGGCTGCGGCCTTACGCTGCGAATCGTGAAGGCCGGCCAGCCTGGTCTCAAAAGGCGCAAGACTACGGCCGGCAGGAGCTATGGCGTTCATGCCGCCTCCGCGAGGAAGGACGCATATCCTTCCACATCAATCTGTTTCGCCAGTTCGGGGCCACCGCTGCGAACGATCCGTCCCTTGGCCATGACGTGAATACGATCCGGTCCGAGATAATCGAGCAGACGCTGATGATGCGTAATAACCAGTGCAGAGAAATCCGGTGACCGGAGATTCCTGACACCTTCAGCGACAATACGAAGGGCATCGACATCAAGACCGCTGTCGGTTTCATCTAGAATAGCGAGCTTCGGCTGCAGCATCGTCATCTGCAGAACCTCGTTGCGCTTTTTCTCACCGCCAGAGAACCCGACATTAACGTTCCGCTTCAGCATATCGTCGGACATCGAAAGATTTTTAGTCGCCGCTCTGACTGCCTTAAGGAACCCAACTGCATCCAGCTCGGTCTCTCCGCGCGCCCGACGCACAGCATTTACAGCTGTCCGCAGAAAATTCGCATTGTTGACGCCCGGAAGCTCAACAGGTGACTGAAATGCAAGAAAAAGACCCGCTGCGGCACGCTCTTCAGGCTCCATGGCGAGAAGATCCCTGCCGATGAAAGAGACAGACCCGGCTGTGACCTCGTATTCTTCCCGACCGGCGAGCACATAGGACAGGGTGGATTTGCCACATCCGTTCGGCCCCATAATGGCATGCACTTCGCCGGGAGGAATCACGAGATCAACGCCGCGCAGGATTTCCTTCGGTGTGCCATCAGCGTCAATACTGGCATGAAGACCGGAAATTTTCAGTAATTCGCTCATCTTTTTCACCCCGGAAGTCTCTGCCACGTCACGACAAAGGTCCTGTTTTCTTTTGATATCTGTAACGACAGTCATAAATGTTCGTGTCTTAACCGACGCTGCCTTCGAGGCTGATCTGCAGCAGTTTCTGCGCTTCCACCGCGAATTCCATCGGAAGTTCCCTGAGCACGTCTTTGCAGAAACCATTCACAATCAGACCAACAGCATCTTCTTCCGACAATCCACGCTGCCGGCAGTAGAACATCTGGTCTTCAGATATCTTCGACGTTGTCGCCTCATGTTCTATCCGTGCCGACATATTGCGATTTTCAATATAAGGAACAGTATGGGCACCACACCTGTCGCCAATCAGCAGACTGTCGCACTGGGTAAAATTACGCGCACCTGATGCTTTCGGCATCATCCGCACAAGACCACGGTAGGTGCTGTCAGACTGCCCGGCGCTGATCGTCTTCGCGATGATCGTGGAACGTGTATTCCGGCCGATATGGATCATCTTTGTCCCTGTATCGGCCTGCTGATGGTTATTTGTCACAGCCACAGAATAGAACTCACCGACCGAACCCTCGCCCTGAAGAATACAGGACGGATACTTCCAGGTGATTGCAGAGCCTGTTTCTACCTGCGTCCAGGAAATTTTAGCTCTCGCACCACGACAGGCGCCGCGTTTCGTAACGAAGTTGTAGATACCGCCCAGTCCATTCTCATCGCCGGGGTACCAGTTTTGTACGGTACTGTATTTGATTGCTGCATCTTCCATCGCAACGAGTTCGACGACAGCGGCATGAAGCTGATTTTCGTCGCGCATCGGAGCGGTGCAGCCTTCGAGATAGGAAACTGAGGCTCCGTCCTCGACAATGATCAGCGTCCGCTCGAATTGACCCGTATTCCGGGCATTGATCCGAAAATAGGTCGACAGTTCCATCGGGCACCGCACACCCTTTGGAACGAACACAAACGACCCGTCTGTAAACACGGCGGCATTCAGCGCAGCATAGAAATTGTCACCGGCGGGAACCACGCTGCCGAGATATTTTCGGACCAGATCGGGATGATCGCGTACAGCCTCCGAGATCGGGCAGAAAATCACGCCAGCTTCAGACAGAGTCTTCCGGAAGGTCGTCGCCACCGAGACGCTGTCGAATACAGCATCAACCGCTACCGGAAGTCTGGCTTCCTCCCCTTCCGGCACCTCGACACCCACGAGAAGGGCCTGCTCATGAAGAGGAATTCCGAGCTTCTCATACGTTCTCAGAAGTTCCGGATCGACTTCCTCCAGCGATTTCGGACCAGGTTTCTTTTTAGGGGCGGCATAATAATGCGCATCCTGATAATCGATTGGTGGATAGGTGACTTTCGCCCAGGTCGGCTCCGTCATAGTCTGCCATGCACGGAAGGCGGCCAGCCGCCAGTCGAGGAGCCATTCCGGTTCTTCCTTGCGGGCCGAGATCAGACGAATGGTATCTTCGTTCAGCCCCTTCGGAGCGAAGTCCATCTCGATATCGGTTTCAAATCCCCATTTATAAGAGGACTGACCCAGCTTCTCGACCTGCTCACGCGTTTCAGTAACAGCTGGCATAATCCCCTATCCTCCAAACGTTCCGACCGGGTGATCGGCCACTTCGCTGCTGCGCAGCGTGTTATCCTGAGACGCAGAGCGCATGGTTCGGATACGTCTTGCCGGCGCGCTCGTTTCAGCCATTTGCGCAATCGAGATATTTGACAGCGCATCACGGATGGCTTCGTTCACGACATCCCAGCTCCCGTAAAGCGAACAGTCAGCGCCGTTATCGCACCCGCCTCCGCTGACACAGGCCGTCAGCGAAATCGGTCCGTCAACAGCGGCTATGACACGAGCGACTGAGATATCTTCGAGCCTTCCGGCAAGCCGGTATCCCCCCCGCGCGCCCCGATGGGATAGCACCAGCCCATCCGCCGAGAGTGTTTTCAGAACTTTGGCCACAGTCGGCTCCGGCACCCCGGTCTCGGCCGCAAGCGCGGAAGACGTCACGACTTCTTCGTGCCGGCCAAGTCCGACAAGAGTCAAAACAGCATAATCGGCCAGCTTCGACAGCCTGAGCATCGTTTCCCGTCCATGTACTGCAGGGTGACCTGCCATTGTGGACTAAATCAGTCCGGTTTCTACACAGATGCGGCTCTCGTGCCGGAACGTCAAGGCCAAAGCATCGCGGGAGCCGTGCAGCAACTGCATGAACACAAACACGTAAGCCGGTTTTGTCAGCCGAAAGCTCCGACGTGGTGGCTGATCGCAATACTGATTTCCCGCATCGTCTGGAACATCGACCGCATCGGCGCGAAGATCTCCTCATGCTCCTCGCTGTAGGAACTTTCATTCTGAGGACCGGCAGGTTCATGGAAATCAAATTCCGGTGGCCGGCTTCCATGTGGAAAAACCGCGTCAAGTTCGCGCAACACTGACGGAATTTCGAGGCACAGAATACGTTGCATCATCACCTCACGCGTAAAATTTCCACGGGGCATGAAGAATGGAACTTTCGTAGCCAGTACCCAGATTCGCTCAATCAGGGTAATACGGATTGCGTGAAGAAGGCGTTCAGGCATTCCCATCACCGGAGCATCCGGCCAGGCCGCACGCAGAGCGAGATGATCAGCCTGAATACGCCGGAACATGGACTGTGTATCCGCCCAGAAATCGAGCCGTTCAAGGTCATGCATGACTGCAAGATAGCGTTCACGCTGACCCGGACGTGTTTCCGTCGTTGCCCGATCCAGCCAGTAGCCCGGATCAAGCAGCCATATCACGCTTCGAAGAACCTGATCGTCTGAATGAGCCAGCGCGTGCGCGGCAAAATCAAGAGCCCTGTGGAAACGCGGACTGTGTTCGAGGAATGTATCGAACGTCTCCGGATGGCGGCGTGCCGCGGAACCGAGTCCCTGAATCGTGTTTGCGCACCAGCCGAGTTGCTGCAGAATGGCATTATTGGGGATCGCTCGGAGCTGACCTGGATGAGTGATGCGCGGTGTCACGCCCCGCCCCTCGCTCTGTCGCGCGGCAGGCCTGGAGCCGGTTTTGTCGATAAGCGACGGGCCAAAAGCGCCCAGGAGGTCCGCGTAGCCCGGGTCGGCCACCAGTCCGGTCATGGCTTCTGCGATGGTGGAAAAGAAGTCTGATGAAAAATCCGGTTCGTCGTAAACCGGGTCTCTCAGACTCTGCGCCGGTTCAAACACATGTTCTGCGATCGTCGCGATACTGGCCCGGGCGAGTTCAGGCGTACCAAACAGCAGGTAGCCATCGCCTCCCTGAAAAGCTGTCTCCTCACGATATTTCACGTCCTGAGCGACGAACCGCGCGCGTACATGTGGTGGGGAAAGGTAGTCGAGCCGGTCCGCAAGCCGGAAAGGATGACCTCCGCGCCCGATACTTTCGCCATGCGTGTCGAACAGGATCACCTCGACATCCGGCAGATCCCATTTCCGCAAAAGATCGATTATTTTAAGCCTCAGACGTTCAACCAGATACGTCGCCGCCAGCTGGCCTACGTAACGGCCCGAATCGGAGTATCCAAACTGAAGGCTCATCCGGCCCGTTGCACGAAGGTAAGCTCTCCAATGCGGGGAACGCAGAGCCTCATCAATGATCTGCGCGCCACCGAGCAACGCTTCCCGGGTTTCGAAAAGCGGCGAAATCTCGATTTTTTCCGCAATACCGAAATAATGTGCCAGCCAGAGTGCGGCGAGCAACGTGTAGCCGCTCTCCGTCTCGGCAATCAGAAAACGTACAGATGTCGCTGAATCGATATGCTTGACGATCTGCGCGATCGTCATCATCAGCCGTGCCGCCGAGGCCTGCTCCGCAAGCAACGCACCGAAATCGACCGGCACCGGTTTCACCGCATCCAGCGCCTCATTAATACGGGAGAGCAACGCGCGTCTGTGAGCAGGGTCGGCGGGATCATCCGTCAGGCGCAGGCGCTGGCGAATAACATTATGGATCTGAGTTGCATTCAGCCTGGTGTGGCTGTGAGCGGCTGACATGCCATGCGCGAACAGCCCGGCACGGGCGACAGCCAGCCTGAGGGCCGTTTCACCCGAGGTTGTATCAATGGTATCCTGCAGCGCATCTGCCAGAACCGCAGGATCGGCAATTGCATCGGCGCGACGATCTACAATAAGGCGGGCGAATTCAACGACGGCATCGGGATCATTCGCCTGCGGACATGCGGCGATCTGCGCCTCCACTGTATAACAGGCGCGGGACAGCCGGCTGTGCAGGATCGGTGCCTCCGCACCGGAGTCCGTAATCTGCGAACGGAGCCGCTGAAGCTGAAACAGTTTCATGCGAAGACGCAGCCGCATAGTGTCCCACCAGCCGATATCGGTACGACCGTCTGTATCGTAACCCACCCATGTCGTGAGAATCACGGAGCGCGGCACGAGCGTACTCCATAAATCCGGCCACTTGCTGCGGGCGGCCAGCAGGAGATCAGAGACGAACTCATCAATCGCATCCCGGCCACGCAGAATTGCCTCCGTAGCGAGAGTAAATTCCTCTTCCAGAGTCGGCGGCGCACTGCGGCGGTGTGTTTCAAAATCCGGTGCAACATCACCGGATACAGGCGCGGATGCATAATCGGCCAGCGCCGCATAAACCCGGTTTGCGAGTGCGAAAGTCGGATGGGCAGTAAAGACCGCAGCGAAATGTATGCGTTCCACCTGCTGCCGAAACCGGTCAAAGGCCTCGGACAGACCGGCGACATCGCCTGTTTTTTCTGCCTGTTCGGGATTCGTGCTCCGAAGTGCCTCTTCCAGAATTAGTCCGACAACCGTGGAAAAGCGGTTTTCCGTCGCGGGCGACCCGGTCCCTTCCGGATATCGATGCAGGCGGGCAGCCCGACGGAGGAATGCATCATCCCGCAAATGCCTTACGACTGTCTGCAGATCAGACAGGGACAGCTCTCCGTGATCGAGCATCGTGTCGATTCGGCGGGCCATCGACAGGACGTCGTTCCCGGTTGTCTCAGGAACGCCACCAGCGCCGTTTTTTACCAGATCACTCTCTGGCGCCGCCATTGAGAGCACGGCCCGGACGCCCGGCGATGCATCTTCCAGCCTGAAAGACCCGGCCGAACCGGAACAGGAGAGCGTTTCAGCCATAGATTTCTTCCCGATCCGATTGATGCGGTGTCATGTTTCGTAAGGTCGTGCGGCGGATGATTCCACTTCGACATGACGCCATTCGTTTGGGAAGGTGGTCAAGGCAGTGCTATCCAGCAATTGATGAGTATTCAGCCTTATTCAGACGATGATGCCCGCCGGGCGCTTACGCGGCAGAAACACGCGGCGACAGGCCTTCTTGCAGCAATGGGTGGCCTTACAGCCGCGGGTTATCTTGCCCCTCTCTATGGTCTTGTCGCACCGGGTCTATGGCTGGAGACATTACGGGCCGGTGCGCGGGCGGGTGTAGTCGGAGGTCTGGCGGACTGGTTTGCGGTCACGGCGCTGTTCCGCCACCCGCTTGGTCTGCCGATTCCGCACACGGCAATTATTCCCGCACAAAAGGAACGACTCGGCCGGGCTCTGGGCCGGTTCGTTTCCACACAGGTCTTCACGGAAGATGAAATCAATCAGGTCCTGACGAGGATCGATATTCCAACCGTGGTCGCCGATATTCTTGCTGACCCGTCCACAGCAAACACTCTTACTGCCGGTGTGGTCAGTGCAGTGCCGCAGATGCTGGAGCGCATGGAAGATGGCCGTGCCGGTGCTGCTGTCGGACGCAGCCTGCCGGTTCTGCTCGGGGGAAGTCATCTCGCGCCCGTCATCGCCCGGGCACTGAGGGCGCTGGTCGATGGCAATCAGCATCAGGAAGTTCTGTCTTTTCTCCTGCGTCAGCTCAAATCCGGACTGAAGGCCAAAGAACCGGCTCTCCGGACAATGATTGAAGAGCGTGTTCGCGAACAGGGCGGCCGTATACTGGGCTGGGCCATTGGCGGATCAATCGCAAATAAAGTCCTCGTAGCGGCAAGCGAGGAGCTTGATCGGATCAATCCGGAAGACTCGACCTTACGGGAAGGATTTACTGAGTGGGTAAGGTCGGAAATTGACCGCATAGAGCTTGACCCGAAGCGCGGCGAGGATCTGTCCCAGACGCTGAAAACCGTATTTGCGCATGATTCCATGCTGGCCTGGGGTGGTGATATCTGGTCGCGACTGAAACGCATGATTCAGGAAGATATCCGCAAAGACGACGGCTGGATTGCCACACTTGTCCGGGAAGCACTGACAAAACTGGCCGCACAGGCCAGAAATGACCCTGCCATGCGTGCGCGCATCGAGGACAGCGCACGGAAAGCCATCGTCAGGTCACTCCCTTACTTACGCGAACATCTTTCCGGGTTCATCGCAACTGTGGTGGGAAACTGGGACGCCGTCGCCGTTGCCGACAAACTGGAACTGAGGGTTGGACGGGATCTGCAGTATGTCCGGGTTAACGGCACACTTGTTGGCTTCGGCGTCGGAGCGCTGCTTTTTCTGTTGCTCCGCTTCCTGTTTGGGGTAACCGGTCAGTAATGACCTGCCAGACCGGATATTTGTAAAGAGATCTATTTAAAATATAGATATTGAAGATAAGAAATATTATATAAATACATAATATGATATTGGAAAACAGAATTCTTCTGAATACATCAGAAAGAGATGAAAAATCATCAACAGGAAATAAGGCCCGACGATTCCTGTTCGGGAAAAATTTTCATGGCGACGTGTCTTCCTGGTCGCCTGTTACGTTATAAGTGGCCCTGGCAATATATTCTCTGCCTCGATACCGGCTCTGCCCCGCGGAGTCAGATGACGAAAGGAATCCTTTCATGCGGTCGCTCTTCTCAAAGGCCCTCCTTGGTGCAACCATTCTTATTGCTGCGCCGGCCCTGACCATTTCCTCTGCGGCTCCGGCCTCAGCTGCACATCATCATGATCATGCCAAATCAAAAACTGGCGCATCAAAAGAGACCGGTGAGGCCACGACTGACGATCTGAATGCGAAGAGCTTGGCGGCTGCGCAGCAGGACAAGGTCCCTTCAATGAGTCCCGATGCGATGCCGGGAATGCCAGCACCTCCTGGTATGAGCATGCCCACCGGTAAGATGCCGACTGTAACAGCTCCGACTGTTTCTGTTCCGGCAGCGGGCACCGGTGTCGTTGCCCCGGCCGCACCGGCTGCGCCGACAACAACCGTCCCTGCGAACGCGCCGACCGGCGACTAATTGCTTTCGACCATATCCGGGGCGTGCGTTCAGACCGTACGTCCCATTTCTGCAGCAGATTAAATTTCTGACAACAGGCGATTTCAGACAACTCTCCGGATTTTGTACATGCTCTGAAGCGATAAGAGCTGTATTGCCCTTTTGTGCTCGGACAATGCGCCGCTAAGCTGATGATACAATCCGCTAGTCTGGCAAAAGACTAAGCTCCGGCGACATCAGCTTCCTGCATCAGATGATGCGACGAAACTGCCTTTCCCAGTAATCACGCAGCTTTATCGACTGGTGTCTGGCCCGATGATGGCACAGGCACTTCTGCCAGAAGCACTCCGAGCGCCTCCACCATTCTGTCCATCATCTCATCCGTGTGGAACGGTCCGGGCGTCAGCCGCAATCTCTCCGTGCCGCGGGCGACAGTCGGATAATTAATCGGCGTCGCATAGAGCCCGTAATCATTCAGCAGCCGTCTGCTGATTGTCTTACAGCGTTCTGCGTCACCAACAGGCACCGGCACGATATGACTCGGCGTCATCGTGAACGGTACTCCGGCCGCACGCATCTTTGCCCGGAACGTATTCACGCGTTCAAAGATTTTTTCACGACGCCAGTTCTGTGAACGGACCAGTTTTACACTGGCGAGCGCCGCCGCCACGACCGAAGGTGGCAAAGAGGTCGTAAAGATAAAACCGGAAGCCGAAGACCGCAGATAATCAACAATCTGGGCAGAGGCGGTAATATATCCGCCATGAACACCAAATCCTTTGGCGAGGGTACCTTCGATGATATCGACCTGGTCGGCAACGCCGTCCCGCTGCGTGACTCCCCCGCCCTCCTCGCCATAGAGACCGACAGCATGAACCTCGTCAATATAGGTCATAGCACCATATTTGCGGGCAAGAGCGCAGGTTCCGGCGATATCGGAAATATCGCCATCCATCGAATACACACTCTCGAAAGCAATCAGTTTCGGGGCATCTGCCGGAGCGGCGGCCAGTTTCGCCTCAAGATCAGCCAGATCATTATGCTCATAGATGACTGTCTGAGATCCGCGTGCTCCCTTGATCCCGGCGATCATGGACGCATGGTTTTGCCGGTCGGAAAAACAGATCCAGCCGGGCATCGATGTCAGGATAGTCTGCAGGCTGGCTTGATTCGACACGTACCCGGACACGAACAAAAGTCCGGCCTCCTTGCCATGCAGGGAGGCGAGTTCGGCTTCCAGCGCTTTATGCCATGGACCTGTGCCAGCGATATTACGTGTGCCCCCGGCCCCCGCACCGTGCTCACGAATGGCGCTGATCGCCGCCTCGCAGACTTCCGGCTCGACTCCCATTCCGAGATAGTCGTTAGAGGACCAGACAACTACTTCACGCCCGTCAGGTACGGCGTTCAGCTCTTCCTCGTAAACCGGATATCGTGCAGCCTGTCGGGCAAGTGGCGTGAAGGTCCGGTAACGTCCCTGCCTGCGAATGTCCGCAAGGGCCTGATCACAGAAATCGTAAAAAGGGTGTCTCGCGTTACGAATAGTCACCCTGCCTCACTCCTGTTATGGTCAGCCCCGATCGGGTGCGACCTCATTCCAAGCCTGATACGAGACCCGACCTCCTGACAGAGGGCGGGACGCACAGGGCATTCATCAGCGGTTTCGACACGTCCCGCCTGTCAGTAAGAGATGCCACATGAGGAACATCCCGGATTAAGAATCACCGCCGTTTTCCGGACGGAGTTACTCTCAGACACGAGCAAAAAGGCAGCCCATCACACGCTGACCGTGTGTCCCAGGCGGCAATCTCACTTCACATACACCCGGATTCTTGGTCCTGCCACTCCGGAATCCGGCATAGCCGTCATCTCCACCTGCTCTGGCGCGGCTCCGGCAGCTATGATGGCGCCAGCCACCTCCTGACCGTCGACGGCCACAAGCCGGGCCAGAATTTTCTGGATGGCGTCGGCATCAGCACCAGGAGGGGCCAGAGCGCGCACCTGAAAAAGAATATTTGGCTTTCGGACGAGGGCCTGTCTGACGACTGACTGAAGGGGCTTTGTCCATTCGGCGGGTGGTGTGCCGGCGATCACCTCGATCAGCGGCGGAACAGGCGGTGGTCCTGGCGGTGGTGGCGGGATGTAGACTTTCGGTGGACGGCTGGCCCGCGGATTAAAAGTGCGCTGATCAAGCAGATCGCATCCTCCAAGCAGGGCAACGGCTCCGGTCAGGCCTGACCGGAGAAAAAGTCTTCGGGCTGACGACCCCTGCACAGACATTTTTGGACACCGGGATAATTTCGGGAACAGCGGTTCTCTGGAAGTGTGACGTGCCATACCGGAGACGGTTGCAGGAAGTTCATGGCTCGGCAAGACACTTGCTTACATCCCGTTCACAGCGGTCTTCTGGAAGATGTGGCGGGCGTGACCTTGCTATGGGTGAAATCACGCCCTAATAGCCGCAGAAAATAAGAAATATGGGGCAAAATCAGCTGACGCCCGAGTTGCAAATTTTTCTGCAGTCCATGTCATGACGGTCTCTCCGATGACGGCCGAACGCCGACACGGTCATGATCCGGTACATGCTTTCGCGTCAGCGGCCCGCTCTCTTGCGTCCCGGCTCGCAACATCACCCGACCTGTCTGACGCCATCCCCAATGCTTTATGGCTGTTTACCGCAGCCCTCTGGCAACGCGCCTTACGCTTCGACCCTGAATATGCCCTCTGGCCTGACCGGGATCGTTTTGTTGTCTCGTCTCCACGGCTTCTGCCTCTGCGGCAGGCATTTCTGCAACTGGCAGGATGGAAAGACGAACTGAGTGCGGCGGGAGAACTTCACGGTCTGGCAGGAGGATTACCCGGTCAGGCCGTCGCGTCTGCCGCAGGAATGGCTCTTGCCGAGAAAATACTGAGCCGCCGGTTTGGCCACTCTCTTGTCAACCACCGCACATGGCTGATCGCTCTGCCCGGTGATCTGCACACGGGTGTGGCGCTCGAGACAGCCGTTCTCGCAGGCAGGTTCGGTCTGGAGCGGCTGACTGTGGTCGCAGCGGCTTCCGTCACACGAAATACAGAACGCCAGTCAGGAGATGAGGATATTGGTCAGATAGCGGGAAGCTTTGAATCGTCCGGATGGTCAGTCCGTCGGATAAATACCGAAGATCCCGCAGCCATCATTTCGGCATTGACTGCTTCTCAGCGCTCCCGGAAACCGTCCCTCATTCTTTGCGAGTCCAACGCTAAGGCACCTGAGCCATCTAAAACCGCCATCGATGTGACGGCGTGGGACCCTACGAAGAGGAAGGGCCGGGCCGCGAGGCGCGCCTGGCTGCGGCGACTGGGTCATCATGCACAACGGGCTGAATTCGAGCGCATCATCTCCGGTCGGCCGATCCCGGGACTGAACGACGATTTCTTTCGAAACTGGATGATGACTCGGGCGACGGCTGAACCTCATGGCTCTGCTCAGCCGATCATCAGCGCGGGCCTGCATGGTCGTGACATTTTTTCCGCTCTGATGCCCGAATTTATTACGCTGAGAAGCGGAGAGCCTGCCCAGTTTCCGACGGGACGTAAAAATACGGCCAGCATCAGCAAAACGAACCGGCCGGCAACTGCCGGATTCTATGTCTGTGGTCCGCGCGAACCGGCCATGGTGGGATTGATGAACGGCCTGGCGCTGCACGGCGGCCTCATTCCATGCGGCATAGCTCCGCTGCACTCTATAGACCGTATGCGGCCTGCTCTCCGTTTTGCAGCCCTCGCCCGGCAACGGCTGATCTGCCTGCTGACAGAAAGTGATCCCGATCTCGGGGGTGGCATGTGGCAGCAGGTTGAACAGTTAGCGAGCCTGCGGGCCATGCCGAATCTGGCCCTGTTCCGACCAGCAAGCATCCATGAAGCGGCGGCTGCATGGAGCTGTGCCCTGGTATGGCAGGGCGGACCCAGCGTTATTGTCCTTGGACGCCAGCCTGCGTCGCTCATATCCATGATGAACCAGAGTCTGTCAGAAACGGGAATTCCGGAAACAGGGGTTACGGACGGCCCTGATATGCGTACCGGATTATCGCGCGGTGGTTACGTGCTGGAGCATTCCTCCGCAGATAACGAAAAACGTGATGTGACACTCATCGCGTCAGGTCCTGAAATCCTGATCGCAAAGCGGGCAAAGGAACTCCTTGATGAGGATGGCCTGCGGGTCGCGCTCGTTTCTTTGCCATGCTGGGAACTGTTCACCCGGCAGGATCAGGCTTATCGTGACTTCGTGCTTGGGAAAGCCCCACGCGTCGCAATCGAGGCGGCCTCAGGTTTCGGCTGGGAGCGCTGGCTGGGCAGCAAAGGAGTTTTTATCGGCAGGGACGAATTTGGCCTGGCAGCCGGTTTTGGCGCGTTATACCACAATTCGGGTATTACGCCGGAAGCCATTCGTGAACGGGCTCATAAACTTCTCAGAACGGCACGAAAGGCGGCGGACCCGCATGGCGGGCTGCATCACTGAAATGCGGTGTGGGTAAAACCTTGTCGCACAAGTCAAACGCAGGACGTCATTCCGACGTCTGAACAACAAGACGGAGACAAACTCAGATGGCAGTCAAAATCGCGATCAACGGATTCGGCCGCATTGGCCGCCTCGTGCTGCGCGGCATCATTGAAAGCGGGCGGACAGATGTCGTTCCGGTCGTTATCAATGATCTTGGCAGTGTCGAAGCCAACGCGCATCTTCTGAGCTATGACAGCATTCACGGTCGCTTTCCTGCCGAAGTGAGCGTTGATGGCAACAGGCTAATTATCAGCGCTAATGGCCGTACGTGGGATCCGATCACTGTCACGGCGGAACGGGACCCATCGAAGGTGCCGCTCAGTGGCGTCGATGTGGCGATGGAATGCACCGGCCTGTTTACGACAAAGGAAAAGGCTTCTCCCCTTCTTTCTGCCGGAGCGCGCAAGGTCATTATTTCCGCACCGGCTGACAGTGTCGACGCGACGATTGTCTACGGCGTGAATCAGAACACGCTGACCTCCGATATGACGGTCATCTCCAACGCGTCCTGCACAACCAACTGCCTGGCACCGGTCGCGAAAGTCCTCGATGACGCATTTGGCATCGTACGAGGCTATATGGTGACAATCCACTCCTACACCGGAGATCAGCGCACTGTGGATACGCTCCATAAGGATCTGCGTCGCGCACGCGCTGCCGGACTGAACATGATTCCGACTTCGACGGGCGCTGCGCGCGCTGTCGGACTGGTTCTGCCTCATTTAAAAGGCAAACTTGATGGCACTGCCATTCGTGTTCCCACAGCCAACGTCTCGCTGGTTTCACTCGATTTTGTTCCGGAAAAAGTGCCGGCTTCCGTTGAAGCCGTGAATGACGCTGTTCGAAAAGCCGCTGAAGCAGGTCCTCTGAAAGGCATTCTTGCCTATAACAGCGCTCCGCTCGTCAGCTCCGATTTCAACCATGCGCTGGCCTCTTCAACATTCGACGCCACTCAGACGGCGCTGGTTGACGGCGGCCAGCTCGTCCGCATCTGCGCCTGGTATGATAACGAGTGGGGCTTCTCTAACCGTATGTCAGATACAGCCGCCGTCTTCGGGACACTCTGAGCGTTTTGCCCGGAAGCATTTCGCAGCAGAGTCGCTTCCGGGCTTTCTGACTGGTCATCCCGCTCGTGGACGCTGGCCCGACCTCCGGAGAACGGCGGCCGGGCGACGAGAAGACAGAAAGGATAAGTCGATGACAACCCGGTCTTTCAGGACGCTGGATACGCTTGCTCCCCAGGGTCAGAAAATTCTTCTGCGAGCTGACTTAAACGTACCGGTGCGCGATGGGATTATTTCCGATCTGACCCGGATTGAGCGGCTGGCGCCGACCATTAAAGAACTGGCCGACAAAGGTGGACGCGTGATCGTTGTCAGCCATTTCGACCGGCCGAAAGGCAAACCTGTACCGGAGATGTCGCTTGCTCCGATCTCCGAAGCGCTCGCCCGTATCCTCGGCAAAAAAGTGACCTTTGTTCCCGATTGCATCGGGCCGGCAGCGCAGGATGCAGTCGCTGCGATGAAAGACGGTGATGTTCTGGTTCTTGAGAACACGCGCTTTTACCCCGGTGAAGAAAAAAATGATCCGGAAATGGCGAGAGCCCTCGCCTCTCTGGCAGATATCTACGTCAACGATGCCTTTTCGGCAGCACACAGAGCCCATGCATCAACCGAAGGTGTGGCTCACCATCTTCCGTCCTTTGCAGGCCGCCTCATGGAGATGGAACTGGGCGCACTGGAAGCCGCTCTTGAAAATCCCGAGCGGCCGGTGGGTGCAATTGTCGGGGGCGCAAAAGTTTCGACGAAGCTCGATCTGCTGAACAACATGCTCGAAAAAGTGGACATGCTCGCCGTAGGCGGCGCAATGGCCAATACCTTCCTCGCCGCGCAGGGATTTTCCGTAGGCAAATCGCTCAGGGAAGAGGAGATGCTCGATACGGCAAGAGCGATCATGGCAAAGGCTGAAGGACGGGGCTGTGATCTTGTGCTGCCGGTGGACGTGGTGATCGCGTCGGATTTCATGGCGGGTGCGCCGACCGAGATTGTTCCGGTCAGTGAAATTCCCGATGGCTGGATGGCGCTTGATATCGGACCAGAAACCGTGGCGCTTCTGACCGAAAAACTTCGTAAACTGAAGACTCTCGTATGGAACGGTCCGCTGGGCGTATTTGAGATGCCGCCTTTCGATACGGGCACCAATGCCGTTGCTCAGGAAGCGGCGCGCCTGACCAAGGCAGGCAAGCTGAGAACTGTGGCTGGCGGCGGAGATACTGTCTCAGCTCTCCGTCATGCCCATGTGCTTCACGACATGTCCTATGTGTCGACGGCAGGCGGTGCATTTCTTGAATGGCTGGAGGGGAAAGTGCTTCCGGGCATAGTGATGCTCGGAGAAACCGCGCACGATGTTGCGCCGCTTTAAATTATCATTAACCGGCGTCGGGTACCACCGATGCCGGTGATCCGATCTCAGAGCGCTTCCGTATGATCTCGTCAGATCTTCTGACTGTCTTTTCGTCGCCGGCCGGGACGTCAACAACGTCGCAGGCGAAAAGGAAAAGTGCGGCTTCTGCCTCAGCGCTGACTGTCGTCCAGTCAGGATCATCGCCGCGCCTCGCGAGCGAGGGCCGGACCATGTCTTTGCCTGACGATGGAGCCACGCCCGTTTTCCGGCGGCGTGGTTATTACCTTGATCTTGTGGTCTGACATCCAGGAATTATCAGAGTCGATCGTCTGATCGACTGGATCAAATCTTTGTTCAGACCTGACAGGTCTATTCACTCATTGTTTTCCTGCTTGCTGCTGTCCCCGAGCTACGGTAGAGAAGCTGCGTGTTGTCCGCGTAGCTCAGCAGGATAGAGCACAGGATTCCTATTGAATTGGGCGCCGCATGGGAAACTGTGTGGTGGATCTGCTCAAATTCGGGGAACGCTTGGCCATCTCAGGTCGTGCCGATCCCGAGCCAAGCCCGGTCATTCTGGCCGGGAAGGTGTAGAGACTGGACGGGCAGCGCCTGTCGGCCCGGCAGGGCTCACGGCGAAGGGACAGTCCAGACCACGAACGCGATGCCACATGGCCTCGCGGCGGCGAAAGTCGAAGTGGTATGAATCCTGGGGCCGTGGGTTCGAATCCCGCCGCGGACACCATCATCACCTGAATTTTGCCGTATCTGTGCTTCTGGAGCTGAAACATCTCGTCTGCATACCAGCAGGAGAGCCATTAAGACGGCAACCCGCTCACTATTTCCTCGTTAAAACGGCATCTCTTTCCGGAGGTTCAGATGCGAAACATAATGAGCGGTGTCCCAACCAGCCCTGAAATTCCCCCAAAGCCGTCCGGTCCCCCTCCCGTTCATGACGATCCGGATACGCCTCCTCCTCAGCACGATCCGGAACAACCCGTTCCTGTCAAAGAACCACCGCAGGAACAAATGCATTGATTCACTCACTGCCTGAAAATTTTCGCTGATATCGTTTCTTCTGGCGATTTCCTGTAATCAGGAAATATCGATTAGTTATGAAGTGAAGCTGATAAGCGCTGGTAAAAAATTACCCTGTTCTGCAGTGTCGTTGCTGTTTCCGAATTTGTGCTCACCAGATATCCAGCAATTCGCAAGTCAGATATGGCTGAATAAACATCAGATTTATTCCAGAAATGACCCTAACCGGGTTTATTTTGGTGGGACAAAATTCCATCCGAATTATGATCATCATCTTTCACGGGCACCGCACTTCTGACATCGGGTGCACTTAGCCGGGGCACTCTGCCATGATGACCAAAATTGATAATTCGCGCTTCAGCGAGATGAACATACCCCACCAGCCCGGACCTGAGTATGCCAACGGCCAGGACTGAACCAATCAGAGGCCCGGCAAGATAAATCCACAATGCTCCCATATTCCCGTCAAATATCGCGGGCGCAAGTGAACGAACAAAATTCGTACTGTCTCCGGAAATCCAGGCAAAAATCGGATTCATCAGAAAGAAATACCAGCCACCGATCCATGGTGTGAAAAACTGGAAACGTGGATGGGCAGCAGCCCAGTATAAGGCGAAAATCAGCCCTGCAGTAACGATAGTCTCTGTCAGCACTACCCAGACAGGGCTCAGAACCGGAGTAGGTACTGTCGCGGCATAATGCGCCGATGACGCAATATATCCCCAGGAACTGAAGACGACGCCACTAAGAAAGACAAGTCCGGTGCCACACATTGCTCCGATAGTCTGGGCACAGATATATCCGATGGTATCGACTGCAGATAAACGTCCCGCAAAAGCAAAAGCCAGAGAGACCGAAGGACTCAGATGCGCTCCACTGACTTTCCCAAAGCGGGTCATCGCTGCCCAGGTTCCGGCTGAACCGAAAAACAGACCACAGAGTGCTGTCTGCAACCAGGGATGTCCGGCGAGAAGGCGTGCTACAGGTGAATTGTCCGCAGACAGAATACTAACGGCGGTGACACCGATAATCATCATAATCGCAGTAGCAACAGCTTCACATCCGTAAAGTTTCCAGTGAAACGGATGGTCGGGATGAGAGGCTCCTGCGAGCGGACGGTCCTCAATTTCCCTGCGTGTAAAATGAATATGATGAAAATTCTGATTCAAAAACCGGCCTCATGAGACTGAGATTACGCTTTCTTCCATATAGACACGATATCTTCTGTCGAAAGACATAGCACCAGAATGAGTTCCTTACGTCAGGCAACGCATAATATAACATCATGGTTCAGAACACGGCGGAGAGGACGACCACGAATTGTGTCCCTTAATTATTCCGGGTGAAGCATCAGATCATCAAACAACAGCAACCGGCAATCGGCTTTCTGCTCTTCACAAGAAAACTCTGATACTCCGGCCAGAAATTTACTGAATAATCCTGATCGTTCTTCGGAGGAATAATGAAACGTCATATTCTGTCAGCCACTTCATTATTGATGATTCTAAGTCTGACTGGCTGCTATGCGCAGTACAACTACCGGCCGGCAGGGTGGAGTGAGGGCTGGTATAGCGGTTATTATAATGGCCACAGAGGCTGGTATGATCGCCAGGGCAATTGGCGAGGCTGGCAAAGAAACGGCATCTGGCATGACGAACGCGCCAGAGGCTGGCGTGATCCACATCGCCATGATGCACGGCGAAGATAACAAAACGCTGAATGGATTCAGGAATGAT
This sequence comes from Acetobacter musti, assembly GCF_011516835.1. Lineage (GTDB taxonomy): Bacteria > Pseudomonadota > Alphaproteobacteria > Acetobacterales > Acetobacteraceae > Acetobacter > Acetobacter musti. The sequence continues at coordinate 22,121 of NZ_WOTB01000026.1, read as the reverse complement.
GAAACGTTTTCTTATTACTGCACTTACCGCGGGGCTGATCGCGATGGCTTCTCCTGTGATGGCAGCAACAGACTGTACCGGGTCATCATGCACCCGGAATCAGGATGTCGGTCAGGACATTGCAACCGGGGCAAAAAACGCAACTCAGGATACTGCACGGTGGGGTAAACGCACCGGTAAGAATATTGGGTCCTGGGGCAGAAAAACAGAAAAGAACGTTGGCAACTGGAGTAGCAGGACCGGAAAAAAGGTGGGTAACTGGGGACACAGAACGGGGCAGACCGTAGGGAACTTTTTCACGGGGAATTCAGCAAAATCAGGCCAGACTTCAAACTGATTTTCAACAACCAGAATACGTATCAGTCAGATGCGTATTCTGCGACCTCCCGCAAGCTGCGGATAATCTCTCTCTTCTGCCGGCGTCGATCTTTATCCGCCAGGACGCTAATATTTCTGTTTCCGCCGCGGTCCCGCAACTCATTACAGGAAACATCTGCTAATGTCTGATGACACCTTCAGTATACATGCCCGTCTGAACACACTCCGCAGCCTGCTTCGGGCCGAGAAGCTTGATGGTGTCATCGTCCCCCGCAGCGACGAATATCTGGGAGAATATGTCCCCCCCTGCGCTGAACGCCTGGCATGGATCTCCGGATTTACCGGCAGCGCAGGCGTAGCAATCATTCTCGACAGTCGGGCTGCCGTTTTTTCGGATGGACGATACATTACGCAGATGGCCGGACAGGTCGACACTTCTTTGTGGGACTGCCAGCACATAACGGAAGCGCCTCCGCGTGACTGGCTTGCTCAGCACGCTCCTGAAGGAGCGAAGATCGGATATGATCCGCGTGTGATCAGTCGTTCCATGCTTGCATCACTCACGTCAGACCATTTTGAACTTGTTCCGACAGCACGAAATCTGATCGACGCAATATGGACAGATCGCCCGAATCCTCCAGGAGCACAGGCCCTGATCCAGCCGCTCGAATTCGCAGGCGAGAGCAGTGCAGCAAAACGAGGGGCGCTGGCCGATGAACTGATCCGGCAGGATCAGGACGCTGTCGTCATCAGTGATACAACTTCGGTGGCGTGGCTCCTGAACATCCGGGGCAGCGATGTTCCATGCACGCCTGTAGTTCTCAGTTCTGCCCTGCTTTATCGTGATGCCCAGGTTGATCTGTTCATTGCTCCGGCGAAAATCACGGAGGAGGTGCGGACCTGGCTGGGTAACGACGTTACCATCAGGAACCCGGACGAGTTATCCGGTGCACTGGCGGCTCTGAGAGGAAAGACCGTCTCAGTTGATCCTGTGGGAACTCCCGTCTGGTTTGCTCAGAGGCTGGCGGAGGCCGGAGCAACAATTAATGAGGCGAACGATCCCTGCGCTGTTCGCCGTGCAAAGAAAAATCTTGTCGAACAGGAGGGAGCACGAAAAGCTCATCTTCGCGATGCAATAGCCGTATGCAAATTCCTCTGCTGGCTTGATGCGCACGCCATCGGCTTTACGGAGATGGATGCTGTTACGCGCCTGAGAGCTTTCCGGGCTGAAGCGCCTGAGTTTCGCGACGATTCTTTTGACACCATTTCGGCCGCCGGACCGAACGGAGCGATCATGCATTATCGCGTGACCCCTGCAACAAACCGGACCATTGGCGAAAATGCTGTCTATCTCGTCGATAGTGGCGGTCAGTATCCGGACGGCACCACAGATATCACACGCACTATCTGGACGGGGCCGGGCACTCCGCCTGGTGAGCTGAAAGCGGCATTTACGCGTGTTCTCAAAGGGAATCTTCTTCTGGGACGTGCTGTATTTCCTGCAGGCATCGCCGGCCATGCTCTCGACACTCTGGCGCGTTTTTCTCTGTGGCAGGCCAGACTCGATTTCGATCACGGGACAGGACATGGAGTCGGCAGCTATCTCTCAGTGCATGAGGGGCCGCAACGTATCTCGAAAGTTTTCAGCCCGGTCCCGCTTGCTCCCGGAATGATAATTTCAAATGAGCCAGGATATTATCTGCCAGGGTCATTCGGGATTCGCCTCGAAACGCTGCTTCTGGTGACAGAACCGCAGCCCGGACCGGACGGAAAAGCGTTTTTGTCGTTCGAAACACTCACTCTGGCGCCATTTGATAAGCGCATGATTGATCCGGCTATTCTTGGAGAGGAAGACACAGCAGCACTGGATGCCTATCATGCTCACGTTCTTGCGACTGTCGGACCACATCTTCCGGATGAAGTGCGTTCATGGCTGACGCATGCCTGCTCTCCCATCAACAGGAAGTGAAAACACGCGATTGCGCGTCGCGTTCTGAGCCGATGCGAGGCAGAACAGGCGGCGGATGCTTAGGGAGTGTATGATGACAGACAGCAAAACCATCCCCACCACGCTTATTCCGGGCGACGGAATTGGACCCGAGATCACAGAATCCGTGGTCGAAATCCTGGACGCCGTTAACGCCCCGTTTGCATGGGAAAAACATATCGCCGGCATGGCGGCAGTTGATGCCGTCAATGATCCCCTCCCGAAGGACACGATCGACAGCATCCGTAAAACGGGTCTGGCGCTTAAAGGTCCTCTGACAACTCCCGTTGGCGGTGGCTTCAAATCCATCAACGTCACGTTGCGCCAGGAGTTCGGTCTCTACGCAAATCTTCGTCCGACCAAGACGATCATTCCAGGCGGGCGTTACGAGGACATCAACCTTGTTATCGTGCGTGAGAACCTGGAAGGTTACTACGCGGCGATGGAACACACGATTCCGGCCAATGGAGATCCGAAGGGCATCGCACTGAGCGGTGGCTATGTCTCCCGCCAGGAATGCAATCGCATCGTGCGCTTCGCGTTCGATTACGCCGTGAAGAACAACCGTAAAAAAGTGACGCTCGTCCATAAGGCGAACATCATCAAACAGATGTGTGGCATGTTCCTCGAAGAGGGCCGTAAGGTTGCTGAGGAATACAAAGGCCGGGTAGCCGTTGACGAGCGTATCGTGGATGCCTGCTCAATGCAGCTGGTGACCAATCCCTGGCAGTTCGACGTGATTGTCACGACCAATCTTTTTGGTGACATTTTGTCGGATCAGGCGGCCGGTCTTGTCGGTGGTCTCGGTCTCGCCCCTGGCGCCAACATCAGCGATAAAGCTGCTGTCTTTGAAGCCGTGCATGGCTCAGCACCTGACATTGCAGGCAAGGGCATAGCCAATCCGCTGGCCCTTCTGCTCGCCGCGGTCATGATGCTGCGTCATGTCGGCCGGCAGGATCTTGCTGACCGTATCGACAGCGCCATCACATCCGTGATCACCAGCGGGGAAGTCCGCACTGGCGATATGGGTGGAAAGGCAACGACGAAAGACCTGACCGCGGCTCTGAAGCAGAAGCTGGTCTGATCTAAAACATTACATGGCACCCATTACCGGGTGCTTCATGAAAAAATGGCTGTTCCCGGTTTTCGGGAGCAGCTATTTTCAGTTTACAGACCGGACGGACGTCGGAATCCTCCGATATTTACCAGACAGTTACCGGTACAGCGCATGCTCTGTGGCTGACTCGCAGCACGGAGATTTTTTTGCCTGTGACAACCGAACCGGTGTCAGCAGATCCACTAAGACGCAGACTCGCTCGAAGTGCTCTGCCGCGTGCTAAAGACCGAACTAACAATTCCACCCCGGTAATTGCACCGCGATTCGTCCTGTCCACGCTGACCCTGGCCGGGGCAGATATGCTGGCCGAACCGGTCCTGACCTCTGGTCGGACGATGCGCCGTAAGCCACGGGAACCGGTATGGGTCAGTGCACTTACACAGGGCTGCGCCGTCGCCGGGATGCTTCCGGCCCATTTCCGCATCGCATTGCCAGTCGGACATACGGAAATCATTCCGGACGATTTCATTCCGCAACTCACTGCGGCAGTTGCCGAAGCCGAGATCAGCATCGAACGACTCGATCTTGAGTTCAGCGAATCGTGTCTCACAGCGGATACTGATGCGCTTTATTATTCGCTTGCAGCACTCCGGGATCTTGGAGTTGGCCTTGTGCTTTCGGGACTCGGATCAGGACCGACAAGCATGACTCTGTTGCGGGACCGTGTGCTTGCCGGGCTGCTGACCGGTCTCAAACTCGATCGCTATCTTCCGGACCCGTCCCACTGCGAAACCGGACACGTTCTGGCACGCGCGATTGTGCAACTTGGCAGGGATTTTGGTCTGAATACCCGCGCCGAAGGGATCGACAATCCGCAGATGCTCGCGTTCCTGAGGGATATCGGTTGTCAGGAGGGACGTGGAACGGCACTGGGGAAATCTCAGCCAGTTCCGCTTTTCCTTACGTCGCATTTCGGGACATCTTAGTCCCGGTGATGCATTCCGGGAGAGCAGATTCTCTGCTTTCTGGACAAGCCAGCCAAAGACGTCTTATTCGCGCGCCATGACCACACATGCCAGCCAGACCCGGGTCGGGATCGATTTCGGAACTACGAACAGTGTCATAGTCGTCCGGCATCCTGATGGTGCCACTCAGACGATCCGTTTTCAGTTACCTTCCGGGGACACAACTGACACATGCCGGACTCTGCTTGGTATCTGGCTCGATCATGAAGGAAGCCGGCGCATTACCCGACGAGCAGTCGGGGCCAATGCCATTGAAGCCTATCTGGATGATCCGGCCGAAACCAGGCTGGTCATGTCAATGAAATCGTATCTGGCACAATCAAGCTTCCGGGAAACACAGATTTTTGGCCATCGGGTGCCACTTGAAACACTCATTGCCACCTTTCTTCGCGAATTCATGACACAGGCCAGCCTCAATCCCGCAGACTGTGCGGTCACAGTGGGACGACCAGTACAGTTTGTCGGAGACAGCGCCGATGATACGCTTGGAGAGCAACGTCTGCGCGCCGGTTTTACTGAAGCGGGCTTTACGAATGTTTCGGTCATGCTGGAGCCGGAAGCTGCTGGCTGGCGATTCGCACAGCGGCTGGACCGACCAGCGACGGTGCTGGTCGGTGATTTTGGCGGAGGGACGAGCGACTTCTCAGTCATGCGTTTCGATCCGGATTCCAGAGATGCGACGCAGGCTCTCGGCTATGCCGGTGTAGGGCTGGCTGGCGATCAGTTCGATTTCCGGATCGTTGATCATGTTATTTCTCCGCAGCTGGGGCGTGACAGCACTTTCAGTATTATGGGAGGCACACCACTGCCCGTGCCAAAAGAGTGGTACAGCGCACTTGCCAAATGGCATCGCCTCTCCCTGATGCGGACGCCACGAGTGCTGAATGAAATCACAGAAGTCGCCCGCACAGCTTCCGAACCTGACAAGCTCGCAAATCTGATTGAGCTCATCCGTGAGCAAAACGGACAGTCACTCTACACAGCAGTATCAGAGACAAAACGAGCTCTTTCCTCCTCCGAGCAGGCAACCCTGCGATTTTCCCAGCGCGGCATGACAATCGAGCAGGTTGTAACACGGGAAGAATTTGAACAGTGGATTGCGCCGGACATCGACCAGCTCGGCAGAGGGATTGATCTGGCAGTGGAACGCGCCGGACTGAAGCCGGGTCAGATTGACCGGGTGTTTCTCACGGGCGGCACATCGTTTGTTCCCGCAGTCCGACAGTTATTTACCAGCCGCTTTGGGTCCGGACGAGTGGAACTCGGCGGAGAATTTGTGTCCGTCGCGGAGGGGCTGGCTCTCGCTGAAGTGCCGGCAGATGCCTGAGCCTCAGCCGCACGAATCTGCCCCGCAAAGCCCGGGTGTTGCCAGTTACTGACGTCCAGGCGACATAGACTATCATGAAACGCCGGCTTGTTCTCATCCTGTTTTTCCTGGCGGTCGCGGTTGCCGCTGTGCTTCCTGGCCTGGCTGTGCATATGCCGCATAAGCCGGAGGCGACAGCGGCCGATCTGACCCCGGCTCTGACATCGGCGTCACAGATCATCGACGCCGTTATCGTCTTGCCTGATGGGCGTCTGGTTCTTGAGGCTCCCCGCTGGCTGGAAAACTCCCCACCGCAGCTCAGTATCGCCCGCCCCGGAGCATCATCTGAAATAACTCCCTATCCGGATCAGAACTGGAATGCACCGGACGGACAGGTCAGTCAGCATTTCGTTGCGATTACCGGAATGACCCTGACCAGCGATGGTAAACTCTGGGTCGTGGATAGCGGCGTACCGGACCGTGAAAAACCACCAGTTGCTCCCGCCCGTCTGATTTCCATCGACACAACAACGAACCAGGTGAATAAAATTCTCCCGATCCCGGCTTCCGCGCTCCGTCGCGGAAGCATCCTCGGCGGCATTGCTGTTCATGCGCAGACAGCGTACGTGCCCGATTCCGGGGTGGCCGGATTGCTTGCCATTGATCTGCAGACCGGTGAGACGCGCCGCGCACTTGACCGTGTTCAGGCGCTGACCGCCGGACGACCGATCGAGGCGGCAGCGGGTATAGTCAAAGCTCCGGATGGAAAGCCTCTGGCTATCGACGCCAGTCTGATCGCGGTGAGTCCCGATGGAAAATGGCTCTACGTTCAGCCCTATTGCGGCCCGCTTTTCCATATCGCCACTTCTCTTTTCAGCGATCCCGGCTCCACAAGCACCGCGCTGCAGGAAAGCGCGACGCGGTGGTATAAAACTCACTCGCTGGGCGGTCTTACGGTTGGGCCAGACGGAACCCTCTACTGGGCTGATGTGACGACTGGCAGTATCGACAGCTATACTGAAGGTCGTATCCCGCATCATCTGATCACAGATCCGCGCCTGCGCTGGCCCGGCGGACTTTCTCTTTCAGGCGGGTTCTTATATGTGCCCGCCTCGCAACTCGATCAGGCGGCACGGTTCCATAATGGACACAGCATGGTCCGGTGGCCGGTCACAATTTACAAATTCAGAGTGCCCGAAGACGCCACATCCAACGTTCTTCACAAATAGTCCCCCTCCCCGGCCGGGATCAGAGAGGTTATACAACGCGGATGAAATACGTCTCCACGCGCGGACAGGCGCCAGCCCGCTCTTTCTCCGACATCCTGCTTGCCGGCCTTGCCGAAGACGGTGGCCTGTTCATGCCAGAGGCATGGCCACAATTCACCGCCGACGAGTGGCGAAGCATGCGTGGCCTTCCCTACGCGGCACTGGCAGCACGTGTCATGGCGCCTTTCATGGCGGGATCAATCAATCCGGCAACGCTGCTGCACCTCTGCGAGGAGGCTTACGCAAATTTTGACCACTCGGCCATTGTCCCGCTTTTACAGATTGAAGACGGTCTGTTCGTTCAGGAACTGTTCCACGGTCCAACCCTGGCCTTCAAAGACATGGCGATGCAGTTGCTGGGCAGGCTGTTTGACCATGTTCTGACCGAGCGGAATGAGCGGGTGACTATCGTTGGTGCAACCTCCGGCGATACGGGGTCAGCGGCGATCGAGGCATTCAAAGGGCGTGAGCGTCTGTCCGTTGTCATCCTGCATCCCGAAGGGCGTACTTCCGATGTTCAGCGCCGGCAAATGACGACCGTACTGGACGCGAACATTACTAATCTGGCCGTTCAGGGAACATTCGACGACTGTCAGGATCTGGTGAAGGCGATGTTTGCGGACACAGCCTTCCGCGAGGATATGCGCCTTTCCGCTGTAAATTCGATCAACTGGGCAAGGATCGCCGCGCAGATTCCTTATTATGTTTACGCAGCCCTGTCGCTGGGAGCACCTGACCGCGAAGTATCATTCGCCGTACCGACTGGTAATTTCGGCAATATCCTTGCTGCCTGGGCGGCACGGAAAATGGGACTGCCGGTAAGGCATCTGTGTGTCGGTTCAAACAGGAACGATATTCTCACGCGGTTTCTTAACGCTAACGATATGACGGCGCACACGGTTGTACCGAGCCTTTCCCCTTCCATGGACATCCAGGTGTCCTCGAATTTCGAGCGCCTTCTGTTCGAGTTTCTTGGTCGTGATGCAAAGGCCTGCGCGGCATTGATGACCGGTTTCCGTCAAACCGGGAAAATGGATGTACCCGACACCGTCTGGGCGTCCATCCACGGGCTTTTTTCTGGTCTGGCCCTTGATGATGAGGCAACGACTTCCGAAATCCGTGAGGTGCATCAGAAAAGCCAGTACCTCGCGGACCCGCACACAGTCATCGGTATCGCAGCCGGTCGGAAATTCCGTCATCCGGGCGTTCCGATGGTTGCTATGGCGACGGCTCATCCGGCGAAATTTCCGGATGCCATACGGGCAGCAACGGGGATTTTTCCGGCTCTGCCGCCTTCCCTTGCGGATCTGTTCGATCGCGAAGAGCGTTTCCGTGTCGTTCCAAATGTCATCGAGGCTGTTGAGGACGCCGTCCGCTCCGGCGTTCTCGCTAATAATCACTGATCTTCACCGGCGTCTTTCCGCCACGTCTTCAGGACCAGCATGACCGATCCTATTCAACAGACCCGACTTCCTTCCGGCCTGACCGTCGTGACTGAGCGCATGGAGCGCGTCGAGACCGTATCGTTCGGCGCGTATGTAGCGACGGGCACCAGGAACGAACGTCCTGAAGAAAATGGTGTGTCGCACTTCCTTGAACATATGGCATTCAAAGGTACGGCGACGCGGTCCGCGGCACAGATCGCGGAGGAAATCGAGAATGTCGGCGGCCATATCAATGCTTACACCGCCCGGGAACAGACCGCGTATTATGTCAAGCTTCTGAAAGAAGATCTGCCGCTCGGCATCGATATCATTGGCGACATTCTGACACATTCAGCCTTCGCACCGGAAGAGGTCGAGCGCGAACGCGGTGTGATCCTTCAGGAAATCGGCCAGGCGAACGATACTCCTGACGACATCATTTTCGATCATTTCCAGGAAACTGCATTTGGTGCCCAGCCTATGGGACTGCCCACTCTGGGGACGGATGCCCTGATCAGGGAGATGAGCCGGGATACGCTCATGTCCTACATGAAGGCCCATTACACCCCGACGAATATGGTCGTTGCCGCCGCCGGTAATCTCGAACATGACGCGGTTGTGGACATGGTCGCCCGCCATTTTGAGGATCTGCCCGCAGTGCAGGTACCGGACAGAATGCCAGGCCGATACACAGGAGGTGAGTTCCGCCGCGAGAAGGATCTGGACCAGGCCCATATCGTACTGGGTTTTCCATCAGTAGGTTTCGGCGATCCGGACTATTACGCCGTACTGCTGCTTTCCACCGTTCTCGGCGGAGGCATGTCGTCACGCCTGTTCCAGGAAATCCGTGAGAAGCGCGGACTGGTTTACTCTGTATATTCCTTTGCCTCGCCGTTCCTTGATGGTGGCCTGTTTGGAATTTACGCGGGCACAGGTCAGAAAGAAGCGGCAGAACTTGTCCCTGTGACGCTGGCTGAACTGCAGAAAATCCAGTCTCATGTCGGTAATGATGAATTATCCCGCGCCCGGGCGCAGCTCAAGTCTTCTCTGCTCATGTCACTGGAGAGCACCGGTAGCCGTTGCGAGCAGATTGCACGCCAGCTCCAGATATTTGGTCGTCTGATTCCTGTCGAAGAAACAGTTGGAAAGATCAACGCCGTGACACCCGGCGATGTCTGTCGGGCAGCATCACGCATATTCCGTGCGCAACCGACCCTGGCGACACTTGGTCCGATTGCTGGCGTCATGTCTCTTAACTCGCTTCAGGAACGGCTTGCCGCATGAGCGTGTCTCCTCTCGCACTCGCCTGTGATCTTGTTGACCGGGCGTGCAAAAAGGGTGCCGATGCAGCGGACGCGGTCTATGTCGGCAGCACGTCGCTTGGCGTCGGCGTCAGAAACGGGACAACAGAAGAGCTCGAACGTTCCGAGACTACGGATCTTGGGCTCCGGGTCTTTCGCGGCAAACGGTCCGCTATCGTTTCCACATCGACACTTGATCCCCACGGCTTTGACGCGCTCGTGGAACAGGCTCTCTCAATGGCACAGGTTCTTCCCGAAGACCTACATGCCGGCCTTCCTGACGATGCCCCTCTTATCGGGCGCTCTGAAACAAATGCCCTCGACCTGATCGACCCTGTGGAGCCCGATGCCGCTATGCTCCTTGAACGCGCCCGACGCGCGGAGAATGCGGCCCGGTCAGTCAGGGGAGTGACAAACTCGGCCGGCGCAAATGCAGGCTGGGGACGAAGTCTGGTGGCGCTGGCGAGTTCGCAGGGTGTCGCGGGAAGTTATTCACGCACGAGTCATTCCGTGTCGATGAGCGCGCTTGCGGGGCAAGGGACCGGCATGCAGCGCGACTACGATTACCATTCTGCTGTGTATCTGTCGGATCTGGACGACCCGGAAGTCATTGGCGCGAGTGCCGGACAGAAAGCTGTCAGTCGTCTCAATCCGGTTCGGCCCCGGACCGGAACGCTGACTGTCGTTTTTGCTCCGCGCGTAGCCAGCAGCCTGCTTGGCCATTTTTCATCTGCGATCAGTGGTACTGCGATTTCCCGCGGCACTTCATTTCTGAAAACAAAAATGGGCGAGCGGATTTTCTCTGCGGGAGTGACTGTGACGGATGATTCGTCGTGGAAGCGAGGCCTGCGGTCGCGGCCTTTTGACGGGGAAGGTGTTATCGGGCGAAAACTTGAACTGGTGAGTGGTGGTATCCTGCAGAGCTGGCTTCTGGACAGCCGCAGTGCCCGGCAACTTGGCCTTCAGACGAATGGCAGAGCTTCTCGTGGCACCTCATCGCCCCCTGCCCCTGGTACTACCAACCTTTTCTTCGAACCCGGAACGGTGTCGCCTGCCGATCTGATGTCCGATATTTCTGAAGGTCTGTATGTAACTGAAATGATGGGCTCAGCGGTGAACGGGCTGACCGGGGACTACAGTCGAGGTGCATCGGGTTTTATGATCCGGAACGGACAGATCGCTGAGCCTGTTGCGGAATTCACAGTCGCCGGCAATCTTCTGGACATGTTCGGGCGGCTACAATTGGCAGATGACCTGTTGTTTCGCTTCGGCACGAATGCTCCGACGATCCGGATTGATGCAATGAGCATTGCCGGAAACTGACACCGGTCTCATCCGTAATCAGGCTATTATGATATGCCTGATACTGAAACCGGCAACTGCGAAAAGCTTCAGCGGGACTGCCGATTTGTTGTGATTAACAGGAGATTTACTCTGCCCGCCATGAAACGTACCGTCTTCTGCTCCGCAGCCGTTCTGGCTATACTGCTGGCGCTTTCCACCGGACCGGCTCACGCAAGGCCCGGTGAAGGCGGATCGATGGGTAGCCGCGGCAGCCGGACCTGGTCGGCACCTGCTCCGACACGGACTTCGCCATATGGCGCTTCGCCGATGGAGCGATCCATCGCTCCCCGTCCCTCGCCAGGCTACAACAACGGATACAATTCGCCCTATCTGAGGAACGGGATGGGAATGGCGCCTGTCCGCCATCCATTTCTGACCGGCTTTGCTGGTGGGCTGCTTGGGGCTGGCCTGTTCGGTCTGTTGTCCGGACACGGCCTGTTCGGTGGCGTGCATGGTCTGTTCGGTCTCGTCGGTCTGCTTATTCAGATTGCCCTGGCAATCCTGGTCATCCGATGGCTGGCAGGATTGTTTATGCGTAACAGGAATAGTGGCGCTCCACCTTCATCGGGACCGGCGTTCCCAACGGCAAGGACTGGTTTTCCCTCGGGGAGCCCGGCCGCCAGCCTGCAGATCGGGCCACAGGATTATCAGGCTTTCCAGCAATTGCTGCTGAATGTTCAGGCGGCCTGGAGCCAGCAAAACATTCAGGCTCTGCAGGGAATGGCGACGCCTGAGATGACAGGTTATTTCAATCAGCAATTAGCAGCGCTAACCAGCCGCGGAGAACGCAATATTGTCTCTGATGTCAGATTTATTCAGGGCGATCTGTCCGAATCATGGACCGAAAACGGCTACGATTATGCGACAGTAGCAATGCGTTATAGTCTGATTGATCTGACAACGGACATGACCGGACGGGTCGTAGCCGGCAGTTCTACCGATCCGGTAACGGTGACAGAATTGTGGACATTCATCCGCCCTTCTCGTGGCGGAAGCTGGCTTCTGTCCGCAATTCAGCAAGGTCGTTAGCAACAGCTGATGTAATTTCCTCCGGACAATACAAATCTGTAATGCCCGGAGGAAATACTTTTGACGAGCCGGGATCAGGCAGATGTCTCGGGGACTGATGAATCCTCAGCCCATTCATCCTGCAATTCTTTAAGACGTGCGGCGATTTCTGCCTTTCTGGCGCGAGCCTGATACTGTCTGATGAATTTTGCTGACAGCAGCGCCATTTCAAGTACGAACCATCCGGCTCCTGCCGCAAGCCATCCGGCAATGCTTGTCATCGGGTTCAGTAGCAGTGATACGGCAGTATCAAGCGATCCGTCTTCGTTCCACAATAAATGCAGCGGGTGGACGAGCGCAGCAAATTCGTAAGGCAGCATCATCTGAACCATCGCCTGAGAGCGTGACGCGTCGGTCATATATACCATGATAAGAGGTAGCAGCAGGACACCGGTCAGAAGAGAGTAGCCGGGCAGCCAGGCAAGAGCGGCGCCGCAGACCAGTCCGTGACTCCATTTCATCGGCAATCCACGTCTCACGAGAGATGTCACAACGCAATCTCCAGACACAATGACGCAATTGCCGAGACTGCTCCGACTGCAATCGCGACACGGAACATCTCGGCCCGCATTCCCGGAGGAACGTCCGCTGACTGCTGCGTAAGGTTCGCCTGAGCGATTTCCAGGGTTCTGGCTTCACGTCGTGCGACAAGCCAAGCTTCCCGGTCTTTTGCCACCGCTGCGGCATCATTCAGAAGCTCGAACATTCTGACGAGATCTCCGGCTTCCGCTGCGCCAGCCAGATCTTCACCGCGCCGTGTTCTCGTCGTGCGGCTTCGCCATTGCTTCAGTGACGAGGTAAGATGCGGAAGAAGTTTTCTGGCAATTCCAGGCAATGGTCCTGTCACATACAGATGCTGTAACTTTGCCAGAACTCTCAGATCGGAAGCCCATGCAGAGGCATCTTTTCCTGCAATGTCATCAAAATAATCCACCAGACCGTTTCTGTGAGAACACGCAAACAGAAAGGCCGTCATGTAAGGATCGAGCAAACCCGGAACACCTGGCTGATCGACGTTCTGACCTGCATTCAGCCACTGAAGGAGCGCCCACGCGACCGAAAAGCGTTTATCTGCGCAACGGGATGACAGGCAGGCCTGGAACGGATTGAGAAAATAAGCGAGCCGGATCACATCCGCCGGCTTTCCGACGTCCGCCTGTCTGATCGCCATCTGAACCTGCTGACACGCCATCGCCTGCCCTTCCACGACAGACAACTGGGCAAAGCGGGCTAGCTTGCCTCCCTGTCCGACGGCCACAAGCGCAGATCCCAGATCAACGGGAAAGGTGCTGGCTCCGGATGCGGCCGCTGCCGAGAGATGCCCGATCGCATCGGGCCAGAACCAGAGACCGTCCCAGAACATCGGCAATGACGGGTCGAGGACTGCAATAATCTCCATCAGAGTAAGAGGAGAAAGAGATGAATCTCCCGATACCGCACCATCTTTAGCGATTACACCGAGGCGACTGGCTGCCTGTGTCAGACCCAGTTCGTGCGACAGCCAGCGTTCTACGACCCCACGCCGAAAAAGCCCGGTAAACTCCGTCTGGTAGCGAGCTGCGTACCATGCCAGTTCCCGGGTCGTATGTACATTAACGGGTCCGATCTGAACCGGGATCGCAGCCGCCGCCTGCCGCCGGGCAACAAATCCTTTACGATCGGCGGCGTTCAGCAGATCCCGTGGAGCAGGCCGGGCGGAAGGGTCGTCGGAAAGCATTGCTGCCAGAAGAGACATGATGTCAGGCGACAAAGTAAGTTGCCCCGCAAGCACAGCAAAACTGCTCCGTGCCATACGTTCTTCGGTAAACGCTCCTGGCTGCTCGTCACCATAGGGTCTGCATCCTCCCAGGAGCCATGCAGCCAGTGCTCCCAGCGAAAATACATCATCGGCTGTCGTCCCGTTTCCACGGGCAGCCGGAACGCAGATGACAGACGACAGTGACTCAAACCGGTCGGGCTGAAAAATGGCCGGGGGAGATGCGAGCCCCGGTCCCAGCCGGACGGAAAAGCGGCCACCCGGATCAAACACATTATCAGGACGAATCGCACGATGCGTAAATCCGGCCTCTTTATACGTATGAAGAACCGCCGCAATCGGTTCGATCACTCTTTCAAGAACGGATATCTCAGACCAGGTCGATCCCTCCGTCAGCGCCGGCCCTGGAGGGGCATCACAGACAAGCCAGACAGAACCGCTGGCTTCGTCCAGAGCATGGACTGTCAGAAGGTGAGGAGAACGAACTCTCGCCATCTTCTGTGCATTCGCGCGCGCAGGATAAAGAGCGGGAGGAGCGAGAGCTACGACACCTGAATGAGCCGATAACGTATCATGCGCGACATACGCCGGACATCTCGCAAGTTCGGGGAGCGTATGTGTTGTTTCAACGACATATCGCCCCTCGATCGTGATGCGGGTGCTGCTTTCTTCTTCCGGGTGCTCCACATCCGCAGCAAAATCGGCGTCCGCCATAGCTGTCCTTCACGCATTTATGAACGCGATCAGGATACCAGCGAGCTCTTAAAGGATTGCTTACGGACTCACCCGAAGCGGCGCTGCTTCCTTCCGTATCGGATCAGGAATCGAACGGATCACGCATCAGAATCGTATCGTCGCGTTCAGGGCTGGTAGAGAGCAATGTGACGGGAGTCTCAACAAGCTCTTCGATTCTCCGGATGTATTTGATCGCCTGCGCGGGCAGATCCGCCCAGCTTCTCGCGCCGCGCGTTGACTCTTTCCATCCTTCGAGCTTTTCGAAAACCGGTCTGACGCGCGTCTGCGCAGCAGGCCCCGCCGGAAAACGTCTGACAACTTCTCCATCAAGTTCGTAACCGACACAGACCTGAATTTCTTCCAGTCCGTCCAGAACATCCAGTTTGGTCAGAGCAAGGCCATCGACACCACCCACACGCGCCGCGTGCCGGACAAGCACAGCGTCAAACCAGCCGCAGCGACGCGGCCTTCCTGTCACCGTGCCGAATTCATGGCCACGTTCACCCAGCGTACGTCCGGTGACATCATGCAGCTCACTGGGGAATGGTCCTTCCCCGACACGGGTTGTGTACGCTTTTGCGATCCCGAGCACGAAGCCAGCGGCGGAAGGAGCCATGCCGGCGCCCGTCCCGGCATTGGATGCGACTGTGTTGGAGCTCGTAACAAACGGGTATGTCCCGTGATCGACATCAAGCATAACGGCCTGCGCTCCTTCAAACAGGATGCGCTTTCCGGCTTTACGCTGTTCTTCCAGCAGATCCGCAACGGGCGCCATATAAGGCAGCACGCGCGGCGCGATCTCATTCAGAAACGCTAGAAGATCCGCCTTTTCAAATGTTTCAGCGCCAAGTCCTGCAAGCAGCGTGTTATGATGCAAAAGAAGTTCGTCGAGCTTCCAGTCCAGTGTCTCGGGTTCGGCCAGATCGCACAGACGAATGGCGCGCCGGGCGACCTTATCTTCGTATGCCGGACCAATACCACGCCCCGTTGTTCCGATTTTCCTTTCTCCACGCGCGGCTTCCCGCGCCCGGTCAAGCGCACCATGCAAAGGCAGGATCAGCGGAACATTTTCCGCAATCTTCAGTGTTTCAGGTGAGACTGACAGACCTTTCTCCGTCACGCGGCCAATTTCGGCCAGCAGCGCTTCCGGATCGACCACCACCCCATTGCCAATCACGCCAAGCTTGCCGCGGACAAGTCCCGAAGGCAGCAGCGACAGCTTATAAACCTGTTCACCGACCACGAGCGTATGGCCTGCATTGTGTCCCCCCTGGAACCGCACCACGACATCGGCGCGGCTGGCCAGCCAGTCGACAATCTTTCCTTTGCCTTCATCGCCCCACTGGGCGCCGATAACGGTGACGTTTGACATGACGCAGATTCTCCGGCGATGAGTTCAGAATGATGCCTTCGGGCAGGCTGGCACACAAATAGTCAGGCTGTAATGCTGACCGTCATCCGAGCGAAATGAGCCTGTCAGCACTGGCTATGGAAGAACAGGTCAGACGTCGGGCTTCCTCTTCAGGGTGCCGGTGCGGTTCAAGAGCGGCGACTGTCACATATCCTGCTTCACGCAGGGCTTTCGCGACATGGAAGTCCGTGCCGAACGGGATATAGACTCTCTCCGGAAGCTTTCCGCGAGGCGCCGCCCGAAAAACAGCGTCCGGCCGGAAGGTGAGACCACAGGCCGGCTCATTGTCGTTGCACAGATAACGGCCGCCGCGTCCCAGTTCTTCACCGCTTTCAAGCGCATAAACAGTGACACATACGCCGGTATGATACTTCCAGCCGCGAAACTCCACCGGATCGACCGTCAGTTGCAGTCCCGGAAGTCTTGCACGAATAGCATCAACGGAGGCTTTCAGCCGGTTGCTGAACGGACGGGTCACCGAAGGAAGATCGGCAGCGTTCAGAGCTTCGAGTGCCTGATCAGCCGGGCCCGCAGCACTGAGAAGCGCGATCAGCGTATCTGCTATTGGGCCGCCATAAGCCGCGACGGCGGTCGCATCCTTACGATCCAGGGCATGCATCAGGGCTGTTTTCGCTGCGCCGGACAATCCGGCCTGTTCAATCAGCGACGGAGCCAGGGGGGGCATCGTCACGTCAAAAGACACAGCCGTAACGCCGAGACATGCGAGCGCCTCAGCTGCGATGCCGACGACCTCAGCATCGGCTTCGACACTGTCCGGACCTATCAGCTCAATTCCGGCCTGTCCGATCTGCCGTTCATTCTGACCGGCGCTGCCATTGCCAGCAATCACCGACTGTCCGGCGTAAGATAAACGAAGAGGTCTCGGAGCCGCATGGAGCCGCGTTGCGGCAATCCGGGCGATCTGAGGTGTGATATCCGGACGGAGCGCCATCATTCTGCGCGTGTCGGGATCCATCAGCCGAAAGGTCTGATCGGCGAGTACGGCGCCTGCCCCTCCCAGAAGCGTATCCTCAAACTCCAGCAACGGCGGCGCCACGCGCTCATAGCCGTGGCTCGCAAAAACTGACAGGAGTGTCTCGGTTCCGCTGGCCTCTGCCTGCGCGTCCAGAGGCAGACGATCAACGAACCCGGACGGAAGAAGGGCCGGTGAAGGGAGCTGTTCACTCATCATAACGCGCTCATATCACCCTGTGTGCCGCACGTCATGTCCGGCAGTTTCCACATCATGAGCGCAGGGTCGCGTTTGTCGCCCTGAACACGGCGGCAACAATTTTCTCTGAAACCTCCTCGATCCCGGCATCTGTCAGACTGGTATCGTGCGGCTGCAACGTGACTTCGATTCCTATGGATTTCTGCCCGTCAGGAAGCTTACTGTCTTCATAGATATCAAAAAGCGAGACAGAAGTTATCAAAGTCCGTTCTGCCCCTCTTGCGGCCCGCAGCACAGCTTCGACCGGCGTGTCACGTTCGGCAAGGAATGCAAAATCGCGACGGACCGGCTGGAGAGCGGACAGATCCGGCGCGGCTTTGCGACGGCGCTTCGGGTCGCCGATCAGATCGGGGAAAACCTCGAATGCGACGACCGGCGCATCAAACCCGGCATCCCGTAACAATGAGGGATGCAGTTCTCCAAATGCCGCCAGCACCGTTTTGGGACCAAGGCGCAGCACTCCTGAACGACCGGGATGATACCAGGCGGGTGCTTCGGTGGCTGTGGTCAGCGCGTCGGGAGAGATACCGAGAGACAGCAGAACGTCAGTCGCGTCTGCTTTCGCTGTGAGGAACGTCATCGTCTCCCCGGCTTCTCCGGGTCTGCGCGGAGACCTGCCTGCACGCAGACCGGCCGCAATCGTCGTCTGACCATCTTCGGCAAAACCGGCTCCAATCTCAAACAGTGCCAGATCGGGCCAGCCGCGCGCTGTATTGCGCCGTGCTGCGGCGAGAAGCCCGGGCAGCGGTGTCGGGCGCATCTGATCAAGATCGGCGGCGATCGGATTCAGTAATCTCAGAGATTCCGGAGCAGGCCCGAATTTTTCTGCCTCATCGTGAGCCACGAAGGAGAAGCCGATCGTCTCCATAAGACCGCGTGCTGCGAGCACCCGACGCGCCAGTGCCACACGCGCACGAGCCGGCGTCATTGCAGCACCGGGCACGACGGAAACAGGCGGCAGGGGGACAGCCGCAATCTGATCCAGCCCCCTGATACGCAGGATCTCCTCGATCAGATCACATTCCGGCTCAATCCGGGCAACTGACTTTTCGAGGGTCATGCACCGCTCGGCGGAGAGTGTGGAAGCAGGATCGAGGACAACCGGCTGCGCGACGTCGTTGCGCCATGACGGCACAGCGACAGTCACCGAAACCTCATCACGGGACTTCGCCTCGAAACCAAGATGACCAAGGATTTCCACAGCTTCGTCCTGGCCAATCTCAAGACCGCCAAGAGCGGCAATCCGCTCAAAACGCAGTTTCGCGTTCCGCTGCCAGTGCGGCTGTGCGCCAGCGGAAACCACGTTGCTGGCTTCGCCACCACAGAGGTCCATGATCAGGCGGGTCGCAGCCTCTAGGGCCGCTACAGGCATGGCCTGATCTACGCCACGTTCAAAACGATATCGCGCATCAGAACTGATTCCGAGGCGGCGTCCGGTCAGGGCGATATGCACCGGATCGAACAGGGCGCACTCGACAAACACATCGGTCGTGTCGTCCGTAACCTGGGTTTCCGCTCCCCCCATGATGCCTGCCACCGACTGCACTCCCGCGCCATCGGCGATCACACAGTCTTCGGCCGTGACGATATAATCTTTTCCGTCGAGGGCCCGGATTGTCTCGTTAGCTCCTCTGCAGATCGTCAGGGTATCTCCCTTTATCCGCCTGGCATCAAAGACGTGCAGTGGTCGTCCAAGGTCAAAAGTGAACAGATTGGTAATGTCGACAAGCGCGGAGACTGAACGCAGTCCGATGGATTCCAGTCTGTCACGCAGCCATTGCGGGGCTGGACCGTTTTTTACATCTCGAACCATCCGGCCCAGCACCCATGGACACGCTTCCGGATAGCTGATGCTCCAGCGGAGCGGAGACTCGAAAGTGCCTTCGACCGTATCGGCGAGAAACGGTCTGAGATTACCGAGACCGGCAGCCGCCAGATCGCGCGCGATCCCGTACACCGAAAGAGCATCGCCACGATTGGGGGTAATCGCTATCTCGATCACTGTATCGTCGAGACCCGCGAAATCCGCGTATGATTCGCCAGGAAGAGTATCCTCGGGAAGTTCCGCGATACCGCCCGTTTCCTGCCCAAGTCCCAGTTCGCGCAGTGAACAGAGCATTCCGCCGCTGACTTCGCCGCGGATTTTCCCCGCTTTTATAGTTGTGTCCAGCCCAGGAACGTATGTGCCGGGCGGAGCAAAAATTACGGCGATACCCGCACGTGCGTTAGGCGCACCGCAGACAACCTGCACCTCGCCAGTTTCCGGACCGGTATCGACTTTGCACACCTGAAGCCTGTCGGCATTGGGATGTCGGACAGCCTCGATGATGCGGGCGGTCCGGAACGGTTCGAGCTGAGCGCCCAGCTGTTCCACATGTTCGACTTCAAGCCCTATGCGATTCAGCGTGGCACATATTTCACCAACCGTAGCGGTAGTTTCGAGATGATCATGCAGCCAGGACAGCGTGAATTTCATGAATCAGAATCCCTCGTGCAGCAGAGCAGGTGTCAGCGGATCAGTTCCGTAATGCTGCAGCCATCGTACGTCACTTTCATAAAACGAACGGAGGTCCGGAATCCCATTCTTCAGCATCGAGAGACGTTCGATGCCCATGCCAAAGGCAAAGCCCTGCCATTCTTCCGGATCGAGACCGCAATTCGCCAGAACGCGGGGATGGACCATGCCGGCACCCAGGACTTCCAGCCAGTCCTCTCCTCCTCCGATTTCTCCTGTTTTGCGTGACCAGCCGATATCAACTTCCATGGAAGGTTCGGTAAACGGAAAATAGGACGCACGAAAACGAACAGGCAAAGCGGGCTTGCCAAAAAAGACACGCAGGAATTCGATCAGACAGCCTTTCAGGTGCCCGAGCGTGATATTCCTGTCGACTACCAGTCCTTCACACTGATGAAACATCGGAGAATGGGTGGCGTCATGATCCGCACGGTAGGTGCGGCCAGGCGCTATGATACGGATCGGAGGCTCGTTGCCGAGCATCGTGCGTATCTGTACGCCTGAAGTCTGTGTTCTGAGTACCCGGTTACGACCATCAGCCTCCGCCGGAAGGTAAAACGTATCATGATCCGTGCGGGCGGAATGATGTTCCGGCGTGTTCAGCGCGGAAAAATTATGCCAGTCGGTTTCTATGTCCGGACCTTCCGCAATCGCGAACCCCATTGCTCCGAAAATTGCGGTTATTTCTTCCACTGCCTGACTGACCGGGTGAATTCCGCCCCGCCTGCCCGTAGGGACCGGAACGGATATGTCCACACATTCGGCAATGAGCCGGGCATCGAGAGCCGCCGCCTCAAGCTCATCTCCTCTGGCTTCGATCGCACGAGTGAGTTCATCACGCAGGCGGTTGAGCTGCGCGCCCCGTAGTTTGCGCTCGCTCGCATCCATGCGACCAAGCTGCTTCAGCAAGCCTGTAAGGCGGCCGGATTTTCCCAGTACGCTGACACGGATCTCATCCCACTGACGATGGCCCGACGCCGCAGCAAGTGCATCCAGACACTCCTGCCGAAGAATACTGACATCGTCGCTCATGTGACCTCGCCCACGTAGTGTGCCCGTCAGGGCTGCCGTTATTCCATGGGCGGATAGCCGCTTCGCAGGCCGGAGAAAACCCCCGGACTGACGGACCAGATGCCGGAGACGCGGAGCTATCCGTCATATCCCGTTTCATCCCGCCAGGTGGAGACGGGGTAATATCTGCTCCCGTGCACGCAGAGTCTGCGACAGATATTTAACGACACTTTCAATTTTACTTCCCTGAACCAGCAGGACATAATGACAGAGAATTTTTCACGGGCACTCCCGAAAACGCAGGATCGGGATCTCAAATATCGTTTTCTGATGACGCCCGGACGGCGGTTCTTCTTCGGAATAGCAGCGGCATGTCTGATACCATTTAATCCTGCCTGCCTCGCAGCATCTGTATTTACAGTACCGGAAATCAGCGGCACGACGATCGTCTCGGGAACAAACCAGACACTCGCCGGCGTCGTCAGCGCGGCCCAGCAGAACACGACCTCCATCAATTCGGTCTCGGCCTCCGTCGATCAGATATATTCCATGGCATTGTCTGCTCTTCAGGCGTCGGAACTGGGTTTACCTGACGGTCCCGCGGCACTGGATTCAACCGGTTCGCTGACATCCCCGCTCGCCACGACCATTTCGACAGCAAGCGATTATGAAACAATCGGCTGGAACGATGCAATTACATGGACCGTCAATACCGGAACCGCAGTTCAGGAAGCAAATCCCAAGATTGCATTTAATCACCGATGGATGATGGATAACAATACTGTCGATGATTACATGCCGGCAAATCATCTGCGTCTTGGCGGCTCGCAGGAGTTCGATGGCGTCCCTCTTTTCGTCCATAATATTCCGTATGGCGAAGGCAATATGGGTATTGTCGAGGGCGTTTATATGCAGTCAGAAAACATGCGTGGTTCGATAGCGGGCGTCGGCGTCGGGGACGCTAATGGCATTGCCAATTACGATAATTTTGATGCCGTCGCGCGATATACCTATGCAGGTCCGAGCTCACCGTATTTCATCACGACCGGAACGGCTGTCACGGCACCGGATGGTCTGACACATATTCCGACCTTCACCACCTGGGGTGCCACGTTTGCAAATCCCCTGCCGCAGAAATGGTCTGACTGGATCATATCCCACAACCATGCGCGAATGATGACCAACGAAATCGGAGTCAGCTCTGGTGCAATCAGAACTTATGCTGGCGTTTTGACTGGTTATACCACTAACTCTAGAGGGTGTTATGCACCTTGAGCGAGTATAGCGGCGTTTCTGAGCATGAAACATGCGAAAGCGACGACATGGAGACTTGCGAGGGTTGAAGCGTAACGCTCGTAGTCCTT
>NZ_WOTB01000025.1 GCF_011516835.1 Acetobacter musti | reverse complement strand
GGCTTTCAGGGTGATGTGGCCGTCCAGGACAGTAATCACAGCCATGTTGAACTCCCGTTCTCTCGTCAGGAGAGTCTAGTACGCGGAATCGGGCGGTACAAGCGAAAACAGTGGGGAAAAACGCAAAAAACGGTCGTCAGAACGCTGAAATATCAAAAATCAGGAAGAAGAGGAAAGGGGATCGCCGGCACTGCCGGGTCTCTGCCCTGGTTTTTGCGGTCTGAAGCGGTCGTCGTCGGGCGCAACCCCCAGGCCTTCGGTCGGGACGGCACCGTGAAGCCGCAGGCGGCTTCCGCACCACTGCCGCCCCGAGGGGTTGCGCCCGCCGCCTGATGCCCGCTTCCGCGCGACCGCACCAGGTCAGAGACCCGGCAGAGGCCGGAGAGGAACTGGAAGGAAAGAAAAGGAAATCAGGTCATGAGCCAGTCAGTCAATCGCGTCATCCTCGTCGGCAATCTCGGTCGGGATCCGGAACTCGCGGCACGCAGGGAAGGCGACGGGAAAATCGCAAATATCGCCGTAGCAACGAGCGAATCATGGAACGACCGCAATACGGGCGAGCGGAGAGAAAAAACGCAATGGCACCGTGTTGTGTGCTTCAACGACCACCTCTCGGGCGTGATTGAACGTCGCTGTCAGAAGGGCACGCTCGTCTATGTCGACGGCCATCTGGAAACGCGGAAATGGACTGACCAGCAGGGACAGGATCGTTACACGACCGAGGTAATTATCGATCGCTTTGACGGAAACATAAAGGTGCTGGCCAATGGCCGGAACACCGGAGAAGGCCGCTTTGACGATGACCGGCCATCGCGAAGCGCGGCGCCGCGTTCTGCTGCGAACACGCCCGGCGGATCGGATCTGGATGACGAAATACCGTTCTGAGTCGGGCTTTTTTTCCGGGCCGGAGACGGCCCGGAATGGCGCACCTTCATCCGGAATCCCTGTGCGGAGTCAGCACCATGTGCAGCGTTTTTATCAGGCGCCCGACCGCTCCTCGCGGACAGGCCCGCGCCTATGCGCGGAATCATGAGGCTGCGGCCTCGGGCCTCGACCAGCTCTGTCACCTGCCGCAGCTTTCGGCCCGGCAGCGGGCCGAATTCCGGCGTTGCGCCCTGGAGATGCGCAGGATCGCCCGGGAGAAGCTTCTCGACAGCGCGCGGTAAGGGCAAAGGGCGACCAGAAATGACGTCTGGAAAAGCGCGAAAGTGTGCGAAAATCGTCAGGGTATGATACTGTTCCGACTGCCGATGAGGGAGCCACGTCCATGTTAACACCTGAGCAGATCGCCGTCCGGACACGAGCAGTACATAAGGCGCGCGTAAACAATCTGATTGAAGGACTACGCGAAGACCCTCGTGATGCCCCTGTGCTCGATGCCTACGCTCGCGGCGAGATTTCCGGCGACGAAGCACGACGGCAGGTTATAGAGGCGATTACCGGCCGATCCGTGAAGAAAAGGTCGGAAGCCGCCTGATTTTCCTGAGACATGGGCGATCCCTATCTCCAGAGCGATGGCGAGACATTAGAGAATGTGCAAGGGATCCAGCATGATCCAGAGGCACTTGATCGGCTGGAAAAATTTCTGACTGCTTCACGGGAAGCAGAACTGCATGAACGTGGACTCCCTGCATTGCAGGGCTTTCCTCTGGTAAAAGCGATACATTACCACCTGTTCCAGGATGTATACAGCTGGGCCGGACAGCCGCGAACAACACTTCTGGTCCGGGACATGAGCGGCTTTCTCGCTCCTGAGCGGATTGAACAGGAAGGCAGGAAACTGTTTGAACGGCTGGCGGAAAAAGACAATCTGCGAGGGTTATGGCGGATGGAATTTGCGGAACAGCTTGCCGTTCCTTTCAACGAGCTGAACCATATTCATCCATTTCGTGAGGGAAACGGACGGACGCAGCGGATCGTCTGGGAGGCTTTTGCCCGCGAGGCAGGGCATACCCTGGATTTCGAGGGTATTTCGCAGGAGCGGATGGCCGTCGTCTCAATCGCCGGTATGAAGGGCGATCACATGCCGGCGATCAGGATGTTCGATGAACTTCTGGATTCAACCCGTCATAAGGCTCTGGTGAAGGCAACCCGGTTTCTCGAAAAGGCATTCCGGGATGACTCTGATTTCAGTTGGAATGAGCGTTATATCGCCACAACGACGCCCGGTCAGGCCTATGATGGGAAATTCGCCGGACGCTCGGGTGATAATTTCATGATGGGTTCAGGCGACCGCGTTTACATCGGCAATCTCGCGGATCTCGGAAGCCATGCCGACGGTCTCAGATCGGGGGATCAGGTCAGTTTCCGTGTTGCGGGAGAAACGCCTGCCAGCCGCAGTTTTTCATCCCTGGCGACCGCATTGACCGGGCGCTCCGGTTCTTATGAACCAAAGGCCACGGCACCGGACTGGCTCGATCGGGCGAAGGCTTATGGCGATCGCCAGAAGAAACCTGGCAGCGAGCCAGTCAGTGACGAAACCCCGGCATCAGTCAGGCGGCATGATCCATCGGGCGATCCCTCTCCCTGAATTGGGACGCTGACCCGAAGCCAGACCAGCAGGTAGAGGAATATAAAAATGGAAGAATGCGGGAATAATGACCAGTCGCGGCCTTCCATTACTGCGGAAGAACGCCGTCAGCGACAGGAAGCGGTCGATTACGCGCGAGGAAGTTGTCGGCTTGAAGGCGTGATACTCGATGCGGAGATCGAACGGATCAACACTCGGTTCATCCAGGGCGAACTGACCATGAATGAACATTTTGAGGAACTGCAGCGTCACCTTGACCGGTGATGCTGCAGAGCCGGGACGCATCGGGCGCTCCGTGTCTCTAAGTTCAGTTTTTTCTCGTTAGTCGCATGATGGGGGCGCACGCGGAACATTCCAGAAGGAGTGTCCCGCGTCGTGTTTATTCGTTCGTCTTTAATCCGATCGGATCCTGAACAGTCGCGTGCCGTCGTGCAGCCGGTTGCGGGCTGGGTGCGCAGGCAGGGGGCTTTGCTGCCCCCTGCACCCCCGCCGGGCAGGCGGAAAGAAAAAATCCTGTATAGATTGATAATGCAAGTAATAAATTCCGCTTCCGCGCGGCTTTTGTTGCGTTTTATTGTGTTTAATACTCGCTATTCCGTTCGAGTAGTAGTATAGTTTTACCAGAAAGCCGAAGCTATTCGCGAAAGGATTTCTTCCATGGCTTACGCAAATTCCGCAGAAGCACAACAGAAAGAACTCGAAGAACTTCGCCGTGAGGTGAGCTGCGTTCTTGTGCTCGAAAAAGCCGGCTTCAAACTGGACCGCGAAGCCACGGCGCAGCGCTCGGCCCGCAACCTGAAATTCCGCCGTGAAAACGAGGCAATCATCGTGAATCATGACGGCAAGGGCTGGTGGGATCCGAAAGGGGACGGAAAGGGCGACGTTTTCAAACTCGTGCAGCATCTCGATCCGTCGAAGAATCTCGGCCATGTCCGGCGCGAACTGCGCGACCTGATCGGTAAAAGCCCGACACTCGAAGTCGCTGAGCGGACCAAGGGCGTAAGTGACAGGCCGCGCCGCGACCCGGCTGAGTTGTGGGGCCGTCGTTCAGCGCCGCAGGAAGGCACCCCGGCATGGCGGTATCTCACCGAAGAACGCGGGCTGCCGGGCAGCATCGTGGCGGTGGCCGGACGTCAGGGTGCGCTGAAGGAAGGCCCGAACGGGACTGCCTGGTTCGGCCATCGTGACGCGGACGGCCAGTTCACCGGCATGGAGATGCGCGGACCCGAGTACAAGGGTTTTTCAACGGGCGGCGGCGGCAAGCGTCTGTTCGGATTTCGGGCGGACGAGGGAACGGAGCCCGCACGGCGGCTTGTGGTCACGGAAGCCGCCATTGATGCGCTGTCCTTTGCCGCACTGGATCGCTTCAAAAAAGGATCGCTCTACACTTCGACGGGTGGCGGAATGAGCCCGGAGAGTGAGGCCAATCTGAAACAGGTCATGGCGACCGTGGCGAAACAGCCCGATGCCCGGCTCGTCATCGCCGTCGATAATGACCATCAGGGTCACGTCTATGCCGCGAAACTGGCCGCCATGGCTCAGGAGGTCGGGCTCTGGTCGGGACGGATCTCTCCGAAGACACCGGGAGACGACTGGAACAAGGCTCTGAGGGCGCGCGGAGAAGAGGCTCAGGGCGGAGCCGCCCCTGCCGGCTCTCTGCCGCGTCTTTCCGACGCTATCACCACAAAGCCCGCAACACAGCCGGATGCCGTTTCCTCCTCGTGGCTGGATCAGGCCAGGGCGAACAGCCCGGCGCGCCATCAGGCAGCGCCAGCCCCGGAACCTGCCAGGGCGCCGTCCCCTGCCACAGCGCGCTCAGTGACCTCTTCTCCAGGAGCTTCCCTATGAGCTGGTTCGAACCTTTCGCGTCCGAGAGCTGGCGGAGACGCCTTCTGAACATCCTTCCCGGTCACGCTCAGGCCAGTGCGATCTGGAAGAAGCATCGCCCGCATGGATGTGCCGAGCCTGACTGTTTTGTCGAGATCGGTGACGGGAAAGCGGAATTCCGGGGTGTGGTGATTGGCGGCGAACGCGACACCTCCCTGCCTCAGGGCTGGGATCTGGAAGGGCGCATCGTCCTCTTCACCGACGATCACGAAGTGATCGTCATTGCCGGCTGGCGGGCCACAGACCTGTCGGCTGACCGATCCTGTTTCCAGGATCACCTGACACAGGAGACTGTCATGACCACTGTTGCCCATTACGCGGATCTCGGCGTCGCACGCCTGGCCTTCGTGACGGACCTCGCCGAGGTGTTCGCCCGATCGGCCCCGGCTGCCGGGATATGGACCCGTCACCTGCGTCGGAACGATGCACCGATCGAAGAGGATCCGCCGATCCCGCAGACCGCTGTCCGGCTTTATGAGCGTGTCGGCTGTCCGCTCGGTCTGGTCATCGACGGACGCTGGGAGCGCGGGCTTGAGACCTGGGATCTCTCCTACCCGGCGACGCTCCTGCTCTCGACCGGTGAGATCACCGAAACGCATGGTTGTCTGGCGGAAGGGATCGAAGAGCTATGACACCCGATGATCTTCCTGTTCCGTATGCCCTGGCGCCGATCCTTGACGATCTGACGGCGGAACAGCGCCGCGCAGCCATGGCTCTCGGCCATGTTCTGGTCCTGGCCGGTGCCGGCACGGGTAAGACCAAAACCCTGACAGCCGGCGTGGCGACGCGCATCGAGCTGTATGGCATGGTGCCCGGCCAGATCCTGTGCGTCACCTTCACCAACAAGGCCGCGCAGGAAATGCGGAAACGCATCGCCGGCGTTCTGGGGCCGCACTCGGTGCCCACCTGGCTCGGCACATTCCACGCGCTCGCCTCCCGCCAGCTTCGGGCAGAGCCGGAAGTGGCACATCTGCGCAGCGGCTTCGACATCCGCGATGCGGATGACAGTCTTGGGATTGTGCGCCGCCTGATCAAAGCGATCCCGAAGGAGGAGCTTCCTGTTCCGCAGGAGGGGGCTCCCGGAGATGCGAAACAGATCAAAAAGATGGCCGAGCGGATCTCGCGCCTGAAGGAGGATCTGGTGACACCGGAAGCCGCCCGGGCGCATGTCGAGAGCATGATCCGCAAGCGCCAGGCGGCCAACCGCTTTGTGGATCATGAGAGCTGGCGTTTCGTGGTCGGGCTGTACGGCCGGTATCAGGCCATTCTGCGTGAGCAGAACGCGGCCGACTTTGGCGATCTTCTGATGTGGCCGACCCTCGCCATGCTTTACGATCCGGCCTATCATCGCCGCTGGACAGGCCGCTTCACAGCCGTGATGGCGGATGAATTTCAGGATGTGAACCGCGCGCAGTATCTCTGGCTCACCCTGCTCAGCAAGAAGTCCGGAGAACTGTTCTGCGTGGGCGACGATTCGCAGAGCATCTTATAAGTTAGTTGGAATACATCGGCTTGAATCTATACCTTCGTGTTGCAAAGGGAGGGTACGATGCCTGAGCCTAAATGGTCACGATATCCGCAGGTTTCTGAGAACTCTCAAGGATGCTTATGGCTTTCGTTGCTCGACAATCTTGGCCGTTCGCCCGCTACCATAGACGCCTATGCCAGAGGTCTGGAACAGTATCTGTTTTTTTGTGAGGCAGCAGGTGTTGCTCCTGAGGCAGCAACTTTGAGTCATGTTTCACTATTTGTAAGGTATTTACGTGGAGAAGACGTTCCTTTCCTATCCACTCGCGCTGCTGTGAGCAATGCTACGCTTCATCAGCGCCTGTCCGCCGTCCGACTTTGGTATGATCATTTGGTCTTTGAAGGAATCAAACATCGAAATCCGGTGCCGCGAGGGCAGGCGGTTGTAGGGCGCGGCCCACTCTCGGAGCATGTCGGGTTCAGGTATGGTTTGGTACGTCGTTCCAAATTACTGCCATATTTGCCATCTGACGAAGAATGGGCTCGCTTGCAAGAAATAGTCGCACAGGAAACAGTCAGAAATCGCCTCATGTTCGCCTTGGCCTACTATGGCGCACTGCGCCGAGAAGAGTTAGTAGGTTTGAGGGTGTCGGATATTGACCCTGCGAGACGTCTCCTCACTATTCGGGCTGAGACGAGTAAAAGTGCACACGCTCGAGTGGTTTGTTACTCAGCAGTGATTTGTCCTGTGTTGGCAGTGTATTTACATCGTCGACGCGGTGCGACAACCCATTCAGGTGCCTTGTTTCTGTCTGAGTCAGATCGAAACTTTCGACAGCCCATAACGAAGTGGTCATGGAGCAAAACTGTCAGACGTCTTGCCCTTCAAGCCGGCATACCGGCGTTCAGTACTCATACCTTGAGACATCTGAGACTGACGCACTTGGCCCGGTCAGGCTGGCGTCTGCACGATATCGCAACGTATGCCGGACACCGCAATGTTCAAAGTACGACACTTTATATCCATCTATCTGGTGAAGATCTTCTCCGTAAAATCGCACACTCGGTCGAACAGATGGATATGAATCTTGGTAACAGGGTCTTCGGAGGATAGAACAGTGGCCGAATATCAGGTTTCTCACATCCAGCCCGAATACAAATTCCACATTAATCTCGATGAATACGACAGACGGGCGACATTGTCTGCAGACGAATTAAAAGTTGTCAGACGTTGGAAAGAAGAAAATCTTGTTATTACGAAACGGCAGGCTCCGCGTCTTCATAAGCCTCTGACGGACATCCTGTATCGCAGCAATCTCGACCGCGCTAACAGCCATCGTGCTTTGAAGTATTTGCTTCTGACGGTCGCACACCAGGAAAAACCCTACTGGGGGTGGAGTGAAGACCTGTGGGTTGAGATTATCAATAATAGTCCTGTTCTGAAAAAAACCGGAATGGTACCGCAGTTGATTGCAGTCGCTTATCTTCTGTGTGGTTTTCGAAGCGTGTACAAAATTCAACGCAATGTGGCGACGGCTGTCGTTGCCCGATTGGTTTTTGGAGCGGAGATTGTTGATACAGAATGTGAGCGTCTGTTCTCGGCCCTAACCCGTGTCGGCTTCGTCTGTCAGACCGTTCGGCCCCTCGTACCATCAGTATTTGCTGCAGTTGCATTACAAGGCGAGAATCCAAAACTTGAAAGTTTTGATAGGAAGATACTGGAACATACACGAGAGTGTTACACAGGAAATCATATCGCCAAGCGGATTGGAATATTGTCAAACGGTTTGGCCGCAATGGGGCTTACATCGAAGGTTATTCATTTCCGGGCATACCAACCTCGTCATGGAACTGAAACTGATAATATCAATCCTGAGTGGATGACATGGTGCCGACGTTGGTTGGAAACAACAACCTTGCGAGAAGGGTCGAGGCGAGCAGTTTACAACACTCTGACCCGTATCGGAATCTGGTTGGGTCGCGAGCATCCTGAGGTCACAGGACCAGAGCAATGGACGGTATCGGTATGTGCCGACTATCTCGCCGCCGTCGACAGGTTACGTATTGGCGATTGGGGCGGTTCCACCTTTGATTATCGTCTGATCCCAACAGTTGGCCAGCCTCTACAGGCTCCAACGAAAGTTGCTTATTATCAGGTTATGCGTCGGTTTTTATCTGATATTCAGAGTTGGGAATGGGCGCAGCTCCGGTGTAATCCGCGATATCATCTCTCGACACCGAAGAATATTGCGAAATATCTTGGCGTAAATCCTAGGACCATAGATGATGCTTCTTGGCTGAAACTGACCTGGGCCAGCTTCAACATTGAACCAGACGATCTTTCTCCTGACTGTTTCTATCCATTCGCCCTGTTGCAGGCAATCGCCGTGGTGTGGACACATGCAGGCCTTCGGAGCAATGAGATCGCCCGACTTCGGGTCGGCTGCACGCGCGAGCAATCAGAGGATGTGGTTGATCAGTCTGGCAACGTCGTTCCGGCAGGGCAGGTCTGCTGGCTTGATGTTCCGGAAGGTAAAACTTCGGTCGCGTACACTAAACCGGTCGGCCATGCTGTTCATAAGTACATTACGGCCTGGATGAAAAAACGAGCGTCACCCCGCAAACATCTTGATCGGCGAACCGGTGAACATGTACATTTTCTCTTTCAACTACGGAACAGGCCAATCGCGAAGGAAGTTTTAAATCAGACTGTTATCCCGCTTTTGTGCAAAAAGGCTGGTATTCCGATTGAGGACAGTAAAGGCCGTATTACAAGTCACCGTGGACGGGCTTCAGCCGTTTCTATGCTGGCCAGCGTTCCGCAAGGAATGACAATATTCGATTTGGCAAAATGGTGCGGCCATACGTCCGTTCAATCGACGATGAGCTATGTTCGGTCGAAACCTACGCAATTGGCGAGTGCGTTTGCCAAGGCGGATCAGGCGGCGCGGATGATCGAAATTGTTATTGATAAGGAGGTTATTGCGGCAGGCGCAACGAAGGATGGAGCACCTTGGAAGTATTACGATTTAGGTGATTCTTACTGTAGCAATGCGTTTTGGAGCACTTGTCCGCATCGCATGGCATGCGCACGCTGTTATTTCAATATTCCGAAGCCAAGCGCCAAGGGCGTTGTCCTGGCCGCTCAGCAAGCAGCCAATCGTTTACTGGAAGAGGTCTGGTTAAGCCCAGAGGAACGGGATGCCGTGTCCGGAGACGTTGAAGCATTGGAGGGAATGTTAAACAAGCTTCGAGATAAGCCAGCGCTGGATGGCCGAACGCCTGGCGAAATTTCGGCAACATGCGGTTCCCAAGTGTCTTCTCCGTTCACAGAATCAGAATGACCAGTGCCGTGGTTGGAGAACAATGCCAAACGGAAGCGCTGGCCGGCCTCGTGGAGCGGGTGACGTTCCACAATGCCGAGAACGGTTTCTGCGTCCTGCGGGTGAAGGTGCGGGGGCAGCGCGATCTGGTCACTGTCGTCGGCCATGCCGCCATGATCTCGGCGGGTGAGTTCGTGCAGATGTCGGGGCGCTGGTTCAACGACCACACCCACGGCTTGCAGTTCAAGGCGGAGTTCCTCAAGGCCAGTCCGCCGACCACGGTCGAAGGCATAGAGCGCTATCTCGGCTCGGGCATGATCCGGGGCATTGGTCCCGTCTATGCCAAAAAACTGGTGAAAGCGTTCGGCGAGGCCGTGTTCGACCTGATCGAGCAGGAACCGCATCGCCTGCGGGAAGTGACAGGCATTGGTCCCAAGCGGGCCGAACGGATTGTCGGTGGCTGGGCAGACCAGAAGGTGATCCGCGAGATCATGCTGTTCCTGCACAGCAACGGCGTCGGCACGTCGCGGGCGGTACGGATCTTCAAGACCTACGGGCAGGATGCGGTCAGACTGATCAGCGAGAACCCCTATCGGTTGGCGAAGGACATCCGGGGCATCGGCTTCAAAACCGCCGACCAGATCGCCCGGAAGATGGGGATCGCGCCTGATGCCATGATCCGGGTGAGGGCCGGGATCTCCTATGCCCTTGGTGAGGCGATGGATGAAGGGCATTGCGGCCTCCCGGTCGGTGAACTCCTGACCAGCACCGCCGAACTGCTGGAGGTCGCCGCCCCTCTGATCGAAACAGCCCTCGCGCTGGAGCTGGAAGCGGGAGACGTGGTCGCTGATAGCGTGGGAGAGACGAGTTGCATCTTCTTGGCTGGTCTCTATCGCGCGGAGCAGAGCATCGCCGAGCGATTGCGCGCCTGCGCCGTGGGTCGGCCGCCCTGGCCGGAGATCGATGCTGAAAAGGCCATGACCTGGGTGGAAGGCAAGACCGGACTTGCCATGGCGCCCAGCCAGCAGGAAGCGGTGCGCCTTGCACTGCGTAGCAAGGTGCTGGTGATCACGGGTGGTCCTGGCGTGGGCAAGACCACGCTGGTCAACGCCATTCTGAAGATCGTGACTGCCAAGGGCACAGACGTGCAACTTTGCGCGCCGACCGGCCGGGCGGCGAAGCGCCTGTCGGAAAGCACGGGGCTGGAAGGCAAGACCATCCATAGACTGCTGGAGACGGATCCGGGCAATGGCAGTTTCAAACGGGACGATACCAACCCGCTGACCTGCGACCTGCTGGTTGTGGACGAGGCCAGCATGGTCGACGTGCTGCTGATGCGCTCCCTGCTGCGCGCGTTACCTGACAGCGCGGCTCTGCTGATCGTCGGCGACGTGGACCAGTTGCCTTCTGTCGGACCGGGGCAGGTGCTGGCCGATATCATTGGCTCCGATGCTGTCCCTGTGGTGCGCCTGACCGAGGTGTTCCGCCAGGCGGCACAGAGCCGGATCATCACCAACGCGCACCGGATCAACGAAGGGAAGATGCCGGAGCTGAGCGCGGAAGAGGGATCGGATTTCTATTTCGTGGAGGCGGCTGAGCCCGAGGTCGGACTGCGCAAGTTGCTGGCCGTGGTTAAGGACCGCATCCCGGCGCGGTTCGGGCTGGACCCGGTCCGCGACGTGCAGGTGCTCTGCCCGATGAACCGGGGTGGGCTGGGCGCACGGTCGCTGAATATCGAGTTGCAGCAGGCGCTGAACCCGGCAGGCGACGTGAAGGTCGAGCGGTTCGGCTGGACCTACGGTCCCGGCGACAAGGTGATGCAGATCGCCAACGATTATGACCGGGACGTCTTCAACGGGGATCTCGGCGTTATCGACAAGATCGATGTGGAAGAGGGCGAACTGACGGTCTTATTCGATGGACGGGAGGTCGTTTACGGCTTCGGCGAGTTGGACGAACTGGTGCTGGCCTACGCGACGACCATTCACAAGAGCCAGGGCTCGGAATATCCGGTAGTGGTCATCCCGCTGGTGACGCAGCATTATACGATGCTGGCGCGGAACCTGCTTTATACCGGTGTTACACGGGGGCGGAAGCTCGTCGTGCTGGTCGGGCAGAAGAAGGCTCTGGCCATAGCTGTGCGAAATCAGGGCGGAAGGCTACGTTGGTCAAAACTGAGAGACTGGCTGGTGGGTACGTCAGGTACAGGTCATCTATCCCGCCTAAAGAAACCTTAAAATTGCTTTTTTGAGGTTGTGAAATTGTATTCCACATAAATTCATGGCGCGGCGCGAAAGTCGGATTTCTCCGCAATTTCTCAAGAGAATTTCCGAACGCGAAGACATTCAAGCTGGAGGAGAATTTTCGCTCCACCAGTCATATTCTCGATGCGTCGAACGCCGTGATCTCGTTTGATCCATCCCGGATCGAGAAGACGTTGTTTACCCGCCGGGGTGAGGGGCTGCCGATCGAAGTGCTGGGGTTTTCCTACGCCAGCGAGGAGGCTGAGGCGATTGCCCGCGAGATCGGCCGCCGAGCGGCTGCAGGCGCAGCCTGGCACGACATGGCGATCATTTACCGTCAGAACAGACTGTCACGGGCACTGGAGGAAGCGCTGCTGCATGCGCGCGTCCCTTATGAGATCGTCGGCGATGTCGGTTTCTATCAGCGAACAGCCGTCAAGGACGCTCTGGCGCTCCTGACCCTTTCCTCGTGCCCGGATGAGCGCCAGTCCGATGAGGCCTTTCGTCGGGTTGCCAACAAGCCTGCCCGGGGTCTCGGAGCGAAGGGGCTGGGGATGATCGAGGCTGGGGCCGCAGGTTTTGGTCTGTCGCTGTGTGCCGCCGCCACGCGAACGCGCCTGCCTCCCAGATGCGGTCTGGCGCTCGACGGCTTTATCCAGATCCTCAGGCGCGCCGGGGCGCGTGATGACGAGACGCTCGGACAACGTCTCACTTGGCTGCTTGAGGAAACGGGCTATCTGGACATGCTCCGCGCTGATGACAGTGATGAGGCCGCGACCCAGAGGGAAAACCTTGCCGAGCTGACAGAACTGGCCGACGGCTTCCGGCGTGTGGAGCATCTGATGGAGCACGCGGCCCTGGCGAGCGGGGCGCCCGGGGAGAAGGGAAAGGACCGGGTGCAGCTCATCACCATGCACAGGGCAAAAGGACTGGAATTCCGCCACGTCTTTCTGCCGGCCTGGGAGGAGGCCATCTTTCCGGGCGGCATGGCGCGCAACCTCGATGAGGAGCGCCGCCTGGCCTATGTCGCGCTCACCCGTGCCATGACACAGGCTACCATCAGCTTCTGTGATTACCGCCAGGGTGGCTCGTCCGCACCGTCGCGCTTCATCGATGAGATCCCGCTGGAAAACAGGATCCGTGGCTGGAATCACGGCCGCGACGAGCCACGCCAGTCAGGTGGACGCTGGGCGCAGGCTGACCGTGAACTTGATGCACTGGGGCTTTGACCATGAGAGACGAACCACCAATGGATTTTTTCGGAAACCAGTCACAAGCATCGCCTCGACCCCGGCCGGCAGGCCATGGATACGCGCATAGCTGCAGGGCCTGCGGAAAAGGAGCAATGTTCGGTTTCAATACGCGCTCAGGGGAGGAGTGGTATTGCCGGGAGCACCGCCATCTCGGTCGCCCGGTTCCGCCGGCTGCAATGAAACGGGGCGTCTGATGCGTAGCCTGCTTCTGGCCGCCGGTGTGGTGGTCTGCGTATCAACGCCTGCCGTCGCGCAGACGGTCTCCTGTGCGGGTCAGTTTTTCGGCGGACAACCTCCCGCCGTGGTGGACGAGACGTTGCGGATCGGCACCGTGATGCTCTGTAATCACGGGTACGCCGTCCTGGCGTCCGAGCATACGAAAGGCGCGCTCTGGGCCGCCGAGTATCTCTCGGAAGAGAACCTCGAAGTGGCGGAGCGTACCCCCCGCAGCAGCCGCTTCTATCCGGACGCCCGCCTCCCGGACACGATGAGGGCCGAACTTTATGACTTCAGATCGAGCGGATACGACAGAGGCCATCTTGTTCCGAGCGGCGATGAGGCTGGCCTTTCATGGCAGGCCGAGACGTACGCACTCTCCAATATCGTGCCTCAGACCGCCGAGCTGAACCGGGGCGCCTGGGTGGGCGTGGAAAGTGCCGTGCGCGGGCTCGCGGACAGGGATGGAGAACTTTATGTTGTCACCGGTCCCGGTTATGACCCGGACAGAACCGATACCGTCGGCCCACACCGGATTCCGGTTCCTGCTATCACATGGAAGGCGATTTACGATCCGGTGACAGAGGGAAGCGGCGCCTACGTCTGTCTCAATACGTCGTCGCCTCAATGCCGCGTCATCACGGTCGCCCTGCTGACTCAGCTCGTGCGGATCGACCCGTTCCCGGCCGTGCCGGCAGGCGGGAAGGACCACGTCATGCAGATGCCGCCGATTGAGGCCAGCCCTTACACGCTGGAGCACGAGGCCGGCGGAGAAAAGATGCTGCGCGAATGGGCTGCGCCTAAGGTTCGCCGGGCTCTTGCGGAACTGGTCAGATCGCTTGGAAGGTGAATGGGGTGTGGGGTGGCGGCTTGCGCCTCATTTATGCCACCAGGAAGGACTACGGCTTTTCCAGAAGCAGACTTCGCCTGCTTCTGCCTTTCCATAATCATCGTGAACAGCAATTAATCCCTGCCTGAAGTTATCCGCCGTAGTCGCACAACGTCCCTGGAGGGAGGCAGACCAAACTGTCGCGCATAGTCCCGGCTGAACTGGTTTGGACTTTCATATCCGACATGGAAGGCAGCTGACGTTATATTAGCTTTGCCCGCGATCAGAAGCGAGCGAGCATGGAGCAGCCTTACACGCTTCTGATACTGAACCGGGCTCAGTGCGGTCACGGCCTTGAAATGGCGATGGAAGGCGGAGATGCTGAGTGCCGCCCTCTCTGCCAGGTCGCTGACACGTAGCGGTCTGGCGAAATTCTCCCGGATCCAGTGGACTGTATTGGCAACCCGCGAAAGGGCGGTGTCAGGTGTGGCGATGTCACGCAGCATCCAGCCGAGCGGTCCCTGCAGGACACGAAACAGGATCTCGCGTTCGTAGGCGGGCGCAAGAGCAGCAATCTCATCCGGATGGTCCATCAGCCGTAGCAGACGAACCCATGCATCCAGTAGTTCCGGGGTAACAGGTGCGACCGAAAAGCCGGGATTGGAGGGATCGCTCCCGGCAGGTTCAGGCAGATCTGCCAGCAGACTGGCGATAATGGCGGGCGTCAGCGTCAGGCTCACCGCCAGGTAGGGATGGCCCTCTTCCGATGGATGCAAGGCGCCGACGGCGGGCAGATCGACCGACATCACAAAGTAGGTTGCCGGATCATAGCGGAGAGTCCGGCTGCCCACTGTCATGGTTTTCGAGCCCGTCAGGATCAGGTTGATCATGGGATCATAGACGGCCGCAAGTTGATGCTTGGGGATGTCACCCTGCACCATGGCAACCCGCGGAATGCCTGTCTCCGTCCGACGGTTTTCTGCCCGTGCGGCCAGGTGCCTGAGTTCCTGAAGCTGCGTTTCCATACCGGGCGTTGTTTCACAGCCCTTTTCCCGGAGCAACGGAAAAGCAGAAACAGGCAGGTTTCAGAGAGAAACATGAGAGCGATCATCTGCCGTCGACATTATCTCTTGTTCCTCCAGGTCGGGCGATAAGCTCCGACGAGTATTGGCATGGATATCGGCGGCAACCGAAATGCCAGACCATCGAAGTGTCTGGCCGTTATAATCTCTGAGGATTTCCCATGCTCGATCATATCTTTCTGACGGTAAGCGATATCGACCGATCGATCGCCTTTTACCAAACCGTGCTTCCACACCTCGGGATCACAAGCCGCCTCGATTATGACGGAAAGAATGCGCCAGCTGACCACCCGGATCTCAAGGGTTTCGGTGCCGGGGGCCGCATGTTCTTCTGGCTGCAACAGGGAGCGGCAGCAGCCGGGGCGGTCCATGTCGGCTTTGTCGCGGAATCTGCCGCCATGGTGGATGCGGCCTTTGAGGCTGCTCTGGCGGCCGGCGCAACCGGCATCCACCCCCCGGGGCCGCAGCTTCATTATGACCCGCGATACTATGCCGCCCAGGTCCGCGATCCGGACGGCTACAGCCTCGAATTCGTCTACAAGAGCTGGCAGCATGGCCGCTGAGGTTCTGTGTATGATTTCCACTGAAAATCCGTCGCGGATACTGATGATCTATGGGGCTTATGGTTATACCGGCCGCATGGTTGCCGAGCATGCGAAAGCAGTCGGTCTTTCCATCATTCTCGCCGGTCGCAGGGCAGACGGGCTTGAGGAACTCGCGACCCGGCTTGGGGCGGATTATCGTGTGTTCAGTCTCGAACAGAACACCGCCATCGATCTGGCCCTGTCAGATGTGACGGTGCTGCTGAACTGTGCAGGCCCTTATCGACGCACGGCTGAGCCACTGATGCGGAGTGCCATTCGCTGTGGGGTTCATTACCTTGATATCGCGGCGGAACTGGACAGCTACCGCGTTGCCGCGCAACTGGATACGATTGCCGGCGCCGCAGGCGTCATGCTGCTTCCGGGCAGCGGCGGCAGTGTTGCCATGCTGGGATGCCTCGCCGGGCATACGGCGGAACGCGTGCAGGCCCCCCAAAAAATCGCCATTGCGCTGAATGTCTCCGGCACCATGTCACGTGGCTCGGCAATCAGTGCTGCGGAAAATGTAACGCCGGAAACGCTGATCTGCAAAGACGGCCATCTTGTCGCATGTCCGGCACCTGATCAGAGGCCTTTTGATTTCGGCCATGGTGCGGTGTCATGTTTTCCGGTGACACTTCCAGATCTCATCACGATCGGACGGGCAACCCATATTCCGGATATCGAGACATTCGTGCATATCTCGGGGAATGCTTTTCCGGGCGGCGACCTCGCACTTCTTCCCGATGGCCCAGGCGCGCAGGAACGGAAAGCACACCGCTATCAGGCAGCGGCCGAGGTAACGGGAGCGAATGGCATCACGGTCCGTTCGGTTCTTGATACGGTGAACGGCTACACCTTCACGCCTCTGGCCGCAGTCGAAGCCGCGCGCCGCGTGCTTGGGGGAGAAGTCCACCCCGGCTTCCAGACGCCTGCCGGCCTGTTCGGGAACGGTTTTGCCGAGACCATAGCCGATACCCGTATCGTTGACCTGTAATGCCATACAAGAGGCGCTTCATGGATCATAAATGTCGTTGTGCCTGGGCCAGTTCGAGTCCCCTGATGCAGGATTACCATGATACCGAATGGGGCGTGCCAGAGCGTGATCCGCGCAAGCTCTGGGAAATGCTGATGCTCGAAGGCTTTCAGGCAGGACTCTCCTGGGAAATCGTGCTGCGAAAACGTGCGGCGTTCCGGGAGGCCTTTGTGGGCTTCGATCCCAGGAAAGTCGCTGCCTTCACCACAGAAGATGTCGGACGACTGATGGGGAATGCTGGTATTATCCGTGCACGTGCCAAAATCGAGGCGACCATTCGGGGCGCACAGATTTTCAATGCGATGCAGGAGGCCGGGGACGATTTCGCCGCCTTCTGCTGGTCGTTCACAGACGGCAGACCATTGGACGGGACAGGGTCCGACACGGAAACTGAGTTATCCCGGACTATCTCGAAAACACTGAAAAAGCGGGGATTCAAGTTCGTCGGCCCGACCATCGTCTATGCCTGGATGCAGGCGATTGGCATCATCAACGATCATTCCCCATCCTGCTTCCGCAGAGACGCGGCTGAGAAAATGTCTGCAGGATCTGAGCACTGCAGACAGTAAGCGCAGCCACCAGGACGACGTCGCATCGTCACTCTTCTTTCTCAGACGTAAGCTGGAGGTATCACGCAAGATGAAAAACGAGTTCGATAAGAAGAGAGTGCTGGTCACAGGCGGCACGAAGGGAATTGGCGCGGCGATTGCCTATCGATTTGCCGCATCAGGTGCACAGGTTGCAACAACGGCGCGCGCGCCTTCGGCCTCGCCGGATGCCGATATCATGTTTGTCGCGGCTGATCTCGGGACAACCGCGGGCGTTGATGCGGTTGTGAAGGAAATTGAGAACAAATGGGGCGGACTTGATATTCTCATCAATAATCTTGGAGCCACGGCTACGCCTCCCGGCGGCTTCGAGACACTGACAGATGCGTTCTGGCAGCAGGTACTTGATATCAATCTGATGGCGCCAGTCCGTCTTGACCGTGCCTTCATTCCGGGGATGCTCGAAAGAAAGCACGGCGTGGTCATTCACATAGGCTCAATCGCCCATATCATGCCGCCATCACAGTCGACACTGGCCTATGCTTCTGCAAAAGGCGCACTACGAACTTACAGTAAAGGCCTTTCGCGGGCGGTTGCAGCAGGCGGCGTAAGGGTAAACATGGTGTCGCCGGGTTTTATTGAGACGTCTGGTGCACATGGGATGATCACGGAAATCCAGCAAAACAGGGATATATCGGAGAATGTTGCACGTCAGTATGTCATGGACATGATCGGCGGGATCCCTGTTGGTCGCCCGGGCCGTCCTGACGAGGTGGCAGAACTTGTTGCGTTTCTGGCATCTGACCGCAGCGGATATATCGTTGGCGTGGATTACGTTCTGGATGGCGGCACTATTCCTACAGTATAGGGAGCCGGTCTGTCGCTTCACGTTGTCTATCGGTGGTTAGCAGACTGTCGGCTTTCCCCCCTAGCAGCCGTCTTAGAGGCGGTTCATGCTCGACCTTTTCTGCTCAATCCTGACACTTACAGCGTGAAACCTTTAGTTTCTATCTATATCGGTACCAGACCAACGAAACGGTAAGCAAAATAACAATCCATAAAACCAGATTGGCGTGTTTTCCCCAGATGACCCTGCTGGAAAACCAGATGGGGTGATCGAATGCGCGGTTCAGCTCCGCGCCGAGATCCTGAGAACGTCTGCGCTGAGCCTTCAGATTAAGCTGCGAGGCAGACAGGGTTCGTTCCTGATCGTCCAGGAAGTCCTCCAGCGTGATGACGGTGAGATTATCAGGCAGTTTTGTCCAGGGTGTCAGAGACCCGGCCTGCATCGCGCGGCCCGTGCCTTCAGCATGAGTGCTGTCCGCGTAGTCGAATCTGATTCCGAACTGCTCGTAAAACCG
This sequence comes from Acetobacter musti, assembly GCF_011516835.1. Taxonomy (GTDB): domain Bacteria; phylum Pseudomonadota; class Alphaproteobacteria; order Acetobacterales; family Acetobacteraceae; genus Acetobacter; species Acetobacter musti. Next base: position 37,896 of record NZ_WOTB01000025.1, on the reverse strand, counting down.
GTTGCGGCGTAGTTTATTTTCGCCGTGACCCTGATGGGCAAAGAGCTTTATCGGATTGACGTCGGCATCTGGCCATCTGGTGGCCCACTCAACGATCTGATTCATGAGGAACGACCCGACCCGGTTGCCGAGGAGACTATCCGGTTCAAGATCAACGGCTCCTCCAAACGGATCGGATCCTGTCAGACAGATCCTCCCGCTTTCTCCGCAGTCCCGGACGTAGCACGCCGGAAATTCGTGAGTTTGTTTTCGATGACCGTATGGAATTTCACCGATGATTCGATAGCGGACAGACAGACGGGCTTTCTCGATAACGTCACCGTTTCCATGGATGAGCGTTTCCCTGTGCTCGATCAACAGTTTTGCAACCGGCTCACCGGCCGGATCAAGTCGCGGGCGCACGAGGAGAATATAAGGTTCCATATCGGAGATTTAACAATAGTCCCGGTCTGCGAACAGATGCCGCGACCGGACTTACCGCGTTACCAGGCAGGCCGCTCCGGATAAAACGAAGCCAGCTACCGAGAGCCACATCACATTCAGGAACGTGCTCCGCGCAGAATCCCTGAAGCCGACTACAAACAGAAGGCTGAATCCAAAAACGAGGAAACAAAACTCGCAGACATAGACAAGCGCGTCCGATGTCTGGCCATGAGGTACAGTCATGATGGTCTCCATTCACCTCAATGATCGCGCTTCCCCGCGAATGGGTGGCTGTACTTGTTGTCGCAATAACGGCCTGAGAAGTGAAACTATAGAAATTGCGCCAGCATATACGGCGCCGGGATCAGGACCAGTGCACACACAACGGCGCGCAACCGTCTGTCTGCATCCGGCGTCAGGATTGCGAAGCCCGCTTCAAGATTGAACAGCATCCAGATCAGCAACAATCCGAGGCGGTACCAGCCGGGAACCGATTCATACGCCCGCGCAGCAGCCGGGACTTTGTTTAATACCGCTATGATGAGGACAGCCTGCCCAATCATAAGCGGCGTGACGATTGAGATCGCGCGGCGTGTCGCTGTTCGCGCAGGCTCAAAGACGGGTCCAACGATGTCCTGCAGTATCGGATCCGCTGTATTGGCATCAGTCATCGGATATACCTCTGTTTGCAGACACAATGGTATAGTGTCGGTCGCATTGCTGGGGGGTCATTCAGTTTTTAGTCTTTACTTGCTGATCACCATGAACGAACGTCTTGCTGCCGCAAAGGGCTGACGAAGAGGAAAGTTTTTTCTGCCCTGTGAAGCGCCAGACGAAGCGGCCGAGGCGAATAAACAGATAAGCGGCCACGGCCATGCTGAGCAGAATGCCCCATGCACCGAGGATAGTGTAAAACCGCAAAGCTGCACGAAACTGATCAGGGTGCATGGCCATCTGACACAGGTTGAACTGCTCTGTGGTCGCCTGGTCACGGTGAGGCAATGACAGGGGCACAGACGGTAAGGGAAGAGGCCTGGTCCAGGCCCGGCACGCCTCGACAAAAGCCATCGTTCCGTCTCGCATCTGCTGGCTCACTGGCCCGACAGGCGTATCGATCGTCGGCCGGTTCAGAGGCGCTGGTCCGACGGATGGGCCTGCCATGGCTGGTGCGCCGGGCAGGGGCGTCGCCACGAGGATGAGGGCTGCCGGAAAGGAAGCGCGGAGCAGCATCACATGGGGCTCCTGGGCGCAGGGTGAGTCGGCGTGAGGCCGTAACCCCATGCCGGGCTCATATCGGTCCGGCGAATGTGTCCGTGCTGTGAAAGCGTTGACCGGACGGCGGTATAGCCGGAGTGAGCCCGCCGGATGACCGCGCGTTCGCCTGGTGTGCGTCTGTGCAGCAGCGCGGTGAGGCGGTGATGCGATGTCATGAAGAAGATCTCCTGCTTGTGCGAGGAGATCAGTGTCGGCCACCATCATGCGACCAGTGATAAAAAAAACGCGCGAAAAACGCATCGGCCGGTCGCTGATTCGTCAGGCAGCAGGCCTCGCGGGAACGACCGCACGCTCGCTACCTGCTATCTTTCAGGTACCCGGTATCCTGATATTGGCGTTCGTGTGAAGCCGCCCTCAGGCCGTGCGTCGGGCGCGGGTCTTTTTCGCGGGAGCCGCTGCCGGATCCGCAGCGACGGCGCTTTTGGCCGGTGATTTCGTGGATGTTCTGACCGACGCCCTGGCCGACGCTTTCTTTGTTCTGGTCGCAGTTTTTGGTGGCGCAACACGCGCCTTCAGCACGGGGGACGCCTTGAAGCGAACGGTCCGTCCGGCCTCGACCTGGACCGTTTCCAGAGTGCGGGGATTCAATGCCGTGCGCGCCGGGGTGTCTTTCACCCGAAACGTGCCGAAGCCGGGCAGGGTAAAGCTTCCGGTTTTCTCCAGCTCGGAGACAAGCGCCTCAATCAGATCGTCGGCTGCCTTGCTGGCCGCAACGCCGGTGCTTGCCATGCTGTCCTGCAGCACCGCTGCGATGAACGCCTTGCTCATATTGGTGTCGTATCCTCTTTCGGACGGCATTGACGCTGGTGTCGGCCGACACCTCGAAATGCCACAGAAATAGTCTGCCCGTCATCAGGGCGAGGTTTGTGGTCGCATCATCGGCGTGTCCCGTCTGTGATCGATGGATTGACGAGGGTCTCATGAACCACATTGGCCAGTCGTTTTCTGAATCGAAAACAGGCACGACGCTGCATGTGCTGATCGATTATGAAAACGTGCAGCCGGACGTTCTGGCCCTGTGCGGTCGTGATGACGTCCGGGTTCACGTCTTTGTCGGTGCATTGCAGACAAAGATCAGCATCGATCTGGCGCAGGCCATACAGGGGCTGGGTTCCCGCGCCTCTTACGTGCGCATCAGCGGAAACGGTCCGAACGCTCTGGACTTCCATGTGGCGTATTCTGTCGGACATCTCTCTGCGCTGGATCCCGACGCACGCTTTCTGATCGTCTCGAAAGATACGGGTTTCGATCCGCTGATCCTGCATCTGTGCGAGAAGGGGATTGTCTGTGAAAGGGCTCCGTCTCCGCCAGAGAAACCTTTGGCACCCGAAAAAAAGAGCGTGCCGCAAAATGGCTCTGAGGAACGCGTCAAGAAACTGGTGGCGTGTCTGCGACGTCAGGGAGCAGCGAAACCGAAGCGCCGCAAGTCGCTGCAGGCAGAAATCCTTTGCCTTTTTGGAAAGCAGCTCGACACAGGGGGAGCAGGCGCGCTCATTGACGAGATGCAGAGGAGAGGAATCGTCTCGTTCAACGGAGACAAGATCGTGTACGCCCTGCCGAAGACGGCCGGGTAATGCGCCGTGGCATGATGTCTGCTCCTGCTGCCTCTGCAGATCGCGACACGAGAGCCGGGCATATGACGGATGGTTCCGATCTTTCACGTGGCAGTCGCATGATTGCCGGCCACGCAGGTAGTCCCGAACAAGGAGACATTCATGCCTGTCGCCCATGCCGTTCCATGTCGTTTCGTAAAGACCACACGATGCTGACGGTTCAGCATATCCTGATGGAAGAGGGCTTCCGCACAGCGGTCCAGCTCAGACCACCCATGACGCCGGATCGAAGTGAGGGGCTTTCCTGGATCGTCCGGGAGGGTTCCGGGCCGCTTCCCTATGAAGGGTTCTCCGGCTGGTGGGCGACGGTGGATTATCCCCGCGACGCGGATGGCCGGATCCTGCCCGGCGGAGCGGCGTTCCGACTGCATTACGGTCGGTATCGCACCATGCGACCGATCGTGGTCGGTGCAGTCGCATGGTGTGGGGCTGTCGGCGCGGAGCTGTGGCGGTCGGTGAAGACGCTTTTCGAGCAGGGAAGAGAGTCGGGACGGATCAGTCCGCCTCTCGATGCCCTGCCTCTGCCTCTCGATCTGGTGGCACCTCTCGATGCGCCATGGCTCGCCACCATTATTTCGTCATTTGTGCAGGGTATGGATTACGCGCGGCTGACCCCACTGCCGCGTATCGTGCATGAGCTTGCCGCCGTTCTGTTTGCTGAGGCCCCGGTTCTGGCGGGGCAGATGTATCCACCCGCGTCACGATTTCCGCTGCCGCTGTTCTGAAAAGGAGATGGCCCCTTGCGTTATATTCCCGGCTGCGCAGCCGTTCTGCTCATCGCAGCGTCTTTCTCCGCCGGCCCTGCCGAGGCCCAGTCCGCAACCGGCAGCCCGGTGACGCCGGCAGCCGGTCATGCGGGGGGCAGGATGTCCACGACATTTGCGCCCCTTGCGCAGTCCATGGCGCAGCTGCTCGATGATGGCTTCCAGATCGTATCGCTTGCCGGTGAAGATGGTGAAATGGTGGTTCTGCGCAAGGCGTTGCCCGGGCAGCCGGGAAGCAAATGGGTTCGATGCGAGCTGGCTGGTGGCGGTCAGTCAAAACTGATTTACAGCCGGTCGGTCTCATCGGATTGCCGTGCGCTGAACTGATGACTCTCATCCCCTCTGGTTCCGGCCGGGACTTCGGTCTTTAACTGTATCTGTTTTGTTATAAGGACGTCTGATTCATGGCGAAGAAGCCTGCGCCGGCGATTGAGCCCGAGGACTGGTCTGACGAAGAGGCAGGTTTTCTCCCGCCTCTTGAACCACCGACACCGGTGCGGGATCCGAAGGATCTGCGGCCGCACACACGCCAGCTCACTGACCTTCTGCGAGCGCGCTTCCCGAAACGATGGGTGGGCGTGGAGATTGGCACGCTGCCGCTTCGTTGCGAGGATGACCTGTTCTCGGATTTCATCAATCTTGGTGACGGCCTGGGTGTGCGTCTGGACTACGATCCCAATGAACCGGATCGGGTTCTCTGGATCAGCGCCGGCAACCGTGATTTCGGCGGCGAACCTGTCGACTTCCCCCGCGACAATGAGGCCTGCCGGGGACTGATGCTCACGGACGAGGAAACGACCGAGCTGCTCGACTACCTCGAAGAAGAAATGACCGGCTGAATATCGCGGGACTTCCTTGCATGGCGGGCGAGTTCGATGCGCCGCCATGCTTCTGCCAGCGGTCCCTGAGGATCATTGCGCCCGAGACTGCCCAGCAGGGTCTCCAGCGCCGATAGTGAGAGGGTGCGGCTTGCCAGTGCCGGCGACAGGATTGCGGATCCTGCCATTACGACGTGGTTAAAAACCTGAATCGCGGGATCCACGAGGCGGACCAGCGCGTACACAGCCCGACAATGGCCGGCGTTCTGGATCAGAGGACTGTAGATCAGGCGAGGTGGCGCGTCGGCGTCTTCCCCGGCGAAACGCTGGCGCCATCTTTCGTCTTCCGGGTGCCCGGTCAGTTCGCCGCCATAGCGCTTCGTTTCCACGACATGGATGCCGGTTGCGCTGAGAAACAGGTGGTCGATCTGGGTGGTCCGGTCATTTTGAGCGGGCAGGATGACATCGTGGATTACGGGAAGCCCGCTGCGATTGAGAACGTCAGCGACGGCGTTCTCGCCCTTGTCACCCTGAATCTCCGCGCGAAACGAACGCCAGATATGCTGCTCGTGGTCAGTCAGCCGGCTTTTTCCGGGCAGCCGGCCCCCTCGGCGTCGAAGTCTCACCATATGAATCTGTGTCCGCCTTTTGCCATCCGCTGCGATAATATTCAGTCACGCTCGCTGCCGTTAATGGGCTAAACTATCTCCCACTTTACCATCACTTTGGGGTAAAACAGGGGTGAAAAAAGGGATATGGCGTTAATTCCCGCGTGGAACGGCTTTTTTGTTTGTGGTCGCATGTTGGCCCGGCACCCTTATGATGCCCTTTTGATATGGGACAGCCTTTTGCAAGTTTGCAAAAACTGATCGTTTCGAAAAGGAATCGAGATGTATAGAATAATCTTTTCGGCGATGGCGTTGGCCGTGGTGGCCGATGCGGGGATCTCCTTTTTTCGCTCGAACATCCCGCCAGATACCTCACCGCTGATCGCCGCATTTATTTATTACGGTGCACCTGCGGCAACCTTCCTCGCTCTGATGATGGCTGGTCTGACGGCTGTTCAATTTATCAGATCCTGAAATCCCACTTTGAGGAAACCACGAAGCGTTGTTTGTTTTCAGGCTAAAAAACGCAACGTAAATTGCGATAATTCCTGTGTGGAACGGTTTTCGTTTGTAGTCGCATGTTGGCCTGGCATCCTGATGATGCACACAGGCAGGGCCTCCCATGGCATTTCAGCCAGATCTGTTCGGTTATGTCAGACCAAAGCGTGCCCGGCGTGTCCTGGCTCACGCCGTCGATGCTGGCGACCATGGATGCGTCTATGCGGCCGGCATGACCATGGTGGCACTGTTTCGCTGTGCCCGGTGTAACTGGGAATCCGGCTGGATCGAGTGCTCCACGATGACTGCCGTAAAACGTGGTATCGCCTGTGAGCCGTGTAACAAAGCGCCTGCTTCGTCATGATGCTGCTCATGCCGGACCGCCTTCCGGTCTGACGAACAACGAAAAGGATAAGCTTATGGCTGCAGCACTTCCGGATCCGGAGCACGCCGAGACCGTCAGGGACGGCATCGTGCAGGTCTTCGCCTTCATCACGAGTTATCGCTTCCTCGGAAACGTCGCTCTCAGCGTGATCGGAACAATACTGTTCGTCGTTCTGTCGATCGTGATCAGCACGCGCCTGTCTGCGCCGAAAAATGACGCGGTCTGAGAGGCGCCAATGCTGCCGATGATGCTTCTGTCCTTTGTCTCCGGCCTCATAAGCGCTGTATGGGGCGGGAATATCCTCACGACACATCCCCGACGCGGTATTGCGATGGGCATGTGTGGCTCTGTGCTGATCGGACTCAGCATGTTCGCCGCGTCGGAGCTGGGAGTATCCGTTGTGGTCAAGCGGCTTTTGGCGTCCAAAGCCGATCTTTGTGAAGCAGGGCGTTTGCGAGGACAACGAGCTTTCGCATGATTGCGGTAATGGCGATCTTGGCGTGTTTTCCCTTTGCGATAAGGCGATCGTAAACACGCTTGAGGTCTGGGTTGAACCGCATGGCGACGATGGCCGGCATGTAGAGAGCTTGCCTTACGGTGGCACGACCACCCTGGATGAAGCTGCGGCCTCGCCATGTGCCGGACTGGCGCGTGATGGGTGCCAGCCCGGCCAGTGCAGCTGCCTGACCTTCTTCCATCATGCCGAGTTCGGGCATGTCGGCCAGAAGCGCATGAGCCGTGACCGTTCCCAGTCCCGGAATACTGGCCAGCACGTCCCGGCGCCGAGACAGATGCGCATCTTCCGCCACGAGCGCGTCAGTTGCCGCATCGAGGGATGTGACCTGCGCCTCGATCTGCCGCAGGCGATGACGCGCGTGGCGCTGCAGCAAGCCGATCGTGAGGGTCTTGAGACGATTGAGCGTTGCCGTGCGGTCTCGCATCAAACTGCGGCGCGCGGCCACCAGTTCGGCCAGACGGTTCTGTAGATCCGTGCGGACTGGACGCGCCACCGGATCCAGCAGGGCACCATAGCGTGCCAGCATCAACGCATCGACGCGATCTGTCTTCGCGAGTTTGCCGGTGGCTTCGGCGAAACGCCGCGCCTGTCGTGGATTAACCTTGACCTGCGGGATACCAACGGCCGCCAGGCGTTCCTCCAGTGTGCGGTGATAGGGGCCGGTTGGCTCGAACACCACCCGGGCAACAGCTTTGATGTCGCCGATCCAGCGCAGAAGTGCGGTCTGGCCCTTGCGGGTGTTGGCGACACGGACGGTATCACCGCCGGGGTGACGGGCGGCGTCGAGATGATCCTTGGATACATCGATCCCAATTGTGATCGATGCGGGTGGCAACTCGGCCTTGGAAGCCGCAACTGGATGCGTCATCTTTTCCATGTCCTATGCTTGTCATCCGAGGCCGAACCTCGGGTATCCGTTCAGGGCACAAGGAAAAGAAGGGATGGTCATACTCTCAAGACGACCCATTACGGTCTGCCTGTTGCCGACCCGTTCCCTTCCTGATTTTTCCGGGGTGGCCACCCCGGAAAAATCAGTCCTTTGTCGCACGCAGCGACACGGAATGCATAAGACAAGCCGGTTATGATTTCTGATCTTCGCGTCATACATCAGAAAGGACGCAGAATGTCCCCGGCCCGTAAACTTCTGGCGAGTCTCCTGCTTTCGTCCTGCTGCGCCCTGGCGCCGCAGGCGCACGCGCAGATGCTCACCGCCATCAATCCGGCCAGTGACAGGACTGACAGCCGGGTGGTTGCCTACCTGCGGAGCCTTGGCGAGGCCGCGCAGAATGCGGTCGATACGCCCGTCACAAAAACAATCTGGCCACAGGATGTCGTTGTCTTCGGCAAGGCCTCCTATCTGGTTTCCGGACCCGATGCCTGCCCCGGAACCGGACATGCCGGCTGTATCGTCCTTCTCCCGGAAGCCCGGACCATAGAGGCCGATATGCACCCCATCGCCAGCGATGCCGCGCCGTTCCGGGGCCAGCTGCAGGTTCTGATCGTCAGGCCGGCCACGGTCACGCTGCGCCTGGTCAGAAACCTCGATACGGGCGAGATCCTCGCGTCCAGATGAATGATGTCGCCGCCGCCCATGCGCCGCGACATCACGGGGCCATCGTGAATCAGTCCGCCATCAGGGACGCGGCCGAGACGTAGCGCCGCCCCGGTACGCTCACGACGCGGCCTTCATCCTGCAGTTTCCTGATGAGAACGCCGATGCGGTTGCGCGATCCGCCTGTTCGTGCCGCAAGCTCCTTTGTGGTCATCGGCTGGCTCAGCAGTGACAGCAGGGCGCTTTCCGTGGTCCAGCAGCCGAGGCCGCGCAATCGTTCCCGTTCCTCCAACGGAAGCCGGTCCGCCCGGATGAACACGCCATGCCGCACTTTCACCACCACGCCGGAATGAATGTAGTCGCGCACGTAGTGCTCCGTGGATTTCTCGCTGCCGCCCGCGAAAGCCGTGAGTTCACAAAGGGTCCGTTCTGTCTCCAGACAGGCCAGAACCTTCTCCTTCTGTGTCGCAAAGGTCGGATGCGGCACCGCCTTGCACGCCGATTTTCCTGCCCGCTCGCGGGCGACGTAGCGGCCGTCGTTCAGCCGGACGATACGACCCGAGGTGCTGAGCGGCGCGACCCGCGTCCGCGAGCGGATCCCGAAACGGTCCGTGATCTCCTGTACCGTTCGCGGCGTGGCGAGATACGACACGATCTCCGGATCGAGCTGGTGCTTGTCCGGCTTCGGTCCGTCGTTCTCCGGATTGCCCGTGCCGGCCACCGCAATGTAGGTGCCCCGGCTGATCCGGCTGACATATCCCTGTCTGAGCAGGCGGTTCAGATTGCCTGTGACGTAGCAGGTCGGTTTCCCCACAATCCGGGCGACCTCACCCGCGCTGCGGGCGGTGTCCAGAGCGTTCAGGATCTGGCGAACCACCGCGCCGCGACGCGGACTCACCGCTGCGGTATCCGGTTCTGCCGTGATCTGGTGATGTTTCATGCTCGATCTCCGACGTGTCCGCCCGGTCGCCTGACAGTGCGGCCCGGCTTCCTTGTGCGACGGGTTCCTGTGTAGATCGCAAACATGCGACTTCAACGAAACGGGTTAAAATAATTCATCTGTCCGGACTGAAGGTGTTGCGGTTCCGGGCGACGCGGGATGTTCCCCCGAAAGGTCCGACGCAGAAAATGCCGCTGTTTCAGAAGAGAAAAGAAGATCATGGGCGGCCCCTTCGGGGCTCTCTCGCTCTGGTTCGCTAAGCGGCTGCGCCGCTAACCTCACTGGAGCCCCCTTCGGGGTCTCCCCGCTTACGCGCAACGGCTCGACCGCTCGCCTCTGGGATTGGTCAGGTGAATACGTGTGTATTACTTCCTGTTTGTGTAAGTAAAGAAATGGGCAGGCGGAGAAAAAAGGATATTATTTGAAAATAAATGCGGATTTATCGCCTTTTAGTGCGCTTTTTTCTTGCGTTTATTTGGTGGGAGTACTACTCTGTATTTGTGGAAAGGGAAATGGTTCCCGCCACAGACGCCCCGCCCGGTGCTCGAACACCGAACGGGGCTGACGCAAGACAGAAAGGTCCGTTTCATGTCCAACGCTGCCACCACAATGACTGCCGCTCTCGTTTCCGCGCAAGAGAAGAAAGCATCCGGCAAGGCAAAAGCCGCGCAGAAGGCACCCGCCGCCCGCCGCGCTCCGGTCATTACCATCGAAGCCGCCGAAGCCCTCATCCCCGTGCCCGACCAGATCAGCAAGATCGTTTCCCACTTTGGCCTTGACGACTTCGACGCCGACGGTCTCGCAGAGACAACCCGGCAGGCTTTCACCGCCATGGCCCGCAGCCTCTCCCCCGTCCTCGTCGTCACGACATGGAACGGAGAGGAAAACGACAAGGGCCTTGAAATGCACCTTCAGCGCATGGTCGGAGCCGCCGTCTCTTCCGCTTATGGTGCCGCCCAGTTCTATGACAACAAGCGCGCACAGGCCCGCGAGCTGTCCTCGCAGTTCAACGAATACCGCGAAGAGGACCGGCAGGGCGTTGACGGGCTGGAAAACAAGGCAGCGAACGCCCGCCGCTTCGCCGCAGAGCAGGGCATGAAAGCCGCCGCGCTGGTCGCCTCTGCCCGTGGTGCCCTTGCCGCCTATGAGGACATCATCGGCACCCCATGGAAGCCCTACGTGGCAGGCAACGCCCGCGCCCTCAATCAGCAGGCCGCCGCCGCCGAGATGGACGCCCTCGGCTTCTGATCCCACACGCCGGACCCCGACCGGGTCCGGCACCCTCTCACACCGGCAGACCCCGGAAAGGCGCAGCCCGCCGCAGTTTTTCACTTATGCACAAGCCCCGGAGAGTATGACGATGAGCCATGAATCGCTTGCCGACCGCGAATATGCCCGCAATGTGGGGCATGACAATCCGGAACGCGCCTACATCCTGTCCGACCGTGATGTGTGGTATCGAAATCCCGCTTATACCGGCCCGGAGTTGCCGCATCCCGAAGATGACAGCGCGGCCGATTTTATCGCTGAACATGGAATCGAGGCATGGCGTGCCCGTCCTCGCCGCTCACCCGTTCCGGGGGCGGGCTGGACCGCCTGGGGTGATGGCCGCGATCCCTGCCCGTTCTGATAGCTGCCCCCCATGCAGGCCGTCGGCGTCACCGGGGAGGGCGGGAACTGAGCCGCCCCGGCCCGACGACAGCCGGCGGGCCGCACCGGAAAAACGCCGGTCCCAGCGTGCCGCCGCGAGGCGTCCGCCTCAAGCCCGCTTCGCGCCGCGCTCCGCGCGATGCCGGCACGCCCCTCTCAGTGAACAGGGCCGCCCGGATCGCAGGGCTCGCGCCCCGCGCTCCGCGCAGCCCGGTTCACCTCAGGCGCATGCCGTCAGGCCTGACCCGGACGCCTCGCGGCCCTTCCGTCCGAAACATTTTCCCGGTCGCATGTTTGTCCTGCCTCATAATCCTGTTGTCTCGCGCTGAATAGGGTCTCTCATGTTCGGTAAAACCCGTGTCCAGGAAACCGTTATAACCATCGCTCTCGTGTTCGGCGTGTCTCTCCTGTATCTCGCCCTGACCGGCGGATTTACTTTGATCGGGTGTCTCGGTGCCGCCGGCACTACCGCCTGCGCCATGGCCGTGCGCGAGATGTTGGTGCCGTCCGAAAAATCCTGACGAAACCGGTCAGAAACGAAAAAAAAGCAAAATTCGGGGCGTCCCCTTCGGGGTTCTCTCACTCTGGTTCGCTAAGCGGCTGCGCCGCTAACCTCACTGGAGCCCCCTTCGGGGTCTCCACGCTTCCGCGCAACGGTTCGACCGCTGATCCGTCCGTGCAGGACCATGTTTATCAGCATATGAAATAATACTGCTTATGGTTATTTTCGGGCGTACGGATAATGATGTGAGTATTTGTATATAACCGTATTATTTCGGATTTGTCAGGTATTTGGTCTTGTCTTTATTTGGTTAGTGTACTAACTTTTATCTGTGCCGGGAAGGGTCCCGTCACGGACGCCCTGTCCGGTGCTCTAACACCGGACAAGGCTGACGTTAGACAGAAAGGTCTGGTTTCATGTCCACCGCTATTACAACAATGATTGCCGTCGACCCTGTGTGCAAGAGAGGAATGCTTCCTTTGCCGTCGGTCCTTACTGGCGGATCGTCGCGGAAATCCCATCCGTTTTCCGTAAGCCATTAACTTCGCCCGAAAGGAATTTCAGATGTCGAGAACTGTCATCGGCTGCTCACTTATCCTGATCGGGCTGGGTTTCTTCTTCATGGGGCTGTGGATACCCGAACATTACTGGCCCCAGCCTGAGGGTGCGTTCGATCCGCCGCCATCATCACCCCCTGTCGCTGCGGCGTCCCTTCTCATGCTTGTCCCGGGTGGCCTCTTCTTCGGTGCCGGAGCCCTTGTCATCCGGGGTGGCTGATTAGGGGTTCTCTCACTCTGGTTCGCCAGGCGGCTGCGCCGCTAACCTCACTGGAGCCCCCTGCCGGGGCTCCACGCTGACGCGCAAGAGTTTGATCGGTTTCTCTCTGATAATACGTGGTGGATCACTGCGAAGTACTTGCTTATCATGTAAGCAACGAAATTAAATAGCGGATTAAATGGTTTAGATGTGAATATATATTAACGTTATCGCTTTTTATGTGATTTCTAGTTGCGCTTAGTTTGTTGTTGTACTAATCTGTATTTATTGAGAGGGCGAAGACCTCATTCTTTAACTTGTAATCGCCGCAATCCCTTAACTAATCGCCTGGTGTGGAGATGTCAGATGTCCGTTGCGCATAATACGTTCGCCCCGATCGCGCCCGTTGCTCCTGTTCTCACTGAACTCTGCCCCGATTGCGGTCAGCCGCTCGATCTGCATTTCTGGGAAACAGCGGCAGACTGGGATCACGAAACCGGCGATTACTTTCCCGAGGGCGAGGTGAAGGACCGGATCTGTCAGAGCTGCGGCTTTGCTGACCAGGAACTGGTCTGAGTCATCAGCGGGGCTGGCCGAAAATTCGGCTGCCCCGACAGATCGACGGTAGAAAGTAACTTTTTCACTGAATTCGATTGCTGTAATACGATCATTCCCGAAAGGAGCCCTGCCCGTGACTGGAATCGAGCTTTCTAAAACACCGCCCACGGCAGAACGGATCAGAATTCTGTCTGCCGAATTCAGGCGCAAAAGGGCCGACGGGCCGGTGGATACAGGAACATTCCTGTCCTTGCCTCCCATCATCGATTTACTATATGCCGGATACAAGGCCGCCACCTTTGACGGTTACAGTGCCGAAAACCCATACGATTATGTCCGTGATGCTAACCCGGATGAATGGTCGGACGCCACGATCGCTGAGGCTTATGTCTCGCGTGTCAAGGCCACGGGGCGCAGGCTTGTCCGCTGCGAGGTTGCCGGTCTGCAATCCTGTGTTGATTCAGAGCGCGCCTTCTGAAATCCCGATCAGCCACATAAAGACGCCCTGGTCGCATGATGGCCCCTTATTCCGGGGGCATGACAAAGAAATCCTTCTCTTCCGCAAGTCCGGCGCCCGGCCTGTCCGGAGCGCGGCTTCTCCTTTGCATCACAACCCTCGGCTGGTCCGAGCGGCAGGCCGCTGAATACTGTCAGATGCACCGCACTGCCTTCCGTCGATGTGTCGAAGGCACATCCCGCCTGGCTCCCGATCTGGCCGAATGGCTGCTCGCCCGTGAGGCCGCCGCCCGTGCTCTCCCATGTCCGCGCCGACGTGAAAACGATCCCGTCCTGCGCGAGCTGATGGCCGCGACATTGCCCCGGCCCACATCAGGTAATCCTGTTGCCCGAGGCTGAATCAGTTGAAGAACAGGAAAATGAAAAGGGCGGCCTGGGGCCGCCCTCGCATTCCGTGTGTCCGATGCCCTTCAATGAGTGAAGATGAAGCCGAGGTGACCGTCTGCCTTCACCCCGGGTTGACATTGCGCGGTCGGATCGCTTGCTGATTTATAAGGTGCGAGTGTTTTTGCTGAGACCCAGACAGGTTTAAGACCAAAATTCAGCGCCGGGTAATATCCATTTATCGGGGTCGCATCGTCTTTGACCGCAATCACAGTGCTGGCGGGTGATATTGCGGGGGCCGCGTCGTCAGGCTTTCCCTTGAATACCACGGCCTGAGCCGGATCCCGCATCTGGTCGAGCGTCTGATTGATCATAACGCAATGATACCCCTGCAAGGGCGTCGGTCGCGGCTGAGCAACGGCTTGGGTCTGAAATGCGGCCAGGGCCACGAGGCTGGCGGAAGTGCCGCAGAGAAAATGTCGCATATTCATTCCTATGACGTGAGAACGGGTTGATACGCGGCAGAGCCCATCTTCGCCGCAACGGCTGCGCGCCACTCGCCGACTGTTTCCGTCGATGTTATCCCGTTTTTCGCAAGCGTCGATTGTGAAACGCTTGGTAAGGCATCTGACATCAGCGTCGAAGCATCCGCTTGCGCGAGCTGGGTGCCCCCGGTAGGGCCAAAGTTATAATATCCGCGTGCGTCCAGAGCGGTCGGCGTCGCAATTCCTGCGCTCTGCAGCGACGTGGCGGCGTCCTTGAGATACTGCGCTGCCGCGACCGCCTGCGTCGCGGGATCTTGCTGTCCTGCAGTCCCGGATGTGATGGTCGATGCAAGTTCCGGATTGGACGCCAGAGCCTGTTGTAAGGCTTCGTTGTATGTTCCGTCACTCATCTGGAACGCGCCGGTAATCGTGTTCCCATTCCCCGCTGTATAGAGATTGGTGCAGCCAGATTCGACCACGCACGTCGCAGCAAGAGCCGATGGATTGACCCCAAGCGCCTGTGCGTTCTGCGGCGCTTCATACCCCCACGACTGCTGATACATGGTCTGGAGCGCATCGCTGTCAGAAACGCCGGTTGTACCGGACGAAGTGACCGTGCCGCTGCCATTCATGGTCTGCGTTGTGCTGGTAGTGTCCGGGGTCCACTCACCGAGCCCCAGCTCCTGATACGTGGCATTGACGTGCGCGGGCAGGCCCGCCGGCACATTGATCGTCTGCGCGTTCACCACGGCTGGCGACATGATGCCGCACGTCAGAAGGACAATCGTCATCTTCCTCGTGCGGCGGTATGAAAGGGGAATGTGGGACACCAGAGCCTCCTGTTGTGAGGAGGTCACTATCCAGCCGCATCATGCGACCTGATTCCGTGTTCTACGGAATTTCTTAGCGGCGTGCTTACTGTGTCCATTTTGGCCACACCGGCTTTAGGGCATCCGTCCCAGCACAAAGCCCACCAGAAGAACGACGGAACTGTAACCCAGAACCCGAAAAGCGGTCTGGAGATTGAACCGTCTGGTCATGGCCGTGGCCTGATTCTCAATCGCTCCCCGAAGTCCTTTCGTAATGTCGGCGATGATCCCGAGCAGTCTTTTCTCGACCAGCTTTTCATTGATGGTTCGCAGAGTGTGGACCGCTTCAATGCCCTCCCGCAGTTGCTCCCGAATTGCTGTTGCGTCGTCCGACATAGCCTGCCGGATCGCCGCAGCGTCGTGCGCGAGTGCCTGGCGCTGTTGTTCCACGAGCAGCTTGTTTTCGGCGACCGACCGGATCGAGGCACGCCGGATCTCGATACACAGAGTGCCAACCTGATCGATCGCCACAATCAGCGCCGAGAGCACGTCGGCTTCCGGCGCGATCGGGCGTTCCACCCATTGAGCGGCGACCCGGCGCAAGGTCTCCATCCGTGCGACAAACTCCCGGTCTGCCGCCTCGATGTCTCCCTGCGCCGTCATCAGACGTTCTCCATCATCACCTCAGGCAATCCTTTGGGCATGCGGGGCAGATAATCCGGGCCGAGATCCTGCAGAAACAGGGGCACGTCTCGCTTGAGCCAGCGGTTCATTCTGAGACGATCAAACACGGAACTGGCCGGCATCCCGCTGACAGGCTTGTTCGCCGCGAAATCCATGAATGACTGCCCTCGATCTGCTATCTTCTTCAGACCGTTGACCGCCGGGAACACACCGTGTGCCGCACCACGATCGAGTGTCTTGAGGACGGTGTTATTATTCAGGATTTCCGCGACTGCCCGGGGCGTCTCGACGCCGACTGGCAACAGTCCTTCATTGATAACGATTGCTGTTTTGGGCGGGAGGAAACGATGCTTTGTCTGAAGATCCTCCAGGTAGTCGATGTCTGCGTTCTCCATTCCGATCATGAAGACCGTCACCAGAGAGATACCGATTTCGTCGAGTGCCGCGACAAGGGGAGAAGAACGGATCAGCTCGTGCATCGCAGTCCAGCCGCCACCAATGTCAAGAATAGCGTCCTGACGTGTATCGACCAGCCGCTCAATTTGTTCCTCCAGCCACGCGGCCTGTCCCGCAGCGGATGTCGAATTGGCTTCGCGCACATGAGAACCCAGCGAGGCGATTGTGTGTGAGCGGTTCATGGAATCCGTGTTCCAGATTTCCGGCTTTCCGCCCTGCTGTGTTGTGATTTCTGCCAGCGATTTGAGAAAGGTCGTCTTTCCCACTCTCTGACGTCCGATTGCGACGAGTAACGTGGGTTTGGTCGTGGTGCCCGTGCTCGTGTCCGTAGTTGCGGCCGATGGCATATCCTGCTCCCGTTAAAATCCGGGCTCCTTGCGCTTCAGTCGTTCAAGGAGGTCCCGCTTGATCACTTCGGCCCGGGCGCGCCCAACGGGGTAGAGATCTTCCCCGTTTTCTGTCGCGCCCGGATACGCAGGAACAGTTGTCTGCAAAGATGCGACCAGCGATGTATTTTTTTTGGATGAGCTATCTTCTCCGACTGGCGCGCCCCTTTGCCCTTCACCATGGACAGGCGAAGAGGCCTCACTCAGAGGAGGTCGCCAACCGGCGTCAGCTCTGCTTGGAGCATGCGAGAAGGTTCGCGCCGGCGGCGGTGGCTCATCGTCAGGTGTTGTCCGCCGCTTACGTTTGAGCTTCTGAACAACATCCCACATCCGGCGGATCGCTCTGAGACCGCGTGCCCGGTCTTCGATATACACGCCGTCTTCTATTGCCGCAGTGAGATAAGGTGCCCATGGATCGCCAGGCTGACGAACAGAAGAAATGTCCTCGTAATTGAGCATCAGCCAGCGGTAGAGCGGGCTTGCCGCCTCCTTGAGAGAACCTTCAGCCCTTAGTGCGCGAAATCGTGCTTTTCCTGCTGCCTGAGCCATTCCAGCATCGTCCCGGTTCGAACAGTGAAACGTCATGTCAACGTCTGTGTAGCGTCAAGGTAGCGCCAATGGAAGCGTCACGGTTTCGTCAGGGCATACGTCAGTCTTTCGTCATGCGAACCGTCATGGTTTCGCCGCGATGCGTCAGGGGAGAATTTAGGCTCTTCATACACCATTGCACCGTTGGTGCGGGCGGCTGAGCCGCCGTGGGTGGGCATGCGGGAAAGGGGCTCGGGTTTTCCGAGGTCCCTGGGTAGAAAGGGAGCCATTACTAATGGCTCCCTTCATGGGCAGAGAAGGCTTTGTTAAGCTGAGGTCGGCTGATCGCAGGAGGGTGATATGACCGCACCGTTGGTTCTTCAACTGGATGAGCGCCTGAAACACACCTTGGAGCGCGAAGCCACCCGACGTGGCCTGTCCCTGGGGCAGTTGGTGCCGGATCTTCTGGAAGAGGGTCTGCGGCACGCACGGCGGCGGCGCATCCGGGCCGACAGTGCGAGGGTGGGGGACTATGTCGCCTCCTCCCCGGATGCCCTCAGCCTGTTCGAAGACATAGGCGGTGCCCATATGGCCGGGACGTCCGAGTAAGGCTGTTCCGGAACAGCATATGTCCGTTTGCCGCAGGGTAGCCGGTTTGGCGCTCCGGGGCACGAGCTATGAGGATGAAGGATTTTCCTGGAAAGATATCGAATTATTTAGTATGATATCATTTCAGAAAATGAAGAGTTCCGCCATGTCCTCAGTTGTTATTCGCAACCTTCCGGAAGAGACGCATCGGGCGCTGAAGGCGCAGGCCGTGCTGCATGGGCGCAGTACGGAAGCCGAGATCCGGATCATTCTGGAGGCGGCCGTTCGGCCCTCGCGGCGGGTCCGGCTGGGTTCGCTGCTGGCGTCCATCGGTCGTGAGGCCGGTGTGACCGATCAGGATGTCGCGGCCCTGCAGGCCCGGGACCAAAGTCCGGCCGAGCCACTGTCCTTCGAATGATCCTGCTCGATACCAATGTGATCTCGGAGCCGTGGAAGCCTGCCCCGGAGCCGCGTGTTCTGGCCTGGATTGATGCACAGGCGATCGGGACGCTTTTCCTGTCGGCCATAACGGTGGCCGAACTGCGTTTCGGGATCGGGGCGATGCCCGCCGGTCGGCGGCATTCGGTGCTGCATGAGCGGCTGGAACAGGAGGTATTGCCCCTGTTCGAGGGGCGTATTCTGCCGTTCGATCTGGCGGCGTCCCGGGCCTATGCTGATCTGATGGTGCGGGCGAGGTCAGAGGGTCGGGCGATCGGCAAGGCCGATGGCTATATTGCCGCGACCGCCGCATCCCGTGACTATGTCGTGGCCAGCCGCGACGTGTCGCCGTTCGAGGCGGCTGGTGTGCGGGTTCTCAATCCGTGGGAGGATACCTGATGTCCGGGACAGATCCGGCCGCGCGTGCGTTTGAGGATCTGTGCGCCGAAATGACGGTGCTCCGGCGCAGCGTGGAAGCGCTGCCGCAAGCGTGGCGGGACAACCGGCCACCGGATTACACGGAGGATCTGGCTCGTGACGTGAGGGCCATGAACGCCATCGTGTCAGCGCTGAGGTTTTTCTGCGCCCCGACACTCTTCCGCCCCGACTTTGCACGGAGGCTGATGCGGGTGGCGCGTCCCCGCAACTTGCCCGTCGTGCTGAGCCGCAATGAGGTTAATCCCCTGTGGCCTTCTTTCATATTTGCCATCAATGAACGATGCTTCCCACGGATACCGAAAGAAATAGCGGGATGACGCCTGGCAGGCTGGGACTGGGGCTGACATATGGAATGGCGGCGGGCGCGCTATGGGGATTGGCCTTCCTGGCACCCGAACTCGCGGCCGACTTCACACCGCTGCAGCTGTCCACCGGGCGGTATCTGGCTTATGGCCTCTTTTCCGGACTGATGCTGATACCCCGTTGGAAGACGTTGGGACCGCTCATCGGGAGAAGAGAATGCCGGGCATTGATCGGGCTCGGACTGCTTGGCAACGTCCTCTATTATGTCCTGCTATCCTACGCGGTCCGGATGGGCGGCATTGCCATGACGTCGCTGATCATCGGATTGTTGCCGGGGTTGCTGACCGTGATAGGCAGCCGGGGCGTAAATGCAGTGCCGTTGCGAAAGCTGGCTCCGACGCTGATATTCGGCCTGGCAGGTATTGCATGTGCCAGCTGGGGCAGGCTGGAATACGCTGCACCGGGGGGTATAGGCATACAGGTGACCGGGTGGTTCTGCGCCCTTCTGGCTCTGGTGTCATGGACTGTTTTCGCCGTTCTAAATCAACGGTGGCTGGAACGCGTGCACCAGATATCTTCCCATGACTGGAGTCTGTTGACGGGCGGCGCAACCGGCGTGCTCACCCTGCTGTCGGCTGGCCCGGCCTTCATGCTGACGGTGCCGGGCAATCACGATGGTATCATGCACGGCATCCATGAATGGGCGGGACACAGCGCCCTTGACTGGGTGCGCTTTATTGCGGTTGCAACTGGCATCGGAATCCTTGCGTCGATCCTGGGTAATACCTTCTGGAACCGGATGAGTCGCCTGCTCCCCATGACACTGGCCGGGCATATGATTTTATTCGAGACGTTGTTCGCTCTGCTGTATGGTTTCCTGTGGGATCGTCGCGTTCCAGCTTTTCCTGAAACACTCGCGATCGTTTTTGTTAGCGTGAGTGTATTGTCAGGCGTGATAGTTCATCGGCACCAGACCGACGTTGTCCCTTTGGAACCTTCCTGACTGGTAAACTGCGTGTTGAAACGGTGGAGGTGCCCCCGCCAACGCACTTCCTGTGTGATGATGTCTTTTGCCCCGTAGATGCAAAACATGCGCGCGGTTCTGCGGAGCCCGGCCGATGGTCCATCGGTGCCACAGTTGCTTCAGGATCAAGAGGCTCGCGAAAATTTCCACGCAGAAGAGGGCAAATCGCAGCGAGGTTTGTTGCCAGCTTGATGACGCCATCCGCATCGGGGTGGATCTGTCCCGCAGCGTCTTCCTGCCCGCCCGAGAGGAATCATAAACCTGCCACGGTTATGATTCTTTCTCTTCGCGTGCCCTTAACCGAAAGAGACAGCACTGATGAAAAGCACCGATCTGATTGACCGTATCGCCGAAGCCACGGGTGGCACGAAGGCCGATGCGAAGACCGCTCTTGAGACTGTCACAGCCTCGATCATACAGGCCGCAGAGGCTGGCGATGAGGTATCGCTTCCCGGCTTTGGCAAATTCACCGTTCGTCACACCGCCGCGCGCACGGGCCGCAACCCCGCGACCGGCGCCGAGATGCAGATCCCGGCCTCGCGCAAGCTGGCTTTCGCGCCGGCGAAGGCCGTGAAGGACGCCCTGGCCGGAACTGATAAAAAGTAAGGCCTGATCGGTCGCATGATTCCGCGTCACGCTTCCCATTGTTCTGACATGGGAAGCGATGACGATGATCGAGACAACTGCACGGCCTGATACCACCGCAAGCCGGGATGACGACATCCGCGAGCGGCTGCGGGGCATTGAAGACAAACTCTCCCTGATCATCGAGATCCTGTCTCCTGAAGAGTCCGACGGTCCGACACTCGATGAAATTCTTGGCCGGCTGGTGACGCTGATCGCATCGCAGAGCCCACTGCTCAGGCGCATCGACCTTACGACCGGCAAGACGCTGGACATTCAGGAGGGGCGCTCGCCCCGATCCGCCCAGCCCGAGGAGCTGGATGAGGCTGACGTCTGATGATGACGTTCCGGAAGATTTCGGCCGAGGGCAACGGCCGCATGATCACCGCCTATTTCACGCAGGAGCTGCCGGATCCGGAGCACGATTTCCGCACTCAGCCCGGGAAGGTTCCTGACGCGGACGGTTCACGGCTGACCAGTTATTACACCGGGCGCGATGGCCGGGCCTCATGGCGGCCCGACATGAAGCCCGAGATCGCGGCAGCACTCGGGATTGATCCGACGACACCGCCGAAAAACGAGCAGCTCAATCGCCTGTTTGAGGCGAAACGGGCTGATAATGGCGAGGACTGGTCGAAGAACGCCCGCAAAATCAGCGCCTATGACCTGACCCTCGCGCCGCATAAATCGGTGACGCTGGCCGCCGAATTTGCGCCGACAGAAGCGGAGAGAGCGGCGATCTGGCTCGCCATCAATCAGGCCAACGATGCGACCATGCGCTATGTGGCGAGAGAGATCGGCTTCGCCCGGCGTGGCCATGGCGGCGAGGATGGTGCGGACCAGGGAGAGGTCGCCTGGGTCTCGTTCCGGCATACGACAGCGCGCCCCACGGTCGAGGCGTGCGATCCGGGCACAGGCCAGACCTATCTCATCGACACCCCGGCAGGTGGTGATCCTCACGCCCACATTCACAACGCCCTGTTCAATGTGGTGGCCACGGAAGACGGACACGTCGGCTCACTGGACACAAAGCGCTTGCGCAGCCGCGTTCATGAGTTCGGTGCGTATTTCCAGGCGCAGCTTGCCGATGAGCTGCGGCGGATCGGCATCGCCCAGCAATATGACGCCAATGAGCAGGCCACCGTCGTCTCGGCCGTGCCGCAGGATGTCTCGGACTTTTTCAGCAAGGGACGCCGCAACGTGATCAGGGCCGCGAAGGAGTATGCGGCGGCGGAAGGGCTGGACTGGGCGGATATGCCGATCGAGCGCAAGCGCCGTATCCTGTCCATGGCCGGGCTGGCTGCCCGGCTCGACAAGGACAAGGGGGCCAGCGACCACGAGATCTGGCTGGAGCAGGCGAAAAGCCTCGGCTGGGAGGAGAGAAGCCTCCTCGGGTCGCCGATTGGGCCAGAGGGCACGCGGGAAAAGAGATACGATACGGCTTACCGTTTCGCGGCGCGGCATCTGGTGACGGAGTTTGAGACCGCCGCCGTGCTCGATCATGACAAGCTCAGGATGTATGCCGCACGAGGGCTGATCGGCACAGGTATCGAGGGCGGCGTGAAGGACATCGATCATGTCGTCAGCCTCATTGAACAGCGGGGGCTTGAGCTGAGGGGCGAACAGGTCTCGCTGATTCAGCAGATCCGGGGCGACAGGCTGAGGGTCACGAATACGGCGCAGATCGCCATCGAGGAAAACCTTGCGATTCAGGCCGCCCGTGCATCCGGCGACCGGAGCGGGGCGCTGTCGGATCGCCAGATCACTGAAGCCATTGGTCGCTCGACACTGGATTTCTCCAGTGACCATGGCAGGGCGCAGAAGGCGGCGATTTACGCACTCGGCCGGGGTGGTGCGCTCTCGATGCTGACGGGTGTCGCAGGGTCGGGAAAGACCGCGCTGCTGTCGCCGCTGGTGGACGCCTGGAAGCATGACACCCGTTATGATGAGAACGGGCGCAGGATCATCGGGATTGCCAATGCCTGGCGTCAGGCGGACGCGCTGCGCGACGCCGGCATCCATGACACCTGCGCCATGCTGCCTTTCCTCGCCCGGCTGGAACGCGGCGACATCGACGTGGACCGGAACACGGTTCTGGTGATCGATGAGGTCGGTCAGGTCGGACCACGCCAGATGCTCCGCCTGCTGGAACTGCAGCGCGATACCGGTTGCACGATCAAGGCGCTGGGCGATCATGAGCAGGCACAGAACATCGAGGCCGGTGACTCCATCGAGATGCTGCGCAGGGTGCTGGACGTGGAAGACATGCCGGAGCTTCTGTCCAGCGTCCGGCAGACATCCGTCAGAAACCGACAGATCGCCGACCTGTTTCGTGGCGCGGAACCTGATGAAAGCGATCTCGCCTCTCTGGAAGTCAGAGGAGCGGCCGGGAACGCCAACAGTGACGAGGAGAATGACGACGACGTCCGCAATAAATTCCACATGAAGGAAGTGCGGGACGCGATCGATATGAAACGGGTGGACGGCACGATCCGTCTGGTGGGCGGAGACCACGACGAAGTGCTGCAGGAAATCGCCCGCCTGTATGTGACACGCCGCGACGCTCTCGCGGCCGAGGGCGCAACTCCGCGAACCGGGCGGACGAAGACGATCAGCATGTCTGCCCTGACCAACCAGGACGCCGCCGACCTCAGTCGGGCCGTGCGTGGCATCCTGCAGGAAAGGGGTGAGATCTCGAAGCATGAGATCACGGTGCAGGCCATCGACCAGCGCGGCGAGACATACGATCTGGCTATCGCAGCCGGCGACAGGCTCCGGCTGTATCGCCGGACCTGGGGAACAGTGGACGGCAAGGGGGCCACGGTCGGCAATAACGGCGACGTGGTCGATGTTCTCGCGCACAGCGATGCCGGGCTGCGTATCCGCACGAAGGACGGCGTTGTGGCCGACGTGGAGTGGCGTCGCTTTCAGGATGCGAAGACCGGCAAGGTGATGCTTGGCTTCGGGCACGCCATGACCATCGATGCGGCACAGGGCCTGACGTCAGACGAGCACATCAATGCCATGCCACGCGGCGCGGATCTCGCGACCGGTTTTACCTCCTATGTGGCAGAGAGCCGGGCGCGCGGGACAACATGGACGATGATCTCGGATGCCGCGACCTTCGAGGCTGTCCGGAACCAGCGGGCGCTCGGCGATGCAACGCCCATCACCAGCGACGATCTGTGGGATCACGTCGCGAAGAAGATGGCGAACAAGCCTTACAAGGCGCTCGGCATGGATCTGGTCGCCCGGACCCGGAAGGCGCGCGATGCAAGGATCCGCGAACTGATCGCGCTTGGGCG
Source organism: Acetobacter musti (assembly GCF_011516835.1). Classification (GTDB taxonomy): domain Bacteria; phylum Pseudomonadota; class Alphaproteobacteria; order Acetobacterales; family Acetobacteraceae; genus Acetobacter; species Acetobacter musti. Next base: position 14,129 of record NZ_WOTB01000025.1, on the reverse strand, counting down.
TGTGCAGGAGACGATGGCGACGGAAGGCCGCCCTTACGGAAGAGAGATCGTGCTGAAGACGCAGGCACGGCAGGCCGAACGGTCGCACAGCGCGCGCCTGGCGGAGATCGATGCAAAGCTGCAGGCCATGATCAGGAACGCGCCGGCGATCATGAGCAGGGCCGAGAGGGCGCTCAGGCGTGAACGGGCGGCGCGGGTTCTCGGTAACGCACAAACCTCCCCGTCAGCTTCACCAGGTCCCGGACAATGAACCTGTCCGGCGAGACTTTTTTCGGTATCTCTCATGGTGTGTCGATCGCTGGTGTCCGGATAGGACTCGATCAATGAAAGCACTCTTCCGTTTTCTTCTGGTTCCCTGTCTTCTTTTTCCGGTCGCCGTGTATTCGGCACTGGTCAATAATTTTCTCATGGAAGGGAGGACAGTGAAACAGGCGATTGCGACAGAGTATCTTCTGTTTCTCTTCCTGTATCTGTATTGCCGATACCTCGCCCCAAGACACCGGGCGCTGACCGAAGCCTTCATCTATGCGTTTGCGCTGCCTTTCTCTGTGCTGCTGACGCTTATGTCGGCCGTGTTCATTCTGGACGGCAGAACGACTTCACCACCCAAAGACCTTCTTGCCTTTGCACAGTGGATTATCGACTTTGTGGCAGACCCGATTTCGGAGATGTTTGCCCTGGCGGGGGTGGTTTTTTGTGTGGGTCTGCTACAGGCCGTTGTGTTTTTTATCCAGTTTCTCTTCGGTATTTGCAGAAGTCCGGCAGAGTGGCCCGCATTCGTTGTGTGGGGATTCCTGATTTTTGGAAAGTTGCCGCCATCGAGAGCACCTTTCGTCTGTCTGACAGAAGCTGCGGTGACGCTCGCCGCTAAAGGATTCGTTGCGGTATCAGGAGCGATGTCAGCGGTGGTGTTGCTCGCAGTCGTCTTTCCATCCGAAAGAATCATGCGAGGCTTCTCGAACGGGTATCTGCTGCTCGGCGCTTTTCTGGCCGCGATCTCGTTCTCCGGCATGGCTGCCTTTCTGGAACTGTGCGTTTCTATTTACAGTGCAGAGACGCAACAGGCGCTGTGGGATTGGGCTTCCGGCCCGTTTCCCAAGGTGGCCCGGTTCGCAGACGTGACGATGTCAAAATGGCTTTTCGAGAAGGCCGCCCGCATCAAGGGTTGCATCCCTCAACGTCTGCGCCGTCTGCCCGGCAATGTGAAGCACCTCGGGATACGAAATCTCTGATCGTGTGGTTCGGCACCTTATGATTCTTCAGGGAAAGGGGCCGCCACAGCCAGGCTGGAGTGCAGAAATGACCAGTAAAGCATCTGACGAATCAGCATCGCCAGGGCAGGCTCCCTGGGGAGCGTGGGAGTGGATCAAAACGGACTTTGGCCCTGCCCGGGTCCGGTCACGCCTGAAGGCAATCTATGCCGAGACGGAATTCAGAGAGTTTGAGCTGCGTCATGGCAACGAGACATGGATCGGACAGGACACCTCGGACGTCAATGGCCACCAGTCGTTCAGGGTCGGATCTGTGTTTGCTGTGGACTCACCGCATCTGGCTTTTGTCGGCGATGAGCATGCTTCCTCACTGGATGCTTTCGTTCGTTTCGCTGTCCCGTATCTGGTGAGCGGCAGCACCCTGCCGGACCTGATCGGCAAGCCCCGGCCTTACTTTAATGACTGAGATGGGGGGAGGGCGGAAGGTCTGGTCTGAGCATAAAAATTAACGAAGCCGACGGTCGTGATCTCTGTTTTCTCACATAGAATAGCTTGACTTACGACAACATATCCGTGATCGTAGATTTATGGATACAGAATCCGCCCTTGCCGCACTCGGCGCCCTGTCGCAGTCCACGCGGCTGGAAATCTTCCGCCTGCTGATGCGCCACGAACCGGACGGGCTGCCGGCCGGAGATGTCGCGCGACACCTTGATGTGCCGCAGAACACGATCTCGGCCCATCTCGCCACCCTGACCCGTGCCGGCCTGCTGACCTCGCAGCGCCACAGCCGGCTGATCGTCTATCGTGCGTGCCTTCCGCGCCTGCGCGACCTGATGCTCTTCCTCGTCACGGACTGCTGCGCTGGCAGCCCTGAACTCTGCGCGCCCCTGGTCGCGAGCCTGTCCTCCTGCTGTCCGTCCCCGGAATCCTGCTCATGACCATCATGATCTACCACAACCCGGCCTGCGGCACGTCGCGCAACGTGCTGGCACTGATCCGCAATGCCGGGATCGAGCCCACGACCATCGAATATCTGAAAACGCCTCCCGGCCGTGCGGAACTGGTCGATCTGATCGCCCGTATGGGGGTTCCGGTGCGCGCGATCCTGCGGGAAAAGGGCACGCCCTTTCACGAACTCGGCCTCGACAACCCGGCCCTGAGCGATGATACGCTGATCGACGCCATGATCGCACACCCGATCCTGATCAACCGGCCCATCGTCGCAACGCCACTCGGTGTTGCGCTCTGCCGTCCGTCCGAAACGGTGCTGGATATTCTTCCCTCCCCACAGCGCGGCGCATTCGCCAAGGAGGACGGCGAGAAGATCGTCGATGAATCCGGAAAGCGGATCTCCTGATGCTGGCTCTTCTGCTTTTCGTTGTCACGCTGGTTTTTGTCATCTGGCAGCCTCGGGGGCTGGGCATCGGCTGGAGCGCAATGGCAGGTGCCGCCGTGGCCTTGGCGGCTGGCGTGATCCACTGGCATGACATTCCTGTCGTCTGGCACATCGTCTGGGACGCGACCTTCACCTTTATCGCGCTGATCGTCATCTCGCTGTTGCTGGATGAGGCAGGGTTCTTCCATTGGGCCGCCCTGCACGTCGTACGCTGGGGCAAAGGGCGAGGCCGGACGCTATTCCCGCTGATCGTGGTGCTGGGAGCGGCCATTGCAGCGGTTTTCGCCAATGACGGCGCGGCGCTGCTGCTGACGCCCATTGTCATCGCTATCCTGACGCAACTGCGCCTGAGCCATGGCGCGGCGCTGGCCTTTATTATCGCCACTGGGTTCGTCGCGGATACCACCAGCCTGCCGCTTGTCATTTCCAACCTGGTGAACATCGTCAGCGCCAATTTCTTTGGCATTGCGTTTGATCGCTATGCCGCGATCATGGTCCCTGTCGATCTGGTGGCGCTGGGCGCGACGCTGGCTGTGCTTTGGCTGTGGTACTGGCGGCAGGTGCCTGCGACCTATCCCGTCGCCGAACTGCCAGCACCCGCTGCGGCAATTCGTGACCACCATGTATTTCGGGCGGCATTTCCGCTGCTGGTCCTCGTTCTGGCGGCCTATTTCCTGACAGCGCCGTTTCATATCCCGGTCTGTGTTGTAGCCTGTCTGGCCGCCGGAACCCTGTTGCTCGTCGCCGGATATGGCCGGGTGATCCCTGTTCGCAAGGTGCTGATGGGCGCACCATGGCAGATCGTGATCTTCTCGCTGGGCATGTATCTGGTGGTGTATGGCCTGCGCAATGCCGGGCTGACCGACTACCTTGCGGCCGCACTGGTCTGGCTTGGCCATCAGGGGCGGTTCATCGCCACCATCGGCGCCGGCTTTCTGGCGGCTGTTCTGTCGTCCATCATGAACAATATGCCGAGTGTGCTGGTCGGGGCACTGGCGATCCAGCAGGCGCACGACATCACGCCGCTGACACGCGACCTGATGGTCTATGCCAACATCATCGGCTGCGACCTCGGGCCGAAATTCACGCCGATCGGCAGTCTCGCGACACTGCTCTGGCTGCATGTGCTGGCGTCCAGGAACCATCGGGTCACGTGGGGGCAATATATGAAGGTGGGTCTGGTGATCACACCTCCCGTCCTGCTGGTCACACTCCTGGCGCTGGCCCTGTGGCTGCCTCTAATCAGCCAGCCGTAATGCATGAATGGACCGATATCACAATGACTGAACCTGACTTGCCGGCCCTTCACCCCGAATATCTTGAACAGGTCGATCTCGCGCGGCTGGAACCGCAACCGCGTGTGGACCATCCGCCGCGTATCCTTCTGCTCTATGGCTCTTTACGCCCCCGATCCTTCAGCCGGTTGCTGGTGCTTGAGGCAGAACGCATCCTGAAGGTGCTGGGGGCCGAGACACGGGTGTTCGACCCGACCGGCCTGCCGGTAGCGGATTCCGTGCCCGCAAGTCATTCGAAGGTGCGGGAACTGCGGGAACTCTCGATCTGGTCTGAAGGCCAGGTCTGGTGCAGCCCCGAACGGCACGGCAACATCACTGCCGTGTTCAAGAACCAGATCGACTGGTTGCCCCTGACGGAAGGCTCGATCCGCCCGACGCAGGGCCGCACGCTGGCGGTCATGCAGGTTTCGGGCGGATCGCAGAGCTTCAATTCCGTCAATGCCCTACGGGTGCTGGGCCGGTGGATGCGGATGTTCACCGTCCCCAATCAGTCCAGCGTGCCGATGGCCTATACCCAGTTCGGTGACGATGACCGGATGAAGCCATCCCCCCTCTATGACCGGATGGTAGATGTCATGGAGGAGCTGATGAAGTTCACATGGCTGCTGCGCGACCGGGCCGACTACCTCGTTGATCGCTACAGCGAACGCAAGGCGGAATTCCGTCTCCCGGAAAGTCTGTGAGCCGGGCAATGGCGGAACAGTTCGATGTTGTGATCGTGGGAGGCGGTCAGGCGGCCCTCGCCGCGTCGTATTTTCTACGACGGACCGGACTGCGTTACGTCATTCTTGATAACGGGACGCAGGCGGGTGGTGCATGGGTGCATGGCTGGGACTCCCTGCATCTGTTTTCACCCGCGTCCTACAGTTCGCTGCCCGGCTGGCCGATGCCAGACACGCCGGATGGCGGCTATCCGACCCGTGACGAGGTGTTGGACTATCTGCACCGCTACGAGGCGCGCTATGCGCCGCCGATCCGCCGTCCGGTCATGGTCGAGTGTGTGGAGCGCGCGAACGGAAAACTTCTGACTGTCAGAACCAGCGCGGGTGATTTTCTTGGCCGTGCGGTTATCGGGGCGACCGGTACGTGGTCAGCCCCCTTTGTTCCCGATGTCGCGGGGCGTGACCTCTTCGGCGGGACGCAACTCCATTCCAGCCATTACCGGAATGCCGCGCCCTTTGCCGGCCGACGTGTACTGGTGGTGGGTGGGGGCAACTCCGGGGCACAGATTATGGCGGAGCTGTCGCTTGTCGCTCAGGCAACATGGGTCACGCTGCATGATCCCATCTTTCTGCCCGATGACGTGGACGGACGGGTCCTGTTCGAGCGGGCGACCGCTCGCGTTCTCGGCGGCCCGTCGGCCATGCCCACCAGCGGCTTTGGCGATATCGTCATGGTCCCACCTGTGCGCGCCGCCAGGGAGCGAGGCGTGCTCCACGCGGTGCGCCCGTTTGGACGTGTGACGGCGACGGGCGTCGTCTGGCCCGACGGGCGGGAAGAAGCCATCGATAGGATCATCTGGTGTACCGGCTTCCGACCCGCGCTCGGTGTATTTGCATCACTCGACGTGATCGAGCCGGACGGCTTGATCCGTGTTAACGGGCAGCAGGCCGTCAGGGAGCCACGTCTCTGGCTGCTGGGTTATGGTTCCTGGTGCGGCCCCGCATGCGCCACCCTGCTGGGGGCAGGCCGTGTCGCGCGATCCATGGTCAGGCAACTGGCGGCCTGGCTTGTTCTGTCGAAGTCATGAGGCTTGCCGGTCAAAACCTTGAAGGCATCAGCATATCCATGCCTTGTAATGCGAAGTGCGATGCATTCCGGCACGCGAGTGCGATGCCCGGATTTCGTACATGACCAAGTTGGCAGCGAGCCGAAATTCCGGAGCCTGACGGTGATTGACACTTGCTGCTGGCAGTGCTGCCGATCAAGGGCAGACAGCGGCTGCGCCGGAAAGACGTGATCGCCGTCTCTGACCCCACTTGGTTACGATCATGTTGCTTCACGCTAACTGTTTGCGAACAATGACAATGAGAGGTGGTCCCCATTTTTCGGACAGGGCGATAAGCTATCATCTGGCCTGAACGAGGACGGGGTTTATGGGCAAGGTTACGCGGAAACGGTATGCGGCAGAGTTCAAGTCACGGGTTGCGCTGGAGGCGATCCGTGGGGAACTGACGCTGGCGGAACTGGCTTCGAAACATGGCGTGCATCAGACGATGATCGCCCAATGGAAGCGCCAGGCGATCGAAGGCATGGCAAGCCTTTTTTCTGGTAAGTCAGTAACGGAACCTTCAGTCAGCCCTGCTGATGTAGAGAAACTGCACGCCAAGATCGGCCAGTTGCTGGTGGAACGGGATTTTTTGCGGGATGCCTCTGCTCGGTTGGGCGTGATCAGAGGCGGCATATGATTGACCCGAAGAGAGCATGCCTGCCGATAATCCGGCAATGCACGCTGCTGCAACTCAACCGGTCGGGCGTCTACTATCGGCCTGTGCCACAGAGCGAAGCCAATCTGGAGCTGATGCGGCTGATCGACGCCCAGTTCCTGGAAACGCCGTATTATGGCTCACGGCAGATGACATGGCATCTGCGCCGCCAGGGACATGAAGTGGGCCGCAAGCGGGTCCGGCGGCTCATGGCGATCATGGGCCTGCGGGCGATCTACCAGAAGCCGCGCACGACCGTGCCCCATCCGGAGCATCGGAAATATCCATATCTTCTGCGGAATCTGGTCATCAATCGGCCTGACCAGGTCTGGTGTTCCGATATCACATATATTCCCATGAAACGGGGATTTCTCTATCTCGTGGCGATCATGGACTGGTTCACGCGCAAGGTCCTGTCCTGGCGTCTGTCGAACACGATGGACGTGGAGTTCTGTATCGAGGCGCTACAGGATGCCCTCATGCGCTATGGCGCCCCGGACATTTTCAATACTGACCAGGGGTCGCAATTTACGACACCCCGTTTCAGCGGGATACTGGAAGAGCGTCAGATCCGCATCAGCATGGATGGGCGCGGTCGCTGGCTGGACAACGTGTTCATCGAGCGCCTGTGGCGGTCGCTGAAATACGAATGCGTCTACCTGTACGCGTTCGAGACCGGATCAGAGCTGAGGGCCGGGCTCGGCAGATGGATCGCCCATTATAACGAAAGGCGTCCGCATACGGCGCTGGCTGGACGAACGCCCGATGAGGCGTATCATAACGTGCCGACGCCATCTGGTCCGGGGTTAACCCCGGACCAGATGGCCAACAGCAACGCCGTCAGAAGGGCGGCATAACAACAACCGGGTATAGCTTATCAAGCCCGCAAAACTGTCCGAACGGACGGGACCACCTCAATGAATTCACCGCGCGTCTGGTCAGCTGGAAAGATTGCATAACCCTCATAATCCGCTCGCGAACGGAAACTCGATGACGCAGCGGAGACCCGGTTTATTGTCGGTTAGCCTGACGGTGCCGGCATGCCGGCGAACGATGGCGCGGACCATACTCAGTCCCAGTCCGTTTCCTGTCGCTGACCGGCTGTGTTCAAGCCTTACGAAGCGATCAAACACACGTTCAAGATCAGTGTCGGGAATGCCATTACCGTTATCGGAAATCACAAGATACACATGTCGGTCAGCGACTGAGATATCGACTGTGATCGTGCTGCCGGGCGGTGTATGATGGCTTGCATTTTCCAGAAGATTGACCAGCACCTGTCGCAGAAGGACAGGCTGGCCTGCTACCATGGCTTCAGCCGGCAGATGAATCTGGAGAATCTGCTGCCGGTCGTCCAGAACAGGAAGATAAGCCTCCGTTATGTCCCGCGCCAGGGCAGCGAGGTCAACGAAGACGATTTCGTCTCTCTGTGTTCCGGCTTCGATTTGCGCCAGATTGAGGAGCGAAGTAAAAATCTCTAGTGCACAGTCAAGTTCGTCTATTGAGAGATCGATATTATCTTTCAGTGCCTCGACTGTGGTGTCACGCTCTCTTGCTCTTTCCAGCCTGTGCCGCAGGCGGGACAGAGGACTGCGCATGTCATGGGCGATATCATTCGAGACCTGCTGCAGGCTGGCGATCAGGATTTCATTCTGATCCAGCATCGCGTTGAGGCTTTGCGACAGATGGTCGAATTCGTCATCCGTTCCTCTTAATGGTATGCGGCGTGCAAAATTGCCACGCATGATGCTGCGGGCAGTCATGCTGATTGTCTCAATCCGTTTCAGCACAGCGCCACTGAGTAACATTCCGCCGATCAGGCCCAGGATCGCAAACCCAAGAGAACTCCATGCAGCTGTACGCCATAAATCGCGACGTAGTCGTTGCAACTGGGACGCATCAATTCCGACAAAATAATAGCCACCGTCAGAAAGCAGATATCCCTGACCATAAACTATGGTTGGATGCTGGGCACGGGGAAGGCGGTGAGCCCATGACAGCCATCTCGGACCAGGCACCGGTCGCAGGTGAAGCATGTTGCCCGCTACAACATCTTCATTCTTATTCTGCAAAAGGTAAAAAAAACCGGGCTCATTCCGAACAAGGGCTTTCACGATCGGCAGGAAATGACTGACGTCCGGTTGCCCGGCCGCAGCTGTCGTTTCTTCCCCTTCATTGATAACGGACTGACGAAGCTGGTCTTCGAATAGATTCTGATTATGGAAACCAGTCAGGATAGCGATGATGATGCCAGAGAACAGGAACAAGACGATAAAACCGGTGACAATCCGGAAAGAGGACGTTCCTGCAAGTCGTCTGGTGGCAGGAATCCATTGCTTATAAGTCAAGGCCTATCTCACCCATGACATAACCGGCGCCCCTGACGGTACGGATCAGGGGCCTTTCGTTTCGTCCCAGTTTTTCCCGCAATCGGGAGAGGTGGGTTTCAACGATGTTTGTGCGGACGGGAAATTCCATATGCCAGACATCCTTCAGGAGCATCTGGCGTGAAACCACCGTTCCGGGATTGCGCATGAAATATTCGAGAAGTTTCATCTCCTGCGGCTGGAGGAATATCTTTTCTCCACTGCGCGTGACCGTGCGGGTCAGCAGGTCAAGCTCGACATCCTCTACGCGCAATACTGTCGTATGCTGAAGTGGCCCGGACCGGCGAAGGAGCACCTGCACGCGCGCAACAAGCTCCCGAAGTGCAAATGGCTTGATCATATAATCATCAGCGCCGTGCCTGAGGCCATTTACGCGGCTGGGTACACCATCCATTGTCGTCAGGAAGAGCACGGGCGTCATGACATCGGCCGTACGCATGCGCGTCAGAATTGTCAGTCCGTCCAGTCCAGGTAGCATCCGGTCAATGATAACAATGTCCCATGGTTCCGAAAGAGCCCGCATCAGTCCGTCAGATCCATTCGTGACAGCGACAACATTGATGCCGTTCTCTCCCAGGCCTTCCTGCACGTAATCTGCGGTCTCAGAATCGTCTTCGACCAGAAGCAGACGAGGTCGTATCATCGGGTTCATGGTGGCAAGGCGCTCATAGAGGTTGGCGATCGGTCCGGTGCTGTGACCCTCCGGTCCGGGCGAATGGCTGAATCGGGCGGGCCGGACCGGCATCCTGGCAGAATCGCGGAAATAAAGCACGGGAGACGGGAATGAACGGGCGTTGATTGGCAATTGTTAATTTGATGAAAGAAAACCACCGGGAAAAAAGAGGTGGAAAAACAGGTTATCGTACGGAGAAACAGGCATGTATTTTTTGGCACTCCTTTTCTCGGTTGTTTTTTCTTTACTTATTTTTGCTCTTCTTGTGGTTCGTTATGGCATTATGCAGGTGTAATTTTCTTGTGCTATTAATGAATTGACTCAGTCTGATACGATAATTTTCTGACCCGACGGGCAGGCCGCAGGCAGAGTGTCAACCTGTCCAGCCAGAGATAGACGACGGGCGTGGTATAGAGCGTGAGCAACTGGCTCACAGCGAGACCGCCCACGATTGCGATGCCAAGCGGGCGTCGGAGTTCCGCACCATAACCGTGACCCAGGATGAGGGGTAAGGCACCGAGCGCGGCCGCAAATGTCGTCATCATGATGGGTCGGAAGCGCAGCAGGCAGGCGTCGCGTATGGCCTGTTCCGGGGAGAGGCCGCGTTCGCGTTCGGCTGCGAGGGCAAAATCCACCAGCATGATGGCGTTCTTTTTTACAATTCCGATCAGGAGAATCACGCCGATCATCGCCATCAGGGAAAAAACCTCCCCGAAAGCCCACAGTGCCAGGAGAGCCCCGACACCGGCGGAGGGAAGGGTTGACAGGATTGTCAGCGGATGGACGTAGCTCTCGTACAGGATGCCGAGCACCATATAGACGGTCGCCAGTGCCGCAGCGATCAGGAGGATTTCACTGCCGGAAGAGTTCTGGAGCTGGGCTGCATTCCCCACGAAAGCGCCGTGGACTGAAGGGGGCAGATGCAGTGCGAGAACCTGCTCTTCCACAACCTGCATGGCCCGACCCAGTGGTACGCCTGTCGGCAGGTTGAAGGAAATGGTCGTCGCGACAGCCTGCCCCTGATGGTTGATGGCAAGCGGTGTCAGGCCAGTCGTGGTGCGAGTGACAAATGTCAACGGCACCATCGTTTCTGTGCCTGTTGATACAGCGGACCCCGTCGAGGCGGCACGGCCACCGGCAAGTGTGTTGGCGATCTGGTTGCGGAAGGATTGAGTGCTTTGAGCTGTCGTGCGTGTCGTTGCGGCAGGCGTGCGCACACGTACGGTATTGGATTGCGTGCCGCCATGAGGACTGCCACCGGATACACTGATCCAGGCCTGCCGCAGCGAAGAAGAATCCTGCCAGAAACGGGGGGCGACTTCCATGACCACCCGATACTGGTTCAGGCGGTTGTAGATGATGGACGCCGCCCGTTGTCCATATGCGTCGAAGAGCATGTTGGAGATAAGTTGCGGTGTCAGCTGCATTCTTGCCGTTGTATTCCGGTCAATGGCGACATTCACGGATTGCCCGCCCAGAAGGACGTCGGACGATACATCCATGAGGGCCGGCTGGTGGGCGAGAGCCGTGGTCAGCCGCTGTGTCCAGTCATAGAGTTCCGTTGGATTGTCGCCCTGGAGTGTGTACTGATAGGCTGCATTGCTGGGACGCGCGCCGATGCGAATGGCGCCGCGCTGGATCGCGAAGAAGCGTGCGCCCGTCATGAATGACAGACGCCGGTTGAGATGGGCAATGGTTGTCGATGGCGGATAGGGGCGGCGGGTCTTGTCTGTCAGGCGAATGAAGATGTTTCCCTGGTTTGATGAGCCGCGCCCACCCAGAAAGCCGGCCACGGCAGCGACATCGGGGTCGGCCAGAAGGGCGGCCTGTGCCTCGTCCATCCTGCGCGTCATGGCCTGGAACGAGATGGCCTGATCTCCCATCACGCGACCAAGCAGCATACCCGTGTCTTCGTCCGGAAAGAGGCTTTGGGGCATCTGTGCATAGACGATAATTGTCAGGATGACCGTTGCAGGCAACGTGAGCAACATGATGCGTTTGTGACGCATGGCCTGATCAAGGCTGCGGGCATAAGCACGCAATGTCATGTCATGGGTTCGCTCCAGACACGCTGCGATCCAGCCCTGTGGTGTCTGTGGGCCGGCGCGCATGATCCGGGCACACAGCATTGGCGTGAGACTGAGAGATAATATGAGGGAAACGAACAGGGTTACGGAAACGGTCATTGCAAATTCGTGAAACAGGCGCCCGGCTATGCCGTCCATCAGGAGGATCGGCAGAAAGACGGCGATCAGTGAAAGCGTGATGGACAGGACGGTGAATGCCACTTCGCCAGAGCCCAGAATCGCAGCCCTGAACGGATGAATACCGTCTTCAATATGACGATTGATGTTTTCCATGACCACGATGGCGTCATCGACCACGAAACCGGTCGCGATGGTCAGAGCCATCAGCGACATGTTGTCGAGTGAGTAGCCCAGCACGCTGATCACGCCCAGCGTGCCCATGATCGACGCAGGGATGACGATCGCCGGGATGAGCGTTGCGCGTAGCGTTCCGAGAAACAACAGGACCGTCAGCACGACAAGTGCGACGGAAAGGACAAGTGTCAGGCGGGTGTCGGCAAGCGAGGCACGGATTGTCAGGGAGCGGTCCATGACCGTCTGCAGATCGATGGCCGGCGGAACAGTCGCCTGAAGATACGGGATCGTGGTGTTGATCTGATCGAGGGCTTGTACAATATTTGCTCCGGCCTGCATAAAGACCTGCACGACAATAGCGGGCTTACGATTGAAATACCCGGCATTGCGAATGTCTTCGACGCTATCTTTCACCTCTGCAACGTCTGTCAGCCTTACCGGGCGGTCATTTCGCCAGGCGACGACCAGGTCGCGATAGGCTTGCGCGGCCCGGGCCTGGTCGTTCGTTTCCAGTGTGAAGCGTCTTCCGCCCTGGTCGATGAAACCTTTGGGGGTATGGGCATTGGCGGAGGCGAGCGCTGCACGGATGTCTTCAAACCCGATGCCGAATTTATATAATGGCAATGGATTCATCTCGACGCGCACTGCAGGAAGAGCGCTGCCACTGACCTGCACCTGACCGACGCCTTTCACCTGCGCCAGGCGTGGGAGGATGAGATTGGATGCCTGGTCGTAGAGTTGCGGCAGAGTGTAGGTATCCGATGTCAGCGCGAGAATTAGGGAGGGCGGTCCGTTGGGATTGGCCTTAGAGTAGCCTGGATTCTGTCGGAGGGTGGTCGGAAGATCAGCCCGCGCCGCCTGAATCGCCGCCTGTACGTCGCGTGCGGCGCCATTGATGTCCCGTGACAGGGCAAATTGCAGGGTTATGCGCAACTGACCCTGACTGGATTGTGACGTCATTTCCGTTACGTCGGCAATGCTGCCCAGATGCCGTTCCAGTGGTTCGGCTATGGAGCTGGCGATCTGCTCTGCGGTCCCACCAGGCTGCTGTGCCTGGACCTGAATGACGGGGAAATCAATATTAGGCAGATCGGCAACGGGCAGTGTAATATATCCGGAAATACCACACAGAATGCAGGCTATGCAGAGTAATGTAGTCGCCACGGGACGACGAACGAATATAGACGTCAGAAACATCTGTTATACTCTGGAAGCAGCCACGCGGACAGCGTAATGCGGTGCATTCTGGGTCGGCAGCCGATTTCTTATGGCAAAAGTTTCTCCAAATTAATATTTTCTGTCCAGTATGATGGTTATAAAATATTCCCAATATTAATATATATTCCATGAATGTTTTTGTTTTTTATTTGTTGGGATATTTTAACATGAAAATGACAGGATATCGAGAACTATATTATATTCATTGCTTGCAATCCCGAACGCTTCGCAAAAACACCATCGTCACGACCAGGACGTTAATCCATTTTGCTCTGGGGCCTGGTTACCGGCGAGAATGGATCCGTTTTATCTGGATCATCTGCCCTGCATTGTTCCTTATGGGGAATCTTCCTCTGCTGTTCATGCGAAAGAAGCAGGAATCCGCGGCACTTGCCGAAGGGAGGCGCTTTTCCCTACTGGCAATCGGAGCAGGAGCCGGTTTCCGGTGCGGCGGAACTGGTTTTCAACCGCTCCTGTTTTCGTCCTGGCCTTCGGAAAGAAGAGATTGTTGCGACACGGGCAGCGAATGAAATCATGCTGCATATTCTGAAACCTGGTCTTTATGGTATGTTTGGATGACTGAATGTTCGTGTGCTGATGGCTGGCCCTCTCATTGCAATCGCTGCTGTAAGTTCATCGTTTGTGATGCGTATCACAGTACCTCCGGAAGGCAGGAAGAGAAATTTGCCTGTTGTGAAGACCGGATGGCCGCGGGTCAGTTTAATTTACCGCAAGGTCCACGCGACCATGATTCAATTGTCGGAACAGTCACGTTTCACCTTATGCCCGACATGTTGTGATCGCAGACTTCCGATGCCGCGCGGACCATTATCCTGAAAGGGCCTGCGGGAAGGAAGTCAGCGAATTGCCTGTAGACCGTTTCATCATGCAGCGCTGTGGCATTTGTTCAGGCGGGCAGGAGTTCAACTTCAGCGGGTTGCAAAAGGGGAGGAGCATGCCAGCGCCCGTGATCGATGTCCCCAATCTCCTTATCGATCTCGCCGATGACCTGTCGGGCGAACGGGCCGAGATGCAGATACAGTGCGCTTGTCATGACGACGTAGGGCAGTGCTTTCGGGTTATGCAGGGCGCAGTCCAGCAGCATGCGCCAGAACTGCCGGGTTGTTCCGGGGCCGGCG
>NZ_WOTB01000024.1 GCF_011516835.1 Acetobacter musti | reverse complement strand
AGGAATTCAAACGCATCGCTATGCGTGCCGGCAAAACGGACAAAAGCTTCAGCGCCATGATCTGTCTCGCTGCAGCCATCATCCACTCACGGTGAATCCCCACAGACCTTAATATAAAAGAAGTTTTTGGTGAAGCTTTTTTCAAAAAGCTTCGGAAGACGCCGCCTTTTTGAAAAAAGGTGGCACCCAAAAACTTTTATTACTTTTTATCCGGAGACCTGGCGTGGATGCTTTTTGAGTCTGGCTGAGACAGACAGATGACCTGGAAACAGAAAACATAACACCATCAACTTGTTATGGAAGTTTTTGCCCGCGCATCACTTTTGAAACAGTCTCTGAGGAACAGCAGCCTGCCCCGTCAGGCGGACCGGGATGCGAAGGCCCGTCAGGCGGCGTTATCCCTCACCTTTGCGACTGAACCCTGACAAACAGTCGCGCAGACCCTACCTTAATCGCCCGAAACCACACTCCAGCGGAAGGAAAGGTGAAAGGTGGACGAACTCTATCTCGACAACGCCGCCACCACGCCATGCGACCCGCGCGTCGTGGCATGTATGATGCCTCTTTTCGCGGACGAGTTTGCGAACCCGCACAGCAGCACGCACGCGCCCGGCGGGCGGGCTGCCCGGGCTGTGGAAATTGCCCGGGTTGAAGTCGCGGATCTGATCGGCGCCGATCCGCGCGAGATCATCTTCACGTCCGGAGCCACGGAAGCCAACAATCTCGCCATCAAAGGCGCCGCCCGCCATCGTCTCCGTCATGGTGACGGGCGCCGTCGCATCGTTACGGTCGCAACCGAGCATAAATGCGTGCTCGAAAGTGTCCGCGATCTCGCCTGCGAAGGCTTCGACCCCGTCATTCTGCCTGTCGACAGTAACGGACGCCTCGATCCTGCCCGTCTTCGGGAAGCTGTCAGCGTTCCGACCGCCCTTGTCAGTATTATGGCCGCCAACAACGAAACCGGGGTTCTCCAGGATCTCCCGGCCCTTGGCCGGATCGCGAAAGACGCCGGGGCTCTGTTCCATTCGGACCTCGCTCAGGCCGCCGGTAAAACCGCCGTCGATGTTCGTGCCCTCGACCTGGACCTGGCCTCCGTGTCCGCTCACAAGTTGTACGGCCCGAAAGGGATTGGCGCGCTCTTTGTCCGCCGTCGGCCCCGCGTGCGGCTGGAGCCCCTTTTCTCCGGTGGCGGTCAGGAACGCGGATTCCGCTCAGGCACCCTGCCAGCCGCTCTCATCGCCGGCTTCGGCTGTGCCGCCCGGATTGCCGCCGCCGAAGGCGAAGCGGACGCCCGCCATCTCGCCTATCTGGCCGAAGCCCTGTCCGGCGGACTGCTTGCCAGGCAGGTGGCTTTTTCCATCAACGCAAAGGAAGCGCCGCGCCTGCCCGGTATCCTCAGTCTGTGCCTTCCGGGAGTGCCCGCCCTCGCCCTGATGGAACGAACTCCGGAGCTTGCTCTTTCGGTCGGCTCGGCGTGCTCCTCGGCCGACCTCGCGCCGTCCTATGTGCTCACCGCCATGGGGCTTTCGCCTGTGGAAGCCGCAGAAAGCTTGCGTCTCTCGCCCGGACGTTTTACGACGCCCGCCACTATCGCGCGCGCGGCTGGCCTGATCGCCCGTGCCGCGCAGCAGGTGAGGGAGCAGGACCCGCCTGGAACAGACCCTGACCGGATGGTTTCATCCGGCAGATTGATCTGAGCCGGTGACGATGCTCGCAGGACAATAACAGCCGGAGCATGGACCCTGAACGGGTGTGAAGCCGCCATGCCTCCACGATAGCCGGAACGGGAAAGCTGAATGCCGCACATGATTTTCGTCGAGCCCGATGGAACTGAACGCAGGGTCGATGCGCCCGTCGGCCTCTCCGTGCTCGAGATCGCCCACAAACATGGCGTTGACCTCGAAGGCGCATGTGAAGGTTCGCTGGCCTGCGCCACCTGCCATGTGATTGTCGATCCTTCCTGGGCTCCGAAACTCGCGGAACCGACGGAAGATGAGGAAGACATGCTCGACCTCGCCTTCGGACTTGAAAAAACCTCCCGGCTCGGCTGCCAGATTGTCATGACAGACGCTCTGGATGGCCTGACCGTTCGCCTTCCGCGCAAGAGCTGACCTGAAAAAACCATGCTGACAGATACCGACGCCCTGAGAGCTCTGCCTCTGATCCGCCGAAGGCCGCAGGCTTCGGGGCGCCGGGTTTTTGTCGCATGTGTGAAGACTCCGGCGCTCTGGCCTGAAATCCGGCAGAGGCCGCGAGTCTTTGCAGACCATTCTGTTCCGGGCGGATCGGAGTACAGAAGCCTGCGGTCTGTCGTGGGTTCGGTGAAAGCCCCGATCATGCGCGCAGGGGCGCTCCGGCCATGACCCGCATTCTTGTTGCCATGTCCGGGGGTGTCGACAGTTCCGTTGTCGCCGCCCGCCTTGTCGCGGAGGGACATGAGGTCATCGGTGCGACGCTTCAGCTTTACGATACAAGGGGCGAAGCCAGAAAGGGTGCCTGCTGCGCCGGCCGTGACATTCAGGACGCCCGCGAGGTCGCGGGGCGTCTCGGGATTCCGCATTACGTCATCGATGCCGAACAGCGTTTCCGCGACAGCGTGATCGGGAAATTCGCGGATTCCTACGCCAGCGGCGAAACGCCGGTTCCGTGTGTCGCCTGCAATCAGGGCGTGAAATTCACCGACCTTCTCGGTCTGGCGCGCGATATCGGCGCGGAAGCAATGGCGACCGGGCATTATGTCCGCCGTATCGAAGGCCCGGACGGCGCCGAGCTGCATCGTCCTCTGGATGCCGACCGCGACCAGAGCTGGTTCCTCTTCGCCACGACACAGGCGCAGCTTGATTTTCTTCGCTTCCCGCTCGGGGACATGCCGGACAAACGCGCCGTCCGTGGCGAGGCCGAACGCTTTGGTCTTGCCGTTGCCGATAAGCCTGACAGTCAGGATCTGTGTTTTATTCCGAAAGGATCGTACGCCGATCTGGTTGAAACGCTGCGGCCGGATATGCGCGGCGAAGGCGAGATCGTCGATCGCTCCGGGACTGTCGTCGGTCGCCATGACGGCGTGACACGCTTTACCGTCGGTCAGAGCAAACGTCTTGGCGACGCCGCCCGGCAGCAGGGCGAGCGGCAGATGGTGGTCGGGATCGACCCCGCGCGGAAGCGCGTCATCGTCGGTCCGCGGGAGAGTGCCGCGGTGCTCTCCTGCCAGCTGCGGGACATGAACTGGCTCATTCCGCTTCCCGGCGAGGCGAACGGAGAGGCTGTTCGCTGCATGGTGCAGCTTCGTGCCCGTGAGAAACCCCGCTCCGCGACCGTAAGGCGTGTCGGAACGGGCGCTGAAGTGACTTTCGACGAGCCGGCCATGCCTGCGCCCGGCCAGGCATGCGTGCTTTATGACGGCAGCCGTGTCCTGGGTGGCGGCCTGATCTGCCGCGCTCCGGTCATGACGGCGCAGGCCTGAGAACGACTCCGCTCGACGGGTCGCTCAAAAGCAGGTTACAGTTTCCCGAACCGGCAGAGAGCCGGGCGCTGGCAGGGGCCGGCGGAGGTCTTCCGTCCGACCTGTTCAGCAGGCGGCCATGCGGGAGAGTCGCGGCTTTTGCCGGGTTTCGGCCTGCACGCCGATCCTGTGCAACATTTGTCGCAAAAAAGACGTTGTCATCGCACTCTCAGGATCAGACGATAAGAAAAATATGACCGACACAGCTTCATCCGCCCTCGCCCAGCAGGATCTTCCCGTCAGAGTTCTCATCGTCGAGGACGATCCGGGGATGCGTACGCTCCTCAGCCGGACTCTGCAGTCTGACGGATACCGTATCCGCGCCGTGCCGGACGCCCGTTCGATGTGGGAGGCGCTGGAAACGGAAGCCGCCGATCTGATCATCCTGGACGTGATGATGCCGGGCATGAACGGCCTCGATCTGTGTCGCGCTCTTCGTCAGGGGGGCATCAAAGGCAACGTGGAGGATGATGCGTTCAAGCGTGTCCCCATCATCATGGTCTCGGCCCGGGGCGAGGAGCTCGATCGCGTTCTGGGTCTGGAACTTGGCGCGGATGATTACGTCGCCAAACCGTTTGGCCAGAAAGAACTGCTCGCCCGCGTTCGCGCCGTTCTCCGGCGTGGTCAGCTGGGGGGCGCTCCGGCGACCGACCGGCCACGCCGCGAGGTCGTCAATTTCGCCGGCTGGTCGCTTGATCTCCGCCGCCGCGAACTTTACGACCCGACCGGCGCCGCCGTGGAAATTTCGGGGGCCGAGCATGACCTTCTCGTCAGCTTCCTGGACAACCCCCAGCGTGTCATCGGTCGCGACCGTCTTCTCGAGCTGTCCCGCACCCGCCTGTGTGACGTTTCCGACCGTTCCATCGACGTTCTGGTCAGCCGTCTGCGCCGCAAGCTCGGCTCCGATGCGGATAACCTGATCCGCACCGTCCGGGGACAGGGCTATATTTTCACAGCCCCCATCGAACGGGTCTGAGGCTTTTGCTCCTGATTTCGTGAAACGAATCACGCGCAGGGGCTCGTCATCACCGCCGGGAGCGGCGAAAATCCCGCCTTTCTGTGATCCCCGGAGGGCGGAATCCTTGTCAGCACCCGTTGAACGCACGGAGCGCGAGCGTCGCATCCGCCTCTGGCCGCGCGGCCTTGTCGGACGTGTCATGCTCGTCCTTCTGGCGTCAATCGGTCTCGTGTTCATCGTCAGCTGGACACTTTATGAACATGCCGAAGCCTATATCGAGGACGGAGACCGCCTCGATCTGATCGGCGAGCGTCTGGCCACTGATGTCCGTGTCCTCGATGGCGCTGCCCCCGGCGCGCGGCCCATGCTGACGACCATGCTTTCCACCAACGATCTGCGCATGATCTGGCTCCCGTCCGGCGCTCCGCCCGACAACGAGAAGGAGCCGCTTCGCATGACTCAGCTTCACAATCAGCTGGTCACGGCCAACCCAATCCTCGCCCACGCGCAGCTCCGGCTGCATCCCGGCGGCCCCGGCAAATGGACCGATGTCACCGGCACCGTCCTGCTCGCCGATCACAGTCAGATACGCTTCACCGCTCCGGACATTCTCCGCAGCCATCTCGTCACCCGTGGACTCGCCACAGCGACGATCGTCACGCTCTCCGTGCTGCTTGCCGCCGGCATGCTTGTTCACGCTCTCAGCATGCCGCTGCGCGCCCTCGCGACCGTTGCCGACACTGTCGGTTCGGGCGCATGGGAGCCGCTGGAAGAAAAAGGTCCCCGCGAGGTCCGGCGTCTCGCCCGCGCCATCAACGAGATGCAGAAACGCATCACCAGTCTCATTGAAGACCGGACCGAAGCTCTGGCGGCTGTCTCGCACGATCTCCGCACCCCGCTCGCCCGCCTCCGTCTTCGCGCCGGGTTTCTCACGGATACGGAATCGCAGGAGGCGATCGAAGCCGATATCGACGAAATGGAAGCCATGGTCACCGGCGTGCTGGCCTATCTCTCCGGCGAGAAAAAGCGCGAGGTTTCCCGGTCCGTCGATCTCGTCGCGATCCTCACAACCATCGTGGACGACGCTTTCGATCGTGGCGCGGCTGTCACCTATGAAGGTCCCGGCCGCTGTCCCGCCCGTCTGCCACCTCTCGCCATGAAGCGCGTTTTCACAAATCTCGTGGAGAATGCACTGAATTACGCCGGTTCCGCCACAATCCGCCTGAGCAGGCAGGACGGGGAGATCATTGTCGACGTCGAAGACGAGGGACCCGGAATCCCCGATATCGAACTCGGCCGGGTAACGACGGCTTTCCACCGCGTCGAAACATCCCGTTCCCGCAAGACCGGCGGCCTGGGGCTCGGTCTCGCCATCGTCAAACGCGAAGTCGAGCGGACTGGCGGCACGGTTGCCCTGGAGAACCGTCCCACGGGCGGTCTCCGCGCCCGCGTGACTCTGCCCGCATTTTCGTGAGGCCTGGCTTTCGGGACGGGTTCATTCAGGCAGCAGCTGCAACCGGAACGCAGCCGCTCCCGGGAGGAGCGATTGCGGTTTCCCATGAACCCAGGCACCATGCCCATGTCCGTAATATGGCAGAACCGGGTTAGCCGCCTGCCCCATCGGCATTTCGAACAATCCGGTTTCCTCATGCCCCGGACTGACCACCAGCCGTTCGGATGCGCCAAATCCGGAGACCTGAACCCGGGGCACGACGGTATCTCCCGCTTCCGCCTCATCCGCCGGGTCTGTCAGATATCCCAGCAACGGCACCGCCCGCGCCAGCGGATGATGAATCCCGACATGGTTGACGGCGCCCCAGGTAAAGCGCGTCAGGCCGCCCGCAGCGGTCACGTCGTCGGCGACCTTTTTTAAAATCTCCGCATCAGTCGCATCCCAGTCTGCGAAGGATGGCGGAACAAGCCCTGGCGGACGTTTTTCAAGCAGCGTTTCAACGGCCCAGGTGCTGCGTGGCGGAGCGTGCAGCCCATGAGAGTCCGGCAGCTTCAGGCCGGACGCCCATGCACCGAAAACAGTTTCGATCGCCCGCAGGCGGTAATCATGCACCAGCCGGTACCCGACCGATTCAGGCACCGCCCGTTCTCCCCACTGTGCGACAATAGGAGTCCAGGCTGAAAATACCATTTTTCCATCGAGAGCTTTCAGAAGCAGCGCCTGCCAGCCTCGTAAAGCGACCGCATGATCGTCGAGCTGAATGGCCAGGAAATCCTGCTCGCTGAACAGTGTCCGGGCAAATAGATCGTCCCGGATCTGTCCGGCCCGCATCCCGTCGGCGTATCCCCCGTCACCCAGCGCTGTTAAGTCCTCTCCGCCGACGACACGCCCGTTCGCCGTCCACAGGCGACCTGATGGCGGATCGATAATTTCCGGAACGTCACCGGGTGCGAGCCAGCCGTTCCAGCCATGCTGCCCGTCGGCCCAGGAATGCGGCATCCGGTCATCCAGCCCGACCCGACGCGGAACGGGTCCAATAATCGTCCAGCCAATATGACCGGCGCTGTCTCCGGCCAGCATGTTTTCGTGCGGCAGGGCCGCGACATGCGCTGCATCGAGAGCCGCCCGCACATCTTTCGCCGCTTCGAGCGCCAGCATGCCGCGCATATCGACCGCGTTGTCATCCTCCGCGCTCCAGCGCCACACAAGCGGCGCTCCGGACGCATCGTGTCCCGTCACCGGTCCCCAGATCGTCTGTTCGATCCGCTGCGGCGCGCAGACATCCCGTGCAGGGCAGTGCTGTTCCGTAACGACCTCAATATCGCGCGGGCCGTCCGGCGTCTGGTAACGCCACGGCGCCCCCGGTGCGGCTGCCGGAAGCTGATCGAGGCGGATCAGATCGCCGCTTTCGATATATCCGTCGGTAAAAGCCCATGCGACGCGGGTGTTGCTGCCGACGATCTGTACGGGCTCACCCGGCAGGGTCACGCCGGTCAGATCGAGTGCGGGAGCCGCGGTTTCCGACGATCTGACAATCTGACGCGCCCGATACCAGATATTGGGAACGCTCAGGCTCAGATGCATGTCATTCGCCACCATGGCCGATCCTGTGGCTGTCAGCTTCCCGGCGACCGCGAAATTATTCGATCCCCGCTCAGCTTCCGGTGCCCGGACATCCGCCGGCATACGGCTTCCTTCATGCGGTGGCAGCGAAACCGGCATGACCGGCGCCTCCGATGCGGATCCGTCAGCCGGCGCGTCGAGCGGTGTCTGCTCCGGGTCCAGAAACGCCGTCATTGCCGGCCCGAGCCGGTCCGTGAGCGCCGCCCGTAATTTCTGCGCGGCTCCGTCATCGCTCTGCAGATCGAAATACATTGCGTAAACGACAAGAAGAGAATCAATATCCGTCCATGGACGCGGGGTTGCCCGCAGGATCGCATATTCGAACGGGGCGTGGTGCAGTGCGCTCAGCCCCGCATTCACACCTGCCGTATAGGCGTCCAGCACAGCCCGCGTTTCCGGGTCCTGACGCGCCAGGACCCGGCCGGCGTGAAGACGAAACCGATGCAGACGATGCCTGAGATCAAGGGGCAGGGCCGCCTTACCCACAAGCTCCGACAACTCGCCCGCGCCAGACCGGCGCATCAGATCCATTTCGAAAAACCGTTCCTGGCCATGGAGAAAACCAAGAGACCGTGCGAGATCATATCTGTTTCGCGCCGTGATGGCCGGGACTCCGGCCGCGTCGCGCACGATGCTGACCGGGGCGGAAAGTCCCGCAAGAACCACGTTGCCTGAGAGCACCGGCCGGCTCGCGTAAAGGACCCACGCACCATATCCGGCACCGGCCAGGCCGGCACCGGTCACGAGCGCCGCTGCAATAATGCCGATACGTCCCGCACGAACATGGCGCCGTCCGGACCCTGACGAGATACGCATCGTTTCTCACTTCACTTTGTATGCATGGAGTGTAACGACGCAATGAACCGCCCGGCAACCGGTCTCCTGTGACCGGCCGGTTTCGCGTCCGCTCATGATGCGCCGGTCCTGCGGCGGAGCGCCTGTCAATCTCAGGGCAGAACCGGCAGATCCCTGAAGACGGACCGGAACGTCTGTCAGATCAGATCTTATGAAGCCCGAACGGTTCGCCGGGAACCAGCCCACTCCGGGCCTCGCGAAGGCCGTGACATCCGGGCCGCGAAACAAACCTGTCTGCTCTCTTTTCGTTCTGGCAGAACTGAAGACCCGTCCCGATGCGGGGTCTCGTCCGGAGTTGTCAGAAAGGAAGAAAAAGCGCCATGCGAACAAAGACGATCGCTCTGATCATGGCGACGCTGCTGGGAGCAGCACCCGTCTGTGCAGCCGCGCAGCCTGGTCCCTGGCGTCACGGCCCGGGAGGCTGGCATGGTGGTCCGCCACACAGGGGGCCCGGTCGCTGGGGTCCCTCATACCGGTGGGGACCGCCGGGACGCTGGAGACGGCCACCCCCGCCTGTCTGGCGGCCGGGCCTGCGCTACTGGGGCGGAGATCCCTGGGTCGATAACTGGCGGGGGTATCCTGGTCTGTATGCCCCTCCGTACGGTTACCGTTGGGTAAGAGCCGGCAACCAGTTTCTGCTGACCGCGGTTGCGACCGGAATCATCACCGCCGTCGTCGCCGGAGCCGTGGCGGGGCCTGTCCGGTAAAGAGGGGGCCGGCATTCCGCGCGGCATCGTGCCATCACAGTGGTCATGACCGGGCGTAAAGGCGGCCTTCTGAGAACCCGGGTTGCAGATCACATGACTGCTTCCGGAATACTTTTCTGAAGACAGTCCGGACAGTTCTTAATTCAGTCCGGATATTTCATAATATGAGACCGGACGGGAAGACGAAAACAAATCCTGTTCCGGTCATCAGCTTGTAATTTCAGCGCCGGCAGGCCAGTTTCGCTTCATCTTTCTGTTCAGCAAACACTGGATACTTCATGCCGGCTCCGATTAGATCGCTCTGTGCCGATCTTTCGGGGCTGCGGCGCACGGTGGGATTCCGCGATCTGAATGGCCAGCTCTCCTGCGTCATGGGTTTTGGCTCCGCTGCCTGGGACCGGCTGTTTCCTAGGCCGCGCCCGAAAGAGCTGCATCCGTTCAGAGAAATCAGCGGCGTCCATCACGCCGTGTCCACGCCTGGTGACATCCTTTTCCACATCCGTGCCATCCGCATGGATATGTGTTTTGAGATGGCCGCCCTTATCATGCAGCGTCTGCGTCCGTTCACGGCCGTCATCGATGAAGTCCATGGCTTCAAATATTTCGACGATCGCGATCTGATCGGTTTCGTTGACGGGACTGAAAATCCGGAGAACCAGGCCGCCGCCGAGGCTGCTTTCATCGGCGATGAAGATCCGGACTTTACGGGTGGCAGCTATGTCGTCACGCAGAAATATCTTCATAATGTTGATGCGTGGAATAAACTTCCGGTCGAAACGCAGGAAAAGATCATCGGCCGCAAAAAACTTTCCAATGTCGAACTCGATGACGCCACGAAGCCTGATTATGCGCATAATGCACTGAACGTCGTCATGCGTGATGGCAGGCAGATCGACATCGTGCGCGACAATATGCCGTTTGGTGAGATCGGCAAGGGCGAATTCGGCACATATTTCATCGGCTATGCGTGTTCCGTCTCGACGATGGAAGAGATGCTGCAGAATATGTTTGTCGGTAAACCTGCGGGAAACTATGACCGCCTGCTGGATTTCAGCAAGGCGGTCAGCGGTTGTCTTTTCTTTGTTCCAACCGTGGATTTTCTCGATAACGTTCCGGGCTGAGGTTGCCGCCTTCCGTCCGGGGCCGGCGCAGGGATTGCTCAGAGGCTGTTTTAAAGCCTGTTCACGAGCAACCTCCTGTAAATTATCAGAAGTTTTTGGTGAAGCTTTTTTCAAAAAGTTTCAGAAGACGCCGCCTTTTTGTAAAAAGGCGGCACCCGGAAACTTTTACTGTTTTTTGAGTCTGGCTGAGGCGGACAGATGATAATGATGGCCGGAGGTCTGCGGTCTCCGTGGAGATCCGGGCAGAACTCTACAGAGGGTCAGATGATTCCGCCCGAAATCGGCAGATTCACTCCGGTCATATAGTTCGAATCCTCCCCCAGCAGAAACGCGACCACACCTGCAATTTCCTCCAGAGACCCGTAACGGCGCATGGGTACGCCGGCGATCATCTCTTTGGCGACTTTCTCCGGATCGTCTGAAAAATACTGACTGCCTGCTTTCGCCTGCAATTCAACCTGACGATCCCACATATAGCCCGGTCCGATCAGGCCGGGGCTGATCGCGTTGACCCGTATGTTATGCGGGGCGAGATCCTTCGCCGCCACCTGGGTCATCCCGACAACAGCGAATTTCGAGGTACCGTAAGCCGCCATGTTCGGCGGGCCTTCCACGCCGGCCATGCTCGCCGTATTCACGATCCGCCCGAACCCGCGCTTTACCATATGGCGCGCCACCGCCTGCAGCACAGAGAACGCGCCGCAGACATTGATCATCATGACTTTCTGAAAATCATCTTCGGGGTAATTCGGTACGGGGGTGAAAGCGCCCTGATAACCGGCATTGTTGAACAGGAAATCAACGCCTCCAAAATCCGATACGATCTGATCCACGGTCTTTCCGACATCGTCCGCATCGGTAATATCAAGACAGTAGGTTCCGGCTCTTCCACCTTTGTCGGTAATTTCTTTCCTGGCGCTGGCGAGTTTATCCGCATCCATATCCACGAGGGCGATCGCCGCGCCATCGGCCGCGAGGCGCAGCGCCGTTGCAAGACCGATATTTCCGCCGCCTCCGGTAACGATCGCAACCCGTCCTGAAAATGGTGCTGTTTTATCGGTCATCATCTCAACCTTCTTCAGATTCCCTGAGTTACAGGATTATGTATTCTGATATGAACGGGTAAAGACGGGACTGGTTCATGTCCGGTCCGGGACTCTGCCCTGCCTCCTGATTATTTTAGGAGCCAGTTTCAAAGTTTTCCCGGTGAATCTCCTGTAAATTATGAAGAAGTTTCTGGTGAAGCTTTTTCAGAGAATTTCGGAAGATGCCGCCTTTTTGAAAAAAGGCGGCACCCAAAAACTTTTGCTATTTCAGGCATTTATCATGGGGTGCATTTTTGATTCCGACCAGGGTAAACAGAGTGCCGGAACAAAAAAATATTACGCCACCAATATGGTATGGAAGTTTTGTTTCTGAATGGCGTTTGAAACAGTCTCTGACAAGCCGCGATCAAAGGGACCGCGTCCCTTTGAGGGGCACGGGGCAAAGCCCTGAAAATCGCTCCACGCAGATTTGCAGAGACATGGGATCATCGTCGGTACATCACAGAGTCTTCAGCATCCCGCCATCAACGAAATAGGACGATCCAACACTGTAACTTGCCTTATCCGAGCACAGAAAGACAAAGAAATTCGCCAGCTCTTCCGGAGTTCCGAACCGTCTGATCGGAGCGTTCTCATCTGCGACGCTTTGCAGATAGGCTTCCCAGTCACCACCGGTTTTCTCTGTGAGCTGCTTCGCTGTTTTTACCCAGTCCGGCGTCAGAATCAGTCCTGGATTGACACAATTGACGCGGATGTTGTCTTTGATGACTTCCGTCGACAGGGTCTTGGAAAACATCATCAGCGCGGCCTTGGTGACATTGTAGATCGGTTCGTACCAGAGCGGCTGCACGGCACAGATCGACGCATTGTGCAGGATCACTCCGCCGCCCCGCGATTTCATGCCGGGGACCAGCCCGCGTGCGAGACGCACCGCTGCCATCACATGCAGATCCCAGTAAAACTGCCACCTGGAATCATCCGCTTCCATAATGGTTTCGTTCGATCCGGTTCCCGCATTGTTGATCAGAATATCCGCGCCGCCGAATTCCCCGGTTGTCATTTCGAGAACCGCATCCACTCCTCCGGGCGTTGCGATATCCGCCGCTGCGCCGACTGCCCGGACCCCGAATTCCGACGAAAGTGCCTGAGCCGCTTCATTCAGCCGCTCCGCCTGCCGCGCGACCAGCACGAGATTCGCTCCTTCTGCCGCCAGTCCTCTCGCAACCGCCAGCCCGATCCCCGCACTCGCGCCGGTAACGACAGCAACTTTATCCGTCAGTCCGAAATCCATTGTCTTTTCCTCATGATTGCAGGCCTGCTTCAGACAGTGCGCGGAGACAGCATATCTCCCGGTTTTTCTGTTCCTTTGCTGAGCATGCTTACTGAAACGAAAAAGCACCCGATGGGGTTGCTTCTTCTTCCCGGAGAAGAAATCGATAATCACGCGCCGGCGGAAGACTCTTCCTCATGCGGTGTCCGGGGAGAGTAAGGGACTGTTTCAAAAGCTTAAAAGGGACAAAACCGTTCATAACAAACTGATGATGTTATGGTTTTTTGAATCCCGGCCATCTGTTCGCTTCAGCCAGCATCAGAGGCTGCTAAGCAATAAGCCTTTGATAAAAAACAACAAAAGTTTTTGGGTACCGCCTTTTTTCAAAAAGGCGGTACCTTCTGAAGCTTTCTGAAAAAAGCTTCACCAGAAACTTCTTTATAATTGAACAGAGATTCCGTGAGCAGGCTTTTGAAACAGCCTCTGAGCTGACAGTCATCTCCCCTTTGCGGCCGTCTGCGCCGGGATATTCATCCGGAACGATCCCGCCCGCGGCCTCCCGGAAACGGTTCTGTGACTGGCCACGCCGCAGGCGATATTGTCCCTCGCAGCGGCTTCACCCGAAACCGGTCTCACTTTCCTGTGCGGAGATATTCCTGCGTGTTCAGGGTCACCTGGCGGTTCCGGGAGCGCATAGCCGGAACCCGCATTTTCTGACGTTATAAATCAGGCAATTGCGTCACAGCACATTGTCAGCCCCGGAAGCCTGTGCGACATCTCGGCTCGATAACGCCTTGGTGTCTCGCCGTCTCTTTGCCGGAGAGTCGCATCGTCCGTTATCAGACCCCGCCGATACCTTCATCTCCGTATGACGGGTCGGTTTTCCCGTCCAGCGGAGATATTGAGGAGGGATCCGGTGCACGATGTTCAGACTCTCCCGCTCGCCGCGACGGATGCCGGCGCCGCCCTGGCGGATGGCCTGGTCTGGGCCATTCTGTGCAATCCGGGCGAGAAGCCGGAGAAGCTGACACCGGAAGAGGTTGCAGATCGTCTCGCAGGCATCCCGCCGGACCGTCCCGGCTGGATCTGGCTTCATTTCGACATCGTTCATACCGTTTCCCGCGCGCAGGTCGAGGCCATTCCCTGCCTGCCCGAAGATGTAAAACAGGCGCTCACCAGCACCGATCGCGGCGCCCGGCTCGAATCCGAGGACGATCTCGTTTATGGCGCACTGCCCGCTTTCGACGACGCCGCCTCGGAGGACGATCGCGACGTTTGTATCTGGCGCTTTGCTCTCCTGCCTGACCTGCTGATCACCACCCGCCGGCATCCGATCCCGGCGCTGGGCGTCGTTTACCGTGAGCTGCAGCGTCAGAAAGTACCGGAAAATCCCGCCTGTCTCGTCGATCGCGCCCTGCTCGAATTCGCCGACACCGCACGTCGCGATCTCTCCCGTCTCGATGACCATCTCGACCGGGCTGAAGACGTCCTTCTCCTCCTCGATCGTGATACGGATCTCGGTCGCATGGGTGGCATGCTGGGGCAGGTGCGGCGTCGCTCCACCGAACTGCGTCGCGTCATCGCCCCCGTGAACCGCATTTTCCATGACGAGGAACTGGAACTGCCGGAATGGGCGGAGGACGATCTCCGGGATCGCTCCCAGCGCCAGATTCACGGCGCGCTGGACGATCTTCTTGCTCTCCAGGACCGGGCCCGGTCCCTTCAGGACGAACTGACGTCGAACCAGGCCGAAGAAACCAACCGCCGTCTCTATATCGTCTCCGCCGGTACCACTCTCATGCTGCCCGCAACCTTCGTTACAGGGTTCTTTGGCATGAATACCGGAGGCATGTTTCTGACCAGCGGATCGTGGGGCACTGTCGATGCCGGTATTATCTGCTTTCTCATCATGCTGGGAACCTGGTTCGTACTGAAATTCACCCGGATGCTGTGAAGCACCGGCTCCCGGTTTTCCAGGTCCCGTCTTTGTGGCTTACGGGTTCATTCCGGACCGGACTGAAAAATCTGGTCATACGGCAGACCCAGTGGCCATATCCGCCGCCGTTCCTTGATCTGTCTGTAACGTTTGCGGCACGCCTGAAGAGTGCTGACAAATCCCGAAAATCGCCAGCCAGTATCAGTTGTGCAGCAAATGCGGCTCCCGACCATACGGACTGCCCGCGAGCCAGAACCTGACCGGCGGCCATACTGCTGATTCCGGGTCGCCCCGTAATTCCCGTTCGGAGTCCGTTCATGGCTGTGCCGGCGGCCCTGCCCGTGGCGATGTGGCTGGATCTGTCGTTTTCCGGAGCACTGGATTCAGCGCGCCGCATACTTTATTCGGGGACGAATATTGTCTGAGCGGGAAAACGACGTGTCAGGAAAGAAAAGCGTCCGGATCGCAGGCGTGATGCCTGATGCGCAGACCCAGTCTGAGGGATTCCGGGCCGCGCGCGTGGCCCGCCAGAACGTGCTGGTCGAGGATTATCTCGAACTGATCTCGGATCTGCTGGCCGAGGGCAGCGAGGCGCGGCAGGTCGATATTGCCGGCCGGCTGGGTGTGTCGCAGCCGACAGTCGCAAAAATGCTCGGCCGTCTAACCGCGGACGGCCTGGTCACCCGGAAACCCTGGCGCGGCGTATTTCTGACAGTTGCGGGCCGGAAGGTCGCGGATGAGGCCCGCAGGCGGCATCGGGTCGTCGAAGCGTTCCTGCTGGCGCTCGGCGTCAGCCACGAGAACGCTCTGATCGACGCCGAAGGCGTGGAACATTACGTGGGCGAGGAAACGCTGTCCCTTTTTCAGGTGGCCATTGAGGGCGGGTTGCGGGAGTTCATGACGAAGCTTCGTGCAGATCCGAAGAAATCCACGGTTTAAAGGCATTTACGGCGCTGTGGCTTTTCAGGGGTCCGCCCCGAACCCCGCAAAGGGACGCGGTCCCTTTGATCCCGGTTTGTTAGAGGCTGTTTCAAAAGCCTTCTTGTGAAATCTTCTTTAAATCGCAAAGAAATTTTTGGTGAAGCTTTTTAAAAGCTTCAGAAGACGCCGCCTTTTTGGGAAAAAGACGGCACCCAAAAACTTTTATTGTTTTTTATCAAAGGGTTGTCGTGGCGCGCTTTTTTAAGGCTGGCTGAGATGAGCGGATAAACGGAAAAAAAACATAATATTATTCGTATGTTATGAAAGGCTTTATCCCGGTGAAGCTTTTGAAACAGTCTCTTAAACAAAACGAACAAAAGGGACGTCGTACGCGGTATGCTTCCAGGTCCGGGTAAGAGCGCTGTTCAGCCTCCCACCGCGCCGGCAACCAGGTCCGGTGTCAGAATCTGCGGCAGGACCTGTCCCTCGCCATGCGGCGGGTAATACACATAGAGCGGCACACCGTCGCGGCCATGCGCCCTCAGAAAAGCCGTGATCGTGCTGTCCCGGCTGGTCCAGTCGCCTTTGAGATAAGCGACCTTATGCCGGGTAAATACGTCACGCACGCGGGTGCTGCCGAGTGTAACCCGCTCATTGACCAGACAGGTGATGCACCAGGCCGCCGTCATGTCGATGAATACCGGCTGGCCTGCGGCACGCAGCGAAGCCAGTCGCTGCTCCGAAAACACCTCCGTATCGGAAGCGGAAGCCCGCGCGCCGTCTGAAGGCGGTCCGGACGCCGGCAGAAGCGGCAGCAGGGCCAGCGGTGCCAGTGCAGCCAGAAGAGCAGCCACACGAAGCAGTCTCGCTGCCCTCTCCGTGTTCCGGGCGCGTGCCGTTACCGCAAGCCAGCCACTGAAGCCGAGCGCCAGAAGACCAGTTCCCAGAATAAGCGTGGCATCACCCCCGCCCTGTCTTGAGAGCACCCAGCCCAGCCAGACACAGGTCGCGAGAATCGGAAAGGCCAGAGTCTGACGAAACAGATCCATCCATGCGCCGGGCTTCGGCAGCAGACGCCCGAAACCGGGAATGACAGCCAGCAGCAGATACGGGCTCGCAAGACCCAGCCCCATGCTCAGGAAAATACTCAGAGCGAAAACCGGCGGCGCGGCGAGAGCCCCCGCGATGGCCGCGCCCATGAAGGGCGCTGTGCAGGGTGTGGCCACCAGAACCGCGAGCAGGCCGGTCAGGAAATCCGATATCAGGCCGTGACTGCGGGAGATTAGTGACTGACCCGCACCGATGACCGGCAGCTCGAAAATGCCGAGCATCCCGAACGAGACCGCGAACAGCAGCCAGCAAATGGCGGCGACAAATCCCTCGGACTGGAACTGGAATCCCCATCCGGCGGAAAGCCCCGCATTGCGGACCGCAAGTGTGGCGGCACCCAGCGCCGCGAAGGTCGCGAGCACGCCCGCCATATAGGCCAGAGCGCTCTTCACGCGGGCCTCTTCGGAGCCCAGCCGCATGACCGCGAGCGCTTTCATAGCCAGCACGGGGAAAACGCAGGGCATCAGATTGAGAATCATCCCGCCCAGAAAAGCCAGCACGGCAAGCCGGGGCCAGCCAGCGGAAACCATGCCTCCTGCCACCGGGGCGGCCCCGGCGGCAGGAATGGCGCCGGACGCGCCTCCCGGCTTTGCCGCGACCGACAGGGCGCTCTCCTGGCCTGCGGCATCACGCAGGACAACGATCCCTCCGAGCGCCGCGCCGGCATGAAAGCCATCCTGCGGTTTCAGCCCGAGAGTCAGATGCCCGTCAGCCACTTTCAGCGGCTGCGGAGCGATCTGGCTGATCACGCCGGGGGTATCCGGGATAAACCAGGCGTCGCTTATGGTCTGTGGAGAAAGTCCGGCTCCTGACAGACTGAGCATCCCGTCCGGAGAAATCGTGGCGGTAAAAGGAGAGGGAATCGGACGAGCCGCGGCGGCCTGAGCAAAAAGCGGCGCCTGCGAAGACGGTGCGGGCGCGCCGGCCGGAAGCGTGAGACGGAAGTCGCCTTCCTCAGGAACGCAGACAGCCGCACAGACGAGCCACTCAGCATGTGCCGTGACCGCGACATCGCCCGGCTTTCCGTCCTGATCCGCACCCGCAGCCGGGGTCACGCTGACCGGAAGCAGCACGTCGCCCGTATAGCCGTAGGACATCAGTGGCCCGTCCGGCAGACGCTTCGGTGCCGGCCAGTCGATCGCGTCAGCCTTTCCTGTCGCGGCTCCGGTCAGTGTAACGGCCAGGGTCGGCGCCTCGCCGGCATCGCCCGGATTGCGCCAGTATGTGTGCCATGTCGGCCTGAGACGCAGCAGCAACCCGAACCGGACCGGCTTTCCCGGCCCGATGGTGTCGCTGTCGCTGACAAGCGTGGCCGTATCACGAACGGAGGTGACCGGATCACTCTCCGCGGCCCGGCCCGTGCCGGAGACGACGAGGAGCAGCACACCGAGCGCGAAAAGAAGACGGAAGGAAGCGGCGATCTGGCGCAAGGCGGCGGTCCTGTGAAGAAAAAGAGCGGCTCTTCTATATCGTCGGCGGCCTGCCGGAGAAACAGGGCCGCGATCCCGTGAAAAATCCGGCGTTATGTCTTTTGCAAACAGGAGACAGAGCAGGGCTCTGTCCTGCACCCGGAAGGGGTCACAGACCCCTTCACCCCGCCTGGGTTAATAAACCGGGATCAAAGGGACCTGGTCCCTTTGTGGGGTTCGGGGCAAAGCCCTGAAAAGCCCGCTCATAAGGCGCCACGATTGCCGCAGGATACCGACCTCGTCATAACCCCGTTCATGACCAGCAGTTCCTTTCCCGACCCCGCCGCCGCGCTGGCAACCCTTCTGTCAGCCCCCTCTCTGTCAGCGTTGGGCGACGATCTGCCGGTGCGCGACTGTCTCCCGGCCCTCGCCGCCACGCTGGATCAGACGCCGAACGCGGTCCTCGTCGCCCCTCCCGGTGCCGGCAAGACAACACTGGTGCCTCTCATGCTGCTCCAGTCCGGCTGGCGGGGAGAGACGGGCCGGATCATCATGCTGGAGCCCCGCCGCCTCGCGGCACGGGCCGCGGCGCAGCGCATGGCCAGTCTGCTCGGTGAGCCCACTGGCCAGACCGTCGGTTTCCGGACCCGCCTGGAATCCGCCGTTTCACAGGCGACCCGGATCGAAGTCGTCACCGAAGGCCTGTTTCTGCGCCGTCTCCTGTCGGACCCGATGCTGGACGACGTCGCCTGTGTCATCTTCGATGAAATCCATGAGCGGTCGCTGGATGCCGATCTCGCCCTCGCCTTCTCGCTCGACCTGCAGCAGGCACTGCGTCCCGATCTGCGCCTGCTGGCCATGTCCGCCACAGCCGACACGAAAACGTTGTGCGATCTCATGCAGGCTCCCGTCGTGGAGAGTCCGGGACGGCAGTTCCCGGTCACGGTGCGGCATGCAAAACGCGATCTGACCTCGGCGCGCGATCTTCCGCAGGCCGCCTCGCTGGCGATCAGGGACGCGCTGGCGGAGACTGAAGGCGACATTCTCGTCTTTCTGCCGGGCACGGGCGAAATTCGTCGCACGGCTCAGCTTCTGGACGGCGTGCCTGCTCTCGTCCTGCCCCTGCACGGAGAACTGCCGCCCGGCGAACAGGCCCGTGTGCTGACGCCTGAAGCGGGCGGACGTCGACGTGTCATTCTCTCCACTTCGATTGCCGAAACCTCGCTCACCGTTCCGGGTGTCCGGACCGTTATTGACGGCGGTTTCCGGCGTGCGCCCCGTTTCGATCCCGGCGCCGGTCTGGCGCGGCTTGAAACGATGCGGATCTCCCGAGCCGCCGCCACACAGCGTTCCGGCCGCGCGGGCCGCGAGGCGCCGGGTCTGGGTATCCGCCTGTGGACGGAAGCGACGGGACGCGGTCTCGCGCCGCATGACCGCCCGGAAATCTTCGATGCCGACCTCTCCGGTTTCGTCCTGTCCACCAGCCTCTGGCGCGACGCCATGGGCGGTGAGGAAACAGCGTTGCGTTTCGCGGACGCACCGCCCGCGGGCGGACTTGCCGCTGCGCGGGATCTTCTGACTCTGCTCGGCGCTCTGAGCGCGGACGGCAGACCGACCGAAGCAGGCCGGCGAATGGCCGCGCTGGGCACCCATCCCCGCCTGGCCGCCATGCTTCTGGCCGCCCGGAATGAACGTGAAGCCGCTCTCGCGGCCGATCTGGCCGCGCTGCTGGAAGAACGCGATCCGCTGCGTCCCCGCATGGGCGGCGCGCGGGGCGGTCCGCCGCCGGTTCCGCCCGCCGATATCAGTCTCAGGCTCGATCTGATCGCAGGCGGAGATCACGCGGACGCCGATCGCGGCGCTCTGGCCCGTATCCGTCAGGCGTCAGCGCAGTTCCGGAGACGCCTGCGTCTTCCTCAGGGGCTGGCCGCATCCGGAGACGTGGCGGCGCTGATCGCGGCAGGATTCCCTGACCGCATCGCCCAGGGGCGCGGTGAGGCGGGCAGCTTCCGGCTTTCGGGCGGCGGCAGCGCCCGGATCGGGCGGGCGGATCGTCTCGCGGATCAGCGCCTGCTTGCCGTCGCTTCGCTTTTCCTTCGCAAGAGCGCGGAAATCAGGCTTGCCGCGCCGCTGAACCCGGACACCCTGCCGGACGCATTGCTGGCCCGTGCGACGGAACAGGTCGAAACCGCCCTGGACCCGGTGAGCGGAGCGGTCATGGCCCGGCGTCGCCTGCGGATCGGAGCGCTGGTGCTGCGCGACCGCACTGAAACCGTGAAAAACGAGGACGCGGCGGGGCTTCTCCTGGCGCAGGCCGCCGCCGCGCTTCAGACGGCCCTGACCTGGACGGACGCCGCCCGGCAGTTCCAGGCCCGTGTGGCCCTCGTGCGACAGGCTCTGGGACGCGACGATCTGCCTGATCTGTCTGATGAAGCGCTGGCCGCCTCGGCGGAGACGTGGCTGTCGCCCTGGCTGGCCGGCCTCACCACGCTCGCCGCTCTGAAGGAGCTGGATCTCCAGGCAATCCTGCGGGCGCGCTTTTCCCATGCGGATCTGGTCATGCTGGATCGGGAGCTGCCCACGGAGCTGAAGCTGAAAGGCGGACGGATCAGGGTCGATTACACCGAGCCTGTCCCGGTGGCCGCCGCCCGCGCGCAGGTTTTCTATGGCACAACCGAGACGCCCCGCCTCGCCGGAGGGCGCGTGCCGCTGCGTCTGGCGCTTCTCTCTCCGGCGGGACGGCCGCAGGCGCTGACGGCGGATCTGGCCGCGTTCTGGACCGGCGGCTGGCCCGATATGCGGCGCGACATGCGCGGGCGTTATCTGCGGCATGACTGGCCGGAAAACCCCGCGATCGCCGAACCGCCACCACCACGCGGAGAGAACGGCGGCGGTTCGCGCAGTCGGGCAAAGCGGTAATGGCTGTGAGGTCCACGGCACAGGGCGCGAACCAAAGGGCAGGCGACGCAGGGCGCCGGTCACGGGCACGGCGCGCAGAAAATATCTTTCTGCCGAATACGGGACATTGCGCTCCCATGACGTTATGACCAGACAATAAAGCCGTAATGAGAGCCGCTGTCCGCCAATGCCCCTGAATGTTTCCCGCCTCCGGCATCGGATTGCGCGCTGATGTCACAGTGTCGTCCCCGTTGCGTCCGGGCACTGATCCTGGCCACGGCTCTGCTGTCCCCGCCGCTGTCCGGCTATGGTTCCGCAGCGGGTCTTCTCATAATGCCGGCCCACGCTGAAGTCGCCGCAGGGGGCACGGATGCCGGTCCCGCAGACGCGGCGTCCGGTGGCCTGCCTCTTGTCGCCGGGCTGCCCGTCACCTTCGCGCCGCTGGTCCGGAAAGTGGTGCCGGCCGTGGTGAACATCGCCGTCACCCGCGACATGGACCCGTCCTCGAACCGTCACCTGCATGTCCTGCCGGATGTCAAAGGCACGCCGCTCGAACGCAAATTCCGGGAACGCCTGCGCCGGCATGGAGAAGAGCTGCTCGGCGCGGGGTCGGGGTTCATCATCGATCCCTCCGGCGTCATCGTGACGAATAATCATGTGGTCGGTGACGCCAACAACATCACTGTCTCGCTTGCGAACGGGCACGAACTTCCGGCCAGGGTGCTGGGCAGCGACGATCTCACCGATATCGCGGTGATCAAGGTGGAAAGTCTGACACCGCTGCCATTCGTACGCTGGGGCGACAGCCGCCGTGTTCAGGTGGGGGACTGGATCATGGCGGCGGGTAATCCGTTCGGCCTGGGCTCGTCGGTCACGGCCGGCATCGTCTCCGCGCGCGGACGCGATATCGGCGCCAGCCCGTTCGACGATTTCCTGCAGCTCGACGCCCCGATCAATCCGGGCAATTCGGGCGGTCCGACATTCAGCATGAGCGGCGAGGTCATCGCCATCAACACGGCCATCGTCTCGCCCACGGGCGGATCGGTGGGGATCGGGTTCTCCATTCCGTCGGAAATTGTGATTCCTGTGGTCGAGGCCCTTCGCACCCAGGGACATATCGACCGGGGCTGGCTGGGTGTCACGCTTGAGGACGAAGACGGCCAGGACGGTTCAAGAGTGGTTGATCTCGATAAGGGCGGCCCTGCGCAGAAGGGCGGCGTCCGGAAGGGAGACTTCGTCACGACAGTCGGGAGCGAGCGGGTGGAGAACGCGCGCACCCTGATCCGGGCCGTCGCGGCGGCGAAACCGGGAACCGTGCTGCCGCTGACGGTGCGCCGGAAGACGGCGACTATCGTGCTGCAGGTGCCGATCGGCGTCCGTCCGGCTGATGACGGCCAGAATAATGATGGCGATGATCAGTGAAAAGGCCAGCGAAAAGCGACGTTCGGCGCACGGATCTGTTACCATTTTCTGCCTGCCGGGCAGTTTTCGCATAGCTGATCGCGATCGGAGCATAACGGGAATGCTTGATCTTGTGCGATCGTTTACGCACATACTGTCGTGCAACCTTTCGCGCGCCGGGTCGTATGGCCTGCGCGCCTTTCTTTGTCACGTCGACAGGAGCTGACCATAGCCAGACCACCCATTCCCTCTCCCCCAGGCCGGGAGGGACCCCGCGTCAACGAGGAGATCCGTATACCCCAGGTCCGTCTGATCGATCAGGATGGCGAGATGCAGGGCGTCATGCCGACACGTGAAGCGCTGGCCCGCGCTTACGGTGTCGGTCTCGACCTGCTGGAAATCAGCCCGAACGCTGAGCCTCCTGTCTGCAAAATCCTTGATTACGGCAAGTACAAGTACGAGCAGCAGAAAAAGCGGAACGAGGCCCGGAAGAAGCAGAAGGTCATCGAAATCAAGGAAGTCAAGGTTCGTCCGAACATCGACGAAAATGACTACCAGGTGAAGATGCGCGCCATGAAGTCGTTCATCGGCGAAGGCGACAAGGTCAAGGTGACACTCCGTTTCCGCGGTCGTGAGATGGCCCATCAGGATCTGGGTGTGAAGGTTCTGGAGCGCATCCGCACTGAGATGGACGAACAGGCAAAGGTCGAGCAGATGCCGCGGCTGGAAAACCGTCAGATGGTGATGGTGCTCTCCCCGCGATAAACTCTTTTGTCCATTCAGAAGATTCAGCCCCGGACTGTCCGACAGTCCGGGGTTTTTTTGTTCTTAACAAACCGGGATCAAAGGGGCTGCGTCCCTTTGTGGGGTTCGGGGCAAAGCCCCGAAAAGCCACCGCGCCGCCGGCATTGGCAAACGACAGAGAACCGGCTCCGGGCCGTCACGCCGCGCGCGGAAGCCGGATCACGAACCGTGCCCCAAGCACATGCCCCTGACCGTCCACCCGGTTTTCAGCGTGAATGGTTCCGCGCAGCGCCTGAATGATCTGGCGGCTGATCGACAGGCCAAGGCCCGAATGCTGGCCGAAATTCTCGGATTTCGGTCGTTCGGAATAGAAACGGTCGAAGATCGAGTCGATCTTCGACTGGGGAATGCCCGGCCCCTCGTCAGACACCGCGATCTCGACCATCTGTCCCGCCGGATGAGCCTCCAGCAGGATGTAACCATCCGGCGGCGAGAACGAAATGGCGTTTCCGATCAGGTTCCGCAGCACCTGCACCAGCCTGTCCTCCACCGCGAGAACGCGCAGCGGATGGCCGGCTTCGTCGCCGGTGACAGAGAGCGTGACATGGGGCTGTTCCGGTTTGCGGGTGGACTGATGAATCTCGGCCAGCAGTGACAGCAGCGGCGCAATGGCCACCGGGGTCGCCTGGGCGCGGGAAAGTTCCGCATCCAGACGGCTGGCGTCGGAAATATCGGTAATCAGCCGGTCCAGCCGGCGCACGTCGTCTGCGATGATCGTCAGCAGCCGGCGCTGGCGCTCCACATCGTCGATGCGCAGGGAGGTCTCGATCGCCGAGCGGATGGAGGTCAGCGGATTCTTGATTTCGTGTGAAACATCCGCGGCGAAACGTTCGATCGCATCCATTCTGGTCCACAGAGCCTGAGCGCTGTCCTGCAGGGCACGCGCAACATCGCCGATCTCGTCGCGCCGTCCGAGCAGAACGCTGGGCACGGTGCCGGTGCGGCCGGAACTCTCCCGCATGACATGCGCGGAACTGGCAAGACGCAGAAGCGGGCGGGCGATGGTCAGCGACAGATACCAGGAGAGCAGAACCATGATCGCCATGGCCAGCAGAAACAGCGACAGGATGGACGACCGGATCTTGAAGAGGGAGGTATCGACGACCTCGCCGGTGCGCGTGAGCTGGATCACGCCGACAGTCTGCCCGTCATGAATGACCGGTTCGGCGACCGTGATGACAAGCGTATGGTCGCGGGTCCGGCGGATATAGGGCGGCGTTTCCGTGTCATCCCGTCCGGTTTCGCTGCCGCCATGGTGAAAACCATTTCCCCCGTCCGTCATCGGCCCGTCATCGGCGCCGCCGACCAGTGAGTCGAGCAGACGATGCAGAACGCTGTTGCGGTTCGGGCCGGCAGCCGGCCTGGCGCCATCCCCGGTGCCATCACCGGCGGGCGGCTCCTGCTGATCGGGAGGCAGCGGCGGGCTGCCCGCCGGGCGATGCGCCAGTTTCTCCTGATGACTGTCGGCGATGAGCTGGCCGTCCGGCGCATATACGCGGGCATCGGCGCTCGGGCTCGGTTCGGTAAGACGCAGGAGCAGCGGGCGTGTCAGCACGGCTTCCAGAACGTAGGAGCCGCCCGGAAAGGATTCTCCGTGCCGGGTCCGCGCCGCCGGACTGATCGAGACCGCGCTCTGCCCGAGCGCGCCCGCATAGATACGGGCCTGTTCACGCAGCGCATCGACCTCGGCGTTCAGCAGACTGTTGCGAAACTGATTGAGGAACAGCAGCGTCAGGCCGAACACGACGAGCGGCAGCATGTTCACAAGCAGAATGCGGCGCATCATCGGCGAGATGAGGCGACGATCCGACGCATCGAGCAGATCGGACGGCGTATCCGACGGATGGGGAATAATGCCGCGAAATTTCTGTGCCAGTCCGGCGAGCCGCGCTGACAGCCAGCCTGCCCGTCCGGTCCTGTTTCCGTCCGGAGGGCCGGCAGTCACGGGCGCCTCATCGGCGGCCGCAGTGTCAGACTGAATGTCGGCGCGCCGGTCGAAAGCCTCACCGGACATGGTCAGGACGTGACAGCGGAAAAGAGGCGGGCGCCGGACTGACTGCTCATGAACGCGCCCCTTTCACCGGTCACTCCTCTTTATACCGATAGCCGATGCCATACAGCGTTTCGATCTGGTTGAAATCGTCATCAACCTGACGGAATTTCTTTCTGACCCGCTTGATATGACTGTCGATGGTCCGGTCATCGACATAGATATTGTCGCCGTAAGCGGCGTCGATGAGCTGATCGCGGGATTTGACCAGTCCCGGCCGGGCCGCGAGCGCCTTGACCAGCAGGAATTCCGTGACGGTCAGCGGAACGTCACCGCCACGCCACTGGCTGCGGTGCCTGGCCTCGTCGAGCGTGAGATTGCCACGAACGAGCAGGGAGCCGGTGGCCTCGCCGGCGGCCTCGGCGCGGTTGACCTCGTTGCGGCGCAGGAGCGCCCGGATCCGTTCGATCAGAAGGCGCTGGGAAAAAGGCTTCGTGATGTAATCATCCGCGCCGAGGCGGAGTCCCATCAGCTGATCGACTTCCTCGTCTTTTGACGAAAGGAAGATGATGGGCAGGCTCGACCGTGCCCGCAGCCTCTGGAGAAGCTCCATGCCGTCCATGCGTGGCATCTTGATGTCGAGCACGGCCAGATCCACCGGCCGCGTTGTCAGGTCCTGGAGCGCCTGCTCGCCGTCCGTATAGGTCCGGACCTGATAACCCTCGGCTTCCAGGGTCATCTGGACGGAGGCCAGAATGTTGCGATCGTCATCGACCAGGGCGATCGTCTGTTTTGTCGTCTCCGTCACGGATCCGTCTCTCCCGCTGTAAAAGCGCGTCTGTAATTGCGCGTCTGCCATATGGGCATGCCTGCTACCGGCGCGACCATAGCCCGCTCCCACAGCCGGTGCTATGGGGATCGCGGGCCTGCGTCTGACTGTCATGCATGAATGACAGTTCGGGTTTTGTGAAGAAGCTGGTGATTATAGACTGCCTTCATCCGGAGCCGGTCCAGACCGGTCCGGATGACGTGGATGCAACATGGCCGGCCGCGGATATGTCACGTTTTCTTCGGTTTGCGTGCCTTGCGGGCCAGAGTGAGGATGCCTAACTCATTGCTATGATGAACATGACAGAAAATCACGAGACCGGAACGGCAGCGGAGCATGCCGGGTCCGGCCAGACAGAGCAGGGATCGCCACACGTGTCTCATGAAGATGTGCAGCCGGAGGCGCCTGCCGCCGGCGCCGGAAGCGCTGATGACGTGATGAGCGCGGCGAGCGCCCGGATCAAGGAACTCGAAGCGCAGCTTGCCGAAGAACATGACAAATGGGTCCGCTCGGAAGCCGAGATGCAGAATCTGCGCGCGCGCACAAAGCGCGAGCTGGATGATGCGCGGCAGTATGCGGTGCAGAAATTCGCCCGCGATGTCGTCGAGGCGGCTGAAAACCTTCGCCGTGGTCTCGCCAGCCTGCCGAAGCCGGCAGAGAATGAGGACGGCATGATTACGAAGATGAGGGAAGGCATCGAGAGCACCGAGCGCTCGTTCCTCTCCATCCTCGAACGGCACGGCGTGATCTCCCATGATCCGTCCGGTCAGGCCTTCGATGCGAACCATCATCAGGCTATGGCGGAACAGCCCAGCGAAGAGCATGCCCACGGCACGGTTATCCAGGCCTGGACACCGACATGGACCCTTCACGGCCGCCTGCTGAAGCCGGCCATGGTGGTTGTGGCGAAGAACGAGGGCGGCCAGGCGCAGTAAGCGTCAGAGTCCCTGAAAAGGGGATTCATTTCAGGAGCAGTATGCTCTTGAAACCCTCTCCGGTGGTTCTTACATCGGTTTAAGCTAAGGGCGGGTCCGGTCGGAAGACGACGGGAGCCGTAGCATTGAAGGGCAGTATCCGGTGCTTCGGGCCGGATGGTGCCGCTGAAGGGAGACTGAATATATGAGTAAAGTTATTGGTATCGATCTCGGTACGACAAACTCCTGCGTCGCCATCCGTGAAGGCAGCGAAAACCGCGTTATCGAGAACAGTGAAGGCGCCCGTACGACGCCGTCCATGGTCGCATTCACCGAGGGCGGTGAGATGCTGGTCGGACAGGCTGCGAAGCGTCAGGCTGTCACCAACCCGTCCAATACGCTGTATGCCGTCAAGCGCCTGATCGGTCGTCGTTACGATGATCCGACCGTCCAGAAGGACAAGGAGCTGGTTCCCTACGCAATTGTCAAAGGTGATAATGGCGACGCATGGGTCGAGGCACGCGGCAAGAAATATTCCCCGTCGCAGATCGCGGCGTTCGTTCTTGGCAAGATGAAGGAAACCGCTGAGTCCTATCTCGGCGAGAAAGTGACGCAGGCCGTCATTACCGTTCCTGCCTACTTCAATGATGCCCAGCGTCAGGCGACGAAAGACGCCGGCCGTATCGCCGGTCTTGAGGTTCTGCGGATCATCAACGAGCCGACGGCGGCCGCTCTGGCCTATGGTCTTGAAAAGAAGAACGGCGGCACGGTTGCGGTTTACGATCTCGGCGGCGGCACGTTCGATGTGTCCATCCTTGAGATCTCCGATGGCGTGATCGAGGTGAAGTCCACTAACGGCGACACCTTCCTTGGTGGTGAAGACTTCGACAACCGGGTCATCGATTTCCTTGCCAGCGAGTTCAAGCGCGATCAGGGCATTGACCTGAAATCCGACAAGCTGGCTCTGCAGCGTCTGAAAGAGGCGGCGGAAAAAGCGAAGATCGAGCTGTCTTCCTCCAAAGAGACCGAGATCAACCTGCCGTTCATCACGGCCGATGCGTCCGGTCCGAAGCATCTCGTGGTCAAGCTGACCCGCGCGAAGCTGGAAAGCCTGGTCGATGACCTGATCACCCGCACGATGGAGCCTTGCAAGGCGGCTCTGAAGGATGCCGGCCTGTCCGCGTCCCAGATCGACGAAGTTATTCTCGTCGGCGGCATGACCCGCATGCCGAAGGTCATCGAGGAAGTGAAGAGCTTCTTTGGTAAAGAGCCTGCCCGCAACGTGAACCCCGATGAGGTCGTGGCGATCGGTGCGGCTATTCAGGGCGCGGTGCTGAAGGGTGACGTCAAGGACGTTCTGCTTCTCGATGTGACGCCGCTGTCGCTGGGTATCGAAACGCTGGGTGGCGTGTTCACCCGTCTGATTGATCGCAACACGACGATCCCGACGAAGAAGAGCCAGACCTTCTCAACGGCGGAAGATAATCAGAGCGCTGTGACCATCAAGGTCTATCAGGGCGAGCGTGAGATGGCGGCGGACAACAAGCTGCTGGGGAACTTCGACCTGACGGGAATTGCGCCTGCCCCGCGCGGCGTGCCGCAGATTGAGGT
Organism: Acetobacter musti; assembly: GCF_011516835.1. Classification (GTDB taxonomy): domain Bacteria; phylum Pseudomonadota; class Alphaproteobacteria; order Acetobacterales; family Acetobacteraceae; genus Acetobacter; species Acetobacter musti. Next base: position 29,875 of record NZ_WOTB01000024.1, on the reverse strand, counting down.
GACGTTCGACATCGACGCCAACGGCATCGTCTCCGTGTCCGCGAAAGACAAGGCGACAGGTAAAGAGCAGCAGATCAAGATCCAGGCGTCCGGTGGTCTGTCCGATGCCGACATCGATAAGATGGTGAAAGACGCCGAGGCGAATGCGGCGGCTGACAAGGCGAAGCGTGAAGCCGTGGAGACACGGAACAACGCCGAGTCTCTGGTCAACCAGGTCGAGAAGTCTCTGAGCGAGGCTGGCGACAAGGTTCCGGCTGCCGATCGCAGCGAGGCTGAAAGCGCCATTGCCGCTGTGAAGTCAGCTCTTGAGGGATCTGACGCCGAGGCGGTGAAGTCGGCTTCCGAGCGTCTGACGCAGGCCGCGATGAAGGTCGGTGAGGCTGTCTACAAGGCCGGCCAGGAAGGCGCGGCTCCGGGTGCGGAAGGTGCGTCCGCCGCAGGCGGCGCGAACCCCGACGAGAAGGTTGTCGACGCGGACTTCGAAGAGATCAACGACAAGAAGTCCTGAGCGGCACAGTCCTGATCACGGCCGGACGCAAGTCCGGTCGCCCGTTCCGGAAGGCTGGTTTGTTGCCTTCCAGGTTTCAGGCGCCCGCTCCATCATACGGGGCGGGCGTCCGTTTTTTGTCCTCCCGACGCCCTGATGCGTCCGCGACCGGAGGCCGCCTGCGAGGAAATCGATGGCCACGAAAATTGATTATTACGCTGTTCTGGAAGTCTCCCGTGAAGTCTCTTCCGACGATCTGAAAAAAGCGTATCGCAAACTGGCCATGAAATATCACCCGGACCGCAATCCGGGAGATGCCGCGGCGGAAGCCCGTTTCAAAGAAATCAACGAAGCTTACGACGTTCTGAAAGACGATCAGAAACGCGCGGCTTATGACCGCTTCGGTCATGCGGCTTTCGAGGGCGGCGGTGGCGGCCCGGGCGGCTTCGATTTCGGTGGCGGTTTCGCGGGAGGTGGTCTGGGAGACATCTTCGAGCAAATGTTCGGAGACATGATGGGCGGGCGTCGTGGCGGCGGAGGCCGCCGCGCCGGCGCCGACATCCAGACCCAGGTCGAGATTACGCTGGCCGAGGCCTTCGCCGGCGTTAAAAAATCCATCACCGTCAATACCCGTGTGATCTGTGAATCCTGTGACGGCACGGGGTCGAAAGACGGTGAGTCCGGCGTCAGCGTCTGTCCGAGTTGCCATGGCGCAGGCAAGGTGCGGGCTCAGCAGGGTTTCTTCGTCGTCGAACGGGCCTGCCCGACCTGTCACGGCGCGGGCAAGGTCGTGAAAGATCCCTGCACGGCCTGCCGGGGTGTCGGCACGATTCAGAAATCCCGCACGCTCGAAGTCGCGATCCCCGCCGGTGTCGAGGACGGCATGCGGATTCGCCTGTCCGGCGAAGGAGAATCCGGCGGCAAGGGAGCGGAGCCCGGCGATCTCTACGTTCATGTCGCGATCCAGACCAGCGAACTCTTCCAGCGCGACGGTTCGAATATCTACTGCCGTGTTCCGCTCCGCATGGCTCAGGCCGCGCTCGGAACTGAAATCGAGGTGCCGGTCATCGACGGCAGCCGCGCCAGTGTGAAAATTCCGGCCGGCACGCAGAGCGGTGAGCATTTCCGTCTGCGGGGCAAAGGCTTCTCGGTTCTCCGCTCTTCCTCGCGCGGCGATATGTATATCCAGGTGACGGTGGAAACGCCGCAGCATCTGAACAAGCGCCAGCGTGAACTTCTGGAGGAGTTCGAAAAAGAAGCCGGCGAAAACGTAAAGGGTAGCCCGGAACACGCCGGATTCTTCAGCCGCGTCAAAGACTTTTTCGAAAACAAGAGCTGATCAGTCAGCCCGTTATTACAAAGAAGTTTCTGGTGAAGCTTTTTTCAGAAAGCTTCAGAAGACGCCGCCTTTTTGAAAAAAGGCGGCACCCAAAAACTTTTATTTTATCAAAGACTTATCGCTATCCGTACACCACGCTTCGCGCGTCAGGGTAAATTCATACTCGTCACTCTGCGAGCCTCTGAAGAAATCGGCATTCACAATCTTTCGCAGGAGTGTAAAGCCAAGCTTTTTCAGAAGCGCGACTGAACCCGCGTTCCGTGTATCCACAAACGCACGGGCAGTATGAATGGGATCGCGTGCGAAAAGATCGTTCAGCATCAGGGTCATCGCCGCTGTTGCGATGCCGTTCCGCCACAAAGATGGAAAGACATGATATGCGACCAGTGCTTCCTGTCCGGTCAGCGTCGCCTGCGTGTAGCCTGCGGGACGCCTGTCATCACCATATCTGATAATCAGGTTCAGCCAGATTTCGCGCCCGTCCGGCGTCCCGCCTGATGAGAGCATGATATATCGCTCCCGCAGTTTTTCAGGCGTCTCCGGTGGCTCGTCCGGAATAAAAGCATAGCCTCTTTCATCGGACAGGCCGGCGAACATTTCCGGCGCGTCGTCAGGTTGCAGCGGAGAGAGACAGATATTTTCCAAAAGCGCACATCCTTACAGCAACGATCGGAATGTCATGCAGCCGGCCGTCCGGAGGCGCACGCTGAAGCCGACATGCCATGGCGCCTGCTCTGGTTAATGTGACGCCTGGGGCAACGGCATCAGACTGAGATCCGGCGTTCCCGCCCCGGTTCCCGCTGCCGGCACCGGGGGAAGAACCTGTCCCTCCATCGTCGGCTTCCGGACAACCGGGATCGGTGCCGTATCCGGTCCTTCCGTCGCCGGATTTTCCTTCGAAGCCTGACCGGAAAGCGGATTCCTGTTCAGGATCTGCTCAACATCGCGCGGATAGCGGTTCATCAGCGCGAGCAGCGTGCCATTGGTCCAGCCGAACCCGATCTGCATCGGGTATTCACCCCCGCCGGCCCCGCCGGTCGGACTGATATCCGGTGCGACGACATCGTATTTTTCAAAAAGGACACCGCTCTTTTCATAAGTCCCGATCACGCGCGCCATCCACCGCCGGGCGATTTCCTCCGCCAGAGCGTCCTCGCCGTACTGATTCAGCCCCTTGATCGCCATCCACTGCAATGGCGCCCACCCGTTCGGGGAATCCCATTGCTGTCCGCTGGTAATATCCGTCGCGGTCAGACCTCCGATTTTCAGCAGCCTGTCCTGCAGTGTTTTCGCGACCGCACGGGCCTGGGCCTTCGTGGCGATCCGGAAGAAAAGCGGCGCGGCCGTAGCGCCGGACAACACATCGCCGGACTGTTCTTTCTTCCAGTTGTAATCATAAAACGCGCCGCGCTTTTCGTCCCAGAGCACCCTGCGGATCGCTGCGACCCGCTCCGCCGCATCCTTCGCATATCGCCCGGCTGATGCCTTGTCGCCGGTCAGTCTGTACGCTTTCGCCAGGGTGTCGGCGAGATGAGCGACCGCGCAGTTCATTTCAATCGTTACGAGATCCGTCGTGATGATCGTGTTCAGCGTGTGCCGGTCAGCAAGCCAGCGCGACGAGAAATCCCACCCGGTTTCCGAACCGCCACGAAGATTGCGCCACACATCCTGAGACGGACGCTTCGTCGAGGCCGCCGTGGCGATGTCCTGCGGATAACTTTCATCGCGCGGTGTATCGAGGTCGTCCCACGGACGAACCATCAATGTTCCGTCCTTCAGCCGGACGGAATGGCGCCAGGCGTGACCGGGCTCCAGCGTCGCCGCCCCGTCGGTCCAGTAATCATATTCGCGCTGCAGTTCCGGCAGAAATTTCCTGTAGGCCTGCTCTCCGTCATGCGTGGCCAGAAGATCGACCATAAGCGCAAAAAATGCCGGTTGTGACCGGCTCAGATAATAAGTCCGGCTGCCATTCGGGATGTGTCCGTAACGATCGATCAGTGAGGACAGATCTTCCAGCGTCGAACGCAGAAGATCGATGCGGTCATCCTCGTTGAGACCGATCATCGTGAAGTAGCTGTCCCAGTAATAGAGTTCGCTGAATCGCCCGCCAGGCACCACGTATTTTTCCGGAAGCGGCAGCAGCGACGACCAGGGAAGTGGCCTGTCCGGCGGGCGCGTCAGCACATCCCACATGCCGGTGATGTAATCGCGCACATTCTCGCCCGGCCTGCGCTGATAGGCAGCCGAGACAATAGCCGGAATCGTGAAATACGTCGCCACGAAGGCCTTGATGTCAAAACCCGGATCATTCTTCTGAGCGCGCCACGCAGCCAGAATCTCGGCGGGCGGATGGTTGGGATAAGCGTCCGCCGCCGCCTTGGCATCCGTGAAAATCCGGGCATCGCCGATCGCGGAAAACAGCCCGTCCAGCGCGATCGAAGGTGGCCGGAGATCCTGTGAGACATCGGCCCGCACGCTGGACTGCCGTGCCGGGATAACCGGCGGATGGAGCAGGATCACCGGCGCATCCGCCTGATCCCGACCCCGGTCCTGATCCTGTCCGGCAGGGGCCGCCATCTGTGCGGCCTGCGAGACGGCCTGTGCGAACGCTGTTGCGGGCATGACGGAGAGGCCCGCAAGAATCAGCAGAGCGAAAGCCGGAGACCGGGTCTTGCGCCGGGCAGTCACGCTGCTGATGTCAGAGGGATCTGTCCGTGATGAAAGGGGCGAAATCAGCGGCCTCAAAAAATTTCCTTTCCTCACCCGGTCACCAGACCATCCGCCGGATCGCCTGCAGGATTAAAGCGGGCGAAAGGCCGTCGGGTTTTCCGGTTCATGCGAAAACGGTTATGACAGAAAACCCTGTCCGGATGATGAATCCGTCTGACCGCACCCCATATCGCCCGGTTTCGCCGGGCCCGGTTCCTCAGGAACCTGTTTCTCCGGGAGTTTTGCCCATGTCGTCCCCCGCCTCAACCCCGACCGCCCAGGGCTTCGACGCAATCGCACCGGAAGCACGGAGCCTGCGCTCCTCCGTCGAAGGGCTGGGTCCGCTCGCAGCGACGGATCAGCTCTTCTTCGGACGAAGCGGCGCGCTGCTTACGAGAGATGAAGCCGAAACCCTGACGGCGCAGACGCTGGACGGCATGGATGACGGCGAGCTGTTTCTGGAATACCGGGAAAGCGAAGGGCTGTCGCTTGATGACGGCGTCATCCGCTCGGCGTCGTTCAACACGAGCCGTGGCTTCGGCCTGCGAAGCGTTATCGGCGAGGAAACCGGCTTCGCGCATTCGGATGAAATCAGCGCCGTTTCCCTCCGCCGCGCCGGCGATACCGTCAGGGAAGTGCGGAACGGCCGGTCCGGCATCATGGCTCCGCCGCCCCGCTCGACCAATACCCGGCTTTACAGCGATCTCAATCCGCTCGACGGCACCGATTTCGTGCGCCGCGCCGCCCTTCTCGGTGAAATCGACGCCTATGCCCGTGCCAGCGACTCCCGCGTGGTGCAGGTCATGGCCTCGCTCTCGGCGGAGTGGCAGGCCGTCCAGATCATGCGGGGCGATGGCGTGCGCGTCGCCGATCTCAGGCCTCTGGTGCGGCTGAATGTCAGCGTCGTGGTCGAAAAAGACGGACGCCGCGAAAGCGGCTCCCATGGTTTTGGCGGTCGCTACAGTGTGACGAAGCTGCTGGAGACGGACGCCTGGCGCGGCGCTGTGGACGAGGCGCTGCGGATGGCTCTGGTCAATCTCGACGCGAAACCCGCGCCCGCCGGAGAGATGGAGGTCGTGCTCGGCGCCGGCTGGCCGGGGATTCTGCTGCATGAGGCGGTGGGGCACGGGCTGGAAGGCGATTTCAACCGCAAGAAAACATCGATGTTCTCCGATCTGATGGGACAGCGTGTCGCCAGCCCCGGCGTGACGGTTATCGATGACGGCACGCTTCCGGACCGGCGCGGCAGCCTTACGGTTGATGATGAAGGAACGCCGTCAGGCCGGACCGTGATGATCGAGGACGGTATCCTGACCGGTTTCATTCAGGACCGTCTGAATGCGCGACTGATGGGCGTGGCACCGACTGGCAACGGACGCCGGCAGTCCTATGCGCATGTGCCGCTGCCGCGGATGACCAACACGCTGATGCTGGAAGGCAAGGCCACGACGGACGAGATGATCCGTTCCGTGAAGCGCGGTCTTTACGCGGTGAATTTCGGGGGCGGTCAGGTGGACATCACCTCCGGCAAATTCGTGTTCGCGGCGTCCGAGGCGTATATGATCGAGGATGGGAAGGTGACGTATCCTGTCAAAGGCGCCACGCTGATCGGCAGCGGTGCGGAGGCGATGAAAACCGTTTCCATGATCGGCTCCGATGTCGCGCTCGATCCGGGGATCGGCACCTGCGGCAAGGCCGGGCAGGGTGTGCCTGTCGGTGTGGGGCAGCCGACGCTGAAAATGACCGGTCTGACGGTGGGGGGAACGGCGGCCTGACCTCTGGTCAGGCGAAGAGGCCCTGAGTCGTGAAGCTGAACATCTTCGTTATGAATGGTTTTCGCGCCGGCGGTTCCCCGTTCGGCGGCGCGTTTCCCGGATTTCCGCCCGGAGTCTCTCCGGGTGCTTTCGTGCGACAGCTGCTGCTGAAGGCGGTGGCCGTGATGCTCGCTGTCATCCTGCCGGTGCTGCTGTTCCGGGCGCGGGCGCTGGCCGATGCGGATCTGTCGATCGTCGCGGTTCTGTTTCTGCTGCGCAGCGCCTTGCTGCGTGACTGGTCCTGGCTTCGGGCGCGCTGGCTTCAGTGGGGGCTCGGATTATGGGGGCTGATCACGCTGTCTTCCGCTTTCACAGGCCCATTTGCCTCGTTCATGCAGGGACTGCTCACTCTGCGCTTCTTCATCTTTTGCGCGGCGCTGGCGTTCTGGGTGCTGACAGGTTCCCGCGCACGGAAGAGTCTGGCTTTTGTCTGTGCGTTTCTGGCGATCTGGACGATCGCCGAATGCTGGGAGCAATATCTGACCGGCACCAATATTTTTGGCTATCCGCGCTGGGGCGACGGCGCTCTGACCGGCCCGTTCGTTCATCCGAAAGCCGGCAACGCCCTGCTGATGGTGCTGTTTCCCGGAGCGATGCCTGGCATTCTGCGCCGGCTTTCGGACAATTCATGGCGTCGGCGTCTGAATGGCGGTCTGCTCCTGTTGCTGTGTGTCGCCACGATGATTCTCATCGGGCAGCGGATGTCCGCCGTGCTGACTTTTCTCGGATTGCTGCTGACCGCCCTGCTGGTGAAGCCGATGCGCCTGCCGGTGCTTGGCGCCGTTGCGCTGGGCGGTGTGCTTCTGGTGGCGCTGCCAGTGGTCTCTCCGCCCAGCTATGCCAAGCTCGTGCTGAAATTCACGCATCAGCTGGCGCATTTCGCGTCCAGTGATTACGGGCAGCTTTTTGGACGAGCCGGAGCGATGGTGGAGGCGCATCCTTTCCTGGGGCTCGGCTTTGACGGATTCCGGCTGCACTGTCTTGATCCGTCCTATCTTCACGATATGCCGCTGCTCGGTATTCCCTATGTCGCACCGCCGGAATCGGGCTGTAATCTTCATCCGCACAATTATTATCTTCAGGTGGCGACGGCAGCCGGGCTGCCGGGACTGCTTCTCTTCGTGCTGATGGCCCTGTCCTGGCTGAGGATCGTCGTGCGCCCGCATCTGCCGGTGCCGGGGGTCGAGCGTATGGCGCGCACGTCTGAAACGGTGCCCCCGACGCCGGAAAATGCGATGCTGCTGGTTGCGCTCTGCGTTCAGCTCTGGCCGCTGGCCAGCACCAGCGCCCTGTTTTCCGTGCCGCCGGCGGGGTGGCTGTTTCTTACGGCCGGCTGGGCGCTCGCCGCTGCGGGCGCCGGTTCGCGTTCCGGGCAGCAGCCGGATATGGAACCGCCGCCGGTTCAGGACGACTGGTCTGCCTTCTCGCGACCGGAGACGGTGATCCGGCAGGATGATCTGCTGCGATGAAAGACAGGTCCGGACTGGCGGCTGACAGGGAATTCCAGACATGATTCCCCGCTACAGCGATCATGCGGCGAATGAGCGCACATTCCTCGCATGGGTCCGGACGGCGCTCGCGATCATCGTGTTCGGGTGTTTTCTGGCGAAGTTCGATCTGTTTCTGCGTCTCGTGGCGCATCTTCCGGCCTCCCATCTGACGGGAAGCAGCACGCATGGTCCGGCTTCCGTGCTGGGCATTGTGCTGACGGGGATCGGGACGATGCTGCTGCCTGCCGCGCTCTGGCATTATCAGGCCGTCCGTAAAGCCATTCTTTCGGAAGACACGCACGCGGTGGGAGTTAATCCGCTCGGTATTTTCCTGGTCTGTGTGCTCGGAGCAGCCGGGGTCTGTGCGTTTGTGATGCTGCTGACGACCTGACATGGCGGCGGGAGACAGCCGCATGTGTTGTCCGGCTCCGGTGGAACTGCTGTTTTCAGGACTGATGGCCGTAAGTCGCGGTGAGCCGTTCCTGCAGGTAATCATGCCCGGTGACGGGTGGATAATGCGCGACGTCACCGGGGCGGGAGAGGATGGGATCGACCACTGCGTCCGCGTCCGGATCGAGGAAAAAGGCGATCGAATAGCGCTCCGCCGCAGGTCTGATGACGCGATGCGGCGTCGAGACATAGATGTCGTTGCTCCAGCGCATCAGACAGTCACCGATATTGCAGATGAATGTTCCGGGGATCAGCGGCGCGTCGGTCCACTCTCCGCCACGCGGACGGACCTGAAGTCCGGAGACGCCGTTGACGGCCAGAATGGTGACGTTGCCGTAATCGGTATGCGCTCCGGCTCCGGGTGCGCCTGCCTGGGCCGCCGGTGCGGCCGGATAGTGAAGAAGGCGCAGCGTCGCGAGCGGCTTTCTGAACTTGTCGGCGAAAAAATCCTCGGCCACGCCGAGATTGCGGGCGAATCCGCGATGCAGGGCGGCGCCGAGGTTCAGGCAGGTGCTGAAATATTCTTCCATCAGCTCACGCCAGCCCGGCAGCGGCGGCCAGCCATCGACTCCGTCGGTCTCATTGGGACTGATGTTGAAGGCTTCTTTGTTGTCGGGCAGGGAGGTTGTGTCGAGGCGTTCCACGCCCAGCCCGACATAACCGCGGTTTTTGCCCAGGCGGCTTCTGGCGACCTGTTCCTTCACCTCAGGCGGCTGACTGAAAAAAAGCCGGGAGGCGTCAAAGAGCCTGGTCATGGTGTCCGGGGACACACCGTGGCCGGTGATGTAGAAAAACTCTGTTTCGCGGCAGGCTTTCCCCAGAGCGGCGGCCGTCTCCGCGCGTGCCTCGGCGCTGCCGTGACGCAGTGGTGCAATATCGATAACAGGGATTTCCTGGGACATACGCAGATCCTTCTTTTATGCGGGTGAAGCAGGCCGTTGCGTGACGATATCGTTGTTCCTGTTTCCGATCTTCTGAAAAATCATGCGGGCGTAGGATTCCGATTGCACATGTTCCCCTTTTGTTCTAAAAAGAACAAAAGCGAACGAATTATTAACAGATCGTTTACGCTTCATGCCGCGACCGGTCCGAAACCCGGTTTTCTGCGGTTATCACGGAACAGAAAAGAGCGGTCCGGTACGAATTCCGGCTCCGCCTCATTGCCGGAAAGGCTCAGGCTGTGACAGAATCAGCGACAAGTGCGGCTTTCACGCCCGAAACGCCGTCGCTGTTTGCGCTCCATGGGAGACCAGCGGTGGAAATCGGGATTCGGGGAATGGAAATGGACAAGTCAAAAGCGCTCGAAGGAGCGCTGAGTCAGATCGAGCGGTCGTTCGGTAAGGGATCGATCATGCGCCTCGGTCAGCGGCCGAAGGAGCAGGCGGACTGTATCTCCACCGGCTCGCTAGGGCTCGATATCGCGCTCGGAATCGGTGGCCTGCCGCGCGGACGTATTGTTGAGATTTATGGACCGGAAAGTTCTGGCAAGACGACGCTCGCGCTGCATGCGATTGCCGAGGCCCAGAAAAAGGGCGGCACCTGCGCTTTCATCGACGCCGAGCATGCGCTCGATCCCGGTTATGCCCGCAAGCTCGGCGTGAATGTCGACGATCTGCTGATCAGCCAGCCGGATGCCGGTGAGCAGGCTCTGGAGATCGCCGATACGCTGGTCCGTTCCGGCGCGGTCGACGTGCTGGTGGTGGACAGTGTCGCGGCTCTGGTGCCGCGCGCCGAGCTTGAAGGCGATATGGGTGACAGCCATGTCGGGCTGCACGCGCGTCTGATGAGCCAGGCCCTGCGCAAGCTGACCGGAACGGTCTCACGCTCGAATACGCTGCTGATCTTCCTCAACCAGATTCGTCTGAAGATCGGTGTCATGTTCGGCAATCCGGAGACGACGACCGGTGGTAACGCGCTGAAATTCTATGCCTCGGTGCGTCTGGACATTCGCCGGATCGGCGCGATCAAGGACAAGGACGAGGTTGTCGGCAACCAGACCCGCGTCAAGGTGGTGAAGAACAAGATGGCGCCCCCGTTCCGGCAGGTCGAGTTCGACATCATGTATGGCGAGGGCATCAGCAAGATGGGCGAGCTTGTTGATCTCGGCGTGAAAGCCGGCATCGTCGAGAAGTCCGGCGCATGGTTCTCATGCGACAGCCAGCGGATCGGGCAGGGGCGCGAGAACGCGAAGAACTACCTGCGTGAGCACCCGGAAATGGCGCACGCGATCGAGCAGCGGGTGCGCGAGCAGGCCGGTGTTGTCGCCGAGGCCATGATGACCGGTCCGGACAGCGAAACCGACGAAGACTGATGTCGCGAACAGCGGGGTTCATGACTAAATCCTGAAACCCGCTGTAAATTACAAAGAAGTTTCTGGTGAAGCTTTTTTTTCAGAAAGCTTCAGAAGACGCCGCCTTTCTTCAGAAAGGCGGCACCCAAAAACTTTTGTTGTTTTTATCAAATACTTACCATGACGGGCTTTCTGAGTCTGGCTGAGGCAGGCAGATGGCCGGGACGGGACCATCTGGGCTGACCTGAGGCCGTATTTCCCTCCGCTCCCGATCTGCTCTAGATGCGGTCTCTCCATCGAAACAGGCAGAGGGTTCCAATGGCCGCCGTTCCCGCACTCCGCATCACACCGCCGACGCAGCCTCTCCGGGGCGCCGTCGAACTGCCGGGATCGAAATCCATCACCAACCGCGCCCTGCTGCTGGCGGCGCTGGCCGACGGCACGAGCCATCTGACCGGCGCCCTGAAAAGTGACGACACGCGGCACATGGCCACCGCTCTGCGTCAGATGGGCGTGGAAATCGACGAACCAACCGCTACCAGCTTCGTGGTCAGAGGGAACGGTTCCCTCGCCGTCCCGCCAGCCCCCCTGTTTCTCGGCAATGCCGGCACCGCCGTCCGGTTCCTGACCGCCGTCGCGGCTTATGTTCCTGGCCCGGTCGTGCTGGACGGCGACAGGCACATGCAGAAACGGCCGATCGCTCCTCTGCTCGACGCGCTGGGCGCTCTTGGTGTTGACGCCTCCGCTCCTACCGGCTGCCCTCCGGTCACGGTGCGGGGAACCAGCCATCTCGCCGGAGGCAAAGTCACCATCGATGCCGGTCTGTCCAGCCAGTATGTTTCCGCCATCCTGATGGCCGCCGGTAAGGCCGACGCACCGGTCGCCGTCTCCCTCCGGGGAACGGGGCTCGACGCCCGCGGCTATGTCGATCTCACGGTTGCCGCCATGCGCGCCTTTGGCGCCTCCGTGGAACAGGAAGGCCCGATGAGCTGGCGCGTGCAGCCCGCCCGCTACACCGCAACCGATTTCAGGATCGAACCCGATGCCTCCGCCGCCACCTATGTCTGGGCGGCCGCCGCGCTGACCGGCGGTGAGATCGATATCGGCCTGGCTCCGGACGCCTTCACGCAGCCCGACGCGAAGGCTTTCGCCGAGATTGTCCGCTTTCCGGAGATGTCTGCCGAAATCAACGGCTCACAGATGCAGGACGCCATCCCCACCCTGGCCGTTCTCGCCGCCTTTAACATCACACCCGTGCGGTTTACCGGCATCCGTAATCTCCGTGTGAAGGAATGCGACCGGATCTCCGCCGTCTGCACAGAACTCTGCCGTATCCGCCCCGGCCTTGCCCGCGAAGACGGTGACGATCTGATCGTCACCGGCGATCCCGCTCTGGCCGGTCAGACCCTGCCGACCCGCATCGAGACCTATGCCGACCACCGCATCGCAATGTCGTTCGCCCTGGCCGGCCTGCGGATCGGCGGCATCACCATTCTCGATCCGGCCTGTGTCGGCAAAACCTGGCCCGGATACTGGGATGCGCTGAAAAGCCTCGGCGTAATCCTTTCGGAAGACACCACGCCATCCGGACACCGGACAGTCTGAGAGACTGTTTCAAAAACCTTCAACGCACAAAATTCTCATAACAAACTGACGATGTTATGGCTTTTGAGTTCCGGCCTCCTGTCCGCTTCAGCTGGCTCAAAGAACACCTGACAATAAAACTCTGATAAAAACAGAAGTTTTTGGGTGCCGCCTTTTTCCAAAAAGGCGGCGTCCCCTGAAGCTTTCTGAAAAACACGATTCACCAGAAAAACCCTGATAATTTGTAGTATCTTTTACAAGAAGGCTTCTGAAGCAGTCTCTGAAAATACAGCTTGCCGCTTGCGTCAGGCCGGGGCAGGTCCGGCATTTACAGTGTCGTGCAGATAATCCTGTGCGCGATAACCTGATCGTCGTGAGGCGACAGAGCGACATTCTCCGATCCCGCCAGCGGAATGACGGTTTTCAGGTCGGGAGCCCAGTCCATGACAGCCGCCAGCATCGGCGGTGGAAAAGATCTTCTCTGGCGTGCCGGCCTGTCCGAGCGTCCGGGCGCGTGAACCAGAACCCTGTCTCCGGTCCGGATCGCGGCATCGGGCGCCAGCAGCAGAAGACTGCCATGGCGAAAAACGGGTTCATATGCATCGCTGTCGAGACGAATGGCGTAATCATGCGGCCCTGTCCGCCTGAGCGGAGAGTCGATTTCATTCCATCGGTCTCCGGCGATCCGGCCTGCCGGAAGGAAGGCCCGGTCGAACAGGTCTGGCTGATTCAGGCGCGAAAACCGGATCATCCGGATGACCGCCGCGTCGGCGATGGCCGGCGTCGCGGAGAAACTATGCAGGGCGGACGCCGCTGCGGGGATGGCCTGGCCGGTGTCCAGCAGGCTGGCGAAGGTCTGGAAAGACACACCGGCCGCGTCGAGAAGATGCAGCAGCGTCTCCATGCGCGGCAGCCGCAGCTTTCCGTCGGAGGTCACACGTCTGGAGGGGTTAAGTGCCGTCGGATCAAGCCCCGCCGCCCGCGCAAGCCCGGAGGCGGAAAGACCGCGTTCCGCGGCGATCAGCTCGATCGTGTCCCAGACAGCTCTGGCCTGCTGCCCGTAATAACGCGAACCGCCGGGACTCTCGGACGCCATTACGCGCTTCGTTTGCCGAGAATTTCAGTGGCGTGGCGACGCTCCCCGTCCTGCGTGACATGATAGCGGCCGTCACCGGAGACACAGGCGAACCCCTTCCGGGACAGGCGGGCCAGGCAGGGCTCGTCGCGGAGGTCCCGGGGCCGGCCGTTCCCGCCCGCTAGACAGAGACGATGCAGCGCCGACCGGCAGCAGCTTTCAAGATAAGGTTCATTCCACATAGAGGGAATGTCGTGAATCCGGGGGCTGTGTGCAACCTGTTCGAAAATCACTCTGTTCTTTTGGCAGAATAGTCCGGCCTCCGCACCGAACCCCGGCCGGGACCACAGGCCCCTCCACCCCGATTGATTAACAAAAATGGTTTGCAAAGGTCTGCGACCTTTGCCGGGCCCGGGCAGAGCCCGGCGGGACAGCCTCTCCGTGCGTCTTTACGAGGTTGGGGACGTTTTTCGGGGGACTGGCGTTTCGGGTGGCCTGGACGCGGTACAGCCTGTATAGAGAGCCACCTTCTTCTGAAACGGGGCAAAGATGAGCACGAGCAACGACTATAAGGTGAAAGACATCTCTCTTGCCGACTGGGGTCGCAAGGAGATCTCAATCGCCGAGGGCGAGATGCCTGGCCTGATGGCGCTGCGCGAGGAATACGGTGCGAGCCAGCCGCTGAAGGGCGCGCGGATCGCCGGATGCCTGCATATGACGATTCAGACGGCTGTGCTGATCGAGACGCTGATCGCGCTGGGCGCGACGGTACGCTGGTCATCGTGCAACATCTTCTCGACCCAGGATCAGGCGGCGGCGGCGATCGCGGCGGCGGGCATTCCGGTTTTCGCCTGGAAAGGCCTGACCGAGGATGAGTTCTGGTGGTGCATCGAGCAGACGGTCAAAGGGCCGGATGGCTGGACGCCGAACATGATCCTCGACGATGGCGGCGATCTGACCGTGCTGATGCACGACAAGTATCCCGAAATGCTGAATGAGGTGAAGGGTCTGTCGGAGGAGACGACGACGGGTGTGCATCGCCTCTGGGAGATGCAGAAAAAAGGTGAGCTGAAGGTTCCGGCCATCAACGTCAACGACAGCGTCACGAAGTCGAAATTTGACAATCTGTATGGCTGCCGCGAGAGCCTGGTGGATGCGATCCGTCGCGGCACCGATGTGATGATGGCGGGCAAGGTCGCCGTGGTCGCGGGATATGGCGATGTGGGCAAGGGCTCGGCGGCTTCGCTGCGCAATGCCGGCTGCCGCGTTCTGGTGACCGAGGCCGATCCGATCTGCGCGCTGCAGGCGGCGATGGAAGGCTATGAGGTCGTCACGATGGAAGAGGCCGCCCCGCGCGGCGACATCTTCGTCACGGCGACAGGCAATGTGGATGTCATTACACTCGACCATATGCGCGAGATGAAGCACCGCGCCATTGTCTGTAATATCGGGCATTTCGATTCCGAAATTCAGATCGGTGCGCTGCGTAATTTCAAATGGGACAATGTGAAGCCGCAGGTCGATGAGGTTGTGTTCCCGGACGACAAGCGCCTGATCATTCTCTCCGAAGGCCGTCTGGTGAACCTGGGCAATGCGACGGGGCATCCGTCCTTCGTGATGTCCGCGTCCTTCACCAACCAGACACTGGCGCAGATCGAGCTGTGGACGGCGAAGCCGGGGCAGTACGAGGCGAAGGTTTACACGCTGCCGAAGAAGCTTGATGAGAAGGTGGCAGCCCTGCACCTGGCGAAGGTCGGCGCACAGCTGACGAAACTTAGTCAGAAGCAGGCCGATTATATCGGTGTGCCGGTCAGCGGTCCGTTCAAGCACGAAGAATACCGCTACTGAGAGATCCGCGGGGTGGCGCTGCGTTCCGCAGCGTCGCCTGATCGGGTCTGAAGTCGGAAGGAAAGACGTTTTATGAGCATTTTCGGAAAAATCGTTTCCGCGATTTTCGGCCACGCCAGCGCGGCGACACCTTCAGCCGAGGTGTCTTCTGCCGCCGCTGCTGATGGCAAGCCCGCCGGTGTGACGGCGCCTGCCGCTGCCACGCCGCCATCGGCTCCTGTTGCGGCTCCGGTTGATGTGGACGCTGTTCTGTCTGGTCTGGCGGCAAAAGCCGGCCAGCAGCTGAACTGGAAGGAGTCCATTGTCGATCTTCTGAAGCTGCTGAACCTCGACAGCTCGCTGGACGCCCGGAAGCAGCTGGCGACGGAGCTGCACTACACAGGTGACATGAATGATTCGGCCACGATGAACGTGTGGCTGATCAAGGAAGTGCGCCAGAAACTGGCAGAGAATGGCGGGAAGATTCCGGCCAGCCTGTAAGGTTATCTGAGGCCGGGATGCCTCTGGTATTCCGGCGGAGCAGGGCGGATGACCCTGCTCACGGGGCCAGCCCCGTTCCCGGCAGGAGGCGCGACCTCCTGTCCTTCATTTTATTGAATAAATCCGGATCAGCAGGACCATGTTCCTTTATAAGGGTAGCAGAGTTCCTGAAGACCTGCTTCTCGTCTGACGGCTGCCAGCAGGTTATATAAATCCCACAAAATCGAAACAGACCGGATGTCGGGTTCCGGTAATTGTCCGTGCAGGAGCAGGGGCTGCGGAATGCGGTTGAACAAAATCTGGTCTGACAATGCTGCTTTTTGTCTGATCATTCTTCTTCCTGTTCTTGTTCATGCCCTGGGTCTTTCTGGTATTTTATCCCCTGATCCTCTGCATCTTTTCGTGCGGTTTGGTGAGCAGCCTCGTCAGATCCTCGACGGAAGCCCCGGATGGGTCGATCCGAATGCGGGCGCCACCACCGAGGCTCTCGGCGCTCTGGCCGCGCGGCAATGGCTGTCAGGTCATATCCCCTGGTGGGATACATATTCCGGTATGGGCATGCCGCTTGCCGCCGAGATGCAGAGTTCCGCTCTGTTTTTTCCGTTTATCCTGCTGCTGATTTTTAAAAACGGTCTTCTGTATCTCAAGATCGCGGTTCAGATCGCCACCGGTCTCGCCATGTTCGGCCTCGCCCGCGAAATGCGTCTTTCCATCCTCGCTGCGACCACCGCCGCCCTGCTTGATGAATTCAGCGGGACGCTCGCCTGGTTCGCGCACGGGCCGATCATGCCGCTCCCGTTTCTTCCCATGCTCCTCTGGGGCGTCATGCGCTGCTGCCGCATGGCGGAAGATGGCATCCTAGGCGGATGGGCGCTCGTAGCTCTCGCGCTCGCCGGTTCCCTCTTCGCCGGCTTTCCCGAGACAGCCTATATGAACGGTCTGCTCGTCCTGGTGATCGCCATCTGGCGCGTCATCACAACGGGAAAATCCTGGCCGGTCGCGGTTCGTCGTATCGCTGGCGGCGGTCTTCTCGGCCTGGCTCTCAGCGCCCCGGCATGGATTCCTTTCGCCGAAGCGCTGCCTCTTTCATTCCTGGGCCAGAACCAGAATTTTCATGACGCTCATCTCCTGCGATCCGGCGCCGGAATGCTGCTCTTCCCCTATCTGCTCGGACCACCGCTCTATGCCGTCTTCTCCGGTCTCGCGAATCTCGTCGATCTCTGGTGGCATACAGGCGGCTATTGCGACATCGCCCTCGTCTTCGCAGCCCTGGTCGCCATTCTGCGAACGCATGACGCCGCCTACACCCGCGATCCCTCGCTCTGGCCCGGCCTGCGCTGTCTTCTTTTCGGATATTGCGTCGTTACCGGACTGAAAGCCATTGGCTTCCTCCCGGTAAGCCGCCTGCTGGATCTGATTCCGGGCATCAGACAGACCATGTTCTACGTCTATGTCGTGCCGGGATGGTGGTTCGCCCTCAGTCTTCTCGCCGCTCTTGCAATGGAAGATCTGCGCCGGCTCGGCCGCGTTCCCGCCAGGACTGTCCTCGCTGCTGTTTCGGTCGTTGCCACCCTGGGCATCATCGTCCTCATCCAGTCCCGCCACGTTGTGCGCGCGATGCTCCCTCATCCGGGCTATTTCTGGTATCCGTCGCTTTCCGTCGCCTGGGGCATTCTGATCTGCCTCGCACTCGCATACGGGCTGTATCGTGGCAGACAGCGTCTGGTCGCCGTAACACTTCTTACCAGCACGATCGTTCTGTTTTTTATCCCGACCCTCACCGGAGCACGCGCGGGAAATCCGGATACGACCGCGATTGAAACCCTGAGAAAAATGACCAGGTTTCACAGAGCCATCACTTTCCGGGGCTTCCCGGCGAATTATGGCGCGTTCTACGGAATCGCGACCATCAATTATAACTATCTGCCGTCACCGGAATATTTTACCGAAGAACTGGACAGGAACGTCTTTCGGACCTGCGATCACACGGACTCCGACAGCCAGTTGCAGGGGCTCGGACGCTTCTGCAGTAAAGACTCCGATAATACATCTTTCGAAAGCTGGAAGACCACCGTTCAGCCCGTTTCCGTCCGGTCGGCTTTCCGCTGGCTCGAAGACCATAATGTCGGTTTCGCCGTTTACGCGCAGGGCCTGAACATCTGGCGGGACGGGGTGGGGACGCCCATCTCAGGTGATGACAAAATGCCATATAATCTCGGAAGAGATCCCGTCGAGGGACAGCTTCACTCCGAAATTCTCCATGGCACGACGATCCGGAAAGTCGGTGCCGGGCTTGGAACTTATGTAAACACAGCCCGCGGAACGCTTCATCTCTCCGTCTGCGCCCGAAATGGCTGCGCTCAGGCCGACGGGGCACTCGCCAGCGCCGCGGATAATCGCGTGACATGGCTCACCCTGCAGAAACCTCTCGTTGTCGGAATGGACGAATCCGATCTGACATGGAAAATCTGGACAACCGATGTCACCAGCCCGGTCGCTCTGTGGATGTGGTCATCCCACACTCCCGGCAGTTCCGGGCCCGTTCCTCTGATTGTTGCGGAATTCGATCTCTCTCCTGAAGAACACAGAAAGATTTACGAAGACCCGCATTTCGTGATCGAACAGCTCCCGCATGCTGCCGATTACTTCACCGCTCCCGGATGCACCCTCACGCCTGCCAGCCGGACACAGCTCGTCGCCGAATGCGGCATGGCCACCACACTGGTGCGGAACGAACTCTTTTTCCCCGACTGGACCGCCACGATTAACGGCACGCCGCATCCGGTCGGAACAGATGCCGGTGGGCTGAAACAGACAATTCCGCTTCCTCCCGGCCATTCCGTCATTACGTTCTCCTATGCGCCGCTCCACATAGAAGCGATCGAAATCCTGTTCTGGGGCAGCATCGTCATTCTTCTGGCCGGGATTATATTTCAGAGTAAGTCTCTGTTGAGAATGAATTCTTACCAGATCTGAAATTTTCCAATATCCGTAAGTCAGACAGCATGGATATTTCGGCTGACGGGTAATGCGTCCGACGTCCTGGTGCCGCAGTGATTGTCTCCTGTCTGGATAGCGTCTTTCAGAGACTGTTTCAAAAACTTCAAAGGAACAAAACCGTTCATAACAAACTGATGATGTTATATTTTTTATGTCTCACCCATCTGGTCTCTTCAGCCGGATTAAAAGTGCAACGTACGACAAACCTTTGATAAAAAATAATAAAAGTTTTTGAGTGTCACCTTTTTCCAAAAGCTTCACCAAAAATTTCTTTATGATTTAAAGGAGTTTTCGCGAGAAGGCTTTGAGGCAGTCTCTTAAAGTCTTCTCGCCGGCATTTTTCTCAGGGTTCCGCCCTGAAACCCGCAAAGGGGCACGGCCCCTTTTGATCCTGTTTTATTTATGCGTTTTGCAAACCGGAGACACAGCAGGAGCTTGCCCTGCACCTCTTTATTTTAACAAACTGGGATCAAAGGGGCCGCGCCCCTTTGTGGGGTTCGGGACAAAGCCCCTAAAGGCCCCCGCGTCTGCATCTGTACCCTGTGCAAATACCAGAAAGAGGGATGCAGAAGCATGCGCCTCCTGCCTGGTTGCAGTATTGCCCAGACCGCATCATGTTTACAGAACATACAGCTGTTCGGAAAACTGCTTCGGGACATGGCGGGTAATGATAAAGGATTCAGGAACAATGCCGGTTGTGATTTACGGAATCAAATCCTGTGACACGATGAAAAAAGCCTTTTCCTGGCTTGACAGGAAAGGGATCGCCTACACATTTCATGACTACAAAAAAGCCGGTATCGATCCTGATCGCCTCGGGGACTGGGTGCGGCAGGTTGGCTGGGAAAAACTCCTTAACCGCGCCGGCACAACATTTCGCAAACTTCCGGAAACGGACCGGACCGGTCTGACAGAAAAGAAGGCGATCACCCTGATGCTGGCGAACCCCTCAATGATAAAACGTCCTGTTCTGGACACAGGAACAATCACAGTCGGATTCAGTCCCGAAATCTACGAGGCGCTGTTCGTATCGGAACCACGTGCCTGATCCGCTTCTGCAGCAATGTGGATGGGTTATGCGGATTCAGGGTATGCCGCCTTTTTGAAAAAAGGCGGCGCCCAAAAACTTTTGTTTTCCAGGATTTATCGTGAAGTGCTCTCTGGTCCTGGCTGGAACAAAACTCTGCCCGGTAAGCCGGAAAAGAAACATCATACAAACACGTTTTTAAGTTTAACAAACCGGGATCAAAGGGACCGCGTCCCTTTGTGGGGCCCGGGGCAAAGCCCCGGAAAACCGGCATTCTGCAGCTCCTGTATCGGCAAAGTATCCGAACTGCCTTTTCACGGCGGCATTGTCCCCTCGACAGCGATCCATCCCTCCGGCACGCGGCTGAAAAGCGGCGTCCGGAACACGGAACTGACCGGGACCCCGACGACCTGCATCCACTGGCGTGTCTGCCGCATCACGCAGGCCGCCGCCTGAGCCGGGCATCCCGCATGCTCCAGCAATTCAAGTGCCGCCGCGAGAGACGCCCCGGTGCTTACGACATCGTCGATAACAAGAATGCGCCGCCCCTGAAGCAGTTCGAGAAGATTGGGGTCCAGATAAAGACGTTTTCCGCCACCGGGACTGGTGATCGAGCGCAGAGGGACGGACAGCGCATCGTCATACCAGAATTTCCGGGACGTCCCGAGCGGAACGATCCGTGTGTGCCCGCAGCCGCGGGCGACACCGGGGCCGACCGACAGCCCGAGCGTCGGCAGCGCGACAATGACATCCGGAGCAAACGCACGGGCCTGTTCCGTCATGATGTCGACAATGACGTCAAGAACCGTAAAGGACGCATGGTTCGCAAGAAAAGACGCCACGGCGTGCGTGCCATCCGGCAGCGGGCGCAGCGGAAGATCCAGTAAATGACGGCCGGCTTCGACAGTATACCGCGTCCGGTAAGGTGGCCCCGGAGCGCGGTGCCGGGCAAAGTCCTGCCAGAAGGAGAGCGTGCTCATGCCGCTTCGGCCAGAGCGGTGAACAGTTTTACGGCTACGGGCAATGCATTTTCGTCAAAGTCAAAATTATCGGCATGATGCCCTCCCGCCAGATCCGCGCCGATCAGGCAGTAACCGGCATGTCCGCCACGTTCCTGAACGCGCCGCATCAGATAAGTCGCATCATCTCCGCCACCGATCGGCCATTCATCGATAACGGTTTCCACTCCGGCTTTCCGGGCGGCCTCAGCCACGCGCTGCCTGATCTCCGGATCGGAAACAGCCCCGATGGTCCGGCCGCGCAGGATCGTCTCCACTTCGACATCCTGCATCTGCGCTGCGCCCCGCAGGATATTTCCGGCTTTCCTCGCCAGAGTCTCCAGGATCTCTTCCGTCTCGCCGCGATATTCGATTTCCATAACAGCCGTGGAGGGCACAACATTTCGCGCCGTACCGGCCCGGAGCGTCCCGACATTGACATGCGTGACCCCGTTGCCGTCCCGCGGCATCGCATACAGCGCCATGGTCGCCGACGCGGCAGCCAGCAGCGCGTTCCGCCCTTTCTGCGGCGCCATCGCGGCATGCGCCGGAGTCCCGCGAAAGATGACATCCTGCTTCACCGCCCACAGAAAGCCGCAGGCCGCCAGCGCAATCTGACCGGACGGCAACAGACAGCCCAGATGCCCGGTGAAAAACAGATCGACATCGTCAACGACCCCCGCTTCCACAAGGGGAAGCGCACCACGGCCGCCTTCTTCCGCAGGCTGGAAGATCAGCCGGAGCGTCCCCTTCCAGGACGAAGCGGGTAAGGCAAGGGCCGCCGCAACGGCGAGGCCGATCGCCGTGTGCCCGTCATGGCCACAGGCATGCATCGTTCCCGGACAGGCGGACGCGAAGCCATTGCGGGCCGGAAAATGATCCGGACCCGTGATTTCCCCGACAGGCAACGCATCCATATCGAAACGCAGCGCGATGACCGGCCCCGTACCGCGCCGCATCTCGGCAACCACGGCCGTCTGTCCGCCCGGCATCCGCTCGATCCATTTCGGAAGAGCTCCGGCCGCCAGAGCCGCTTTCTGCGCCGCCATCACCTCCGCCGTCGAGGGAGGGGCCAGCATCGCCTCCGTCCGCATCACCTCAGGGCCGACCCGAAGCGTATAACCGAGTTCCGCCAGACGCTCCGCGACGCAGGACGCCGTGCGATATTCAAGGAATCCACGCTCCGGAAAACGATGCAGCGCCCGGCGCATGCCGATCACATCGTGCGGGAATTCCATCGCGCTCTCCATGCCCGCATCCACACTCAGGACGCCAGAACGCAGTCAGTGACGATCTCGCCTGTCATGCCATCGGTGATGCCAAGATCTGTGACATGCGGCCCCGCATTGCAGGCCAGGCTCGCACCGATGATCAGCTTGATCATGACCGGCACGCCATCCCAGGTAGAGACGGACGCCGCCGCCTCCCGCACCGCGACAAACTGACGGGCGACATCCTGCGGATCGTCCGTCGAGAGAAGCCCGCACACCGGCAGCGGCAGTTCCGCCAGAATCCTGCCCCCGCGCGTCACCACCATGCCGCCTCCGGAGGCGATCAGCGTGTTCGCGGCCAGTGCCATATCGTCCGGATCACGCCCGTAAACCGCCAGATTATGACTGTCATGCAGGACCGTGGTGGCAATGGCCCCGGTCCATTCGCCCCACCCTTCGATCACACCAAGACCAGGCTCCGCAGACGCACCATAACGGTTGAACACCGCCATCAGCGCCGCGTCGGCGGGAATCACGACATGCCCGTCACGCACCGCGACCTCACGCGTGCCCCACTGTGTGAAGCGTGGTTTCGAGACCGTCCGGATCATGGCGTGTGCGCCGGAAGCGGGAATGAGGAACTGCGAGGCCGACACGGATGTCAGACGCATCGTCCCGCCGGGGGGCGCCGCCGTATCGGGTCGCATGGCGATGTGAAGATCGCCGTCGCTGGCCGCATGGATGCCGGAGACAAACACCTGGCGCACGCCGAATGTTTCCAGATTATCGAACACCACCAGATCCGCCCGCCGGCCCGGCGCGACAAGACCGAGATCGCGGCGGCCGATCCGCTGCGCCGCGTTCAGCGTCGCACAGCGCAGCGCCTCCAGCCCGTCCATGCCGTAATGCACCAGGCGGCGCAGCAGATGGACCATGCCGCCCTGCTTCACCAGATCATCGGGGAAAATATCATCCGTGCAGAGCGTGACGGTCTGCGGCACACGCCCGATTTCGCGGAACGCGGCGACAGCCTCAGGCAGCACCGGTTCATGCGAGACCCGAAGCTCGATCGTCATGCCCGCCCGGAGCTTGGAGAGGATGTCATGCCGGTCCGTCAGTTCATGATCGGATTCGATGCCACCCGCGACAAAACCCTGCAGCGCCGGTCCTTCCAGACCCCGTGCATGCCCGCAGACCAGCTTGCCGGATTCGAGACCCGCCTGAACAATGCCGCTCATGCGCGGGCTGCGCTCCAGCACGCCACGCATGTCCATGACTTCGGCCACGCCGATAATCTCCGGCCAGGACAGCATCTCCGCCATCGCGTCAGCCCGGAAATCCGCGCCGCACCGTTCCAGCCCCGGCGCCGATGGCACACAGGACGGCGCCTCGATGAGAATACGCAGCGGCAGTCCCCGCGCCGCCTCAACCGCCCAGCGCACCCCGTCAAGCCCGGAAACATTTCCAAGTTCATGCGGGTCCCAGCAGATCGTCGTCGTTCCCTGCGGCACCACCACTCCCGCATAGGAGCGCGGCGTGATCATCGAGCTTTCAATATGCAGATGCGTGTCGATCAGCCCCGGCGCGATCACCGCGCCCGCCAGCGCCAGCACCCGCCCGGCATCGCTCCGGGCGCCGCGGGGATGAACACTCGCAATCATCGCGCCGACCAGACCGACATCCGCCTCACGCAGTTCGCCCGTCACCACATCCGCGACCACGCCGCCCGAAAGCAGCACATCGAACGGCGCCTTGCCACGCGCGGCAAGAACGGCTCTGTCCCGCAGGGCGCGGTCGTTCAGGTCGGGTTCGCCGGTCGTCCGGGACGCATTATCTTCCGATGAAGCACTCATGGCGTCAGTCTCCCTGCAGCGGCTGCAAAGTCAGAGTAGAACCGGTCAGCGTCAACGCCCGTCACAATTTCCACGGACCGCTCACCCATATGCGGCCGCGTTTTCTCCGGCCACACATGGGCATAACCGTGATTTGGCCCGTGTGCCAGGTCCACGTCCATATAGGCCGGCACCGTCGTTTTCACGATCTGCGGATCGACGACAATCGCGGCGGCCAGTTCATCCCACATGGGCTGTGGCTTGAAATACTGCTTCAGATAAGCCGAAAGCGGAGTCGCGGCCTTCGTAGAACGCGTCAGAATGTCCTGCGTCATCCGCAGCGGATTCGCCACGCCCCCAACGGACATGATCTTCGGGAAAGGAGCGGTGAGGGTGATGTCGGCCGCTTCCGGATCGAACATCAGGTTGAAGTCCGTGTAGTAATCGGCATTGTCGGTCACCTGACCGAGATTGCCGTCGACAATGCCACCCATGAACACAAGCTGCCTGCACAGTCCGGCAAATTCAGGATCGAGCCGGATCGCCAGCGCGAGATTCGTCATCGGGCCGCCGGCGATGATCGTCACCTGATGCGGATGCGCGTGAACCTGCCGGATCAGAAACAGCGCCGCCGTCTCTGTCGACGGCCTGAGCGCCGGCTCCCCCTCCTTCAGCGGCGGCACGGCCGGCTGCGTGTCCGGGGCGTCCTTTTTCCACGCGCCCTTCCAGGGCATCACGCCATTCGCTTTTTCCCATGCCAGCAGCCGTGGTTTTGAATTGACCAGCGGCAGCGTCGCTCCGGGAACCACAGGCACGTCACGCACGCCGGCAATCTCAAGAAGCCGCAGCAGATGCGCGACCTCGGCGTTCTCCCAGCCATCCCCGACCGTGACGGTGAAACCGAGCATTTTCACGCCCGGAGCGCCGAGCAGCGGAATCACCGACTGCATGTTCGTCCCGCCCGGACCGTAAAAATCATTATCCATAATCACGAGCTGCTGCTCAGGCTGCGCGGCTCCCGCAGGCCGCATCAGCACAGGCCCCGCCAGGGCGGCCACTGCGCCGGCGGCAAGAACGGCAAGCCTGGAGAACCTGCGCAGAACGGGGAACATGGCAGCGGGCATGGAACAACCTTCAGCGAAGATGGGCGGAAACGATGAAAAACAGAACGAAAACGATACAGAGCACCCAGAGCACCGGTGAAATACGACGCCCGCGTCCCGACACCAGCGCCATCACGACATAGCTGAATGTGCCGAGCGCCATGCCGTTGATCAGGTTGCTCGTCAGCAGAGCCACCATGAAGGTGAGAATGGCCGGGACCGTCTGGGTCTGATCGGACAGATCCAGCCGTCCGATGCCGCCGAACATCAGCATGCCCACCATCAGCAGCGCCGGAGCCGTCGCCTGCGGCGGAATGATCATGAAAAGCGGCCAGAGGAACAGGGACACGACAAATCCGGCCGCGATGACCAGAGCCGTCAGTCCTGTCCTGCCTCCCGCCTGAACACCAGTGACGGACTCGGAATAAACCGTAACGACCGCCGTGCCGAGCACCGGTCCCACGATCGTGCCGATCGCGTCCGTGGCGAAAACTTCGGTCGCTCTGGGAATGGCGCCCGTCTTTCCCAGAAGACCCGCCGCGCTCACAACCCCCAGAAGATTCGCCAGCGTCCCGAAAAGCTCCGTGCAGAGAAAGAAGAAAATCATCGGCAGCAGATAGACCAGGTGATGGCCGATATAGGCGAAATCAAGTCTGAATGCCGTCTCGCGCGGCCAGACAGGAAGGGCGGCCAGGCGGTCCGGCCAGTGCGTGATCGTCCCGCCATGACCATCCGGCACGAACAGGCCGATGACGGTCATGGTCACGATGGAAATGATCAGCGCACCGGGAATGCGCCGCGCGGCAAGCACGGGTGTCAGGATAAAGCCGATCAGCGTCAGAATAACGCCCGGATTGCTGAGAGAGCCCATGGTGATGAACGTCGTCTTGCTCGCCACCACAAAACCGGCATTGCGCATGCCGATGAACATGATCACCAGACCCACTGCGATCTGGATACCGACCCGCAACGGGTCCGGCAGTTCATGCGCTATTTTCTCACGAACCTTCGTCAGCGTGAGAATCAGAAAAATCATGCCCGTGAGCGACACGACCGCCAGCGCGGCAGGCCAGGGCACCTGCATCTGCACGACGAGAACCCACGCGAAAATCACGTTGGACCCCATTGCCGGCGCAAGACCCAGCGGCAGATTGGCGAGAAGCCCGACCATGCCGGTCGAAAAAATCGCGATCAGGCAGGTCGCGGTGAGCACGCTGGCCCGGTCCATGCCCGCCGCCGCCAGAATCATCGGATTGACCGCGACGCAGTAGACCATCGCCGCGAATGTCGTCAGCCCTGCGATGACCTCACGCCCGGCGGTCGTTCCCGCGCGGCTGAGCCCGAAAAACCGGTCCAGCCCGGCAACGGCTTTTCCCAACGCCTCAGAACCCGACGCTGCCGGTAATCATGGCGGCGAACCCGCCGGCGACATAATAGGTCGGTGTTCCTGTTGCTGCGATCATCGTCCCGTAAATCCCTCTCGTGGCCCGCGATGATGCCGCAATACCCGCCGGTCCGGAAAGATACTTGTTGTCGCCCACATTCAGAAGGTTCAGGCGGAACTCCGGCCGCGTCCGCCAGACCTTCGGCGCCCGGTAGCCGAAATTCATATCGGCATTGACATAACCGGGCATCGCCTGATCGTTCATGAATGTCGAGAACTGCCGTCCGACATACTTCACCTGGAATCCGGCGAAGAACGTCCCGTCATCATAATCCATCCCGACGGAGGCCTGCACGTTCGGGCTGCGCACCGCCTGCTTACCCTTCGTCGGCAGATAATCCGCGCCGACCTGATAGTTGCTGTCGATCCGCGCATTCAGATATTCGGCAGAAACATAAGCCGAGATGTGATGCCACGGCCGCGTGCCAAGCTCGACATCCACGCCGCGCGTGGTCTGGCCGCCCGCGTTGATGTTCTGCGTCACCTGCGCGTTATTGATGATAACCTGTGTGGAAACCTGACGGTTCGTGAAGTTGTAATTGAAGAACGTTACCGATCCGCTCAGAACGCTGTCCTGATAACGGTAGCCGATCTCTTCCTCGATCGAATATTCCGTCTTCTGGCCAGGATTGGCCTGTGTCGTCACCGCCCCCGTGCTCGCGCTGTACGTGTCATAGAGCGTGTTCAGCGTCGGCGTCCGGAAATTCGTCGATACACTGCCGAAAATCTGGTGATGATCGTCAAAACGATAGCGCCCGCCAAGATTGGGCGTCGTTACCGATGAGTTGTTTCCGCTCTCATACTGCGCCCCCGGCAGATAGTTATACGCCTTGCGGTTCACCATCGTCTGCTTCACGCCCGCCTCAAGATGCAGACGGTCCTGCATCGCCGAATACGTATCGCCGAAGAACAGGGAATTGACTTTCGTCACGGTCAGATTGTCGTAGTTCGCAAGCCGCTGTCCGTTGGGCAGTGTGATATCGTCCTTATAGCCCCATACATTCTGCGGGCCGCCATTCGCGCCGATCGCTGAATACGCCGTCACGTTCCGCTCGCGCGACCAGTCGAACCAGTCACCGAACACGATCGTATGGTTCCCGAACGTGTAATGCATTTTCGAGACAAGACCGGGGCGGTAAACATAGGGCGTGCCAATGCCCGTATACATCAGAACCTTGTCCCCGATCACGCCGTTATGGTTCAGATCGATCTGATATTTCTGCGTGCCGGAATACACCGCGCTCTCATTCACCACCGAAGAGGATGCGATGGTTCCGGAATTCCAGTAGAAATACGGTGTGAAATCAAAACCAAGATGCCGGTTGATCACAATCTTCTGCGGCGCGCTCAGAATCAGAACCCGGTACGGACTCTGATGCAGTTTCCAGTATGTCGGATCGTTCGGCTTGTAATCCTCCGCATAATTCGCCTTGCGTCCGTATTCCTGCCACTGCGCGAGAGATGGCGACAGATACGCAACCTTCATCGAATCATCGAAGGTCAGCGCCACCGTGCTCCGGCTGCCGTTGTCCCAGTCCTTCAGCATCTTGAAATCGACATGCTGCTTGTGATCGTCGCCCTTGCCGCGAAAATGCGGCTCCTCCAGATGCGACCACGCCACAAACGCCCGGATGCCCGTATTGCCGATAAGACCGCTGTTCAGCCGGGCATATTCGCGATGCGTGTGATAAGATCCGTAAGAACCCGCCACCGTGCCGCCGAACTTCGTCGAGGGGTCGATCAGCCGCATCGTCGTGATTCCGCCCGATGCGCCGATCACCGGCGAATCGAGATTGGCCGAGCCCTGCTGCATCGTCACTTCATCGAGGTTCTCGGAATCCACCCATTCCGTCGGAAACGCCATATACGATCCGATGTCATTCAGCGGCGCCCCTTCCAGCGTAAACCCGATCTGGTCGCTGTTCATGCCGCGCACCGTCATGTTGCCGCTGACCATGCCATAGGGGTCGGCGCTCGCCACGTTCGCCCCGGGCAGCGAGGACAGCAGCCGGAATACGTTCGGCGTCGGCGCCTGTTTCGCAATGAAGTCGTGTGTGATCTGCGACACGCTTTTCACTCCCGCCTGCGGGGTCATATGCCCGCCGCCGAAGGTCTGCCGGACAATTTTCACCGCTTCCGCCTGCTTTGCTTCGAAGCGGGTCGGGCCGGTCGCCGTTCTGGCAGCCGGTTTCGCTGATGAAGCCGGCGGGGGCGGCGCGCTCGCAGCCGGCTTTGCCGTATGGCGACGGTGTGCCGCAGCCGTGCGGTGGACCGGGTCTGCCGCGTCGGCGGCTGTCAGGATGACACCATTAGAGAGAATCGTGAGCAGGAGGAATGATCGCCTCATAGCCGGGTTCCTGAATGGTGCTGCTGAATGATGGATTTCGAGTTGACACACACCGCCTTCGGCAGTCTGTCTCAACACAGGACGTTCTGAGTTGTTATATGTCGTCCTATAACCTCGTCGCCCGAAAATCAATACGGATTTGCAATGAGAGAACAGACAAGATGACCGGAGGCGGGGACACGCTGGCTTCAGCCCTCGATGATACGGCGCCGACGTCGCTCTATCTGCAGCTCGCAGCCGATATCGACCGGCGGATCGGACAGGACGCCCGGTTCATGGAACGCCTGCCGTCCGAAGCCGAACTGTGCCGTCTGTACGCGGTCAGCCGCATCACGGTGCGTCAGGCTCTCTCCCACCTCGCCGAACGCGGACTCGTGGTGCGGCGTCACGGCAGAGGCACCTTCGTCAGCGACGTCAGACGGGACGGACGGCAGAGCGCGATCTACTCTCTCGGCGATGTTCTCGCGGCACAGGGACTGGCTCCGGAGACGGAGCTGCTGACCTTTGGCGAGGCGGCGCCTCCGCCGGATGTTCGCCAGGCGCTGGGACTGAAGGACAGGGCGCTGTTTCTCCGTCGCGGCTTCCGGGTCAATGACAATCCCGTCGCCGTCACGGAAGTCTGGTATCCGCCGG
Source organism: Acetobacter musti (assembly GCF_011516835.1). Classification (GTDB taxonomy): domain Bacteria; phylum Pseudomonadota; class Alphaproteobacteria; order Acetobacterales; family Acetobacteraceae; genus Acetobacter; species Acetobacter musti. Next base: position 714 of record NZ_WOTB01000024.1, on the reverse strand, counting down.
AATTCATCGATCTGATTTCACGGGACGTCGCCCGCTCGATGTCCTCAGCCCTTATCCTGACGCGTCATCTCCGGCTCAGTATCGATCATGCCGATGTCTCCATCAGCCTGCAGAAGACGGATGACGAAACCGCGCGATGGCTGGGCATGACGAAAAATGCCGCGCTGATGAGCATCACCCGCGTCACGTTCTGTGCCGACCGTGGTGCGCTCGAACACAGCCGTATTCTGCTGAGCACCGGCAAGGCCGAGTTCAGGGTCGATGCCGAAGGACGGATCGAGCCGGCTCTGATCGCGTGACACCGCCCTGAATCCCGGCTCCTGCCCGTCCCAGGCTCCGCTCGTTCTGCAAACAGGAGACGAAGCAGGACTCTGCCCTGCACCCGGAAGGGGTCGGGACCCCTTCACCCCTTTATGTTTAACAAACCGGGATCAAAGGGACTGCGTCCCTTTGTGGGGTTCGGGGCAAAGCCCTGAGAAAACACTTCGTCTTTTTGAAGCCGGCCATTTTTTCAGGAAGCTGGTTCTGGTACAACCGCGTCAGCAGGGCTGTTTTGCGGTGCTTCGTCCCGCGCCCCATGAGGGAAGTAGTCCCATCGACCCTAGGCTCAGGACTCCTGGCCAGAACATGACGGTTTCAGCGAGACAGATGGCTGAGAAGAAGACGGTCGGGCATCTGTCGTAGCGGGTTGCGACCCGCCGCCGGTCCCTGAGC